>NZ_BMQA01000031.1 GCF_014647875.1 Streptomyces brasiliensis | reverse complement strand
CAGCGTGGCCCCGATGTCGGACGTACGGGTCGTGGTCATCGACTGGACCGACACCGGCGCCCCGCCCCCGACCGCCACCGGCCCGACGTGGATCTGCCGCGACACGCGCCGCTCGGCGATCGGCCGGACCGGTACCTCGGGAACGCCCAGAGGAATGGCGGTCATGACGTCACTCCCGGTTTCCGGAGACCGTCTCGCGCATGGCACGCAGCGACTCCTTGAGGGAGCCCATGGTGGCGAGGACGGCGGTGGGCTCATAGCCGCAGTGCGCCATGCAGTTGGCGCAGCGCGGGTCCTTGCCGCGGCCGTACTTGTCCCAGTCGGTCTTCTCGATGAGTTCGCGGTACGTCGGCACGTAGCCGTCGCTCATCAGGTAGCAGGGGCGCTGCCAGCCGAAGAGGGAGTAGTTCGGGATCGCCCACGCGGTGCACGGGAAGTCGACCTTGCCCTCGAGGAAGTCGAGGAACAGTGGCGAGTGATTGAGCCGCCAGCGGCGCCGGTTGCCACCCCCGAAGGCCTTCTTGAACAGTTCGCGGGTCTGCTCCACGCCCAGGAAGTGCTCCTGGTCGGGCGCCTTCTCGTAGGCGTAGGCGGGCGAGATCATCATCTCGTCGACCTGGAGGTCGTCGTTGAGGAAGTTGAGCACCTCGATGATGGTCTGCGGGGTGTCCGTGTTGAAGAAGGTCGAGTTGGTGGTGACCCGGAAGCCGCGCCGCTTGGCCTCCTTGATGGCCGCCACGGCCTCGTCGAACACGCCCTCCTTCGCAACGGACTCGTCGTGCCGCTCGCGCAGCCCGTCGATGTGCACGGCGAAGGCGAAGTAGGGGGAAGGCGTGAACTTGTCCATCTTCTTGCGCAGCAGCATGGCGTTGGTGCACAGGAAGACGAACTTCCGCTTCGCCACCAACTGCCGCACGATCTCGTCGATCTGAGGGTGCATCAAGGGCTCGCCGCCGGCGATGGAGACCATCGGCGCACCGGATTCGAGCACCGCCCCCACGGCCTGGGCGACCGGCATGCGCTGCTTGAGCACACCGGCCGGGTGCTGGATCTTGCCGCAGCCCTCGCACTTGAGGTTGCAGGCGAAGAGCGGTTCCAGCTCGACGATGAGCGGGAACTTGTCGCGCCTGCGGATCTTCTGTTCAGCCAGGTATGTTGCGACCTTGATGGACTGGCGCAGCGGCATGGCCATCTGGCTCACCTCCGGGGGAGCAGCAAAGAACGGTGCCATTCATAAAAAACGGGAAGTACGGACCTGAGGACGCGGAAAGCCGATATTCCGCCGCGTAGCGTGCCGATCCGGACGAGTTCATGTTCTGGAGCGTCCACCACCACCCGTAGGGCCGCAACCGGGCGCTCGCCCGTCCGTACGGCGCTCAGGAGCGTGGCGGCCGACTCCATGTCGACGGCGATCGCGCCGGTCGCGAACAGGTCGGACCGTTCGTGACCGCGGACGACGTGGTCGGACCCGGTGAGGGGCCCGGTGTGGACGGTGCGCCCCGGGACGGTGCGCACGAGTTCCTTGACCAGCAGTTCGGTACCCACGCACGGCACGGTGCCGCGCGGGTCCCGGGTCTCCTCGGCGACGACGAGGTCGCCGGGGTGCATGCCGGGGGCGAGTCCCGCGCAGAACCCGGTGGCCAGCACGGCGGCCCCGGACAGGGCCGGGTCGGCGAGCAGCCGGGTGACGGCACGTTCGGCCGCCTTGGGTCCCATGCCGGTGCGGTGGACGGAGACCGGCCCGCCGGTGCCCGTGCGATGGCCCGCGCGCAGGGCGAGGTGCTCGATGCCGAGCGCGCAGGCGATCAGCAGCGGGGCCGGAGCGGGCTGGGTGCTCATCAGCTCCCCTCGGCCTCGGCGAGCGGCTTCTTCGCGAAGGGTTCGCCGTGCACGTACCGGCCGAGCGCGGTCAGCGGGAAGACCTGCCGGTAGAGGTGGTAGTTGATGGAGAAGTCCCAGGGGAAGCCGGTGCCGGTGAAGTACGGCTCGTCCCAGGAGCCGTCCTCCCGCTGGGTGGCGGCCAGCCACTCGATGCCGCGCTCCACCGCCTTCGAGTCCTTCTCCCCCGCCGCGAGCAGCGCCATCAGCGCCCACGCGGTCTGGGAGGCGGTGGAGGCACCGCGGCCGCTCCATTCCTTGACGTGCTTGTAGGAGCGCAGGTCCTCGCCCCAGCCGCCGTCGTCGTTCTGCACGGACTCCAGCCAGGTCACGGCCCGGCGGATCGCCGGGTGCGAGCCGGGCAGGCCGGCGGCGGTCAGCGCGGGCACCACGGACCCGGTGCCGTAGATGTAGTTGACGCCCCAGCGCCCGAACCACGAGCCGTCCTGCTCCTGTTCGGCCAGCAGCCAGGTGATGCCGCGCCGGGTGCGCGGGTCGTGGGAGAGCCCCTCCGCCGCGAGCATCTCGACGACGTGCGCGGTGACGTCGGCCGAGGGCGGGTCGATGACCTCGCCGAAGTCGCAGAACGGCAGCTTGTTGGGGAACGGGCTGGTGTTGTCGACGTCGAAGGCGCCCCAGGCCCCGTTCTTCGACTGCATCCCGAGGTTCCAGCGCACCCCGCGCCCGATCGCCCGGTCCACCCGCTCCGGGTCGTGATGCTTCACGCGGCGCAGCGCGAGGATCACCTCGGCGGTGTCGTCGATGTCGGGGTAGTTGTCGTTGTGGAACTCGAACGCCCAGCCGCCCGGCGGCAGCCCGGGACGCTGTACGGCCCAGTCGCCGGGCCGGACGATCTCCTCGCCGAGCATCCAGTCGGCCGCCTTGACGAGCTGCGGATGGTCGGCGGGCACGCCCGCGTCGGCCAGCGCGATGGCGGCGAGGCAGGTGTCCCAGACGGGCGACTGACAGGCCTCGATCATCCGGGCCCCGTCCTCGCGCCAGACGGCGAACCGGTCCAGCGACGCCAGGCCCTCGCGCATCACGGGGTGTTCGAGGTCGTAGCCGAGCAGATACAGAGCGATGATCGAGTACACCGCCGGGGGCTGGATGCCGCCCCAGCAGCCGTCGTTCTCCTGTCGCTCGATGATCCAGCGGGCGGCGGAGTTCATCGCGGCCTTGCGCAGCCTGCGTGGCATGACCTTGCGGGCCTGGTGCAGGGCCTTGTCGAGGCGCTGGAAGGCGCCGTCCCAACTCGCCGCGGGCGCCAGCGGCTTCGGCGGATTGGGGTTGGCCGGGTCGGTGTGCAGCTCGTCGAGCGGGAACGGCGCGGGTCGCACCGGCCGCTTCGCCGAGACGATGGTCAGCGGCACGATGGTCTGCCGGGCCCAGCACCCGAAGTCGTAGATGTTGAGCGGCATCCACTTGGGGAAGTAGATGAGCTCCGGCGGGAGTTCGGGCAGATCCTCCCACTTCCACCAGCCGAACAGCGCCAGCCAGATCCGGGTGAACACGCGGGAGGCGGCGATGCCGCCGCGCTCGCGGATCCACGCGGAGGCCTTCGCCATGTGCGGGGCGTCGGGTTCGTCGCCGGCCAGCCGGAGGGCGACGTACGCCTCGACGGTGGTGGACAGTTCACCGGGGCCGCCGTAGAACGTGGCCCAGGTGCCGTCCTCCCGCTGCTCGCCTCGGATGAAGAGCGCGGCGGCGCGGGTCGTCACATCGTCCTGGATGCCCAGGAACTGGCGCAGGAGCAGGTCCTCGGCGTCCATCGTGACGTTCGTCTCGAGGTCGCCCTTCCACCAGCCCCCGGCGTCCTGCTTCGAGAGCAGGAAGTCGGTGGCGCGCTGAACGGCGCGTGCGGCGGCTTCTTGTACCCCGGCCGCCGCGGGGATCGTGAGGTCGGTTCGGGTGGCCGAGGCAGCGCGGGGCGGCAGGGTGGCCCCGGTGCTTCCGTCGGTCGTCGCTGTCATGGCTTCCCCTTCGTGCAGTCGTGCGAGTCGTGCTGCTGTGGGTCCGCCGTCGGCCGGTGTCCGTCATCCCTCGACACCGGCCGGCGACTACGCGAGGGTCATGCGAACGATAGTGATCATCTCTTTCGTACGACGACGAAGTCGGCGAGCGCCGTGAACCGGTCCCGTACCTGGTCGGGCATGTCGATGGCGTCGAGGGCTTCGATGGCGATGGTGTACTGACGGCGCGCCTCTTCGGCGGTCCACTCGCGGCCGCCGGCCTCCTCGATGAGGGCGGCGCGGGCCGCGAACTCCTCCTCGGAGAAGTTCTCGAAGTCGCTGCTCTTGGCGTCGGCGGCGAGCATCTCGCCGAGCCGCTCGGAGGCGGGGCCGCCCGCAGCGAGCGCGGCCACGACCGGCAGGGACTTCTTGCGCTGGCGCAGGTCGCTCCAGGTCTGCTTGCCGGTGGCCTCCGGGTCGCCCCAGATGCCGAGGAGGTCGTCGACGGCCTGGAAGGAGAGGCCGAGGTGGTAGCCGTACTTCTCCAGTGTGTCGGCGGTGCGGTCGTTCGCGCCGCCGAGCACCGCGCCGATGGAGGAGGCGCAGGCCAGCAGGGCGCCGGTCTTGTTGCCCTCCATCTCCAGGCACTCGGCGACGCTGACGCGGTCGCGGTGCTCGTAGGAGATGTCCTGCGCCTGACCGTCGATCAGGGCGCGGGTAGCGGTGGTCAGCCGGCGGGTGGCGCGGCCGGCCTCGACCGTGCCGAGCTCCAGCAGGATCTCGTTGGCCAGCGCGAACAGGGCGTCGCCGACCAGGATCGCCTGGGAGGGGCCGTGCACCTTCCAGACGGTGTCGCGGTGCCGGCGCTGTTCGTCGCCGTCCATCAGGTCGTCGTGCAGCAGCGAGAAGTTGTGGATCAGCTCGACGGCGACCGCACCGGGGATGCCGGTCTCGGGAGCGCCACCGGTGACCTCGGCGGAGAGCACGGCGAGGGCGGGTCGCACGGCCTTGCCGCCGTCGCCGTCGGCGGGATTGCCCGCGGCGTCGATCCAGCCGAAGTGGTAAGCGGCGACGGTGTCCATCGGAGCGGCCAGGCGGTCGATCGCGGCCCGCAGTACCGGTGTGGCCAGGGTCCGGCCGCGCTCCAGGAGCACGGTCACGTCCACCGCGGCCCTTCGAGCGGGCGTCGCAGCCGGGGGCACAGTGGGCACAGTCTCTCCTCTTGTTGCGGTACCGGGGGTGCGGGGGCCTGCCACCTGTTGCTCGAGCGTCACGCCGCCTCCTCGAGTTCGAAGAGGTGACGGGGGCGGGGCCGGCCCAGAGCGTTCAACGCGGCGTCGGCCGCGCTGACTCCACTGCGGACCGCACTCTCCATGGTCGCGGGCCACCCGGTGGCGGTCCACGCTCCGGCCAGGTACAGGCCGGGAGTCCTGGTGCGAGCGCCGGGCCGCAGCCGCCCGACGCCTGGGGTGGGGGCGAACGTCGCCGTGCGCTCCCGGGTCACGAAGAAATCCCTGACTTCGGCGCCACGTGTGGCGGGCAGCAACCGCTCCAGTTCGGGCAGATAGCGCTCGCGCAGCGCGGCGACCGGTGTGTCGATGTCGTCCTGCGCGGCCGACTGGGACACTGCCAGGTACTGGCCGCTCGTCAGCCCGGAGGCCTCCGTGCGGTCGAAGACCCACTGCACCGGGGTGCCCAGGGCCGCGAAGAACGGCTTGGTGAGCACCCGGCGGTCGTAGACGACATGGACGTTGAGGATCGGCGCGGTGCCGATGCCCAGCAGCTGGTCGGGGGCGTCCAGGGCGCCGTCCGGCAGCAGGTCGTGCGTCTCGCGCTGGGGTACGGCGAGGACGACCGCGTCGGATTCGAGTGTCTCGCCGGGAACCTGAACGCTCCAGCGTCCGTTCCCGTTCATAGAGACGGAGGTGACGCGTGTACGGACCTCGGTACGGACGCCCGCGGAGTCGAGCGCCTTGCGGGCCAGCCGGTCATGCAGTTCCCCGAGCGGGACGCGCGCCCAGCCGATGTCGGCCGCGCCCCGGTCGGACAGCAGACCGGTCTTGAACACCATCGCGGCGAGCCCCAGCGAGGCGTCGCCCGCGACCGCGTTGAGGGTGGCGACCCCGACCAGGTCCCACAGGGCTTCGACGGCACGCGCCGACTGGCCGTGCGCGGCCAGCCAGCTGCCGAAGTCCTGGGAGTCCAAGGTCGGATCGGCGAGGTCGAGCCCCTGGAGCGCGAGCGCGGCACGCCCGACCGCGGCACGCTCGGCGAGCGAGAGGTGCGGATAGGTGGCCAGGCTCCGGCCCAGGTGGAGGGGTACGGGAAGCGGGTCGCGCCGCAGCCTGCCGAGCCGCCGTCCCTCGGGTTTGGCGACGTCGAGGACGGGCACGTCGAGACGGTCCTGCAGCGGTGCCAGCGCCGTGCCCTCGATGCGGTCGAGGAACCAGCGGTAGGCGGTGCAGCAACGCAGGTACACGTGCTGGCCGTTGTCGACGGTCAGTTCGCCGCGCTGGAAGGAGAAGGCGAGACCGCCCAGTCTCGGCCTGCCCTCGAGCAGGGTGACGTGTACGCCGGCGTCGGCGAGCGCGAGCGCCGCGGTGATGCCCGCGAGCCCGCCACCGACCACGACGGCGGAGCGCCCGGTGTGTCCCGGTGTGTGGGGCTGCGGCTGCTCGGGCCGCGTGCCGTCGGTCATCGTGCACCCTCCCGTGCGCGCCGGCCGTACCCGTCGAACGGTGCACGGCGGGCCGTCGCAGTCAGGGACGCCCCTGCGGAGCGGAGGGTTGCGTCCCGCCTGTCGCCGGCGGGGTCGCCTGGGCCCATGGCGTCCATCAGGCGCGCCTCCTGACGGTCTGCCGGGACACGTGCCGGGCGTCCAGACCGGACAGCCCGCGCACGGCGACGTACGCCTTCTCGCGTCCGGACAGCGAGACCCGGCCGCGCAGCACCGCCTCCGGCTCACGCTCGATGCGGTCGAGCAGCCGGCGGTAGATCCCGGCCATGGCGGCGACACAGGCGCCGCTGCGCCGGTCGAGCATGGGCAGCAGCCGGTAGCCCTCGGCGAAAAGGGCGCGTGCCCGTCGCACTTCGAAGTGCACGAGACCCGCGAAGTCGGAGCCCTCGGGTGGAGTGGGGCCGTTGAACCCCGTCGAGCAGCCGAACTTGGCGAGGTCGTCGGCGGGCAGATAGGTACGGCCGCCCTCGGCGTCCTCGCGGACGTCCCTGAGGATGTTGGTGAGCTGCAGTGCGAGGCCCAGCGTGTCGGCGTACTCGGATGCGCGCTCGGCGCCGCGCGCTCCCGGTTCCGTACCGAACACGCCCAGCGAGAGGCGCCCGATGGCACCGGCCACGCAGCGGCAGTAGACCTTCAGGTCGTCCCAGGTCTCGTAGGTCTCCCCCCGCACGTCCATCTGCACGCCGTCGATCAGCTCGTCCAGGCCGCCGAGCGGGATCGGGAACGCGCCGGCGGCATGGGCGAGGGCGACGGCGACCGGGTCGGTGTCGTCCTCGGCGACCGCTCCCTCACGCACCCGCGTGAGCAGGGCCCGGGTGTCCTCGAGCCGCGCGACCTTGACATCGCCCGCCAGCGTGCCGTCCCCGATGTCGTCGACGCGCCGCGAGAAGGCGTAGAGCGCGGACACCGCGCGGCGCTTGGGCGTCGGCAGCAGTCTGATGCCGTACGCGAAGTTACGGGCCTGCTGCCCGGTGACGGCCTCGCAGTAGCTGTAGGCGGCGAGTACCGGTGCGGACACGTGTGGTTCCGACTCCACGGTCCGGATCACCCCTCTCCTCGCAGGGTCACGCCCACCTCGCGCAGCAGCTGGACCTTGCCGGGCTTGGGCGGGCCGGGAAGTACGTCGTATTCGGCGGCGGCGATCGCGCGGATCGCCGCCCTTCCCCCTGCCACGAACCCGGCAAGCAGCAGCTTCAACCTGCCGTGGACGCTACCCACCAAGGGGGCGCCTTCATTCAGCAGATCGCGGGCGCGTTGCGCTTCGTATGCAACCAGGGCGCGCACCGATGCGCTCGCGGTTTTCGTGGCGAGATCCGCCTCCTGGACATGAAACCGCTTCATGTCCACGGCGGGGAGATAGATCCGGTCGCGGCCGAGGTCCTCGGCGACGTCCTGGAGGTGTTCGACGATCTGGAGTGCCGTGCAGATCGAGTCGGAGAGGCGGGTCCGCTCGGGGGTCGAGGTGCCGGTGACGGCGAGGACGAGGCGGCCGACGGGATTGGCGGACAGTTCGCAGTACGCGAGGAGGTCGTCGTAGGTCTCGTAGCGCTTGAGGAGCTGGTCCTGGCGGTTGGCGGCGATCAGCCCGAGGAAGGGCTCGGGAGTGAGGTCGCGGCGGCGGACCACGGGCTGGAGGCGGCGCAGGATGGGGTGGTGGGGGGTGGCGTCGAAGACGCGGTTCAGGTCGGCCTCGAAGGCGTCCAGCAGGAGCAGGCGGTCCTCGGCGTCCTCGGGCGACACGCCGAGCAGACGTGCGTCGGCGCCACCGGGGGCGAGATCGCCGTCTCCGATGTCGTCGACGAGGCGCGCGAAGCCGTACACGGCCATCAGATCGTCGCGCCAGGCCCTGGGCAGGAAGAACGGGGCCACGGGGAAGTTTTCGTGCGCGGCCTTGTCGAGCGTGCCGCGCTCGGGATCTCGGGTACGCGGCGTGTCGGTTCCCGTCACCGCGCGCTGCCCTGGACGGGGACGGCACATGCTGCGTTGAGCTGGGGAGTTTCCGTAGCCATTGCCGTCACATCTCCCGTTCTACACTGCCGATCCAATACTCACTATTTCGGACACGCCGCCCGGCCGTCCGTGGGACGGCACCGGCGCAGGGTGTCGCGCATTATCGCCCCACTTGCCGCTTTCCGGGACCGGTACAGCTTACGTTGTACAACGCATCAAGGTCCGCCGGGGTGTCCTGCACATCACAACAACACACCGATTGCTGTCAAGATTCCTAAGCGACCACGGAGTTGACCTTTCCTTTGCAGACGCGGAGCCCCGCCGGAAAGGTTCCGGCGTGGCCCCGGGTGAAATGCCACTACTTGCCCGTGAACTTCTCGTACTCCTTGAGTACCTCGTCGGTCGGGCCGTCCATGCGCAGCTCACCGCGCTCCAGCCACAGGACCCGGTCGCAGGTGTCGCGGATCGACTTGTTGCTGTGACTGACCAGAAACACCGTGCCGGCCTCCTTGCGCAGCTCGCGGATGCGTTCCTCGGAGCGCTTCTGGAACTTGCGGTCACCGGTCGCCAGCGCCTCGTCGATCATGAGGACGTCGTGGTCCTTGGCGGCGGCGATGGAGAAGCGGAGCCGGGCCGCCATGCCGGAGGAGTAGGTACGCATCGGGAGGGTGATGAAGTCGCCCTTCTCGTTGATGCCGGAGAAGTCGACGATCTGCTGGTAACGCTCCCTGATCTCCTCACGGGACATCCCCATGGCGAGCCCGCCCAATATGACGTTCCGCTCGCCCGTGAGGTCGTTCATCAGGGCGGCGTTGACACCAAGGAGGGAGGGCTGGCCGTCGGTGTAGACCTTGCCGCTCTCGGCGGGCAGCAGGCCGGCGATGGCCCGCAGCAGGGTGGACTTGCCGGAGCCGTTGGAGCCGATCAGGCCGATGGCCTCGCCCCGGTGGGCGACGAATGACACGCCCCGCACGGCGTGCACCTTGCGCACGCCCCGCGCCGCGTCGCCGGAGCCGCGCTTGAGGATCCGGCTGAGCGCCGCGGTGGCGCTGCCCTTGCCGGTCTTCGCGCCGTTGACGCGGTAGACGATGTGCAGGTCGTCCGCGATGACGGTGGGGGTGGTGTTCTCCTCAGCCACGGCCGTACCGCTCCTCCGCCTTCCAGAAGTACACGAAGCCGCCGCCGAAGACGACCACGGCCCAGAACAAGGCGATGGCCCACACGTGCGGCGGGAGGTTCGAGGCGCCGTAGTCGTCGATGAGCGCGAAGCGCATGAGATCCATGTAGACGGCGGCCGGGTTGACCTGCAGCAGGCGGACGACCCACTCGGGGCGGCCCTCCATCATCCTGTTGATGGAGAACATCACGCCGGACGTGTACATCCAGGTACGCAGGATGAAGGGCATCAGCTGGGCGAGGTCCGGCGTCGCGGCGCCCAGGCGGGCCACGATCAGCGCGAGTCCGGTGTTGAACAGGAACTGCAGCAGCAGGACCGGCAGGATCAGCAGCCAGGACAGCCCGGGCAGATTGCCGAAGCCGACCACGAAGACGAACATCACGATCATCGAGAACAGCAGCTGCTGGAGCTGCTGGAGCGCGAACGAGATCGGCAGCGAGGCGCGCGGGAAGTGCAGCGCGCGGACCAGACCGAGGTTGCTCGAGATCGCCCGGACGCCCGACATGATCGAGCTTTGGGTGAACGTGAAGACGAACACGCCCGTGACCAGGAACGGGATGTACACGTCCTGGGACATGCCGCGGCTGGCGTGCAGGATGACACCGAAGATGAAGTAGTAGACGGCCGCGTTCAGCAGCGGGGTCGCCACCTGCCAGAGCTGGCCGAGCTTGGCCTGGCTGTACTGCGCCGTCAGCTTCGCCCGGGAGAAGGCGAAGATGAAGTGGCGCCGCCCCCACAGCTGACGGACGTACTCGACGAGCGACGGACGGGCTCCGCTCACGGCGAGCCCGTATTTGGCGGCGAGCTGTGCCGCCGGCAGTCCCTCGTCGGGCGACGGGGTCGCGGTCACCGCGACCGTGCCGTCATGGGTTGTCTCACTCACTGGTGGAAACTTTCGTCTTCGAGTTCGTCTTCGAGTCGTCCGCGCGTCGTCGAGAGGCGCGGATCCTCACGGTCGAGCTTGTCAGATCACCGGTGGCCGGCCCAGTCGGGTCAGCCGCCACACCGTACGCCACTTCATCGGCCGGCGGACTCCGCAGGACGTGGACCAGCCTTCCCGGAACCCGCCGAACCAGGCACTGAGCGCGGGCCGCGAGGGGCGGCGCACCAGGGTCAGCAGCAGCCACACCCCGAGATAGACCGGGATCAGCGGGGCGGGGAGGTTGCGGCGGGCCAGCCAGACGCGGTTGCGGGCGACCATGCGGTGGTAGACCGCGTGCCGGGAGGGGGCGGTCGTGGGGTGGTAAAGCACCATGTCGGACCGGTAGTCGATCATCCAGCCGGCGTCGAGGGCCCGCCAGGCCAGGTCGGTCTCCTCGTGCGCATAGAAAAACTCGTCCGGCAGGCCGCCGACCTCGGCGAAGACCCGCGTACGGACGGCGTTGGCGCCGCCGAGGAAGGTGGTGACCCGGGAGGAACGCATCGGGTCGGCTGCCCTGAGGCGCGGCACGTGCCGGCGCTGGGTCTCGCCGGTGTCCGGATCGGCGATGCGGAAACTGATGATGCCGAGCCCCGGGTCCGCGGCGAAGGCGCGGCGGCACAGCTCGGCGGTGTCGTGCTGGGCGAGGAGCCCGTCGTCGTCGAGGAAGAGCAGTATGTCGACGTCCCGGCCGCTGGGGCCGAAGGCCTCTATGCCGACGTTGCGGCCGCCCGGGATGCCGAGGTTCTCGGGCAGCTCGACGGTCCGAACGCCCTCGGGGACGTCCGGGACCGGTGAGCCGTTGCCGACGACGACCACCTCGACCGGGTCGCCGTCCTGCTTGGCGACCGAGTCGAGCAGGGCCCTGAGCTCGTCGGGACGGTTGCCCATGGTGATGACGACCGCGCCGACCTTCGGTGTGGACTCCACGGCGCTCACCTCAGCCTGCTCGACGCGAGGATCGAGACGAGGTGCAGCAGGGTCTGCACCAGCGCGATCCCGGCGAGCACGGCCGTGCCGAGCCGGGTGAAGAAGAGGTCGCCCCTGATCTGGTCGGCGATCGCCAGGACCAGGATCAGCAGGGACGCCTCGATGCCGAGGATCAGCCGGTGGAACTTGAGGGCCGAGGCGGCCCGGCGGGCCAGCGCCATGCCGGAGGAGCGCGGCTCGGCCGCCGCCTCCTTCACCGGGGCCATGCCTGCCTGGTGCCGGGCGACGCCGACCAGGTCGGTCTCGGCCTTGATCAGGATCGCGCCGAGCGCGGCGAGGGTGCCGAGGAAAGCCCACAGCCAGTCGATGCGCCCGCTCCCCCACAGGTCGCAGGCGCGCAGGCCGAGGCCGACCAGGACGGCGGCATCGGTGAGATACGCGCCGACGCGGTCCAGGTAGACCCCGCCGAGCGAGTACTGCTTCTTCCAGCGGGCGATCTCGCCGTCGACGCAGTCCAGCAGCAGATACAGCTGGGTGGCGACCACGCCGAGCACGGCGCCCGCGATCCCCGGCACCAGCAGGGCCGGGGCCGCGAGCACGCCGAAGACGGTCATCAGGTACGTGAGCTGGTTGGGCGTGATCCTGGTGTTCACCAGGTAGCGGTCGACCCGCAGCGACACCTCACGCATGTAGAGGCGTCCCGCCCAGTGCTCACCGCTGCGCCGGTCCTTCACCCCGGCGGGGTGCACGACCGGACGGAGTTCAGCTACCGATGGCCTTGACATAGTCGGCGTAGATGTCCTTGATCTGGTCGGTCTTGAGGTCGAGGTGCTCGAGGATCGTGTAGCGGCCGGGCCGGGTCTCCGGGGCGAACTCCACGACGCGGACGAACTCGTCCACCGTGAAGCCGATCTCCTCCGGCAGCACGGGCAGTCCGTGCCGGCGCAGCACCGAGGCCATGTACACCGCCTCCTCGTGGGCTCCGCGCAGATACGTCGCGAAGGCCGCACCGAGTCCGCACTGCTCGCCGTGGCTGGCGGCACGTTTCGGGAACAGCAGGTCGAAGGCGTGGTTGATCTCGTGGCAGGAGCCCGACGCGGGCCGGGAGTCGCCCGAGATCGACATCGCAACACCGGTGAGCACCAGCGCCTCGGCCAGCACCTGGAGGAAGTCGTTGTCCCCGATGCCGCCTGGGTGGCGCAGTACCGCCTCACCGGCCTGGCGGGCCATGGCGGCGGCCAGCCCGTCGATCTTCTCGCCGTTGATCCGGTTCGCCAGCTCCCAGTCCGCGATCGCGTTGATGTTGGAGACGGCGTCGCCGATGCCCGCGCGGACGAACCGGGCCGGGGCCTCGCGGATGACGTCCAGGTCGACGACCGCGGCGATCGGGTTCGGCACACCGTACGAGCCGCGCCCGGCGTCGTTGTCGAGCGTCGCGACCGGCGAGCACAGGCCGTCGTGCGCGAGGTTCGTCGGCACGGCGACCAGGGGCAGCCCCACGCGCGCCGCCGCGAACTTCGCACAGTCGATGATCTTGCCGCCGCCGAGGCCGACGACCGCGTCGTAGCGGCCGCCCTTCATCTCGCCGGCCAGCCGGATCGCGTCGTCGAGGGTGCCGCCGCCGACCTCGTACCAGGTCGCGCCGGGCAGGGTGGAGGCGATCCGCTCGCGCAGCCGGGCGCCGGAGCCACCGCTGACGGCGACGGCGAGCCGGCCGGAGTGCGAGATGCGCTCGTCGGCCAGCACACCGGCCAGATCGTCGAGGGCACCCGGGCGGATGTCCACGACGACCGGCGAGGGGATGAGCCGGGTCAGTACTGGCACGCGATCTCCCGTCCCCTGGCCAGATCGTCGTGGTTGTCGATCTCGACCCACGGAACGTCGCCGATCGGCGCCACGTCGATGCGGAAACCCCGGTCGACCAGCTCCTGGTAGCCGTGCTCGTAGAACTGCTGGGGGTCGGTCTCCCACACGGCCTTGAGGGCGTCGGCCAGTTCGGGCGCGGCGTCGCCCTCGATGAGCGTGACGCCGATGTACTCGCCGGTGGCCTCGGCCGGGTCCATCAGCTTGGTGATCTTCCGTACGCCCCTGGCGGGGTCGACGACGACCTTCATCTCCTCGTCCGCCAGGCTCTTCACCGTGTCCAGGGCGAGGATGATCTTCTTGCCGTCGCCGCGGGCGGCGAGCAGGGTGTGCTCGACGGAGACCGGGTGGACGGTGTCGCCGTTGGCGAGGATCACGCCGTCCTTGAGGGCGTCACGGCCGCACCACAGGGAGTAGGCGTTGTTCCACTCCTCGGCCTTGTCGTTGTCGATCAGGGTGAGCTTGAGGCCGTACTTCGCCTCCAGGGCGGCCTTGCGCTCGTACACGGCCTCCTTGCGGTAGCCGACGATGATCGCGACCTCGGTCAGACCGATCTCGGCGAAGTTGCCGAGCGTGAGGTCGAGCACGGTGATGCCGTCCTCTATGCCCGCCGGCCCCGCGGAGCGCACCGGCACCAGAGCCTTGGGAAGGCTGTCGGTGTAGGGCCGTAGACGCCGTCCGGCGCCGGCCGCCAGCACGAGGCCGATCATGCGGTTTCTCCTTCGTCGTGTACGGCGGGCGCACCCCTCAGATGAGAGGTCACCCAGAAGCGGATGCTCTCCGCGAGCACCACCAGTGCCACGTACACGGCGAGGACCGTGAGCGCGACCGTGAACTGCGAGCCGGTGAGCAGCGCGGCCAGGACGGTGACGAGCAGCGTCCGTCCCTCCTGCCCCCCGATGGCACGCACCAGCCAGGCCGGCGGCGCTCCGGCGTTGCCGCGGATGCGGTACACCGTGTCGTAGTGATGGTAGGCGACGGCGGCCACCAGCCCGAAAGCCGCAGGAAGGGCTCCGTTCACCTTCGATTCAGCGGCGAGGATCAGGACGGTGCCGTATTCGGCGGCCCGGAAGAGCGGGGGGACGAGCCAGTCGAGGGCGCCCTTGAGGGGCCGGGCTGCGACCACGGCGGCCGAGGCCCCGACGTACACGACTCCGAAGGCGACGAGGCGCCCGTTGCCGTAACCCTCCAGGGCCGCCACGAGAAGCAGCATCACGGCGCCGGCGAAAGCGGACAGCAGGGGCGAGCCGAGCCGCTTCTGTCCGGACCGTCTGCGCAGCAACGCGGCCAGGCCGTCGGCCAGGGGGCCGTTGTCGGCGAGATCCGCCAGCGCACGTGCCGCCCGGTCCGTCCGCCGCGCCTTGCGCGTCAGGGACCGCAGCACACGGCCGGCCGTGGTGTAGGTGGCGGCGAGGGCGCAGCCGACGAGCAGGGCGTAGAAGGTGATGCGGGGGGTGGTGAAAGCGGTCAGTACGGCGATCATGGCCCATCGTTCACCGATGGGCAGGACTATCATCCGCCGCACCCACACCGTCCAGCCGACGCTGTCGAGCTTGCCGGAGAGGGCCGCTGTGGGGCTGGTGTTGGCGGTGGCGTCGTGGTTGGCCTCGTTGAAGGAGAAGTCGACCACGTGACGGCAGGTCTGCAGGACCATCGCGCCGAGGGCGAGGGCCCATACGTCGTCATGGCCGGCCTGGGCCGCGCCGAGGGCGAGGCCCGCGTAGTAGGCGTACTCCTTGGCCCGGTCGAAGGTGGCGTCCAGCCAGGCGCCGAGCGTCGAGTACTGCAGCGAGTAGCGGGCCAGCTGGCCGTCGGTGCAGTCCAGGACGAACGAGGCGATCAGCAGGACGCCGGCCGCGACGAATCCGACGCGGGTGCCGGTCGCCGCACAGCTCGCCGCGATCAGGGCGGTGAGCAGGGAGGCGGTGGTGACCTGGTTCGGGGTGAGACCGCGGCGGGCGCACCAGCGGGCGATGTAGCGCGAGTACGGGCTGATGAAGAACGTGGTGAAGAAGCCGTCGCGGGCCTTCACGGCCGACTTCAGGCGTACGGCCTCGTCGTCGACGGCGGCGACGGCCTGGCGTGCCTCATTGCGGGACTGGGGGTCGGTGGGGACGGCGGCGACCAGGCTGCCCAGCTCGGGGCGGTGCACGTCGGCGCCGTCGGCGTCCAGCGCGGTGACGATGCGGTCGGCGAGGCTGTGCACGGCGAGGGACGTACCGCCGCCCGCCGAGGTCTCCCGGGCCACCGCGCGGGTCAGGGCCTGGCGGCCGGCCGGCTGGGCGGTCACGGCGCCGGCGACGGCGGCGAGCGGGAAGCGCGGGTCGGTCAGGCCGAGGCGCAGAGCGTGCGGGTGGCCCACGAAGCGGGCGTCGACCACGGCCACACGCTCACCGGCCGGGACCGCCGCGAGGAGGGCTTCGGCGTCGGAGGCGTCCGAGGCGTTCCGCACGTCGAAGCCGAGGGACCGCAGATCGCTCTCGAGCGAGGATCCGGGGACCGGCTGGCCGGTCACGATGGCGGTCGACAACCGAACTCACTCCCTGGGTGCCGACGCGCCGGCGCCGGTCTTCTGCGTGGTGGGGCGCCCTCTGCCTGTGGCACCCGGGCGGCATGTCGGCAGAGGTTATCGGATGACCGGAGGGTCTTGTTCACCGACCGTTCATGGCTAGGTCGACACGGTCTGACCCGGCCTTTGCCGCGATCATCATGGGTGATCGGGGGCCCACCCCACAAACCGCCTCCCGTGCGGCCGGGCCCCGTACCGGTCATCCGGGACATTGGGTACGACCCGTGGGCGTCGGCATAGGGTGGGCGACCATGACGTGGCTGATCACCGGCGGGGCCGGATACATCGGGGCGCATGTGGCGCGGGCCATGGCGGGCGCCGGGGAGCGGGTCGTGGCGCTGGACGACCTGTCGGCCGGGGTGCCCGCGCGGCTGCCGGCGGAGGTCCCGCTGGTCGAGGGCTCCACGCTGGACGCGGGCCTGCTCGAGCGGGTCCTCGCCGAGCACGGCGTGACCGGCGTCGTCCATCTCGCGGCGCGCAAGCAGGTCGCCGAGTCCGTGGCGCAGCCCACTCGTTATTACCGGGAGAACGTGGGTGGTCTCGCCACACTCCTGGAGGCGGTCGCGGGCGCCGGGATCGAGCGGTTCCTGTTCTCCTCGTCGGCGGCGGTCTACGGCAACCCGGACGTGGACCTCATCACGGAGGACACGGCGTGCGCCCCGGTGAACCCGTACGGCGAGACCAAGCTCGCCGGGGAGTGGCTGGTACGGGCGGCGGGACAGGCGCACGGGATCACGACCGTGTGCCTGCGCTACTTCAACGTGGCCGGTGCGGGCGCACCCGAGCTGGCGGATACGGGCGTGTTCAACATCGTCCCCATGGTGTTCGACCGGCTCACCCGCGACGAGGCCCCGCGGATCTTCGGCGCCGACTATCCGACGCCGGACGGCACCTGTGTCCGCGACTACATCCACGTCGCCGATCTCGCGGAGGCGCATCTGGCGGCGGCCCGCAGGCTCGACGGGAAGGACCTGTCGGGCGACCTGACCGTGAACATCGGCCGCGGCGAGGGGGTTTCCGTCCGCGAGCTGATCTCGGTGATCGGCGAGGTCACCGGCGACCGCCGGGCGCCGCTCGTCGAGGACCGTCGCCCGGGAGACGCCCCGCGCGCGGTCGCGTCGGCCGAGCGGGCCGCGGAGGTGCTGGGCTGGCGGGCGCGGCGCGGGGTACGCGAAATGGTGGAGTCGGCCTGGCGGGGCTGGCAGCTGCACCACGCGAAGTGAACTGAGGGTGCCCTGACCTGGTGTTCGTTTCTGCAGGTCAGGGCACATGACAACGGTGTTCAGTGCCGCGTTGCCCGGTACCCCCCGCCCGTAGTTCACTGTGATCCCGGGCGCGTACACGGGAAGGCGGTTCACATGGGGGCTGGGCACGATCACGGGCACGCGCACACGCATGCGCCGGCCACCGGTACGGCCACAGCGGCGTACCGGGGACGGCTGCGCGCGGCGCTGGGGATCACGCTCGCCGTCATGGTGGTGGAGATCACGGGCGGTGTGCTCGCCAACTCGCTCGCGCTCATCGCGGACGCGGCGCACATGGCGACGGACGCGCTGGGCCTGGGCATGGCCCTGCTCGCCATCCGCTTCGCCGCCCGGCCGCCGAGTGCGACCCGCACTTTCGGCCTCGCGCGCGCCGAGATCCTCGCGGCCCTCGCCAACTGTCTGCTGCTGCTCGGTGTCGGCGGCTACGTCCTGTACGAGGCGGTGCAGCGGTTCTTCACGCCGGCCGGCACGGCGGGCGGCCTGATGATCGTGTTCGGTGGGATCGGCCTGGCCGCGAACATGATCTCGCTCACGCTGCTGATGCGGGGACAGAAGGACAGTCTGAACGTGCGCGGCGCGTTCCTCGAGGTGGCCGCGGACGCGCTGGGCTCGGTCGCCGTGATCGTCTCGGCGGCCGTGATCCTCGCCACGGGCTGGCAGCCCGCCGACCCGATCGCCTCGCTGCTGATCGGCCTGATGATCGTCCCGCGCACGGTGCGGCTGCTGCGCGAGACCCTCGACGTGCTGCTGGAGGCGGCGCCCAAGAATGTCGACATGGCGGAGGTACGGGCGCACATCCTGGCCCTGGACGGCGTGGAGGAGGTACACGATCTGCACGCCTGGACCATCACCTCGGGCCTGCCGGTGCTGTCCGCGCACGTGGTCGTCCGCTCGGAGGTCCTGAACGCCATAGGCAACGAGAAGCTGCTGCACGAACTGCAGGGCTGCCTCGGACACCACTTCGACGTGGAGCACTGCACCTTCCAGCTGGAGCCCGGCGGGCACGCGGAGCACGAGGCGGGCCTGTGCCACTGATCGCGTGCCCCGGAGCCGCGCCGGGTGGAAAGCAGCGCTCCGGTGCGCCCGCGGGTCCTTCCCGGAAGGGCACCCCGGACGGTTCCGCGTCGGACGGGCAGGGCACGATCACCTACCGGGTCACCCTTCCGGCACCCACCGGGGCGGCCGTGGTCCGTGCCGTGCACGGGACATGCGGACGTGCCGGTTAGTGCCGGTAGTGCCAGATTCGTACGGCAGACTTGGGGTGCGAAGACCGAGGCGAAGGATGGGTATGCCGATCACACCTGCCACCGCGACGCACAGCTCGTCGAACGGCACCGCAGACGCGATTTTGCTGGAACTGGTTGACGAGAAGGGTGTGACGATCGGTACCGCGGAGAAGCTCTCCGCCCATCAGCCGCCGGGGCAGCTGCACCGCGCGTTCTCGGTGTTCCTCTTCGACGACCACGGCAGGCTGCTGCTGCAACAGAGGGCCCAGGGCAAGTACCACTCCCCCGGCGTGTGGTCCAACACCTGCTGCGGCCATCCGTACCCCGGTGAGGCTCCGTTCGCGGCTGCGGCCCGGCGGACGTTCGAGGAGCTGGGGGTCTCCCCGTCGCTGCTGGCCGAGGCGGGCACGGTCCGCTACAACCACCCGGATCCGGCCTCCGGACTGGTCGAGCAGGAGTACAACCACCTGTTCGTCGGCCTGGTGCAGGCACCGCTCGGCCCCGACCCGGAGGAGGTCGGGGCGACCGCGTTCGTGACCCCGGCCGAGCTGGCCGAGCGGCATGCGCGTGACCCCTTCTCGTCCTGGTTCATGACCGTGCTGGACGCGACCCGTCCGGCGATCAGGGAGCTGACGGGCGCGTCCGCGGGCTGGTGAGACGCCCTACGAGCGGTACGGCAGGCGCGCGGGCTTGAGCGGCAGGGCTGCCCAGATCACCTTGCCGCCGCTCGCCGTGTGTTCCACGTCGACCACCCCGCCCGCCTCCCGGGCCACCTCACGCACGAGGAGCAGGCCCCGGCCGCCGGTCCGGCCGTGGTCGGCCTCCAGGGCGGTCGGACGGTAGGGGTGGTTGTCCTCCACGGACACCCGCACCCACTCGGCGCCGACGGCGACCTCGACGGCGAGCATGGGCGACAGCAGCGCCGCGTGCTTGACCGCGTTGGTGACCAGTTCGGAGACGATCAGCAGGAGCCCCTGGACCGTGTCGTCCCCGACCGGCACGCCCTGGCGCAGGAGCAGGTCCCGTACGGCGTGCCGGGCCTGCGGGACCGAGGCGTCGACGGCGGCGGCGGTGAACCGCCAGACCCCCTCGTACGGCAGCGGATGCGGCAGGGTTTCGGCGGGCCGCCGGTCGAAGGGCCGGCCCTCGGGGGGTACGTCGTGAAGAGGCACGCCGTCGAGAGGTTCTCCGCCGCCCGCTGGGCGCGGGCCGTACCCGCGCCCGTGGTTGTCCATCGTTGGGTCGCCGCCCTTGCGCTCGATTGTCACCACACGTCGAGTGTTGGTAACGAACCGCTCTACTCCGGATACCTGAACACAAGTCAGCAGGTATCGAGCGGATCTGACCGTTGGCGTATGACATGGTCAGTTGTGGGACTGGTCCTGTCCCTGCCGCGCCGGTTTCGCGACCTCTTAGGGTTGTACGGGTTTGACGCGGTCCTCGGCGACCATGCCGACGACGCGGCGCCCGCCGAAACCGGCGGCGATCAGGCCGAGGCCGTCGAAGAGCAGGGTGAGCGAGAAGAAGCAGCCGATGACGTACTGGCTGCTGCTCGGCCAGGACTCCAGGACCAGGATGCCGAGCAGCAGATAGAAGGCGCCCAGGAGCAGGGTCCAGCCGAGCTGGGGGCCGCGCACGACCAGCGCGCCGACCAGCCGGAAGATGCCGCCGGTCAGGAAGAGCAGGGCGGCGAACATGGCAAGCGCCGCGGCGGCCGCCTCGGGCCTGCGCATGATCACCACACCGGCCGCGATGTTGAGCGCGGCCACGATCACGCCGAGCCAGAAGAAGTTCGTGCCGCGCGCCTGGACGGCGTGGAGCAGGCCCACGATCCCGCCGATCAGCAGGAGCCAGCCGAACAGGAGCATCGAGGTGAGCGTGGCGACGCCGGTGTAGACGAGCCCGACGAGTCCGGCCAGCACCAGGATCACGCCGAGGGCGGTGAGCAGTCCGAATCCGCGGTACAGCTTCGCCGCGTGGCGCCGGCTCCTGCCGAATCCGGCCATGGGACCTCCTCAGCCTCCCGCACCACCCCCTTCCCTTTTCATCCCCTTTGCCTGTAATGCCGTAACTCCGAAGTGGGGTTTCTCACCTGTGGCCCTTCCCCGTCTCCCGTCCGGCGGGGCCGGATAGCATCCGCCGCATGGAGCCCCAGTTGTTGCACTCGGTCACCGATTCCGTCGCCACCGTCGTCATGCACCACCCGGCCAAGCGCAACGCCATGACGGCCGCGATGTGGGCCGCGCTGCCGCCGCTGCTGAACGCGCTGGCCTCCGATCCGGCTGTGCGAGCGCTGGTGCTCACCGGTGAGGGCGGGACCTTCTGCGCCGGGGCCGACATCTCGACCCTGCGGGGTTCGCCCGAGGAGGCGCAGCGGCTCGCCGTGGCCGCCGAGGAGGCGCTGGCGGCGTTCCCCAAGCCGACCCTGGCGGCTGTGCGCGGGCACTGCGTGGGCGGCGGTGCACAGCTCGCGGCGGCCTGCGATCTGCGGTTCGCCGAGGAGGGGGCGCTGTTCGGGGTGACCCCGGCGAAGCTGGGCATCGTCTATCCGTCGTCCTCGACCCGGCGGCTGGTGTCGCTGACGGGGCCGGCCGCCGTCAAGTACCTGCTGTTCTCGGGCGAGTTGATCGACGCCGGCCGGGCGCTGCGCACGGGCCTGGTCGACGAGGTGCTGCCGGAGGGCGAACTGGCCAAGCGCGTGGCCGAGTTCACCCGGATCCTGGTCTCCCGGTCGCAGCTGACGCAGGCCGCGGCCAAGGAGTTCGCCGACGGGCGCGCGGACCGGGACCCGTACTGGACCGGGCAGGCACGCGGCAGCGGCGACACCGCCGAGGGGGTCGCCGCCTTCCTGGAGCGCCGTCGGCCGCGCTTCACCTGGAGCGTTCCTGCGTCAGGATGAAGCGGCTGTTGCTCCGGAACTCCTCGACGAGGTGGGCCGGGGCCTTCTGCGGGGACCCGGCGTCGTAGGGCGGCTGCGGGTCGTACTCGGTGAGCAGCTGGACGGCCTGGGCGTGGTCGTCTCCCGCGATCCGGCCGAGCAGGGTGAGGCCCATGTCGATGCCGGAGGAGACGCCGGCGGCGGTGACGTACTTGCCGTCGAACACCACGCGCTCGCCGGTGGGTCGGGCGCCGAACCGCTTCAGGAAGTCGAGCGCCAGCCAGTGCGAGGTCGCGCGGCGGCCGTCGAGGAGACCGGCTGCGGCCAGCAGCAGCGAGCCCGTGCACACCGACGTGGTCCAGGTGCTGGTGGCGTCGGCGGTCCGCAGCCAGTCCAGGAGGACCTCGTTCTCCATCTGCGGGGTCTGGCCGGGGCCGCCCGGGACGACCAGGATGTCCGGGCGCGGGACGTCGGCGAGGGTGCGGTCGGCGGTGAGCGCGAGGTTCCCGGTGTCGGTGCGGACGGGTCCGGTGCGCTCGGCGACGAACACGGTCTCCGAGTCGGGGAGCCGTCCGAGGGTCTCGTAGGGCCCGACCGCGTCGAGGGCGGTGAAGCGGTCGTACAGGACGATGGCGATCTGCATCTGAAATCCCCCTAGGGGTGGGTCAGTTGACGGGTACTGCGGGTGCGGGGCGGAAGCGGCGGCGGTACTCGGCCGGCGGGGCGCCCAGGGCCTTGACGAAGGCGCGGCGCATGGCCTCCGGTGTGCCGTAGCCGCTGGCACGGGAGATCTCCTCGACGCCGTCGGGCGTGTCCTCCAGGAGGCGGCGGGCGTGTTCGAGGCGGACGCGGTCGACGTAGCGGCCCGGGGTCGTGCCGGTCTCGGCCTGGAAGGCGCGGGCGAAGTGCCGCGGGGAAAGGCGGGCACGGGCGGCCAGGGTCTCGACGCTCAGATCGTCGGCCGGGTGCTCGGTGATCCTCCCCCTACGCCCCAGGGGGCGTGGGGGGACCCCCAGCTGGACCTCCCGGAGCGGCTCGCGCCGGGCCGTCTGCGCGACGAGCTGGGCGCTGAACTGCGCCTGGTTGCCCGGCCGGCGCAGGAAGACGACCAGATGGCGGGCGACGGTGAGGGCCACGTCCCGGCCCAGGTCCTCCTCGACGAGCGCGAGGGCCAGGTCGATGCCCGCGGTGACGCCCGCCGAGGTGGCTATGTCCCCGCCGCGCACATAGATGGGGTCGGGGTCGACCTCGACGGCCGGGTGGTCGCGGGCCAGCTTCTCGCTGTAGGCCCAGTGGGTGGTGACCCGGTGGCCGTCCAGGAGTCCCGCCCGGGCGAGCAGGATCGCGCCGGTGCAGACGGAGACGAGCCGTTCGGGTCGCGGGCCGTGGGCGCGCAGCCAGTCGATCAGACCCGGATCGGGACGGCGGCTGCCCGCCCCACCGGGGACGATGAGGGTGTGCGGCATCGGCTCGTCGGTGAGGGCCGCGTCCGGTACGACGGTGAGCCCGCTGGAGGTGCGCACGGGAGCGCCGTCCAGCGACGCGGTACGGATCCGGTACGTCCCCGGGGAGCATGCCTCGGCGCCCGTGAAGACCTCCACCGGGCCGGTGACGTCCAGGCTCTGCATGTCGTCGAAGAGAACCACAAGGAGGCTGCGGAGTGTGTGCTGCGCCATGTCACCGATTCTTCGCGGGCCCGGTGATGGCCGCAATGACGTGATTCCCACCTTTCCTGCCACCCCCCGGCGCGACGTGCCGGTGGCTCGGGAGTGCCCTGGGCCCCGGTTGTCGGTGTCACCTGCCACAATTGCCGCGCAACCTCAGTGAGAAGGCGGTACGGGATCGTGACGACACCCGGGTCCCTGGCAGCAGGGTCCATCGAAGGCAGGATCGCCGAGGAGCTCGGCGTACGGGAGCGGCAGGTGAAGGCCGCGGTGGAACTGCTCGACGGCGGTTCGACGGTGCCCTTCATCGCCCGCTACCGCAAGGAAGCGACCGAGATGCTCGACGACGCGCAACTGCGCACGCTCGAGGAGCGGCTGCGCTATCTGCGGGAGCTGGAGGAGCGCCGGACGGCGATCCTGGAGTCGGTGCGTGAGCAGGGCAAGCTCACCGACGAGCTGGAGGCGCAGATCCGCGGGGCCGAGACCAAGGCGCGGCTCGAGGACGTCTACCTGCCGTACAAGCCGAAGCGGCGCACCAAGGCACAGATCGCACGCGAGGCGGGTCTGGAGCCGCTCGCCGAGGGGCTGCTCGGCGATCCCACGGTCGAGCCGCTCGCCGCTGCCGCCGCCTTCGTCGACGCCGACAAGGGCGTCGCCGATCCGCAGGCCGCGCTGGACGGCGCGCGGGCCATCCTCACCGAGCGCTTCTCGGAGGACGCCGACCTGATCGGCGAGCTGCGCGAGCGGATGTGGGTGCGCGGGCGGCTGGCCGCCAAGGTGCGCGAGGGCAAGGAGGAGGCCGGCGCCAAGTTCGCCGACTACTTCGACTTCGCCGAGCCGTTCACCGAACTGCCGTCGCACCGGATCCTGGCGATGCTGCGCGGTGAGAAGGAGGAGGTCCTGGACCTCGCCCTGGAGCCGGAGGAACCGGCTGAATCGTCATCGGTCGTGTCGTCGTACGAGGGGATCGTCGCGGCGAAGTTCGGCCTCGCGGATCGCGGCCGCCCGGCCGACAAGTGGCTCGCGGACACGGTCCGCTGGGCCTGGCGCACCCGGATCCTGGTCCACCTCGGGATCGATCTGCGGCTCAGGCTGCGTACGGCCGCGGAGGACGAGGCGGTGAACGTGTTCGCCGCCAACCTGCGCGACCTGCTGCTCGCCGCCCCGGCCGGCACGCGCGCGACGCTCGGTCTGGACCCCGGCTTCCGTACGGGTGTGAAGGTGGCCGTGGTGGACGCGACCGGCAAGGTCGTCGCCACGGACGTCATCCACCCGCACGTCCCGGCGAACAAGTGGGACGCGGCGATCGCCAAGCTGGCGCGGCTGGCCAAGGAGCACGCGGTCGAGCTGATCGCGATCGGCAACGGCACGGCGTCCCGGGAGACCGACAAGCTCGCCGGTGAACTGATCGGCAAACACCCGGAGCTGAAGCTCACCAAGGTGATGGTGTCCGAGGCCGGCGCGTCGGTGTACTCCGCGTCCGCGTTCGCCTCGCAGGAGCTGCCGGACATGGACGTGTCGCTGCGCGGCGCGGTGTCGATCGCCCGCCGGCTGCAGGACCCGCTGGCCGAGCTGGTGAAGATCGACCCGAAGTCGATCGGGGTCGGGCAGTACCAGCACGACCTGTCCGAGGTGAAGCTGTCGCGCTCCCTCGACGCGGTCGTCGAGGACTGTGTGAACGGCGTCGGCGTGGACGTGAACACGGCGTCGGCCCCGCTGCTCGCCCGGGTCTCGGGCATCACCTCCGGCCTCGCCGAGAACATCGTGGCGCACCGCGACACGAACGGCCCGTTCACCTCCCGCGCGGAGCTGAAGAGCGTGTCCCGGCTTGGTCCGAAGGCGTACGAGCAGTGCGCGGGCTTCCTGCGCATCCGCGGCGGCTCGGACCCGCTGGACTCCTCCAGCGTGCACCCGGAGGCGTACCCGGTGGTGCGGCGCATGGTGAAGACGTCTGGCCAGGAAGTGGCCGCGCTCATCGGCAACACAGGTGTGCTGCGCTCGCTGAAGCCGTCCGACTTCGTGGACGAGACGTTCGGTCTGCCGACGGTCACGGACATCCTCAAGGAGCTGGAGAAGCCCGGCCGCGACCCGCGGCCTGCCTTCAAGACGGCCACCTTCAAGGAGGGCGTGGAGAAGATCGCGGACCTGTCGTCGGGGATGGTCCTGGAGGGCGTGGTCACGAACGTGGCCGCGTTCGGCGCCTTCGTGGACGTGGGCGTCCACCAGGACGGCCTCGTCCATGTCTCTGCGATGTCCAAGACGTTCGTCAAGGACCCGCGGGACGTGGTGAAGCCGGGCGACATCGTCAAGGTGAAGGTCCTGGACGTGGACATCCCGCGCAAGCGGATCTCCCTGACCCTGCGCCTGGACGACGAGGCGGCACCGCAGGGCGGCCGCCAGGGCGAGGGCGGCGAACGACGCCAGCGCGGCGGGCGTCCGCCGCAGCAGCGGCAGGGGCGCGGCGGAGGCGGCGGCGGGGGCTCCCGCCAGGCACCGCCCCCGGCCAACAGCGCGATGGCCGATGCCCTGCGCCGGGCCGGATTGCTCGATCCGAAGAATGGGCGGCGCTGACGGCTCACCGACGGGGCGCGGGTGGCTGCGGGCCGACCGTGGCTGCTCGCGCCCCCCGCGGCGGAGCCGCATGCCGGTACCGCCCCGCGCCTCCTTCGGGGCGCTCCTGACGTCCCGTCAGCGTTCGGTCACCTTTCCGTCCGTCACGTCCAGACGGCGGGTCACGTGGACCGCGTCCAGCATGCGGCGGTCGTGGGTGACCAGCAGCAGCGTGCCGGTGTAGGAGTCCAGGGCCGACTCCAGTTGTTCGATGGCCGGTAGGTCCAGGTGGTTGGTCGGTTCGTCCAGGACCAGGAGGTTGACTCCCCTGCCCTGGAGGAGGGCCAGGGCGGCCCTTGTGCGCTCACCCGGGGAGAGAGTGGCCGCGGGGCGCAGGACGTGGGCCGACTTCAGGCCGAACTTGGCCAGCAGGGTGCGGACCTCGGCCGGTTCCGTGTCCGGGACGGCCGTGCAGAAGGCGTCCAGCAGGGACTCGGGGCCGTGGAACAGCTTGCGGGCCTGATCGACCTCGCCGATCAGGACGCCCGAGCCGAGGGCGGCATGGCCCGCGTCCAGCGGGACGCGGCCCAGCAGGGCGGCCAGGAGCGTCGACTTGCCCGCGCCGTTCGCGCCGGTCACGGCGACCCGGTCCGCCCAGTCAAGTTGCAGGGACACCGGACCGAGCGTGAAGTCGCCGCGTCGCACCTCCGCGTCCCGGAGCGTGGCGACGACCGCGCCCGAACGCGGGGCCGCCGCGATCTCCATACGCAGTTCCCACTCCTTGCGGGGCTCCTCGACGACCTCGAGGCGTTCGATCATGCGCTGGGTCTGGCGGGCCTTCGCGGCCTGCTTCTCGCTGGCCTCGCTGCGGAACTTGCGACCGATCTTGTCGTTGTCGTTACCGGCCTTGCGCCGGGCGTTCTTCACGCCCTTGTCCATCCACGCGCGCTGCGTCTGCGCCCGGTCCTGGAGGGCGGCCTTCTTGTCGGCGTACTCCTCGTACTCGTCCCGGGCGTGCCGGCGGGCCACCTCGCGCTCCTCCAGGTACGCCTCGTAGCCGCCGCCGTAGAGGTTGATCTGCCGCTGGGCGAGGTCGAGTTCGAGGACCTTGGTGACCGTGCGGGTGAGGAACTCACGGTCGTGGCTGACGACGACCGTTCCGGCCCGCAGGCCGGTGACGAAGCGTTCGAGGCGCTCCAGGCCGTCCAGGTCCAGGTCGTTCGTCGGCTCGTCGAGCAGGAACACGTCGTAGCGGGACAGGAGCAGCGAGGCCAGCCCCGCGCGGGCCGCCTGGCCGCCGGACAGGGACGTCATCGGCTGCTCCAGGTCGACGGCGAGGCCCAGCGAATCGGCGACCTCCTCGGCGCGCTCGTCCAGGTCGGCGCCGCCCAGGTCCAGCCAGCGCTCCAGGCTGGTGGCGTACGCGTCGTCGGCGCCGGGCGCCCCGTCGACCAGGGCCTGGGTCGCGTCGTCCATCACCCGCTGCGCCTCGGCGACGCCGGTGCGGCGGGCCAGGAACTCCCGTACGGTCTCGCCCGGCCTGCGCTCCGGCTCCTGCGGCAGATGGCCGACGGTCGCGGTCGGCGGCGAGAGACGCAGCTCGCCCTGCTCGGGCGCGGTCAGCCCGGCGAGCATCTTCAGCAGCGTGGACTTGCCCGCGCCGTTGGCGCCGACCAGCCCGATCACGTCCCCGGGCGCGACGACGAGGTCGAGCCCGGAGAAGAGCGAGCGGTCGCCGTGTCCGGCGGCGAGATTCTTGGCGACGAGGGTGGCAGTCATCAGAAGGCCGATCCTAGTGGCCCTTCACCTCGCCATGGCCTCCACCAGCACGCTTCCCGAGGTGCGGGCCACCACGAAGGACTCCCCCCTGACCGCCTTCGCGTCCAGGGCGATCCGGTGGCGACCGGGTTCCAGGACACCGTCGAAGACCTCCTGGGCGTGGGGGCGGGAGAGCCGGTCGAGGCGGTACGCCATGACGCGCACCCGGCACGGTGAGGTGACCTCGATGCCCGCCTCGCCGTCGGCGGCGACCAGCCGGGTGAGCCGGCGCTGCGCCACGGGGCTGCGGTCCAGGGCGTGTTCGATCTGCGCCACGAGGAGCGGCACGATCGGGGCCAGGCCCTCCACATGGGGGACGTCGGCCCCGGCCTGCTCGAAGGCCCGGCGTACGGCGGCGCGCTCCGGCTCGCCGACGGCGCTGCCGAAGGCGACGGCGCCGTACGAGTGCAGCTCCTCGGCGGGCACGTCGGTGGCGTCGTGCGTGATGTCGGCGCCGATGCCGATGGTGCGCAGGGCGGCGGCCAGGCGCGCGAGGAGGGCGACGCGGGCGCCGATGAGCAGGACGCGGCTGCGCGGCGCGGCCGATGCGCCGGCGCCGTCGACGAGGGCGCCCAGGGCGGCACGGTACTGGCGACCGCGAAAGCGGAAGGGCCCTATGCCGTGGTAGCCGTTGAGTTCCAGGTCGGCGTGTTCGTCGGTCTGCCAGGCGAAGTCCCGCCACACGTAGTCCTCGCCGTCGCGTTCGATGACGGCGGTGACCGCGCCGCAGGCCAGGTCCTCGCACTCGGGGCAGCCGTAGACGACGTAGCGGCCGCCGGGGAGCGGGGCGTCCGTCTCCAGCAGCAGGCTGCGGACCTGGGCGGTGAAGATCGCGGGCGGGACGTCGGAGGCGAGCGGGGAGACGGCGTCCAGGTCGGAGAGCTGGAAGAGCAGCGGGCGTCCGTCGACGATGAAGTCCACGAAGTCCCGGTGGAGCTGGTAGCCGCCGTCGGCGAGGACACCGCCGGCCCGCATCGCCGGTGCCAGGCCGAAGGTCGCGTGCACGCCAGACATGCTGTGAGTATTCCCACAGCGGGACGGATGTGAGCGCGGCATGACATATTCCGCTAACGTCCCCGCGTGGAACGTGAGCTGAGTGACGAAGTGATCGTGGTCGGCGGCGGGGTCATCGGGCTGACGACGGCCCTGATCCTGGCCAGGAGCGGCAGACGGGTACGGGTGTGGGCGCGCGAGCCCGCCGCACGCACCACCTCGGCGGTCGCCGGTGCGCTGTGGTGGCCGTACCGCATCCAGCCGGAGCAACTCGTCGGCGAGTGGTCCCTTGCGTCCCTCGCCGTGTACGAGGGGCTGGCGGAGCAGGCGCGCGAGACCGGCGTACGGATGGTCGAGGGCGTACATCTCGGCGTCCGGATGGACGAACTCGGTGCGTGGGCGGCGCGGGTGCCAGGACTGGCCAGGACGGACGCCGGCACGGGTGCCGCGCTGGCCGCGCGGCTGCCGCTGATCGACATGCCGGTCCATCTGGGGTGGCTGCGGGAGCGGCTGCTGAAGGCCGGCGGGCTGCTGGAGCAGCGGGAGGTGACGGATCTGGCCGGGGTGCCGGCTAGCGTGGTGGTCAACTGCACCGGCCTCGGCGCCCGTTCACTGGTCCCGGATCCGGCGGTGCGTCCGGTGCGCGGTCAGCTGGTGGTCGTGGAGAACCCGGGGATCACGACCTGGCTGACCTCGGCCGCCGAACACGCCGCCGAGTCCACGTACTTCTTCCCGCAGCCGGAGGGGCTGATCCTCGGCGGTACGGCGGAGGAGGACGCGTGGTCCCTGGAGCCCGATCCGCGCGTCGCCGCCGAGATCGTCGCCCGGTGCGCGGCCGTACGGCCGGAGATCGCCGGGGCGCGGGTGCTGGCGCACCGCGTGGGACTGCGTCCGGCGCGGCCCGCGGTACGGCTGGAACGGCAACTGTTGCCGGGCGGCCGGGTGCTGGTGCACAACTACGGCCACGGCGGCGCCGGGGTGACGGTGGCGTGGGGCTGCGCCAGGGAGGCGGCCGGACTGGCCTTCCCGGCCGCCGCGTAGGAGCCGACGGGCAGGGGGGCGCCCTGGGTGGTGGGCGGAACCCGTACGCCGACCAGGGTCGTCGCCGAGGGAGCCGCCGTCGTGCTCCCGGCGGTGGCGTGGGCGAACGCGTCCGCGCCACCGGCCGGCGGCACCCTGGCCGCCGTACGGGACAGGTCCAGGGTCGGCGTCGGCTTCGTGGACGGCGGATCGATCAGACCGCGGTCCGTGCCCGCGACGATCGGCCCGTGCCGTGCTCTCGCCCCAGCGGGTGCGGTCGGTGAGGGTGGTGATGCCCTCGGCGGCGTCGGCGTGGTCACGGATGGGGCCGGGGCCGACGAGGACGGCGGAGAGGTGGGCCGTCGAGGTGCTCGGGGTGGCGGTGGACCCACGACGGGCCCGACAGGCTCAGGTCGCGGATGAGCGGCCCGGTGACGAAGCCGGCCTTCTCGGGGGTCGGCGTGCCGGTCTTCGTGGCCCAGTGGGTCTCGGCGACCAGACCTCGGATGTGACCCAGCGGACGGCACCCCGGTCAACTTCCGTACAAAAGTGAGCACATGACTCTCCCGAGTGGCCGGAAAGCATCCCTGGGCCGGGTGCGCCCATGTCGGCCGAATGGCGATCGTGTGACAGTGGCTGCTGTGGACACGTCAGAGCCCCCAGGGTCTGAATAGGCTCCGAACAGACTTCTCGGCTCTACGACTTGGAGTTCTCGTGCACCGCAGAATCCTCGCGCCGTGCGCACTGGCGGCGGCCTCCCTCCTGCTGGCGATCCCGGCATCGGCCGCGAGCTTCGCCCCGGGCGCACCGGGCATCGGCGACCCCTACTATCCGTACTACGGCAACGGCGGTTACGACGTCTCCCACTACGACGTCCGGCTGCAGTACCGGCCCGCGACGGACGAGTTGGAGGGTACGACCACGATCCTCGCGAAGACCACGCAGGACCTGTCGAGCTTCGACCTGGACTTCCTGCTGGACGTGAGCGAGGTGCGGGTGAACGGCACCAAGGCGGCGTTCACCGCCTCGGGCGAGCACGAGCTGGTGGTCACGCCGAAGAAGCCGCTCGCCGAGGGCACGTCGATCACGGTGGTCGTGCGCTACGGCGGGGTGCCGTCGACGAAGAGCGCGTACGGCTTCTCGACGTGGCACCGCACGCCGGACGGCGCCGTCGCGGCGGACGAGCCCGAGGCTGCCTGGTGGTGGTACCCGAGCAACGACCACCCGCTCGACAAGGCCACCTACGACGTGTCCGTCGCGGTGCCGGACGGCATCCAGGTCATCTCCAACGGCACGCTCCAGTCGACGAGTTCACAGCTGGGCTGGACCCGCTGGAACTGGCGCGAGAACAAGCCGCAGGCCACGTATCTGACCACCCTGGCGGTCGGGCGGTTCGACATCACGACCGGCACTTCCGAGGGCGGCATTCCGGTCGTCAACGCCTACAGCAAGGACCTCGGCGAGAACGACGGGGCGGCGCGGGCGAGCGTCGAGCGGACCGGGGAGCTGGTCGACTGGCTGAGCGAGTACTTCGGGCCGTACCCCTTCGGTTCGGCGGGCGGCTATGTGCCCGACACGACCACCGGGTACGCGCTGGAGACGCAGACCAGGGTGTTCTACAGCCCGCGGCAGTTCGCGCGGGGTTCCAACACCTCTGTGGTCGTGCACGAGCTGGCGCACCAGTGGTACGGCGACTCCGTGTCGGTGAAGGGCTGGAAGGACATCTGGCTCAACGAGGGCTTCGCGTCGTACGCGCAGTGGCTGTGGTCCGAGCACGAGGGCGAGGGCACCGCGCAGGAACTGGCGGACTACGTCTACGACTCGCACCCCGCCGACGACCCGTTCTGGACGGTCGCGCCCGGTGACCCGGGTCCGGACAACCAGTTCGACGCAGCCGTCTACGACCGGGGCGCGCTGGCTCTGCAGGCGCTGCGCAACGAGATCGGCGACGACGCGTTCTTCGCCGTCCTGAAGGGCTGGCCGAAGAAGCACGCGTACGGCAACGCGTCGGTCGCCGACTTCCAGCGGTACGCCGAGCAGGTGTCCGGCAAGCCACTGGCCGCGCTGTTCGACACGTGGCTTTTCGAGCCGGTCAAGCCCGCGGCCCCGGCGGCCCGCACGGCATCCGTCGCGAAGGCGGCGACGGTCGCGGCTCAGCCGAAGTCGTGGAAGAAGATCGAGGCCACGCACGACGTGCACCAGCACTGACGGCCGGCACGGACAACCCGCACCGACGAGCATGGGCCGGGGCTGCTTCCCCGCCTCCTCACCGCATGGCGGCAGCCGACTCGGCCGCGCGGTCCAGGAGTTCCTCCCGGCCTATCGCCGCCGTCTCCGTCGAGGGCACCGTGCAGGCGTACGCCCCGGCCACCGCCCCGTACAGGGCGCACCGCCGGGGCGGTTCGCCGGTCAGGTGGCCGAAGAGGAAGGCGGCGGCGAACGCGTCGCCCGCGCCGTTGGAGTCCACCACCGGCGCAGGCGGGGCGACGGCCGGTACACGGGTCAGCTCGCCGTCGGCCAGCAGCTGGGCGCCCTCGGCGCCGGCCGTGGCGACCACCACCTGTGCCCTGCCCCGCTCGGCGATGCGGTGCATGATCCGCTCGGGGTCGGTGAGGGCCGTCGCCGACAGGAACACGATGTCCGCGGCATGCGCGAACGGCTCGTGGTAGGGATCCTCGCCGTCCCAGTCGTGCAGGTCGGTGGAGAGGGTCACGCTCGACTCGCGCAGGACGGGCAGGGCGTGGGCGCACGGGTGGGTGATGGCGACGTGCGCGTGCCTGCTGGACGCCGCCAGGGAGCGCAGCACCGGATCCGGGAGACGGTCGTCGGCGTGGGCGCGGCTGGTGTCGTACAAGGACAGCCGGCGTCCGTCCGGGCCGACCAGATTGACCGCGCGCTTGGTGCCCGCGGGCTGCGGGATCGCGGTGAGCGCGATGCCCCGCTCCCGGTGCAGGGCGCGGACCAGGTCGCCCTCGGGGTCGTCGCCGAGCAGGTCGAGGTGGTGGGTGCGCAGGCCGAGAGCGGCGAGTCCCAGCGCGACGAAGTCGCCGGTCTGTCCGGCCCGGGTGCGGATCCCGGAGTCGATCATGTAGCTGTCGGCGTACGGGAGCGGCAGTTCCGGTACGTACACGATGGTGTCCACGCCCGCGCCGCCGAGCACCAGGACATCGGTCTCGTCGCTCATCCGCCACCCTCCCCGTGGTCGTACACCGTCACGGCGATGTCCCGTTCCACCAGCCGCTCGGTGATCAACGGCTCGATCCGGGACCACTTTCCGCCCGCGAGACCGCAGCCTATGCGAGGCATGTGCACCGAGGCGCCGAGTTCGTCCGCCTCGTCCGCGAGCCGGCCGAGCGCCGTGTCGATGGCCTCGTACCGGACGGGGACGCCCTTGCTGCCGGTCCGTGTGCCCCGCTGGCCGATCATGTTGGCCACCCACATGTACCGCTCGACCCGGACCAGTTGGACCGCGCCCAGGCCGAAGTCGTTGCCCGCGCGGCCGCGGTGCCAGGCGGCCAACGCCGGGACAGTGCGAGGACGAAGCCCTTGCCCCAGCCTCCGACGTCGTTGCAGACGTGGGCGATCGCCTTGACGCCCTTGCCGGACGGCACGGTGGCGTCACCCCGGACGTACTTGATCTCCGACATGACGCCACCGTAGGCGCTGCCACTGACAGTGGCCGTGACCTCTTACTTCGTGAGCTCGCCCAGCTCCTGGTCGGCGGACCTCGACACCCGGCGGCGCACCCCGAACCAGCCCGCGACGAGCATGACGGCGATCACCGGGATGAGCAGCAGGGTCTTGCGGCCGACCTCGGGGTCGTTCCACATCATGCCGAGGCAGACCAGCAGGAAGGCGATCGTGGCGATCTCGGTGACGGGGCTGCCCTTGAGGCGGAAGGACGGCCGGGCCACCAGGCCCGCCCTGGCACGCCGGACGAAGACCATGTGGCAGAGCATGATGATCACCCAGGTGCTGATGATGCCGAGGGAGGCGACCTCCAGCACGATCTCGAAGGCCTGCGTGGGCACCAGGTAGTTGAGGCCGACGCCGAGCACGCAGACGGCGCAGGTCAGCAGGATGCCGCCGTACGGCACCTGGCTGCGGTTCATACGGGCCGTGAACTTCGGCGCCGAGCCCGCCATGGCCATGGAGCGCAGGATGCGGCCGGTGGAGTACAGGCCGGAGTTCAGGGACGACATGGCGGCGGTGAGGACGACCAGGTTCATCACGTCGCCGGCCGCCGGGATGCCGATCTTCGACAGGACCGTCACGAACGGGCTCTGGTCGCCCGAGTAGACGGAGCCGGGCAGCAGCAGGGCCAGCAGCACGACGGAGCCGACGTAGAACAGGCCCACGCGCCACATGATCGAGTTCACCGCGCGCGGGACGATCTTGTGCGGCTCGGAGGTCTCGCCGGCGGCGACACCGACCAGTTCCAGCGCGGCGTAGGCGAAGATGACGCCCTGCATGACCAGGACGACGGGCATCACGCCGTGCGGGAAGATTCCGCCGTGGTCGGTGATCATGCTCAGGCCGGGGGTCTGGCCGCCGACCTTGTGCTGGGTGGCGAGCAGGAAGATGCCGATCAGCATGAAGCCGACGATGGTGGCGACCTTGACGATGGCGAACCAGAACTCCAGCTCGCCGAAGATCTTCACCGAGATCAGGTTCACGGCCAGGACCACCGCGAGGGCGATCAGCGCGAGCACCCACTGCGGTATGGACGTGAACATGCTCCAGTAGTGCGTGTACAGCGCGATCGCGGTGATGTCGGCGATGCCGGTGGTCGACCAGTTCAGGAAGTACATCCAGCCGGCGACGTAGGCGCCCTTCTCGCCGAGGAACTCGCGCGCGTACGACACGAACGAGCCGGAGGACGGCCGGTACAGGACCAGTTCGCCGAGTGCTCGGACGACGAAGAAGGCGAAGACGCCGCAGACCAGATAGGCCAGGGCGAGTGCCGGTCCCGCGTTGTGCAGGCGTCCGCCGGCCCCCAGCAGGAGGCCGGTACCGATGGCACCGCCGATGGCGATCATGTTGACGTGGCGGTGCTTGAGGTCCTTGCTGTATCCGGCGTCGCCCGCGTCAGCGGGCGTCCCGGTCGCCTGGGGGTGGGCGGCGACCTGTACCGATTCGACGGCGTCCTTGCTCAAGGGCGGTTCCACTCTCTGGTGCCCGGGCATTGTCGCCCAGGTGTCCGTGATGTGCAAGGTCCGCACCGCCCTTGTGTCGCGGCACGGACCAAGACAGCACGTTCCCAGAGTGATCACTCAGTATGCGATGGCACACGTCACACGGCGCGATTTCTCACGCGGACCAGCCCACAATATAGATGTATACTACATCTAATTGCGATCGTACACACTCCGAAAGCCACCCGCCCCATGACGTGGCGCACGGAATCCTCGCGATCGCGGGTTTCACAGCATTGGTGAGACAGCGATACTGCTGCACATGACGACCGACACTGAGGAGCCGACCCTCACGATCGACGAGCTGGCCGCCCGGGCGGGCCTCACGGTGCGCACGGTCCGCTTCTACGGCACCAAGGGGCTGCTGCCGCCGCCGGTGATCGGTCCGCGCCGGGTGGGCCACTACGGCCCCGGGCATCTCGCGCGTCTCGCGCTGATCGAGGAGCTCCAGCACCAGGGCATGACCCTGGCCGCGATCGAGCGGTACCTGCGGCAGCTGCCGCCGGACCTGAGCGCCCGGGATCTCGCAGTGCACCGGGCCGTTGTGTCCTCGTGGGCCCCGGACACCTCGGAGAGGCTCTCACGCGCGGAACTGGAGCGGCGTTCGGGACGGCCGCTGACCGAGGACGACCTGGACCGGCTGGCCGCGATGAACGTGGTCGAGCGGGACGGTGACGCGTTCCGGGTCGACGCCGGGCTGCTCCGGCTCGGCGTCGAACTGCTCGACGTGCCGTTCTCGCAGGAGACGATCCTGGCGGCCCGCACCGCCCTGATCGAGCACTCACGGGCGGCGGCCCGGGAGCTGTCGTCGCTGTTGCGGGACGCGGTCGCCGAACGAGACACCCGGGATGTGAAGTCGCTGTCGGCGCACATGCATCCGCTGGTGGTGCAGGCCCTGTTGACGACCTTTCAGCGGTCGCTGAGGCAGGAACTGCAGGAGTGGCTCACCCCGGAGGAGGGGTGAGCCACTCCTGCAAGATCCGTCAGCGCCCGTCGGTGAAGGTCTCGCCCTTCTCGGCCTTCTCGATCAGCAGGGCGGGCGGGGTGAAGCGCTCGCCGTAGCGGTCGGCCAGCTCACGCGCGCGTGCCACGAAGCCCGGCAGGCCGACCCCTGTCCCGGCGCCGCCGTCGTAGCCGTTGATGTACTGCAGGACGCCGCCGGTCCAGCCCGGGAAGCCGATGCCGAAGATCGAGCCGATGTTGGCGTCGGCGACCGACGTCAGGACACCCTCCTCGAGGAGCTTGACGGTGTCCAGCGCCTCCGAGAAGAGCATCCGCTCCTGCATGTCGCGGAACGGGATCTCGTGCCCAGGCTTGGTGAAGTGCTCGCGCAGGCCCGGCCACAGTCCGGCGCGCTTGCCGTCCTCGCCGTACTCGTAGAAGCCCGCGCCGCCGCTGCGGCCCGGGCGCCCGAACTCGTCGACCATGCGGTCGATGACGGCCTCGGCGGGGTGCGCCGGCCAGGTGCCGCCCGCCTCCTCGACGGCCCGCTTGGACTCGTTGCGGATCTTGCGCGGCAGGGTCAGCGTCAGCTCGTCCATCAGGGACAGCACCTTGGCCGGGTAGCCCACCTGCGCCGCCGCCTGCTCGACCGACGCGGGCTCGATGCCCTCGCCGACCATCGCGACGCCCTCGTTGATGAAGTGTCCGATCACGCGCGAGGTGAAGAAGCCGCGCGAGTCGTTGACGACGATCGGCGTCTTGTTGATCTGCCGGACGAGGTCGAAGGCGCGGGCGAGGGCCTCGTCGCCGGTGCGCTCACCCTTGATGATCTCGACGAGCGGCATCTTGTCGACCGGCGAGAAGAAGTGCAGTCCGATGAAGTCGGCCTGGCGCTCGACGCCTTCGGCGAGGGCGGTGATCGGGAGGGTGGAGGTGTTCGAGCACAGCAGCGCGTCGGCGTCGACGACGTGCTCGATCTCCTGGAACACCTTGTGCTTGAGCGCCGGGTCCTCGAAGACGGCCTCGATGACCGCGTCGCAGCCCGCGAGGTCGGCGGCCTCGGCGGTGGGGGTGATGCGGGCGAGCAGCGCGTCCGCCTTCTCCTGGGTCGTACGGCCCCGGGAGACGGCCTTCGCGCACAGCTTCTCGGAGTAGGACCTGCCCTTGAGAGCGGCCTCCAGGGAGACGTCCTTGAGAACGACCTCGATGCCCGCGCGGGCGCACGAGTAGGCGATGCCCGCGCCCATCATCCCGGCGCCCAGGACGGCGACCTTGCGGACCTTGCGCGGCTCGACGCCCTTGGGGCGGTTGGCGCCGGAGTTGACGGCCTGGAGGTCGAAGAAGAACGCCTGGATCATGTTCTTCGCGGTCTGCCCGGCGGCCAGCTCGACGAAGTAGCGCGCCTCGATGACCTGGGCGGTCTCGAAGTCGACCTGGGAGCCCTCGACGGCCGCGGCGAGGATGTTGCGCGGCGCCGGGTAGGGCGCGCCATTGGTCTGCTTGCGCAGACTGGCCGGGAAGGCGGGCAGGTTGGCGGCGAACTTGGGGTTGGCCGGGGTGCCGCCCGGGATGCGGTGGCCGGGCTTGTCCCAGGGCTGCTGGGACTCGGGGTTGGCATCGATGAAGGCGCGGGCCTTGGCCAGCAGCTCCTCCGGCGTTTCGGCCACTTCATGGACGAGGCCGTTCTCCTGGGCGCGCCGCGCGTTGTACTGGGTGCCCTGGAGGAGGACCTTCAGGAGGGCATCGGCGATGCCCAGCAGGCGTACGGTGCGGACGACTCCGCCGCCTCCGGGCAGCAGGCCGAGGGTGACCTCGGGGCAGCCGATCTTGGTGCCGGAGGTGTCGAGGGCGACGCGGTGGTGGCAGGCGAGGGCGAGTTCGAAGCCGCCGCCCAGGGCCGCGCCGTTGATCGCCGCGACGACCGGCTTGCCGAGGGTCTCGATGCGGCGCAGGTTGCGCTTGATGGCGAGGCTGCCGTCGAAGAGGTCCTGCGCGGTCCCGGGCGTGACCCGGATCAGGTCGCGCAGGTCGCCGCCGGCGAAGAAGGTCTTCTTGGCGGAGGTGAAGATGACGCCCCGGATGCTGTCCTTCTCGGCTTCCAGGCGTTCGGTGATCGCGGCGAGGGAGTCGCGGAACGCCTGGTTCATGGTGTTCGCGGACTGGTCGGGGTCGTCGAGGACGAGGGTGACGACGCCGGTGTCGTCCTGTTCCCAGCGGATGGTGGTGCTTTCGGTCATGACAGTCGTCTCCGTTGAAGTGTCGTGATTCCGCGGGGAGTTCAGATGCGCTCGATGATGGTGGCGATGCCCATGCCGCCGCCGACGCACAGCGTGGCGAGGCCGTAGCGCTTGTCCTGGCGCTCGAGCTCGTCGACGAGCGTGCCGAGGATCATCGCGCCCGTGGCGCCGAGCGGGTGGCCGAGAGCGATCGCGCCGCCGTTGACGTTGACCTTGTCCAGGGACAGGCCCATGTCCTTCACGAAGCGCAGCACGACCGCGGCGAACGCCTCGTTGATCTCGACGAGGTCGATGTCGTCGATGGTCAGCCCGGCCTTGGCGAGCGCCTTGCGGGTGGCGGGCGCGGGACCGGTGAGCATGATGGTGGGCTCGGAGCCGGAGACGGCGGCGGAGACGATCCGCGCGCGCGGGGTGAGGCCGTGGCGCTCGCCGACCTCCTTGGAGCCGATCGCGACGAGCGAGGCGCCGTCCACGATGCCGGACGAGTTGCCCGCGTGGTGGACGTGGTCGATCTTCTCGACCCAGTGGTACTTCTGCAGGGCCACGGCGTCGAAGCCGCCCAGCTCGCCGATGTCGGCGAAGGACGGCTTCAGCTTGGCGAGGGAGTCGGCGGTGGTGCCGGGGCGCGGGTGCTCGTCGTGGTCGAGGACGACGAGGCCGCTGCGGTCCCTGACCGGGACGACGGAGCGCTCGAAGCGGCCGTCCTTCGCGGCGCCCGCCGCGCGCTCCTGCGAGAGGGCCGCGTACTCGTCGACGTCGCGGCGGGAGAAGCCCTCGATGGTGGCGATGAGGTCGGCGCCGATGCCCTGCGGCACGAAGTTCGTGGCCATGTTGGTCATCGGGTCGTTGAACCAGGCGCCCCCGTCGGAGGCCATCGGCACCCGGGACATCGACTCGACACCGCCGGCGAGGATCAGGTCCTCCCAGCCGGAGCGGACCCGGGCGGCGGCCTGGTTGACGGCCTCCAGGCCGGACGCACAGAAGCGGTTCTCCTGGACGCCGGCGACCGTGTCGGGCAGACCGGCGGCGATGGCCGCGATGCGGGCGATGTCGGAGCCCTGGTCGCCGACCGGGCCGACGACGCCGAGCACGATGTCGTCGATCGCCGCCGGGTCCAGGCCCGGGAAGCGGTCGCGGATCTCATGGATGAGGCCGACGACCAGGTCGATCGGCTTCGTGCCGTGCAGGGCGCCGTTCGCCTTGCCGCGGCCGCGCGGGGTGCGGATCGCGTCGTACACGTACGCTTCGGTGCTCACTGAGAGGCCTTTCAACGAGGGTTTTCACAGCGGAGGGTCTGGGGGACCGGCGTTCGGAGTGGGTATCCCCGGAAAGCGGCGGGCTCCATCAGTCGCCGTCCTTTCGGCGGTCGTCGGCGAGCAGCCGGGGCACGTCCCAGTCGCGGGCCACGTCCTCCGTGGCGGTGCCGGGCAGAGCGGGGCCGGTGCGGACGGTGGTCGGCGTGGCGCTGAACCTCGGGGCCGGGGCGGGCTGGGTGATGCCGCCCTGGTCGATGAAGGTGCCGCGGGCTGCGAGGTGCGGGTGGTGCGGGGCCTCGCGCAGGGACAGGACGGGCGCCACGCATGCGTCGGAGCCCTCGAAGACGGCCGTCCACTCGTCGCGGGTGCGGGACCGGAAACGCTCGGCGACCCGCTCGCGCAGTTCACCCCAGCGGGTCCAGTCCTTGTGGGCCGGGGCGAGGTCGTCCAGGTCGAGCCGGTGCAGGAACTCCTCGTAGAACTGCCGCTCCAGGGCGCCGACGGCCAGATACTGCCCGTCGGACGTCTCGTACGTCCCGTAGTAGGGGCAACCGCCGTCGAGCAGGTTGGTGCCGCGCCGGTCCTGCCAGCCGCCGGCCGCGAGCATGCCGTGGATCATCGAGGCGAGGTGGACGGTGCCGTCCACGATGGCGGCGTCGACGACCTGGCCGGTACCGGTCGCGCACGCGTGGTGGAGCGCGGCGAGGACGCCGACGACCAGGTAGAGGGAGCCGCCCGCGTAGTCGCCGACCAGGTTGGCGGGGACGACCGGGGGCTCGTCCGGGGCTCCGATCATGCCGAGGGTGCCGGTGACGGCGATGTACGTGACGTCGTGGCCGGCCCGCGGGGCGAGCGGGCCGTCCTGGCCCCAGCCGGTCATCCGGCCGTAGACCAGCCGGGGGTTGCGGGCGTGGCAGGCCTCGGGGCCGACACCGAGGCGTTCGGCGACGCCGGGGCGGTAGCCCTCGATCAGGATGTCGGCGCGTGCGGCCAGGTCGAGGACGCGGTCCGGGCCGTCCACCTTGAGGTCGACGACGACGGAGCGCTTGTTGCGGTTGGTGATGTCGTACGCCGGGTCGATCCCGAGCCCCGGGCCGCCGGGCCGGTCCACGCGCACGACGTCGGCGCCCAGGTCGGCCAGGAGCATGGCGGCGAACGGGCCCGGCCCGATGCCGGCCAGCTCGACCACCCGCACGCCCGTGAGCGGGCCGTGTCCCGGCGTCGGCGTCCCTGCCGTCGTCATGCGGCCCCCAGTCGATGTGACACCACCGCTGTAACACCACTGATGCTAAGAACGTGTTCCACCCGACACAAGAGGTGGCGAGCAAGCGCTTAGCCAACTTACCCCGACGAGCCTGCGGCCAGGGGCGAGCGTCGGGCCGCTCGCTCCCCACGCTAGCCTCAGCCACGGACAACGGCGCGCGCCACGGACCAAGGGGTGTCATGAGCAGGCTAAAGAGGGCGGACCGCCCCTACGACATCGTCCTCTTCGGAGCCACTGGCTTCGTCGGCACGCTCACCGCGGACTACCTCGCCGCGCACGCGCCGAAGGACCTGCGCTGGGCGATCGCCGGCCGTGACGAGGGCAGGCTCCAGGCCCTGCGCGAGCAGCTGCCGGGCGGCTCCGAGGTCGGCGTGCTGCGCGCCGACGTCGCCGACCCGGACACTCTGCGGGGGCTCGCCGAGCACGCGCGCGTGGTGGCCTCGACCGTGGGGCCGTACATCCGCTACGGCGAAGAACTCGTCGCCGCCTGCGCGGACACCGGGGCGGACTACCTCGACCTGACCGGTGAGCCCGAGTTCGTGGACCTCATGTACGTCCGGCACGACGCACGCGCGCGTGAGACCGGCGCCCGGATGGTGCACGCCTGCGGCTTCGACTCGGTCCCGCACGACCTCGGGGCGTACTTCACCGTCCAGCAGCTGCCGGAGGGCGTGCCGCTGACCGTCGACGGCCATGTGAGCGTCGACGCGGCCTTCTCCGGCGGCACCCTCGCCTCGGCGCTCGACCAGTTCGCGCGCGGCCGGCAGATGCTGGCCGCCGCACGGGACCGCGGCCGGCACGAGCCACGCCTGATGAGCCGTCGGGCGAGCGCGCCGACGGGTGCGCCGAGGTTCGCCAAGGAGGTGGGTGCCTGGGCGCTCCCGCTGCCGACCATCGACCCGCAGATCGTGCGCAGATCGGCGCGGGCCCTTGAACGGTACGGTCCCGACTTCCGTTACCGGCACTATGCGGCCGTACGGCATCTGCCCGTCGCCCTGGGCGGGGTCGCCGCCGTGGGCGCGGTCGCCGCGGCGGCCCAGATACCGGCCGCCCGGCGGTGGTTGTCCGGCCGGCTCAGGCCGGGCGACGGGCCGAGCGCCGAGAAGCGCGCGAAGAGCTGGTTCACGGTGCGGTTCGTCGGCGAGGGCGGCGGCCGGCGGGTGTTCACGGAGGTCTCGGGCGGCGACCCCGGCTACGGCGAGACGGCGAAGATGTTCGCCGAGTCGGCCCTGTCCCTGGCCTTCGACGACCTGCCGCCGACGGCCGGCCAGGTCACGACGGCGGTGGCGATGGGCGACCCGCTCATCGAGCGACTGCGCGGGGCGGGGATCACTTTCCGGGTGGCGGCGGCCTTCTGACACTCCAGCGGCGCTTCCCGTCAGTCCTGGGCGACGTGCTCGGCTGCCGCGCGGGCGAGAGCGTTCCCCACCGTTGTGCACGCGAGCAGGGCCACGGAGCGCAACCCGGCGCCCGAAGCAACGGCGCGGCTCAGTACGGCCAGGCGATGCTCTCGGCACTGACCGCGTTCCTGACCCCGTGCCGGGACAGGCCGACCACACCGGCCGTTCCCAGGGCACGAGGTACCGCCTAGAGGCCCGTGGTCACGGTGTAGATCATCCCGCCTATCCAGGCGAGCCCCGCCAGTACGGCGAGGATCAGTGCGGCCGTCACGGCGCGCTCGACGGGCTGGGCGGGGTTGCTCACGGGCTTCGCGGAACGGTGCGTCGTCATGCGGCCCAGCCTTCCGGGCCGGCCCGGTCGGCCACATCCGTACGGGTACTCAGACGACGTACTCACCCCGAGGCCGCGGAGTGGTCCGTCGTCGCGTCCCGAAGTGCCCGGCGACACGAGGCGTCCGCCCTGCGCGTCGTCTCCGGGAGCCGGTAGCGCGGGGTGAGCGCGAGAGTGTGGGCGCAGGCGTTGTCCAGGCTCACCCGGTGACCCACGGACACGAAGACCGGTTTGACGGCGTCCCGGGTGCGCAGGGCGCGGCCGACCTCCTCGGTGCCCGCGAGGAGCGGGGAGACGCTGCCGCGCGCGGGGTCCGGGTCGTCGTACACGAAGGTGAACGGGTTCTTGGCGACGCCGATCGTGGGCAGGCCGGTGAGCACGCCGAGGTGGCCGGCGAGACCGAAGCGGCGCGGGTGGGCGAGGCCGTAGCCGTCGCAGACGACCAGGCCGGGCGGGCAGGGCAGTGCCTCCAGGGCGGCCAGCACGGCGGGGATCTCCCGGAAGGCCAGCAGGCCGGGCACGTACGGGAAGGGGACCGGGCCGACGGCGGTCGCCTCGGCGACGACCTCGAGCGTGGCCGCGTCCAGCACGACGGCCGCCGCCGCGACGAGGTTGCGCGCGTCGTCGTAGGCGACGTCGACCCCCGTCACCCGGCCCGTCCCGGGCGGCGGTCCGGGCTCGTCGAGGACCACCCGCCCGCGCAGCTCGTCCTGGACGGCGCGGGCCTGCTCCTCGGTCACGGGCCAGCCCGCGGGAACGCGTACGGTCGTCATGGTGACCACGACTGTACGGTCCCGCGCCGGCACCGAAGCCCGCCGGGTCAGCTCTTGTTGCCGCCCAGCGCGCGTTGCAGCTGCTCCTTGTTCATGTCCGAACGGCCATGGATGTTGCGCCGCTTGGCCTCCTCGTACAGCTGGTCGTAGGTCAGCCCCTGGGCACCCTGGTGCGAGCGCCGGCCGCCGCGCTCGCCGGACGACATGTCCTCGGTGGAGGTGCGGCTGGCACGCTGCGACTCGCCGGACCGGGCCCGTTCCTTGTTGACCGTCCGGGCCGCGATCTCCTCGGCACGCCGCGTGCTCTCGCCGCGCTCCAGCGCGCTCTCCTTGACGTGCTCGTACTGACGCTCCCGCTTGGGGCTGGAACCGCGTGGCACGGCCGCTCACTTCCTCTCGCTTCGTGTCCCGCGATCGAGTACCCGCGTTCCGCGTCCTTCACGTCAGTTCTCGAGTCGTGCCACGCGCCCCTGCTCCCCCGCCGCCCAGCAGCTCAGGTCGGGCGCGCAGTCGACGGTGTCGTACGACCCGGTGTCGACCGTGCGCCAGGTGCGGCCGCCGTCGGTCGTCACGTCGGTGCCGGTCGGGCCGACGGCGAGCGCGGTGGTGCCGCTGTGCGGAAGCCAAGCGGCGCCGGAGCGGTAGGCGGGCGGGGGCGTGACGGCGGACCGCCAGGTGCGGCCGCCGTCGGGTGTGACGGCCGCGGCCTGCGGTGAGGGCTGGTCCGGGCGGTAGTCGCCGCCGACGGCGATGCCGTGGGTGCGGTCGTGGAAGGCGAGGGCGAAGACGCCCCGGGCCGGGTCGCCGGCCGGGATCGGCGTGTCGGCCGCGTTCCAGGTCAGGCCGCGGTCGGCGGAGTGCAGCACACGCGCGTGGGCCGCACCGCCGGTGGCCAGCCAGACGTCCTTCGGGCCGGACGTGACCAGGCACTGGCCGCTGGCCGCGAAGCCCGCCTCTCCGTCCAGGGCGGCCGGCATGCCGGCGGCGGGCAGCACCCGCCAGGTACGGCCGCCGTCGGCGGTGGACAGAATGCGGAACTTTCCGTCCACCGGGTCGCTCATGGCGAGGCCGTGCCGCCGGTCGAAGAAGGCCAGGCAGTCGTAGAAGGCCCTCGCGTCGGTGTTCCGGAAGGACTCGGTCCAGGTCGCTCCGCCGTCGTCGGTGCGGTAGACGCGGGAGGCCTCGCCCTCACCGATGGCCAGCACCACCGCGCGGCGCGCGTCGAAGGCCTCGATGTCGCGGAACTGGAGGTCGGTGGCGCCGGGCGGGGAGACGTTCCGCCAGCTCGCGCCGCCGTCCGTGGTGCGCAGGACTGTGCCCCCGGTGCCTGCCACCCAGGCCGTGCGGCGGTCGACGGCGGACAGTCCGCGGTAGCGCACCTCCGGGGTGCCGCTGTCCTTGAGTTCCCAGTGCGGGGTGCGGTGGTCCGGCGTCCCCGCCTCGGCGGGACCGATCGTCAGGGCGGCCAGCGCCGCCCCGCACGCCACCCCCGCGGCCACCACTCGGCTCGTACGTCCCCTGCGTCGCGTGCTCCCCAAGCGCCTCATGGCGGGCGAAGCTAGCTCACTGCCCCGCCGCCGTCCAGAGGGCCCAACTGCCCCTCGGAGCACTGCGGGACAACCGCGCCACTGCCGTGCATGAATGCGGTGACCGAGGTCACTCGGAATGTGTGTGCACGGATGAGCCGATTCCGTCGTCTCTTCCAGTACGAGGAACCGTCCGCCCGGAAGTTCGTCCAGCCGTCACAAGGGAGCAAGGCGTTGTCCACTCTCATCGAGCAGCCCGTAGAGGCCCGTCTCGTCGCAGCCGCGCCGCGCATGCCGAGCATTCCCGCCACGCTGCGCTACGACCGGCACGACCCGTTCGCCGTCCAGATGACCTTCCCCGCCCCGGCCACCCTGGAGGGGGTGGAGGTGCGCTGGACCTTCTCCCGCGAGCTGCTCGCGGCCGGGCTGCACGCCCCGGAGGGCCACGGCGACGTACGGGTGCGGCCGTACGGCTACGACCGCACCGTCCTGGAGTTCCACGCCCCCGAGGGAACCGCCGTCGTACACGTCCGCTCGGGCGAGATACGCCGGTTCCTCGAGGCGACCAGCGCCCTGGTCCCCACCGGTCTCGAACACCAGCAGCTCGACCTCGACCACGACCTGGCGGAGCTGATGCGCGACGCCCGCTGACTCAGCGTCCGTGCGCCGACAGGGCGTCGAGCTCGCCGTAGTCGAGCCCGCCTGCGAGCGCGCCGTACGTCCGGCCGTCCACCAGCTCCCGCGCGGCGCGGCGGACGACGGCATACGCGGCCTGGGCGTGCCCGGAACCGGCGCTGCCCCAGGCCACGCCGAGCCCGGCGAGCCGACATCGAGGTGCGCCCGGGTCACCGGTTTAATGCGTTGACAGTCCCCGAGGGCGTTCTTACCGTGGTGGACGGTTCTGTTGCCGTCGATAGGAGAAGGACGTTGTTCGTCTGAGGTCCTGAGTCACCGCGTCACACGCCTCGGGCGTGTGCGCAGCGTGCGACCTCGGCGTTCGAGCCGTCCTCCGGCACAGGGCCTTTTTCGTGGCCTTTCCCGCCTTCCTGGTTGCCGCCGTGCGGTGTCTCGACACGCGTTTGCCCCTTCCGCATCCAGCAATCGCGAGGCGCCCATGTCCACACCCCTGTCCCTCACCTGTACGTCCCTGTCCTTCGCCTGGCCGGACGGCACCCACGTCTTCGACGGCCTCGACATCGCGTTCGGGCCGGGCCGCACCGGGCTCGTCGGTGTCAACGGCTCAGGAAAATCGACCCTGTTGAAGCTGATCGCCGGGGAACTCACCCCGTCCGACGGCACCGTCCGGGTGGCCGGCGAGGTCGGGTATCTCCCGCAGAACGTCGCCCTCGACACCGCGCTGCGCGTCGACGAGGCGCTGGGCATCGCCGAGCGGCGGGCCGCGCTGCACGCCATCGAGGCGGGCGACGTGGCCGAGGAGCACTTCGAGACAGTCGGCGACGACTGGGACGTCGAGGAGCGCGCGTTCGCCGCCCTCGGCGAACTCGGCCTCGGCCACATCGGCCTGGACCGCACCGTCGCCGAGGTGTCGGGCGGCGAGTCGGTGCTGCTGCGGCTGGCCGCGCTGCTGCTGCGCCGCCCGGACGTGCTGCTGCTCGACGAACCCACCAACAACCTCGACCTGTACGCACGCCGGCGGCTGTACGCGGCCGTCGCGTCGTGGCCGGGTGTGCTGGTCGTGGTCAGCCACGACCGCGAACTGCTCGAACTGGTCGACCAGATCGCCGATCTGCGCTCCGGGGAGATCACCTGGTACGGCGGCAACTTCTCCTCGTACGAGGAGGCGCTGGCCGGCGAGCAGGAGGCGGCGCAGCGCATGGTGCGCGTCGCCGAGAACGACGTGCGCAGACAGCAGCGCGAACTGGCCGACGCCCAGGTCAAACTGGCCCGCCGCAAGCGGTACGGCCAGAAGATGTTCGAGCAGAAACGGGAGCCGAAGATCGTCATGGAGGCGCGCAAGCGCGCGGCGCAGGAGTCCGCGGGCAAGCACCGCATCATGCACGAGGAGAGGCTCGCCGAGGCCAGAGAGCGGCTCGACGAGGCTGTGGAGGCCGTTCGGGACGACGACGAGATCCGCGTCGACCTGCCGTACACGGCCGTCCCGCCGGGCCGGAACGTGCTGACCCTCCGGAACCTGGAGCTGGCCTACGGCGCCCGCGTGGAGGGCTTGTTCGAGCTGCGCGGGCCCGAGCGGGTCGCGCTGATCGGGCGCAACGGCGCGGGCAAGACGACGCTGCTGCGCACGATCGCCGGGGAGTTGCCGCCGGTGGTGGGCGAGGCGACGGCACATGTCCCGCTGCGCTTCCTGCCGCAGCGTCTCGACGTCCTCGACGGCGAGCTGACGGTCGCCGAGAACGTGGCCCGGTTCGCGCCGGGCGCCACGAACAACCGGATCCGGGCCCGGCTGGCCCGCTTCCTGTTCCGAGGTGCCCGGGCGGACCGCACGGCGGCGACGCTGTCCGGCGGTGAGCGCTTCCGGGCCGCCCTGGCCGCGCTGCTGCTGGCGGAGCCCGCACCGCAGCTCCTCATGCTCGACGAGCCGACGAACAACCTCGACATGGCGAGCGTGCGGCAGCTGACGACGGCTCTGGAGTCGTACGAGGGAGCCCTGGTCGTCGCGAGCCACGACCTGCCGTTCCTGGAATCGCTCGGCATCACGCGCTGGCTGCTGCTGGAGGAGGGACGACTGCGGGAGACGACACCGGAAGAGCCGGCGGAACCGGGCGGGCGGGGTACCCCGGAGCATCTCAGGAGGGCCACAGCCTGACAACGAAGGGTTTTGTCCACGCGGGCGCTGCCCTGCATGATGGCGAACCGGCGCCGCACTTCGGGCGCCGGTACCGCCCCGCCGATACGGAGACCCGCTGTGCCCAGCAAGAAGGCCCTCGTCCGCCGCCCCGGTCCGCGTCTCGCCGAGGGTCTGGTGACGCACATCGAGCGGGAGAAGGTCGACGTCGACCGCGCCGTCGAGCAGTGGGAGGCGTACGTCGAGGCGTTGCGCGCGCACGACTGGGAGACCATCGAGGTGGAACCGGCCGACGACTGCCCCGACTCCGTGTTCGTCGAGGACACGGTGGTGATGTACAGGAACGTCGCGCTGATCACCCGCCCCGGCGCCGAGTCCCGGCGGAAGGAGACCCCGGGCGTCGAGGAGGCCGTGGCGAGCCTCGGCTGCTCGGTGAACTGGATCTGGGAGCCGGGCACCCTGGACGGCGGTGACGTCCTGAAGATCGCCGACACCATCTACGTCGGCCGGGGCGGGCGCACCAACACGGCCGGCGTGCAGCAGGTCCGGGCGGCCTTCGAGCCACTGGGCGCGCGGGTCGTGGCCGTGCCGGTGAGCAAGGTGCTCCACCTGAAGTCGGCGGTCACGGCGTTGCCCGACGGGACCGTGCTCGGGCACATCCCGAGCGTGGACCGGCCGTCCCTGTTCCCGGGCTTCCTGTCGGTGCCCGAGCAGTCCGGCGCCCATGTGGTGCTGCTCGGCGGCGGCAAGCTGCTGATGGCGGACAGCGCGCCGAAGACCGCCGAGCTCCTCACCGACCTCGGGCACGAGGTGGTCGCGGTGGACATCGGCGAGTTCGAGAAGCTCGAGGGCTGTGTGACGTGCCTCTCGGTGCGGCTGCGAGAGCTGTACGCCTGACCCGCTGATCCTTTCGGCGTCGGCCCCGGGACCTGCGCGTCCCGGGGCCTCTTGGCATACCTGGCCCACTCGGCGTGTCCGTTTTCATCATGCGCACGCCGTCTGAGCAGGGAGGTTTACGCCACGCTTAACCTACGGTCTCGTAACCTACGGATTCGTAGCCTACGATCACGTAGGTTTCCGGCACCGCTCGCCGGTAAGCCCCGAGTTCCTTTTCTTTTGTTCGTCGTCCCCCCTGGAGTTCCCGTGACGATCGCCTCCCCCCAACTCGACAGCCCGTCCGTGTGGACCGACGCGCGGCTGCTGTACGCGCTGGAGGAAGTGGTGGAGAAGGAACTCAACCGGCATCTGAAGGTCGCCAAGGACTGGATGCCGCACGAGTACGTCCCGTGGACCGACGGCCGTAACTTCCCGGGCTACTTCGAGGACGGCGAGGCCTGGGACAAGGAGCACTCCAAGGTCACCGAGATCGGCCGCACCGCCCTGGTGGTGAACCTGCTGACGGAGGACAACCTCCCCAGCTACCACCACGAGATCGCCACGCTCTTCGGCCGGGACGGCGCCTGGGGCACCTGGGTGCACCGCTGGACGGCCGAGGAGGGCCGGCACGGCATCGTGATGCGCGACTACCTGCTCACCTCGCGCGCGGTGGACCCGGACAAGCTGGAGCAGTTCCGCATGTCCCACATGAGCGAGGGCTTCGAGTCCGACAACCGGCACTCCATGCTGCACTCGGTCGCCTACGTCGCCTTCCAGGAGCTCGCGACGCGGATCTCGCACCGCAACACCGGGCACCAGTCCGGCGATCCGGTCTGCGACCGCATGCTGTCCCGCATCGCGACCGACGAGAACCTCCACATGGTCTTCTACCGCAACCTCCTCAAGGCGGCCTTCGAGATCGCAGCCGACGAGACCATGCAGGCCGTCCGCGACGTCGTCGTCAACTTCCGCATGCCCGGGCACGGCATCCCCGGCTTCGAGCGTGCCGCCGCCCAGATGGCGATCGGCGAGGTCTACAACCTGCGCATCCACCACGACGACGTCCTCCAGCCCGTGCTGCGCTTCCTGAAGATCATGGAGATCGACGGCCTCGGCCCCGAGGGACGCCGGGCCCAGGAGGAACTCGGGCTGTTCATGGGCGGACTGGACGCGGAGGCCCTGAAGTTCGACGAGAAGCTGGCGGCGCGCAAGGCGCGGATGGCGGCGCGGGCCGGGGTCTGAACGAGCGAATCGGGCCTGGGGCTGAAGGTGCCGGGCCCGGGGCTGACATGCGGCCCCGGCGTCCGACCGTCGGCTCACGGACCTGACGTGCGGCGCGCGCCGGGCCCGACCGGCGCCGGGGGGGCTGACTCACGGCCCACGGGCCCGACCCACCGTCAGTGGCCCCGGCCGGCGGCACCCGGAGTCTGACCGACGGTGCCCGGGGCACGCCGATTCGTCGGTGCGTGCTGCCGGTGGGGTGGGGCATCATGCCGCCATGCGTGACCACTGCGGCGCCGAGCACGCCGTCGGCTTTCTGCTCCGTCTGGTCGGCGACGAGACCGCGGATCGGGTCCGGGCGCGGATCGGCCTGCCCGGGCCCGAGCATCCCAGTGTGGTCCGGCGTCGGCTGCAGCGCCCCTGGATGTGGTCGGGCGAGTTGCCGTCGTCCGTGCTGCTGTGGGTCCTGGAACAGGACGACCCCGAACTCAACGCCCTGATCTGGCCCTACATCCCGACCGACTCGGGGCTGCGCCGGGCGGTCGCCCGCGGCGTCCCGTTCGGTCCCGGCCGCACGGAGGCCGTACCGGTGGACGACAGGCTGAAGGACCAGGAGTCCGTCGTGCCCACGAGTTACGTCCACCACGGCCTCGTCGGCGCCCTGCGTGCCGTCGGCGGGATGCGCGCGGCGCGCCGTGCCGCGTCCATGGTCCTCACCCGCTCCGACTGGCGGACGGTCACCGAGGCGGACCACGAGCGCCCGCTGCCCGGCTTCGCCCGCTGGGCCCTGGCCGTACGCCCGGACTGCCCGCCCGCCCTGCGCACGCAGTTCGGCTCGCACCGCAAGTTCACCCACCGCCTGTGCCAGGCCGGTGTGCTCGACGGACCGGCCGAGTACGCGACGTCGTACGGCCCCGCAGCGAGCGTCCTGCAGGTCCTGTCCCTGGGGCATGTCCTGTTCCCGGCCCGGGTCCAGGAGGCCGCAGAAGCCCTCCGCCCCTGCGTCCACGACCACTTGGGCGACCGTGAGGAGGCGTGGGCGGTGCTGGCGCGACTCGTCGGCAGACACCACGGAAACGTCCCGCAACTCGTGCTGGCCGCGGGCGCCCTCGCCTGAACGGGCGAGCGACTCGGGCGGTCGCCGTACGGTCTGGGCGGCGTTGTTGACCAGGATGTCCAACGGCCGTCCCTCCGCCCGCAGTTCCTCGCACAGGCCGAGCATCTGGCGCGGGTCTCGCAGGTCGACGGCGAGGACGGTGAGCCGGTCCAGCCACCCGGCGCTGCCCTCGGCGGCCCGCAAGCGGCGCAGGGTGTCGTGCGGGAAGCGGGAGGTGGCGAGGAGTTCGGCGCCGTCCCGGAGCATCATGAGCGCCAGCTGGAAGCCGATCTTCACCCGGCCGCCGGTGAGCAGCGCCCGGCGCCCGCTCAGGTCGGTGCTCAGGGCGCGGCGAGCCGTGTTGTCGGCGGCGCAGTCCGGGCAGAGCCGGTGGTAGAAGGAGTCGACCTGACGATAGGTCGACTTGCAGACGTAGCAGGTGCGCGGTCTGCGGAAGGTCCCCGCGGCGCCGGGCACGGCGAGGGGCGCGTCCTCGCGCCGGTGCGGGGCGCCCGTCGCGGTGGCGGCCATGACCGCTGCATCGGCCGCCGAGATCTCGGCGCCCCGGGCCTTGCGGCGGCGCAGCCGGCCGTCACGCGCGAAGGACACGGCGACCTGCTCGGCCCGCAGGCGCACCGGGTCGTCGACGGGCAGCGCCCGCAGCTTGCCCACGGCCTGGCGGAAGGCGGCCAGTTCCGCCTCCGTGATCGCCTCGCCCATCCCGCCCCGCCCCGCGTCCGCCCTGCGTGGTCCCGGCCGGATTCGAACCGGCGTCTCCACCTTGAGAAGGCGGCGCGGCTGCCTCTGCGCTACGGGACCGTACGACGCGCGTCCGGACGGCCGGATTCGAACCGGCGTGGTCGCCATGCCATGGCGATGCGCCTGCCGCTGCGCTACGTCCGGACGCGCCCCCGGATCCTAACCGGGCGCACCGGGAAGGCCCCACGGATTTACGGCGCCCGGAACGGGACGCGGAGTGAGTTCGTGGTGCGCCTGAGCGCCAGTCGTTCCTTCTCGGACAGGCCGCCCCAGACGCCGAAGCGCTCGTCGTTGTCCAGCGCGAACTCCAGGCAGGCCGAGCGGATGGGGCACAGGCCGCAGATCCGCTTGGCCTCCCGTACGGAGCTGCCGGGCTCGGGGAAGAAGAAGTCCGCCCCGGTCTGCGCGCACAACGCCCCCTCCTGCCAGGCGAGGTCGAGCGAGGCGATCGTTTCGATGTGCATGACCAGGATCGTGCCGAGCGGCGAAAAACGTTCGATCAACGTCCGGTCAACGCCGTCGCCCAGGCCTCCGGCCGCCCCGATGATGCTCCGCCCGGACCCCGCGGCGCACGGCGGCGCGCGGGGCCGTGGGAAAACAAGGGGAATATGGGCAGTCGCCCAGGGTGACCGACGCGGTCCGTCCGGCGTGCGGTGGCGTCGCAACAGCGATTGTCAGTGGGCGGTGCCAGACTCTGCAGTGCAAAGAACGGGACCCTTCCGACCCCTTCCGAGGAGGGCGGCCATGCTCACCACCCGTTTCGTCAACGGCGCTCCGAACTGGATCGACGTCTCCACGTCGGACATCGACGGCGCCACCTCCTTCTACAGCTCGCTCTTCGGCTGGCGGTTCCAGTCCGCGGGCCCCGATGCCGGGGGCTACGGCTTTTTCCAGCTGGACGGCCGGACCGTCGCCGGCGCTATGCAGACCACCGCCGAGATGGGTCCGCCGTCCTGGACGGTGTACTTCCAGAGCGACGACGCGCAGGCCACGGCCAAGGCCGCCGAGCAGGCGCACGGCAGCGTGCTCGTCCAGCCCATGGACGTGATGGGGCAGGGCCACATGGCCGTCCTCGCCGACCAGGCCGGCGTGCCGTTCGGGATCTGGCAGCCGGCGCAGATGAAGGGCATCGACGTCGCCGGCGAGCCGGGCTCGCTGTGCTGGGTCGAGCTGTACACGCCGGACGAGGCGGCGGCCGCCGCCTTCTACCACCGCACGCTCGGCCTGGAAACCTCGGCCGTGCCCTTCCCCGGTGGCACCTACACCTCGATCAATCCGGCCGACGGCGGCGATGACGACATGTTCGGCGGCATCGTCCCGCTCTCCGCCGACCCGGCGGAGGCGGCGAGTGCGCACTGGCTGCCGTACTTCGAGGTGGAGGACACGGACGCGGTCGCCGCCAAGGCCGAGGAACTGGGCGGCACGCTCCGGATGCCCCCCACGAGCGTGGACGGGGTGGGCCGCATCGCCCGGCTGGACGACCCGTACGGCGCCCGCTTCGCGGTGATCAGGAGCACGCCCCCGCAGGAATGAGCGGCGGCAGGCGTAGCCGGCGGGACTAGGCGGAGGCGCGTCGGACCAGCGTCGTCGGCAGGATGACACCGGCCGACGCGCCCGCCGGGTTCTCGTCGTTCCGGTCGCGGCCGAGGGAGTCGGGGCCGCGCAGCAGCAGGCGGGCCATCAGCCGGCCCATGTCCTCGATGTCCTGGCGGACCGTCGTCAGGGGCGGGTCGCTGCGCTCCGCGACGAGCAGCATGTCGTCGAAGCCGATCACGGCCACGTCCTCGGGCACCCGCCGCCCGCTCTCGCGCAGCACGCCCAGCGCACCGACGGCGGTGAGGTCGTTCGCGGCGAACACGGCGTCCACGTCCGGGCAGCGCTCGAGCAGTTCCCGCATGGCCCGTTCACCGCCGGCCGGGGTGAAGTCGCTCTCCACGATGAGCCGCGGGTCCACGTCCCGCATGACGTCCCGGTATCCGTCGAGCCGGTCCACCGCGGAGGTCTGGTCGAGGGCGCCGGTGATGTGCGCGATCCGGGTCCGGCCGAGCGCGACGAGATGCCGTACGGCCTCGCGGGCCCCGCCCCGGTTGTCGCTGTCCACGTACACCGGGGTGCCGTCCTTCCAGTCCGGCCGGCCCCCGAAGACGGTGGGCACACCGGCGCCCTGGATGAGCCCGGGCAGCGGGTCGTCGAGATGCAGGGAGAAGACGAGCGCGCCGTCGACATGGCCACCGGCGAGATAGCGGGCCACCCGCGCGTGGTCGGCGCGGCCCTCGGTCAGCAGCAGGACGAGCTGGTTGTCGTGCGCCGTCAATTCCTTGCTGATGCCTCGGAGTTGGAGTGCGAAGAAGGGGTCGGTGAAGACGCGGGTCTCCGGTTCGGCGATGACGACGGCGACCGCGTCGTGCCGCTTCGTCACGAGGCTGCGGGCCGCCTGGTTGGGGACGTACCCCAGTTCCTCGACCGCCCGCCGGACGCGCTCGACGAGGATCTCCCTGACCCCCTCCCCGCCGTTGACGACACGCGACACGGTGGCCCGCGACACCCCGGCCCGCGCGGCCACGGCCTCCAGCGTGGGACGCGGCGCTGTCTCGGTCACTTCGGGACTCCTCATCCGGCGGTTGCCGATCAGGATAACGCCGGGTCGAACACCTGATGAGGGCGTCGCCGTACGGCCGTTGAGGCGCCCGAGCCGACGGATCGACCGGCCGCGGGCGTGGGCGCGGCGTTCAGCGGGCGGGACTGGGCGCCGCACGCCGCGCTCCACGGTCGTCGGTCACGGCAGGTTACGCGGGTCACTCGGGACCGATGTCGTCCGTTCGCTCACCCTCAGCCTGGGACGGCTCCGTCCTGGGGACGTCCGGGTGCTCCTCCACGGCCGTACGTCCGGGCTGCTCCTCGCGCTCGCCCTCGGCCTGGGAGGGCGTGTGCGAGTACAGACCGTCGTAGTCCGAGGCTCCGGTCTTCATGGTGGGCCTCCCTTCGTGGCTCACCTCCATGCTGCTCCCTGGCGGGGAGCGAGGCGAGCGGCCCGAGTCGTGCGCCGCCCCGGCGCATGCGCATCAGTGTGCGGCCGGGCCCGTGAGTGCCCCACCGGCGGCCCGAAACGTTGCCTCAGGCAGCGGCGCGGCATGGCCACCCGCTACGAGCAGGCCACGGCCGTCCACCTGGCCGGACTCCACATCGCCGGCATCCTCCTCCGGCCCGCCCCGATGGGGCGATGGGGGCTGGACGAAACGGCCTTAAGAGTCATCACGTAATTCACGTGACGTCCGATGGTTGGGCAGAACGCTCCGGCGCGGGCCTTGTGCCGCGTGGTCGCGGGTCGGGTCTCATCCGGGGTTGCGCTGCTTCCCTGTCGGATGTGCCGGGCAGAGGCTGCTGTCACCGCAGGTGGAGCAGCTGCCGCGGCCGGCAGCCCGAAGGTGTGCCGTGGCATCGCGCTTGACTCGACGGAGCCTCCTGCAGCCCCGGAGAGATCCCACGGCCGTCGTCCGGCCATCGGGCACTTCCGCAATTACGTGATGACTCTTAGCCGAGAGGCACGGGAATCCGGTGGTCGGGCCGGCCGTCCTTGGCGAGGATCGAGTGCGATGCGGCGATGGCTCGGTAGAGTCGCAATTCCGCGCCGGGTTCGACGTCCTCGCTGGTCCACGCCCGATAGCCATGCGCTGTCGACCGGCGGGAGAAGGCCGCGATGGCCCGGTCGGTGCCGGCGCCGGGTTCCAGCAGGTTCGCGGTGGCGGGCATATAGACACCCTGCCCGGCGCCCACCGCCGCCTGTGAGTCGAAGACCACGATGCCCACCTCGGGCCGTATCGCGATGTTGCGGGAATGCGTGACCTCGAGCGAGGAGAGCCGGTAGAACTCGGTGAAGTCGATATGCGCGAAGTAGACGGGCGAACCCCATGGCCGTCCCGTCGAGTCGGCGGTGGACAGGACCAGATAGCAGTTCGCCTCGATGATCTCCTGTACGGTACGCGCCGCCCCGCTGCCGGTGCTCATCTCAGCCCAGCCTCCGGTAGTCGAGGGCGAAGTCGTGCTGCCAGTCGCCGCCGGGGCGGCGGCTCTCCCAGGCGCCCGTGACGGTGTTCCCGTCCTCGCTGAGCGTGCCGGTGAAGCGCTGACCGAAGTCCAGGGGCGTGAAATCGGGCGCCTCCCGGGTGAGGGTCCACACCCGGCCGTCGAAGCTCATCGCGTACAGGCGGACGACACCGCGGGAGTCGTAGTAGTGCTGTGTGTACGCACCGGTCTCCGGATCGGCACTGACGATCATCAGGCCGTCGGGCGCACCGGGGACCTTGACCTCGCTGCGCTGCACCAGGAACTGCCCGTCCAGGGTCCACTCGAACCAGCTGCGCGCCACTGGGACGTCCTCGCCTGCGTCGGGCGGCGCCGGCTGGTCGGGGACCTCCAGGGCCCACTCCCCGACGAAGACGTCCAGGCGCTCCAGCGCCTCTGCTCTCTTCTCGGACACGATCCATCCCTCCACTCCGAGGTGCTCCTCCGGTGGACACAGACTGCGGCGAGCGCGGGAACTCATCGGTGGCGTTCTCCGGACGTGGCAGTGATACATCCAGGCGCCCGCACCGAGGCCCTCCCCCGGCGAGCACCTGGAAGCCGAAGGAGTCCGCGGGGCCGACGATCTGGACGGCCGCCGGCTCGCCTCCGGCTGCGTCGGACTCCAGGTGCACAGCACGACGGACGTCATCTCCCACCGTGACGTCAGGATCAAGGAGCTGTGGGTTCCGCGGGAGGCGCCTCGCCGGGAGGCGCCTCCTCGGGAGACGTCCCCTTCTTCGCCCTGCTCGGCTGTACCCGCTTGGGCTCCCCCGGCATCTTGGGGTACTCGGGCGGGTACGGCAGGTCGCCCAGGCCGTGGTCGTGCTCGTCGCGGCGGGCGAGTTCGAGCAGGGACTCCAGGGAGAAGGCGTGCTCGTCCATGTCCGCGTGCACGTCGCCGAGTTCGACGAAGCGCGCGGGCATGGTCGCGAGGTCGAAGTCACGGGGGTGGACGTGGTCCACCTCGTCCCAGCGCAGGGGTGCCGACACGGGGGCGTGCGGGCGCGGCCGTACCGAGTAGGCGGAGGCGATGGTGCGATCGCGGGCGGTCTGGTTGTAGTCGACGAAGATGCGCTCGCCGCGCTCCTCCTTCCACCACTTGATCGTCACCCGCTCCGGCATCCGTCGCTCCAGCTCCCGGCCCACGGCGATCGCGGCGCGCCGCACCTGGGTGAAGGTCCAGCGCGGTTCGATGGGTACGAAGACGTGCAGTCCGCGGCCCCCGGAGGTCTTGGGAAAGCCCCGCAGTCCGCCGAATTCGTCGAGGACGGCCCGCAGTTCGTGGGCCGCAAGGACTGCGTCGGTGAAGTCGGTGCCGGGCTGCGGGTCGAGGTCGATGCGGAGTTCGTCGGGGCGGTCGACGTCGTCGCGGCGCACCGGCCAGGGATGGAAGGTGAGCGTGCCGAACTGCGCCGCCCACAGCACGGCAGCCTCCTCGGTGGGGCACATCTCGTCCGCCGTGCGTCCGCTGGGGAAGGTGATGTGGGCGGTCGGGATCCAGTCGGGCATGTTCTTGGGCGCCCGCTTCTGGAAGAAGGACTCGCCGCTCACCCCGTCGGGATAGCGCTCCAGGGTGGTGGGGCGGTCGCGCAGGGCGCGCAGGATGCCGGGGGCGACCGCGAGGTAGTAGCGGGCGAGGTCCAGCTTGGTGAAACCGCGTTCCGGGAAGAAGACCTTGTCCGGGCTGGACAGCCGTACGGTCCGGCCGCCCGCCTCCAGTTCCACCGCTGCACCCATGCGGACACCGTAGGCGCGACCGGCATCCCGCGCACACCGGGCGGCGCCCGGCGATTGCGAGCAGAATCGGACCATGGATCTCCCGGTGATGCCACCCGTGAAGCCGATGCTCGCCAAGTCGGTGGCGAAGATCCCGCCGGACATGCACTACGAGGCCAAGTGGGACGGGTTCCGGGCCATCGTGTTCCGCGACGGAGCCGAGGTCGAGCTGGGCAGCCGTACCGGAAAGCCGCTGACCAGGTACTTTCCCGAACTGGTGGAGGCGCTGAAGGACCGGCTGCCGGCGCGCTGCGTGCTGGACGGCGAGATCGTGATCGCCCGTGAGGGCCGGCTGGACTTCGACGCGCTGACCGAGCGGATCCACCCGGCGGAGTCCCGGGTGCGCATGCTGGCCGGGACGACCCCCGCCTCGTTCGTCGCCTTCGACCTGCTGGCACTGGCGGACGAGTCGCTGCTGGACGTCCCGCTGACGGACCGGCGGGCCCTGCTCGCGCGGGCCCTGACCGGGGTGACGGCTCCGGTGCATCTGGCACCGGCGACGACCGATCTTGCGGTGGCCCAGCGGTGGTTCGAGCAGTACGAAGGGGCAGGCCTGGACGGCGTCATCGCCAAACCGCCCACACTGCGCTATCTGCAGGACGAACGCGCCATGTTCAAGATCAAGCACGAGCGGACGGCGGACGTCGTCGTGGCGGGCTACCGCTTCCACAAGAGCGGCCCGGTGGTGGGCTCGCTGCTGCTCGGTCTCCACGACGACCAGGGCAACCTCCAGCACGTCGGCGTGTCCGCCGCCTTCTCGATGAAGCGGCGCGCCGAGTTGGTCGAGGAGCTGGAGCCGCTGCGCCTGGACGACGTGTCCGGGCATCCGTGGGCGGCCTGGTCGGACGAGGCCGCCCATGAGACGGCCCGGCTGCCCGGGGCGCCGAGCCGCTGGTCGGGCAAGAAGGATCTGTCCTGGGTGCCGCTGAGGCCGGAGCGGGTGGCGGAGGTGGCGTACGACCACATGGAGAACGGCGTCCGCTTCCGGCACACGGCCCGTTTCCGCCGCTGGCGCCCGGACCGTACGCCCGAGAGCTGCACCTACGCCCAGCTGGAGGAACCGGTCACCTACGATCTCGCGGAGATTCTGGGTGCCACCCCGCCCGCCGACTGAGCCGATCGGCTCATAGGACGCGCGCGATCCGGACTGATCGGGTATGGCCATCGATGAACAGATAAGCGCACAATCGACGGCACGGACAGGACGGCCTGGATGGCAATGGTGGGCATGGGGAACAACACGCTTTCACGACGCGCCACGATGACGGCGGCCGCCCTGGCCGCCGTCATCACGACCGTCCTGGCGGCGGGCTGTACGGCCACACATGTCCCCGCCGACGACGGCCGCGGCAAGAACCAGGCCCCCACTCCGACCATGAGCACCGCACCTCCCGGGAACAGCGGTCCGGTGCTGGCGGTGAAGATCGACAACGTGAGCGCGGCCCGCCCGCAGACGGGGCTGAACGCCGCGGACGTCGTCTACACGGAACAGGTCGAGGGCGGGCTGAGCCGTCTGATGGCGGTGTACGCGTCCCAGCTGCCCAAGGTCGTCGGACCGGTGCGCAGCGCTCGCGAGTCCGACCTGGAGCTGCTGCGCCAGTTCGACCGCCCGACGCTTGCCTTCTCCGGCGCGCAGCACAAGCTGCTGCCTCTGATCGACAAGGCGCCGCTGACGCCGGCGACACCGGGCGCGGGCTCCGACACCTACTTCCGGGGCACCGACAAGCCCGCACCGCACAACCTCTACCTCCGCCCCGAACGGCTCATGTCCACCCCGCCCGGCGCCGCGTCCCTGACCACCGGCTTCCATTACGGTCCGGCCCCCTCGGGCGGCCGGACCGAAACCACGCGCACCGTGCGCTACCCCTCGGCCCGCTTCACCTTCACCTGGTCCGGGGACCGGCACCGCTGGCTGGTCTCGATGGACGGCGTTCCGACCGAGACGAGCGACGGGAAGCGGGTGGCTCCCGCGACGGTGGTGGTGCAGTACGTGAAGATCCACGAGTCCGCCTACCACGACGTACTCGGCAACAACACGCCGTACACCGAGACCGTCGGCTCGGGGACGGCGAAGGTCCTGCGGGACGGCAAGGTCTTCGACGCCGCCTGGAACCGCGCGAAGGCGACCGACGGCACGGAGTTCACCGGCCCGGACGGCGCGCCCCTGAACTTCGCCAAGGGCCAGGTCTGGGTGGTGTTCGCGCGGGCCGCGTCCTGAGTGTCAGGGCTGTGCGACGAGAGGCTCCGCGGGATTGCGGAGCCCCTCCGCCGTGTCCGCGACCCGGCGGATCAGATCGAAGAACAGGATCTGCTCCTCGCTGGAGAGCGGGGCGAGGAAGACCTGGTTCATGCGGGCGGTGCGCACGGTCAGCTTGCGGTGGGTGCGCAGTCCGTCGTCGGTGAGGCGCAGCAGGAAGCGCCGGCCGTCCTGCGGATCGCGCACCTTGTCCAGCAGCCCGCGACGGCTGAGCCGACTGACCACCTCCGCGATGGTCGACCGGTCGAGCCCCACTCGCTCCCCCACGGTGCGCTGGTCGAGCCCCGGCTCGGCGACGAGCGCGTTCAGGACCGCGAACTGCGGCGAGGTGATCTCCTCGGAGACCATCGTGTTCCAGAGCAGGTAGTGCGCCTGCTGGAGCCGCCGGGCCAGGTGCCCGGGGTGGGTGGTGAGGTCCACCGCGGCCATGTGCGCTCCCGTGGTCGATCGTAAAATGGTTCGTGCACTGAAGAATACCCGGCACCTTGCGTCCTTGTCTGCGGCCTCGACAGCTGCTGGACAAGGTATTGACGCCTCAGTGCCTGCGGTGGCAGCGTGAAAGACACCACGCTTAAATACTCAGTGCCCTGACTAATTCGGGTTGGGCGCCAGGAAGAGATGGGGCTTCTCGGATGGACAAGGTGGTCGCGTCGGCCGTGGAGGCGGTCGGTGATGTGCCGGAGGGTGCGTCGCTGGCGGTCGGTGGGTTCGGGTTGAGCGGTGTGCCGAACGTGCTGATCGGGGCGTTGTACGGGCGTGGGGTGGGTGGCCTGTCGGTCGTCTCCAACAACTGCGGGGCGATGGAGTCGGGTCTTGCGGTGCTGCTGGCGGCGGGGCGGATCACCCGGGTGACGGGGTCGTACATCGGGGCGAACAAGGAGTTCGCGCGGCAGTATCTGGCCGGCGAGCTGGAGGTGGAGCTGATCCCGCAGGGCACGCTCGCGGAGCGGCTGCGGGCCGGCGGGGCCGGGATCCCGGCCTTCTACACCCCGGCCGGGGTGGGCACGCAGGTCGCGGAGGGCGGGCTGCCGTGGCGCTACGACGGCTCGGGCGGGGTGGCAGTGGCCTCCCCCGCGAAGGAGGTCCGCGAGTTCGACGGCACCGAGTACGTCCTGGAGCGCGGCATCCGCACCGACTTCGCGCTGGTGCGGGCCGCGAAGGGCGACCGGCACGGCAACCTGGTGTTCAGCAAGTCGGCCCGCAACTTCAACCCGCTCGCCGCGATGGCCGGCCGGGTGACGATCGCCGAGGTGGAGGAACTCGTGGAGCCCGGGGAGATCGACCCGGATGCGGTGCATGTGCCGGGGATCTTCGTGCAGCGGGTGGTTGTCCTGACGGCGGAGCAGGCGGCGGACAAGAAGATCGAGCAGCGGACGGTGAGCAGCTGATGGCCTGGACACGCGAGGAGATGGCCGCACGGGCGGCGCGGGAACTGCGGGACGGGCAGTACGTCAATCTCGGCATCGGCCTGCCCACCCTCATCCCCAACTACCTGCCGGCGGGCGTGGAGGTGGTGCTGGAGTCGGAGAACGGGATCCTGGGCACCGGCCCGTACCCGGCCGAGGATGAGGTGGACCCGGATCTGATCAACGCGGGGAAGGAGACGGTCACGGTGCTGCCGGGGGCGTCGTTCTTCGACTCGGCGCTGTCGTTCTCGATGATCCGCGGCGGGCACATCGACGTCGCCGTGCTGGGCGCCATGCAGGTCTCCGCGCGGGGCGACCTGGCGAACTGGGCGGTGCCCGGCAAGCTGGTCACCGGGATCGGCGGGGCGATGGACCTGGTGCACGGGGCGCGCACGGTGATCGTGGTGATGACCCACACCGCGAAGGACGGCAGCCCGAAGATCCTCCAGGAGTGCGCGCTGCCGCTGACCGGCAAGGCGTGCGTGAACCGGGTCATCACCGATCTGGGTGTCCTCGACGTCACCGACGACGGCCTGGTGCTCGTCGAGACCGCACCCGGCGTGACCGTCGACGAGATCACCGCCAAGACGGACGCCAAGTTGACCGTCACGGAGGGCCTGAAGTGAAGACCGTCTACATCGTCGACGCCGTGCGCACCCCGATCGGCCGCTACAACGGCGGCCTCGCGAGCGTCCGCCCGGACGACCTCGCCGCGCGCGCGATCCGTGAACTCCTCGGCCGCACCCCCGCATTGGATCCGGCGCGGATCGAGGACGTGTACCTGGGCAACGCCAACGGGGCCGGCGAGGAGAACCGCAACGTCGCCCGCATGGCCGGCCTGCTGGCCGGGCTGCCGACCAGCGTGCCCGGGGTGACCGTCAACCGGCTGTGCGCCTCCGGGCTGGAGGCGGTGATCCAGGCGGCCCGCGCCATCGCCGTCGGCGACGCCTCCATCACCGTGGCGGGCGGCGTCGAATCGATGACCCGCGCCCCCTACGTCCTGCCCAAGAACGACAAGCCGTTCCCGGCCGGGCATGCGGAGCTGCACTCGACCACCCTGGGCTGGCGCATGGTCAACCCGCGCATGAACCCGCAGTGGACCGTCCCGCTCGGCGAGTCCGCGGAACTCATCGCGGACAAGCACAAGATCAGCCGCGAGCAGCAGGACGAATACGCCCTGCACAGCCACCAGAAGGCGGCCAAGGCCCAGGCCGAGGCCCTGTTCGACGCCGAGATCGTCCCCGTGCCCGTCCCCCAGCGCAAGGGCGACCCGGTCGCCTTCGCGGCCGACGAGTCGGTCCGCCCGGACGCCTCCCTGGCCGCGATGGCGAAGCTGAAGCCGTCCTTCCGCACCGAGACGGGCACGGTGACAGCGGGCAACGCCTCCCCGCTCAACGACGGCGCCGCCGCACTGCTGCTGACCGACGAAGCGGGTCTGAAGGCCACCGGCCGTACCCCCCTCGCCCGCGTGTCCGCCACCGGCGTGTCCGCGATCGACCCGCACTACTTCGGGCTGGCCCCCGTCGAGGCCGTCAACCGCGCCCTGGCCAAGGCCGGCAGGACCTTCGCCGACCTGGACGTCCTCGAGCTGAACGAGGCCTTCGCCGCCCAGGTCCTCGGCTGCCTCGCCGAATGGCCCGAGTTCGACCCGGCCGTCCTCAACCCCCAGGGCGGCGCCATCGCCCTGGGCCACCCCCTCGGCGCCTCCGGGGCCCGGCTCGCCGGGACCGTCGCCCACCAGCTGGCCCGCAGGGGCGGCGGCACCGGCATCGCCGCCCTGTGCATCGGCGTAGGCCAGGGCCTCGCCCTCGTCCTCGAACGCTAGGAACAGCTCATGACCCTCACCCAACAGGACATCGACCAGGAGATCGCGGCCGAACACGCCGCGTACGAGAAGCGGCTTGCCGACGGTGCGCCCGTGGAGCACCACCCACGGCGCGACTACACGCCGTACCGCTCCTCCGTGCTCCGGCACCCGAAGCAGCCGCCGATCGCCATCGATGTGACCAAGGACCCGGAGATCGTGGAGCTGCACGCTCCGGCCTTCGGGGAACGGGACATCACCGAGATCGACAACGACCTCACCCGACAGCACACCGGGGAGCCGATCGGCGAGCGGATCACCGTCTCCGGGCGGCTGCTCGACCGTACCGGGCGGCCGGTGCGCGGTCAGCTGATCGAGATCTGGCAGGCCAACTCGGCCGGCCGGTACGCCCATCAGCGCGAACAGCACGACGCGCCACTTGACCCGAACTTCACGGGTGTCGGCCGCACGCTCACCGACGCCGACGGGTTCTACCGGTTCACCACCATCCAGCCGGGGCCGTACCCCTGGCGCAACCACCTCAACGCCTGGCGCCCGGCGCACATCCACTTCTCCCTGTTCGGGTCGGCGTTCACCCAGCGGCTGGTGACGCAGATGTACTTCCCGAACGACCCGCTGTTCCCGTACGACCCGATCCTGCAGTCCGTGACGGACGACGCGGCGCGGCAGCGGCTGGTGGCGACGTACGACCACAGTCTGTCGGTGCCGGAGTTCTCGCTCGGCTACCACTGGGACATCGTGCTGGACGGGCCGCAGGCCACCTGGATCGAGGAAGGGCGCTGACCTGCCATGACGAAGATCGACACAAGCAGCCCCGAGAGCGTGCTGCCGACTCCCTCGCACACGGTCGGCCCCTTCTACGGGTACGCGCTGCCGTTCTCCGGCGGCGGTGACATCGCGCCGGCCGGGCACCCGGACACGATCACCGTGCACGGGTACGTGTACGACGGCGAGGGGAAGCCGCTGCCGGACGCGCTCGTGGAACTGTGGGGCCCGGACCCGGACGGCCGTGTGCCGCAGGTCGACGGCTCGATGCGGCGCGACGCCGCCACCGGCGGTCATCTGGGCCGCAACGGCGTGGAGTTCACCGGCTGGGGACGCGTCCAGACGGACGCGAACGGACACTGGTACGCACGCACGCTGCGGCCCGGCGCGCTCGGCCGGAACGCGCCCTGCCTGAGTGTGTGCGTGTTCGCGCGCGGGCTTCTCATGCATCTGTTCACCCGGATCTATCTGCCGGGTGACGACGCCGCCCTCGCCGCCGACCCGCTGCTCTCGCAGGTCGACGCGGAGCGGCGCGGCACGCTGATCGCCGCCGACGAGGGCCGGGGAACGTACCGTTTCGACATCCGCCTTCAGGGCGAGGGCGAGACGGTCTTCCTGGAGTTCCAGTGACATCCACCCCTCCTCCGTACGCCGACACCGGCCTGCTCGCTCCCGAGTGGGCCGGTTCCCCGGCGGCGTCCGCGACGAGCGACACCGCGTATCTGCGGGCCCTGCTCGACGCGGAGGCCGCGCTGACCCGGGCGCAGGCCGCGCTGGGGATCGTCCCGGCCGAGGCCGCGGCGGCGGTCGCCGAGGCGGCCGACCCGGCTGGGTTCGACCTGCCTTCGCTGGCGGCACGCGCCCGCGCCGGCGGAAATCCGGTCATTCCGCTGGTCGCCGATCTGACCGCGAGGGTCGGGGCGGAATACGGCCCGTACGTCCACCGGGGCGCGACCAGCCAGGACATCATGGACACGGCGACGATGCTGGTCGCCGTACGCACCCTGGACCTCGTGCTGGCCGATCTTGCCCGCGCCGAGCGGGCGTTGGCCCGGCTGGCGGCCGAGCACCGGGACACGGTGATGCCGGGTCGGACGCTCACCCAGCACGCCGTACCGACGACGTTCGGGCTGAAGGCGGCAGGGTGGCGGTCGCTGGTGCTGGACGCGCGGGACCGTGCGGCAGCCGTACGGGACCGACTTCCGGTCCAACTCGGCGGCGCGGCCGGAACGTTGGCGGCCTTTTCGTCGTACGGCGCCGAGGACGCGACCGCGCTCCCCGAGGCCTACGCCCGTGAACTCGGGCTCCGGGCACCGCTGTTGCCCTGGCACACACTGCGCACGCCGATCGCCGACCTCGCCGGATGTCTCGCCTTCTCGGCCGGGGCGCTGGGCAAGACCGCGGTGGACGTCCTCACGCTCTCCCGCACCGAGATCGCCGAGGTCGGCGAGGGCAGTGGCGGGGGGTCGTCCGCCATGCCGCACAAGGCGAATCCCGTACGGTCCACGCTGATCGCCGCCGCAGCCCGGCGGGCGCCGCAGCTCGCCGCGATCCTCTACGGGTCGATGGCTGCGGAGGACGAGCGCCCGGCCGGGGCCTGGCATGCCGAGTGGGAGCCGCTGCGCGAACTGCTCCGCATGGTGGGCGGCGCCGCGCGCGACGCGGCGGAGCTGGCCGAGGGGCTGCGGGTGCGTCCGCGGACAATGCGCCAACACCTGGACCTCACCCGTGGCTTGATCGTCTCGGAGCGGCTGTCCGCCGAGCTGGCGCCGGTCCTCGGCCGTGCCCGCGCGAAGGAACTGCTCGGCGAGCTGGCCCGCCGCACCCACACCGAGGGCCGGAGCCTCGCGGAACTCCTGGCGGAGGAGGCCGAGTTGAAGGACTTCGACCTGGCCGAGGCGACCGACCCCACCCAGTACACCGGCTCCGCCGGAGCCCTGACCGACCGTGCTCTGGAGCGACCTTGACAAGTGCGATGCTCAACTACCGTACCGAGGGGCCGATCACGGCTCCGCCGCTGCTGCTCGGGCCTTCGCTCGGCACGTCGTACGCCCTCTGGGACGCGGTCGCGCCCGAGCTGTCGACCGCCCACCGGGTGGTCCGCTGGGATCTGCCGGGGCACGGCGGGTCGGCGGCGGACCTGATCGGGGCGGGGGCGACCGTCGGTGATCTGGCAGACCTGGTGCTGGCGCTCGCCGACTCCCTCGGCATCGAGCGGTTCGCTTACGCGGGGGTGTCGCTCGGCGGTGCGGTGGGCCTGCATCTGGCCGTGCACCACCCCGAGCGGCTGGAGTCGCTGGCCGTGCTGTGCTCCTCGGCCCACTTCAACGGCGAGAAGCCGTGGCGGGAGCGGGCCGAGCGGGTCCGCCGGGAGGGCATGGAGCGGCTGGTGGAGAGCGCCGACGCGCGCTGGTTCACCGCCGGGTTCACCGTGCCCCGGCTGGTCCAGGATCACCGGGAGGCCGACCCCGGGGCGTATGCCGCCTGCTGCGACGCGCTGGCCGCGTTCGACCTGCGCGACCGGCTCGCCGACATCGCCGTACGGACCCTGCTCGTGGCCGGCCGGCAGGACCCCGCGACCCCACCCGCCCACCTGCGGGAGATCGCGGACGCCGTGCCGGGCGCCGCGCTCGTCGAGATCCCGGGGGCCTCGCATCTGGCGCCCGCGCAGTGCCCGGAGGCCGTGCTCACCGCGCTGCGGACGCATCTCGACGGGGGCGCGAGGCGGGGCATGGCGGTGCGCCGGGAGGTGCTCGGCGACGCCCATGTCGACCGGGCGCAGGCCCGGCAGACCCCCTTCACCGCCCGTTTCCAGGACTTCATCTCCCGCTACGCGTGGGGCGAGATCTGGACCGATCCGACGCTGTCGCGCCGCGAGCGCAGCATGATCACGCTGACGGCGCTGGTCGCGCACGGTCACTTCGAGGAGCTGGCGATGCATGTGCGGGCGGCGCGGCGCAACGGGCTCACGGCGGAGGAGATCGGCGCGGTGCTGCTGCAGACGGCCGTGTACTGCGGCGTTCCGGCGGCCAACTCGGCGTTCGCCACGGCCCAGCGGGTGCTCGCCGAGGAGGAGGCCGGCCCGGACGGAGGGTGATCCTGCCGGTCGTAGCTTCAGCGGCAGCACGCTCCTTCCGCCGGGCCGTGCCTAGGGTGGGGGCATGTCCACTGTTCTGATCACGGGTGCCACCTCCGGGCTCGGCCGGTACGTCGCCTTCGGTCTGGTCCGCTCCGGTCATGTCGTCCTCGCCCACGGCCGTGACCCGGTGCGGACCGATCGGCTCGTCGAGGAACTGCGCGGCGAGGGCGCGGCCGAGGGGTTCGTCGCCGACCTGGCCTCGCTGGCACAGGTGCGGGAGTTGGGGGCCCGGGTTGCCGAGGCGCACCCCGAACTGGACGTGCTGATCAACAACGCGGGCGTGGGCAGCGGGCGGTCCGGCGCGGGCCGTGAGCTGAGCGCGGACGGGCACGAGCTGCGACTGGCGGTGAACTACCTGGCTCCGGTCTCGCTGACCCGGGCCCTGCTGCCGGTGCTGCGCGACAACGCGCCGGCCCGGATCGTCAACGTCGGCTCGGCCGGACAGGCGCCGCTCGACTTCGCCGACCCCGAGCTGACCCGCGGCTACGACGGAGTGTCGGCCTACTGCCGCAGCAAGTTCGCGCTCGCCGCCCACACGTTCTCGCTCGCCGAGGAGCTGGCGGGCAGCGGGGTCTCGGTGAACGTGCTGCACCCCGCGACCTACATGGACACGGCGATGGTCCGCGACAGCGGCATCAGCCCGTGGAACTCGGTCGCCGACGGCGCCCCGGGTGTCCTGATGCTGGCCACGCGGGAGTCGGGCACGGGCGGCTACTTCGACGGCACCCGGCTGTCCCGGGCGGACGAGGCGACGTACGACCCGGAGGTACGCAAGCGACTGGCGGCCGTGACGGAGCAGCTGTTGAGCGTGTGAGCGAGACCGGTCGAGCCCGGAATCAGGGACCGGGCCGGCGGGCTCGGTCGGGCCGGCCCTCCGACCGTGCGAGCGCGCGCGGCAGCTCCCCTCAGACCAGTCCGCGTCCCGCGTCCAGCACGTCCCTGGCCCTCGTCACCAGTCCGTCCGCCCCGCATGAACGAGCCAGTGCCATGCCGCGGTTGAGTTCGGTGATCGAGCGGGACGCGATGCCGTACTCGATGCGGGCCGCCGCGTGTTCGTACTGGCAGGGCGAGGACTCCAGATAGGTCACAGCCTGGGCCGCGAGGCGCACCGCGCCCTGCCCGGTCTCCAGGGCGGCCGCGCAGCGCAGGGCCTCGCCGATGGCGGTGTCGGTGCCGAACCGCTCGGCCTGACGGCGGGCGTCGGCGGCGAGCTGGGCGGCCCGGGCCGGGTCCGTCGTGGCGAGGGCGTGGGCCAGGTCGACGGCCCAGGACGCGAGGACCGGGTTGTGGCCGCCGCGCGAGACCGCCGTCTTCTCCGCGGCCTCCAGCTCGTTGACACCCTCCTCGGTGCGGCCTACGGCGAGCAGGAGCCGGCCGCGCACCGAGCGGATGTCGGGCAGCACGATCGTCGACGGGTACGGCGGTGCGAAGCCGTACCGCTGGGCGATGTCCCAGGCCTCCTGGACATGGCCGCGGGCGAGCAGGGTGTCGACGAGGCCGCAGGTCGCCGACCAGTACAGGGGCAGTCTGCGGCCGACGCGCTCGGCGAGGCGCAGGGAGTTGCGCAGAGTGGTCTCGGCGTCCTTGAGGCGGCCCTGCCGGCGGTAGGCGAGGCCGAGGTAGGCGTTGGCCAGGGAGAGATGACCGCCGCTCCAGCCCGCGCGGGTGTAGGTGCGCAGGGCTTCGGAGAAGAGGCTCTCGGCGCGGTCGAGCCGGTCGGTGTAGGCGTACGAACTGCCGAGCATCATCAGCAGTTCGATGCCCCACTCGGAGTCGGTCCAGCTCAGGCCGGGTGCCAGGCGGCCGTTGACGAGGACGCGGTCGCACAGTTCGACGATCTCCTCGGCGTTCTCGCCGTGCGCCATGGCGTCGAAGGCGCGCAGGATCAGCAGGGCGCGCTCGGAGTTGTCGCGGCCGGTGCAGGTCGCGGCGAGGGCGCCGAGCCGTTCGGAGCGGCCGGGGGTGAGGCTCTCGCTGCGGATGCCCTCCCACATGAAGTGCACGGCCTGCAGCCGCATCCGGGCGGGTCCGGGTTCGTGCCGGGCGGCCTCGGCCTCGACGGTGTGGACGGCCTCCTCCAACTGGTCGTTGTGGAGCAGTGCCTGGGAGAGGCGGAAGACGGCGTCGACGCGCTGGTCGCCGCCGAGTCCGGGCATGCCGAGCGCGTTCTGCAGGTGCTCGATGGTGGTGGCGGGGGCGGTCAGCAGGGTGGCGCAGCCGAGTTCGTAGAGCACGCGCGCGTGGACCTCGGGCAGGGGAGGCTCCAGCAGGGCGCGCTCCAGACAGCGGCGGGCGGCGTCCGGGGCGCCGACGGCGAGGTGTTCCCGGGCTGCCTCGCGGAGTTGCTCGACGAGTTCCTCGTCGTCGTCCGGGTGGACCTGCAGGAGATGGCGCGACGCCGCGGCGGCACCGCGCCCGGAGTCGGTGACGACCTGGGCGGCGATGCCGTGCATGGCGGTGCACAGGGCTTCGGGGATGGAGTTGTAGACGGCGGACGCGATGAGCGGGTGGACGAACTCCAGCTCGCCGTCGCCGGAAGGGCCGCCGGCCGGGTCCCCCTCCGTCAGGATGCGGGCGTTGCGCAGCAGTTCGGCGCAGCGCTGGGCGTTCTCGAGGCTCAGGGTGGCGAGTCGGGCGACCAGGTCCACGGTGATGCCGTTGCCGAGGATGGCGGCCGCCCAGGCGAACCGGGTGGCGTCGATACCGAGGCCCTCCAGGCGGGCGACGAGTCCACCGCCGCGGCTCGAGCGGTTCAGGGGGCGCAGCTCACCGGCGTGGGCCTCGACCGGCTGCAGCTCGCTGTCCTGCACCTTGGCGAGGAGTTCGACGGTCTCGTACGGGTTGCCTCCGGTGACGGCCCAGACCTCGCGGCAGAACGGAGCGTCCGCGTGCCGGCCGAGCGTGGCGCGGGTGAGGCCGGCGGTGGCTTCCGGGGTGAGGGCGCTGAGATTGCTGACGGGGTCGCCGGCGGCTGCCACGGCCTCCAGGTGACCGGCGCTCTCGCCGCTCACGTCGCCGGGTCTGCGGGCGACCACGACGAGCACGGAGAGGTCGTCGAGCCGCTCGGTGAAGGCGGCGAGCCAGCGCAGGGTCTCCTGGTCGGCCCAGTGCGCGTCGTCTATCAGCAGCACGAGCGGCCACTCCCGCCTGGCCAGGCGGCGCACGGCGGCGACCAGGCCGTCGCACACACCCTGCGGGTCGGCCTGCCGGTCGCCGGGATCCGCTATGCCGAGCGCGGGGCCCGCGATGTCGTACCAGTCGCCGAGGTATTCGCGGGCCTCCTCGGGCATCAGGGAGACCAGTGCGCGCTGGAGCAACTGCCGTACCACATTGAACGGGACGGACCTGAGGGTCTCGCCGCCGCGGGTGGACCACACCGTGCAGCCGCGCCGTTCGGCGATGCGACGGGTTTCGGCCAGGAGAGCGGTCTTGCCGAGTCCCGCCTCGCCCCGGAACACGAGCACGTTCCCGGAGGACGACCGGTCCGCGCACAGCACGTCGAGCGCCCGTGTCACGGCGGCGATCTCGGCGTCGCGCTCCCACAGGGAAGCCGAAGCGGTCGCTCGGGGCCGTCCCTCCGTCATCCCGTTACCTCCCCAAGTCGCCCGAACGACGTACGGAACTCGAGCGTAGTCGTCCCGGCGGCCGGACGGAGGCGGGACGCGTCAGCTCTTGCCGTGACGGGTGAACCAGGGTACGGGGACGAGGCACCTCCCCTTCGACCAGCCGCGCCGCAGCGGACGAATCGTCAACAGACCATGAAAACAAGCCCACTTTCGAGAAGGCGGGACCGAGAAGGCGACGAGCGGATTGCGCGGGCGCCGGCCGCGGGCCCGGTGGGCGAGTCGGGCGAGCGGTCGGGTGTTCGTGATCTACGGCCGCCGCGCCTCGGGCATCGCCTGGAGGGGTTCCGCGTCCCGGCCCGGGCCGGAGTGAGTGGCCTCGGCCGGAATGCGCGGCCCTCGCCGCGGCACCGTTCCCGGGGGCTCTCATCCCGCTTTCACCCACGCCTCTTACGGTGGGGGCATGACGCAGGTGACTCCTCCCGGGTGGTACCCCGACCCCGGGCAGACGAATGACGGTCCGGCCACCGAGCGCTGGTGGGACGGCAAGGCATGGACGGAACAGACCCGCCCCGCCGGGTCGGCTGCCGCGTGGGGTCCGCCGGCGCAGGCACAGGGCGCCGGGCCCTACCCCGCTTATCCCGGTTACCCCGCGCAGCCGCCGGCCGGCTCGCGGCGCGGGTTGCGGACCGGGATAGCCGTCGCGGCGGCGGCCGTGGTCCTGGCGTGCATCGGGGTCGGTGTGTACGCGCTGTCCGACAACGGGTCCGGCGGCGGCGATCGCGCCGGTTCGCAGCAGGGGCGGGGCGACGGGGGCGGCTCGGAGGGGCAGAAGGGCGGGCCCTTCGGCGGGCCCGGCGGTGAGTCGGGGGGTGGTTCGGACGGTGGGTCCGGGGGATCCGGTGGGGAGTCACCGGGGCCGGGGCAGTCCGAGCCGCCGAAGGTCAAGGGCGGCGGCACCGTGCACGACCCGGTCAACGCGATCAGCATCCCCGTGCCGGAGGGCTGGACCGGGCAGCAGCTGAACGTGGGCGCGCAGGTCACGTCCGGCGACACCTACAAGTGTCCGGGCGACACCTCCCAGAGCTGCACCGCGGGCGGCGCCTATTCGGCACCGGCGCTCGTGCTCGGCACCAAGGGCGACACGGCCGAGGAGGTCGCCAAGGCGGACATCGCGGCCAACGCCAAGGAGTCCTACGGCGGCAAGACCTACGGCAGCATCACCTCGCACGAGGTGCTGGGCTCCAAGGCCGTGACCGTGGCCGGGCAGAAGGGCTACCTAGTCCGCTGGAAGGCCGTCACCAGCAAGGGCGCCGACGGCTACGTCGAGTCGCTGGCCTTCCCGTCGCCCGCGAACGCCCGGCAGATCGTGGTGGTGCGCTTCGGTGTCGACGTCGGGCAGAAGGAGTCCGTCATCGACACCCTCACCCAGGGCATCAAGGTGTCGTCCGGCGGTGGCGACGGACAGAACGTCTGACAGACGAGGACGGATGCCAGTCGGCCGGGTGGGGTCCCCTCCGCTCAAGAGGAACCCCACCCGGCCGGGGGGTGCGCCGCCCCCGTCCCCACGGTGCGGCGCCGGCAGGTCACCGTCCAGTCATCCCGTGGACGGCGGCCTGGGTCTCAGGTGAGGCCGAGTGCGGGCAGCACGGCGGCCTCGACGAAACAGACGAGATAGTTGGGGTCGGCGTACACCCCGTCCACGATGGGCCGGGCACGCACGATGCCGAACATCTGCGCCGGGATGTACTCCAGCGCCGGATGATCGGCGGCGACCTCGCCGCGCTCCACCCCGCGCTGCAGGATCGACCGCAGCGCGCCGATCTCCGGCTCGACCAGGGCCTCGCGCAGGGCGCGCAGCAGCTCCTCGTCCTGGGTGACGGCATGGCCCAGCGCCTGCAGCAGTTTGGTGTCCCTGAGCGACCAGCGGCCCACCGCCCGTGCTGCCTCGCGCAGATCACCGGCGAGTGATCCGGTGTCGATACCCGCGAGCCGCGAACGGCGACGGGAGCGCAGGGCGGCCACCACGAACTGGGGCTTCGTCTTCCACTGCCGGTAGAGCGTGGACTTGCTGCAGCGTGTGCTGGCGGCGACTCCCTCCATGGTGACCGCTTCGTACCCGCATTCGCGGATCTGCTCGAGCACGGCGTCGAAGAACTCCTGCTCACGCTCGGGCGTGATCTTGGAGCGGCGCGAGGCGGCGACCGTCTCCGGTCCGTCCGCGGCCTGCGACGTCATCTGCTCTTCTCCTCACTCATGGGCGGCCCCTCGGGACGCGCCCGCGGGCGGATCGAAAACCTGCTTCCAGTGTGTCGTACGTCAATCGATACGTCAGTGTACCGGTACCCACGCGTATCGGTACACTACCGTATCGGTACGGTCTTGTATCGGTACGTCGATGTATCGGAACACGGTCGTATCGATGAGTTCGGGCCGGGGTCCGGGTCTCAGCACGCACCAGCACACGCACGACCGTCAGCGAAGGGGCCGGGGGATGAATGCCCGAACCGAGCCTGCAGAACAGGAGCCGGACTCCATAGTCCGGCCCCCGCTCATCCGTGAGTTCCTGCTCGTCGCGGGACTCTTCCTCGTCTACAAGCTCGGCCGGCAACTGGCCACGGGCCATACCGGCGAGGCCTTCCACAACGCACACCGCGTATGGGACATGGAACGGGCCGTGCATCTTCCGGACGAGGTCTCCGTGCAGTCCGCGCTGCTGCACGGAGACACCCTCGTCCACCTGGCGAACACCTACTACGCGACCGTCCACTTCCCGGCCACTCTGGCCTTCCTGGTCTGGCTCTACCTGCGGCGGCCCGCGCACTACGTGTGGGCCCGCCGAGTCCTCGCCGTGGTCACCGCCACCGCGCTGGTACTGCCGTTCACGTTCCCGCTCGCCCCGCCGCGCATGCTGGCCGCGACGGGCCTGGTGGACACGGCGCGGCTGTACGGCCCCTCGGTGTACGGCCCGCCGACCTCGGACCATCTCTCCAATCAGTACGCGGCGATGCCGTCACTCCACTTCGGGTGGGCTCTGATGGTGGCGATCGGCCTGATCGTGGCGACCCGGTCGCGATGGCGCTGGCTGTGGCTGCTGCACCCGCTGCTCACACTGCTGGTGATCGTCGGCACCGCGAACCACTACTGGCTCGACGCCCTCGCCGCCACGGCGCTGCTCGGCGTCGCCCTCGCCGTGATCCACCCGCCGCACCGCACGGTCACCACGGCCGGGCGCGGCACCCGCAGGTTCATCCGCGACGAGCACGTCCTGGTCGGAGCGGGCCGATGAGCGCCATGCTCGTCGCCGTCGCCCTGTCCCTCGTCTCCGCGGTCGCCTACGCGGCCGCCGCCGTCGCCCAGGAGCGGCTCGCCGCGCGCGACGCGGGTGCGGGCCTCCTGCGGCTGCTCGGCACCCGGGCGTGGTGGACGTCGGTCGGCCTGAACGCCGGCGCAGCGGTGCTGCACGTCGTTGCCCTCAAGTACGGCCCGCTGACTGTCGTCCAGCCGCTGGGCGCGCTCACCCTGGTCGCGGCCGTGCCGATGGGGGCGCGGATCGCCGGGCGGAGGGTCAGCGCGGTCGAGTGGCGGGGCACCGCGCTCACGCTGCTCGGGCTGGCGGCCCTGCTGGTGACGGCGTCGGGTCCGGCGCCCGCGCGGGTGCTGTCCCTGCCAGAGGCGCTGGCGGTGGCCGGTACGACCACGGCTCTGATCGGCATGCTGTCCTGGCCCGGCACCCGGCCGGGCCTGCGGCACGCGACGGCGTCGGGCTTCGCCTCCGGCGTGGCCTCGGCGCTCACCCAGACGGTGACGGTGGCGGCGACGGACCGCACGGGTCCGCCGCTGAGCGCGGAGGTGGTCGTGGTCGCACTGCTGGTCGCGGCGTTCGCGACCGGCGGGCTGCTGCTGTCGCAGACGGCCTTCCGCGGCGGCCTCGGCGCTCCGCTGGCGGTGGTGACGCTGGCCAACCCGGTGGCGGCGGCGGTCATCGGCCTCACCCTGCTCGGCCAGGGCCTGCGGGGCGGCCCCGAGGGCGTGCTTCTCGCCTTGGCCGGAGCGGCGGTGGCGTCGTGGGGCGTGGTGCTGCTGACCCGGGTGACGCCGAGAGCCCCTGAGCACGATGCCGAACACCCGGTCGCGGCGGTGCTGGCCCTGGAACCGGGCACGGCATCACCGGAACCGGCATTGATACCCCGGCAGCCACGACCGGATCCGGGACGGCTCACACCTCTTTGAGCGAACCCCGTGCAGACACAAAGGCGGCGGCCGACGCGTGCTGTACTTCGCACGCACCGGCCGCCGTTGCCCTTGTGCCGAACAGGCCGCCGGGTCAGCCGAGGCCCCGGGAGTCCTGCTTGAGCGCCGTGTCGACGGTCAGGGCCGTCGCCACCACGAGGCTCAGCAGCGGCTCGGGGAGCTGGAAGTGGATCTGCAGCACGTAGTTGTCCGCGGTCGTGAACATCGTCTTGGCGAGGCCTTCCCAGGTCTTGGTGATCCGGGCGACCTCGTTGTCCGCGTGGTCGACGATCGCGAAGTTCCACGCCCGCCAGTTCTCCGCCTTGATCGCACCGACCTGCCGGCCGTCCGCGTTCATCGCGAAGTTGATCTTCCCGATCACGTTCTGCTGGACGATCTCGCCCACCGGCGAGCCGTCCAGACGCGTCACGATCACCCGCGACTTGAGGAACTTCGCGGGCCGGGTCAGCACCAGCTGCGGCTGCCCGTACGCATCACGGATCTCCAGCCTGTGCGTCATGAACTGGTCGAGGCTGGAGACGAAGCGCAGCACCTTCTTGAACGCGCTCTGCCCGACCTCGACGACCGAGCCGAGCTCCCGGCCGGCCTGGTCCATGACCTTGTACTCATTGGTCAGCTCGATGAGCTTGGCCTTCTGGTTCACGACCAGGACCGGTTCGGTGAACAGCGTGCCACCGCCGGCGCCGCCCGCGGCGACACCGGCCTGCTGCTGCACCTGGCGCTGCACGCGCGGGTCGGCCGCGGCCTGCGGCGGGACGGCCGCCTGGGGCGCGGCCTGCTGCGCCGCGCCCTGCTGGTTCGTGTGCTCGGTCCACTGCGCGCCGTCCCAGTAGCGGAGCGTCTGGGGCGCCCCGTGCGGGTCCGGGTACCAGCCTGCAGGAGTGTTCGAATGAGTGGTCACCGGGGCACACTACCCTGATGCGACCGGTGTCCGGCCAGCCCGTACGAGGCGCTGTTCATCTCCTCGTCACTCCGTGACGATCGCCGGGTCGCTGACGCCGGAGCGGCCGTTCTCCACATGGCCGGCGAACCGGCGCAGGAACGTCGGATCCGACTCGGACGTGACGGTCAGGTCGTACCAGCGCCCGCTGTCCGCGAGGTTCACGGTCTGCCTGACCGTCGCCCCGGTCCGCACCGTGACCGTGCGCGGCCTGCCGCCGTAGCCGTTCGCCAGCTTCAGCTTCACCGTGCCCGAGCCCTTGTTGGTGAAGACGAGCTCGACGTCGTCGCCGGTGTGGCGCGCGCTGACCTCGGGTCCGGCGGACCAGCCCGGGCCCTTGAAGACGCGCAGGAAGCCGTTGGGGCCGTGCACGGTCAGGTCGTACGAGCCGTTCGAGTTCGCCGAGTTCCAGGTGTCGGAGACGGACTTGCCGGCCTCGGTGGTGTAGCTCCAGGGACCGTCGGTGCGATTGCCGGAGGTGACGAGGAAGGCGGCGCCCGCCTTGGCGCCGGAGGCGAAGCTGAGCGTGAACTTCCCGGCCGCGGCGTCCGCCGAACCCTCCACGATCGGGGCGTACTTGAGCGGGCGCGTGGGCTTGCGGCCGCGCTCCTGCTTGGGCAGGACGGGGTTGGCGGGCGGGGCCGGGACGTAGTCGGGGTGGCGGTCGTGGTCCTGCGGCTCGTAGCCGGCGGTGTCCGGGAGCGCGGCCGGCCTGGCGTCCTTGCGGGAGAAGTCGAACGCGGCGGTCAGGTCGCCGCAGACCGCGCGCCGCCAGGGCGAGATGTTCGGCTCGTGCACCCCGAAGCGGCGCTCCATGAACCGGATGATCGAGGTGTGGTCGAGGGTCTCGGAGCAGACGAAACCGCCCTTGCTCCACGGGGAGACGACGAGCATCGGCACGCGCTGGCCGAGGCCGTAGGGGCCGGCCACATGGCCGGAGTCGCCCTTGAAGAGGTCAGGACCGGCGTCGACCGTCGACTTGCCCTGGGCGGCGGAGCCGGCCGGGAACGGCGGGACGAGGTGGTCGAAGAAGCCGTCGTTCTCGTCGTACGTGATGAACAGTGCCGTCTTCGCCCACACCTTCGGGTCGGAGGTGAGTGCGTCCAGGACCTGGGAGATGTACCAGGCGCCGTAGTTGGCGGGCCAGTTGGGGTGCTCGGTGAAGGCCTCGGGGGCGGCGATCCAGGAGATCTGCGGCAGCCTTCCGCCCTTGACGTCGGCCTTCAGCTGGTCGAAGAAGCCCTCGCCCTTGCGGGCGTCGGTACCGGTGCGGGCCTTGTCGTACAGCGGGTCGCCGGGCTTGGCAGTGCGGTACTGGTTGAAGTAGAGCAGCGAGTTGTCGCCGTAGTTGCCGCGGTAGGCGTCACCGATCCAGCCCCAGCCGCCGTTCGCGTCCAGGCCGTCGCCGACGTCCTGGTAGATCTTCCAGGAGACCCCGGCCTTCTCCAGGCGCTCCGGGTACGTCGTCCAGCCGTAGCCCGCCTCGTCGTTGCCGAGGACCGGACCGCCGCCCTGGCCGTCGTTGCCGGTGTAACCCGTCCACATGTAGTAGCGGTTCGGGTCGGTCGAGCCGATGAAGGAGCAGTGGTACGCGTCGCAGATGGTGAAGGAGTCGGCGAGCGCGTAGTGGAACGGGATGTCGCCGCGGTTCAGATACGCCATCGTCGTGGCGCCCTTGGACGGCACCCACTTGTCGTACTTGCCGCCGTTGACGGCCGCGTGTCCGTCGTTCCACCCGTGCGGCAGGTCCTGGATGAACGCCAGGCCCAGGTCGTCGGCCTCGGGGTGGAAGGGCAGCAGGTCCTTCGTGCCGTCCGACTGGTACCAGACCGACTTGCCGTCCGGGCGGGACACCGGACGCGGGTCGCCGAAGCCGCGCACGCCCTTGAGGGAGCCGAAGTAGTGGTCGAAAGAGCGGTTCTCCTGCATCAGGACGACGATGTGCTCGACGTCCTCGATCGACCCCGTGCGGTGGTTCGCGGGCAGCGCCGCGGCACGCTCGATGCTGCTGGACAGCGCGGTGAACGCGGTGGTGGCGCCCGCGAGTTGGAGGAATCTGCGCCGGTTGACCTCGGACATGCGTGAACAACCTCTCATCCTGGGGTGCGGGATCGCCGGAACGTGGCGGAATGCGCGCGGTGCGAGTGTTCCAAGGGCAGCGAACGGCAGGGAAGGGTCGGGTGGCGCGGATGTGACGGCCGGAGGTACGTGCACCCAAGATCTCGCCAAGCGGTGGTTGACCGTGAATTCCGATGCGGAAAGCTCCGGTTGGCCGAGAACGTCCCCATGGGCATACCGGTGTCCCCCGTTCGTGAAGGCGGACGAGGCGGTCTTCCAACGCTCCTTCCGTGAGGCGGAAGGAGCGTTGCCGTCCCGTGGCGACCGTCCCGACGATGACGCCACCGACAGGGACAGGAGCCGCATCCATGCCTCACACCACCGCCTTCGCCAGGAACCAGTGGTACGTCGCCGCCTACAGTCACGAGGTCGGGCGCGAGGAGCTGCTCGGCCGGACGATCCTCGGGGAGCCGCTCGTCTTCTACCGGACCGAGGAGGACGGCACGCCCGTCGCCCTGCACGACCGCTGTGTGCACCGGCGCTACCCGCTGTCCGCGAGCCGGCTCGACGGCGACCGGATCGTCTGCGGCTACCACGGGTTCACCTACGACACGACGGGCACCTGCGTGTACGTGCCGGGCCAGAAACGCATCCCGCGCACGGCCCGCGTCGCCTCCTACCCCGTGGCCGAACTGGACTCCCTGATCTGGGTGTGGATCGGCGACCCGGCGCTGGCCGACCCGGTCACCATTCCCCGGGCCCGCCACCTGGACTCCCCCGGCTGGGTCAGCGTGCGCGGCATGGAGCCGATCGACGCCGACTACGGCCTGCTCGTCGACAACCTCCTCGACCTGTCGCACGAGACGTATCTGCACGGCGGTTACATCGGCACCCCGGAGGTCGCCGAGACCCCGATCACCACCGAGGTCGACGAGGGCGCCGGGATCGTACGCGTCAGCCGGCGCATGGCCGACGCGGCGTGTCCGCCGTTCTACGCCAAGTCCACCGGTATCGAGGGCCGGATCACGCGCTGGCAGGACATCGAGTACCACGCGCCGTGCCTGTATCTGCTGCACAGCCGGATCGCACCGGTCGGGGTGCTGCCGGAGGCGGACGGCAGTGACCCGGGCGGCTTCCACACCGAGATCACGTACGCCATCACGCCGTCCGCAGACGGCAAGGTGTACGACTTCTGGGCCGTCTCCCGGGACTGGGCGACCGCCGACGCCGAGGTCACCGAGTTCCTGCGGGCCAACAACCACACGGTGGTCATGCAGGACGTGGACGCGCTCAACCTGCTGCAGCGCACGCTCGGCACGGAGCGCACCGGTTACCAGGAGCTGAGCATCAACATCGACACCGGTGGGCTGGCCGCACGCCGGATCCTGGCGCGGCTGGTCGAGGAGGGCGAGAAGCCTCAGGAGCCGGCCCTGTGACCGCTCCCACCGGCGAGATCTACCGCATCGACTGGGTGCCGGGCACCGACCTGCTGCACGGCACCTGTCACTGCGGGGCCGAGCACACCGCACCGGACCCGGTCGAGATGTGGGAGTGGATGCTCGGACATCCCGAGGGGCACGAACCGCGCGGGGTCGCGTCATGAGCGAGTTCGAGGCCGAACTCGTCGTCGACCGGCGGGAGTCGGTGGCCGACGGCGTGCTCTCCCTCACCCTGCGCCATCCGCTCGGCGAGGAGCTGCCGGCCTGGGAGCCGGGCGCCCATGTCGACCTGGTTCTGGGGCCGGGTCTGGAGCGGCAGTACTCGCTGTGCGGCGATCCGGCGGACCGGTCCGGGTGGCGGATCGCGGTGCTGTGGGAGCCGGAGGGGCGGGGAGGATCGGCGCATGTGCACGAGCGGATGGGGCGGGGCGACAAGGTGCGGGTGCGCGGTCCCCGCAACCACTTCGCACTGCGCCCCGCTCGTCGCTACCGGTTCATCGCGGGTGGCATCGGCATCACGCCGATCGTGCCGATGCTGTCCGCGGCCCGGGCGGCGGGCGCCGAGTGGACATTGCTGTACGGCGGCCGTACCCGCGCGTCGATGGCGTTCCTCGACGAACTGGCGCTGTACGGCGATCGGGTGACCGTCGCGCCGCAGGACGAGACCGGGCTCCTCGACCTGGGCTCGGTGCTCGACGGGCTGCCGGTGGGCACCCTCGTCTACTGCTGCGGTCCCGGGCCGCTGCTGGACGCGGTCGAGGAGCGCTGCCCGCCGGACGTACTGCACGTCGAGCGGTTCCGGCCCAAGGAGCAACAACAGGCTGGCGGGGACGTCGAGTTCGAGGTGGTACTGGCCCGCTGCGACCGCACGCTGACCGTCGCTCCCGGCGTCTCCGTTCTCGACACCGTCCGGGCCGCAGGCGTCGACGTGCTCTACTCGTGCACCGAGGGGACCTGCGGCACCTGCGAGACCGATGTGCTGGAGGGCACCCCGGACCACCGGGACTCGGTGCTCACGGACACGGAGCGGGAGGCGGGGGAGACGATGATGATCTGCGTGTCCCGGTGCCGTGGGCGGCGGTTGGTGCTCGACCTGTAGGTCCCTTCGCCATCCCCAGGTCGGCGCCGATCCGGGCGACCGAGTCGAGCAGATGCGGCAGCAGGTCCCGGCGCACGGACTCCAGTGAGGTGCGTCCGGCGTGCACGGGGATGGGAGGTGACGTGCGCCGGGAAGCGGGTGCCCAGGGTGATCGTCGCGGTCATGATGCGCCGGGTGGGCACCCGCGCCACGTACACAACGTCGTCGCCGTCGAGGACGCACAGCGAAGCCGACTCCCCTGTCCGTGCGGCGAGTTGCTCCAGGTGTGGCTGCGCGATCTGCGGCAGCGTCAGGCTCGAGAGGTAGGCGTAGCCGAGTTCCAGGACGCGTGGGCTGAGCCGGAACAGACGGCCGTCCGTGCGAACGTATCCGAGGTCGGCCAGGGTCAGCAGGAAGCGGCGGGCCGCGGCGCGGGTGAGGTCGCAGGCGCGGGCGACCTGACTGAGGGTCAGTTCGGCGTGATCGGCGTCGAAGGCGCGGATGACGGACAGGCCGCGTTCGAAGGACCGGACGAAGTGGGGCTCACGATCTGCTGCGGGCATACGGAACCTCCCATTTCGATAACTGTCAACAATATTGTGAGCACGAGGCATTGACCCGGTCGTGCCGCGGCTCTACCTTCCGGCTCAGCACCGAACGAGCACCACTGTGCGCTGTGCGCACAGCCTGCCGGAACACCGTCGCACCGCCCATTGCTCAGGAGGAGCCATGCGTCGTCTGCTCGTCGGCCTGGCGGCCGGAAGTCTGCTGCTCGCCGCGACGGCCTGCGGCTCGTCCGACGGCGGAGGCGGATCGGACAAGGACGCCTCGCCGGGCGGCACCACCACGGTCAAGGTGGGCGTCATCCCGATCGTCGACGTCGCCCCGATCTACCTCGGCCGGCAGAAGGGAATCTATGCCAAGCACGGCCTGAAACTCGCCATGACGACCGCGCAGGGTGGCGCCGCGATCGTGCCGGGCGTCGTCAGTGGCCAGTTCCAGTTCGGCTTCTCCAACATGACCTCGCTGATGATCGCCCAGTCCCAGAACGTGCCGGTGAAGGCGGTCGCGAACGGTGTGGCCTCGACGGGTGTGGCGGGCAAGGACTTCGGCGCGGTCGTCGTGAAGAAGGGCAGCCCGATCAAGACCGCGAAGGACTTCGAGGGCAGGAAGGTCGCCGTCAACACCCTGAAGAACATCAACGAGTCGGCGGTGCGCAAGTCGGTGCGCAAGGCGGGCGGCGACCCGGACAAGGTGAAGTTCGTCGAGATGGCCTTCGACCAGATGCCGGCCGCGCTCGACCAGGGCCAGATCGACGCCGCCATGGTGGTCGAACCCGCCCTCGCCACGGTGCTCAGCCAGGGCGGCCACGAGGTCACCTCCTCCCTCGTCGACGTCGCGGCGAACCTCACCGTGGCCATGTACTTCACGTCCAACCAGTACGCGCAGCAGAACCCGGACCTCGTCAAGAAGTTCCAGGAGGCCACCGCCGAGTCCCTGGCCTACGCGGACGCCCACCCCGACGAGGTGCGGCAGATCGTCACGACGTACACGAAGATCCCGGCGACGGTGCTCGCGAAGGTGACCCTGCCGAAGTGGCCGGCCGACCCGAACCGCGCCTCCATCGAGGCCCTGGAGAAGCTGGGCGAGCAGGACGGCCTGTTCAAGACGGCCCCGGACCTGGACAAGCTGCTGCCGTGAGGGGCTCCGGGATCGCACTGGGTACGGCCGGACTCGCGGCCTTCCTCGCCCTGGGCGAGGCGGTACCGCGGCTCGGTCTGGTCAAGGAGGCCTACTTCCCGCCCACCAGCCGGATCGCCTCCGCCCTGGTGGACGAGGTGCGGGACGGCGCGTTCTGGACGGCGCTCGGCGACACCCTCACCGGCTGGGCGCTCGGCCTCGCCATCGCGGTGAGCGCCGGCGTCGTGGTGGGCGTGCTCGTCTCCGTCGTGCCGTATCTGCGCGAGGCGACGGCGTCCACGATCGAGTTCCTGCGCCCCATCCCGTCGGTGGCGCTGATCCCGCTCGCCGTGCTGCTGTACGGCACCGAACTGCGCTCGGTGCTGCTCCTGGTGGTGTACGCCTCCTTCTGGCAGGTCCTCGTGCAGACCCTGTACGGCGTCCAGGACGTCGACCCCGTCGCCGACGAGACGGCACGCTCGTACGGCCTCGGCACCTGGGCGCGGGTGCGCCACGTCCTGTGGCCGACGGCGCTGCCGTACGTCATGACCGGGGTGCGGCTTGCGGCCTCGGTGGCGTTGATCCTCGCCATCACCGCCGAACTCGTCATCGGGGCACCGGGGTTGGGCAAGCGGATCGCCGTCGCGCAGACCTCGCAGGCGGTGCCGGAGATGTACGCGCTCATCGTGGTCTCGGGCCTGCTGGGGCTGTGCATCAACGTGGGAGCGCGTACGGTGGAGCGGCGGGCGCTGGCCTGGCACCAGTCGGTGCGCGGGGAGGTGGCGGTGTGAGGCGGTTGCTGCTGCGGACGGTCTTCGTCCTCGCCCTGCCCGTGCTGCTCCTGCTGGCCTGGTGGTTCGCCTCCGACGGCAGCACGGACGTCTACTGGCCACCGCTGCGCACGATCCTGAAGACCTTCCCGGACGTCTGGACCGCCGACCGGCTGCGCACGGACGTGTTCCCGAGCGTGCTGCGCCTGGCCGCGGGCTACGCGCTCGCGGCCGCCGTCGGCGTGGGGCTCGGCACACTGATCGGCTCCTCCCGGCGGGTGCGCGCGGTGTGCGAACCGGTCCTGGAGTTCCTGCGCGCGGTGCCGCCGCCCGTGCTGGTCCCGGTCATCATGCTGTTCGCGGGCATCGGCGACACGATGAAGATCGTGGTGATCGCGAGCGGCTGCGTGTGGCCGGTGCTGCTCAACACCGTCGAGGGCGTGCGCGCGGTGGACTCCGTGATGCTGGAGACGGCCCGCTCGTACGGCATCACGGGCGTGACCCGGCTGCGCCATCTGGTGCTGCGTTCGGCGAGCCCGCAGATCTTCGCGGGGCTGCGCCAGGCGCTGTCCATCGGCATCATCCTCATGGTCATCAGCGAGATGTTCGCGGCGAGCGACGGCATCGGCTTCACCGTCGTCCAGTTCCAGCGGAGCTTCGCCATCCCCGACATGTGGACCGGGATCCTCGTCCTCGGTCTGCTCGGCTTCCTCCTGTCCGTCGTCTTCCAGCTGGTGGAGCGGCGGGTGCTCGGCTGGTACCACGGTCTGCGCGCCTCGACCCGGCGGACGCCGTGACTGACGCGAAAGGGCGTTCCATGCTCGACGTACGCGGCCTCAAGAAGGTCTACGAGGGGTCGGGCCGCCGGGTGGAGGCGGTCCGCGACCTCACCTTCACCGTGGAGGCGGGGGAACTGGTGTGTCTCGTCGGCCCGTCGGGGTGCGGCAAGACGACCCTGCTGAAGTGCATGGGCGGTCTGCTCGCACCGACGGCGGGCGATGTCCTGCTGGAGGGCCGGCGGGTGACCGGACCGCCGCCCGGGATGGCGTTCGTGTTCCAGGAGTACGGACGCAGTCTGTTCCCGTGGATGCGGGTCGGCGAGAACGTCGAACTGCCGCTGAAACAGAAGAACTTGAGCAGGTCTCGGCGTCGGGAGCTGGTCGCCGACGCCCTTCGGTCGGTCGGGCTCGCGGACGCGGCCGGGGCGTATCCGTGGCAGTTGTCCGGCGGGATGCAGCAGCGGGTGGCGATCGCGCGGGCGCTGGCCTACGAACCGCGTGTCCTGCTGATGGACGAGCCGTTCGCCGCGGTCGACGCGCAGACGCGCGCCGATCTGGAGGACCTCGTCCGGGGGCTGTGGCGGGAACGAGGGATCACGATCCTGTTCGTCACCCACGACATCGACGAGGCCGTGTACCTGGGCGAGCGCGTGGTCGTCCTGTCCGCCTCCCCCACCGTCGTGCAGGAGCAGCTGAAGGTCGATCTCCCCGACGAGCGCGACCAGTTGCACACCCGGGTGGCCCCGCGCTTCGCCGAACTGCGGACCCATGTGTACGAGCAGATCCAGGCGGCGAAGCGCGGGACACCGGTCGTCACGGTCACGAAGTCAGATACGCCTCCACTTCACTGAACTGCCCCGCCGGCCAGCCGGTGTTGGCGCTGACGGTCAGCCGCATATGACGCAGGCTGGTGCCGCTGGGCAGGGATATCTGCGGGTGCTGCTGTCCATGTGCTGATCCCTTCGTGGTGGGGGTGCGGAGCTGCTTCCGGTTGAGCGGGTTCATGTGGGTGCCGGCGTGCGTGGGTGAGCGTCACGCCCGCCGGGCAGGGCATCGCGCTCGTCGCGGTCGACCCGGCCTACACCTCCCGGTGGGGCGCCCAGCACTGGCAAAAGCCACTGACCACCAGCGCCAGGAAGACCACTCGCCACGACGCCGCCGCCGTGGCGATCGGAAGACGCGCCCTCGGGCACCCGATCCGGCGACGGACGACACCGCCCCGCACCCACCAGAGCGATGGGCACGGGCCTCGGACCGCCCAGGCCGGACCAGGCACCCGACGGCGTGAGGGACCCCGCCCCCGCATTCCCGGACCACGGACACGATCCGCCGGCGCTGGACGCGGAGCGAAAGCGGGCGACCAGCATGCCCAGCACCGTTCGGGGCATACGGCTGAGCACGGGTTCTGGCACCAGGACTCACTCCCGCCCAGTCCTTAGGAACGGTGCGGGGATAGCAGGGGTGGTACGGCGGCGGCTCAGGCGCGCAGCCAGGCCGCCGTGTCCTGCGGCAGCCGGCCCTGGTCGTCCAACGGGCCGCTGGAGAGGAGGAGTTGGGTGTGCGGGGGGAGGTCGGCGGGGGTGTCGGCGAGGTTCACCACACAGGTCACGCCGTCGGCGCGGATGAAGGCGAGGACACCCTGGGGGGCGGGGAGCCAGGTCAGGGGGGCGTCGCCGAACGCGGGCCGCAGCCGAATCGCTGCCCGGTACAGGGCGAGCATCGACTTCGGGTCCGCTGCCTGGAGGTCTGCGGCGTAGTCCGCCCACCCGGCCGGCTGCGGAAGCCACGGTTCCTCGCGGGAGCCGAACCCGGCGAACGGCGCCCCGGCCACCCAGGGCAGCGGAACCCGGCAGCCGTCCCGGCCGGGGTCGGCGCCGCCCGAGCGGAAGTACATCGGGTCCTGGATGCGGTCGACGGAGATGTCGGCCTCGGGCAGGCCCAGTTCCTCGCCCTGGTAGAGGTACACCGCGCCGGGCAGGGCCAGCGACAGCAGGGCGGCCGCACGGGCACGGCGGGTGCCGAGGGCCAGGTCGGTGGGGGTACCGAAGGCCTTGTCGGCGAAGTCGAAGCCGGTCTCGGTGCGGCCGTACCGGGTGACCGTGCGCGTCACGTCGTGGTTGCACAGCACCCAGGTGGCCGGGGCACCCACCGGAGCGTGCTCGGCGAGGGTCGTGTCGATCGACGCGCGCAGTCTGCCGGCGTCCCAGGGGCAGGACAGGAAAGAGAAGTTGAAGGCGGTGTGCAGTTCGTCGGGGCGCAGATAGCGGGCGAAGCGTTCGGCGTCGGGCAGCCAGACCTCGCCGACGAACACGCCGTCGTAGTCGTCGGCCACCGTCCGCCAGGAGCGGTAGATGTCGTGGAGTTCGTCGCGGTCGACGAGGGGGTTGGGATCACGGCCCTCGACGAAGTCCGGCAGGTCGGGGTCCTTGGCGAGCAGCGCGGCGGAGTCGATGCGCACGCCCGCGACGCCGCGCTCGAACCAGAAGCGCAGGATGTCCTCGTGCTCCTGACGGACCGCCGGATGCGCCCAGTTGAGGTCGGGCTGCTCCGGCGTGAACAGGTGCAGATACCAGTCGCCGTCGGGCAGCCGGGTCCACACGGGCTCGGTCGAGCCGACGAACTGCGACGGCCAGTCGTTGGGCGGGAGTTCGCCGTTCTCCCCGCGTCCGGGCCGGAAGTGGAACAGCTCGCGCTCGGGGCTGCCGGGGCCTGCGGCGAGCGCGGCCTGGAACCAGGGGTGCTGGTCGGAGACGTGGTTGGGCACGATGTCGACGATGGTGCGGATGCCCAGCTCCCGCGCCTCGGAGATGAGCTTCTCCGCCTCGGCGAGGGTCCCGAAGGCCGGGTCGATGGCCCGGTAGTCGGCGACGTCGTAGCCGCCGTCCTTCAGGGGTGAGAGATACCAGGGAGTGAACCAGAGGGCGTGCACGCCGAGTTCGGCGAGGTACGGCAGCCTGGAGCGGACGCCCGCGAGATCGCCGGTGCCGTCCCCGTCGCCGTCCGCGAAGCTGCGGACGTACACCTGGTAGATGACGGCGGAGCGCCACCACTCCTGGCTGTTTCGGGCATGGGTGGGCTGTCCCACTGCGTGTGCCTTTCTGTCGAGGGGGCCGTGTCAGCGCTTGGTGCTGCCCGCGCTGATCCCGGCGATGATGTGCCGCTGGAAGACGAGGAACAGCGCGGCCATCGGAATGCTGGCGATCACCATCGCGGCGATGAGCACGGTCAGCTGGATGTTCTGCGACAACTGGACGAGGGCCACGCTGATCGGCTGTTTGTCGGTGTCGGAGAACACCATCAGCGGCCACAGGAAGTCCTGCCACACGGCGACAAGGGCGAAGATCGAGACAACACCGAGCACCGGCCGGGACATGGGCAGCACGATCGACCACAGGATGCGCAGCCTGCCGGCGCCGTCGATCTCGGCGGCCTCCAGCACGTCACGCGGCAGCTGGTCGAAGAACCGCTTCAGGAGGTAGAGGTTGAAGGCGTTGGCGACGGCCGGCAGCCAGATGGCGAGGGGGTCGTTGAGCAGGCTGGTGTGGATCAGTGGCAGGTCGGCGACAGTCAGGTACTTCGGTACGACCAGGGCCTGGGCCGGCACCATCAGGGTGGCCAGGATGCCACCGAGGATCACCTTGCCGAACGCGGGTTTCAGCTTGGACAGGGCGTAGGCGGCGGCCGTGCAGAGCACCAGCTGGAACACCCAGGCGCCGGCGGCCTGCACCACCGTGTTCCACAGGTGCTGCGGGAGCTGCATCAGATCCCAGGCGTCGGTGTAGCCGGTGAGATGCCACTGCTTCGGCACGAGGGTGGGCGGGGTCTGCGCCACCTCGTCCGGCGACTTCATCGCGCCGGTCACCATCCAGTAGACGGGGAAGAGGAACGCGAGCGCGAACAGCAGGACGACCGTGGTGAAGACGGTCCAGTACGCCGCCCTGCCACGCGGGCGGGCCAGGGTTGCCGGGGAGACGAGGGTCCGGGTGCTCATGCGTCCCCTTCGGAGCGGGTGAGCCGCAGATACAGGGCGGAGAAGACGCCGAGCAGGACCAGGAGCATGACGCTGAGCGCACAGGCCCCGCCGAAGTCGTTGTAGAGGAAGGCGTATTTGTAGATGAGGTAGAGGACGGTGACCGTCGCGTTCTCTGGGCCGCCGCCCGTGATGACGAACGGCTCGGTGAACACCTGCATCGTGGCGATGATCTGAAGGAGCATCAGCATGAAGATGACGAACCTGGTCTGCGGGATCGTCACGTGCCGGATGCGCTGGAGCAGGTTGGCGCCGTCGAGTTCGGCGGCCTCGTACAGCTCGCCCGGGATGGACTGGAGGGCGGCGAGGTAGATCAGGACTGTGCCGCCCATGTTGGCCCACGTGGCCACGATCACCAGGGAGATCAGTGCGGTGTCGGCGCCGTTGGACCAGTCCGAGGTGGGCAGGTGCAGGAAGCGCAGCGCCTCGTTGGCGAGGCCGGCTCCCGGATCGTAGAACCACTTCCACAGCAGGGCGCTGACCACCGGTGGGATCATCACCGGCAGATAGACCACGACCCGGAAGAACGCCTTCGCGTGCCGCAGCTCGTTGAGGACCAGGGCCAGGACGAACGGGATCGCGAAGCCGATGAGCAGGGCCAGCAGGGTGAAGGTGAGGGTGTTGCGCCAGGCCGCGGCGAACTCGGGGTCGTGCCAGACGCGGGTGAAGTTGGCGGTGCCGACCCATTCGGGCGGGGAGCCGGGCGTGTACTTCTGGAAGGCGATGACGACCGCGCGGATCGCCGGGTACCAGGAGAACAGCGCGAAGCAGAGCACCCCGCCGAGCAGGAAGCCGTAGGCGTGGACCTGGTCGAGGAGGCGGCGCCGCCCCCGGCCCCCTACCGGGGGCGGTGCCGGGACCTGGCGTACGGCGATGACCTCGGCGGGTCGCCGTGCGGCCGTCTTCGTCATCTCCGTCAGCTCCGGGCCAGGATGCTGTCGATCTTGCCGGAGGCCTGCTTGAGCAGCTGGTCGATGTCCGCGTCCTTCTTGGTGAGGACGGCGGAGACCGCGCCGTCGAGGACGGAGTAGATCTGCTGCGCGTTCGGCGGCTCGATCTTCATCTCGAGGCTCTGGTTGCCGTCGAGGAAGGCCTGGTAGTTCTCCACCGGGACGTTGGCGTTGGCCTTCTTGACCTCTTGGTCCTTGGCGTCGGCGGCGCCGGCGAACAGGCGCGGCTCGGGCAGTCCGACCGGGGCGTCCTGCTTCTTGGCGCGGGCGTAGTCGCCGAGGAAGCCCTTGCCGGGGGTGAGGAACATGTGGTCGAGCCACTTGAGGCCGGCGCGGATCTGGGCGGGCGTGGCCTTCTTGTTGAACATGTAGCCGTCGCCGCCGATGAGCGTGCCCTTGCCGCCGGGCATGGGGGCGAGGGCGAGGTCCTTGTAGTTGCCGCCCTTCTCCTTCACCAGGATCGGGATGTTGTCCGGCGCGGAGAGGTACATGCCGAGCTTGCCCGAACCCATCAGCTGCTGCACGTCGTTGATGACGAGGAGCTGCTTGCTGCCCATCGAGTTGTCGGTCCACCGCATGTCGTGCAGGTTCTGCAGGACTGCGTGGCCCTCGGGGGTGTCGATGGTGGCCTTCTTGCCGTCGGCGCTGACGACGTCGCCGCCCTGCGAGTACAGCTCGGCCGTGAAGTGCCAACCCCCCTGGTTCTGGGCGCTGTAGTCGGCATAGCCGACGGTGCCGTTGCCGAGCGCGGCGATCTTCCTGGCGTCCGCGCGGAGCTCCTCCCAGGTGGCCGGGGGCTTCTCGGGGTCGAGGCCGGCCTGGGCGAAGAGCTTCTTGTTGTAGATCAGGCCCATCGAGTAGCCGGTGCGCGGGATACCGTAGATCTTGCCGTCGACGGTGTAGATGTCGCGCAGCTGCTGCTGGATGGTGTCGTAGCTCTTCACCTCCTTGACGTACGACGTGAGATCGGCCGCCTGGTTGATGTCCACGACGTGCTTCGCGTCGGTGAAGTACGTGTAGAAGACGTCCTCCATCTGACCGCCGGCGAGTTTGGCGTCGAACGTCTTCGGGTCCTGGCAGGGGAACGCGTCGTGCGCGACGACGTCGATGTCCGGGTTCTGCTTCTCGAAGGACGCGATGTCCTGCTCGAAGAACGAACGGTCGACCTTGGCGCTCTTGGGTGGCTCGCAGTTGACCGTGATGCGGGTCTTGCCGCCGGAGGACTCGTCGCTCGACCCGCAGGCGGAGACGGCCAGGGCAAGGGAACAGACGCTGAGCGCTGCGAAGGTACGGCGGAACCCGGTGCTTCTCATCGGTGGACCCCTCTGGGCAGGAGCGGTGGGCGCCGCACACTCAAGCACCGCCGACATCCGTCCGCAAGATGTCGCGCAGAATCTGTAATTATTCGACAGTAGAGCGGATCTCAGCGACGGGGCGCTTGCCCCGTCGACCCGCGGACCACCAGCTCGGGCTCGAAGAGCAGCTCGTCGGCCGGTACGGAACTGCCTCCGATCTGCGCGTTCAGCAGCTCGACGGCGGCCTTGCCCATCGACTCGATGGGCTGCCGGACGGTGGTGAGGGGCGGTTCCGTGCAGTTCATCAGCGCCGAGTCGTCGTATCCCACGACGGATATCTGTGACGGGACGTCAAGTCCCCTGCGGCGGGCGGCGCGTACGACCCCGAGCGCGAGCGGGTCGCTGGCGCAGATGAACCCGGTGACGCCGCGGTCGATGAGCTTGGACGCCGCGGCGTGACCGCCTTCGATCGAGAAGATGGCGCGGGCGACGAACTCCTCCGGCAACTCCCCGGCGATCGCCCGCGCCGCGGCGAGCTTGCGCGCGGACGGGACGTGGTCCCCGGGCCCGAGCACGAGCCCGATCCGCTCGTGCCCCAGCGAGGAGAGGTGCCGCCACGCCTGCTCGACGGCCACGGCGTCGTCGCAGGAGACGCCGGGAAAGCCGAGGTGTTCGATGGCCGCGTTGACCAGCACCACCGGGATGTTGCGGTCCGCGAGCAGCCGGTAGTGGTCGTGCGGCGCGTCCGCCTGGGCGTACAGGCCGCCGGCGAACACGACGCCGGAGACCTGCTGTTGCAGCAGCAGCCGCACGTAGTCCGCCTCGGAGACGCCGCCCTTGGTCTGCGTGCACAGCACGGAGGTGAGACCGAGCTGGGCGAGGGCGCCGCCGATGACCTCGGCGAACGCCGGGAAGATGGGGTTCTGCAGCTCGGGCAGGACCAGCCCGACCAGCCGCGCCCGCTCGCCGCGCAGCTGGGTCGGCCGCTCGTAGCCGAGGACGTCGAGGGCGGACAGCACCGCCTGCCGGGTGGCTTCGGAGACCCCGGGCTTGTTGTTGAGCACCCGGCTGACCGTGGCCTCGCTGACCCCGACCTTCTTCGCCACTTCCGCAAGTCGTCGCGTCATGCACGCAAGAATAGCGCAAGAAACGCAAGTCATTTGCGTCGAGGAGTGGAGGAGATGTGCGCCTGCAGTTCCAGGGCCACCGGGGCGGCGGTGAAGACCGAGGAGTAGGTGCCGATCACCAGTCCGACGAGCAGGGCGAGGGCGAAGTCGCCCAGCGCCTCGCCGCCGAGCACGGCCAGTGCGGTGCGGATGAACGCCGCCCCTAGGCCGGTGTTGAGGGTGCGCGGCAGCGTCTGCAGGATCGCCCGGTTCGTCAGCTGCGCGAAGGACGCACCGGCCCCGGAGCGCCACCGTTCCCTGATGCGGTCGAACACGACGACGGAGTTGTTGCCCGAGTAGCCGATGACGGTGAGCAGGGCGGCGACGAAGACGCCGTCGATCGGCTTGCCGAGCCACGCGAAGACACCGACGAGAACGATCACGTCGTGGGCCAGGGCGGTGACCGCGGCCGTACCGAAGACCCACCGGAACCGCGCGGCGAGGTAAAGGAGTTGGGCGCCGAGGGCCAGGACGAGGGCGCTCAGTGCCGCCTGCCGCAGTTCCTTGCCGAGGCTCGGACCGACCATGTGGTCCCCGACCTTGTCCGCCGTTCCCCCGAGATTGCGTACGGTGTCGGTGACCCGGGCCTCTTCGGGGTCGGTCAACCGGCCGGTGCGCAGCGTGAGTTGCTCCTCGTCCGAGGACTGGACGACGACGCGCGGGAACCCGGCGTCCGCGAGGGCGGCGCGGGCCCGGTCCGGGTCGACCGGGGTCGCGGTGGAGTACTCGATGAGCCGCCCGCCCGTGAATTCGACACCGAGGTCCACACCACGCACCGCGATGCCGGAGCCGGCCAGGACGAGGACGGCCGCGGAAGCGGCCAGCCACCGCCGCGGGCGGCGCATCAGCTGGGGGTTGCGGCGCAGGAGACGGTCGCGGACGGTACCGGTTCCCGCGATGCCGGTGAGGCGTAGGCGCCGCCGCACCCACGCACGGTCAACGGCCCATTCGGCGAGGACGCGGTGATCACCAGGGCACTCAGCATGGAGGCCAGCACCGGTGCCATCCCCGGTGTGCCCGCCGTGCCGGCGCCGAGCAGCGCCAGAACCGTCGCGACCAGCACCACGAGCGCGCACACCGCCCGTAGACGGCCTCGGGCGGGGGCGTCACGCGGTGACCGGGGCATGCCTCTCCCCCTCCCTCCTGGCGTCTGTCCCGTTGTCGCCGGGTTCAGGGTTCGATGAGGCCGACGCGGATGGCGTAGCGGGTGAGGTCGAGACGGTCTCGCAGGCCAAGCTTGTGCAGCAGGTTCGCGCGGTGCCGCTGGACGGTCTTGACGCTGATGAAGAGAAGCTCGGCGATCTCCTTGGAGGAGTGCCCTTCTGCGACGAGCTTGAGGACTTCCTCCTCGCGGGGCGTCAGGACCTGGTCGGGGGCTTCCTCGCCGTGGCGGACCCGGTCGAGGTAGTTGCGGATCAGGGCGGTCACCGCGCCGGGATACAGGAACGGCTCGTCACGCATCGCGGCCCGGCAGGCGGCGACCAGGTCCCGGTCGGCCACGGACTTCAGGACGTATCCGCAGGCGCCGGCCTTCAGTGCCTGGAAGAAGTACTGCTCGTTGTCGTGCATCGTCAGCATCAGGATGCGCAGCCCCGGCTTGAGCGCGGCCAGTTCCCGCGCGGCCTGGAGACCGGTCAGGCGCGGCATGGCGATGTCCAGGACGGCGAGGTCGATGTCGTGGGTGCGGGCCAGCGCGATGGCCTCCGCGCCGTCCCCGGCCTCGGCGACGACCTCCAGGTCCGGCTCCCGGTCGAGGATGAGCCGCACCCCGCGACGTACCAGGGCGTGGTCGTCGGCCAGGAGGATGCGGATCGGGGACGGGGCGGAGACGGTCATGACTGCTTTCCGGGAACGGGAGCGGGGTGCTCGGGGGCGGAAGCGTCGCCGGGTCCGGGCTCGGGAGCCGGGACCGGAACGGGCACAGCCAGGCGGATCCGCGTGCCGGACCCGGGCGCGGAGGAGATGTCGAGCGTGGCGCCGATGAGCAGGGCCCGCTCACGCATGCCGCGGATTCCGGCGCCCTCGCAGGCGGCGGCCGTGCCCCGGCCGTCGTCCGTGACGGCGAGTTCCAGGGTGCCCGGACTGTGGCTCAGGCTCACCTCGACGCGTGAGGCGTCCGCGTGCCGGGCGACGTTGGTCAGCCCCTCCTGAACCACCCGGTACAGCACGAGTTCGGTCTCCGGATCCAGTACGGGCAGATCGGCGTCGAAGCGGCGCACCACACGCAGGCCGGTGTGCGCGGCGACCTCGGTGCTGAGCGAGGTCAGGGCGCTGACCAGGCCGAGGTCGTCCAGGACTCCCGGTCGCAGCCGGCGCACCAGCCGGCGGACGTCGTCCAGGCTCTCCCTGGTGATCTCCTGGACCTGCCGCAGCTCACCGCGCAACGGCTCGTCCGCCTCGTCGGACGCCCGCTTCAGCGACAGCAGGATCGCGGTCATGCTCTGGCCGACCTCGTCGTGCAGTTCCTGGGCGATACGGCGCCGTTCGGCCTCGGCGGCGAGCAGGACGCGGGCGCTGCTCGTGGCCCGTTCCGTCTCCAGCCGGTCCAGCATGAGGTTGAAGGTGCGGATCACCTCGGCGACCTCGCCGCTGCCGTCCGCCGGCAGCCGCTGGCCGGGACGCAGTAGATCCACGGTGGTCATCAGCCGGGTGAGCCGGGCGAGCGGAGCCAGGCCGAGCCGCAGCAGGGCCGCGTTGGCGACGAGCATGACGACGAGACCTCCCACCAGGATCACCGCCTCGGTCAGCACGACGGGGACCGAGACGGTGACCGGGCCCCACAGCAGCAGTGCCGTGGCGGTGCCCAGCACCACGCCGTTCAGCGCGAAGATCCGCCAGAACAACGACACAGGGGTACGCCTCCTTCCAGACACTGTCTGCTTCCACTCTCCGTCATCGCGCGTCCGGGAGTGACCCGCGGTCCCCTGCTCCGGTCGGGTCCGCGGCCAGCCTGTCCCACCCCGGCGCACGGGGCGATGGGAGCCGGACCCCATTTCGCCGGGGGCGGGACACCCATTCCCCCCGGATGGGTCCTCCGACCCCCGGGAGATGGGTCCCGCACCCGATGGGACTTCCCCGTTCGGACGGCCAGGCTGGGGAAGAGCAGCCGACCGCCCGAAGGAGAGGACCGTCTTGTCACTCGACACGTCCCGCAGCGAGCTTCCGACCGCAGACGAGGCGCGCCGGCGCCTCCAGCATGCCCGCGACGCGCGGCTGATCCAGCTGCGGGCGCTCGGGGAGACCGGCCCGGCGAACGACGACCCGCTGGTCTCCCACCAGAAGGAAGCCATCCGGCAGGTGCTCCAGCAGATCGACGAGGCCTTCGACCGCGTCGAGGACGGCACCTATGGAACGTGCCTGGGCTGCGCCCGGCCCGTGCCCGCGGAACGCCTGGAGATCCTGCCGTACACACCGTTCTGCGTTGCGTGCCAGCGCCACAGTTCCTGACCGTGTCCCGGCCGTACCGGCCGTCCTCCGTCTCCCGTCCGTGGGGTGAAGTGGTGAACAACCAGGTCACCGGCGTGCCGAAGCCGGCTCTGTCCGTCGAGGACCTCGCCGCGCTCCGTGAGCTGCTGCACGAGCAGCGCTCGTTCCGCCGGGAACAGCTGCGGCAGATGACAGCCGCGTCCCGAACTTGCGTGGACGCCTCGCGCGGGCAGTGGTCCTCCTCGCGGGCCGAGGTGCGTGTCAGGCTCGCCGCCTCCGCCCGCATGGTACTGGCCGACGTGGAGGCGGCCCTGGAGCGCATGGCCCAGGGGCGGTACGGCGTCTGTCATCTGTGCCGGCGTCCGATCGCCTGTGAACGGCTGATGATCGTTCCCCAGGCCCGCTACTGCTCCCGCTGCCAGCAGGTGCGGGAGGCCGGCCGGTGAGCACGGCACGCCGACCCCGTACCACCGCGGACGGCCATGGGTCGTGGCCCAGGTGCCGAAGGTGCTCCGGCGTCGCGCTCGACCTGGGCAGTGCCCGCACGCGCGCCTGGATCTGCGGCGCGGGTGCCGTCCTGGAGCGGCCGACCATCGCCTTCCCCGGCGCCGTCCGTCCCGTGCGGCGCGGTGCGATCGTGGACACCCCGGGTACCGCCCGGGTGCTCGAGCATCTGCTCGGCGACCGCTTGTCCGGCCCGCACTGTCCTCTGGTGGTCGTGGCCGTGCCCGCCCTGGGCGGTGTCGCCTTCCGGACCGACGTCCGTGCGGCCGTCGAGGTCCTGCGTCCGCGGAGCGTGCTGACGGTCCCGGCGGCGCGGGCCGTGGCGTGTGCCGCGCGCGCCGATCTGTCGCGCCCGCTGCTCGTGGCGGACATCGGCGCCCAGCTCACCGAGGTCGTGCTGCTGGCGGACGGCGCGGTCGTCGACGCCCGCTCCACGTTCCTGGGCACGGACGACCTCGACGACGCCACCGCCGTCCCGGATCCGGTCGACACGGTGGCCGGCATGGTGACCGCGATGCTGGGACAGGACCGCACGTCGCAGACCGCCGACGCGCTGCGCCGAGGGCCGCTGCTCGCCGGTGGTGGTGCGCTGCGTCCTGAGTTCGCCGATCGGCTCGCCGACCGGTTGCACGCCCCTGTACGGGCCGTCCCCGCGCCCCTGACGGCCGCCGTTCGCGGCGCCGCCACTCTCCTCGCGGCCGCTCACGCCCACCCGTCCAGCACCGGCGAGGTCCGCACCACCGCCGGTCCCCACTAGGTCGGCCCCGAGGCCACCGCCTAGTGCTGTGGCTGGGAAGGTTTGCCGGGAAGCTCGCGGCGTCCGGTGCGGTGCATCGCAAGGCGGAGCGTCACCCGCGTACTGGATGTACTCGAGTGAGGCGACAACGCCGCGAGGTGCCGTGCCGGGCGTCGCGAGCCGGTGAACCTTTCCGGTCACA
>NZ_BMQA01000030.1 GCF_014647875.1 Streptomyces brasiliensis | reverse complement strand
AACCGCCCCGTCTGACGTGAGCCCTGCCCGGCTCCGCCGGAGCCGTCTTCCGCCGCTCCACGACGGCACTCACCGACCGGCACCGGTTCGCTCCGCGAACCAAGTCGCTGCGCCGCTCCGCGCCGCTACGACATGATTCGCTTCACCCCCGGCGTAAACGCCGGAGCACTGCGAATGAAGCCGGTAGCAAGCGCGACTGCGGTGGACGCAGCCAGCTTGCGCAGCCTGACTGACACTGTTACCCCCCTGATTTCTGTGAGTCTGCTGTGGATGCAGCGGCCATCCTTCCTTTTCCCAAATCTCCTGGGCTGGTAGCTAGTTGAAGCTGCTGCAACGATTTTCTGGCCATGTGAGGGGAATGTGCGGCGTTGATCCATCGGCACCGAGCCCGATACTGATCCGCCCGCCGGGTCGGGTGCCAGGCGGACGGATCAGCCGAGGTGGGCCCGGGGCGGGCACAGTCCGGTTTCAGACCGTAGGTGGGCGGCGCCGAAGCAAGCGGTCCATATGGCTCATGGCCTCCCTGCGGCTGTCATCGCTGACGTGCGTGTAGACGTTCATCGTCACCGCGATCTGCGAATGCCCCAGGATTTCCATGACGGTGCGCGGTGCGACGCCGGCCGCGAAGAGCAGGGACGCACATCCGTGGCGCGTGTCGTGCAGACGCACCTTCGGCAGCCCTGCGGCCTCTGAGATCCGCAGGAAGGACCGGTAGAGGTTGCGCGGCTCGATGGGCCGACCGCTCCGGGTGGTGAACACCAGGCCGCTGCCGGGCCACTCGGGCCCGGCAGCGGTTCGCTGCTCCGCCTGCCGCAGACGAACACCTCTTTCACCGCCTCGGCCAGCTGTTGCCGGCGAACCTCACGGCCGGTGGGCCGGCGGCTGCGGTGCTTGTAGAACCACGACTCGCTCACGCCCAGGGCGCGGCAGGAGACGCGGTGCGGGATGCCGTGCATGGTCCTTTGGTCTCCGATCGCCCCGACGACGGACGCCGGGTCCGCCACGGCTACTTCACCCACAGGACCATGCAGCGTTTGAGGACATCACGCTCCATCGCGAGTTCCTTGTTGTCCCGTTTGAGCTGGGCGTTCTCCCGCCGCAGCCTCTCCAGCTCGTCATTCCCGCCGCCCGGCGCGGTGCCCGCGCGACGGGCCCACGATACCCAACTGGCCAGCGTGGTCTCGTTGATCCCCAGATCCTTCGCGACCTCGGCGACGGTCTTGCCGGTCTCGGTAACGATCCGTACGGCCCCCTCGCGGAACTCCGCATCGAACTTCCGTCGCTTCTCTGCCATGACTCCCAACTTCCCCTGCAGTCACGGTCTCCACGCTACGAGGGGAGGGACAAACTGCGTGACAACGCCGACGCACAATGGCGAACAACCGCGGACGTTTGTGGACCGTCACAACAGGTGAGAGACGCACCGGCCCAGGGTCAGGCGCTCCGGGAAGTTGCTTCGGGACGAAGAGGTCGCCATCAAAGAGGGCCACTCCAGGCGGCCCGCTTGATGCGTGCATCCTGGGCGGCATGACGAATCCCGGCGGCTCGTACGTGAAGGTGCACTTCCGGCTTGAGATAGAGGCCGACTGGCCTCCGGCCTCGGTGGAAAGCCTGTGGGCCATCGACCAGGGGGACGGCACTGTGCAGCTCGACAACATTCCATGGTTCGTCCGAGGCATTGCCTGCGGGGACATCGTGGCCACGGAGCCCGACGAGGAAGGCGTGCGATGGGCCGGCGGGGTGGTTCGGCGTTCGGAGAACTGCACCATGCGCCTCATCGTGTTCCGTGACGGCGGCTCAGGAGCTGCGCGGCAGAGCGTGATCAACGCGTTTCAGGAACTCGGCGTCGACGGCGAGGGCATAGAGCGGTTCGGCATGGTGGCCCTGGACGTCCCTCCCACCGCTGATCTCGCCAAGGTGCAAAGGCTGCTCAACCACGGCGTAGCCGAGGAGTGGTGGGACATGGAAGAGGGGTGCATCACCGCGCAGTGGCGGGCCGCTTCCGCCGGCTGACGCCGGTCATGTGGGCCACGGCTGGGCCGTCCCTGGGCCGTCCGACGTCGCTCGACAGCAGCCAACGACAACCAATGACGACCCCTAAGGCACCTACGCCCACTGCCCTGACCAGTGAAAACGCAGGTCATCGAGATCGGCGACAAGACCCAGGGCAAGAAGAAGTAGGCTTGCGCGATCAAACCGTCTCGACCGGGCTGATCATCAACGGCCTGGCAGATACACGTCTGGCTCAGTCGACTGGTCAGGAAGGCGCACCCGCCAGGACTTCTACCTTCCCGGTGTCGAGGGAATAGTACGCGCCGACCACGGCAAGAATGCCCTTTCTTACGAGTGGGGTCAGGTCCTGGTTGGAGCGCAGGTCGGCTGCGGTCAGCTTGGCCTGCGCGCGGGCCATGGTCTCGACCGGGTCGGCACCGCCTTCCTTGACTGCCTGTTCGTACGCAGGACGCAGAGCCTTGGCGATCGCTTCGAGGTTGCCCGGCAGCGGCTTGCCGCCATGGAGAGACTTGTACGCCGCTTCGATGGCTCCGCACCGCTGATGCCCAAGGACCACGATGAGCGGAGTGCCACTCGTCATGGGCCCGTACTCCACAGAACCCGTAACCACCGGCTCGACCGCCTCTCCTCCAGTGCGCATCACGTACAGATCACCCAGCCCGGTGTCGAAGAGAAGTTCAGGCGGCACCCGGGAGTCGATGCAGGCGAGGATCGCGCCGAACGGCTTCTGCCCCTGGGCAACGAACTGGCGCCGGTTCGGATCCCGGTCGGGGTGTTGGAGGTCTCCGCTCACCCACCGCTTGTTGCCATCCATCAGCCTCGCGAGTGCTGCGGCGGGCGTTGTCGGGCCCACTTCCGGCGAAGCACTGGTCGCCAGTGGGGTGGCGCTCGTCGACGAGCACCCCGCAAGCGCGGCCGTGGAGACTGCGAGTCCACCAGCGAGCAGAGCCCTGCGATTCGGGTGTTCCGCTGCGACCATCGGTCGTTCCCCTCAATCCGCCGAGACGCGCAAATAAGCCATGACCAGGCGATTGTTCAGCGCGGTGAGGAAGCCAGACCGCAGGCACAAGCAGGCGAGGACCGCTTTCCCGCAGACGGCCCACCGAATCCGTTCCGGCGGCCGCATGAAAGCCTTCTGCGCGAAGCGCACCTTCAGTCAGCCCAACAGGGAGAGCAGTCCGGGGCCTTGTCCGAGCCGGAGAGAGTAGCCCGGGTGGGTGACCCGGCTACTCTCCCCGTAGAGGTGGAACGGCGGGTCGTCGTCGGCAGGCGCCGTTTGCAGCCGCCGCTTCAGATGCAGTGGCTTCGCTCACCGCCAGAAGGTGGCCGCGACTGGTAGCAACGCGGAGTACGTCAACCTCGCCAGTACCTGCCAAGTTGCCGATGCTGTAAAGCGGAGAATTACAGCAACCTCGACGACCGCAGCTGACCCTCAACAGCCATCTACGTCCGACCGACCAGCCCATCAGACCTCACTGACCCCCCAGCCGATAGTTCGGGAGCAAGAGGTCGCATGCCACAGTCGTGCCAGATACGAGGGTCAGCCGCGGTCAACAAGGGTGTCTGGCGGGCGTATCCATGCCTGCTAGCTCGGCCACGAAAGTCGCAGGTCATAGGCAAGACTCCCCTACCTCTCTCCTAAAGCGGGGTCGCAGGTTCGAATCCTGCCGGGGGCACTAGGCGAAACGGCCCGGACCGATCATGGTCTGGGCGAGCCCACGAATGGGTGAGGCCCGCATAGACGAACGGCCACCGGCTGATCTTACCCGCAAGGCTCGCGCCACCTGGGGCGGCTTCAACCCCCCAGCAAACATCTCGGCGGCCTGGAACCGCACTCGCTCCCGCCGTGCCCGCTCCACCGCGGTCAGGCCGCCCCCATCGGGGATCCCACCGGCATACACCCACCACCGAAGCCGTCGTCACCCCGAAGCGAAAGCCTCAGTTGCGAGGTAGAAGCAAAAAGGTGAGGGTGGATAGAGAACACATAAGCGAGCGCCAAACGGGAGCTCCTCATGCAAGCGAAAAAGGCTGATCTGTACGCACTCGACCTGACCCAAGCACGCTGGGTCAAGAGCAGCAAGAGCCCCTACACGTCCACCTGCATCGAGGTAGCGGACCTTGGTGGCGGAGCTGTTGCCGTCCGTGACTCGAACCATCGAGAACTGTCGCCTCTGCGGTTCACCGCAGAAGAATGGGCAGCTTTCCGAGACGGTGTGCGCGAGGGAGAGTTCGGTTAGAACATCTCGCGTTCACCAATGCAGCCGGGCCCGGCTTCACACGTTAATTGTAGCGATTTCAGTATTGTTCGCACTCAGACCTCGGCAGCCCTTACGCCGTACTTCGCACCGAGTAAGGCCGACCCGAGCCACGGCCGTGCCAGATGGAGCGGGGAGCCACGGGGAACCCCAGAAGCCTGACGGTGCATCAGGCAGACGCTGGCATTGGCGATGATGTCGCAGGTCAGTCGAGGCAATGACCGCACCCCGTTCCTAAAGTGGTTGCATCGCTCACCGGGCCCACACCTGTTGGAACTTCTCGGTCGTGATGACCTCCAGCGGATCCTCTTCAGAGTTACTACTCCCGTCTCCCCAATTCTGCCGGCCGGCACGGGTTCGACGGCGGACTCACCGGACGACGGCAAGCTCGCCATCGTTCAATGGGCCGTCGAGGACTTCGGCAAGCTGATGATCGAGCCGCTGGGCTCTGCAGATGGTCGCCCGCGCACTCGACATCCTGGCTAAGCAGCCCGATTCACCGGTGAGTTACACCTCACTGGCCACCCAGCTGGGCATGGAGAAGAAGAACCTTCAGTGCAACCTCTCGGCCTTTACGCGCACCATGCACCGGCACTACAAGCGCCGCAACTGGCCGATGACATGGGTAAGGCGCCCACAAACGAACCAGGGCTTAAGTCGGAGTTCTTTTACACAATGACCGCGACCGTCGCGGAGCGCTGGCTGACGGCCCGCGACCACGGCTGACGCGTAAGAACGAGCTAGAGGATCCTGACGGCAGTAGATGACGGCAACAGAGCCGTACGCATGGGGACCTTGGCGGTAGTAGGTGGACTGCCTTGAGTCCTTGGAGTAGCAACGCGGCGGCGCGCATGTAGCCAAAAATGAACTTGTAAAGCGAAGGTCGTCGGTTCGAATCCGACAGGGGGCTCCAGGAAACACACGAAAGGGGTCCCGCACTGCATGTGCGGGACCCCTTTCGTGTTGCCGTCAGCCCAGCAGGCCGCCCACGAGCCCCGGCTGGCCCGAGGAGGACGAGCCGCCGCTCGGGCTGCCGCCGCCGGCGCCGCCCGTGCCGCCTGAGCCGCCGGACGTGTCGCCGCCGCCCGACGTCGGGCCCGCCGAGGTGCTCGGGGCCTGGCCGCCCGCCGGGGACGTGTGCTGCGGTGGGGCCTGGCCCGCGGTGGTGCCCTGGGTCTGGCTGGGGGCGCCGCCCGGGGCCGTACCGGACGGGCGGGTCGCGCCCGGCGTGGTCGCCGCGCCCGAGGGGCCGGCGCCCGCCGTCGCGCTCCCGGACGGGGAGCTGGAGGCCGGCGGTGTCGTGCCGTGCCCGCGGCCGGGCTCCTCCGGCAGGGGCGAGCCGGGGAGGTTGTTGCGGGGGGCCTCGCCGGGGCCTGGGACGACCACGCGGCTGGAGTCGCGCACCGCGCCACCGAGGAGCGAGCCGATGAGCAGGGTGACGCCGATGGTGAGAGCCGTGATGAGGGCGCCGCGGCGCAGGACGTAGCGGCGCAGTTCCCAGATGTCGGAGCGGGGTCCCAGGGTGCGCCAGGCGCCGGCGGCGAGACGGCCGTCGACGGAGTAGACCGGGGCGCCGGCGATGATCAGCGGGGACCAGGCGGCGAGGTAGATGATGTCCGGCGCGTCGTAGGCGGGGACCGTCTTCCAGCTGACGGTGACGATGAGCGCGGCGGACAGGAGCGCGCCGATCACGGCGGCGACGCGCTGCCAGCAGCCGAGGACCGTGAGGACGCCGACGACGACCTGGAGGAAAGCGATGACGAGGCCGGAGCCGACCGGGTGCTGGAGGGCGAACTGCCGCAGCGGCTCGGCGACTTCCCAGGGGTGGAGGGTGTTGAGCCAGGTGACCATCGAGCCGCGCTTGCCGCCGTCGAAGTAGACGGGGTCGCAGAGCTTGCCCATGCCGGCGTAGATGGAGATGAAGCCGAGGAAGATGCGCAGGGGCAGCAGGACGACGCCGAGGTTCATGCGGCGGCCGGGGTAGTACGCGTGCCGGTCGGGGTCGTCGGCGTGGCGTCGGCCGTGGGGCTCGGTGGCCGGGTCGTCCGGTTGCCCCTGGTCGTCGTAGGGGTCGTGGTCGTGGTCGCCGTAGGCGCCGAACCGGTCGTCCGCGTAGGCGGGTTCGTCGTAGGCGCTGCCCACGGTCCGCATGTGCGGAAGGAGTCGGGTCCGGGTGGAGCCGGCGGTGCGCTGGTGGCCGAGGACGGGGGTCTCGACGGTGCGGTCGAAGTCGCCGTAGCCGCCATAGCCGTGGTCGTTGTCGCCGTAGCCGCCGTCGATGCGCGGGATGACCTGGGTGGCTCCGGTGCCGGCCGAGGGCTCGTCGGCGTGGCGGACGCTGCCGCCCCGCACGGCCTGGAGCAGACGGTGGGCTCCGGTGTCGTCGGGGGCGGACTGGCCGCTCCAGACGACGGGGCGACGGCGGCCCACGGTCGTGCCCGCGGTACCGGCGACGGGGATACGGGCGGTGTCGCCGGTGGCGCTCAAGTGCCGTGCGACCCGGGGGGACTGCCTCGCCGAGGCGCCCAACTGGACGCGGAAGCTCGCGTGATTGACGATGACCTGCGCCGGATCGCTCGGCACCTTCACCATGCTCAGCGCGGGAGCGTCGTCGAACCCCGACGAGCGGTCCCCCGTGGGTGTGCGGGGTGTTCTGGTGTCCACACTCATCTAACCGAGTGACACGGAGTTAGGACACTGCTTCGGCGCGCCGGATCTGTCCGGGCCGCGTCAAGGATGCCCCGGACGTCCGGATTGGCCCGTACGGGTGAGGTTGCGGACGCGTGTTCAGGCGCGTCGGCGTGCCGCCTCGTACAGCACGATGCCTGCGGCGACACCCGCGTTGAGCGACTCGGCACCGCCCGGCATCGGGATGCGCACGCGGAAGTCGCAGGTCTCGCCGACCAGTCGGGACAGGCCCTTGCCCTCGCTGCCGACGACGATGGCGACGGGTCCCTCTAGGGCCTCCAGGGCGCCGAGTTCGACCTCACCGTCGGCGGCGAGGCCGACGACGGTGATCCCGGCCTTCTTGTACGCCTCGAGGGCCCGCGTGAGGTTGGTGGCGCGGGCGACGGGAGTACGGGCTGCCGTGCCGGCGGACGTCTTCCAGGCGCCGGCCGTCATGCCGGCGGCGCGCCGCTCGGGGACGAGCACGCCGTGGCCGCCGAAGGCGGAGACGGAGCGGACGACGGCGCCGAGGTTGCGCGGGTCGGTGACGCCGTCGAGCGCGACGATCAGCGGGTCCTCGCCCTCGTCGTAGGCGGCGTCGGCGAGGTCCTCGGGGTGCGCGTACTCGTACGGCGGGACCTGGAGGACGAGGCCCTGGTGGTTGAGGCCGTTCGTCATCCGGTCCAGCTCGGGGCGCGGCGCCTCCATGAGGTTGATGCCGCCGCGCTCGGCGGCGAGCTGGAGTGCCTCACGGACGCGCTCGTCGTTGTCGATGAACTGCTGGACGTAGAGGGTGCTCGCGGGCACGCCCTCGCGGAGCGCCTCGACGACCGGGTTGCGGCCGACGACCAGTTCGGAGGTCGACCTGCCGCCTCCCCGGCGCTGCGGCGGGCGGCCCTGTGCGCGGCGAGCCTTGGCCGCGGCGGCGCGCTGCTTGGCGTGGCCCTTGCGCATCTCGGCGGGCGGGGTCGGGCCCTTGCCTTCGAGGCCCCGGCGTCGCTGGCCGCCACTGCCGACCTGCGCGCCCTTCTTGCCGGACATGCGGCGGTTGTTCGCGGCCATGACCTACCTGTCTCTGTGAAGCGTCTGGATACGTACGTCTATGCAGTGTGCCGCCCGGGTGGCCGGGCGGCACAATCGATCAAGCCCGGGCCGGTGTTCAGCGCGGGCCGAGGGTCCAGCGCGGGCCCTGCGGGCTGTCCTCGATGACGAGGCCGGACTGGTTGAGCTGGTCGCGGATGGCGTCGGCGGTGGCCCAGTCCTTGCGGGCGCGGGCGGACTCGCGCTGGTCGAGGACGAGGCGTACGAGGCTGTCGACGACGCCGTGCAGATCCTCGCCGCGCTCGGCGCTGTCGCCGGCCCAGTGCGGGGCGAGCGGGTCGAGGCCGAGCACGCCGAGCATGGCCCGCACCTCGGCGAGCCGGGCGACGGCGGCTTCCTTGTCGTCGGCGGCGAGGGCGGAGTTGCCCTGCCGGACGGTGGTGTGGACGACGGCGAGGGCCTGCGGGACGCCGAAGTCGTCGTCCATGGCCTCGGCGAAGGCGGGCGGGACCTCGGCGGCGGGTTCGACGGCTCCCCCGGCCTTCTCGACGACGCGCTGCACGAACCCCTCGATGCGCGCGAACGCCGACTCGGCCTCGCGCAGCGACTCCTCGCTGTACTCGATCATCGAGCGGTAGTGCGGGGTGCCGAGGTAGTAGCGCAGGACGATGGGCCGCCACTGCTTGACCATCTCGGAGACGAGGACCGAGTTGCCCAGCGACTTGGCCATCTTCTCGCCGGCGATGGTGACCCAGGCGTTGTGCAGCCAGTACTGGGCGAAGTCGTCGCCATAGGCCTTGGCCTGGGCGATCTCGTTCTCGTGGTGGGGGAAGATCAGGTCGATGCCGCCGCCGTGGATGTCGAAGGCGGAGCCGAGGTACTTGTGCGCCATGGCCGAGCACTCCAGGTGCCAGCCGGGGCGGCCGGGTCCCCACGGGGTGGGCCAGGTGGGCTCGCCGGGCTTGGCGGCCTTCCACATGGCGAAGTCTCGGGGGTCGCGCTTGCCGGTCTCGCCCTCGCCGGAGGGCTGGAGGAGGTTGTCCAGCTCCTGCCGGGACAGCTGGAGATAGCCGGGGAAGGAGCGCACGTCGAAGTAGACGTTGCCGTCGGCCGCGTAGGCGTGGCCGCGCTCGATGAGCCCCTGCATCATCTCGATCATCTCGGTGACGTGACCGGTGGCGCGGGGTTCGTACGTCGGCGGGAGGCAGCCCAGTGCCGTGTAGCCGTCGTCGAAGGCGCGCTCGTTGTCGTACCCGATCGACCACCAGGGCCGGTTCTGCTCGTGGGCCTTGGCGATGATCTTGTCGTCGATGTCGGTGACGTTGCGGATGAACGTGACGTCGTAACCGCGGTGGGCGAACCAGCGGCGCATGATGTCGAAGTTCAGCCCCGAGCGGATGTGTCCGATGTGCGGGGCCGCCTGCACGGTGGCACCACACAGGTAGATCGAGACACAGCCCGGCGTGAGCGGGGTGAAGTCACGGATCTGCCGGGCGCTGGTGTCGTACAGGCGAATAGTCACGACACCAGGGTAGTGGGCGCATGGCGATGCCATGCGCCTTCCCGGGAGGAACGGTGACACCTGGGCGGCGGCGGGTCCGCGCTCGCTCAGTCCACCCGCACCACGAGTGCCGTGGCGATGGCCAGCAGGCCCTCGTCGCGGCCGGGGAAGCCGAGGCCGTCCGTGGTGGCGCCGGAGACGGACACCGGGGCGCCGGCCGCTTCGGAGAGGAGTTTCTGGGCCTCGTCGCGGCGTTTGCCGATCTTGGGGCGGGGGCCGACGACCTGGACCGCGACGTTGCCGATGCGGAAGCCGGCCGCGCGGACGATGCGCGCCGCTTCCGTCAGGAGCGTGATGCCGGACGCGCCGGACCACTCGGGGCGTCCGGTGCCGAAGTGCTGCCCGAGGTCGCCGAGGCCCGCCGCGGAGAACAGTGCGTTGCACGCGGCGTGGGCGACGACGTCGGCGTCGGAGTGTCCGGCGAGTCCGGGGCCCTCGCCCTCCCACTTCAGGCCGGCGCACCACAGTTCGCGGCCCTCTTCGAAGGCGTGGATGTCGGTGCCGATGCCGACCTGCGGAAGCGGCGTGTCAGAAGCCATCGTTGAGCCTCCTGCGGGCCAGGACCGCCTCCGCCAGGACCAGGTCGAGCGGTCGCGTCACCTTGAAGGCCTCCTCGTGTCCGGGGACGCACACGACGGGCTCGCCGAGCTGTTCGACCATGGACGCGTCGTCGGTGACGTCCTGGGTGACGCTCTCGTGGGCGTGCACCAGCGTGGCCCGGTCGAAGCCCTGGGGTGTCTGCACGGCGCGCAGCCGGGACCGATCGGGCGTGGCCACGACGGGCTCCGGCCCCGCCTCGGGCTGCGGCTCGACCTCCTTGACGGTGTCGGCGAGCGGCAGTGCCGGGACGACGGCCCGGGCGCCGTCGCGCACGGCCTCGATCACCGCGTCGACGGTGTCCACGGGGACGAGCGGGCGGGCGGCGTCATGGACGAGAACGATGCCGTGGTCGGGCGGCAGGGCGTCGAGGCCGAGCCTGACCGATTCCTGGCGGGACTCGCCGCCGGGGACCACCAGGAAGTCGGTCCTCTCGGGCAGTTCGTACGCGTCGAGCAGCGACTTGACCTCGGCGGCGCCGTCGGGCGGGGACACGACGACCACGAGGGAGACGGAGCGGGAGGCGGCGAGCGCGCGCACCGCGTGGATCAGCATGGGCGTGCCGTTCAGCGCGCGCAGCGCCTTGGGGGCGCCCGGACCGAGGCGTACGCCCCGTCCGGCGGCCGGGATCACGGCGGCGACCAGGGACTGCGCGGGTACGGCAAGCGGTACGTCAGACATCGGTTCCTGTCAGGTTTGTGTGCTCGGCCTACGTGGGTATGGCCCAGGCGAGTGCCGGGCGCGACGCCTCGACCGGACCCTTCCGTGACACCGGTCGAGTCGGCAGCCCGGGCCCGGCACATCAAGTATCGGGGGACTTCCTCCGTGGCGTACGGCATCCGGACACCTGTTCATCCGGCGTATTTCTCCGGGGACGCAACATGCCGCAGCGCCCGGCGACAAGGGACTGTCGCCGGGCACCGCGGCATTTCGCTGTACTGAGCCGAGCGGGTTGTGTCCGCGCAGGAAGTATCGGGCAGCCGGCCGTAGTTCCGGCCGGAGAGACGGGTTCCGGTACGCGTTGACGCGCGCACTGGATCCCGCTCACCTGGTTGACGGCACCACTGCTGCCTCGGCCTGATCCGGCGGACAGGCCCCTGGTGTCAGGACGCGAGGACCTCGTCGAGGAGAGCCTCGGCCTTGTCCTCGTTCGTGTTCTCCGCGAGGGCGAGCTCGCTCACCAGGATCTGGCGGGCCTTGGCGAGCATGCGCTTCTCACCGGCGGAGAGTCCGCGCTCGCGCTCGCGACGCCACAGGTCACGCACGACTTCCGCGACCTTGATGACATCGCCGGAGGCGAGCTTCTCCAGATTTGCCTTGTATCGACGCGACCAGTTCGTGGGCTCCTCGGCGTACGGCGCGCGCAGCACCTCGAAGACCCGGTCCAGCCCGTCCTGACCGACCACATCACGCACGCCGACGAACTCCGCATTGTCCGCTGGCACACGTACCGTCAGGTCACCCTGGGCGACCTTCAGCACCAAGTAGGTCTTGTCCACGCCTTTGATCTGGCGAGTTTCGATGGCCTCGATCAGCGCGGCCCCGTGATGGGGATAGACCACGGTGTCGCCAACCTTGAACGTCATGTGACAGGTACCCCTTCCGTGGCTATCCAGGGTAACACGGAAACGGCGGGTTCTGAATGGCGTTTTCGCAGGTCAGGGCATATCTCGGGGCTTGACAACAGCGACAGGAACGTGCTTCGGAAGGTCGGCGGAAGCAGGTATTCGCAGGTGGGAGCGGCTCTCCGGGCGAGGTGAAACGCGTACGCTACACACATCCGGAGCCTCCTCCAAGTGGACGAACGTCCGCATTTGTCCGGTCCCAGGAGTGCGACTTCCGCTACTCCGTTCGGTGGCCCGAGTCGGGTACGGGACGAATCCGGAATTGATCTACGACCCCCGGCCTGATCGCCGGCGTGATCAATTCCGGGACGGTGTCGCATTCCTTCACGGAAATTTTGCGCCGACTTATGTGAATGCCGGACGAGTACCCCGGCAAAGCGACTCAAGGGTCGCTTGTGGCGGGCGGGCGTACCCCCGGCCGGAGGGAAGCCCGGCACTTGGGGGAGGGTCGGGTGCAGCCGCGCGGGAACGGCTCGGTAGCCTGAGGCCGCTGACAGACACTTAGGGCGGCTTTAAAAGGAGTCGCCCCTGCGTTCAAGGAGTTGCCGCCGCCGTGAGCAGCAGCCTTCGACGCGGCGCCCTCGCCGCCTCCGCCATCGTGTTCTCGATCGCCTCGCTCGCCGCGTGCGCGGCCGGAAACGACTCCCAGACCCTCCAGGTCAAGCCGGACAACGCGGCGACCAGCGTCGGCGCCATCAAGGTGCAGAACGCGGTCGTCATCACGCAGCCCGACCTGCAGTCCACGGGCCCGGCCGTGATCGCCGCCACCGTCTTCAACACCGGCAGCACGCCGCAGACGCTGCAGCACATCACCGTCGCCGGCACCAACAAGTCGGCCGCCCTGTCCCCCGCCAAGGGCCAGTCCCTGACGATCCCGGCCGGCGGCCGGCTGATCATCGGCGGCAAGGACAACGCCTCCGCGGTGCTGGCCAGCAGCCGCGCGGCGGTCCAGGACGGCAACGCCCAGAAGATCACCTTCACCTTCAGCCAGACCGGTGACGTGAGCCTGCGCGCCTTCGTCGTCCCGGCGCAGAGCTTCTTCACCTCGTGGGGCCCGAGCGAGATCCCGACGGCCACGGCCCCCGCGGGCGCGACGGCGAGCGCGAAGCCGTCGAAGAGCGCGTCCGACGGCGCGACGACGCCCAACGGCACCACCCCGAGCGATGCGGCGTCGGCGTCGACCACGCCGTCCGGCAACTGAGCGGTCAGTCGTACGACAGCCGTCGCAACCGTCGTACGGCGAAGGGCGGCACCCCATCAGGGGTGCCGCCCTTCGCCGTACGACCGTCCGGGGACCTTGCGTCCCGGTGCGGCTTACGGCTCGAACTTGTAGCCGAGGCCGCGGACCGTCACCAGGTACCGCGGGGCACCCGGGTCGGGCTCGATCTTGGCGCGCAGGCGCTTGACGTGGACGTCGAGGGTCTTGGTGTCGCCCACGTAGTCGGCGCCCCAGACTCGGTCGATGAGCTGCATGCGGGTCAGGACGCGGCCCGCGTTGCGCAGCAGCATCTCCAGGAGGTCGAACTCCTTGAGGGGAAGGTCGACCTTCGAGCCGGAGACCGTCACCACGTGCCGGTCCACGTCCATGCGGACCGGACCGGCCTCCAGCGCGGCCGGGGTGACCTCCTCCGGCTCACCGCGGCGACGCAGGACGGCGCGGATGCGGGCGACCAGTTCGCGAGAGGAGAAGGGCTTGGTGACGTAGTCGTCGGCTCCTATCTCCAGGCCGACGACCTTGTCGATCTCGCTGTCCTTGGCGGTGACCATGATCACCGGAACGTTGGAGCGGCCGCGCAGCTGGCGGCACACCTCCGTGCCGGGCAGCCCCGGCAGCATCAGGTCGAGGAGGACGAGGTCGGCGCCGTTGCGCTCGAACTCGTCGAGTCCGTCGGGGCCCGTGGCCGCCACTGCGACCTCGAAGCCCTCCTTGCGGAGCATGTACGACAGGGCGTCGGAAAAGGACTCCTCGTCCTCGACGACGAGCACTCGGGTCACGGAAGGACCTCCGGGGCGGGAAGCGTTTCATACGCGGTTGAGTCTGGGGAAAGTGCGGAAGCTGTGGTCTGCGCGTCCTCTTCGTCGAGGTCGGGATGCTGCTGGGCGCGGTCTCGGGCCACACCCGCCTCCTGCAGCCGCAGGGTGAAGGTGGAGCCCTGGCCTTGGGCGCTCCACACCGTGACCTCCCCGCCGTGCGAGGCGACCACGTGCTTGACGATCGCGAGACCCAGGCCCGTGCCACCGGTGGCACGGGAGCGGGCGGGGTCGACGCGGTAGAAGCGCTCGAAGATGCGCTCCTTGTCCTTGTCCGAGATGCCGATGCCCTGGTCGGTCACGGCGAGCTCGATCATGTCGCCGCCGGACCCGCTGACCCGGCGCGCGGCGATGCCGACGCGGGTGCGGGCCGGGGAGTAGTTGACGGCGTTCTCCACGAGGTTGCCCAGGGCGGCGGCGAGCTGTCCGCGGTTGCCCCAGACGTGCAGGTCGGCGGTGCCGCCCGCGGCCATGGTGATCTGCTTGGTGCCGGCCTGATGGCGGCAGCGGTCGATCGCCTCGGCGACCAGTTCGTCCACGCGGACCGGCTCGGCGTCCTCCAGCGGGTCGTCGTTCTGCACCCGGGAGAGGTCGATGAGCTCCTGGACCAGGTTGGTCAGGCGCGTGGCCTCTATCTGCATGCGTCCGGCGAAGCGCTCCACGGCCTCCGGGTCGTCGGAGGCGTCCATGACGGCCTCGGACAGGAGGGAGAGCGCGCCGACGGGGGTCTTCAGTTCATGGCTGACGTTCGCGACGAAGTCGCGTCGTACCGCTTCGATCCGCCGGGCCTCGGTGAGGTCCTCCACCAGGAGGAGCACCAGGCGCGAGCCGAGCGGGGCCACGCGCGCCGAAACGGCCAGGGCCTCGCCCCGGCCGGTCCCGCGGCGCGGGAGGTCCAGTTCGACCTGGCGTATCTCTCCGTCGCGCCGGGTGTCCCGGGCCATCTGGAGCATGGGCTCGACGGCGAGCTTGCCGCCGCGGACCAGGCCCAGGGCGTATGCCGCGGAGCTCGCCTTGACGACTGCGTCGGCCTCGTCGAGGACGACGGCGGAGGAGCGAAGCACGGACAGGACGGTGTCGACGCCTGGTGGCAGCACCGGGTCCGTGTGCAGGGAGGTCCGCGTCGGGCGCTTCTGCTCCCGCTCGCTCCAGCGGAACGCCAGCATGGCGATGACGCCGGTGAGAACCCCGGCGATCGCTGCCGCTGCGGCGACCGCCGCGTTCACGTCCATGCGTCCAGGTTAGGCATGCGCCACGACATCCCCACAGCCGTCCCAGTGCGAGCTAGGACACTCGTCGCCCAGAGTTCACCTTGGAGCCAGTATTGGTTCATTTGGGGTGGCGGAAACGGACGCGTGCGGCCCGGAACGTGGGAGCGTGGGGTTCACCGTCGGCTTCGCCGCGGGCCCCGGCCCCGGAAGCCCATGACACGTAGGAGAGGGAACCCAATGCGGGACGCGTACCACGAGGAACTTGATTCGATCGGCGACGGTCTGGTGGAGATGGCCCGGCTGGTCGGGTCGGCGATCGGGCGCGCCACGACGGCGATCCTGGACTCCGACCTCAAGCTGGCCGAGAGCGTCATCGAGGCGGACAAGAAGGTCGACGAACTCCAGCACGACCTGGAGGCACGGGCGATAGCCCTGCTGGCCCGGCAGCAGCCCGTGGCCACGGACCTGCGGATCGTCGTCACCTCGCTTCGTATGTCCGCCGATCTGGAGCGGTCGGGCGACCTCGCCCAGCATGTGGCGAAGCTCGCACGCCTGCGCTTCCCCGCGCGCGCGGTCCCGCACGACCTGCACGCCACGATCCTCGAGATGGGCCAGCTCGCGCAGCGCCTGATGGCGAAGGCGGCCGAGGTGATCATCACCAAGGACATCGACCTCGCGCTCCAGCTGGAGCAGGACGACGACGAGATGGACCTGCTGCACCGCACGCTCTTCCAGCACCTGCTGGACGACAAGTGGAAGCACGGCATCGAGACGGCAGTCGACGTCACCTTGCTCGGCCGCTACTACGAGCGCTACGCCGACCACGCGGTGGCGGTGGCCAAGCGCGTCGTGTTCCTGGTGACGGGCGAGCACGCCGACGACTTCCAGCCGGACACCCAGCCGGTGACGGGGGTCGAGGGAGCCTAGCCCTCCGGGGGTTCGGCCGGCGCAGTCGCCGTGCCGGGGGCTCGCGGGGTGTCGGTCGGGCGTGGGGACGCCTCCGTGCGCCGTTGATGCGCCGGACGGAACGGGCATGGAATGGGCAAAGGCACAAGGCGCCCGAGCCTCTAGCCCTCCGGGAGGGACCCATGGCCGAATCCCCCAGTACGACGCCCGACCGCACGCAGGAGCGCGAGACCGAGCAGCCCGCCGAGATCAAGAGCCTCCCGCTCTTCGGCGCGTGCGGCTGCGGCTCGGGCTGTGGCTGCGGATGCCAGCAGGGCAACCCTTGCCAGTGCGGCTGACGCCGTACAGCCGTAGAGCCGCACTGCCGTACACACACGGATACGAGGACGAAGGGCCCCGGTGACGAGATCACCGGGGCCCTTCGCCGTGCGTGCGTCCTCCGGTCGCCCGAGCGGGGCCCGGAGGCGCAGCATGAAAGGAGCACCGCCGGAAAGCCGGAACCACTCGGGAAGAGGAGGTGCGAGGTCATGACCCAGTTCATAGACATCCACCACGGCATGAAGGGCATCACGGACGAACAGCTGAGGCAGGCGCACAAGGCCGACCTCGCCGTTGAGAAGGAAGAAGGCGTGCACTTCGAACGCGCCTGGGCGGACCCCGAGTCCGGAATCGTCTACTGCCTCTCCGAAGGCCCCGACGCGGCTGCCGTCCAGCGCGTCCACGAACGCGCCGGCCACAAGGCGGACGAGATCCATCCGGTGCCGCTGTCGATCTGGTGACGACCGAGGACCTGCCGGTGCAGTCCGCGCCGTCCCGGATCTGCGCGTCCTGACCCGGCCAGGGCCCATGGGTGTCTTGCCATTTCACTGGAACAGCCTTGTAGAGAAAACGGCATCGTTCTACGCTCGTCCTGACGCATCGAGGGCGGACACGCGGATGATGGGGATCGTGCACGGCGCGTTGCGTCGCGACCTGGACCGCGTGCGCGCGGTGCTGACCTCCGAGCCGTATCCGCAGCCCGGGCAGCGGCGTGCCCTCGGCGAGCATGCCGTGTGGTTGATGGAGCTCCTCCACGCCCACCACACCGGCGAGGACGAGGGCCTTTGGCCGCTGGTGCGCGAGCGCGCCCCGGCCGCGGCTCCGCTCCTCGACTCCCTGGAGACCGATCACCGCCGGATCAACCCGGCGGCCGCGGCCCTGACGGCCGCCGCCCGGCGGTACGCGGCCACGACAGCCGACGGGACACGCGTCGAACTCCTCACGGCACTGGACACGTTGACGAACGTGCTGGTGCCGCATCTGGAGCGCGAGGTCGAAGAGGCCATGCCGGTCGTCTCGGCGCACATCACGCACGCGGAGTGGCACGCCTGGGATCAGAAGTACAACGTGAAACCCAAGTCCTTCGCGCAGCTCGGAAGGGAGGGGCACTGGCTCCTCGACGGCATCGACCCCGAGGGCTACCGGATCGTGGCTCATCAGGTGCCGGCGGTGCCACGGTTCATCCTGCTGTACGGCTTCGCCCGCGCCTACCGGCGTCGGACCGCGGCGTGGTGGCAGCCGCAGATCCCGGCGCAGAGCGTGGTGGAGCGCTGATGGCGGCGGAAAAGGCGCCGCGGACGAGACGCCGGTACCGGTCACCACGACGCGAGCAGCAGGCGGTGGAGACAAGGGCCTTGGTGCTCGCCGCGGCCGTCAGGCTGTTCGGGGAGCGCGGCTGGGCAGCGACGGGGATGCGTGACGTCGCCCGCGAGGCGGGCGTGTCGGTCGAGACTGTCTACGCGGGCTTCCGTTCGAAGAGCGATCTGCTCATGACGGCGCTCGATGCCGCCATCGTCGGCGACGCGGAGCCGGAAGCGCTCGGTGAGCGTCCGGAGTTCGCCGCGCTCGCCACCGGGACCCGGCGGGAGCGGATCGCGGCCGCCGCCCGGCTGGTCACCGCCATCCACCAGCGCACCGCGGGTGTGCATCTCGCGCTCCGGGAGGCGGCCGCCTCGAACGGCGACTTGGCTCGGACGTTGCGGGAGGACCAGCAGCGCCGGCGGATCAGCATCGAGCAAGGCATGACCCATGTCATAGGTCGTGCGGTGACCCGCGCGGAGCTCGACGGGGTGTGGGCGGTCCTCGGCGTCGAGGTCTACCAGTTGCTCACCGACCTCTCGGGCTGGTCACCGCAGCAGTACGAAGAGTGGGCGGCCGGTGTCATCGACCGGCTGCTCGACGCATGACACGCATGGATGCGACCTCGAGGGGGAGAGAGTGACGGGCATCGAAGCGAATCGGGGCGTCCCGCCGGCGTACCGCACGGAGGTGATGGTCGACGCGTCGGTCGAGGCCGTGTGGCGCGTCGTCGCGGACGTCACCCGCACCAGTGAGTGGAGCCATGAATGCCACCGGGTCACCTGGCTCCGCGGGGCGACCGCGGCGGCACCCGGTGCACGGTTCCGCGGGCACAACCGGTCGGGCCGGCTGCGGTGGAGCCGGGTCTGCGAGATCGTCGCGCTCGAGGCCCCCTGCCTGATCAGCTGGCGCACGATCGCCACCCCGCTGTTCCCCGACAGCACCGTCTGGAGCATCGCACTGGAACCGGTCGGCACCGGGACACGGGTGGTGCAGACCTATCGGACGGGTGACCCGCCTCGCTGGTTCAGCTGGATCGTGGGGAAGCTGGTCCCGGCGCACCTCGACCGCAAGGGCGCGCTCGCCGACGACCTGCGTCGGATCGGGACGATCGCCGCCTGCGACCGGCACGGCACCGTGACGCGACGCTGAGGACCCACCGTGGACCCAGGCCGTGAAACCTGCTTCTTCCCGCCCTGGGTCTTGGCGACTTCGGGTGACTCCGCCCACGGCCCGCCCCGCTGCCGGGGACGCACCCCCGGACTGACTCCGGGGGTGTCGCTGCGCGCCGGACGGGCAACACCGTCACATCGGCCGCGGGATCCGCGGACGGGAGGTGCACGGTGACCGTCGACGGAGCGGTATTTGCTGCTGCTCAGAAGCCACTGGCGGTGTAGCAGTTGGCGGTTCCGCCGACGTAGGTGACCGAGGAGTAAGTGTTCTGGGGATCCTGGTTCAGGTGGAGGCCGAAGGCGGCGCCGGTCAGCTTGGCGTTGAGCGTGACGTAGGCGTCGTACGGCACGGTCGTGCTGACGGGGTCGGCGTCGGCCTGGACGACCATCACCTTGCGCTTGCTGCTGTCCATGGATCCGTAGTCCTTGAGCCGGCCGAACTTGAGGCTGACCGAGCGGCACGTCACCCGCTTCGTGGTGGCGAAGACGTCCCAGGCCTTGTAGTCGGCGCCGACTTCGTACTGCAGGAGCCGGCCGCCCACGGTGACGCTGCCGCCACTCCAGTTGTAGGGGAAGAACTTCCGGATGCTGATGTTGCTGTAGGCGTAGAGGTAGTGCCCGGTGAAGCCGAGGCTCTTGTTCTTGGAGTCCAGAACGTAGATGCGGTAGCTCCAGCGGCCCTGTGCCGGCGCGGTGGTCGTCACCGAACCCTTGCCGTTGACGGCCTTGAGAGAGACGACCTTCTTGAAGACGCGGGCAGTGCCCATCTCACGCCGCAGTTCGACGTGGCTGTTCTTGGGCAGGCCGGCAAGCGAGTAGTTGATCGTCACCTTCGACTTGGCGTCGACCTTCGCACCCTTGCCGAACCCCCAAGTGATCTTGGGGGCGGTCGCCGCGTCCGCGGCCGGGGCTGCGAACAGGGGAAACATCGTGGCGGCGATCACAGCCGCGCCTATGCGGAACCGCATGGTTCTCCTCGTAACGTAAATGTGAAGATCTCGTGAGTAGATCTTGGAGAGAGAGTGAAGCAGGACGTGTACTGGCGAGTAAAGTCCCCGCTCACCATGCAAGATCGCGCCGTTCCGCCCCGGGGGACGCCCGTTCCTGGACTGCTGCCCTGCGGACCTTCCAAGGGGCAGGCGGCAGACGTGGGCGGGTGCCGCCGGGCCTCCCCCGCTCTCTGTGCTTCGCCACGGCTTTTCAGGGGGGCGGGCGGGCAGCCGGGCCCGCGATCCCGCCCCGCCTGAAAAGCCATCCCCAGCAAAACTTGAGAGTTAAGGGAAAACAGCGTCCGCCGGGGCTCGCTCGCCCCCTCTGACCTGCACTTTTCCTGCGGACGCTAAACAGAATGTGTAGCGTCCACCAGTATCCGCAGCGTCCGGCCACCCTCCGCTACTAAGGGCGCGTTTCCGCAGGTCAACACGGCTCTTAGCATAGGGCCGGCTGCGGACGCTGCCCCCTCCGGAACAACGAAGAGACCACCCATCCGGCCGGGGTGGTCTCTTCGTTCCAGGGCCTGTCCGACGGGTCGCGTCACCGACCCCGCACCCACCAGCGCTGTCACCCGAATGGCGCACCATGACGCGCCACCCACATGGGTGGAGATCAAGCTGGCTAGTGCCCCAACCGAGGCAATGCGTGAAAGGGGAACCAAATGCGCATTCGACGAATCCTCGCCGCCGTCATCGCCACGGCAGCCCTCGCCGGACTCGGCCTCACAGGCGCCGCCACCGCCACCGCCGCCACCGCACAAGGTGCCCCAACCTATGTCACCCCTTCTGAGTGCAGGCAGGGCGGCGGAACGCCCGATCTGACGGACAACCTCTGCAAGGGCGGTACGCACAACGGGGAGAAGATCGACTAAACCCCACAAGGCGCCCCGCAGCCACGCGCCGCGGGGCGCTCCCGCGCGAGCGTAGCCGGGCGGGTCGCAGGGACTGTGCCGACCCGTCGGGCACGCTGGGTCCGGGTCGGCCCGGAAGCACGCGGCGGGCGGGAGCTCCGCTGCAAGCTCCGTGATGTGCCTCTACCCGACCCCGTGGCAGAGGCACTACAGGAGCACATCAAACGGTTCCCGAGCGAACGGCCAGCCGGTGACCCGGCGACTCATCTTCACGGGTCCCAACGGTGGGCACGTCTGGCGGACGCCGCTGAACGAAGACCACTGGAAGCCCGCGCTCGCGAAGGCGGGCGTCATCCCGAAGGCCAAGAGTCGCGAACACGCCGCCGCCCGTGAGCACGGCATGCACGCCCTGCGGCACTTCTACGCGTCGGTGCTGCTGGACGCAGGAGAGAGCATCAAGGCCCTCGCCGAGTACCTCGGACACTCAGACCCGGGCCTGACGCTGAAGGTGTACGCGCACCTCATGCCGAGCAGCCGGGACCGGGCCCGGAAGGCTCTCGGTAGGGCGCTCAAGCCACAAGATCACATGGGCTGAGGTTCCAGAGAGGTTCCAGGGCACGAAAATGCCTCCCACCCGCGCCGAACGCGCAGGTGGGAGGCATGATCACAGAACCTACTTCTTCTTGCCCTGGTTCTTGACCGCCTCGATCGCCGCTGCCGCTGCCTCCGGGTCGAGGTACGTGCCGCCCGGGGTGAGGGGCCTGAAGTCGGCGTCCAGGTCGTAGTACAGGGGGATGCCCGTCGGGATGTTCAGGGCCGCGATGTCCGCGTCCGAGATGCCGTCCAGGTGCTTGACCAGGCCGCGGAGGCTGTTGCCGTGGGCCGCGACCAGGACCGTGCGGCCCGTCAGGAGGTCGGGGACGATGCCGTCGTACCAGTACGGGAGCATGCGCTGGACGACGTCCTTCAGGCACTCCGTCCTCGGGCGCAGCTCCGGCGGGATGGAGGCGTAGCGCGGGTCGTTCGCCTGGGAGAACTCGGAGTCGTCGGCCAGCGGCGGGGGCGGGGTGTCGTACGAGCGGCGCCAGAGCATGAACTGCTCCTCGCCGAACTCGGCCAGCGTCGCCGCCTTGTCCTTGCCCTGGAGGGCGCCGTAGTGCCGCTCGTTCAGGCGCCACGAGCGGTGGACCGGGATCCAGTGGCGGTCGGCGGACTCCAGCGCGAGCTGCGCGGTGCGGATCGCGCGCTTCTGGAGGGACGTGTGGACCACGTCGGGCAGCAGGCCGGCGTCCTTGAGCAGCTCACCGCCGCGGACCGCCTCCTTCTCGCCCTTCTCGTTGAGGTTGACGTCCACCCAGCCGGTGAACAGGTTCTTCGCGTTCCACTCGCTCTCGCCATGGCGGAGGAGGATCAGCTTGTACGGTGCGTCGGCCATGCCCAGAGCGTAATCCACGCTTTCGGACGCCCGCTCGAGCGCCCGCGAGCCAGACACCCCGGCGCCCACCAGCGGTCGGTCCTCGCCGTGCCTCACCCGTCGGTTGACGGCTTCTGTTAATTGAGTGGCCCCCTCCGACCCCCTCGCCGTAAGTTGCGGATGCCGCTTGAGCCGCTTACACGCCAGCATTCCGACCGTGGGGGACCCATGCCGACCGCCGCCCTGAGACGCGCCGTACGGGAATCCGTCTCCGGACTGCCCCGCGAGTTCTGGTGGCTGTGGACCAGCACCCTCGTCAACCGGCTCGGCGCGTTCGTCGCGACCTACATGGCGCTCTATCTGACCCTCGACCGCGGCTACAGCGCCTCCTACGCCGGTCTGGTCGCCTCGCTGCACGGGCTGGGCGGGGTCGTGTCCTCCCTGGGCGGCGGGGTCATGGCCGACCGGCTCGGGCGGCGGCCGACCCTGCTCATCGCCCAGTCCTCCACCGCCGCCGCCGTCGCGCTGCTCGGCTTCATGCGCGACCCCGTCGCCATCGCCGCCGTCGCCTTCCTCGTCGGCATGGCCTCCAACGCCTCGCGGCCCGCCGTGCAGGCGATGATGGCCGACATCGTGCGGCCCGAGGACCGGGTGCGGGCCTTCTCGCTGAACTACTGGGCCATCAACCTCGGCTTCGCGGTCTCCTCCATGGGCGCCGGGTTCATCGCCGAGGTCAGCTATCTCGCCGGGTTCCTCATCGAGGCCGGGATGACGGCCGTCTGCGCCGTCGTCGTCTTCCTCAAGCTGCCCGAGTCGCGGCCCGTGCGGGACACCAGGGGCAAGGCGGGGACGAGCGACGAGGTGAGTCTCGGGACCGTGCTGCGCGACGGGCGGTACATGGCCGTCGTCGGGCTGTCGTTCCTCGTCGCCGTCATCTTCCAGCAGGGCTTGGTCGGGCTCCCGGTCGCCATGGGCTCCGCCGGGTTCTCGCCCGGCGACTACGGCATGGCGATCGCCGTCAACGGCGTCCTGATCGTCGTCCTGCAGATCCCGGTCACCCGTTTCATCGAGCACCGGGACCCGCGCCGGCTCCTCGTCGTGTCGTCGCTTCTCGCCGGGTACGGCTTCGGGCTCACCGCGTTCGCCGGGTCGGTCGGGGTGTTCGCGCTGACCGTGTGCGTGTGGACGCTCGCCGAGATCGTCAACGCGCCCACGCAGACCGGGCTGGTCGTGCGGCTCTCGCCGGTCCACGGGCGCGGGCGCTACCAGGGCATGTACACCTTGTCCTGGTCCGTCGCCGCCCTGATCGCCCCGCTGATGTCCGGCCTGGTCATCGACCGGTACGGCGCGGAGTGGCTGTGGGGGATGTGCGCGGTCGTCGGTACGGCGGCGGCTGTCGGGTACGGCGTACTCATGCGGCGGCTTCCGACGGAGCGGACGGCTCCGGCCGACGTCCCGGTGGACGCCGAGCCCGAGGTCCGTACGGCCTGACAGCGCCCGCCCGTCTCACGGATGCATCCGCGCACCCTTCAGCACCTTGTCCACCGCGTTGCGCGGGCCGTACACCGCCAGCCCCACGAGGTCCAGTTCCGCCGTCGGTACGGCCTTCACCGCCGCGCGGTTGTCGCGGTCGTGGCCGGTGGCGAAGAGGTCGGAGGTGAAGAGGGCCCGGGGCAGCGCGCGGGACAGCGTCCGTGAGTGGGCCGCCGTCAGCGTCTCCTTCGTGCCCTCGAAGATCAGGACCGGCTGGCGGAACATCGGCAGGTAGGACACGCCGTCGGCGTCCTCGTACGGCTCCCCGATGACCTCGGGCAGCTGTGTGCCCAGGCCGCTGACCAGGAACGCGGTGACGTTGAGGCGCTGCCAGGGCTCCAGGTCCTCGCGCAGCAGGACGGCGATCTTCGTGTCGAAACGGACGGGTTCTGGGCTTTGCGTGCTCATGCCTCGAGACTGCCGGGCGGCCGGGGGCCCGGTCTTGTACGTTTTTTGCATGGCCGAAGAGCGCAAGCCGGACCGGCGCACGGCCGAGCGGCCGGAGATCTCCGCCTGGCGCCCGCGCGTCCCGGGTGTCGTGGAGGTCTTCCACGCGCACTTCACGGAGTACGCCTATCCGATGCACGTCCACGAGGCCTGGACGCTGCTGATCGTGGACGACGGGGCCGTACGGTACGACCTGGACCGGCACGAGCACGGCACCCCGCTCGACACGGTCTCCCTGCTGCCGCCGCACGTGCCGCACAACGGCTCCCCTGCCACGCCGCACGGCTTCCGCAAGCGGGTGCTCTACCTCGACGCGACCCACCTCGGCGAGGACCTCATCGGCCCGGCGGTCGACGGACCCGACCTTCGCGACCCGCTGCTGCGGCTGCGCGTCGGCCAGTTGCACGGCGCGCTCGCGCACCCCGGGGACGAGTTGGAGGCCGAGAGCCGGCTGATGTTCGTCGGGGAGCGGCTGCGCCGGCAACTGCGGCACCGCGGCACGACCGTGGAGCCGCGCAGCGACCCCGGCCTCGCCCGTTCCCTGCGCGAACTCCTCGACGCGCACGTCACGGACGGCCTGCGGCTCGACGACGCCGCCCGGCTGCTGCACGCCCATCCCGCCCATCTGGTACGGGCGTTCAGCACCGCCTACGGCATCGCCCCGCACCAGTACCTGATGTCCCGCCGCGTCGAACGCGCCCGCCGGCTGCTGCTGGCGGGGCGGGCACCGGGTGAGGTGGCACCGGCGACGGGCTTCTTCGACCAGGCCCATCTCACCCGGCACTTCAAGAAACTGGTGGGCGTGACCCCGGGGCGCTACCGGGTCAGCGCCCGGTCATAGCTACTTGACGTCGACGTAGTCGCCCGCGGCGGACGCTCCGCCCGTCGTGGACGTCTCGCTGAACGTCCAGCGCCAGTAGCCGTCCGCGGCCGCGGTGACCGTCGTCTTCAGATACCCCGCGGAGTCCGCCGACACGATCTTCACGGTCGAGTAGCTGCTCGTGCCCGCCTTGCGGAACTGCAGCTTGGCCGCCTTGCCGCCGAAGCCGGTGTAAGTGTGCTTCACCCAGTCCGCGCGGGTGATCCGGCCGGTCACGGTGATCTTCTTGCCCTTGGCGACGGGCTCGGGCGCGGCGTTGACGGCGACCTGCGCCCTGCGCTTGACCTGCACGGAGCCGAAACCGGTCAGGTACTCCTGGCTCTTGGGCTGCCCGTTGGAGCCCCAGATGCGCGCGGTGACGGCGATCTTCCAGGTGGTGGCGTCGTTGTTCGAGTCCAGCCGCCAGCGCGGATCGATGTACAGCTCACCGTCGCAGTCGGCGGCGTGCGTGCCGTCCTCGACGCAGTTGGTGTAATTCATGTAGATGCCGCCGGAGTCGGCGCCCTTGGCGGCCGTGGTGTCGTGATACAGGAACGGGAAGGCGTCCACGTCCGGCAGCTTGGGGCCGGACGGCCAGGACATGTGGTAGGTGAATCCGGGCGTCACTTCGGCGTCGGTGCCCACGATGACGGGCTTGCCCTTGTTGACGACCAGCTTCGACACCGTGATGCCGGTGTCCGCCGCCTCCGCGGACGGCGCGGTGAACGCCCCCAGGGCGAGCGCTCCCGCGAGCACGGCCGCGGAGCCGGATCTGCCTGCGCGCATGCACAACCTCTTGCTGTGAGAGACCGGTGAGGGGCCCGGTAAGGATCCGGGTCGCCGCAGGCTAACAGCACGTCCGCGAACGCCGGTTCGGACCCCTGCCGTTCCTCACAGCCCCCCGCTGCGCCTCGTACAGGTTGCGGGGTCGAACGGCGTCCGTCGTGCCGTACAGCTCCAGACGGGAGTGCAGGTCTCCCGTGAAGTCGGGGACGTCGATCTGGTCGAACTCGGTGACCGTGTTGATGCCGACCGTCGCGGAGTACGGTGCCAGGCCGTCGATTCTCGTCAGGCCCGCGCGGCCGTTGGTGACCCGGATGTTCCAGTGGGTGAACCTGGCGCCGAACAGCGGTCCGGCGCTCGCGTCGCCTCATCATGGAGGTGAACGACGTTCAGAACTGCGTTGGCGGTGAGCATGCCATCAGCACCCGCGCACAGGGAAGGGGGGCGGACGGTCAGTACGGTCTGTCAGTCCGATGCAGCGTCGACCGGACGCTGGGTCAGATGCGTGAACGCGTCCAGGTTCCGCGTGGACTCGCCCCGGGACACCCGCCAGGCGTACTCCTTGCGGATCGCGGAGGCGAAACCCAGCTCCAGGAGGGTGTTGAAGCTGCCGTCTGCAGCCTCCAGGACCTGGCCGAGCAGCCGGTCGGTCTCCTCGACGGTGACCGAGGCCAGCGGAAGGCGGGCGGTGACATAGACGTCGCCGAGCGGGTCGACGGCGTAACTCACGCCGTACAGCTTGAGGTTGCGCTCCAGGAGCCAGCGGTGGACGGCCGCCTCGTTCTCGTCGGGGTGCCGGATGACGAAGGCGTTGAGGGAGAGGGAGTGGCGGCCGACGATGAGCGAGACCGTCGTCGACAGCTTGCGGGTGCCGGGGAGCTTCACGACGAAGGTGCCGGGCGCGGGGCTCTCCCACTCGAGCTCGGCGTCCTTCAGGACACCCTCGATGACCTGTGCCGCCTGCCGTTCCTCAGCCATGGTGGGAGCGTACGCGACGCCGGTGGGCGTGGGCCGCGGCGGTGTACACGTCGGCGGTGGCGGCGGCCGCGATGTCCCAGCCGAAGGACTGGGCGTGCCGGCCGGCGGCCTCGCCCATCCGGGTGCACAGGGAGGGCTCGTCGGCGAACCGGCGCAGCACGCGCGCGTACGCAGCCGGATCGTGCCCCCGCACCAGGAACCCGGTCTCCCCCTCCCGCACGGCCACCGGGAGCCCGCCGACCGAGGCCGCGAGCACCGGCGTACCGGACGCCTGCGCCTCTATGGCGACCAGCCCGAAGGACTCGCTGTAGGACGGCATGACCAGCACGGACGCGGCACGGAACCAGTCCGCGAGCCGCTCCTGCCCGACAGGCGGGCAAAACCGTACGACGTCCGCGATGCCGAGGCGCGCGGCGAGCTTCTGCAGCCCCTCCGGTCTGGCGAGACCACTGCCGCTGGGGCCGCCGACCACCGGGACGAGGATCCGGGAGCGCAGCTCGGGGCGCTCGTCGAGGAGCACGGCAACGGCGCGCAGCAGCACGTCCGGCGCCTTGAGGGGCTGGATACGGCCCGCGAAGAGCGGGATCAGGGCGTCCTGCGGGAGGCCGAGGCGCGCGCGGGCGGCGGCGCGGCCGTCGGCGGCGCAGAAGCGGTCGAGGTTCACGCCCGGGTGGACGACGGCGACCTTGGCCGGGTCTGCGGCGTAGTGCCGTACCAGCTCGTCGGCCTCCCCGGCCGTGTTGGCGATCAGACGGTCGGCGGCGGCGACGATCTGGGTCTCGCCGATGACGCGGGCGGCGGGCTCGGGGGCGTCGCCGTCGGCGAGGTTGGCGTTCTTAACCTTGGCCATGGTGTGCATGGCGTGCACCAGGGGGACGCCCCAGCGCTGGGCGGCGAGCCAGCCGACGTGGCCCGAGAGCCAGTAGTGCGAGTGGACGAGGTCGTAGTGGCCGGGGCGGTGGCCGGCCCAGGCCTGCATCACGCCGTGCGTGAAGGCGCACAGCTGAGCCGGGAGGTCCTCCTTGGCGAGACCCTCGTAGGGGCCGGCGTCGACGTGCCGGACGAGGACGCCGGGGGCCAGCAGGACCGTCGGCGGGAGGCCGCCCGCGGTGGCCCGGGTGAAGATCTCGACCTCGATGTTGATGGCGGCGAGGCGCTGCGCCAGCTCCACGATGTAGACGTTCATGCCGCCGGCGTCGCCGGTGCCGGGCTGGTGGAGCGGTGAGGTGTGCACGGAGAGCATGGCGACGCGGCGGGGCCTGCGGTGCAGTCGCAGCCGCGCAGGCGTGGCCGGAGAGCGACGCCCGAGCCTGCTGACGTACTGGCTCACGTGGCGTTCCTCCTCGCTGCGGGCATGCCTGTCGGAGGACGTGCGGGGCCCTCCAAGGTGGTGCAACAGCGGAGGATGCGGCTCCATTTCCCGATCACGGCGCTTTGCCCAATCGTTACTCAAGGTCGCTCAACCGTTCGATACCGAAATGCGTCCGGTCGGGAGAGGCGCGGCCCCGCTTACCCTCGTAGACATGACAGCCCGCGCAGCCGCCCTCCCCCACTCTCGGCTTCGCTCGAGCGGGGGCACCCCCATCGTGGGAACGGTGACGCGCGGGACGACCAACCCCAACCGCCTGCGCCGTATGGACCGCTGGATCGCGGCCACGCACGGCGCCGAACTGCGGCGCGCCGCCGACCCCGTGGCGATCGACCTCGGTTACGGCGCCGCGCCCTGGACGGCCGTCGAACTCCTCGGCCGGCTGCGGACGGTCGCCCCACGCGCGCGCGTGGTCGGCGTCGAGATCGAACCGGCCCGGGTCGCGGCGGCCAGGCCGTACGAGCGCGACGGGCTGGTCTTCCGGCACGGCGGCTTCGAGATCCCCGTGCCCCGGCGCCCGCACCTCGTGCGGGCCGCCAACGTCCTGCGCCAGTACGACGAGAGCGAGGTCGCCGCCGTCTGGGAGCGGCTGTGCGCGCGGCTCGCGCCGGCCGGACCGGGCTCCCGCGGAGGGCTGCTGGTCGAAGGCACCTGCGACGAGATCGGGCGGCGGCACGTGTGGGTGGCGCTCGGCCCGGAGGGCCCGCGGACGGTCACCTTCGCGACCCGCCTGGGCTCGCTCCAGCGCCCGTCCGACCTGGCCGAACGCCTGCCGAAGGCGCTCATCCACCGCAATGTGCCGGGCGAGCCGGTGCACGCCTTCCTGCGCGACTTCGACCGCGCCTGGGCCGCCGCCGCGCCGTACGCCTCCTACGGCGCCCGCCAGCGCTGGATCCACGCGGTGCGGGACCTGACGGCCGACTGGCCGGTGACGGACTCGCCGGCGCGCTGGCGGCAGGGGGAAGTGACGGTGGCGTGGGGGGCGTTGGCGCCCCGGACCGGCTGACACGCCGTCGCCGGCCTGCGGGGAACGATCTCTCCGGGTCGTTCGTCACAAAGGCGGGGAGAGCGCCCTCTGTAGTTTTCTGCGCCCACATGGCACGATCCCTCCGGCACCGTAAGTTACTGACGGTCAATCAGTTGGGGATTTCGTATGGGTACGGGCAAGCGGGGCCTGATCACGACAGCCGTGACCGTCGTCTGTGCGGTCACCGTTCTGGCGGCGCCCGGCACGGCGTTCGCGAGCCCGGCGCCGACACCGACCGTGTCGCCCGCGGCCACCCCGACTCCCCCGCCGGACAAGGACCTCGAGGCCGTCCGGGCGAAGCTCGACAGGCTCTACCACGACGCGGCGGTCGCGACGGACACCTACAACGCGGCCGAGGAGAGCGCCCGCAAGCAGTCCGCCGAGATCGTCGAGCTGGCCAGCCAGATCGTCAAGGGCCAGAAGAAGCTGGACGACCTGAAGGACCGCGCGGGCGCCGCGGCCCGCCAGCAGTACCGCACCGGCGGGCTGCCGCCCGAGGCCCGGTTCCTGCTGAGCGACGACCCGCAGCACTTCCTGGACGGGGCCGGACGGGTGCTCCAGGGCCAGCGGGCGACCAAGGGGCTGATCGGTGAACTGACCCGCACCCAGCAGGACTTGGAGCAGTACACCGCCGACGCCTCCGCCCAGTGGCGCAAGCTGGAGGCGGGCCGCAAGGCCAAGTCCGCCGCCAAGAAGAAGATCAAGCGTCAGATCGCCGCCGCCGAAAAGCTGGAGTCCCGGCTGGCGAAGCGGCAGAAGGAGCGCCTCGCCGAGCTGGAGCGGGAGGCCGCCTACCAGGCCCAGACCGCCTGGCTCGACACGGGAATCCTCAAGGACATCAAGGGCAAGGCGACGGGACCCGGCAGGAAGGCCGTCGCGTATGCCACGGCCCAGTTGGGCAAACCGTACGAATGGGGCGCCGAAGGCCCGAAGACGTACGACTGCTCGGGCCTCACGTCCCAGGCCTGGGCGAACGCCGGCCGGCCCATCCCGCGCACGTCGCAGGAGCAGTGGAAGCAGCTGAAGCACGTCGACATCAAGAACATGCGCCCCGGCGACCTCATCATCTACTTCCACGACGCCAGCCACGTCGCGATGTACGTGGGCAAGGGCGCGATCGTCCACGCCCCGCGGCCGGGCAGGACGGTGACGGTGGCGGGCGCGGGCTCGATGCCGATCCTCGGGGTGGTACGGCCGGACGCCGCCCCAGCGGGCCCGTGACATGCGCCACGTGACACAGTGCACGCCCAACCGCTCTCCAAACCCCGGCGGGACGTGACGTTCGTCATCCCCTCCCGACCTCCGGCTCGTCCAACTGCGGTACGGAAAGCGGCATATGACAGTGGCCTGAGACGGAGCGACGCGGCTCACACCATTCCGTTGCGGTGGCCAGTACCGCTATCGTCCCCGTCGGGTGGGTCGAGATCCCTCGCCCCGCCATGCCCTCGGGGGGAGGGAAGGAACCCAACACGATGCCCGTACCCGTACCGCGGCAGAGAGCGATCCCGGCCGTGGAGAGTGGTCAGGCGCAGGCCGCGCAGAAGGTCGGCGGCCCCCTCAAGGAAGAGGCCCACCACAAGGAAGCCGCCGCCCACCACACCCACAGCGCGGCCGGCACCACTCTCACCCTGCTGCTGATCGAGGACGATCCGGCCGGTTCGCCGATCGTGCCCGAGATGCTGGACTCGTCCGGCAAGCCGATCCGCGTGCGCACCGCCCGCAACCTCACCGAGGCCGAGCGGCTGCTGACCGACGACGTCCACTGCATCCTGCTCGACCTCGCGCTCCCGGCCCCCGGCCGGGCCGGTGCCGCCGGTGACGACGAGCTGGCCGTGCTCAAGCACGTGCTGGAGCTCGCGCCCCGGCACGCCGTCCTCGCGCTGACCGCCTCCTGTGACGCCGAGCGCGGCGCCGAGGCCGTGCGCGTGGGCGCCCAGGACTACCTTTTCCGGGACGAACTGGATGGCCGCCTGCTGAGCCGCGCCATTCGGTACGCCGTCGAGCGGAAACGTTCCGACACGGCCGAGCGGCGGCTCGCCGAGGGCCGCGTCCGCGCGCAGGAGAACCGCCGTCTGGAGCGCGGCCTGCTGCCGACGCCGCTGCTGGAGGGCTCGTCGCTGCGGTTCGCCGCGCGCTACCGCCCCGGCCGCTCGCGCGCGCTGCTGGGCGGCGACTTCTACGACACCGTGCGCACGCCCGACGGCACCGTGCACGCCATGATCGGCGACGTCTGCGGCCACGGGCCCGACGAGGCCGCGCTCGGCGTGGAGCTGCGCATCGCGTGGCGCGCGCTGATCCTCGCGGGGCTGTGCGGCGACGAGCTGCTCGGCACGCTGCAGCAGGTCCTCGAGCACGAGCGCTCGGACGAGGAGATCTTCGCGACCCTCTGCACCGTCGACATCTCCCCCGACGGCCGCCGCGCGGGCCTGTGCCTGGCCGGTCACCCGTCCCCGCTGATCGCCCGCCCCGGGCGGCCCGCGGAACTGCTGCCGCAGGACAACAACGGCCCGGCCCTAGGCCTGCTCCATGGCGCGCGCTGGCCGCGCAGGCAGGTGGAGCTGGGCGCCGAGTGGAGCCTGATGCTCTACACCGACGGCCTGATCGAGGGCCGCGTCGGCACGCGTGGGGAGCGCCTGGGCCAGGACGGGATGGTCGAGATGGTCCGCCGCCAGCTCGCGGAGGGCCTGCGGGGCGAGAACCTGCTGCGGGCGGCCGTGCACGAGGTGCGCGAGCTCAACGGCGGGGAGCTGACGGACGACGTGGCAGTGGTCCTGCTGGACCGGGTGCCGTAGACGCCATACGTCGTGCTGGTGCTACGGCGTACCGGCGAGCGGCCGGGGCTCAGCGGCCGCCGCGCCGTACGGCCCGTGTCGGTGTTCAGCGGCCGCCGTTGTACGGCCCGTACGGCCCGTCGCTGCTGCTGCCGCCGCGGCGGCGCCCCCAGCCGCTGCCGCGGCCCGAGGCCTGCTTGACCGCGGGCCGCACGTCCACGATGTAGACGATGCTCGCGATCAGGCCGACGATCGGCAGGATCGACAGGAACGAGAACAGGTAGCTCACCACGAGCGCGATGGCCAAGACGATCAGCCAGAACACCTTGTTCTGCTTGTCGGCCGCACGGAACGCGTCCTCGCGCCGGAACGCCGCGTCGAACAGCCCGAACGCGGCGAGGGCCATCAGGACGATCTTCAGCAGTCCCAGGAACCCCGCGAAGCCCAACATCAGCATGCTGTCCACCGCCCGTAATCTCCGACTCCTACGCCGCCACCGTACCCATAGAACGGGCCGGACACCCCAAGGGTGCCCGGCCCGTGCGCGTTCTGCCCCTTATTTGGCGGGCGGAGTCGTCTTCTTGACGGCGGTCTTACGGGCCGGGGCCTTCTTCGCGGCGGGCTTCCTGGCCGGGGCGGGGACGGCCTTGGCCTCGACAGGCTTCGGCTCCTCCTTGACCTCGACCGGCTCGGCCTTGGGCTCGACCACGACGGCCAGCTCCTCGATCTCCTCCGCGGCCTCGCCGCGCCAGGTCTTGACGGCCTGCTCGCCGTGCTCGGCGACCTTCTCGTAGGTCTCGCGGGCCTTGACCGCGTACTCGGCGGCGACGCCGACACCGCGCAGGGCGAGGTCCTGGGCCTGCTCGCCGAGCTTCTTCAGGTCGGCGTCGATCGTGCTGCCGAGCTTCTTCAGGTCGCCGTCGATGGTGCCGAAGAACTCGTTGACCCTGGCCTGGATGGCCTCCTGGGTCTCCTTGGCCTTGGCGGACGCCTCCTTGGCGCGCGCGGCGGCCCTCTCCTGCACGGCCTTCGGGTCGGTGTTGCGCACGGCCTCGATGCGGGCCGGGGCCTCGACGCGCAGCTGCTCGACCAGGCCGGGGACCTTCTTGGCCTGCTGAAGGGCCAGGTCGGCGGTGCCGGCGGCGAAGTAGAGCGGAGTCGGGTCGCTGAAGGTCTTGCGCAGGTCGTCGGTGATGGCCATGGTGATGGTCCTCCCGGATTCACGTTCGGCTGAGGGTTTGGTGGTCCGCAGTGGCCCGGCCGGAGCCCTGGTCCGGCTCATCCGGCCGACCGCTGCGGATCGGTGTCGTCGGCGTCGTTGCCGCCGTCGTCCGTGCGGGTGCCGCGCACGGCGCCGCTGTCGTCGTCGGCGCTATGGCTGTCACCAGCACCGTCACCGCCGAATCCGTTCTCCTTGCGGAAGGACTCGTAGATCTGCAGCAGCACCTGCTTCTGCCGCTCGTTGAGCGTGGGGTCGGCGAGTATGACGGCGCGCGTCTCGACCTCGTCCAGCTCCCGCTCGGCGTCGAGGATGCCGGCCCGCACGTAGAGCGTCTCCGCGGAGATGCGGAGCGCCTTGGCGACCTGCTGCAACACCTCGGCGCTGGGCTTGCGCAGCCCGCGCTCGATCTGGCTCAGGTACGGATTCGACACCCCGGCGGCATCGGCGAGCTGCCGGAGCGACAGCTGCGCGTTGCGCCGCTGCTCACGCAGATACTCACCGAGATTGCCGACGTTGAGCGATGCCATGCCTCCACCCTGCCCCAGCCCCGCTAACAATTGCAAGCACCCCGCTTGCAATAGTGCGCCATGCCACGCGAACGGCGCACAGTGAAGTGATCGAGTCCCGGTCGACCCAGGCGGCGAGGACCCTCGCAGGCCGCCCTACGGACGTCGCGCGACGAAGACGAACTCCTTGCCCGGCCGGTCAGGAGCCTCGCGCACGTCCTCCACCGCATACCCCTGGGCGGCCAGCTCCGTCTCGACCTCCTGCCGCTCGCGGAAACGCAACGTGGAATCCGACGTCAGTACCTGCCCGTCCGCGGCGAACACGTACGTCGAGCGGAACGTCACCAGCGGCTCACTCACCTCGATCAGCTCGACCCAGCTCTCGACCGCGCCGACGCCTGGGATCTCCGTCACGCCGTACGAATCCTCACGGTTCCACTCCTCCCAGGCGCGCTCGGCCGGATCCCGGGTCTCGAACACCAGATGCCCACCGGGTCGCAGTGCCTCGTAGACGCCTCGCAGGGTCTTCCGCCACGTCCGCGGGTCGGCGATGGCCTGGGCGACATTCGCCGTCATGGTCGCCAGGTCGACCCGCAGCGGCGGGAGTGCCGTCGCATCGCCGCAGATCCAGCGCACTCGCCCGCTGCCCGGCTTTCCCCGGGCCACGTCGACAGATGCCTGGGCGGGATCGACACCGACGACCTCGATCCCACGGTCGGCCAGCAGGAGCGCGAACACACCTGTCCCGCAGCCGATGTCCAGCACCCGGCGCGCCCCGAACTCTTCCGCCATCCGGATGTACCCGTCGAGATCGCCGCGGTCGGGGTCGAGCGGGTCATAGATCGCGGCGAGGCGTGGATGCTTGAAGCACTCGTCAGTCATGCGGCCGAACGTAGGAGGAGGCGAGTCCGGACGCCTACTCGTTTTCGGGGCACGGCCAGGGTGTTCACCCGTCCGCCGTTCGGCCGTGCGTCCGCAGCCACTCCGCCACACTCTCGAAGTCCGCGTCCGTGAGGCCGTACTGGTGCTCCACACGGTGGAGGAGGGCGTCGGCCGCGTGATGCGTGGCGACCCACGCGCGGTCGGCCTCGGTGATCTCGTCATCGATCCAGACGAATGGGCTCCCGGCCGCCCAGGCGACCAGGGGCCGGGTCTTCCAGTGCAGCAGGGCGGGCGGCGCCTCCTCGTCCGGCCACTGCACCACCGGCAGCGATGGCAGGCCGAGCCAGGGCGACACGGCCGTGTTCGCGTCGTCCATCCAGGTGGTCGCCCACACCAACTCGCAGCCCAGCGCGGTCAGCCGGGGTCCGAGCGCGGGGTCGATACGGGTCAGCAGCGGATGGTCGGCGGCGCTCTCCGGCGGGCACGAGACGGGCTCGTACTCGGGGTACGGGCCCGCCGACCCGAACGGGAGCAGCGTCCCGTCGATGTCGAGGAAGAGAAGCATCACGACCCAGGATCGGCCATCGACCCCGTTCCCGGCGAACTCGCCGGCGCCGGTCGTCCGGGGGACGGTAACGTCGCCGGCATGACTGCCGGGTCGGCCATGGGCCGTGAGCAAGTTGGGTGCCCGGCCTCCGAGTGAGGTCGCGGCGGGCCAGAAGCCCGCCTTTTCTCTGCGTACTTCGGAATTCGGACTTCGGAATTCCGAGTTCGTACCCGTCCACCCGTCGCAGAGAAAGAAGACGAAACCAGCGTGCCCAACGACTTCAACCAACAGATCATCGCCGAGTTCCGCGCGAACCACGGCCGCGTCGGCGGCCCTTTCGAAGGCGCCCGCCTGCTCCTGCTGACCACCACCGGCGCCCGCACCGGCACCCGCCGCACCACCCCCGTCGGCTACCTCCCCGACGGCGGTGACCGCGTCCTGGTCATCGCCTCGGCGGGCGGCAGCCGCCGCCACCCCGACTGGTACCGCAACCTCCTGGCCAACCCCCACGTGGCCGTCGAGAGCGGCGTGTTCAGCTACGAGGCGCGGGCCGTCGTCCTCGACCGGGAGGAACGGGACCGTGTCTTTGCGCGGGCGGTGGAGGCGGATCCGGGCTGGGCGGCGTACCAGGAGAAGACGGACCGGGTGATTCCCGTCGTCGCGCTGTACGAGATCGCACAGGGCGGTCCGCCGAACATCGAGGCCGCTACGCCGGGCGAGGCGATCAGGGTCGTCCACGACGCGTTCCGCCGCGAACTCGCCCTGATCAGAGAGGAGATGGCGAACGGCGCCGGCACCCTCGGCGCGCAGCTGCGGATGAACTGCCTCACCCTCTGCCAGGGCCTGCACCACCATCACACGGGCGAGGAGACGGCCCTCTTCCCGTTCCTCGCCGACCACCGGCCGGAGTTCTCGCCGGTCCGCGAGCGCCTGCACCGCGAGCACGAGCGCATCGCCGAGCTGGTCGAGCGGCTGCGCGGGGCGGTCTCGGCCGGGGACTCGGCCGACGCACGCGCCGAGGCCGTACGGCTGACTCAGGAGCTGGAGGCCCATCTCGCCTACGAGGAGGAGCAGTTGATGCCGCTGCTCGACGCGCTCTAGAGCACGGCTAGAAGGGCAGCGGACGCCCGTGGATCACGTCCAGCCGTGACACGGCTCGCGTCAGGACGACGTACAGCCGGTGCAGACCGCGCTCCTCCGCCTCCACGACGGCGGCGGGTTCGACGGCGACGACATGGTCGTACTCGAGTCCCTTGACGACGGACGCGGGTACGACCGTCACGCGGGCGCCCAGTTCATCGGGTCCCGCGGCGCCGATCCCGGCCGCGGCCAGCGCCGCGCGCACCCGGTCCGCGTCGGCGTCCGCAGCGACGACCCCGACGGACCCGTCCCGGGCGAGCGCCTCCCGTACGGCGGTCACGGTCGCGGCGAGGACGTCGTCGGCGTGCCGGACGCGCAGCTCGCCGTCGCGCCGCAGCGACCGGGCCGCCGGCACGTCGACGTCCAGCCGGTCCAGCAGCCGGTTGGCGAGTCCGACGACGGCCGCCGGCACCCGGAAGCCCGTCGTCAGCGGCACCACGGCCGCGTCCGGCACGCCCAGGTGCCGTAGCGCCACGTCCCAGCGGCGCGCCGCCCAGGCAGTGGTGCCCTGCGCGAGGTCGCCGAGCACGGTCAGCGAGCCGTAGGAGGCACGGCGCGCGATCGCCCGGCACTCCATCGGCGACAGGTCCTGGGCCTCGTCGACGACGATGTGGCCGTACCCCTCGGGGTGCTCGATCAGCCCGGCGACCTCGTCGAGGAGGACGAGGTCGGCGGCCGACCAGCGCGCGGACCGGTACGAGCGCGGCGGCTTCGCCCAGCGCAGCGTCCGCTGCTCGGCGGGGTCCAGGAGCCCGTCGGCGGCCCGCGCCAACACCTCGGGGTCGCTGAGGAGTTCGGCGACGACCTCCTCCGGCCGGACCTTGGGCCACACGGCGTCGAGGTACGCGCTGAGCGCTCGGCGCCGCTCGATCCCGCGTACCCAGGCGTTCGGGACCGTGCCGGCGCGGCGCTCGGCCCGCGCCCGGATGCCGCGCACGATCCGGGCGCGGACCCGCTCGCGCCCGACGGCGTACGGCGGCTGCTCCGCCCGCACGTCGGCGATGATCCCGGCGAGCTCCGCGGCCGGCACCCGCCAGTGGTACGACCCGTCCGGCACGGCGAGTTCGCCGGCGCCTTCGGTGGCCACGCGCGCGTACAGCGCGCGGCGCAGCACTTCGGCCATCCGGGCGTCGTGTTTGACGGCGGCGGCCGGCCCGCTGTCGGTCCCCGTGACGGGCCCGCGCCCGATCTCCTCCTGAAGGGTGGACTGCCGTACGCCGGTCTCGCCGAGGGAGGGCAGCACCTCGGCGATGTAGGAGAGGAAGGTGCGGTTCGGGCCGAGGATCAGCAGGCCGGAGCGGCGGATGCGCTGCGGGTGGGTGTAGAGCAGATAGGCGGCGCGGTGCAGTCCGACGGCGGTCTTGCCGGTGCCGGGGGCGCCCTGCACACAGACCGACGCGGCGAGGTCGCCGCGAATGAGGTCGTCCTGCTCGGGCTGGATGGTCGCGGCGATGTCGCGCATGGGGCCGACGCGGGGCCGTTCGATCTCGCGGGCGACGATGCCGCCGGCGCCGGACTCGCCGTCGGTGCCGGACTCACCCTCTCCCAGGTGCTCGTCCTCGAGGCCGGTCAGGTCGGCGGAGTCGCCGCGGCTGCCGGGCGCCCAGCCGAAGCGCCGGCGCACCGCGACGCCCTGCGGGTCGTGGGCGCCGGCCTGGTAGAAGGCGCGGGAGACGGGGGCGCGCCAGTCGACGACGAGCGGCGGGGCGACCGGGTCCTCGGTGATCCGCAGCCGCCCGACGTGGTACCGCTGCCCGCCGTGTGCCGGATCGTCGTCCCGGAAGTCCAGCCGCCCGAAGAACAACGGCCCCTCGGGCAACTCGCGCAGCGCCTTCGCCCGGCTGCGCAGCTGGTACCCGAGGACTTCGGCGTCGGCCCCGGATGCGGAGACGTCCTCGCCGGTGACGACGTGCTCGGCGGCACCGTCGACCATGGCGGCGAGGGCGGTGCGGCAGGTGTCGTGGTAGGCGCGCTCGGTGCGGAGATCGTGCTGGAGGTGGGCTTCCTGGAGGCTGGTGGCGGCGGGGTGGGGCGACGTCATGGAGCCGATCGTAACCGAATATCGCAACCGAGTTAAATCTTTTACCGAGTATCAGACGGTGGCGAGGCCGAGGCGGGGGCGGGCGAGGCTGAGGCGGGCGCCAGCAGAGGCACCCCGCCGGCCAGCCACCCGAAGGCCCGCTCGGCGGCGTCAACGGCATCGGCGCGCACGTCCTCGACGCCCTCCCCCGCATCGATCCGCCGCCAGTTCTCAAGGGCGAGGATGCGCTGTACGGCGACGATCTGCCCGGCGGCGAGCCGCGCCTCGAGGCCGCCACCGAGGGCCTCCGCCAGCGCCTCCTCGGTCCGCTCCTGGTACTCGTACAGACGGGCGACGAGGGAGGGGGTGCCGTAGAGCAGGGAGTGGAAGGCGAGCACACCGGGATCGTCATTCAGCCCGGTGACCGGATCGCACCGCTCCAGCCCGTCGAGAAAATGCCGCCGCAGGGCATCGACCGGCGCGCCACCGCTCCCGGCGACCACACGGGCGGCCTCGTCCTGATGGTCGGCGATCTGATGCAGGACGAGATCCTCCTTGGCCGGGAAGTACCGAAAGAGCGTCGGCTTGGAAATCCCGGCAGCGGCGGCGACCTCCGCGACGGACACCGAGTCGAACCCCTTCTCGAGGAAAAGCCGCACGGCAACGCCGGAGACGTCCCTGTACATCCGCTGCTTCTTCATCTCACGCAGCCCGATCTCACCCATGGGGCCGAGCCTACGCACCACCGCGCCGGGCCCGGCTCAGACGGCCGCGCCCTGCCGCCAGCCGGGCCGCTTCGCCAGGGACCAGAGATCGTCGAAGTGCTTGTTCCAGGTGGCGACGGCGGTCTCAGCAGCCGTCCCCGCACGCGACCACACGTTCAGGTCGGTCCGGAAGCCCTTGGGGTCGTAGTACTCGTCGCCGTGGCGCAGCCGCATGCGCGCGGACAGGTCGTACAGGCCGTGCAGGACCACTTCGCGGTTGAAGATGCAGATCTTGTCGCGCGGGATGCCGGGGTAGAGCCGGTATTCGCACTCGACGACGACTCGCCGGCCGGCGCTGATCCGCTCGGCGAGCTCCGAGAGGATGTCGTCGTACTCACGGCAGCGCTGTTCCATGCGCTTACGGAAGTCTTCGTCGTCCACCGGAGCGTCGTCGACGCCGACCTTGGCGGGCACGATCATGGGCTGTCCGAAGTCCGGCACCAGCATGCGAACCGAGACCCGTCGAATCGGCCCGGGGGAGTCGAGCAGGGCCTCCAGCCGATGGAAGAGGGCATGGTGCAAGGTCTCGCCCGTGTAGCCGAGGAAGCTGATCTCCACGGTCCTGGACCGGAACGCCTCACCGACGAAACTGTCCAGCTGGCTCGAGTTCACCAGTGAACGCGTGGGCACTCTGACCGACGAGTTCAGCTCTTTCACCTGGTCGTACAGCACGTATCCGACGAGGCTCAGCAGTGCGCCGCCCAGATACGCCTTGCCTTCCAGGGCATCCCCGACCGGTTTGACGAACTGGGCGGTGAGCCCGACAGCGAAGATCCCCAGCAGGAGCACACGGGTCACCAGTGACTCGAAGCGCTGCTGAAAGCGCCTCAACCGGTGCCCCACTCCGTTCTCGGCCGAGCCGCTTGCCCGATAGGACATTGAGCGCCGTCCTCCCCCGTCCGGGTGCCCGGCAGACCGTCATGGGGTCTTGGGCGAACCAGCATTCGGTGGAGTCATGGTCCCCTTAAGCCAGGGCACGGGCAAGATAGGGATTCGCTGTCGAACGGACGGGCAGGCCCAGCAGACCCGTCGCGACGGCCAGCGTCATCGGGTACGCGTCGACGGCCCGACGAACGTTGGGCGCGTCGAGACTCGCTCCGGTGACGAGGCGGTCCAGGTCCACGTAGGCGGAGCGCACGATCTCGATCAACCGGTACACGCGCCAGTCCCGCCGCCAGCCGACGGTGTACTCCGAGTCCAGCTCCTTCTCCCAGCGGCGGAACATGCGGTCCCGGATCTCCGGCCGGGTCGGTGTGAGGTGCATGTGCCGCACCAGGTCGTAGAGCGGGTCGCCGACCAGTGCCATCTCCCAGTCGATGATGGTCAGTGCCTTGTCGTCCTCACGACGCACGAGGTTCCACGGATTCAGATCGCCGTGCAGCAGTGCGGGCTTACGGTGGCCCACGGTGTGCCGCGACAGGATCTGGCGGAGCCGGGAGGCCTCGGGCAGCCCCAGCATCCGGGCGAGCCGCTGGGACTCCTTGGGCAGGTCCGCGACCAGTTGGACGAGCTGCACACTGAGCGAGTTGTAGAACACCCCTGCTTTGCCGGCCGCCGGGTCCAGTCCCTCGTAGTCCACGCGCGTCAGGGCGTGAAGCTGATCCACCAGCCGGTCCGCTTCGTAGGGCAGCAGACCGTTCACCGGGTGGCAGGGAGGCTGGTGACTGTCGCGCGGCCCCTCATATGTGTGGATCGCGAAGGGCTCCCCCTGGTAGCTGGTACCGAGGGCAAGGAGCTTCGGCGCCGCCACACCGACCCGCGACTTCTCGATCGCCCGCAGGACGGCATGCTCGCTCAGAAAACCTCGTTCGCGCCGGCAGACATTCGCCACCTTGCGGCGAACCACCACAGGGCCACGAAAGTCCGGCACTCGCACGACCGAGTTGAGGTGCCCGGTCCCCTTGAAAACGCGGCTGGCCGGTGCCGCGCCCTCCGCCAAGAGGGCCTGGCGAACGGCGGAACGGGGGAAATCGGGGTGCTCAGACACTCGACCGTCCTGGCGCCAGCCGCCGATCTTGGCGGATAGACCAAGACGACCGTTTCTGGCAGCCCGCCACCTGAACAAGATCCGTTCGATCTCCAACTCGTCCGGCACATTACCGAGCCCCAGCGGCTCGGCCGCCGCCTCCAGGGCGCTGCGCACCGCCGCAGTCGCGACGTCCAGGCTCTTCTGGTCGGGGGAGTCCTGCAGGGAGTTCGCGGCCCGCATCACGTCCGGGTAGACGGACTGCGCTCGCTCGAAGGCGATGTAGTGGCGCAGGTCCGTGGCCAGACCGTTGACGGCCGTGGGACGGATCAACGCCATGGCATCCACCCATGCGCCGATCACCTCATTCCACTGGTACACCGGGTAGCGCATGCGCACAAGGTGCGTGGCGAGGTCGTGCAGGGGGTCCCCGTAGGTCGCCAGTTCCCAGTCGACGCAGATGAGCGGCGGATCCCCGTCGTACGACATGATCAGGTTGTCACGGTGCAGGTCGGCGTGGAGCAAGCTGTACGGACGCCGGGCCATGGCCGGAACCCGGTCGGCCAACCGGATCAGGGCGTCCTCGGGAATACCAAGCGCAGCGAACAGTCCTCCAAAATCACGCCAATTGGGCTGGCGGATCTGGCGGTCCGCCAGGTGCGCGAGTGTCCGCAGAAAGCCCTGACTGTCCTTGTCGTTGCGCGGCCAGGCCGCCGGCAAGGGCGGGAGGGCCTCTCTGCGTACTTGGGTCATCTGGGCGAGCAGACTGGCCAGCGCTTGGATGAGCAGGGTGTCCACGGGCTTGCCGTTCGCGCACACGCTGGAGAGCGGGATGCCTTCGACGTAGCTGTGGATCGCGTAGTCGTCACCCTTGTCGACGCACTCCGGCACGTGCGGCAGGATTCCCCGGATGGCGCCCAGGATCGCTGCCTCGTCCTGCCAGGTCCTGATCACGACGGGCAGCGCGTCGGCGCGCCGGATACGAACGGTCACGGATGTGCCGGCCTCACGGCCCAGCAGACGCGTCACCTCGTCCGTCAGCGGAAACACATAGTTCTGGTTGTGATGGCCGCTGCTCGCCTGTCCCCGCTCCGTGGCGCGCCGCACAAACGCCTTGATGGCGTCGGATCTGAGGCGTTCCCCAAGGTGACGACGGGGAAGAGATGGTGCGCCCACTGGCCGCTCCGTGTGACTGGCGAGAGACGGAAGGTATTCCAAGCATTAATTACAAGTGGTGCAAGGACACGACCGGAGTCAAGCTCAAGTGGGCACAACGGGTGATGTGCCACTCTTATTGGTCAGATCGTTCGAGATTGGCCGGTTCGCCATCCCCGTACCCACGGAACGGAGCGTTCCCTCAGTGGTTCGGGCATGCTAGCGCAACCGACCGGGGGCTCCCTCACCCGGCCCTCGCTCAGTCGGCCAGCCGACTCCAGACCGACTCGAACCACGCCTGCATGCTGCCCACGAACACGGATCCCGGCGAGTTCCAGTCGGTGTTCTTCACATGGTGGGTCAGGGTGGCACCGAGGCCGAGGACGTCAAGAGCGGTAATCACCTCTCCTGTGTCCAGCTCCATCTGACGCTCGACCACCTCGTACATGCCATGGAGCGCTTCATCGCCGTTGAGGAGGTAGAGCTTGAAGGCCGGGACCAGCGGCACATGACGGATCTCCACGTCGACCGACGGCACCAGTTTCTCCGTCAGCAGGTCTTTCAACAGGCTCCGCAACGAGTCCGTATGCCGTCGGCTGATGACCCTCAGACGCTGCGCCGGACGTTCGTCGTCCTCATCGTCCTTCGCCCGCGGATAGGGAAGTGCCAGCAACTCGGAAGGCAGCAGCATGCGCAGGGCGATGCGCTGCGGCTGGATGAACCCCCCGCGAATGCGTTCCACCTGAAGACGGATGTGGGCGTCCAGCGATTCGGACGTCAATGTGTAGACGTCAAGGGTGACTTCAGGCCTTTCGAAGGCCTCGCTGATGAAGGGGCCGAGCGTCGCACCCCGGCTCGACCGCGTGGCCTTCGGCGCCGAGGACTGTATGCGCTGTGTCTTGACGACCCGTGAGCCACTCCCCTGCCGGGATTCGATCCAGCCTTCGTTCGCCAGCTCCCGCAGCACACGTTGGACCGTGTCGCGGGAGACCCCGTACTCCTCGGCGAGATCGCGCTCCGACGGCAGGAAGGACCTCAGCGGATAGGTGCCGTCCGTCATCCGGGCACGCAGGTCGTCGGAGACCCGCTGGAACTTCCTGCCTCCGCCGCCCTCGCCCGCCTGCTGCGCGTCCACGAGTTGACCGTACCGCTTTCCGGCCACTGGCAAACCAATCCGCCGGTCAACTGGACTGCCAGTCCTGCCCGTTGGTTAAGCGATCAGTCGGAGAGGGCAGACCACTGTCAGGCAAGCAGTCCAATTGGACTGATCACTGGATGGGATGCCGAAAGTGGATGGGAGACGAGCCCATGGACATCCACCTGTTCGGGGTGAGCGTCCCGCTGGATCCGACCGAGCTCGCGCTCTGGTCGCTGGGGGCGCTGGGGTCCCTGACGGCGTGGCTGGGCCGGCGCGCCGTCGAGCGGAGGCGGTCACGGCGGAAGGGCTCCACCGCCGCGGCTATCCCCGCAGAACCCTCAGCAGCGGCTCGAGCGACCCGACGACGACCTCCGCTCCGGCCTCCCTCAAGAGCTTCGCTTTCCGTTCGTTACGCGCGTAGCCGAGGAACGGGACACGGGCCTCGACGGCGGCTTCGAGGTCCGACGGGGAGTCGCCGATCATCAGGGCGGCGGAGGGTGCTGCCCCCATCGCGTTCAGAGCCCGGTTGAGGCAGTGCGGGTCGGGCTTGAGGTGGTGGAGCTGCTGGGTGCGGCCGTAGATGTGCGGGGCGAAGCACTCGGTGAGGCCGCGGCTCGCGAGGTAGGCGCGGACCACCCGCGGGGAGTTGTTCGTGGCGATGGCCAGGCGCGCGCCGACGGCACGCCAGGTGCGTATCAGGGGATCGGCGTAGGCGGTGGGCATCGCGGTGGACGCGGCCCTGAGCTCCTCCTGGGTGAGACGTTCCTCCAGCACCGCCACCAGATCGCTGCCGGGATGTCTGCGGTCCACCGCGCGCAGCACGATGTGCGGGTCGAGCGACTCCCGTTCGGCCTCCGTGAGCAGGCCGTGCAGTCCGCGGCCCTCCAGCCACTCCACCAGTTCGCCTGCCACCAGGTCCGCCGAGTGCCCCGCGAACAGCCGGCAGATGGGTCCGTCGAAGTCCCAGAGGACCACCTGGGCACGATCGGTCAGTCCACGAAGCTTCTCGATCTCGTTCGCCGTCTCCGCGGTCACCGCTTCAGTCTGCGTAATATCAGAAGTCACTAGGAGAGTGTCAGGTCCGTCGTGATGGTTTCCCAGAGGGCGTCGAACCACTTCTGCGATTGCTCCACGAACGCGGCGTCCCGCTGACCGGCCCGCTTCTCGAAGGAGAAGAGGAGGGACGTGGAGCCCACGGCGTCGAACATCTCGAGCGTTCCGGTGTCCGTGGACTCCTCCCGGCGCGTGACCATGTAGTAGCCGATCAGCGCCTCCGTGCCGTTGAGCAGGTAGAGCTTCACCGGCGGTGTGAACGGCAGCGCGCGGAACGTGACCTCCACGTCGATGTCGTGAGTGCTCCGCAGCGCCTGCAGGTTGTACCTGAGGACCTGCCCCTGGGCGTTGCGCATCTTCAGCCAGCGCTCGTGGACCTTGTCGTCGCCGCTCCGGCCCTCGACCGGGACCGGGAAGGCGAGATTGATCTCCCGGGACGGCAGCAGGAGGCGCACATCCAGTCTCTCGGGGCGGATGCGTTCCTCGTGGATCAGGCGGAGGGGTTCGCTCACCGCCAGCATCAGGGTCTCGGCGGTGAGGCAGACCGCGTCTATGCGCACGTGCGGGGCCGAGAAGGCCTCCGCGAGCCGGGGGCCCAGGCTGACCATGGTCGGCTGCGGCTCATCCACCGAAGGCGCCGGCTCCGCGATCCGCGGTGGGCTGCCCTTGCTGACGTTGCTGAGGAGGCCGTCGTCCTGGAGGACGCGGAGGGCCTGGCGGACCGTGCCGCGCTCCACGCCGAACTCCTCGGCCAGTTCGGCCTGCGTGGGCAGGCGGTCTCCCGCCCTGAGGTCGCCGACGCGGATGCGTTCCCGCAGGGTGTCGGCAATCTCCTGGGGCGAGAACCTTCTGCTGACGTTCACTGCCACGTTCTCCTGGGTCACGACCAAACGCTACAACCTTGGTCCATCTAAGGGGAGTTGCCCCGAAGTTGTTTATGGATAGTAGCCAAGTGGGGACAACCTATTCAGAGTTGGCTGCCAACTTAACCGAGTTGGCGGAAGTTTTGCTTCCTGGCAGCCTGAAGGGGGATCCACCGTGCCTGCCCTCGCCCTCATCTCCGCCGTCTTCGTCGTCGGCTTCGAACAGCTCGTGCAGTGGAAGTACGGCGCCACCGGAATCGTCGGCCTGCTCCTGCTCACCATAGGCCTCAAGGCCAAGAGTCCGGCGGTAAGCTCCGCCGGAGCCGTTCTGCTCGCGGTGCTGCTCGCCGGCCCCGCTCTATGACGTCAGCTGCAGTTCCGAACTGATCGTCTCCCACAGGGCGTTGAACCACAGATGGGACTGCTCGACGAACGTCGAGTCGCGCAGTCCGGCGCCCTGCTCGAACCCGAACAGCATCGATCGTGTGCCGTCCGAGTCGTACATCTCCAGATGCTCGTGCTCGATCTCCCGCTCGCGGCGGGAGAGCGTGTAGTACGCGAACAACGCCTCCATGCCGTTGAGCAGGTACAACTTCACCGGCGGAGTGAACGGCAGCGCACGGAAGGAGACGTGCACGTCGATCCCGTGCGTGGCGCGCAGGGCCTCCAGGTTGTGCCGCAGCACCTGGCCCTGCGCATTGCGCTGCGCCAGCCAGCGCCGGTGCAGCAGCCCCGCGGCCGAGGAGTGCACCGGCGCCGGGAAGGCGAGGTCGATGTCCCGGCTCGGCAGCAGCACCCGCACGTCGACCTTGGCCGGTTTCAATCGCCCGGCGTGGATCTGCCGCAGAGGTTCTCCGATCGCCAGTGTGAGCGAGACCGAGGTCAGGCACAGGGCGTCTATCTCGACATGCGGGGCGGCGAACGCGGCGGCCACCCGGGACGCCAGGGCCACCATGGTGGGCTGCGGAGGCGCCGCGGGGCCGGCCGGGACATGGCCGAGCCCCAGGTACGGGGCCACGGTGGCCGGGGCGCCCTTGGAAACGTTGGTCAGCAGGCGCTCCGACTGCAGGATGCGCAGCGCCTGGCGTACGGCCCCTCGCTCGACGCCGAACTCGTCCGCCAACTTGGCCTGTGTGGGCATGCGCTGACCTGGCTGCAGCACGCCGGACCGGATCCTGGTGCGCAGCTCGTCGGCCACCTCGTGATGTGACTTGTGTGGCCGTTGTGACCTGTTCCGCTCACCGGCGGAGGCGTGTTCCGGGTCCACACACAAACACTACAACTTCCCGCCATCTTTCGGCAGTTCATGGGAAGGTGGTTATGAGTCGCTTCCAAACGGAGATAAGTACAGTGAAGTTGGTGACCAACTTGAGCAACATGGTCAAACGTCCTGGTGGTTGGCCGACCGGGCTCCCTTCCGGAGGGGAGCCGGGAGCCCGGTCGGTCCGGCTCGACCACGGTCGAACCGCCGCCGCTGGGGGACTAAGACCGCTCAACGGCCACCCGCACGCACAGCCACAACTCAACACCGACAACTCAACAACGACTTCGCACAGCCACAACTTCATAGCTCGCTACGGATGAGTCAGCACTGTCGGCCGAGAGGAAGGAGCAGGTCAGGGTCAGAAGATGTCCGGGCACCACGGTCGCCCGGACGTGTGCAGCAGGGCGTCGGCCAGTCGGGCGGCGCCCTCTCGTCCTTCCCGGAGCCGGCCCAGCGCCGCCAGCCGCACCGCCGACTCGTCCCCGAGCCACAGCGTCGCCAACTCCCCCACGTCCAAGCTGAGATCGGCCCCCTCGGCACGGACGGGCGTGCACCTCGCGCCCTCCGGTGACACCTCCAGCCGGTAACGGCCCCCGGCCAGTCCGAGCCGGTCGGCCACCTCCAGCACCAGGGCACCCGTCCCGTCGTACGTCCGCGCCTCCAGAGCCCGTACGACGTCCAGGATCCGCACCCACAGCCAGTCGGCCTGCGTCGTGATGCGGGCCGCCCGCGGGTCGGGGAAGAAGAGGGGAAGCGGGTCGTCGGGACCGCGCCAGCCGCTCTTGACCTTCGTGATCCAGTCGATCGAGCACAGGTAGTGCCACAACGCGCGCTCCGCCGCCCGGGTCGAGGCGATCAGCCATTTCACGTCGGCGGTGTTGTGCGGCTGCTTGTCGTGCCAGTTGTCGTCGGACTTGTACGCCACCAGGCCCTCGACCTCGCCGGACGCCGCGCGGTACACGGCGTAGTACGGCTCGGTCCAGTTGTGGCCGAGGCGCACCACGCCGGTGCTCACACGCCACCACACCTCGTCCCGGCTGACGGCACCCGGCTGCGCCCGCCGGACGCGCTCGTGCAGCTCGGGGCCGAGCTTGCGCACCTCCGCGCCGTCCACGAGGTCGATACGGCCGCCGTCGTCCGGGCCCGCCCAGCGTGGGTCCAGGCCGGTGCGGGGCACCTCGACGGTCCACTCGGTGGTCCAGGTGGCGGGGCCGAAGCCGTAGCGGCCGTAGATCGGGTACTCGGCGGCGATGAGCGTGGCCACCACGTCGCCGCGTTCCTTCGCCGCCGCGAGGTCCTGGGCCATCATGCGGGTGAGGAGACCGCGGCGGCGGTGGGTGGGGGTGACGGTGACGCTGGTGACGGCGTCGGCGGGGACGGCCGCACCGCCGACCACCGTGAGCTCCTGCGCGAAGGAACGGAACGTCGCGACGCAGCGGCCGCCGTCGAAGGCGCCGAGGAGACGGTGGGAGGCGAACCGCTCGCGGGCGGCCTCCGCCTCCTCCGGCGACACGGCCGGCTCCCGCAGGAACCCGGTGTTCAGGGCGCGGAGCCAGTCGGGGAACTCGGCCTCGGTGACGGCATGGACGTCGATGTCTGCGGCGGGGCGGCTCATGGGGTCACGGTAGGCAGGTGGCGCGCCGGTGTCGCCCGGTTTTCCGGCCGCTGTCCGGCGGCCCGTCACATCAACAGGTCGTCCACCTGCGCCTCGCCCTCCCGGTACCGCCGGGCGATCTCCGCGCTGCACTCGTCGGTCGTCCGCTGCAGCTGCTGGCGCCGGCGCGAGACCTGCTGCTCGTAGTGGACCAGCCGGCCCATCGCCGCGTTGAGTTCCAGGTCCGTACGCGCCTGCAGGTCGGACAGCTCGACCTCGGCGAGCATGTCGGCGGCCAGGCGCCGGTACTCCTCGCTCTGCGGAGTGCCCAGCGTGACGTGCCGGGCCGAGGAACGGTGGCGGGCCGGGCCGTCCGTGAGGATCTCCGGGAGCCGGTCGACGACGGGGGAGTCCGCGGGGGGCACCAGGGAGGCGGCGCCCCGGCGGGAGAGTTCCGCGCGCAGGATGTCGATACGGCCCTGCAGCAGCCGTCGTACATAACTGAGGTCCGCCTCGTCGCGCTGGGCGTCCCGGCGCAGGGTGCGCACCTCGGGCAGGCCCAGCCGGGTCAGGTCGGGTTCGGGCGGGTCCACGGGCGGGGGCGGACTGTCGCTGCGCTGCGCGGGCGGCCGGTGCGTCTCCGGGCCGCCCGCGCGGGCCGCCGCGACCGCACCGGGCGGCTGCCCGGTACTCGGTGTGCTCATGTGCCTCAACCGTCCCCTCGACCGGCGTACGGATGCATCGTGCCACCCCAACCGGACACTATGTGACCGAGTGCCCCCGAACGGCCCCAGATGGGGGGTTAAGGAGCAAAAATAGACCCCCTGCAGACCCGGGCGGCGCACGCGGCATCATGGTCGGCATGCGTGCAGTGGTGCAGAGGGTGGACGGCGCGAGCGTCGTCGTGGACGGCGAGACGGTCGGGTCGATCGAGGGCGAGGGGCTGTGCGTCCTGGTGGGGGTGACGCACGAGGACACCAAGGAGAAGGCGGCCCAGCTCGCCCGCAAGCTCTGGACGGTCCGCATGCTGCAGGACGAGAAGTCGTGCAGCGACATCGACGCCCCGCTGCTCGTCATCAGCCAGTTCACCCTGTACGGGGACGCCCGCAAGGGCCGTCGGCCCACCTGGAACGCCGCCGCGCCGGGTGACGTCGCCGAGCCGCTGGTCGACGAGGTGGTCGCGCAGCTGCGGTCGCTGGGCGCGACGGTGGCGACGGGCCGCTTCGGCGCGCAGATGCGCGTCTCGCTGACGAACGACGGCCCGTTCACCGTCCTGCTCGAGATGTAACCCCAGGAAGACCGGTGGATCTCTAGGGCTCTACGACCGTCTCCTGGGCGGCGGCCGTCGTACCGGCCACCAGCCGCGCGTCCAGCGGTACGTTCCGCTTGACCAGGGCGAGGGCGACCGGGCCCAGTTCGTGGTGGCGTACGGACGTGGTGATGAAGCCGATCTTGCGGCCGTCGGGGCCCTCGTCCGCGAGGTGGATCTCGGTGCCGTGCGTGGGCAGGTGGACCTCGCTGCCGTCGAGGTGGAGGAAGACGAGGCGGCGCGGGGGCTTGCCCAGGTTCTGCACACGGGCCACCGTCTCCTGGCCGCGGTAGCAGCCCTTCTGGAGGTGGACGGCGGTGCCGATCCAGCCCAGCTCGTGCGGGATCGTACGGTGGTCGGTCTCGAAGCCGAGGCGGGGGCGGTGCTGCTCGACGCGCAGGGCCTCGTGGGCGAGGATCCCGGCCGGGGGGCCGGCCTTCTCGGCGTACGACTCCAGGTCCGCGCGGGGCAGGAAGAGGTCGCGGCCGTACGGCGTCTCGCGTACGACGACGCCCTCGGGGGCCTCCGCGATCGAACCCGCCGGCAGGTGTACGACGGCGTAGTCGGCGGTCCGGTCGGCCACGTCGACCTTGTAGAAGAACTTCATCGACTCCAGGTACGCGATCAGGGCGTCCTGGGTGCCGGGCTCGACGTGGGCCCAGACCGTCTGGCCGTCGTCGACCAGGTACAGGACGTGCTCGATGTGGCCGTGCGCGGAGAGGATCAGCGCCTCGGTGGCCTCCCCGGCGGGGAGGTCGCTGACGTGCTGGGTGAGGAGGAGGTGCAGCCAGCTCAGCCGGTCCTCGCCGGAGACGGTGACGACTCCGCGGTGCGAGAGATCGACGAAGCCGGTGCCGTCGGCGAGGGCGCGCTGCTCGCGGAACAGATCGCCGTAGTGGGCGGCGACGCCTTCGTCCACGCCCTCGGCGGGGACGGCGCCGGGCAGGGACAGCAGGGGGCTCTTCATGATGACAAGCCTACGACTCGGTAGTTGAAGTCTTCAGGGAGCAGTCCCTGCACCGGCCGAAGATCGCGAAGTGCTTCATGTCCGTCTCGAAGCCGAAGCGGTCGCGCAGTTTGGCGGTGAACTCGGCAGCGACCGAGACGTCCGTCTCGATGACGTTCTGGCAGTCCTGGCACACCAGGTGGATGTGGTGGTGGCGGTCGGCGAGGTGGTACGTCGGCGCGCCGTGCCCGAGGTGCGCGTGGCTGACCAGGCCCAGCTCCTCCAGGAGCTCGAGGGTCCGGTAGACCGTGGAGATGTTCACCCCCGACGCGGTCCTGCGCACCTCGCAGAGGATGTCGTCGGGGGTGGCGTGCTCCAGGGTGTCCACGGCTTCGAGCACGAGTTGCCGCTGCGGGGTCAGCCGGTAGCCGCGCTGCCGCAGATCACTCTTCCAGTCGGTGCTCACCACACTGGAAGTCTAGGACCATCTCGGCGAAGGCCTACTTGAAGAACGCGATCCCGTCGTCCGGCAGGTCGTCGGGCAGGGCCTTCGCCCAGCGCTCGACCTCCTCCGGAGTGACGACCTTCTTCAGGTGGGCGGACATGTAGGGGCGCAGCTCCACCTCGGGGGTCTGCTTCTCGCCGACCCACATGAGGTCGCTCTTGACGTAGCCGTACAGCCGCTTGCCGCCGCTGTACGGGCTGGACGCGGCTGTGCGGGCCACGGCGTCCGTGACCAGGTCGATCTGCGGCTTCTTGTGGGCCAGCTCGCCGTACCAGATCTCGATGACGCCGTCGTCGCGGGTCATCGTGACCTCGACCTTGCGGTCCGCGTCGACGCGCCAGAAGCCGTACTCGGACTCGAGCGGGCGGACCTTGTTCCCGTCGTTGTCCAGCACCCAGGTGTGGGAGCGGTACTCCAGGAAGTCCCGCCCGTCATGGGTGAAGGTGACCTCCTGCCCGAAGTTGCACTTCTCGGAGCCGGGGAAGTCGTGCACCCCCGCGCCCGCCCAGTTGCCGAGCAGGAAGGCGAGGGGGACCAGGTCCTTGTGGAGGTCGGACGGGATCTCGATCATCAGTGGCAGCTTTTCCTGGAATTTCCGCGGACTCGGATCAGCGCTGGCCCTGGTACAGCTTCTTCACGCTCAGTGCGGCGAAGGCGAGGACGCCGACGCAGACCAGGACCAGCAGGGTGTCGAACAGGATGACCACGGGTGCTCCTCGGTGAGCGTGTGCTGTACGTACGTAAGGCCGGACCCCAGCTTACGCGGCCGGGGCCCGGCCCTCCGTGCGGGTGCTCCCATCGGGCGTCAGCCCAGCAACTGACTCTGCAGGGTCACGGTCTGCTGGAAGGGGACGGCGGGGGCGGTGCCCTTGCGGGCCTGGACGATCACGCCGATGGTGTCGCCGGCCGAGAGGTACGCCTGCCTCACCTGCTCGGCGCCGTACGGCTTGCTCTCCGCGTACACGAAGTTCGTGATGTCGTCGACGGCCGCGCGGTACGGGAAGTCCTCGTCCCGCTCGGACGTGGCGGCGCCGCGCACCGGGTACGCCGGGGAGCTGAGGGACGTCAGCTCCGTGCTGACCACTTCTTCCGCGACGGCCGCGGTGTTGAACTGCAGCAGGTAGATCCGGGTACGGGTGCCGTCCGGCATGGTCCAGCCGCGGGCGGCGACGTGCCGCAGGCCGTATTCGGTCAGCAGCTGCGCGACCGTGTCCCGGTCCGTCTCTTCGGCGTACTCCGCCAGAAAGGTCCTCGTCGGCAGCCAGCCGTCCGTCCCGCGCAGCCCCGCGTCGGCCTTGGCGCCCTCGGGCGCGGGCAGCAGCAGTTTGCGCAGGTCCGCGTAGTGGGCGCCGGACTTGTCGACGTCGGCGAACGGGGCGGGGCTGCCGGCCGGCAGCGGCGGCTTGACGAGGGTCGGGTAGTCCCAGCGCCCGTCCGACTCGGTCGCAAGGCCCGGTACGTCCGTGCGCTCCATCCGCGTGATGCCGTACGCCGTTCCTGCCCCGACGGCCGCGAAGACGGCGACGGCCGCGGTCCAGCGCAGGACGGCACGCAGGACTCGGCGGTCCTTCTTCGGAGGCGAGGCCCGGATCTCCGGGGGATCCACCGGCATCGGCAGCGACGGCACCTGTGGCCCGTCGTGCGCGGCCGCCTCGACCGGTTCCATCTGCTCGGTCTGCTCGGTCTGCTCGGTCTGCTCGGTCATACCGCCTCCCCCGGCTCGGCGATGCGGTCGAGTTGGTCGCGCAGCATCCGTGCCGCGCCCTCCTTGTTCAGGGGCTTGCCCGCGGTGGCGGTGGCGGTGACCAGCACGTCGCCGACGTACGCGGAGCAGACCATCATGTCGAGCTTCTCGCCCGAGTCGGCGGGTGGCAGGAAGCAGGCGGCGTTCTTGTGGCCCTCGATCTTCGGGCCCTTGCGGAAGATCTTCATGGCGTCGAAGAACTCCTGCTGGACGGTGGCGATGGAACGCACGGTCCGCTGGTTGTCCATCCGCGCGAGCACGATCTCGAGCGTGAAGGCGTCGTACGAGTAGGAGTCCGAGCCGACCGCCCGGGCGTCGCTCACATAGCTGCGCATCGCCATTCCCTTGGTCGGGTGCTTGTCGATCTGCCGCTCCAGCTCGCGGCGCTGCGAACGGGGCAGGTACCTGACCGACTCCTTGCGCAGGGCAGTGGCCTCACCACCGGACAGCTCGGCATCGGAACCGAACTCCCCGATGTCAGGACCGCGGCCGTAACGGTCGGTGCCGTACGGCAGGAGCATGCCCCTCAGCCCATCGCCACCGGCCGCCGCCTCCTTGCCCTCGTCGGCCTCGGGAAACCGCCAAACGGGCGCGCCCGGGTCCCGGTCGGCACCGTTGACCGTCACGACGGTGTACCCGGCCCCGGCCACGACCGCGAGGAGCAGCAGGGCGGTCCCGGCGATCGCGGCGATACGACGGGGCCGGCGGGCGGGGGTCGCGGTGCCGTCGTTGTTCTCGGTCGTCACAGCCGCTCCATCTGCCGCTTCGCCAGGTCCATGATCTTGTTCTTTGTGATCGGCTTCGTGTCGTAGACCCAGATCTCCATCGCGATGTCACCGCGCCAGGCGTGCGCCTCGGCCCTGTACACGTCCATGTAGCCGGGCTCGCTGTCGGGTGTGTGATGGACGTACGCCATGCCGTCGCCGGTACCGGGGATCGGCCAGCTGTCGGCGGCCGAGTCCTTGTCGGCCCAGAAGTGAGCGTCGACGGCCGCGTCGAAGGCGGCGAGGTTCTCCTCCTGGCGGTACTGGACCAGCCGGATCTCGACGTTGTACGTGCTGCCCTCGCGCCAGTTGGTGACGGCCGCGCGGCGGAACTCCTGCTTGATGAGGTTGCGGACGGCACCGGTCGGCTTGCCGAACGTGTCCGCGTAGTCGGCCAAGCCGAGCCAACCGTCGTTGCCCGCGGTGTACAGGGCCTTGCGAGCCCCACCCGGCTGCTTCAGCAGCAGCTTGCGCAGATCGCCGTCCGTCTTCACCTTGTGGTCCTGCGCGGCCGACAGTGGCTCGGGCCCCTTGCCCTTCGCCTGCGCGAGCGTCGGCTGTGAGAGCGAGGGCAGTGCGGTGGGCTTCCGGTCGGCCTGGATCAGATAGCCGGTGCAGGTACCGGCGACCAGCCCGAGTACGGCGGTGGTGGCTAGCAGCAGAGTCGTACGGCTGCGCCGACGCGCGCGGGGCACGGGCGGCTCTTCATGCAATTCGGGTACATCAGGTACTTCCAAGACGTCCCCCCACAGAACGTGAAGCGCGGATTCCGTATCCGCGCTTCACAGCAGACTCATGGGAAACGCCCGCGGTTGTAAGGGAGTTCGATCACGACTTGATGTAATCGACGAACCCGGGTACACGCTGCCACCCCTGGTGCCCGCGCCCCCGCCCACACCCCGCCGCAAGTCGAGGGCCGCGCTCGGAGCGATCAGCGTCGCCTGTCTGCTCGCGTGCCTACTAACCTTCCCGGTATGGCGAAGAAGCTCGTGATCAAGGTGACCGCCGGGACCGACGCTCCCGAGCGTTGCTCTCAGGCGTTCACCGTCGCCTCCGTGGCCGTGGCCAGCGGAGTCGACGTGTCCTTGTGGCTGACCGGGGAGTCCGCGTGGTTCGCGCTGCCGGGCCGGGCCGCCGAGTTCGAGTTGCCGCATGCCGCCCCGCTGCCAGATCTGCTGGACGCGATCCTCGCCGGCGGTCGGGTGACCCTGTGCACGCAGTGTGCGGCGCGGCGCGAGATCACGGAGAAGGACGTCATCGACGGCGTACGGATCGCGGGCGCGCAGGTCTTCGTGCAGGAGGCGCTGGGCGAGGGCACGCAGGCACTCGTGTACTGACAGCTACTGACGACCGGCGGCGCTAGTGCCGCTTCTTGCCGTCCAGTTCGTCCCACCACTCGTCCGACTGCGGGTCGCCCGAGGGGTCGTCCCACCAGCGGTCCTCGGGGCCGCGGCGGTTGGCGATCATCGCGGCGACCGGCGGGATGATCATCGCGACCACGCACATGCCGACGGCCGCGGGGACCGACCAGATGCGCACGACCGTCCAGGCCAGGACGAAGAGCCCGATGCAGATCCCCATCATGGCGAAATAGACGTGCCGACGCCGGGCGTACATAACTCAAGAGTAGGTCCGAACAGGCCGAAGGACCGCGCCCCGGGTGGGCAACCCGTGGGGTGCGGCCCTCGGTCCGTCGGGGTGCTGCTCAGACCGCGATCGCGACCTCGGCGAGGCCGCCCTGCTGGGCGACGACCGTGCGGTCGGCGGTAGCGCCGGGCACGAGGGCGCGGACGGTCCAGGTGCCCTCGGCCGCGTAGAAGCGGAACTGTCCGGTGGCGGAGGTCGGGACCTCCGCGGTGAACTCGCCCGTCGAGTCGAGGAGCCGGACGTAGCCGGTCACCGGCTCGCCGTCACGGGTCACCTGACCCTGGATCGTGGTCTCACCGGGCTTGATCGTCGAGGCGTCCGGGCCGCCGGCCTTCGCTCCACACATACTGATTCTCCAGAGGTCTTGAAAGGTCGGTCTTACGCAGTTACTTGGCGGCGCCGAGCTCGATCGGCACGCCGACGAGAGAGCCGTACTCGGTCCAGGAGCCGTCGTAGTTCTTGACGTTCTGCACACCCAGCAGCTCGTGCAGGACGAACCAGGTCAGCGCGGAACGCTCACCGATGCGGCACAGGGCGATGGTGTCCTTGGCAAGGTCGACCTGCTCGTCCTCGTAGAGCGCCTTGAGCTCCTCGTCGGACTTGAAGGTGCCGTCGTCGTTGGCGTTCTTGGACCACGGGATGTTGCGGGACGTCGGCACGTGGCCGGGGCGCTGCGACTGTTCCTGCGGCAGGTGCGCCGGGGCGAGCAGCTTGCCGGAGAACTCGTCGGGCGAGCGCACGTCGACGATGTTCTTCGCTCCGATGGCCGCCACGACCTCGTCGCGGAAGGCGCGGATGGACGTGTCCTGGGCCTTGGCCTTGTAGGCGGTGGCGGCCCGCTGCGGGACCTCCGTGCCGTCGACCAGCTCGCGGGCGTCCAGCTCCCACTTCTTGCGACCGCCGTCGAGCAGCTTGACGTTCTCGTGGCCGTAGAGCTTGAAGTACCAGTACGCGTACGAGGCGAACCAGTTGTTGTTGCCGCCGTACAGGATCACCAGGGTGTCGTTGCCGATGCCCTTCTCCGACAGGAGCTTCTCGAAGCCGGCCTGGTCGATGAAGTCGCGGCGGACCGGGTCCTGGAGGTCCTTGGTCCAGTCGATACGGATGGCGTTCTTGATGTGGTTCTTCTCGTAGGCGGACGTGTCCTCGTCCACCTCCACGATGGCGATGCTCGGGTCGTCCAGGTGCTCCTGGACCCAGTCGGCGTCTACGAGGACGTCGCTGCGGCTCATGCTCTTTCTCCTCCGGGGCAGTTGCGGCGGGGCGTGCGGGTGCGAGGGGCGCGCGCGGACAGGGCGCGGCGCAGGGGTGCCCTGAGCTGGGCGGCTGGGATACGGAAGACCGAGGTCCGGTGTTCCCGCTCAGAAGGTGCGACAGAGCATGGCGGCAACGCGGCACAGGTCTACTGCCCGCCGCTTCGTGAGATCCGCCTGTCGCTTCATAGAGACCGATCGTAGGGACGGACCGTGGGGCGTGTCACCGGCGTGTCGCATCATGAGACGCGATCGTCCGTCATATGAGAACAGATGAGCGCCCGGGTCGCCGCCGTACGGCTCCCGGGCGCGAGGTTCGTTCATCCATCTGCCGTACGGACATGGCCATCTCGCCTGTCGGACGCGCGCTGTCGTCCTACCCGGCGAGCTTGACGTTCGAACCCATCACCGTGATCTCCACGCCGTCCTGCGCCGCCTGCACCTTGTCCAGCTTGATCCCGCCCGGCAGCTCGTCGACGGCCTGCTGGAAGTCGGTGATCTCGCGGACACGGTTCTCGGCGATGTCGACGCTGCCGAACCTGGGCAGGGTGTCGGCATGCACCTTGACCTTGTTGTCCACGACGGTCACCGTGCTCAGGACGTAGACCGGCTGCGGCAGCTTGGCGCCGAGGACCGTCGCCTCGACCGCGACCTTGATCTTGCCGTTGCCGCCGTCGGAGAGGCCGACGACCCGGGCGGTGACACCGGGGGCGACCTGGGTGGGCGTGGACTTGGCGGTCTTCAGCAGCTCGTCGTAGGCGATGGTCGCGGTCCCGGTGGCGGTCGCCGCCGTGGCGGAGCTGTAGTCGCCCGAGAACTCGACGCCCTTCATGTCGGCCTTCAGGTCGTCGATACGGATCTTCTCGGCGCCGTTCCCGGAGGCCGCCTCGTAGCTCTTGATGCCGACCTCGATGTCGTCCAGCTCGCCGCCCGCCACCTGGGTGAGGAAGGGGAAGCCCTTGATGGACACGTCCGGGGTGGCGGCCAGGTTCTCGGTCGTGCGGAGCTTGTCCGCCGCCTCGCCCTCCGCGAAGTGCACCGCGACACGGTCGACGATCACGAAGAGGCCGCCCAGGATCACGACGACGATCAGGAGTATTCGCAGGGCGCGCATGTGGTGTTCCCCCACCTAGGCGGTCTGGCACGGTTCTCGACGGAGACCGTCACGTCACGGTATCTCCGCGCCGCCGGACCTCACGGAAATTGTCGATCACCTGTGACAGAGGCGACGTGCTCACCCCAGCGCACGCCCCAGCACCCACACCACCGGCGCCGCTGCCGACAGCGGCAGCGCGACACCGGCCGTGAAGTGCACGAACCGGGACGGGTAGTCGTAGGAGGCGACCCGGTGGCCGACGAGCGCGCAGACCGCGGCCGCCGCGCCCAGGAGCGCGCCCTTGCTGCCGAGGTCCGTCATCCCGCCCGTCGCGATGCCCGCGCCCGCGGCCGCGAGGAGGGCGACGACCACGGAGGCCGGGGTGGGCAGCGGAAGGGCACGGGCCAGCAGGGCTACGGCGACGGCCGCCGCACCCACGGTGACCGCGTCCGGGTCGGCGCCCAGGTAGCCGGTGGCGATCACCGCGAGGGCCGTCGAGGCGACGGTCGCCATCAGGCCGTACATCCGTGTGTCCGGGTCGGCGTGCGAGCGCAGTTGCAGGACCAGGGCGAGCAGCACCCAGACGCCGAGCGGGCCGAGGATGGCCGCGGGCGCGTCGTCGCGGCCGGCGACCAGCACCGCCACGTCCGCCGTGAGCGCCCCCAGGAAGGCCAGCGCGATGCCCTGCCGGGCGGGCCACATGCCGTTCAGCCGGAACCAGCCGGCGGCGGTGACGGCCTGGAGGATCACCAGCGGGACGACCAGGGCGTACGAGCCGATCGCCGCCGTGCCCGAGAGCAGCAGCCCCAGCACGGCCGTGAGCGCCGCGGGCTGCGTCCCGGGCTCGATGATCGGGGAGCGGCCCTCCAGGCGGGCACGCTGCGCGTCGGTGACGCGGGAGTTGCCGGCGAGGGTGGCAGGACCGTAGGCGGGCCCGGCCTCCTGGGTCCCGGCCGCCTGCGCGGTGGCCTGCGGCGCGTGTGCCTGCGCGGGGGCGGGCTGGTCGTACTGCTGCGGCGGCAGCAACGTCGTGTCCCCGGCGGGCGGGACCGCCGCGTGGGCCTGCGTCTCCCAGGTCTGCCCCTGCCACTGCTGCGTGTACTGCTGCTGGTCGTGGCTGGGCTGGGGGTAAGCGCCGTGGGAGTGGCCGGACTGGGCGTGGCTTGCGTGCGGCTGACCGGTCTGCGGGTACGCGGCAGCCTGCGACTGACCGCCCTGCGGATACCACGCCTCCGAATGGCCGTTCTGCGGATACCCGGCCTGCGGGTGACCAGTGGCCTGGGGATAACCGGCCTGCGCCTGTCCGGCCTGCGGATGCCCGCCCTGGCCGTACCCGTTCTGGCCGTACCCCTGCTGCCCATGCCCGCCGCCGGAATCCCCCTGCCCGGCATGCTGTCCGCCCCCCAGCCACGGCTGGGGTGTCTGGGGCGTCTGGGGTCTCTGCTGTCCGTACGGGTCGTACCCCTCGTACGGCCCGCCCTCATACGGCTGGTCGGTCATCGGTCACCCTCCTGCGAACGGCGGGAGCACCTCGACCGTGCCGCCCTCGGCCAGCCGTACCGTCTCATGTCCGCGCTTGCCCACGGGCTCGCCGTCGATCAGGAACGAGCAGCGCAGCAGCACGCGCGTCAGTTCACCGGGGTGCCGCTCGCGCACCGCGGCCAGCGCCTCGGCGAGGTTCGCCGCGTCGTACGGTTCCTCGGCAACCCCGGCCGCGGCCTTCGCGGCGGCCCAGTAGCGCACCGTGACCTTCGCCATCTCGTCCCTCGAAGTTCCTCGAGTCCCTTTGGCGGAGCAGCCTCCGCACATCAACACCCGTCAGGCTAGCCCGCCCGGAAGGCCGCCCAGTCCCCGATCCGGGCCAGCAGGTCGTCGGGCGCCGCGTGCTCGGCGTGTCCCATGCCGTGCTCCAGCCAGAGTTCCGCGGTGTCACCGGCGGCCGAGGCCAGCATGCGGGGGTGGTCGAGGGGGAAGTAGCCGTCCTGGTCGCCGTGCACGATCAGGAGCGGGGCAGGTGCGATCCGCGGGACCGCCTCGGTCGGCGACAGCGGCACCGGGTCCCAGTCGCGGTGGTGGATCCGCGTGCGCAGGCCGTAGCGGCCGACGAGGCGGCCCTCCGGGCGGGTGACCAGCCAGTGCAGCCGGCGCATGGGGGCCGTACCCCGGTAGTACCAGCGGGCCGGTGAGCTGACGGAGACGACCGCGTCGACGCCCCGGCGCAGTGCCGCGTGCCGCAGGACGACCGAGCCGCCCATGGAGAAGCCGACGGTCGCCACGTGCGCGTGGCCGAAGCCGCGGGCCCATCCCACCGCCGCGTCGAGGTCGAGGACCTCCCGGTCGCCGACCGTGGAGCGCCCGCCGGACGCCCCGTGACCGCGGAAGGAGAAGGTGACCACGGCGCCGTGCCGGGCGAGGGCGGCCGCCACACGGCGCACGTGCGGCCGGTCGACGTCGCCGGTGAAGCCGTGCGCGACGACGAACACAAGGTCACGCGCGGGTGGCGCCGAGGCGTCGTTTACGACGGTGCCCGGGTCGTATACGGAATCGATCGAAACGCCGTCAGCCGTGTGCAGAAACGTCCGCATAGGGGTGCGTCTACTTGTCTCGCGATACGGACGAACGGTGGAACGTGCCACATGACCTGCCGGACCGTTGCTCATGTCGGCTATTCTGCTGCGTAGAGGACTCGGGCAGTGTGGCCCCCGGGTCCTTTTGTGCTTTCGGAAGCGTTGTATACGAGGCGGGAAACCGCAGGTGTACGGGCCCCGGGATCGCAGAGCAGTACCGCAAACGTCCTCGCAGGGACCGAGGAGGAACAAGACGTATGAGTTCTCTGCTGCTCCTGACCAACGCTCTCCAGCCGTCGACCGAGGTGCTTCCCGCTCTCGGACTGCTGTTGCACAACGTGCGTGTGGCCCCGGCGGAGGGTCCGGCGCTCGTGGACACCCCGGGTGCCGACGTCATCCTGATCGACGGGCGGCGTGACCTCCCCCAGGTCCGCAGCCTGTGCCAGCTGCTGCGGTCCACGGGCCCCGGCTGCCCGCTCGTCCTCGTCGTCACCGAGGGCGGCCTCGCCGCCGTCACCGCCGACTGGGGCATCGACGACGTGCTGCTCGACACCGCAGGTCCGGCGGAGGTCGAGGCACGGCTGCGGCTCGCCATGGGCCGGCAGCAGCTCGTCAACGACGACTCCCCGATGGAGATCCGCAACGGCGACCTGTCCGTCGACGAGGCGACCTACTCCGCCAAGCTGAAGGGCCGGGTCCTCGACCTCACCTTCAAGGAGTTCGAGCTCCTGAAGTACCTGGCGCAGCACCCGGGCCGTGTGTTCACGCGCGCGCAGCTGCTCCAGGAGGTCTGGGGATACGACTACTTCGGTGGTACCCGGACGGTCGACGTGCACGTACGGCGGCTGCGGGCCAAGCTCGGCCCGGAGCACGAGTCGCTGATCGGCACCGTACGGAACGTCGGTTATCGATTCGTTACTCCCGAAAAGAGCGACCGCGTCTCCGGCGAATCCAAGGCCAAGGACGGCCGGGCAAAGCCGGAGGATGCGGACAGCTCGGCCGTGCTGGGCACAGCGGACGTACCGGCCGACGCATAGCGGGCGCTCGGGCGGGTCATTGCTTCCGCACAGGGAAGCTGCGATACGCCCTGCCCAGAGCGGGTCTCTCCGCGTAGACTCCGCGCGTGGCCAAGGTGACTCGCGATGACGTGGCACGGCTGGCAGGGACGTCCACTGCCGTCGTCAGCTATGTCATCAACAACGGACCCCGGCCGGTCGCCCCGGCCACGCGCGAGCGTGTCCTCGCGGCGATCAAGGAACTGGGGTACCGGCCGGACCGGGTCGCCCAGGCCATGGCCTCGCGGCGCACGGATCTCATAGGCCTGATCATCCCGGACGCCCGCCAGCCCTTCTTCGGGGAGATGGCGCACGCGGTCGAGCAGGCCGCCTCCGAGCGCGGAAAGATGGTCCTGGTCGGCAACACCGACTACGTCGGCGAGCGCGAGGTCCACTATCTGCGCGCCTTCCTGGGGATGCGCGTCTCGGGCCTGATCCTCGTCTCGCACGCGCTCAACGACCTCGCCGCCGCCGAGATCGAGGCGTGGGACGCCCGGGTGGTGCTGCTGCACGAGCGCCCCGAGGCCATCGACGACGTCGCCGTGGTCACGGACGACCTCGGTGGCGCCCAGCTCGCGGTCCGCCACCTGCTGGAGCACGGCTACGACTACGTCGCCTGCATGGGCGGTACGGCCGAGACCCCCTCCGTCGGCGACCCGGTCTCCGACCACGTCGAGGGCTGGCGGCGCGCGATGGACGAGGCCGGTATCCCGACCGGGGGCCGGCTGTTCGAGGCGCCGTACAACCGTTACGACGCCTATCGCATCGCCCTGGACATCCTCTCCGGGCCCCGGCGGCCACCCGCGATCTTCTGCTCCACCGACGACCAGGCCATCGGCGTGCTGCGGGCCGCACGAGAGCTGCGGCTCGACGTACCGGGGCAGCTGGCGGTGGCCGGGTTCGACGACATCAAGGAGGCGGCGCTCGCCGACCCGCCGCTGACCACGATCGCCTCGGACCGGTCGGCGATGGCGCGGGCCGCGGTCGATCTCGTCCTGGACGACGGTCTGCGGGTGGCGGGATCGCGGCGCGAGCGGCTGAAGACCTTCCCGTCGCGGCTGGTGGTCCGCGCCTCCTGCGGCTGCGAGTGAAGCCCGCCCACCGGTAAGCGCCCACGTCACACACGGTGTCTTAAAGCTCGCTGAGAGACGTCGCCGCAGCGCGAGAGACGTCTTTATATCGGGCAAACAAGGTTCTGCCGGGCTTCTCAGGGAGCACTCAGGAACGTCTCATGATCACGGGACAAGCTCTTGTCATGACCGAGAGCTCCCGCCGCAGCGGCGCTTACGAGACCCCCGAGCAGCCCCCCACCCACTCCTCCCCCGTGGACCCGCAGTGGCCCGCCCCGCCGGCCTACGCGCCGGAGGCGCCGGCCGCGCCCGTCGCACCGGCTCCCGCACCGGACAAGAAGCGCAGCCGGGGTCCGCTCGGACTGCTGGCCGCGGTCGCCATCGTCGCGGCGGCCGTCGGCGGCGGCACGGCGTACGGCTTCCAGGAGCTGACCGGCAAGGACTCGTCGACGGTGGCCGACACCACCACGGACGTGGTGCCGTCCAGCAAGAAGGGCGACGTCGCCGCCATCGCCGCCGCGGTCAGCCCGAGCGTGGTCGAGATCAACGCGACCCTGTCCGACGGGTCCTCCACCGGCTCCGGCGTGATCATCACCAGCGCCGGTGAGATCGTCACCAACAACCACGTCGTCTCCGGGGCCTCGTCGATCAGGGTGCGCACCAGCGACGACAAGACCTACGCGGCCGAGGTCGTCGGCACCGACAGCTCCAAGGACCTCGCGCTGATCAAGCTCCAGGGCGCCTCCGGTCTGAAGACCGCCGCCCTCGGCAACTCCAGCGGGGTGGACGTCGGTGACACGGTCGTGGCGATCGGCTCCCCCGAGGGCCTGACCGGCACCGTGACCAGCGGAATCGTCTCCGCCCTGAACCGTGACGTGACCGTCTCGACCGACGAGAACCAGGGCCAGGGCCCGGGCGGCGACGGACGGTGGCCGTTCTCCTTCGGCGGCCAGCAGTTCAACGGCGACACCGGCTCGTCCACGACGACGTACAAGGCGATCCAGACGGACGCCTCGCTGAACCCCGGCAACTCCGGCGGCGCCCTCATCGACGCCGCGGGCAACGTCATCGGCATCAACTCCGCCATGTACTCGGCCACGGCCGGCTCCTCGTCCTCGGACGCGGGCAGCGTCGGCCTCGGCTTCGCGATCCCGATCAACACCGTCAAGTCCGATCTGGCCAAGCTTCGGGCAGGCTCCACCAGCTGAGTCCACCGCACCGCACGTGAGGAGCACGTCATGATCAAGCACATCCCGCACCCCACCCCCGTCGTCCCGACCGGTGTCTCCCTGGCCCTCGACGTGACGCACGAGCTGACCGCGCCCCGCCCGCCGGCCCGCCCCGCCGACGTCGCCGCCCCCCAGCTGATGGGCCTGCGGATGCCGGCCGAGCGCCCGCACCGGCACAAGGTGCCCCTGCGGCGGCTGACCGCGATGTGCGTCTGATCCCCCTCCTGGCACGGGCGCCGCGTACGGGCCGCGTTCGTGCCCGGCGGACCGGAAACGTGCGACTCTGAAGACGCCACCACCGTCTCCCACCACCCCACCCCGAGGAACCACGACCGATGAGCTCCGCCGAAGGCGACCGTGACACCCAGCGCATCCTGATCGTCGACGACGAGCCGGCCGTCCGCGAGGCGCTGCAGCGCAGCCTCGCCTTCGAGGGGTACGACACCGAGGTCGCGGTCGACGGCGCGGACGCCCTGGAGAAGGCGACCGCGTACCGGCCCGACCTCGTCGTCCTGGACATCCAGATGCCGCGCATGGACGGCCTCACCGCCGCCCGCCGCATCCGCGGCGCGGGCGAGACGACGCCGATCCTGATGCTGACGGCCCGCGACACGGTCGGTGACCGGGTCACCGGGCTCGACGCCGGCGCCGACGACTACCTGGTCAAGCCGTTCGAGCTGGACGAGCTGTTCGCCCGCATCCGCGCGCTGCTGCGGCGCAGCTCGTACGCGGGGACGGTGGCCGGAGCGGCGCAGCAGGACGAGGCTCTGACCTTCGCCGACCTGCGCATGGACCTCGCGACACGGGAGGTAACCCGGGGCGGCCGACAGGTCGAGCTGACCCGCACGGAGTTCACGCTCCTCGAGATGTTCATGGCCCACCCCCGCCAGGTCCTCACCCGGGAGCAGATCCTCAAGGCGGTGTGGGGCTTCGACTTCGAGCCGTCGTCGAACTCCCTCGACGTATACGTCATGTATCTGCGCCGCAAGACGGAGGCGGGCGGCGAGCCGCGGCTCGTGCACACGGTCCGCGGTGTGGGCTACGTCCTGCGGCAGGGTGGGGCGGAGTGACCGGCATCTCCCGCCGCTTCCGCTCGCTGCCGATCCGCTCCCGGCTGTCCCTGCTGGTGGCGGCGGCCGTGGCGTTCGCCGTCGCCGCGGTGTCCGTGACGTGCTGGTTCATCGTGCGGAACAAACTGTACGAGCAGGTGGACAACCGGCTGTCCAACATCAACAGCCGGCAACTGCTGACGCCGGGTGACGTGACGACACTGCTCACGACATGCCCGCAGGCGGCCGCCGACTCCGATTCCACGAACATGCGGCCGACGTTCTTCTATCTGCAACTGGTGACGTCGCAGGGCAGGGTCTGCGTCATCCCCGGCTCGGAGGGCGTGGTGAAGGCCACGTCGACCGACAAGTCCGTGGCCGCGAACCCGGACCCGCGCATCCGCACCTTCCACAACAGCACCGACACCGAGGGCAACGACGTCCGCGTGACCGCCGTCGCCATCCCGCTCGCGCCCGGCCCCAGCCCCGCGGCCTACCCGGACGTGGCGCTGATGGTGTCGACGTCGCTCAAGGACACCGAGAAGACCCTCAACGACCTCGCCCTCGTCCTCCTCCTCGTCTCCGGCATCGGCGTCCTCGGCGCCGGAGTCGCCGGCCTCGGCGTCGCCCGCGCCGGTCTGCGCCCCGTCGACCGGCTCACCGAGGCGGTCGAGCACGTGGCGCGGACGGAGGACCTGAGCATCCGCATCCCGGTGGACGAGGACAGTGAGGACGAGATCGCGCGGCTGTCGCACTCGTTCAACTCGATGACCTCGGCCCTGGCCAGTTCGCGGGACCTGCAGCAGCAGCTGATCGCCGATGCCGGGCACGAACTGCGCACCCCGCTGACGTCCCTGCGCACGAACATAGAGCTGCTCACCCGCAGCGAGGAGACGAGCCGCCCGCTGCCCCCGGAGGACCGCAAGGCGCTGCTGGCGTCGGTGAAGGCGCAGATGACCGAGCTGGCCGCGCTGATCGGCGACCTCCAGGAGCTGTCCCGCTCGGAGGGTCAGCGGGGTGAGCGCGTCCAGGTGGTCGCGCTCCAGGACACGGTGGAGGCGGCCCTGCTCCGGGCCCGGCTGCGCGGCCCGGAGCTGACGATCACGGCGGACCTGGAGCCCTGGTACGTACGGGGTGAGCCGTCCGCGCTGGAGCGGGCGATCGTCAACATCCTCGACAACGCGGTGAAGTTCAGCCCCGAGGGCGCCAAGGTCGAGGTCGCCCTGCGCGACGGCTTCTTCACGGTGCGCGACCACGGCCCCGGCATCTCCGCCGACGAGCTCCCGTATGTCTTCGACCGCTTCTGGCGCTCCCCCGGCGCGCGGGCCCTGCCGGGTTCGGGCCTGGGGCTGTCGATCGTGGCCCGCACGGTCCAGCAGGCGGGTGGCGAGGTGTCCCTGACGCACGCGGAGGGCGGCGGCACGGTGGCGACGGTACGGCTGCCGGGAGCTCCGACGGCTCCGCCGGAGCCGGAGCCGTCCTGACCTTCATGGAAGCGGGCCTACCGGTGGCATGCCCGGGGCCGGAACGGCCGAGGGCCCGGCGCGTGCGGACGCGCCGGGCCCCGAACCGCCGACCGGGTGTTACTGGACGATCGTGATCCGGTTCGTGGCCGGGGGCGCGATCGGGTCGGTGGCCGAGGAGCCGGCCGTCAGGTACTGCGCGAGGGCCGACAGGTCGTCCGTGCCGACGAGGTCGTTGCTGCCCAGGCCCAGCGTGGTGAAGCCGTCGCCGCCGCCCGCGAGGAAACTGTTGGTGGCGACGCGGTAGGTGGCGGCCGGGTCGATGGCCGCGCCGTTCAACCGGATCGAGTCGGTGACCACGCGGTCCGCGCCCGACTTCGTCAGGTCGAGCGTGTAGGTGAGGTTCGCCGACGGCTGGAGGATCTTCGGGGCGGCCTCGTTCGCGCCGCTCACCTGCTCCTTCAGCGCCTGGATCACCTGGGCGCCGGTGAAGTCCTGGAGGTTGACGGTGTTGGCGAACGGCTGGACCGTGAAGCCCTCGGCGTAGGTCACCACGCCGTCGCCCTCGGCACCGGACGCCTTGTAGGTGAGGCCGGCGCGCACACCGCCCGGGTTCATCAGGGCGAGGTCGGTCTCCGGGTCCAGCTCCTTGCCGTAGGCGAACTGGGCGTCGGCGATCAGGTCACCCATGGGGGACTCGGTGCCGGTGCTGTTCACGTCGCCCGAGATGTAGCCGATGGCGCGGTTGCCGATCGGCGCGGCCAGGGTGTTCCACCGGGAGATCAGCTGCGTCATGTCGGGCGCCTTGGGGACGTCCCGGGTGACCACACGGTTCGCCGACTCGACGGCCGTACGGGCGATGTCGCCGGTGCGGCGGTCGTACGTCAGCGTCGTGTCCGTGTAGAGGCGGCCGAACGACGATGCGGAGGTGACCATGCGAGGGCGGCCCGCCGGGTCGTCGATCGTGCAGACGTACGCGTTGTGCGTGTGGCCGGTGACCAGCGCGTCGACCGCCGGGGTCACGTTCTTGGCGATGTCGACGATCGGGCCGGAGACGCCGGCGCCCGCACCCGGGGCGTCGCAGTCGTAGTTGTACGCCGCGGAGGCCGGGAAACCGCCCTCGTGGATCAGGGCCACGATCGACTGGACACCCTGGCGCTGCAGCTCCTTGGCGTACTTGTTGATCGTCTCGACCTCGTCCTTGAAGACCAGGCCCTTGACGCCGTCCGCGGAGACGATGCCGGGCGTGCCCTCCAGAGTGACGCCGATGAAGCCGATCTTGACGTCCTTCTTCTTCCACACCCAGTAGGGCTCGAGGATCGGCTTCTTCGTCTTCTCGTCGAGGACGTTCGCCGCGAGGTACGGGAAGTTCGCACCTTTGAACTTCTTGTCCGTGTAGCAGCCCTCCGTCGGGTGGCAGCCACCGTTCTGGAGACGGGTCAGCTCGGCGCGGCCCTCGTCGAACTCGTGGTTGCCGACCGAGGTCACGTCCAGCTTCAGGCCGTTGAGCGCCTCGATGGTCGGCTCGTCGTGGAACAGGCCGGAGATCAGCGGTGAGGCGCCGACCATGTCACCGCCGGCCGCGGTGATGGAGTACGGGTGGCCCGCGCGGGCCTGACGCAGATGGGTGGCGAGGTACTCGACACCGCCCGCGTCGATGGTCTTCGTGGTGCCGTCCGGCTGGAGTTCGGTGACCCGGCCGGAGGAGCCCGACGGCGGTTCGAGGTTGCCGTGCAGGTCGTTGAAGGACAGGAGTTGGACGTCCTGGTAGCGGCTCGGATGCCGGTGACCGCCCTTGTCGGCGTGCGCCTGCGCGGGCAGTGCGGCAGCCAGCGCGGCAGCGGTGGCGAGCGCGGCGGTGCCCGCGAGGGCGGCGTAGGTACGGCGTCCGGTGCGCCGGGGCGGATGGGACGTGGCCGGCATGAAACCCCCCTGTGGGTCTGCTGAGGAAGTGCCCGACGAGGGCGCAGCCTAGGGTCAACGCGCGTAGCGCGACAGGGGGTTCATGGTTACATCCTGGTTTCCCTTTGCCGATTCCTTTACGTCCTTGGTTGTCGCCACATCGGGCCGGACGCCCCGTACCCTCGTACGCATGACCAGCGACGACACCGTACGGCCCTTCCCGTCCCGTTCCATCGAGACCTGTTCCCAGCTCTCCCCGAACCAGGCGGAGGCCGTGCTCGCGCTGCTCGCGGAGGCCGCCCGGGTCGACGGGCAGCAGCCGGTGTCCGAGCAGGGGCGGCTCCAACTGAGCGGTGGGGCAAGGGAAGGCGTCTCGCACCTGCTGCTGACGGCGGGCGACGAACTCGTGGGCTACGCCCAGTTGGAGGACACGGATCCGGTGGAGGCGCCGGCGGCCGAACTCGTCGTGCACCCCTCGCACCGTGGGCACGGGCACGGGCGGGCGCTGGGCTCGGCGCTGCTGGCCGCGTCGGGCAAGCGGCTGCGGGTGTGGGCCCACGGCGGCCACTCGGCAGCCCGGCACCTGGCCCAGGTCCTGGGTCTCACCCTCTTCCGCGAACTGCGCCAGATGAGGCGGCCGTTGACCGACCTGGAGCTGCCGGACCCGAAGCTGCCGGACGGGGTGAGCGTGCGCACGTTCGTGCCGGGCCAGGACGACGCGGCGTGGCTCGCGGTGAACGCCGCGGCCTTCGCCCACCACCCCGAGCAGGGCTCCCTGACCCAGCGCGACCTCGACGACCGCAAGGCCCAGCCCTGGTTCGACCCGGCGGGCTTCTTCCTGGCCGAACGCGAGGGCCGCCTGATCGGCTTCCACTGGACGAAGGTCCACGCGGAGGAGCAGATCGGCGAGGTCTACGTCCTCGGCGTCGCCCCCGGCGCCCAGGGCGGCGGCCTCGGCAAGTCCCTGACGACGATCGGCCTGCGCCACCTGGCGGCCCAGGGCATGCCGACCGCGATGCTGTACGTGGACGCCGACAACAAGGCAGCGGTGACGGTGTACGAACGCCTGGGCTTCACGACGTACGAGACGGACCTGATGTACCGCACGGAGACGTGAGCCGGGCCCCTGGGCCGATGCCACTCGACTCCGCGGCGCGAACACGCCCCGTCGGCCTCTCGGCGCGGCGAGTCGGCCGGGCTGCGCGGTGAGCCGGAGCGGGCGGTCCGGACCGGGAGGACGGGCGGACCGGGAGGACGGGCGGACCGGGAGGACGGGCGGACCGGGTGCTGCGCGAGCCGCCCGCCGGGCAGGGTGGCTGCCTGACCGACGCGGCCCGGGTCCGAGAGGTCCAGCCGTCGTGGCGTACGGGTCCCTCCGACCGTGCCGTCGGCGCCCTTCCCCCCGCGCCCCCGGTACCCCCGCATGCCCGGCCCCGCCCCTGCCGCCCCGGCGCAACGTGGACGGCTCCCGGCGCGTCTTTGTCCCCGGGTCCCCCTGGAGGGGCACCGAGGTGGTTCCGTGCGTCCCTGCCACGGGGGGAGGGGCGTACGGGATCGTCGGTTTCGGGAGAGTCCTCACCAGCCTGATCGCCCGGGGGCCGTTCCGCGCTATCCCTCACGTCATGTCTCCGTAACCAATGATTCAGACGGCCTTGCGACGCTCGGCGAATGAAGCCCGCCGTGCCAGAGCCTTCGCCGCCTCCCGAGAGGTACGTGGGAAACGGGGCCGTTTCGATCCCACCCGCTCGTTCCGACGCGCCCGTATCGCCTTTCGCGCGGAAGAATGGCTTTATGAGCCAGTCAGACACCCAGGCAGAGGTCCAGCACGCACAGCCCTCCGTGGGCTCGATCGCCGCCCACCGCCCGCACACCGTGGCGGAGGCGGTCTCCGACCTGGAACCCGACATCGACGCCGACCTCGACGCGTACGAGGAGTCGCAGGCTGACGGGACCCAGTTGCCTCAGGGTCGTTTCCTCGACCGGGAACGCAGCTGGCTCGCGTTCAACGAGCGGGTCCTGGAACTCGCCGAGGACCCGAACACGCCCCTCCTCGAGCGGGCGAACTTCCTGGCGATCTTCGCCAGCAACCTGGACGAGTTCTTCATGGTCCGGGTCGCCGGCCTGAAGCGCCGCATCGCGACGGGTGTCGCCACCCGTTCGGCCTCCGGCCTGCAGCCCCGCGAGGTGCTGGAGATGATCTGGGCCCGCTCCCGCGAGCTCATGGCCCGGCACGCCGCCTGCTACCACGAGGACGTCGCCCCCGCGCTCGCGGAGGAGGGCATCCACCTGGTCCGCTGGAGCGAGCTGACCGACAAGGAGCAGGCTCGGCTCTTCACGCTGTTCCGGCACCAGATCTTCCCTGTCCTCACTCCGCTGGCGGTCGACCCCGCGCACCCGTTCCCGTACATCTCCGGCCTGTCCCTGAACCTGGCCGTCGTCGTACGCAACCCGGTCAGCGGCCACAAGCACTTCGCCCGGGTGAAGGTGCCCCCGCTGCTGTCCCGCTTCCTGGAGGCCGCCCCCGGCCGGTACGTCCCGCTCGAGGACGTCATAGCCGCGCACCTCGAGGAGCTGTTCCCGGGCATGGAGGTGGTGGAGCACCACGCCTTCCGCCTGACCAGGAACGAGGACCTGGAGGTCGAGGAGGACGACGCCGAGAACCTACTCCAGGCCCTGGAGAAGGAACTCATGCGGCGCCGCTTCGGCCCGCCCGTGCGCCTGGAGGTCGAGGAGTCCATCGACCGCGAGGTGCTCGACCTGCTGGTGCGCGAGCTGAAGATCTCCGAGGCCGAGGTGTACCCGCTGCCGGGCCCCCTGGACCTCACCGGCCTCTTCCGCATCGCCGGCATCGACCGCCCCGAGCTGAAGTACCCGAAGTTCATCGCGGGCACCCACCGCGACCTCGCCGAGGTCGAGTCGGCGTCCGCGCCCGACATCTTCGCGGCCCTGCGCAGCCGGGACGTCCTGCTGCACCACCCGTACGACTCCTTCTCGACGTCCGTGCAGGCCTTCATCGAGCAGGCGGCCGAGGACCCGGACGTCCTCGCGATCAAGCAGACCCTGTACCGGACCTCCGGCGACTCCCCCATCGTCAACGCGCTCATCGACGCCGCCGAGGCCGGCAAGCAGGTCCTCGTCCTGGTCGAGATCAAGGCCCGCTTCGACGAGCACGCCAACATCAAGTGGGCGAAGCGGCTGGAGGAGGCCGGCTGCCACGTCGTGTACGGCCTGGTCGGCCTGAAGACGCACTGCAAGCTGTCCCTGGTGGTGCGCCAGGAGGGCGAGACGCTACGGCGCTACAGCCACGTCGGCACCGGCAACTACCACCCGAAGACGGCTCGCTTGTACGAGGACCTGGGCCTGCTCACCGCCGACCCGCAGGTCGGCGCGGACCTCTCCGACCTGTTCAACCGCCTCTCCGGCTACTCGCGCCGGGAGACCTACCGCCGTCTGCTGGTCGCCCCCAAGTCCCTGCGGGACGGCCTGATCTCGCGGATCAACAAGGAGGCCCAGCACCACCGTGCGGGCCGTCCCGCGTTCATCCGCATCAAGGTCAACTCGATGGTCGACGAGGCGATCGTCGACGCCCTCTACCGTGCCTCCCAGGCGGGCGTGCCGGTGGATGTCTGGGTGCGCGGCATCTGCGCCCTCAGGCCGGGCGTCGCCGGGCTGTCGGAGAACATCCGAGTGCGCTCCGTCCTCGGCCGCTTCCTCGAACACTCCCGCGTGTTCGCCTTCGGCAACGGCGGCGAGCCCGAGGTGTGGATAGGCAGCGCCGACATGATGCACCGCAACCTCGACCGCCGTATCGAGGCTCTGGTCCGGGTCACCGACCCGGCCCACCGGGCGGCTCTCAACCGGCTGCTCGAGACCGGCATGTCCGACACCACCTCGTCCTGGCACCTGGGCCCGGACGGCGAGTGGACCCGGCACGCGACCGATGCGGACGGACAGCCCCTGCGCAACATCCAGGAGATGCTCATAGACGCCCGGAGGCGCCGGCGTGGCACAGCAACACCTTGAACCGACGGACCCCACGGCCGGGGCGCCCCCGAAACTCTCGACCGCGGTCGAGCAGGGCGGGCCTCCCACGGGGGACGCCCTCGCGGGCTACCTGCGCGCCCAGGCCACGGAGTTCCTGCGCGCACTGCGACTGCACCGGGAGACCGGTACGGCGAGCAGCGTGGAGGAGTCCGTCGACGCGGCGCGCGCCCTGCGCCGTTCGGCCCGCCGCATCAGCGGCAGCCTGCACACCTTCAGGCCGCTCCTCGACGCCGACTGGTCCGAGGAGATGCGCCCCGAACTCGCCTGGCTGTCAGGGACGTTGGGGCTGGAGCACGCCTGCGAGGCCCGACTGGACCGGCTGCTGCTCGCGCTGCACCGGCTGTCCGGGTCCACGCCGTTCCCGGCGCAGTCCCTGACGTCCGACAGCGCCGGCTCCGGTCCCCCGGCCCCGGTGACTCCGGAGCGCGGCAACCTCACCGTGGGCGCGGCGAAAGCGGGCGCCCTGCTCGAACGCCAGCTCACCCTCGCCCGGACCCGTGCCCACTCCACGGCGCTGCAGGCCCTCGGCTCCTCCCGCTTCCACGCGGTCGCCGACAAGGTCGCCGTGCTCGCCAGCGAGGTTCCGCTCACCCCGGCCGCCCCCACCACGGACCTGCGCGCACTGGCCGCCGCGGCGGAGGACCGCCTGCTGGCCGCCGCCGCCGCGCTGCCCCTGGTCACCGCCGGGCACCCCTACAACGCGGAGGCACTGGTCCACGGCCTGTCCCCGGACCCCGCGCCGCACCCCCAGGACGGTCCCTGGCACCAGGTACGCCTCCTGCTGCGCCTGCACCGCTACGCCCGCGAGGTGCTGTACGGCGGGGGCGCACCGGTCGACGTGCGGCTGCTCGCGGCCGGACAGGCGCTGAACCGGCACCGGGACGCCTCGGAGGCGGCCGCCGCGGCCGCTTCGGCCGCCCGCACGCCGCGCATCGCCCCGGCGACCGCTTACGCGCTCGGGGTGCTCCACGCCGACCAGCGGCACGAGGTGGAGGCGGCCCGGTTCGCGTTCCAGCAGGCCTGGCAGAAGCAGACGGTAGGTACGCCCTGACTCTTCCGAGGAGGCTGTGACCCCGGTGACGCAAACGAACGACACGACCGTCCGGGCAGCGGGGTGTGTCCTGTGGCGCCGCTCCCCGGTCGGCGGCCTCCTGGAGGTCTGTCTCGTCCACCGGCCGAAGTACGACGACTGGTCCCACCCCAAGGGCAAGCTGAAGCGCGGCGAGGAACCGCTGTCGGGCGCGCTGCGCGAGGTGACCGAGGAGACCGGCTACACCGCCGCGCCCGGCGCCGAGCTGCCGACGCTGCACTACCTGGCGAACGGCCGCCCGAAGCAGGTGCGTTACTGGGCGGCCCAGGCCGTGGACGGGCACTTCGACCCGAACCACGAGGTGGACCGCATCCTGTGGCTGTCGACCCCCGAGGCACGCGACCGGCTGACCCAGCCGCGCGACCGGGACCTCGTCGACGCCCTGGTGCGGCAGTTCGAGCACACGTAGCGCGGGAGGAAGTTCGCGAGACGGGCCTGCTCAGAAGGACGCCGAGTGCGCCTCCGCGTCCGTACGCGCCTGGCTTCTGGCGCGGCGGGCGGGGCCGCGCCAGCCGCAGCCGCACCGGGCCACGCAGAAGCGGCCCTGTTCACGAGTGGTCGTGTGGTGTTCCTGTCCGACTTGGACCGCGTCCGGCCCGCACTGCTGTTCCACTCAGACAACGTTACCCAGAAACGCCGGTAATGGCGTCGTACGGCCTCTCCCGCCCCACGGCAACGCGTGACGGCACTCCCCACCCGTCGTTGAACGGAACGACAGGGGGCCCGTGACGGACGTACCGGCTGGGGGTAGGCAGGCGATGGATCGGCGGCAGTACAGGCGCTCGGGTGGGACGCTCGTCACGGTGGGACTCGTGGTGTGTCTCGGCGCGTGTGCCACGGGATGCGGCAGCGGCGCCGCCGCCGAGGACGCGCGCGGCACGACCGACCCGGTCGGCGCCCTGCACCGCGCCGCCGACGTGCTGCGCGACGCGGGCAGTTCCAAGGCCGGCACCTCGATGGAGATGGCCACCGGCGGCACCCGCGTCACCATCCGCGGCACGGGCGTCTACGACTACCGCCGCCGGCTCGGCCGGCTCACGGTGGTGCTGCCGCAGGACCCCGCCGGGACCACGGAACACCGCCCGATCACCGAACTCCTCGCCCCCGGCGCCCTGTTCATGAAGAACCGGGGCGCCGGCGTGCCCGCCGACAAATGGGTCCGGGTCGAGACTGCGGCCCTGTCCGACGGGAACCTGGTGACGGGCGGCGCGACCGACCCGTACGCCGCGGCGGAACTGCTGCGCGGGACGCGCACCGCGTCGTACGTCGGCCGGACCGAGGTCGGCGGCACCGAGGTGCGGCACTACCGCGGCACCGCCGACCTGGCCGCGGCGGCCGAGCAGGCCTCGGCCGGCAACAAGGCGGCACTGCAGGCGGCGGCGAAGGGGTTCGCCACGGCCGAGGTCCCCTTCGACGCCTACCTGGACGACCAGGGCCGCATCCGCAAGCTGCGGCAGCGGTTCAGCTTCGTCAACGGACAGCAGAAGGCCACCGTGGACGTCACCTCGACGACGCTGCTGTACGACTTCGGCGCGCCCGTGGACGTACGGCTGCCGAGCTCGAAGGACATCTATGCGGGACGGATCGCCGAAAACCAGCCGGAGAACTAGCCGGTAACCACCTCGCGAACTAGCCCGTCCGTGCCATGCGCGGTGTGTAGACCACTGCCTACTCTAGGAAGTCGATGACGGCAGAGACGAGGTGATGCACGTGGCTCCGGTTCGCGGTACGGCGGTTCAGGACCACGTGGCCCTCGCCGAGATCGAGCTGTGCGGCGACCTGATCATCGCGGCCTCGGCCGCCCACGAGGACCGGCTCAGCCTGGAGAGCATCGACGAGGTGCTGAAAGTGGCCGAGGAGCGGGGCCGGCAGCGCCCCGAAGGGGCGCGGGGCGGTATCGACAGCGGCTCCGCCGCGTAGGCGCGACCAGCCACAGCGGACCTGCAGACAACCGACGGTCCATAACGGCCCATCGCGCCTTCCCGGCGGAACACTACGTGCGCAGCAGCCTGCCGATCGCCTTGGTCGCCTCCTCCACCTTGGCGTCGATCTCGTTGCCGCCCTTGATTGCCGCGTCCGCGACACAGTGCCGCAGGTGCTCCTCCAGCAGCTGCAGCGCGAAGGACTGCAGGGCCTTGGTGGAGGCGGACACCTGGGTGAGTATGTCGATGCAGTAGACGTCCTCGTCGACCATCCTCTGCAACCCGCGGATCTGGCCCTCGATACGGCGCAGCCGCTTGAGGTGCTCGTCCTTCTGCTTGTGGTAACCGTGGATCCCGCGGTCGTGGTCGGTTACCACGGTGGCGGTGTCCTCGGAGGGCGCCGGCGCGCCGGCCTCGGTGGTCGTCATCGCGTCCTCCAGTTCCGGACGTATACCCCTACTGGGTATATCGTAACGAACTTTGCTGGGTATAGGGCCCTTGGTACGCCCCCGTGCTGATCACTGTGCTTCATGGGCGACACTGGGGATGGCCTGGACGGCCCATTAGCCGTGGCCGGATGATGCGCTTAGCATCACTCTGACAAAATCCAATGCCGACTGAGGACCCTACGTGCGCTTTCGTCTGACCCCCAGGGAGACGAGCTTCTACGACATGTTCGCCGCATCCGCGGACAACATCGTCACGGGCTCGAAACTCCTGATGGAACTGCTCGGGGCGGACGCCTCCGCTCGGGCCGAGATCGCGGAGCGTATGCGGGCAGCCGAACACGCGGGTGACGACGCCACGCACGCGATCTTCCATCAGCTGAACTCCTCGTTCATCACGCCCTTCGACCGCGAGGACATCTACTCCCTCGCGTCGTCCCTCGACGACATCATGGACTTCATGGAGGAGGCCGTCGACCTGGTCGTCCTCTACAACGTCGAGGAACTGCCGAAGGGCGTCGAGCAGCAGATCGAGGTGCTGGCGCGGGCGGCCGAGCTCACGGCCGAGGCGATGCCGAGTCTGCGGACCATGGACAACCTCACCGAGTACTGGATCGAGGTCAACCGGCTCGAGAACCAGGCGGACCAGATCCACCGCAAGCTGCTGGCCCAGCTCTTCAACGGCAAGTACGACGCGATAGAGGTGCTGAAGCTCAAGCAGATCGTGGATGTCCTGGAGGAGGCGGCGGACGCCTTCGAGCACGTGGCGAACACGGTGGAGACCATCGCCGTCAAGGAGTCCTGAGCCCTCGATGGACACCTTCGCCCTGATCGTGACCATCGCGGTCGCGCTCTTCTTCACGTACACGAACGGTTTCCACGACTCGGCGAACGCGATCGCGACGTCGGTGTCGACGCGGGCGCTGACCCCGCGCGCGGCTCTCGCCATGGCGGCGGTGATGAACCTCGCCGGCGCCTTCCTCGGGTCCGGCGTCGCCAAGACGGTCAGTGAAGGGCTGATCGAGACGCCCGACGGCGGCCTTGGGATGGGCATCCTGTTCGCGGCGCTCTTCGGGGCGATCGTCTGGAACCTGGTGACCTGGTACTTCGGCCTGCCGTCCTCCTCGTCCCACGCGCTGTTCGGCGGTCTGGTGGGCGCGGCGCTCGCGGGTGGAACGACCGTGCTGTGGAACGGCGTGGTCGACAAGATCATCCTACCGATGTTTCTGTCGCCGGTCGTCGGTATCGTCGTCGGTTACCTGGTCATGACCGCGATCATGTGGATATTTCGGCGGGCCAATCCGCACAAGGCCAAGCGCGGCTTCCGAATCGCGCAGACCGTCTCCGCGGCGGGCATGGCGCTCGGGCATGGCCTGCAGGACGCGCAGAAGACCATGGGTGTCGTGGTGATGGCGCTGGTCATCTCCGGGCACGAGACGTACGGCGATCCGATCCCGGTGTGGGTCAAGATCGTGTGCGCGTTGATGCTGTCGCTGGGGACGTACGCCGGTGGCTGGCGGATCATGCGGACGCTGGGGCGGAAGATCATCGAGCTGGATCCGCCGCAGGGGTTCGCGGCGGAGACGACGGGGGCCGCGATCATGTTCACGACGGCGTTCCTGTTCAAGGCGCCTATCTCCACGACCCATGTCATCACGTCGGCGATCATGGGCGTGGGCGCGACGAAGAGGGTGAACGCGGTGCGGTGGGGTGTGGCGAAGAACATCGTGCTGGGCTGGTTCATCACGATGCCGGCGGCCGCGCTGGTCGCGGCGGCGGCGTTCGGACTCGTAAAGCTGACGGTGCTGTAACCGACTCCGCCCACCCGCACACCCGTCTCGGTAGGCAGAGAGGGAACCGACTCGGTGCACGGCAGGCGCGGGGGCGGGCCGTCCGGGTCGGTGAGCGAGATACGGGTCGTCGATTCGGGGGCTCGGGAAGCGGACCACCACGGCTGCCCCGTGTGGGCAAAGTACAGGAAGGGCCCGCCTCCGGGAGCCGGGGGCGGGCCCTTCTGCATCCTCGCGGTGGCACCGCCATGCAGCACCGCGAGGGGATCTGGGTCCGGATCAGCCGAAGCGTCCGGAGATGTAGTCCTCCGTCGCCTGGACCGACGGATTGGAGAAGATGCGCTCCGTGTCGTCGATCTCGATGAGCCTGCCGGGCTGGCCGACGGCGGCGAGGTTGAAGAACGCCGTACGGTCGGAGACGCGCGCCGCCTGCTGCATGTTGTGCGTCACGATGACGATCGTGAAACGCTCCTTCAACTCACCGATCAGGTCCTCGATGGCGAGGGTGGAGATCGGGTCCAGGGCGGAGCAGGGCTCGTCCATCAGAAGGACCTTCGGCTCCACCGCGATCGCGCGGGCGATGCACAGACGCTGCTGCTGACCACCGGACAGACCCGAGCCGGGCTTGTTCAGACGGTCCTTGACCTCGTTCCAGAGGTTCGCGCCCTTGAGCGACTTCTCGACGACGTCGCTCAGCTCGCTCTTCTTGTAGTTGCCGTTGAGCCGCAGACCCGCCGCCACGTTGTCGAAGATCGACATCGTGGGGAAGGGGTTCGGGCGCTGGAACACCATGCCCACCTCGCGGCGGACCGACACCGGGTCGATGCCGGCGCCGTACAGGTCCTCGTCGTCGAGCAGCACCTTGCCCTCGACGCGGCCACCGGGGGTGACCTCGTGCATACGGTTCAGCGTGCGCAGGAACGTCGACTTGCCGCAGCCGGAGGGGCCGATGAACGCCGTCACCGAACGCGGCTCGACCGTCATCGAAATGTCTTCGATCGCCTTGTGGGAGCCGTAGTAGGCGGTGAGCCCGCTTACGTCGATTCGCTTGGCCATGTCTGCTTCACTTCCAAAGTCTGGGGGTCGCTGTGGGGCCCCGAGCGGCGGTAGCCGCGGATTGATGCTCTAGCGACCGGTCTTCGGGGCTTTCCAGCGGGCGATGCCGCGCGCCACCAGGTTGAGGATCATCACGAAGGCGATCAGCGTGAGCGAGGCAGCCCACGCACGGTCGTACGCCGCACCAGAGCCCGCGCTGTTCGAGAACTGCTGGTAGATGTACAGCGGCAGCGACGCCTGCGCACCCTCGAACGGGTTGGAGTTGATGAAGGGGTTGCCGAAGACGAGCAGCAGCACAGGTGCCGTCTCACCCGCGATTCGGGCCACCGACAGCATGATGCCGGTGGTGATACCGCCGATGGAGGTCGGCAGGACCACCTTCAGGATGGTGCGCCACTTCGGGACGCCGAGCGCCAGGGACGCCTCGCGCAGCTCGTTCGGGACGAGCTTGAGCATCTCCTCCGTGGAGCGGACCACGACCGGCATCATCAGGATGGCCAGGGCGAGGGAGCCTGCGAAGCCGAACGGCTGCATCTCGAACATCAGCATCAGGCTGAGGATGAACAGACCGGCGACGATCGACGGGATACCGGTCATCACGTCGACGAAGAACGTGACGGCCTTGGCGAGCCTGCCGCGGCCGTACTCGACCAGGTAGATCGCGGTCATCACGCCGATCGGAGCGCCGATCAGAGTGGCGAGGCCGACCTGCTCGAGGCTGCCGATGATGGCGTGGTAGATACCGCCGCCGGGCTCGGTGTCGGCGACCACACCCATCGAGTGGGTCAGGAAGTAGACGTCCAGGACCTTCACACCGCGGGCGATGGTCGTCCAGATCAGGGAGACCAGCGGCACGACGGCGATCACGAAGGCGACCCAGACGAAGCTGGTGGCGACCCGGTCCTTGGCCTGGCGGCGGCCCTCGACGCGCGCGGCGATCCCGTACGTGCCGAGGACGAACAGGATCGCGGCGATCAGACCCCACTGGATCTTGCTGTCCAGGCCGGCGGCCAGGCTGATCCCGATGCCGACGACGATCGAGCCGACGGCGATCGCCCAGGGCGACCACTTGGGCAGGCTGGCGCCGCGCAGGGTGCTGGGGCGCTTGTCGTGGATGGTGGCTGCGTGGCTCATGCGTTGGCCCCCGAGTACTCCGCACGGCGGGCGATGATCACGCGGGCCGCGCCGTTGACCAGCAGGGTGATGACGAACAGGACCAGGCCGGAGGCGATGAGCGCGTCCCGGCCGAACGGCGTCGCCTCACTGAACTTGCTGGCGATGTTCTGTGCGAAGGTGCCGCCGCCGGGGTTGAGCAGGCTGGCCTGGATGTCGAAGGCCGGCGAAAGCACGGTGGCGACCGCGATCGTCTCGCCGAGCGCGCGGCCGAGGCCGAGCATCGAGGCGGAGATCACACCGGACCGGCCGAAGGGGATCACCGCCATGCGGATGACCTCCCAGCGCGTGGCGCCGAGGGCCAGGGCGGCCTCCTCGTGCATCTGCGGGACCTGGCGGAAGACCTCGCGGCTCACGTTGGTGATGATCGGCAGGATCATGATCGCGAGCAGGATGCCGACGGTGAGCATCGAGCGCGGGGCGCCTTCGTCCCAGGAGAAGATGCCGGTCCAGCCCAGGTAGTCGTTGAGCCAGCCGAACAGGCCGTTCATGTGCGGTACGAGGACCAGGGCGCCCCACAGGCCGTACACGATGGACGGTACGGCGGCGAGCAGGTCGATCACGTACGCGACGGGGCCGGCCATGCGGCGCGGGGCGTAGTGCGTGATGAACAGCGCGATGGCGACCGCGACCGGGACCGCGAGGGCCATGGCGATGATCGAGGAGACGATCGTGCCGAAGGCCAGGATCGCGATGCCGAAGACGGGCGGCTGGAGGCCGGTGTTCCACTCGAAGGTGGTCAGGAAGTTCCCGTGGTCCTTGCCGATCGCGAGGGACGCGCGGTAGCTGAGGAAGACCGCGATCGCGGCCATGATCACAAGCAGCAGGATGCCCGACCCGCGGGACAGACCGAGGAAGATTCGGTCACCGGGCCGGGTGGCGCCACGGGCCGCGCGCTTGCGCTCGGTCTCGGTGGGGCGGGGCGTGGGGGGAGGTGCGTCAGTTGTATATGTTGATATGTCCATCGGGTTCTCCGGTCTGCGGAGCCGCGGTCTGGGCGGCTCGATGGGGCCGTACGCGTACGGCCCCTGGCGGCGGTGCACCGGACGGTGCGGACCGGCTCCTCATGGGAACCGGCCCGCACTCTCGGATCAGGTCAGCTCAGGCCCTCGATGGTGCTGCGGACCTTGGTGATGATCGCGTCGGGGATCGGGGCGTAGCCGATGCCCGACAGGACCTTCTGGCCGTCCTCGCTCGCCATGTAGCGGAGGAAGGCCTTCGTGGCCGGCAGGGTGTCGGCCTTGTTGCCCTTGTCACAGACGATCTCGTACGTGACCAGGGTGATCGGGTACGCGCCCTCGGCCTTGGTCTTGTAGTCGAGCTGCAGCGCGAGGTCCTGGCCCTTGCCGACGACCTGCGCGGCGGCGATGTCAGCGGTGGCGCTGTCGGTGCTGGGCGCGACCGGCTTGCTGGCACCGGTGTCGATGGAGACGGCCTTGATGCCGTCCGAGACGTAGGACAGCTCGAAGTAGCCGATGGCGCCGGAGGTCTGCTTCACCTGCTGGGCCACACCCGCGGACTGCGGAGCGGACTGGCCGCCCTTGGCCTGCCAGGCCTTGCCGCCGGAGTACTTCCAGGTGTCCGGGGTGGTGGCGATCAGGTACTTGGTGAAGTTGTCCGTGGTGCCGGACTCGTCCGAGCGGTGGAACGCCTGGATCTTGAGGTCGGGCAGCTTGACGCCCGGGTTCAGCTTGGCGATCGCCGAGTCGTTCCACTTCGTGATCTTGCTGTCGAAGATCTTGGCGAGGGTCGGGGCGTCCAGGACCAGGTTGTCGACACCCGGGACGTTGTAACCGACCGCGATCGGGCCGCCGACCATCGGCAGGTCGATGCCCTGACCACCGGAGCAGACCCTCTTGGAGGCCGCGACCTCTTCGTCCTTCAGCGCCGAGTCGGAGCCCGCCCACGGGATCTGACCCTGCGTGAAGGCGGTGACACCGGCGCCAGAGCCGCCCGCCTTGTAGTTGATCTGCACGCCACAGGCCTGCGAGAAGTCCCTGACCCACGCGTCGATCGCGTTCTTCTGCGCGGAGGAGCCGTCCGAGAGCAGCTGACCCTTGGCGTCGTCACACTTGATGGAGCTGGTGCTCGCGGAGGCGGACGAGGTGGTGGAGTCGCTCCCCTTGCTGCCGGTGTCGTCCGAGCCGCACGCCGTCAGGGCCAGGGCGCCGGAGACGGCGACAGCACCGAGGGAAAGGGCGCGCAGCCGGTTCTTGCGCTGAAGCTTCACTTTCGGGAGTTCCTTCCAGGAGCCGCCACCTGCGGCGGCGTGCGAAGTCGTCATCGTGCGTGTGCGCTCGTTCAAGCCGCGCTCCGCACCGGGTAAGCCCGAAATTAGGCAGAACAGGTGAAGCCGCCGATGGCCATAAGTGAACGGAGGGTGAACCCCTGCCATCGGCCCGGTTAGGTCACGGAATGCTTACGGGGAGAGCACATGCAGGTCCCGGTGAAGGGGGGGCGCGCCGGCGGCCCACGGACCCGTTGACGTGTGCGAAGAGCATGCGCGCACACGTATGCGACCCCCGGGGAACTCTTCGAGCCGGTACTCCGTCTCGTTCCACGGAAGCCGAGGAAAGGCACGGGCATGGAACGGCGTACGTTCATCTCTGGCGGCGCGGCCGCGTTGGCGACGGCCGCGGTGGCGGGATGCAGTGGGGGGACAAGCCGGAGCGCCGGTTCCGCGGGTGGCGGCACCGGCGCGTCTGCTTCCGGTACGTCTGTTACTTCCACATCCTCGCCTACGCCGGTGAAGACCACCAGCGCAGCAGCCGCCGCCGACTGGCCGGCCCTCGCCCGCGACCTGGACGGCACCCTGGTCCGCCCCGGGGACACGGCCTGGAAGACGGCCCAACTGCTCTACAACACCCGCTTCGACGGTCTGAAGCCGACGGCGGTCGTCTACGTCTCCCACCCGGACGACATCCGTACGACGCTGGCGTACGCCAGGTCCCACGGGGTCCGGGTGGCGATACGCAACGGCGGCCACTCCTACGCGGGCTGGTCGTCGGGCGACGGCCGCCTGATAGTCGACGTGTCCAGGCTGAACCGGATCCGCGTCGGTGGCGGCCAGGCCGTCGTCGGCGCCGGATCGAAGCTGATCGACGTCTACCGCGGGCTGGCCGCGAAGGGCGTGACGATCCCGGCGGGCTCCTGCCCCACCGTCGGCGTCTCCGGCCTGGTCCTCGGCGGCGGCCACGGAGTCGTCTCCCGCGCCTACGGCCTGACCTGCGACAGCCTCACGCAGGCGACGCTGATCACGGCCGACGGCAGGCAGCTCACCGCCAACGCCACCACCAACAAGGACCTCTTCTGGGCCCTGCGCGGCGCCGGCAACGGCAACTTCGGCGTCGTCACCGAGCTGCAGTTCAGGACCCACCCGGCGCCCCAAGCCGTGACCGGCTATCTGACCTGGCCCTGGTCCCGGGCGGCCGCTGTGGTCAAGGCCTGGCAGGAGTGGGGCCCGGACCAGCCCGACGAGATCTGGTCCTCCCTCCACCTGGAGAACTCGCCCGGCGGCACGCCCCGGGTCTCGGTCGCCGCGTTCTCGCTGGGTACGTACGGCGAACTCCAGAACGCCGTGGACCGCCTGGCCGACCGGGTGGGCGCGCCGGCGTCGAGCGTGTCCCTGCGCCGCCGGGGCTACGAGGAGGCGATGGAGATCTACGCGGGCTGCTCGTCCTTCTCGACGGACGCCCAGTGCCACCTGCCCGGCTCCACCCCGGGCCGCTCCCCGCAGGGCGCACTGGGCCGGGAGACGTACGCGGCACGCTCGGACTTCTTCGACCGCTCCCTGTCGGCCGCCGGCATCCAGACGCTGCTGCAGCAGACGCAGTCCGTGCGGGGCGGCGCGGGCAGCATCGTGCTCACGGCCCTCGGCGGCGCGATCAACCGCGTCTCCCCCACTGCGACGGCCTTCGTCCACCGCAGCTCCCGCATGCTGGCCCAGTACATCGCGTCATGGCAGCCCGGCACGTCCGGCTCGACGGCCCAGTCCTGGCTGACGACGGCACACACCGCCCTGAAGCCGTACGCCTCCGGCGCGGCCTACCAGAACTACACGGACCCGACCCTGCAGAACTGGCGCCAGGCGTACTACGGCGACGCGACGACACGCCTGACCCAGGTGAAGAAGCAGTACGACCCGAGCCGGTTCTTCACGTACCCGCAGGGGCTGTAGGACTGTACGCAGCTGCGGGCGGGTGCCGCAGGGACGACTGCCCGCCCGACCGCCGTACCCCGCCGGCGCGGGCGAGCGAAACCCACCCCCGCCCGGCACCGGCCGGCCGACCTACGCGGCCAGATCCCGCTCCTCCGACACCGCCGGAGTCCGCGCCCCCGGGACCAGCGCCTCATCCTGTCCGTCCGCAACCGGCCGGGACCGGATCAGCCTGCCGACCCCCCGCGCCCCCTCCATCGCCTTCATCACCGGGGTGAGAAGCGCCACAGCCAACGGAGACAGCAGCAGCACGACGGCCGTACCCAGCGCGAACCCACCGACGACGTCCGTCGGATAGTGCACGCCCATGTACACCCGGCAGAACCCCTCGAGCAGCGCCAGCCCGATCCCGGCGAGTCCGAACCTGCGATGGGCGACGAACAGCCCCACCCCGAGGGCCATGGTGATCGTCGCGTGGTCGCTCACGAACGAGAAGTCGGTCTTGCCGGAGACGAGGACATCGATCCCGCGGTGATCCACGAAGGGCCGGGGCCGCTCCACGAAGCCCCTTATCGGCACGTTCACCAGCACGGCGACACCGGCGGCGAGCGGCGCCCACACGAGCGCGGCCATCGAGGACGCGGCGTCGTCACCGCCACCGGCGCCGCCCCGCCGCCGCAGCGACCACCAGCACCACACCACGAGCAGCACCATGACGATCAGCAGCCCGTACTCACCCATGAACTCCACGCCCCGGTCGAACCAGTGCGGAGCGTCCTTGGCGAGTCCGTTGATGTCGTAGAGCAGGTCGACGTCGGGGTTCGATCCGGATTCGGCGAGTACAGCCATGGTGCTGTGGCCCCTTCGTCGGTTTCCCGGACGCACCTCGCGTGCGTCGCTGCCGTCCACCCCCGTGGTTGTAGATCCGCTTCCGTCGCACTGCCGCAGGTCACGTCGGCTCGGCTACGCCAACAGGAACGCACGACCTTCTTCGATAGGTTCCACACTCCACCGAATGATCACTCAGACGTTATCGAAGAGAGACTCATCGCCGCAGCTCAGGGGGTGGGTTCACAGTCGGTTCACACCGAAGTGGGGAGCGCTTTCGCGCCATCTTCGGTGACCCGCGTGGCGCCGAAATAATCGGGGGTGTCAATCGGGTCGAACCGGATCACAGCATTCGTTCTCGGAGCGTCGATCATGTAACCACCGCCGACATAAATACCCACATGCCGGATCGCGCGGGAGTCGGTGAGGTCGTCCGAGAAGAACACCAGATCGCCGGGAAGCAGTTCCTCCCGGGACGGGTGCGGTCCGGCGTTGTACTGATCGTTGGCTACGCGCGGAAGCGTGACCCCGACCTTCTGGTACGCCGCCTGGGTCAGCCCCGAGCAGTCGAACCGTCCGCCCTGCTCGGCGGTGCCGGTGCCGCCCCACAGATAGGGCGTGCCGAGCTTGCTCTGCGCGTAGGCGATGGCACTCGCGGCCTGCCTGCTGGGGTCGACGCGGGAGACGGGCGCGGCGAAGCTCTTCTCCAGGGTGCGGATCGTCTTGACGTAGTTCTGGGTCTCGCGGATGGCCGGAATCCCACCGGCCCTTATGACGCGGTACGCGCCCGCGTTGTAGGCGGCGAGCATGTTGTCGCTCGTGTCGCCGGGCACGTCCTCGACGTACTTGGAGAGTTCGCAGTCGTACGAAGCGGCCGACGGGATCGCGTCGTTGGGATCCCAGATGTCGCGCTTGCCGTCGGCGTTGCCGTCGATGCCGTGCGTGGCCCACGTACTGGGAATGAACTGCGCGATGCCACGGGCGTCGGCCGGACTGACGACATCCGGGTCCCAGCCGCTCTCCTGGTACAACTGGGCGGCGAGCAGCGCGGGGTTGAGGGCGGGACACAGATTCCCCCACCGCTGCACGAGCGCCTTGTAGGCACCGGGCACGGCACCCTTGGCCAGCCCCACGGTCCCGCCGCCGACTCCGTTGAGGAGGTTCCCGGCGACGACGTACACCCCGACGACGAGCAGCATCACGAAGCTGATCCCGAGCCCGACAGCGGCCCCACCGACGACCCACACTTTCCGCACACCCCAACCCTCCCCCATTCCGACCCTGTTCAAGGCCATTTCGGGGGAGAGTGGCGCCAAATCACGGGGGTGGAGGCGGAAATGGGTGGGGTGTCACAACACCCCACACCTCAGGCCCCGTTCGCCGTGTCCGCGTACAGCTCGGCCGTCCCCGGTCCCAGTACGACGCTGTACGACGTGTCCGCCGTGGAACCGCCCTGCTCATGGCCGCCCAGTACGCCGACCACCTCACCGTCGCCGTTCACCCAGGGGCTGCCGCTCGTGCCGCTCGTGAAGCCGGGGCAGTCGATCCGCTGCTGGGTGCTGCTGCGGGCCGACGGCTTGTTGGTGCAGTTGATGGGGGCGTCGAGGGAGTCGGGGTAGCCGGTGACGGTCACGGCCGTGGCACCGGTCGCCGTGCCCGTCGCGACGCGGTTGCCGCCGACGACGTCCTCGATGTTTCTGCCGTCCAGCTCGTCCACGGCGGCGAACGCGACGTCGCTGTCCTCGTCCCGTCCCTCGGCCCACCCGTCCGGCAGGAACCGCTTCCCCACCTTCCAGACGCCCCGCGGCGCCTGTCCGTCCCGGTATCCCGGCACGAACAGGAGGTCGGAGCCGTCGCCGTCGACGCAGTGCGCGGCGGTGACGACGAGGTCCCGCCGGCGGCTGTGGACGACGGAGGCGGTGCAGAAGTGGCCCCCGGCCAGGCTCTGGCGCCGGTCGGCGTCGAACAGCGCCCCGACCCGCAGGCTCCGCGCCGACGCGACCGCCGACGCGGTGACCCCGAAGGGCCCCGGCCCGTCGTCCGCGGCCGCCACCGAGGACGACGTCGCGGCCAGCAGCACCATGGCGGCGAAGAACGCTGCGGGCGACGTGCCGGAGGTGCCCGAGGCGCGTGCAGTGCGTCCTGGGCTGCGTGAGGTGCGTGAGGTGCGCTTCATCAGGCCCCACTCTGTCCCAAGAAGGTGAGAGATGGTCTCCGACTTCGCTGAGATTTGCCTGTGAACAGCACGGAGACCTGCTCCTGGACGGGCTCAGAACGTCGTCGTCATCCCGCCGTCGACCGCGATCGTCTGCCCCGTGATGAAGGACGCCGCGTCGCTCGCCAGGAACACCACGGCACCGGCGATCTCGGCCGGCCGGCCCCAGCGCCCGAGCGCCGTACGGGCGCGCAGCCGGCGCTCCCACTCCGGGTCCGTCGCCAGCTCGGCGTTGACCTCCGTCGCGAACGTACCCGGCGCCACCGAGTTGACCGTCGTACCGCTCGGTCCGAGGTCCGCCGCGAGGGCCCTCGTCAGGCCGTCCAGGCCCGCCTTCGCCGTGGCGTACCCGACGTCCCCGGCGCGACCGAGCCGGCCGACGACCGAGGAGACGTTGATGATGCGGCCCGGCATGCCCCGCTCGGCCAGGCTCCGGGCAACGGTCCGGCTCAGGGCGTACGCCGAGGACAGATGGGCGTCGACCATCGCGGCCAGCTCGTCCGGCGTCATCTCCTGGACGCCCCTGCGGTCCCGCCGGCCCGCGTTGTTGACCAGGACGTCGATGTCGCCGAGGCCGGTCACCGCCTCGTGCGCGGTCGCGCGGTCCGTGATGTCGAACGCGGCCCCCGTCGCGTCGAGCCCCTCGTCGCGCAGCCGCTCGGCCGTGGCCTCCAGGGTGACCGGATTCCGCCCGTTGAGGATCACGCGCGCACCCGCCTGGGCCAGCCCGCGCGCCATCTCCAGACCGAGCCCCGCACCGAGCCGGTCACCAGGGCCGTACGTCCGTCGAGCGAGAAGTACGTGTGGCCGCCCATCGCACACCACCTCCACTGAAACACTCGTTTCAGTTACCGTAGCGCAGTGGGTACGACACCGTCACCGCCGTCGCAGCCGCCGGCCTCACCGCGCCGTACGGAACTGCTCGACGCCTGCTACGCCTATCTCCTCGAGCACGGCCTCCTCGGCCTCTCCCTGCGCCCACTGGCCGCCGCGACCGGCACCAGCCCCCGGGTGCTGCTCTACCTCTTCGGCAGCAAGGACGGTCTCCTGCGCGAACTCCTGGCCCGCGCCCGACACGAACAGCTGACCCAGATGGCAAGGGCCCTCGACGAGCCCGGCACCGACAGCCCCGGCGCACCAGACGGCTCCGACAGCCCGCTCACCCCCGCGGGCCCCGCCGCCTCCAAGGGTCCCGCCGCCCTCGACGAGCCCGGCACCGACACCGCCGGCCTCGGCCACGGCCCTGCCGTCCCCGTCGGTTTCGACGCGCTCTCCGCTCGCCTCTGGGCCTTCCTCTCCGCGCCCGAGCAACGCCCCATGGTGCGCCTGACGTACGAGGCCTTCCTGCTGTCGCTCAGTCACGATCCCGGCCCCTGGTCCGGGTTCGCCGCGGAGGCAGCCCACGACTGGCTGGCCCTGCTCGTCGGCGCCCAGCCGCCCGGCACGCCCCACGCCGTGGCCGAGGCCCGCGCGACGCGCACACTGGCCCTGGTCCGCGGTCTGCTCCTGGACCTCCTGGCCTGCGAGGAACCGGAACGCGTGACGGCCGCGCTCACTCTCGCGGAGACGGACACACAGGCCGACCCCACCTGATCACTCCCGCCCCAACGCCCCGGCCCCCACCGCGAACCGAACCCCCGTCGTTCGAGCAGCGGTTCACCGCGCTGGCCGGGACCTATCTGCGCTTCGCCATCGACAACCCCGAACTCCTCGAGCTGATGTTCGCCCGCAAGCACGACCCGGACGTCTCCGAACAGCTGCTGGCCGCCGTCGACGGGTCCCTGGGTGCCTACGAGCGGCTGATCGCCGAGGCGCAGGAGCGGGGCGAGATCGTCGCGGGCGCCCCCGAGCGGATCGCCCTCTTCGCGGCCGCCGGTCTGCACGGGCCGGCGTCGTTCGCCGCCAACGGCACTGCCCGCCGAGGACGCCCTCGCCTCCCTGGACGAGCACGTCCACCACGTCCTGCACGGCCTGAAGCCGCGCTGACGCGAAGCGCCCCGGTCGGGAACCCGTGCGTCGGGTCAAGTCCCGGCCTGCACACGGCCATCCACGCGCCAGTGACCAGTAGGCGCCCGACCCCGCTCGGCAGGTCCGAGGTCAAGCCCCCCACCAAATCGACCGAGTCCAGGGCGACTTGGCGACCCGACCTGCAGCTCCTTCGCCACTGGCGGCATCACCGCGGGTCAGACCGGTTGGGGCATTCCGAAGGGCGCCCCGGCCTTCACCGGCTGACCCAACTCCGCCCACGACGACGGGCCCCGGCAACCTCCGGGGCCCGTTTTCGGCATGGAAACCATGAGAACATCGTCTCGACGTCTCACCCGACCGGCCCTCAGAAACCTTGCCAGGCCGCAAGAGAGGTCAACGACGGAACCACACGACAGGTTCCGCTCAGGCCTCGTTGCCCGGCGTGACCTGCCGTGATACACAGAGTGACCGTACGCCGCGCGCGTACGAAACCCGCCAATCAATGACGTCAAGTCGACATACGTCGGCAGGATTGTCGGCGAGAATGAGACGTGACCTCTGCACACCGCAGGGGCCTTGCGGAACTACCCACCAGGGGCGGTGACTTACATGCTCTTTGCGGCCGACAAGGGAGACATCAACACCATCATCGGCGGGATCGCTCCCGACTGGGGTCCCTTCGGCAGCCTGGGCAACGAGGCCAAGGTGATGATCGAGGTGGTGATGGCCGTGGCCATCCTGCTCTGCCTCGGCATCGCGGTCTGGGGTGCGGCCAAACAGCGCATCGGCGCGACGGCCCTCCGGGACACCTTCAGCGCCGAACAGGGCAAGGGCCTCATCATCGCCGGTCTGACGGGGGTCTTCATCATCGGCTCACTCGGCACGCTGTTCACGATCGTGTACGGCATGGCGGTCTGACGCCCGACCCGAACCCTCGCATCCCCGGGCACGCCCGGTCCCCCACCCCCTACCCCACCCGCCCGTCGTGCCCACCGGCTGAGGTTGCGTTTCCCTGATGTCGAGTCACCACACCGCGCCCGCGCGGGAACCAGCACGGCTACCGTTGTTCCCGGACGACGTCGAGGGGGCGTACGCGGCATGAGTCTCGGAGACGAGCACGGTTCCTCCGGCGGTTACGCCGACACGGGACAGACCCGCACCCGGCTGCCCGAGAGCGACCCCTACGGCGGCGCACGCCGCGGCGGCCGCTCGTCCTCACGCAGCCTGGTGACGGTGGTCGGGGTGGTGGTCCTCCTGATCGCAGCGATCGCCTTTGCGAACCGGGGGGACGATTCCCCTGCCGGGGGCTCGACCAGCGACAAGCCGGCGACTTCGGCGACGGCCGCCACGGGAGAGAAACCGGTGCAGCCGAAGTCCGGAGGGATTCCTACGGGGTTCGCACACAGCGAGGCGGGGGCGCAGAGCGCGGCGGCGAACTATTCGGTGGCGTTGGTTTCGGCCGACATTCTGAAACCGGCCAACCGCACGGCGATCGTCAAACAGGTCTTCGTCACCGACCAGCAGGCCACTCTGGAGGACAGGCTCAACGCGGCCTACTCCAAGGAGTTCCTGAGCAATATCGGCCTGGACCCGAATGGCAATCCGACCAAGGGCCAGACGTACGTCTCGCGCACCGTTCCGATCGGCACCAAGGCCACGAGCTATTCGGACACCGCCGCGACCCTCGAGGTCTGGTGCACCGGCCTCTACGGCACGGCAGGAGCGAACTCGGCCAACCCTGTGACGAGCGACTGGTTCACCATGACCCTGCAGTTGCGTTGGACCGACAACGACTGGAAGGTCGACAGCTTCTCCCAGAAGGACGGCCCGACGCCCGTCCCCGGTGACAACAAGGCATCCAGCGCCGACGAGATGGCCAAGGCCGTCGAGGAGTACGGAGGCTTCACTTATGCCCGGTAGCCCGCGCCGCGTATTCAAGGTCGCCACCGCCGTCACCGCCGTACAGACCGCTGCTGTGCTGCTGGCCACCCGAGCAGTCGCCGCCCCTTCGCCCTCGCCGTCGTCCGACAAGTGCGACCTCATCGTGGGCCCCGCCAAGCGGTACTGCGAAAAAGACGGCAGTCACAAGGGAACCGGCGGCTCCACCACCGACCCCCTCACCTCCACCCTCGACCCCCTCTCCTCCCTGGCCAAGGGCTGTGCCGACGCTGCCTCCTGGACCGTCGACAAGGTCAGTGAGGCCGTGCAGGAGACCGCGAACGTCGACTTCACCAACTCCAAGTTCCTGCAGCAGTACGCCGTCGTCTTCGCCGCCTCGACGATCCTGACGCTCCTGCTGTGGCTGCTTGCCGTGGCCAAGCGAGCCGTCCGCGGCGTTCCCCTCACCACCGCCCTGTCGGAAGCCGTCGGCTTCCTCTGGCTCACCGTCCTCGCCTCCGCCTTCACCCCGCTGATCCTCTACACGGTCGTCTCGGCCACGGACGGCGTGACGGACGTACTCGCGAAGACCACGGGCGACCAGACGGACACCTTCTTCGGCACCTTCTCCGGCGCGCTCGGCAAGGGCGAGGACATCGGCGGCGGCCCCATCATGCTGATCGTCGTCTCACTCGTCTCCATCCTCGCCGCCGGCATCCTCTGGCTGGAGCTGGTCATCCGCGCCGCCCTGCTCTACGTCGGCGCCCTCCTCGGCACCGTCGTCTACGCGGGCCTGGTCGACAAGAACCTGTGGGGCCACGTCCGCCGCTGGGCCGGCATCATGATCGCGGTCATCCTCGTCAAACCGGTGATCGTCATCGTGCTCGGCCTGGCCGGCGCGCTGACCAGCGACAACGGCCCCGACTCCTTCTCCGCCGTGGTCTCCGGCCTCGCCATCATCCTGCTCGCCATCTTCGCCAGCGCGATGATCTACCGCTTCGTCCCCGGCTTCGGCGACGAGATCGCGAACGGCCGCAACAACCGCATCATGCAGGGCGCCGAGAGCAAGGCCGCCGCCGTCATCAGTTCCCCGGCCACCCTGGTCGCGCAGGGCATCAAGACCCACAGTGCCCGCGCCGACAACAACGGAGGCGGCGGCCAGCCCTCCTCCAGCACGCCCCGCCCGGCCAACCCGGCCACCGGCGGAGTCGCCGCGCACAGCGCGCGCGCCTCGAACGGTGGCGGCGGATCTGTCCCCTCCGCCGCACCCGCACCGCGCTCGCCCAGCCCGGTCAACACCCCGCACGCCGGCAACAGTCGCACCAGCAGCAGTAGCAGTAGCAACCGCTCGGGAGGTGAAGGGCGTTGACGACCGAGTCCCATCTGTCCCATCCGGTCTCGCCCCGCCGTACGTATCTCATCGGCCGCGCCCGGCCGAACGCGATCGTCGGCCGGAACCGTGAGTCCGGCGAGATCGCGCTGATCATCGCCGGCGCGTTCCTCGGCATGATGTGCGGGCTCCTGGTTCCCGTCCTCTCCCTGCGCATCGTGCTGCTGATGGGCTTCCCGCTGCTGGCACTGGCGGCGGTCTACGTGCCGTACAAGCGTCGTACGTTCTACAAGTGGTTCGAGATCAACCGCAGTTTCAAGCGGACGCTGCGGCAGGGCACCGTGTACAGGTCCACCGTCATGGAGGCCGGCACCCGCCTCGACGGCCGTGAGGTCGAGATCGGCCCACCGCCCGGCATCGGGCGCATCACCTGGCTCGCCGCGCCCTTCGGCCCGGACGAGATCGCCGTACTCCTCCACGCCGACCGCAAGACGGTCACCGCCGCGATCGAGATCGAGGGCCCCGGCGTCGGACTGCGCGACTCCGAGGACCAGGAGGCCCTCGTCGACCGCTTCGGCACCCTCCTCAAGCACGTGGCCAACGGCGACGGCTTCGTCACCCGCCTGCAGATGCTGGCCCGCACGCTGCCCGCCGACCCGGACGCCCACGCCAAGGACGTCGCCGTACGCGGCGACGAGAAGGCGCCCGATTGGCTGGCGCAGTCGTACGACCAGCTCCAGTCCATGGTGTCGACGAGCAGCGAGCAGCACCGCGCCTACCTCGTCGCCTGCATGCACTACACCCGTGAACTCGCCGCCGAGGCCCAGGCGATGGCCCGCGCGGCCCGCCCCCAGTCCGGCCGCAAGCTGGACCGGGACGCAGGTCTCGCCGTCGTCATGGCCCGTGAGCTGACCGACATCTGTTCCCGGCTCCAGGAGGCGGACATCCGGGTGCGCCAGCCGCTCGGTCAGGGACGGCTGGCCTCCCTCATCCACTCCATGTACGACCCGGACCACCCGATCGACCACATCCAGGCGATGACGCAGCGCAACGCCTGGCCCGCGGAACTGGACGCCATGGAGCCGACGTACCTCCAGGCGAAGACCCGGGAGTCCTCGACCCGCGCCCCCTGGTGCCACTCCACGGCCTGGGTCAAGGAGTGGCCGTTGACCCCGGTGGGCGTCAACTTCCTGGCCCCGCTCCTCGTCCACACCCCGGACGTCATCCGCACGGTCGCCGTCACGATGGACCTCGAGCCGACCGAGGTCGCCATCGAACGCATGCTGACCGAGAAGACCAACGACGAGGCCGAGGCGTCCCGCGCCGCCAAGATGAACCGCACGGTCGACCCACGCGACGTCGCCGCCCACAACCGTCTCGACCAGCGCGGCGAGGACCTCGCCAGCGGCGCCGCCGGCGTCAACCTCGTCGGCTACATCACCGTCTCCTCCCGCTCCCCGGAGGCCCTGGCCCGCGACAAGCGGACGATAAGGGCGTCGGCCGGGAAGTCGTACCTGAAACTGGAGTGGTGCGACCGCGAGCACCACCGGGCCTTCGTGAACACACTTCCGTTCGCCACCGGCATTCGCAGGTAGGGGCTGATGAGCTGATGCGGGATCCGCTGACCATCCTCACCGACACCTTCACGTCCTTCCTCTTCGGAAAGGTCGAAACGACCCGCCTGCCGGTACGCACCTCCACCGGCCAGGCCCAGGCGGTCTACCTTCCCACCGCGGCCCCCGGCCTCGGCGACTCCGGCGTGATCATCGGCCGCGAGGTGTACTCCGGCAAGGGCTACATCTACGACCCCTTCCAGCTGTACGGCCAGCAGCTCCCGGCACCGCACTGGCTGGTCCTCGGCGAGTCGGGCAACGGCAAGTCGGCGCTGGAAAAGACCTATGTCCTACGGCAGTTGCGCTTCCGCGACCGCCAGGTCGTCGTCCTCGACGCGCAGGGCGAGGACGGGGTCGGCGAATGGAACCTGATCGCCGAGGAGCTGGGGATAACTCCCATCCGCCTGGACCCGACGGCCGCCCTGGACCACGGCATCCGGCTCAACCCCCTGGACCCGTCGATCACGACGACCGGCCAGCTGGCCCTGCTGCGCACCATCATCGAGGTCGCGATGGGCCACGGCCTCGACGAACGCTCGGGCTTCGCGCTGAAGGTGGCGCACGCGTACGTCAACGAGACGATCGTGGAGCGCCAGCCCGTCCTGTCCGACATCGTCGATCAGCTACGGCACCCCGAGCCGGAGTCGGCCGAGGCGATGAACGTCGCCCTGGACGACGTACGCGCCTGGGGTCTGGACGTCGCACTCGTCATCGACCGCCTGGTCGACGGTGACCTCAGGGGCATGTTCGACGGCCCCACGACGGTCGGCATCGACCTCGACGCCCCGCTGATCGTCTTCGACCTCTCCCACATCGACCGCAACTCCATCGCGATGCCGATCCTGATGGCGATCGTCGGTGTGTGGCTGGAGCACACCTGGATCCGCCCCGACCGCAAGAAGCGCATCTTCCTGGTCGAGGAGGCCTGGCACATCATCAACAGCCCGTTCGTGGCGCAGCTGTTCCAGCGCCTGCTGAAGTTCGGGCGACGCCTCGGCCTCTCCTTCGTGGCAGTGGTCCACCACCTGTCCGACGTGGTGGACGGCGCGGCGGCGAAGGAGGCCGCGGCGATCCTGAAGATGGCGTCGACCAGGACGATCTACGCCCAGAAGGCGGACGAGGCGAGGGCGACGGGCCGCGTCCTGGGCCTGCCCCGCTGGGCGGTGGAGATCATCCCCACGCTCACCCCCGGCATCGCCGTCTGGGACGTGAACGGCAACGTCCAGGTGGTCAAGCACCTGGTCACGGAGACCGAACGCCCCCTGGTCTTCACCGACCGCGCGATGACCGAGTCGTCCGCCGACCTGTCGTCCGACGACGACGCGCTGCGCGCCGCGGAGTTGGAGGCGGAGCAGCGAGCGGCGGCCTTCATGGAACAGCACATCGGCGACCTGGACGGGTCGTCGGAGTCGACGGTGGCATGAGATGAGACCCGAAGAGCGGGACGCTCGCCGCGAAGGCCAGGGCGGCATCCCCGACGGCCTGCTGATCGGCCTGCTCGCCTTTCTCCTCGGCATGACCCTGCTGGTCTGGACGGCCACGGGCCTGGCGGCCTGGTTCACCCACGGCACCTGGCCGTCCAGCGTCACCTTCACCCGCACACCCCTGGCGATGCGCAGCCTCATCGCGGAACCGCACGACATCGCGGGTGCCTGGACGTCGACCCCGCCCGGCCAACTGTCGGGCTACGGCCTGTTCTGGGGTCTGTTCATCGGCCAGCTGATGGTGCTGGTGGTCCTGACCGTGTTCGTGATGGGCACGGTGGCGAGGTGGCGGGCGGGGAGGGTGAAGCGGAGGACGGAGAAGGGGAAGGAAGCGGCGACCACTCCGGAGCAGCCGGCACCTGAACGCCACCACGAAGTACCGGTACCCGGAGGCGAACCGGAGCCGGAGCCGACCCAAGAGGCCGACCTCCCCGCCGACAGCGAACCGGTGAGCGGATGGGAAGCAAACCGTGCCGAAGGCGCGGTGCGCTACGCACCACCCGCGACCCGCCACGAAACAGCGACCCAGGCAATCAGAGACGCGGCCGGCCCCATCCTGATCGTCACCTCGAACCCCGCCATCTGGCAGGAAACCAAGGACGCGAGAGCCAAACTGGGCCCCACCCTCCTCTACGACCCCACCCACCTCTGCGACACCCCGGCCCGCCTCCACTGGTCCCCCACCACCGGCTGCGAGGACAGACAAACAGCAAAGGCCAGAGCCGCAGCGCTCCTCGCCCCGGTCCGCCCCACCGCCCGACTGGACCAAGCGCTCAGCGACACCGCCGAAACGCTCCTGCGCAGCTACCTCCACGCCGCCGCCATAGACGCCCGCACCATCCGCCACGTCCACCGCTGGACCCAGGGCAACCAGATCCAGGACGCCGTACGGACCCTCCGCACGAACCCCAAGGCAGCCCCCGGCGCCGCGGGCGAACTCGAGGCCGCCCTCACCGCACACACCGAACGCCGGGACATGGCCCACGAGTTGACCGCACGCGCACTGGCCGCCCTCTTCACGGTCAACATCCGCGAGGCATGCACTCCGAACCGAAGTGATGCACTCGCCTTGGATTCCTTCGTCAACGAAGGGGGCACGCTTTATGTGGTCGGTGAATCCATCGAGGACCCCAGGACCAACCCCGGTGCCATGCCCCTCCTGACGGCCCTCGTCTCAAGCGTGGTCGAGCGCGGCCGGCACATGGCCGAACGGTCATCCTCCGGTCGGCTCGACCCACCACTGACCCTGGTCCTCGACGACATCGCCGCCGTGGCCCCGCTACCCCAACTCCCGGACCTCCTGGAGACCGGAGCCGTCCAGGGCCTGCCGACACTGGCCCTGCTCCGCTCCCGCGAACAGGCCCGCGCCCGCTGGCCGCACCAGGAACTCCCGGTCTGACGGCAGGCGCCGCCCACTCACGCACGCTCGAGGACGAACTCCAGCTCCCGCTGCCCGGCGTCGTGCACAAACGCCACGGTGACCCCACTCGGCACGAAGCCGGCCTTACGGTACGCCGCCTGGGCCCGCCCGTTGTCCTCATGCACGAGCAGCCGTACCCGCTCGGCACCACGCCCCCACGCCCACTCCAGACCGGCGTCGAACAGCGCCTTGATCAGCCCGTTCCCGCGGTGCTCGGGTCGTACGAACACACCGACGACGTGCCCCTGCTTCCGCCCGACAGGCAGCCCGGCCCAGTCCGTCGTCCCGGCTTCCTCGATGAGTACGGTCACGGTCCCGGCCCAGTCCCCGTCCGACGCCTCGGCGATGACCTGCCGCACGCCCAGCGCGCCCTCGGCGGCCCCGCCCGCCCGGTCCTGCCAGAAGGAGTCGGGCTTGGCCGCGGCCTCCTCGTAGGACTCCAGGAAGGCGAGATGCGCGACCGGGTCCCGCAACGCGTCAAGCCGCAGCCGCTTCACGGCCGGCCACTCGTCGGCCCGTATCGCACGGATCACGTAGTCATCGACATCACTGATCGAGGCGCTCATACGAACCACGCTAATGCCTGCCCACCACGGCGCTCATCTCAAATACGGTCCCGTTGTCAGTGCCACCGCCTACGGTGGGCGGCACAGCACCCAAGCCAACTGCACGCGAAACAGGGGGTTCCATGACGACTCTGCCCGACCGCCCGAACACCGCGCTGATCATCGTCGACGTCCAGAACGGCGTGGTGGAGGACGCCCACAACCGAGACGCGGTCATCGCGAACATCAACACCCTGGTCGACAAGGCCCGCGCGGAGGACGTGCCGGTGGTCTGGGTGCAGCACTCCGACGACGACCTCGAACACGGCACCACGCCTTGGGAGTACGTCCCGGAGCTGAAGCGCCTCGACACCGAGCCCCTGGTCCACAAGCGCTACGGGGACTCCTTCGAGGAGACCGATCTGGAGTCCGTGCTGTCCCGGCAGGGAGTGGGCCGGCTCGTCGTCACAGGCGCCCAGACCGACGCCTGCATCCGCTCGACCCTGCACGGCGCCCTGGTGCGCGGGTACGACGCGACGCTGGTCGCCGACGCCCACACGACGGAGGACCTCACCCAGTACGGCGCACCCGCCCCGGCGCAGGTCATCGCCCACACCAACCTCTACTGGAAGTGGCAGAGCGCACCGGGACGCCAGGGCGGCACGGTGGAGACGACCGAAGTGACCTTCTAGCCCGCCTCTTTCTCGCCTCTTCGGGGCACAAACGCGAAAGAGCCCCAACTCCGGGTTCTCACCCGGAGTTGGGGCTCTTTCTCAAAATTTGTTCGGCGGTGTCCTACTCTCCCACAGGGTCCCCCCTGCAGTACCATCGGCGCTGTGAGGCTTAGCTTCCGGGTTCGGAATGTAACCGGGCGTTTCCCTCACGCTATGACCACCGAAACACTATGAAACTGTGAACCGCCGCACCACCCCCAACCTCCCGGGACGGGGCCGTTCGTGGTTTCAGAACCAACACAGTGGACGCGAGCCTCTATGGACAAGCCCT
>NZ_BMQA01000029.1 GCF_014647875.1 Streptomyces brasiliensis | reverse complement strand
GAGGGCGGACACGCCCTCCTGGATACGCGCGCCGGCCCCGTCGTTCAGCGACACCAGCGGTGCGCCGGCCGCGATGGCCATGTCCATGATCTTGTGGATCTTTGTGGCGTGGGCCTCGCCCAGCGCGCCGCCGAAGATGCGGAAGTCGTGGGCGTAGACGAAGACCGTGCGGCCCTCCACCGTGCCCCAGCCGGTGATGACACCGTCGGTGTACGGCTTCTTCGCCTCCAGGCCGAACCCGCTCGCCCGGTGCCGGCGCAACTGCTCGACCTCCTGGAAGGAGCCGGGGTCGAGGAGCAGCTCGATGCGCTCCCGGGCCGTCAGCTTGCCCTTGGCGTGCTGCGCCTCGGTCGCCTTCTGGCTCGGACCCGCCAGCGCCTGCGCCCGTAGCCCGTGCAGCTCCGCCACCCGGCCGCGGATGTCGGCGGGCCCGGTGGCGGCCGCGGCGGTGGCTGTCGTCGTTGACATGTGGTCAGGTTCCTTCCTGGAGCACCGAGATCCGCATCGGATCCGTGTCACTGCCAGCTGCGCGGGGCCCGGTAGGAGTGCGGCCTGCCCCACCAGCGGGAGCCGTTGACCGCGCGCTGCCGCGTGCGCTGCTGCGCCTGCTCGCTCAGCGCGAGCAGGACGACCGTGAGGGCGGCCAGTTCCTCCTCGCTCGCCCGGCCGCGCACGACGCGCAGCGCCACCGGCTGTCCTTGGTCCGTATCGGTCATGGCCCCTCCTCAGGCTCCCGGCCACCGTCGGACGGACCGCTCGAGAAGTGCTTCTTCCTCGCTCGAGAGCCGTCACGGGCCGCTCGCGCGCACCAGGAGCAGTCCCCGCGCGAGGGCCCGCGCGCTCTCGGCCGGGCCGCCCACCCCGGTCATGACCACGATCACGGAGGGGCCGGGGCCGGCCGGCCCGCGCCGGGCGATCTCGTGGGCGGCGCTGCCGCCCGGCCCGCAGCCGCCCAGGACGAGCCGCCGGTGGGGGGCGAGCATCTCGCGCAGCACCGGCAGCGACACGTCCGCCGCCTGCGTCATGCGCAGGGCCACGATCCGCTCGGGCCCGGGGTGGTCACGGGCGAGGACCTCGTAGGCGCCGGCCGGCACACCCGGCACGCCGATCAGGCAGATGACGTCCGCCCGCGCCTGCCCGTGCCGCAGCACGGCGAGGGCGAGGCCGTGCGGCGTGGCCGGGCGCGGCATCGCCCGGGGCACGCCGGAGGTGTTCAGCGCCTGAAGCACCGCCGCGACGCTGCTGTGCGCGTCCCGGTGGTCGGGCAGACAGCGCAGCAGGTGCACGCACTGCGACAGCGTCGCGGAGGCGTCGCTGTCCGCCAGGCTCGCGCGGTCGTACAGGCCCGTCAGCAGCAGCCCGCCGTCGGGGCCGTGCTGGGCGACGAGGCTGAAGGGGGCGGCCGTGTCACCGCCGGCGCCCTGCGGCACGTCCACCCGCACGCCCTGCTCCCGCAGTTCGGCCAGCAGGGCGCGCGGCAGCTCGGGCCGGCGGTCGAAGACGACGACGGTGTCGGCGAGGCCGGCGCCGTGCGGGCGGTCGGCGGGCCACCAGGAGTGCGCGATCAGGTCGAGCGCGCTGTCGCGCACCTCGTGCAGCAGGTCGGCCAGATCGGCCGCCGGGTCCACGGTGACGGTCATCGGCAGCGGGGTGCCGAGCAGTCCGGGAATGCCCGCGGCGCCCGGCACGGGGACGTCCCGCCCGGACATGTGCACACCGAAACTGACCGGCGCCGGCCCCACCGCGCCCGACGCCCGGTACAGCAGCAGGGCCCAGACCACGTGCAGCGCACTGCTCTCGCCGACGCCCCGCAGCGCCGCCCAGGACCGCAGCCGCGCGGTCTGCGCCGGCCGCAGCCGGCGCTGCAGCCGGCCGGGGCCGCTCTGCCCGGTGGGAGGCCCGCTGCGGCCGGGCCGGACGGCGGCCCCCGCAGCCGGCGCGGCGGCCGGGAAGAACCCGCGCGCGGCGTGGGTGTCCTGGCCGGCCAGCCAGCGGGCGTGGTCGCGGACGTCGGGACGCCGCTCGCCGCCGGGCAGGGTGCCGCCACTGACGTAGGCGCGCAGAAACTCGCGCAGCAGGAGATGGACACCGTGCTCGTCCAGCAGGGCGCGGTGGTAGGTCAGCAGCACCCGCACCGGCGGCCGTTGCGCCGCCGGCGGCCGTTCCGCCGGCGGCCGGTCCCAGGCCGCCGCATCCGGCGGCCCGTCCAGCAGGGCCACCCGCAGCAGGCCCGGCCGGTGCAGGTCGAAGCCCCGCGCCCGCTCCCGCTTGACCAGCTCGCCCCAGGTGACGGCGGCGTGCGCATGCCGCACGACCTCGATCCCGGCCCGGTCGTGCAGGACCAGACGGGGTGCGGCCGTCCAGTCGAACGACGCACGCAGGACGACCTCGCGGTCCGCGAGGGACTGCCAGGCCGTGGCGAAACGCATCATGTCCAGCGGCCCGGACCAGTTCCAGAAGAGCTGCTCGACCTGGCGGTCCGGCGCCTGGGCGGCGGCCGCCAGGATCAGCTCGCGCTGGTGGCCGGTGACCGGCACGACGCCCTCGATACCGGGCCGCAGGGTCACCACGTCGGCCAGCAGGGCGGCGGTGACCGGCTCCTGGCCGCGGTCGCCGGGGGCGGCCGGGAACAGGGTCAGGCGGTGCCGTCCGCCGTGGTCGCCGACGGTGACCGCGTACGCGCGGTGGCGTTCGGCGAGCCGGGCCGCCATGCTCTCCGCCTGCGCGGCGTCCAGCGGGCCGCACAGTTCCAGCACGACCGGGTAGCGAGGCGGGTGGCTGCCCGGCTCGTGGACCACGGCCAGGACGGTGTCCTCGGACAGGTGATGGCTGCTCATCCGGCGTCCCGGGCACCGAAACCCGCCGCCGCGGCGGACAGGACCAACTCCCCGCCCCCCTTCCCGGCTCGCCCGCCCCCGAGTTCGTATCGTTTCTGCACACCCCCGCGCCCGCCCGGACCCGCCCGGGCCACCACGGCCGGTCCGCACACCCGGCACACCACCGCCACCGGCATCCGCGGCCCGCACACCACCGATCCCGCCGACACCCGCATCCCGCGCGCCACGAGCACCGTGCCCGACCACGCCGCGGACACCGCCGCCGACCGCACCCCGCACACCACAAACGCCCTCCCCGACCCCACCCCGCACACCACCCCGACCACCGGCATCCGCGGCCCGCACACCACCGATCCCGCCGGCACCCGCGCCCGGTGCGGCGCCGGTCCCGCCGGCATCCGGGCCCGGTGCGGCGCCGGTCGCGTTGTCGTGCGGAGCCGCTGCGGCGGCTTCGCCGGTGTCGCTCCCGCGTGGCGTTGCCGGCGTGTTCCGTGGCGGGCCGTTCCTGTCCGGCGCCGCCGTCGCCTGTCTGCGGTGTCCGTCGTCATGCGGCTCAACTCCCCTGCCCTCCGCGGCCGGTTGCCCGTCCGGTGGGAGATCCGGGCCGGGCGGCGGGTGCCGGTGCCGTACGCGCCGTGTGCGGGGGCCGATGGGCGGTGCTCACCAGGTAGCGGCCCAGGACGACGTGGGTGTCGAACGCCCAGGCGGGACCGTCCGCCTGGGGCCCGGCCAGGGCGATGCGCCCCTCGGTGTCGCGGCAGAACCCGAACGCGGCGAAGCGGCGCCGCATGCCCTGGCCGAGGGCCTTGGTGTAGGCCTCCTTCAGTGTCCACAGCTCCAGCAGCCGCAGGGTGCGCTCGGCCTCGGGCAGCGCGGCGAGCGCGGCCGTCTCCTGCGGTGTGCACACGTATTCGCCCAGCAGTTCCAGCGGGGCGGGCCGGCCCACGGGTTCGGTGTCCACCCCGATCGGCCCGGTGCGGCTGAGGCCGACGACGATCAGGTCGTCGGTGTGTGCCAGGCTCACCCCGAGCTGATCGCCCAGCCCGCGCAGCCGGGGCTGTCCGCCGGGCCGGTAGGCGAGGTCGAGGGTGTCGGCGGGCATCTCCAGGACCGCTCCGGCGGCGTGTTTGACGACCGCGCGGGAGACGGCGAACCGCAGCCGGCCGGCCGCCGCCCGGGTCTGCCGGTAGCGCGGCCAGTCGTGCCCGAGCAGCGCCCGCAGCCCGGGGTCGAGCAGGGTGGCGGTGAGCCACTCGCCCCAGGTGGTGTGCACGACGGCGACCCCGCTGTCCTCGAGGTCGCCGGCCGCCTCCTCCCACGGCCCCTCGGGCCCGGCGACGTGCCGCGGCGGCGGGAGCGGCGCCCCGGCCGCACAAGGGGCCCCGGTCCGCTGCCCGTGGTCCTGGCCGTTCCCGCGCCCGCTCACCACAGCGTCTTCGTGGCGTACACGTCGCAGTCGAGACCGCGGCGGCCGCGCTCGGCCAGGTGCGCCCACACGCCGGTGCGCGGATCGGCCGGCAGCGGCGGCAGCGGCACGCCGAGGCGTTCGGTGACGCGGACGAGGGCGAGCAGGGCCCAGTCGGCCGCGGCCAGGAACGTGCCGTCCTGGGCCGCGCGGTGAACGCCGAGCACCGCGCCGGCCAGCAGCAGCAGGGCCTGACGGTCCGCCAGCGCCCACACGCCGGCGTCGGCCTCGACGGCGTCGGCGGCCGTAAGGGACGGCAGGTGCAGGGTGCGCCGCTCGGTGCGCAGGCGCCGGGCGAGACGGGCGAGCGCACCGTGTCCCTCGGCCGGACGGGCCGCCGCCGCGCCGGCCAGCGCGTCGGCCAGGACATGGTGACAGCCGGTGCCCGCGGGCAGCAGCCCGGCCGGTACGGCCACCGCCTCGCCGAGCCCGAACAGCACGCCGCCGGCGGCGGCCGGGACCTGCCCGGGGGCGGCCAGGTCGGGCAGGGCGGTGACCAGCCGGTCGCGGCACCCGGCCGCGCCGGGCCACCGCGCCGGGGCGGCGGCGAGGTCGGCGGTGAGCTTGGCGAGGGTGCGCTGCTGGAGGCTTGCGGGTGCGAGACCGCTCTCGTTCAGGACGAGTTCGAGGTCACCGAGGATGTCGGCCGCGAGCTGCGGGACGACATGGCCGACCGCGGCACCCAGCACGGCGGTGGCCTCGGCGGGCAGCACCAGACAGCGCAGCGCCACGGTCGTCAGGCTCTCGCAGGCCAGCAGGTCGGCGAAGGCGCCGGCGAGGGTGCCGTGCCACTGCCGGGCGGCGGGGTCGGCGCCCAGGCCGTCGACGATCCCCACGGCGGTGCGCAGCGCGCGGCCCGTCGCCGCGATCAACGCGAACGGCCCGAGCAGCGCGGCCAGTTCCGTCTCCCGCCCACCGGCCGCACGCAGGTCACCGCCCGGCCCGGACAGCGGGCGGGTGGCCCAGGTGTGGCCCAGGGCCAGGTCGCGGCACAACAGCGGACGCAGCACGCGGGCGAGTTCGGCGGCGCCGGTGAAGTGCCCGCCGGCCTCCGGCGCAAGGAACTCGGCGCGCAGGTCGGCGGGGGGCGGCGGCCCGTCGGGGCCGGTGAGGGCACTCAGCGCGGGCAGGCCGTAGCGGTTGGCGGGGTCGGCGGGGTCACCGAGCTGCGCCTCCAGCCGTACCGCGCGCAGCGCCATCCCGACCGGCGGCGGCAGCTCGGCGTACGCCCTCGCCAGATACGGCCGGCCGGCCGGGCGCGGCGCCCGGGCCGTGGGCAGGGTGCGTTCCCCGGTGGAATCGCCTCGGACCAGGGCCATGACGGGGCCTCCTCATCGCAGACGGCACACGGCGCTCTCCGCATGCCACTTGGCCAGGCCCAGCGCTTCGGTGCTCGCGCGGCCCAGCCACTCGCGTACCTGACGGCGGGCGTCGGCAAGGGTGGCGTCCTCACCCAGGGCCCGGGCGACGTCCTCCTGCCCGAGCAGGACGTGGTGGACGCAGCCGGCCCGCACCCCCGACTCGGTGGGCAGCAGGTACCACTCGCCGGCGTGCGCCGCGATCGGTCCGGGCACGCGGGTGTCCTTGAAGACGATCCGCCCGGCGTGCGGAAAGCACAGGCGTACGGCCTCGACCCTGGCCGGCTCGCCCGTCTGCCCGGCACAGGTGTCCATGACGGCCAGCTGCACACCGGGCTGGTCCTCGCTCACGCTCGTCCAGTCGACGTGCGGAACGGTCTCGGCCCACTCCCCGGCCCGGTAGAGGAAGTCGTAGACGAGTTCGGCGGGGCCGTTGACCAGCACACCGTCCTCGAAAGACAGCAGCAGCTCGTCGAACGTCTCCCACTGCTCGGCCACCCGGCGGACCCGCTCCAGCCGGCCGCGCACCTGCGCCTCCACCTCCCCCGCCGTCCCGGTTGATCCGTCCCGGGGCAGGTCCTGGCGCAGGGTGAGCAGGCACCGGCCGGTGTCCTGGGCCTCGACACTCCAGGCGCCGGCGGCCCAGGCCCCCGGACCCGGGGCATACCGCTGCTCGAACTCGATCACACGGGAGCGGGCATCCAGGACACGCCGGGTGCGCGAGGCACGGACACCGCCGCCCGTCACCTCCCACTCGCGCAGGTGCTCGGTGTCCCCGTCGAAGTCCAGCCGTTCGACATGGACGTGCGAGGACAGCAACACCGGCCACCGCGCGGCGTCGGCGAGCACGCCGTAGACGACACCGGCCGGGGCGGCCACCGGCACGGTGTGCCCCACCCGGTGCCCTCGCATCGACGACATGACTGGCCTCCTCCCGCATACGTGCTCAAAACTGCGCCGCGCGCCTTGAGCGGTACTCGAACAAGAGCGGAGACGGCCCACGGACCACACCCGCCCGCCCGGGCCCGAAGACCCAAGAAGACCCGAAGACCCGAGACCAGGCCCGAAGGCCCGAGACCAGGCCCGAAGGCCCGAGACCAGGGCCGAAGGCCGGAGGCCAGGAGGCCAGAGGTCTGAGACCAGGAGGTCCGGCAACCGAAGACCAGGGGCCGGAGGCCCGAGACCAGGCCCGGAGACCAGGAGGCCCGAGACCAGGAGGCCCGAGACCAGGAGGCCCGAGACCAGGAGGCCCGGAGGCCAAAGACCGGAAGCCCGGAGACCAGGAGGCCCGGGAACCGAAGACCCGAGACCAGGAACCGGAGACCCCAGGCCGGAGACCAGGGGCTGCTCCGGGGGCCGAAGACCCGAGACCAGGAACCGGAGACCCCAGGCCGGAGGCCAGGGGCTGCTCCGGGGGCCGGGGGTCCGCGGGGGCCGGGGTGGGGGCGGGTCAGCCGATGGCGGTGAGCCGGCCGGAGCCGGCAGCGGGCGGCACGCCCTCGGGCCCGGCCATGAGGATGGAACGCTGCAGCTTTCCCAGCGCGGTCGACGGCTCCAGGCCCAGCGTCCGTACGAGGGTGGCGCGCAGCCGCTGATAGGCATCCAGCGCCTCACCCCGCCGGCCGGAGCGGTACAGGGCCAGCATGTACTGACCGCACAGACTCTCGTGGGTGGGATACCGGCTGACCAGCACGGTCAGCTCGGCGAGCAGTTCACGGTGCCGGCCGAGCTTCAGATCGGCCTCGATGCGCTGGTCCAGCGCGCACAGCCGGCTCTCCTCGAGCCGTTTGACCTGCGTCTGCAGATGGACACCGGCCTGGACATCGGCGAGAGCGGGCCCGTTCCACAGCGCGAGCGCCTCACGCAGCAGGCGCGCGGCCTCCGGGTACTCCTCGGCGTCCATGGCCCGGTAGCCCATGCCCGCCAGCCGCTCGAACTCACGGACATCGCTGCTGCCCTGACCGCTCTTGAGGAGATAGCCGCCGGGAACGGTGAGTAAGACGTCCTTGGCGCTCCGGGTCTCCTCACCCTCCCCGGACCCGAGCGCGACGGTGATCAGCTCCCGCAGCTGCAGAATGTAGGTCTGCAGGGTGGGCCGGGCACTGCGCGGCGGTGCCGCACCCCAGAGCTCCTCGCTGAGCGTGTCCACGTGCACGACCTGGTCGGCACCGAGGGTGAGCAGCGCCAGCACCTGACGGGGCTTGGGCGCCGTCGGGGTGATCGAGACGCCCTTCTCCCGCACGGCGAGTGTGCCGAGTATGTCGATGTCCACGCCGTCTCCCCGTCACTGCTGGCTGCCCTGGAGCCGATTCCCGGCACCCCCGAGTAAAAAACAGCGCATGCGGTATGTCAATACCATACCGTTTCCCCTGCTTCGATTCGACCAGACCGCGAGACCCCCTCAAGTCGCCAGGGTATTACGGGAGATAGTGGACATCCCGAGCGAAAGTTTCGTAACCCCTCCAGAGAACCGGCCGCTTGACCTTTCCCATACCAGACCATGCGTGCTGTTTACCGGGGGGTGTGCGCCGGTCCCTCGAAGAGCTGTCCGCCGGTCCTCGAGGGGCTGTCCGCCGGCGCCCCGCCCGCGCACGGTTCACTGCCCGCCGCACGGCGCCCCGCCCGCCGCGCGGTTCACTCGGCGCCGGATGCGCCCGTCACCGCGCCCGTCGCCTGCTGGGGGGAGGCGGCCAGGCGCGGCAGGACGAAGGCCCAGAACTGCCCGGCGCGTTCCGGTGAGAGCCAGTCGTGCTCCCGGCTGCCGAGCGCCCCGAAGCCGACGGTGGCCGCGACGATCACCGCGGTGGCCCCCTCGGGCGAGACGTCGTCGGCCAGTTCCCCGGCCGCCCGCGCCTGGACGACGAGGTCGTGCACCCAGGTGCGCCACCAGCCCGGCAGCCCGGGCCCGTTCTTGCGCGAGGGATCGCTGCCCAGCCTGAAGCCCGCGCACACGACGGGGTCGGCGGCCATGGCGACGAGCAGTCCGGACGTGGCGTCCACCAGGGTCTCCAGCCAGGTGGCGGACGAGGACCGTGACCGCTCCACCGCCGAGCGCAGCACCTCCGCGGCCGCGTTCTCCACCTCCGTGGCCAGCAGGGCCTTGCTGGAGAAGTGGAAGTGCAGGGCGCCGGCACTCACGCCGGCCCGCGCGCTGATCGAGGGCAGCGAGGCCATGGCGTATCCGTCGGCGGCGAACACCTCGGCGGCCGCCTGAAGGAGGGCCCGGCGTGTGCGCGCCGCCCGAACCTGCTTGACCATCGCTCTCCTTTCGGGTGCCGGGCCGCTCACGCCGCAGGCGTGCCCGCCGCGGGCGTGCCCGCCGCGGGCGTGCCCGCCGCGGGCCGCACGTCACCCCGTGCCCGGCCGCGCGCCGGCCCCCTCCCACTTAACCGCATAGCGGGTCTGTTTCTCCGGTGCCGGGCCCGTCCGGGGCGCTGCGGTCAAGCAGGTCTCCAGGCGGACTCCGGCAGGCCACCCCTCCCGCGCCCCTCCCGCGCCCGGCACGGCCCGCCCACGGCGGACGGTCGGCTCACCCGCATCGGCACAAACCGTCCGGGGAAGGTCGCGTGCAGGGGGGCCGGTCCGGGGAAGGTCTCGTGCCGGCAGGCCGCCCGCCCGGTCCGCGCCCGCCGGCCGGCTGCGGGGGCGCCCCGGCCCCGGCCCGCGGTCATCACTCCCCGCCGCCCCGCCCCGCGCCGCACCCCGCCGGCCGGCGGCGGCGGGTTCAGCCGGCGGCGGGAACGGCGTCCTCCTCGGCGGCGGCCGTCTCCCGGGTGAACCGCTCGCTCTCCTCGCCGACCTCCCGCGCCCGCCCGGCGCTGATGAGGAGTCTGCCCAGCACCGCGGGCACCGCCACCGAGGGCAGCAGGTGGGTGAAGAGCTGGGCGATGCGCTCCTCCAGGTCGCTGCGGCGGGCGGTGTTGTGGGAGTAGACCTGCACGCCGGTCCAGGCGGCGGAGAAGATCCACGCGCTCTCGGCGGGGTCGACGTGCGGCAGGAGCTCGCCCTGCGCCTTGGCCTCCGTCAGCAGCTTCTCCGTCGCCCCTATCCACCCGCCGATCAGCTGGGGACCGAGCTGCATGCCCATCTCCCCCTCCAGGGAGAGCCGGGCAGCGCCGCTGACGAGCGGATCACGCCGCATCCGGTACGCGGTCAGCAGCCCGACGTCGACCAGTTCCTGGAGCTTGCAGGTCCTCGGCGGCAGGGCGAGTACGGTGAACTGCTCGGTGAACACGCCCTCGGCGAGCGCCTGCTTGGAGGGGAAGTGGAAGTACAGCGCGCCCTTGGTGACGCCCGCGCGGGCGAGGATCTCACCGATCGTGGCGGCTTCGTAGCCGCGCTCGTCGAACACGGACGCCGCGGCCTTCAAGATCGCGTGCCGGGTGCGGATCGCACGCTCCTGCTGTGCCACGGGCCCCTCCAACTGTCGTCACTCGGTGAACGTTGCGCGTTCACCTAATCTTGCACCCCCTCTGGAAACCAAACCAGCTAGTCCGTATTTTCACAACCTGGGCGGCGGCACGAAGTGGTGTCCCCGGCCGAATCACGTCCGTCCACGACACCCCCGGGAGGCCCTCGGATGGCGCGGCGCATCCTCATCACCGGAGCAAGCGGCTTCATCGGCCGGCACGTCGCCCGTGCCGCGCTCGCCCGGCAAGACCTCGCCGTCCGGCTCGTGACGCACACCGGCACGCCGGACGGCCATCCCCCCCACCGCGCGGAGCACGTCCGCGCGGACCTGCGGGAGATCTCCTCCCTGCGGGGCCTGTGCCGCGGCGTGGACACCGTGGTGCACTGCGCCTCGCTCATCACCGGCGACGACGCGAGCCTCGAGGCCGTCAACGACCGCGGCACCCGGGCCCTGGTGGCCGACGCACAACGGCACGGAATCCGCCGCGTGGTGTATGTGAGCACCGCCGCCGTCTACGGCCCCGGCCCCTTCCGGCGGGCCGGCGCGCAGGCCCTGGCCGTACGGCCGCACTCCGCCACCAGCCGTACCCGCGCCGCCGCCGAACGCCACGTCCTCGAAGCGGGAGGAACCGTCCTGCGTCCCCACCTCGTCTACGGGACGGGCGACACCTGGGTGATACCCGGCCTCGCCCTGCTACTGGGACACCTGGGCGCCGCCGTCGAGACCAACACCCTGCACTCGGCCGTCGAGGCGGACGCACTCGCCCGGGCGGCGCTGGCCGCCGCACTGGCCGACACCGACCTCGCCGGGGCACACCACGTCAACCACCCCCGCCCCGTGCACGCCACCGACCTGATGGCCGCGGCGCTCACACACCTCGCACTGCCCGCCCGCCGCCCGCTGAGCACCACCCAGGCCGCCGCCCGCCTGACACAGACCCCCCGGGCGGCACACCACCTCGGCATGCTCACCACCGACCACTGGTTCGACAGCGAGCCGATCTGGCAGCTGCTGAACCTCGACACCGGCCCCGACCCCCTCACCGGACTGGCCCGCCACGCACCCTGGTACGAGCAGCAACTGCGCTCACACCCCCGCCCCCGCCCCCTCCCCGGCACCGGCACCGGCACCGGAACCGGGCGCTGAACGGGGCGCACCCAGCAGCAGGGGCAGCTCCCGGTGCCCGTTGGAGATGAACGACTCCAACGGGCGCAGCTGCCCGGCGGGAACAGCCAGCCGCACATCGGGAAACCGCCCGAACAAAGCGCGCAGGGCGATCTCCGCCTCCAGACGGGCCAGCGGCGCCCCCACACAAAAGTGCACCCCGTGCCCGAAGGAGACATGCTCACGACGCGTGGCCCGGGTGACGTCGAACCGGTCCGCGTCCGCGCCGTGCACCGCACGGTCACGGCCGGCACCCGCGAAGGAGATGACCATCGCCTCCCCCTTGCCGATCACAACATCCCCGACGGCCAGATCCTCCACCGCATAGCGCAGCAGACCGCTCGCACCCGGCGCCTGAACCCGCAGCGTCTCCTCCACCGCATCCGCCCACGAGGCACGCCCGGCCCGCACATGCGCCAGCTGCGCGGGATGACTCAGCAGCAGAGCCACCGCATTGTCCAGGAGATTGACCGTGGTCTCATACCCCGCGGTGAACAACAGGATCAGATTGTCCACCAGCTCCTTCTCACCCAGCCGCCTCCCCCCCTCCCCGTCCCGCACCGCGATCAGACCACTGGTGAGATCATCCCCGGGCCTCACCCGCTTGTACGCGACCAGCTCCCCCATCGTCCGGTACAGATCCAGCTGATTCTGCCGCGCAGCCTCCACCGTGGCCGCCGTCTCGAAAAAACCCGCAATGATCTTCTCCAGCGCCACCCGGAACTCCCCCGGAATACCAAAGAGATCAATCAACACCTGCGTCGGCAGACCATGCGCAAAACAACGACGGAAATCCACCGGCACACCCCCCTCCACCGCCGCCAGCCCATCCAGCAGACCACCCGTGATCTCCTCGATCCGCGGCCCCAGCCGGGCAATACGCCGCGGCGTGAACGCCGACGCCACCAAACGACGCAGCCGACGATGCTCACCCCCATAAGCAGTGACCATGTTCTGCACCGACACCCAGATCGCCAACGGCCACTGCCCCGACACCTCACCCTCGATCCACGCCGGCCAGTGCCGATAAGCATCCTTCGACACCCGCGGATCCCCAAGCAACCCCCTCACCACCTCATAACCCGTCACAAACCACGCCTCAACCCCCCCAGGCAACACCACCCGACTCACCGGACCCCCCTCACCCAGACGAGCCGCCTCCCCATGAACATCCCGACCCAACGGATCAATCACAAACGGACACCCCAGCCGACCAGACATCAACCAACCCCCAAACACGAACACGAACACGAACACGGACACGGACACGGACACAGACACAGACCGGACACGGATGACCGGACCAGACACAGAACACAGAACCCGGAACCGGAACCGACCCGGCACACGGAACACCCGAGCCCGGGACCCGGAACCCGGGACCCGGGACCCCGGACTCGGAACACGGAACCGGACACGGGACCCCGGACTCGGACTCGGACCCGAACCCGGACCCGGACCCGGACAAGGGACCCCGGAAGCTCGGACACGGAACCGGACCCGGGACCCGGGACCCGGGACCCGGGAACTCGGACCACTCGGACTCGGACAAGGGACACGGGACCCGGACCCGGAACACGGACCCGGACTCCGACCTCGGAAAGGGACCCCAGACCCGGACCCGGACTTGGACCCGGACTTAGACCCGGAACACGGACTCGGAACACGGACTCGGACTCCGACCTCGGAAAGGGACCCCGGACCCGGACCGGAACCCGGACCGGAACCCCGGACCCGGACTAGGGCCCCAGACTCGGACCCGGAACACGGACTCGGACTCCGACCTCGGAAAGGGACCCCGGACTCGGGAACTGGGACACGGAACCGGACACGGGACCCGGGACCCGGGACCCCGGAACTCGGACCACTCGGACTCGGACAAGGGACACGGGACCCTGGACTCGAACTCGGACAAGGAACCCCTGACTCGGGATCCCGGACCCGGGACCCGGACCCCGGAACACGGGACACGGGACCCGGACCCGGAACACGGACCCGGACTCGGACAAGGGACCCCAGACCCGGACCCGGACTTGGACCCGGACTTAGACCCGGAACACGGACTCGGAACACGGACTCGGACTCCGACCTCGGAAAGGGACCACGGACTCGGGAACTGGGACACGGAACCGGACACGGGACCCGGGACCCGGGACCCCGGAACTCGGACGACTCGGACTCGGACAAGGGACTCGGGACTCGGACATGCACGGACTCGGACACCACACCAGCCCAGTACAAACCGCACAGCTGGTTTTGATCACGGCGCCACCGGCCCACCGGACACCAGGACCACCCCCCGCCCGGCAGCACCACCCACCCCACCCCGCAGAAGAACACCACCGAGTGGAATGACCCCCACCGCTTCCATCTGCGATCACCCCGCAACCGGAGACAGACCGCCACCGCTCCGGCACCACCCGCCCCCCGGGGACGATTCCCACCCACAAACATACCGGGAAGCCTTGAAAAGAAAACCGGTAGGTTCGTATCTTATGGTCCGCACTGGTCCCACATCGGCAACGAGCGGAGATCCAGATGACCGTCCCGACCCTCCGGAAGCACCGCCCGGACACAAGAACACCCGACACCGGCCCCGCCCCGGCCACGGCCCACCCCACCACCAGCCCCGCAACCAGCACCAGCACCGAACCCGCCACCAGCACCGGCACCACGACCGGCACCGCCACCGGCACCAGCACCACCACCACCGCGACCAGGACCGAGACCAGGACCGAGACCACGACCGGCACCACCACCGCGACCGGCACCGGCCCCGCCACCGGGACCGGGACCACGACCGGCCACGCCACTGCCACCGCGACCGGCACCCGCCCCGCCACCGGGATCGCAACCCCCACCGGCACCGCGACCTCGACCGGGGCCGCGACCTCGACCGGGGCCGCGACCTCGACCGGAGCCGGCACCGGAGCCTGGACCGGGCTCCTGCCCCCGCTGACCACCACAGTCCCCCGCGAATACGTCCACCGCTCCTCCCACGCCGAGGTGTTCCTCACCGGCTACGAGAAACTCACCCCCACCCGCTACACCCTCACCGCCCAATGGCCCCGCGCCCACACCTTCTTCACCACACCCGACGGCACCCACCACGACCCCCTCCAAGCCGCAGAAACCCTCCGCCAGACCGGACTCTTCCTCGCCCACGCCGCCCTCGGCGTCCCCCTCGGCCACCACTTCCTCATGTGGGACCTCAACCTCACCACCCACCCCGACCGCATGACCATCGGCACCACACCCAGCAACCTCACCCTCACCGCCGACGTCACCGACACCACCCGACACCGCACCACCCGACACCGCACACGCCTGACCGAATTCAACCTCGACATCACCATCCACCACGCCGGCACACCCTGGGCCACCGGCGCAGGACACTTCACCTGCCTCCCCCCCACCACCTACCAACGACTACGCCACCACACCCCCACCACCCCCCACCCCCAACCCCACCCCCAACCCCGCGCCCACCCCCACACCGTCGGCAAAACCCACCCCCACGACGTCGTCCTCTCCCCCACCCACCACCCCAACCACTGGCACCTCAACCCCGACCCCACCCACCCCATCCTCTTCGACCACACCACCGACCACTACCCCGGCATGGTCCTCATCGAAGCCGCACGCCAAGCCGCCACCGCCCTCCTCCACCCCACCCCCACCACCACCACCCACCTCACCATCGACTTCCACCACTACGCCGAACACCACACCCCCACCCTCATCCACGCCACCCTCCCCCCCACCAAACACACCAACCCCACCCCCATCCACATCACCGCCCACCAACACCACCACACCATCTTCACCGCACTCATCCACACCACACCCCACCCCCACTAACCCACCACCCACCACCCACCACCCACCCACACCCACACCCACACCCCACCAACCCCCCACCCCAACCCCCCACTCAAACCCACCAACACACACCACCCACCAAACTTCCCGCCCCCGGTACCGAACGGGACCGCTTCCGGCGTAGTCCTGGGCCGGCCGCACCATTTCGCATCAGGCGAGGGCGAGGGATGCCAGGCAAGCAAGTCGGTCTGCTTTGATGTCCTGTTCGCACCAGATGGTCTTTCCACGCCGCGCGTGGCGTGTTCCCCATTTCTGAGTCAGCTGGGCGACCAGAAGAAGGCCCCTCCCTCCTTCGTCGGAGAGAAGTGCCCGTCGCATGTAGGGCGACGTGCTGCTTGCGTCGGAAACCTCGCAGATGAGGGTGTCGTCATGGATCAGGCGCAGTTGGACAGGGGCGCGTCCGTATCGGATGGCGTTGGTGACGAGCTCGCTGACCACCAGTTCGGTGACGAAGCCGAATTCGGCAAGCCCCCAGTCCTCGAGGCGCTGGAGGGCCCACGAGCGGGCGCTGGAGACGAACGCTCCTTCCACTGGGACATCGAGAACGGCGACCTGGTCGGGGTTGAGGACATGCGTACGAGCCAGGAGGAGGGCGGCATCGTCCGCCGGACGCGCAGGGAGCAGACGTCGAAGGACCTCATCGCAGAGCCCCTCGAGCGAGGGCATGGGAGTCAGCAGCGACTCGCGCAGTTCCTCAAGGGCGTGATCGATGTCGCGGCCGCGCATGTTGAGGACGCCATCGGAGTAGAACGCCAGCAGCGTCCCTTCGGTCAGGGACAGCTCGCCGCATTCGAACGGCAGACCGCCGATACCGAGAGGAGGGCCGATGGGGATGTCGAGGAAGGTTGCCGTGCCGTCGGGCTGGACCATGGCGGGGGGCGGATGTCCGGCGCATGCGATCGAGCACAGCTGTGAGGTCGGATCGTAGACGGCATAGATGCAGGTGGCGCCCAAGTCACCGCTCTGGTCCGGGTTTTCGTTCTCTTCACGCAAGCGGGTGAGGACGTCGTCGAGGTGAGTGAGGAGCTCTTCGGGCGGGAGATCCACATCGGCCAGGGTCCGTACGGCTGTGCGCAGTCGACCCATGGTTGCCGCGGCGTTGATACCGTGGCCGACCACATCGCCGACGACCAGTGCGACGCGCTGACCCGACAGAGGAATGGCATCGAACCAGTCGCCCCCGATTCCGGACCGGGTGTCGGAGGGCAGGTAGCGACTCGCGATCTCGACCGCGGCCTGGCGCGGCAGTGTCCGTGGCAGCAGACTCCGCTGGAGAGTGAGCGCAGCAGCGCGCTCACGTGTGTAGCGTCGTGCGTTGTCCAGGCAGACAGCGGCCCGCGAAACGAGCTCTTCGGCAAGGAGCCGGTCCTCGTCGGTGAAGATGTCGGGTTCCTTCTTCAACAGGATGGCAACGCCGAGGATCGCCCCTCGTGCCGCGATGGGAACCACCAAGACGGAGTGCCACCTGTACTTACGGAATCTGGCCGCACGCTCGGGGTCTTCGGCGAGCCAGGCACGTGTGGCCTTATCGGCCGTGGCGAGCACGACCGACCGGACCTCCGCCATGGACCGGACAGGAGGCGAGTGGGCGGGGTAGAAGACGATTTCCCCAAGCTGTCTGGTGGTCTCCGGAGCGCCTTTCCGGAAGGATTTGAACGCGGCCCGAGAGAGCGCGACACGGCCGGTGAAAGGCCCTGGCTCCTCGCCGTGCAGCATGCTCTCCAGCAGATCGATGTTGGCCCAGTCAGCCAGCCGAGGACACAAGACGTCAGCCAGTTCGTGAGCTGTGGTCAGTACGTCGAGCGTGCTGCCGATCGTCGTGCTTGCCTCGTTCAGGAGTACCAGCCGCTCCCGGGCTCGCTGCCGCTCGCTGATGTCCGATACCGCGGCGCAGATACCGATCGTGCGGCCGGAAGCGGTGAACAAGGGACTGGCCGATGTGAGATACACACGGTCCCGTTCCGAGGCTGCCACTACATGTGCTGGCACCTCGCGGTCGGGCACCTCAGACCCTCGCTCGACGGCCTGCCGTAGTTCCTCCTCCCATTCGACTCCGGCAGAGCCAGGAAGGAGTTGCGACGGTCGCATACCGCGGCGCTCCACTTCCGGTACCCCGATCACCCTGGTCATGGCCGCGTTCTGCCGCAGGAGCCGTAGATCGGCGTCATAGACGCTCAGTGCAACGGGCGCCCGGTCGAAGAGCCATCGCAGAAGCGCCTGATCGGTCTCGTCATCGTGGTGCACAGCGCTGACAGGCGCCAGGTGGACGATCCGGAGTCCGTGACAGGGGACGGTCGCGGTCGCCTTGCAGGTGTGCGCGGAGAGTGACCGCTTCTTGCCGGATGCCAGGACGACCTCAAGGGTGCCGACCCATTCCCCCTCCGTCCGCAGAGCACCCAAGAAGGCTGGTGCCGGAAGAAGATCATTGAGATGCCGGCCGAGGACGTGGCTCGGCGAGTAGCCCAGCAGGGATTCAGCAGCCTCGGTCCACAGGGTGATACGACCTTGCCCATCGACAGCAATGAGCGCGCCCTGGGCTTCCACCGCCGGACGCGACTCGTCATACGCGCTCATCACGCTGCTCCATCCAGGCCTGCCGTGGATGAGATGACCACTCCGCCCAGCCTGATGAATCCAGCATGCTCCTGTGGCGGCGGCAAAGCCAAGTGCCGACCGAGCCAGTCCCGCCCCACTCGCCGACTCTCAGACGCTCAACAGTTCGCCGGCGGCTTCCTCACGGCCCCGCGGAGCCCGTGGCCACTCGTCAACACGTGTCCACCAATATTGCCGAGGCGTGCCGGGACAGCGCGGCAGGAGGTGAACACCGGCCCTCCAGGCATCAGCGTGGCATCCTTGTGTTTCCGGCGGACGAAGCAGTCCACCGCGTGTTGATCCTCACGTGCCATGGGCGCAAAGTGGGCGTCTCGTCCCTTCCGCCCACCCCGACGTCCAGATATGTCGGCGGCCCCCGCCAGCCGTACCGTTTCAGTCGGCGGCATCCACCCCGAGGCCGGCCTCGGTGAGCCGACCCCAACTCGGCGCCCGCCAGGGGCGTACGGCCGCACCGGCTGTACGCCCGTGCAGCGCTGCTCCTCAGAAGTGTTCCTGTCCCCGCGGCGACTGTTCTCGGTGAGCCGGCGCGAACACGGCAGAGGAAGCTGCCTTGGGCGTTCAACTGGCCATTCCTGCTGGGCCGCGTCACTGCCCGTGGCGCCAACAACCCCACGCCGGCCTGACGCAGGAGCGGTCGAGTCGAGTGCGAGACAAGACCGGTGCTGAACGCGTCCTGAGAAGTCCGGGTGTGTGCACGGCACGGCGTCGGCCGTTCCAGGGCACACGACCTCTCACCCACCTGAGCCGCCGGTCGGAAAGTTGCCGTCCCTGCCCGTCCCCGCGGATCAATGCGCGGCCGACGACCTCGGGACGTCGCTGCTCAGGCGGATGTTGGGGCCGAGGAGCTGCCACTCGAACCGAGCACGAGATCTTCAGATTTCCGTCTACTTCCCGAATGGCGGCAACCCCTCGTTCACAGGCCCGTCTCCTTCACGCTCACGCCGAACGACTTCGCCGGCAAGGAGCAGACCGTGTGGGTCCGCGCGGGCGACCGCACACGTCTGACGTGGCGTACCGACGACGGACGGTACGACGTCACCGTCACCGCGGGTACCGGCACCCGGTTCGCCCAGCGATACGCGGGAACCGTGCACGCGGGATGAGACACGCCGGGGGCCGCCCGCCGGTGCGGCCTTCGGCCGACGGAGATGAAGCTCCGTCAGATCCCGGGCCGGTGGCGCGGATCCGGCGTCACCGTCCGGGATCTCCCGTCTGCTGCTCTTCGCAGCGTCGCTCGTACCGGCGTAATGCGATCGGCGATCGTGCGGTGGCCTTCGACACGTTCCGCGACCTCCTGGACACCACCGAAGCCCTACGGCGGCCTGCCTCACAGGTCCTCGTGCACCACCCCCAGCATGGAGCAGGTGACCGGTCGGTCGCGTGTGAAGACTCCCGGAGGTATGCCCGGAGGGTGGCCCTCGCCCGATGGCTGGAACTCGGTGCGAGGGCCAAGCTCCAGCCGCGAGACGATGCGATAGCGGTCGCCGCGGTAGAGCGAGTGCACGTACTCGACCGGCCGGTTACGGATATCGCAGGTCAGGCGCTCGAAGAGCAGGGCCGGTGACAACTCCGGCACGTCGAGCAGGTCAGCCTCCGCACGGGTCACCACGGTCGGCTCGATGGCCTGGACCGCCTCGCTGACCTGGACGCCGTGCCGCTCGCGCAGGTGCTCGTACAGGTCACCCCGTTCCAGTTCGTCGCTGGTCAGGTCCGCCATCAGGTCCACCGGGACATGGAGGTACTCGATGGCCATCGGCGCGCCGTCCACGAGCCTCAGCCGCGCCACGTACCAGATCGTGGCTGCCGGGGAGATGCGGAGCTTGCGGCCCACCCGGGCCCCCCGCCGGCATCGTGCTGAACTCCAGGAGCCTGCTGGTCCAGGTGCCCGCTGCCTGCGGCAGGCTGAGCGTCCGGCGGTTCGGATGGTGACGTCTCCGCTGCGGAGTACGACCATGCACTCGCCGCAGTTGCCGACAGTGCACGAGTGGGGCATCGGCAGTCCGGCGCCAGCCCCGCGCTGAGCAGGGTTTCGCCCGGCGCGACGACCGCGGTGGCGAGCTGCCTGCCGTCCTCGTCGACCGTCGTCCGGTGGGGCCCGTCGCACCGGCTTCGGTTGGCCCTTGGCGGTGACGGGACGGCGCTCCACGACACGAACTGAAGCTTGTTCCAGGGGCGGCCGGAGTGTGACCGCAGCCTCCTGCATTGGCATCACCGACGTCACCGGGTCGGAGGAGTGCGCCGCCGACCACCGAGCCGGATATCCCGAACAAGTGTGACTATCACCCCAAGGTGACCTGGCGGCTCCCGGCCGTCACCCCACTTGGCAGGAGGACCAACCGATGAACTTCGCTCTGAAGCGCCTGCTCGGCGCTACCGCGGCTGTGGCCACTGGCGCCACGACCCTGCTCGGCACCGGCGTCGGCACCGCCGGCGCCGCCGACAGCGCGCACTGCGGCCGCGCCGAACAGGCCATGTGGACAGAAGGGCCCAGCCGCAACGTGACCGCCCACCACTGCAGCCTGCCGGACGACAAGCGCCGCTGGTACACCGTCGAGATCGACACCCTCGTACAGACCCACTACAAGACGGAGTATCTGAACGGAGGGATCAACCGAACCGAGACCCTGCACAACGAAACCATCAGGTGCATGGGCTACACGTCCGGGAACGGCACGGTGAACTGGTTCGGCTGCCCACCGACCTGACGACCCCGTTGCGCCCACTCGCCGAGGACGGGGACGCATTCCTCGGCGAAGTACTCGTAGTCGACGGCGTCGTTGTAGACGTGGGCGGACAGGCGCATGTAGCCGATGCCGTCGAAGCTGGTGAAGGCCGCCTCCACACCCAGTTCGCCGGCCACCCTGTCGCGCAGCGCGTCGGCATCGATACGGCTGGCGGCCAGACCCTGCGGGAGCCGCACCAGGCGCATGCCGGGAACGGGCATCCCGACGTCGACGCGGCTGTCCTCACCGGTCAGTTCGGCGAAGGCCGCGCCGATCACATGGGCGGCGTAGTCGGCCAGTTCATCCATGTAGCGGCGCGCGGCGGGCCAGCCCCAGGTGCGCTCGACGAAGGCGAGCGCCGTCGGGGCGGCCAGGTAGGAGGTGGCGTCGATCGTGCCCTGCTGGTCGAAGCGGTCGGGGTAGGGATCCGCCGCGCCCCAGGAGTCGATCAGAGGGTAGAGCTGGTCGCGCAGCGGTCCGCGGGCGACCAGCGCCGCGGTGCCGCGCGGAGCGCAGCCCCACTTGTGCAGGTTGCCGGTCCAGAAGTCGTACGTGGCATCGGCGAGCGGGGCCGCGATGAGTCCCGGTGCATGGGCGCCGTCGACGAGCATCGGGACGCCCCGGCGCCGCGCTTCCTCGCCGATCCGTTCCACCGGCATCCTGCGTGCGGTCGCCGAGGTGATCTGGTCGACCACGACCAGGTCGGTGGCCTCGCCGATCTCGGCGACCACGGCCTCGTACGCCGTGTCCGCGTCCGCGTCCAGCGGCACCCGGGCGGTGCGCACGCGTCCGCCCCAGCGGCGTGCCAGCCGTTCGGCACCCATGGTCACGGCCCCGTAGCCGTGGTCGGTCACGATGATCTCTCCGCCTCGACGCCGGGTGAGGGCGGCGTAGGCGACGCTGGCACCGGCGCTGGCATTCGGCACCAGGGCGAGGTCGCCGACGTCGACGTGCAGGAACGCGGCGAGTTCGACCCGGGTGGCGGCGATCCGCTGAGACAGGGCCGGGAACCACACCACGGGCGAACGTTCCATCTCCGCGCGCAGCGTTTCCTGACGCTCCTGTGCCACCAGCGGAACCGCCCCGAACGAACCGTGGTTCAGGTGCTTCAGGGCGGGGTCGAGCGACCAGGCCTGGACGGCGGGTCGGCCGTCGGCCAGCCGCAGCGGGTGCGGCGCGGTGGTCACCTCGGTCTCGCTCACGTGACTCCACTCCTACCGAGCCGGGCATGCCCGCAGGAGATCCAGACGACTCCCGGGACACATATGACGACTCGGCATCCTGGCACGGCCCTTTCGCGGGAAACAAGGGCCGCATAGCGAAAGTCATCAGATGATTTCTGCTTGACGCATCCGGGACAGCTGACCGGCGGATGCCGCCGCACCCTGTACGGCCTGCACAAGCGGTTCACCGCGCGTCTCCCCGGCGAAATGCTTCGCCGCCTTCCGCAGAATCTCGCGCTCCTCCTCCAGCTCGCGGACCTTCCTGCGCAGGGCCGCGTTCTCCGCCTCCAACGGTGCGGAGGAGGCTCGGCGGGCATCTCCGCCCGGCGTCCCCGGGGGCCGGCTTGCCCCGGCCGCCCGTACCCAGTTCCGCAGCGTCTCCGGGTTGACTCCCAAATCAACGGCGACCGACCTGATCGTCGCTCCCGGCCGCGACTGGTACAGCGCGACCGCGTCCGCCTTGAACTCCGGCGGGTAGCGCTTCCCTACGCTCTCCTGCGGGACAGGGCGAGCCCCTCGTATGGTTGGCCCGCCCAGGGGTGACGGGTGTGGCTTGCAGTGCTTTGCCGTTGATGGTTCGTCATGATCGGCCGCCCGCCGCCCCACCGCGACTCGGCCGCCAATCAGGAATTGCGAACAGACCGCTCTGTAGGGAATCGACAGCGATGTCGTCCGATGCCATCGTCGACTGTCCCGCCCCTGGAAGCTGGCCGAGTTCTACGCCGGGCTGCTGGGCTGGGAGATCAGCACCGACATCAGCACCGAGGACTGGGGCAACCTGCGCACCGACGACGTCGAGCTGTCGTTTCAGCGGGTGGAGAACTACCAGCGGCCCAGCCGGCCAGGCCAGGAGCATCCGCAGCAGTTCCACCTCGACTTCGAAGTGGACGAGTTCGAGCCCGAGCAGTGCCGGGTGATCAAGCTGGGCGCCACCCTCCAAAAAAGCTTCGCCGGCGAGTCCGGCTACGGCTGCAGGTCTACATCGACCCGGCCGGGCATCCGTTCTGCCTGTGCCGCAACCCTCCCCAGTCCTGACCGCACACGATGAGCCCCCCGGCTCCGAGTGGAGCCGGGGGCGGTCGGTCGGTCGGAGATGCCAACCGTTGTGATCCTGCTGCTCATCCCTGCAGGAACTGGGTGTTGAGCAGCAGGTTCGGCGAGCCATTGCCCCGTGCTGCACGACGTCCCTGCCATCCCCCCGGCAACCTGCGTGGCGAGCCACGGCGCCGCACGCGACCTGCCGGGGGTCAGATCGACGCGCCTCCGCCCACGCCGCTCAGCTGCCGGTGGCGACCCGCCAGCGGATGGTCTCCCCTGACCTCTCCTCCACCATCCCGCGTCGCGCCAAGGCACGCAGGTGGGCGAACGCCTCGCCCACGGCCGCCTGCTGGGCGAAGCCCTCCATCTCTGTCCAGGGGCGCGACCAGTGCATCTGAGCTGCGACGTCCCAGGTGACCTCCGCGCCGGCCTCCAGCGCGGCCAGCACCTCGCCGAAGCGCTTGTCGTGGTGGTCGCGCAGTTCCTCCAGACGGCGCTCGAGGTCCGGGAAGCGCCATTCGTGGGCGGGGAGTGTCTCGGTGGCATCGTGTCCGCCGAGACGGTCCAGGGAGTTGAGGTAGCTGCCCAGCGGGTCGGGGTGCTCGGCGGAGGGCGGGGGCATGTTGGGGGTGATGCGCGGCAGGACGTGGTCGCCGGTGAGCATCAGCCGGTGGCGTGGCTCCCAGAAGCAGAGGTGGCCCGGTGAGTGACCGGGTGTCCAGATCGCGGTCAGGTCCCAGCCCGGGATGTCGGGCCGGGCGCCGTCCTCCGTCAGGATGTCCGGCTTGGGCGTCTCCGCGCGGCGGTTCTCCTTGATCGCGGCCAGCCGCTCCCGGTGACGCTCCAGTACCTCGGCCGACGCTCCGGCGCCGCTCATCATCTCCAGCGTGCGGGCCGGGAAGTCGGCCCTGTCGAACCGTTCGAGGACGGCGGCGTCCGCAGGGTGCAGGGAGACCCACGCACCCGACTCCTCACGCACGCGCGGCGCGAGCCCGTAGTGATCAGCGTGCATATGGGTGACCAGGACGCCCTGGACGTCCTCCAGACGGGTGCCGATCGAAGCCAGCCCGGCGGCCAGGGCCTCGTAGGCCTCCTCCGTGTCCCAGCCCGCGTCGATCAGGTAGGGACCGGCCTCCGTCTCGAAGACGTAGACCAGAACGTAGCGCAGGGAGGTGTTGGGCAGCGGCACCGGGATGCTCCACACGCCGGGACGTACCTGGCCGACCGGCGGCAGCGGCCTCGTCGGCGGTGCAGCGGGGCTTGTCATGTCGGTCTCCTCGTACGCCGGTTGCCGCGCCGACGGGCTCCCAACCGGAGCGGGCCGACCAGACCACTGTATGGGGCAATCACCTTGCACCAGGTCTGTGATCCCACCCACACAGTTCCTGTGACCTGCCTGTTCGGGCCGAGGCGTCACCGCGGTGGCCACGCCTCGGCCCGTCCCGGGTCCTGCTCCGACGCAGTCCCCCGCTGACACGTCGCGGGGCTCGGGGCCCGTACCGCCTACCGGCCGAATACCAACGGCGTCGTTCGGCGCACTCATACCTCCCGATCCCAGGCCACTTTCCTCGTATTGGCCCCCGCACCCGTCCTCATCATCTGCCTACGCTGCGGCCATGCATCCAACGCTCGCCGCCGACCTCGACCGACTCCCCGAACTCCTCCAGTCCGTCCGCGACTTCGCAGCCGGTGAGCTTTCCGGGATCGGAGAGCGGCCGGCCTCCACCGCCCGAAAGGCCCCCGATCCGGAGCCGCTCCCGGCAACCGGCGTCGGCGCCCAGGGCGCGCTGGAACGCTTCGCCCGGCGCTGGCAGCCCGGGTTCTCCGGTTCGGCGGGTCCGCGCTACCTCGGGTTCGTCACGGGCGGCACCACCCCGGCGGCCCTCACCGGCGACTGGCTCACCGGTGCCTACGACCAGAACGGCTCGAGCGCCGGGGGCTCGACCGTCGATGCCCTGGAGCGCGAGACGCTGGGCTGGCTGCGCGAGTTGTTCGGGCTGAGCGAAGCGCACCGGGGCGCGTTCGTCAGCGGTGCCACGATGTCCAACACCGTGGGGCTTGCCGTCGCCCGGGAGTGGCTGGGCGAGCGCCTGGGCGTCTCGGTGTCCCGCGCCGGAGCGGCCGCGCTCGGCCCGGTCGACCTGCTGTCCGGCAGCCCCCACTCCAGCATCACCAAGGCGCTGTCCGTCCTGGGCGTCGGCCGCGACCGGCTGCGACCCGTTCCGCTGCTGGGCGGGGATCGCGAGGCCGTGGACGTAGTCCGGCTGGCCGAGGAGCTGGACTCGCTCAACGGGCGCCCTGCCGTCGTGGTCGCCAACGCCGGAACGGTGAACACCGTCGACTTCGACGACCTGCGGGCGATCGCGGCCCTCAAGGAGCGTTACGACTTCTGGCTGCACGTGGACGCCGCGTTCGGCGCGTTCGCCGCGCTCTCCCCCGCACACGCTTCCCTCGTCGAGGGGCTCGACGCCGCCGACTCGATCTGTGTGGACCTGCACAAGTGGCTGAACGTCCCCTACGCCGCCGCCGTCCAGTTCACCCGCCGCCAGGACCTCCAGCTGCGGGTCTTCCACAACGAGTCGCCCTATCTCGGCCCGCACACAGGAACCCCCGACTTCCTCCATCTGACCCCGGAGAACTCACGGCGGCTGCGTGCCCTGGCCGCCTGGTTCTCACTGACCGCGTACGGACGCGAGGGCCACGCCGAGATCGTCGAACGCTGCATCGCGCTGGCCCGGCGGCTGGGCGAGGGGATCTCGGCCGTCCCGGGACTGAGGCTCCTAGCGCCGGTGCGCCTGAACGTCGTGTGCTTCACGCTCGCCGACGGCCCGACGCCGGAACGGCTGGGCGCCCTGGCACGGGCGGTCGCCGACTCCGGCGAGGCGTTCCTCACCCCCACGGTCCTCCACGGGACGCCCGCGCTGCGTGCCGCGTTCAGCAACTGGCGCACGACCGAAGCGGACACGGACCGGGTCCGGGACGCCCTGGCCCGCGCAACCCGGGAACTCTTCACCGATCCAATCACTCGTGAGTGATGATGGTGCGGGTGTTCTCGACGAACTGGGCGAACGTGTCGGTGTCCTCCTGCCGGAGGCCGAGCGCTGCATCAACGATGCACGAGCATGAAATACCTGAAACGGCAATTGTTCAGGTCAGCTGCTTGCGATCAGGCAACCCAGCAGGTCAGGGGGCTCGCTGGTCTCTTCCGGGACATCTGATGACTCGACTCGATAAGGTGCGCCGGGGGAATCCGGCGGTGACGCCGGCCCGTCAGCACAAGAAGAGGGGTCGGATGTCCGCAGTCTCCGCGGTCGACAAGGCGCTCCACGGCCTACGGCACATGATCGCGACCGGACGCCTCGGTCCGGGCGAGCGCATACCGCCCGAAGGCGACCTCTGTGACGAACTGGGTGTCTCCCGTGGGTCGTTGCGCGAGGCCGTACGGATGCTCGCCGCCCTCGGCGTCATCGAGCCGCGACACGGCTCCGGCACGTACGTCTCCCCGCTCAGGCCTGAGGACGTCATCGGCAGCCTCGCCCTGACGGTCGAACTCCTGCCGCTGTCCGGCCTGTTGGAGGTCTACGAGATCCGGCGTGTCCTCGAGGCGCACGTCGCGGCCCAGGCCGCGGCCCGCTGCACGCCGGAGACGGTGCGCACACTCTTCTCCCTGATCGAGGAGATGGAGACCACCGACGACCCCACCAGGGCCTCCGAGCTCGACCACAGCTTTCACGCGGAGATCGCCCGGGTGGGCGGCAACCCCGCCCTCGCGTCCCTGCTGGCGGTCTTTCGTGCCCGCTCCCGCAAGTATCAGGTCTTCACCCTGCCGGACGGGCCGCAGCTGCGCAGCAAGAGCGACGAGGACCACCGTGTCCTGGCCACCGCCATCGCCGACCGCGATCCCGTCGCCGCGGCCGGCGCGGCGCAGGCGCACGTCGCCCAGACGGAGCGATGGCTGCGCGCCTTCATGCCGCCTGTCGAGGAGGCCGTCAACCCGGACTGACCGCGGCGCGGCAGACCTGGCCGGCGATCACCGGCATCGCGGTGATCGGTTTCCTGGTGCTCTTCGCGGGCGTGGTCAGCTCGGTGCCGGCGGGCACGTCGACTCCGCTGTTGCCGGCCTTCGTCCTGCCGCTGACGGCTCCCGTGACTTTCTCGGTGCTGCCCGCGTGGCCGGCCGGAGCCGGACTCGCTGCCGCCGCCGCGCTGCCCGCGATCTCGCTGCTGTGGCCCCCGTCCCCTCACCCTCGGGTCACCCTGCGCGCTCGCCCGCGCGCCGCCCCACCGTCGACGTACGGACTCGGAGGGCTGGCCGATCGGGGCCGGGCCGCGTGGGCGGTCCGGCCCCGATCATGGCTCGGTCGGCCGACGAAGCCGCCTTCCCGGTCCTCTGGTCCGCACACGGGTCGAACCGCGGAAGAAGACCGGGCGGGGCTTCCGGGTGTCTCAGGCCGGTGGCATCGTCGAGTGGAACGTCCAGTTGCCCGAGCCGACCTTGTACACCACCTCCGCTGCACCAGTGCTCAGCACGTGTGCTCCCTCAGGAGCCCGGGCACGCCCGGCATAGGCGGGGACGTGGACCTCTGCCGTGCTTCCGGCGGGCACCTCCAGGGTCAGCCGGAAGCTGTCGCCGTCCCGCTTCCACTCGGTGCGCGCCATGCCGTAGGGAGTGCGGTAGGAGCCGGACGCCGAGGTCATGTCCCCTTCGACGGCGGGGGCGATGAGGAGTTCGGCGTACCCGACCGAGTCGGCGGTCTGCGCGATGCCCGCGACGCGGCTGGTGAACCAGGAGTCGATGGCGCCGAGCATGAAGTGGTTCTGCGACTGGCCAGAGCCGCCGTCCCAGGACTCGCCCAGGGTGGTGTTGCCGGCCAGCACCTGGTAGCCGTAGCTGGGGCTGGTCGTCTGGGTCGCGATCTTGTGGACGATGTCGTCGCGACCGGCGCCGGACAGGACGCGGAACGCGGCCGGCAGGGAGATCTCGCCCAGCAGCAGGTGGTATCCGGCGTCCTTGACGGCGGTGGTGAAGTGGGCGAGCAGCCGGTCCCGCTCCCCCGCCGGGTAGGCACCCATGTCGAGTGCCAGGGCCTCGGCGCCCTGACCGCCGCCCCCGAAGGTGCCGGTCGTGGTGTCGTAGTACTTCGCCGCGAGGGCCTTGGCGCTGGCGGCGGCCTTCGCCCGGTAGTCGTCGGCCGCCGCCTGGTCGCCGAGGACCGTGGCGATCCGCGCGAGGGTGTCGACGACCCGCCAGTAGCCGTAGGTCCCGGCCACCGCCCGCGGGAAGGTGCGGTCGGGGGTGAACCAGTCGCCCAGCCCGTAGTCGAGGATGCCGCCGGACACCTGGGTCTCCAGGAAGGCCGCATACCTCCGCATGCCGGGGTAGTAGTCGCGCAGCGTGTCGCGGTCGCCGTAGGTGGTGTACAGCTGCCAGGGCACGAGGACGAACGCGCCGCCCCAGTTGGCGTCGTTGCGGTAGCCACCCGACAGACTGGTGTACTCCGGCACCGTGCTGGGGACGAGCCCGTCCTGCGTCTGCGCGTCGGCCATGTCCCGGACGATCTTGCTGAGTTGGGCCTGAACGTCGTAGTTGCCGGCGAGCGCGGGGAAGACGAGTTGGTCCTGTTCCAGCCAGCCGAGCTTCTCCCGGCTCGGGCAGTCGGTCAGGACGCTCATCATGTTGCCCTCGATCGCCCGGCGGATCAGTCCGTGGATGCTGTTGATGAGCGGATCGGAGCTGGTGAAGCCGCCGGCCGAGCTGTTGTCGGTGTGCAGGACCATGCCGCGCACGGAGACCGTGGCGCCCTCCGGTACGCCCTTCAGCTCCAGGTAGCGGAAGCCGTGGTAGCTGAACCGCGGGTGCCAGGTCTCGGTGCGGGCGCCACGGGTGGTGTAGCTGTCCCACAGCGGGGCGCCGACGTTGCTGATGGACTGGAAGGCGTGCCCGTCCTTGAGGCTCTCCGCCGGGTAGGCGCGGATCTCGGTTCCGGCGGGGGCGCTGACCGTGATCTCGGGCCAGCCGGCGATGTTACGGCCCAGGTCGAAGACGCGGCTGCCGGCGGCGCCGTCGACCTGCTTGCCCGTGAGGGTCTCGAGGACCCGGATGGGCTCGGTCTCGCGCGCGCTGAGCTGTGCCGGTTTCTGTGCGGTGCCGGGGCCCGGCACCGCGATCGCCCGGTCCCATCCGTGCCGGTCGCCGTCGGGTTCGTCCCAGTGCGGGATCTCCCGGCGCGCGTCGTAGTCCTCTCCTCCGTACCAGTTGGAGGAGGTGGTGGGTCCGAGGGTGGCCCGCCAGTCGTCGCCGCTGGTGACGGTGCGGACGCTGCCGTCGGCGAGGGTGACCTCCAGGCGCGCGATCAGTTTGGGATCGCTGACGTTGCCGTACAGCTTGCGGTAGCGGTCGGCCGTGCTGACGACGTTGGACATGCCGTTGCCCAGGGCGACGCCGATGGTGTTGGCGCCGGTCCGCAGCCGGTCCGTGACGTCGTAGGTGGCGTACTGGACGCGGTCGCCGTAGTCGGTGTTGGCGGGTTCCAGGACGGCGTCACCGACCGGTTCGCCGTTGATCGTGGCGTCGTAGATGCCGAGCCCGGAGATGTACAGCCGGGCGCTGCGCACGGCGCGCGGCAGCGTGAAGTCGTCGGCGAGCAGCGGCAGTCCGGACGGCAGATAGGGCTTGGGCGGCTCCTGGCCGGTGACCTGGGTGAGCGTGGTGAACGGTCCGGTGGGGTCGTCCGCGGCTGCGAAGCCGTAGTCGACCGGGAAGTCGGGGACCTGGCCGTCGTCGGTGAGGACGTCGGCGCGCGGGTAGAGGGCGACCTCGTCGAAGGTCTTCGGCGTCTTCAGGTCGAGGGTGAGAGTGACGGGGGTGTCGGAGACATCGGCGCCGGGGTGCGGGGCGCTCGAGTACCCGGCCGCGGTCTGCAGGGCGCTGTTGGTCAGGCCGTCGACGGCGAGGGCGGGTTCCCAGGTCTTGCGGATCGTCGTGGTCTCCGACGCGGTGACGGCGGCGCCCTTGGCGAGGCCGGTGGCCGAGGTTGCGGTGTCGCGGACGTCTATTTCGCCGAGTTGTACGCGCCAGGTGCGGGTGGGGAAGTCCTCAGCCAGTGGGAGGCCGAGCTTGGTGACGTCAAGGCGTATGTAACGCGCCGTGGTGCGGGGAACCTTGACGACGACGGGTTCGACGGTGTGCTTGCTCAGCTGCCAGTCGGGGTGGGTGATCCAGTCGGCGTCCCAGTCGGACTGCCGGGTCAGGCCGGTCTCGAAGACGGCGATGTCGCTCCAGTCGGAATCCTGTTGCCCGTGCTGCGACCACAGCATGACCCGCCAGTACACGCGGGTGCGGGAGCCGAGTTCCCGGCCCGCGTACGTGGTCTCCGGCGTGCTCGAGCGGACGTCGCCCGAGTCCCACAGGTCGGGTCGGCCGCTGCGCAGCAACTCGGGGGAGGTGGCGGCCTGGACACGGTAGGCGGACTGGAGGACGTTCGCCGCGTGGGTGGTGGGCTGCCAGCTGAGCAAGGGTGTGGTGTCGTCGATGCCGAGGGCCCGGCTCAGGTGCTGGGTGCGCAGGTGGGCGGGCGTGAGGGAGACGGAGGTCGTGGCGTCGGCGTGCACGGCGCCGGCCAGTACGGTCACGAACGCGGTGACCGCGGCCGGGAGGAGAGCGACGCGGCGGCGCCGGTATGCGCCGGGGAAGCGGGATCTGAGCATGATGCTCCTCTGAGTGCGGGGTGTCGTCAGACGCGGGTGAGGGCGGCGGTGACGCGGCGGCGGAAGCGCAGGGTCACGGGGCCGAGCAGTCCCGACGGCAGCGGCTTGTTGCGCTCGTTGGAGAGCGTGTTGGAGACGCGTACGTCGAGGCGGTTGTGACCCGGGGTGATGAGACCGGTGACGTCGACGGTGAACGGGGCCCACAGCAGGGGCGGCAGCTGTGTGCCGTTGACGGTCACGCCCGCCACGTCGCGCACATCCCCGAGGTCGAGCAGGACGCGGCGCCCGTCGAGCAGGGAACGTTCGACGTCGATCCCGATGGTGTAGGTGCCGCTGCCGGAGAACAGGCGGTCGTGGTCCGTCCAGCTGCCCAGCGGGCCGGTGACGGGGGTGGCGCCGTCGCGTTCCAGGGTGAGGGTCCAGTCGCCGTCCACGGCGACCGGTTCGAGCGGGTCGTCGATGTCGACCGTGCCACGGTAGGTGCGGCTGCCGTCGGTGCCGATGAGCTGGTGGACACCGGGCGCGGCGGCCTCGAGCGTCGCGCGCAGGACGTTCCCGTCCGCCTCGACGCCGATGACGGGCAGCGGGGAGGCGGTCAGGTGCGCGACGGCGTGCCCGGCGCCGCGGACCACGACGATCCGGGTCTGGTACGGCTCGAAGGTGAGCGGCACCTGGATACCGTGCTTGGTGCCGCGGTACACGGGTGCGGGTGCAGTGCTGCCCGTTGCCGGGTCCCACAGTTCGGGCACTCCGGTGACCGGGAAAGTGGCGACCGTCTCGGCGGAGCTCCCGCTCTCGTTGTTGAGGACGAACGCCGTGTCCGTGCCGCGTCGTACACGCAGGACCCGGACGGAGTCCTGTGCGGGTTCGAGGACGGCGGCGGCGACTCCGGCCTCCTGGGCGGCGTCGCGAAGCCCGGAGGTGTCGGTGACGCGCACCGCGCGCCCGCCGCCCAGCGGGCGGGTGCCCGGGATCTGGTCGCCGAACAGGTCGGACAGGGCGCGGGCGAGGGAGCGGTCGTTGCCGTCCGCCTCGTCCGCGGGGAGCGTGCCCACACCGACGACCGTCCCTCCGGTGCGCACGAAGTCGCGCAGCACCTGGACGCAGGCCGCGTCCAGGGTCGGCGTCACCGGGAGCACCACGAGGTCGTAGCGTGCCGCACCCACGGCGAGACGGCCGCCGCGGACATCGGCCCGGTACAGCAGGTCCGGGTCCGCGGACAGTGCGCCCTCGTGGAGCAGGTCGAAGTCGACCTGGGCTCGCTCCAGCGCGTACGCGGCATCGGAGAGCGAGCCGTCGACCTCGCCCTGCCGGCTGGTGCCGGTCCACTGCTCGGCCGCGCGCTGCGGTTGCAGCAGGGCGGTTCGCGCGCCGGACGTGCCTCGGGAGGCCTCCATGAGCCGGCCGATCCACTCGGCGAGCGGGCGCATGGCCCACCACCAGGGGGCGCGCGGTCCGAACGGCGGCGGGAAGAACACCCGTGTCTCGTCGGTCCACAGGGCGTGCAGGACCGTCAGGTTGATGCCGCGGGCGGCCTGGGCGCCGACGGTCGCGTGCACGAATCCGGGAGTGACCTGCCAGCCCATGTTGCCGAACATCTCCAGCAACGCCCGCTCGCGGCCCGCCTGATGGGCGGCCGATGCCGGGTTGCGGGGGATCATGGTCTGCTGTCCGGCGACGTATTCGGCGGTGATGATGTCGCCGCCGGGCACGTGCGCCCACTGGTTGACCTTGTGCAGGTCGCCGGTGGAGGGGATCCGCTTGGCCGGAGCCGTCTCGTCGTAGAGCGGGTTGGTGATCAGGGCGACGTCGCGCTGCTCGTACCAGCGTGCCTGCTTCTCGAAGTAGCGGGAGAAACGGTTGGACACGGCCTGCCAGTAGCGGCCGCGTGCGATCCGGCCCCGCCGGCCCAGGTCGTCGAAGGCGCTGGCGTACGCCACCCCGGGTTCGGCGCCCACGGCCCGCAGCGCCTCCTCGAGGGCCGGTGACCAGGGGAGCCGCTTGAAGTGGGCCTCCGCGGAGGCGAAGAACGGCTCGTCGTCCCAGAACCCGGGGATGACCGTGCCGAAGTAGCGGCCGAAGCGCCGGTGGTACTCCCCCGGCACGATGTCCAGGAACAGGTCCACGGGTTCGTCGTCGAGCAGGTCGAGGTAACTGCGCCGGTAACCCTGGCTGTCGTCGATCAGGGGGACGCTGCCGAACAGGTCGATCTGCCAGCGGCCCGCGGGCGCCCGCCAGGTGTGACCGTCGGCCAGCTCCCTCGTCAGGTCCAGCGCCTCACCCGCGTCCGCGGAGCCGGCGGGCCGGGCCGCGGCGGCCACGGCCTGGATGCCGAGGGACGCCCGCTCCGGGAAGTCGCCCGCGGCGGCCGGGGCGTCGAAGGCCGAGGTGTACAGCGTGCTGCCGTCGGCCGCCGTGACGGCCAGGCTGTCCCACAGGCCCCGCTGGTCCGCGACCGCCCACACGCCCGCTCCGCCCGAGGCATAGTGGTCGTCGTCGACGGCGCCCTTGTCCTTGCCGTCCAGGGTGACGGACAGGCGCGCACCGCTGACGGTGACGGCCAGGGTGTGGAACTTGGTCCTGTTGAAGCCGTCGGTCCGGCTGCTGCTCAGCACCTCGACGGGGTCCGCACCGCGCGCGAGACGCAGCACTGTGACGACACCGGTCTGGTCGAAGGTGACCGCGTAGCCGTCGAGGCCGTCCGAGGATGCGCGGACGACGAGGCCGGCGGCCGTGTGGTCGGCCTTGGCGCTGCCGGTGACGGTGCAGTCGGTCCACTGCTCGCTGCCGCGCAGCACGGCGGCGCCGTCGAGGACAGCGGCGTCGGCGACCAGGGATCCCGCTTCCACCCCGACTCCGGTGGTGCGGCGCAGATCGACGGTGGCGGGTCCCGTCACGACGGTGGTCGAGCGCCACAGTGCCTTCAGGCGCAGTTCGGGGCGTGGCGCGTAGGTGCGCGAACCGACCGTGCCGCCCTTGACGACGTACTCGCCGGCCCGGCCGCTCGGGAAGTGGTCGTCGTTGAACAACCAGACCCGCATGCCGGTGAGTTCCGCGGTGCGCAGCACGTGTCCGACGATGTCGAACCACTCCTCGCTGAAGAACACGGGCTGCATCTCGGCGTTGTCGTAGGGGAAGAGGACGACTTCGTACATGCCCTTGGCCCGCAGGTCGGCGAGTTGACGGTCGACCAGGTCGGGAGTGACGGGCCCGTTCCAGTACCAGTACACGGTGGGTCGGCTGTCCTTGCGGGGATCGGCGAAGTGCCGCGCCGAATACCCCGCCGGACCTGCGTCCGTGTCGCTCGCCGCGGCCGGCGCGGCGAAGGCGAGGCCGGGCAGCCCCGCCGCGAGCACCGTGCCGGCACCGGCAGCGGCGACGAAGCGGCGTCTGGACAGGTCGTTTTCAGGCATGGGTGAACTCCTGCAGTGTGACGGCGGACGCGCAGGGCGTACCGCGGAGGTCGGGAGGGCGCTCGCGAGCTGAAGAGCGGTCAGCCTGCGGCCAGTTGGGCTACCTGGGAGGCGGTCAGGGCTCGGTTGTGCAGCCGGAAGTCCCGCACGGCGCCGCGCAGATACGGGTGGGTGGTGTTCTGCGAACGGCCCAGGAAGTTGCGGCTCGTCGCGCCGAGCAGGAGCGGACTGGCCACCATCGACGGGTTGCGGCCGGCTTCGACGCCGTCGAGGTAGAGCACGCCCGTGCCGCCGCCCAGTGTGAGTGCCACGTGCGTCCACCGGCCCACGGGCAACGGGGCGGTCGCGTCGATGACGTCCTCGGCGTCCATCCCGGCGATCTTCAATGCGGCGCGGGCGCGCCCCGCACCGGTGGTCACGGCGAGGAACAGGTAGGTGTCCTTGTGGTATCCGAGGTCGAAGACACGGGCCGAGGCGGCGAGGGAGTCGACGCGGACCCGGACGCTGACCGTCAGTTCGTCCAGTCCACTGGGCAGGCCGGCCGGGAGCGCGATGTGGCCGCTCTGGCCGTCCAGGGACACGGCGTCCGCGGATCCCTCCCGGCTCCAGGTCGCTCCGCCGACGAGCAGGGCGTCGCCGAAGGTGCCCGTCAGGTCGGCCGCCGTGGTGCCGCTCGCCTCGTCCAACGGGTAGTGGACCACGTCGCGTTCACGGGCCGGTCGCGGAGTCACCGCCCAGTAGACGTTGTACCTCTGGTGGTGCACCTGGTGGAACGGCCGCAGGGACACCGGGCGGTCGTCGGCGACCGCCGTGAACGCGGTGGGGTCGCCGGAAGCGCGGCGCAGCGTGTCGGGGCGGATGGTGGGCAGGGTGGCGAGCGGGGTGTCCCCGTACTCCCCGGCCAGCACCAGCGGCCCGTACGAGAGCGCCTTCACCTGTGGGTTGTCGGGGGCGGGGCGCCAGACGGGTTCGCGCGGCAGGACGAGTTCGACGCTGTCTCCGGTGCGCCAGTGCCGGTCGACGGTGGCGTACGTCCCCGGCCGTGGCCGGGAGACGAAGGGGCGGTGGTTGACCTTCAGCACGGCCGGTCGGCCGGTGTCCGCCACCCATGCGGGGATGCGGATCTTCAGCGCGAAGCGCCCCTCTCCCCCGGTGACGGTGAGCCGCGTACGTTCCGCCGTCGGGTACCGCGTCTCCTGACGTATCGTCACCCCGGTTTCGGGCCAGTGCACTTCGGACGGGATGAACAGGTTGACGTACAGCTCGGCGGCCTGGCCCTCCCGCGAGCGGAAATAGATGCTGTCGGCGAACTTGGTGTGCGTCTCCAAGCCCGTTCCGTGGTCGCAGGAGAAGTTGTCGTAGTCCCCGCTGTAGCTTCCGGGAGCAGCCCCGAGTCCGCCTTTGGGCTGCCGCTGGGAACCGGCCCACAGTCCGGTGTAGTAGGTGACGAAGCCGTGCTCGGAATCGGGGTCCTGCTCACCGAGCATCTGGTTGTAGAGCGTCCACTCGTAGTGGTCCATGTAGGCGGCGTGCGACGGCCGGTGCAGGAACAGTTGCCGGCCCAGTTTGAGCATGTTGTAGCTGTTGCAGTTCTCGCAGGTCACGTCGGAGAGCCTGCTGACGATCTCACCGGGAGGCCCGAAGAGCTCCTGGTTGGAGTTGCCTCCGATGGCGTACGAGTGGTGCTGTACGACGGTCGTCCAGAAGGTGTCGGCGATGTCCAGGTAGCGGCTGTCCCCGGTGGCCTCGAAGGCCGGTACCGCACCGACCACCTTGGCGATCTCGGTGTTGGCGTGCCGTCCGGCGAGTTGGTCCCGGCCTGCGGCCAGCGGATCGTACAGCTCCTCGTGGTCGAAGCGCTGCGCCGTACGCAGGTGTACGGGATCTCCGGTGACGAGGTGGAGCCGGGTGAGCACGTCGTTCATGCCGCCGAACTCCACCTTCAGCACCAGCTGCATCCGCTCGTGGGACAGCGGAGCGGTGCGCGCGTCCACCCAGGCCGCCATCTCCAGGAGGACGGTCAACGCCTGCCGGTTGCCGCTGAGTTGGTACTGGTCGAGCAGACCGGCCATGATCTTGTGGAGGGTGTAGTACGGCGCCCAGGGCTTGCCACCCGCCTCGAGCTGGTCGAAGACCGACTCGGGGAAGGCGGACAGGTAGCCGCGGTGGAATCCTGCGGCCGGGGCGGCCTCCTGGCACCGGGCCAGCGCCGCGACGAGGGCGCGGCCCTTGTCAGCGTAGGCGTCGTCACCGGTGTTGGCGTGCGCCTGGGCCAAGGCGCTGAGCAGATGGCCGGTGGTGTGACCGCGCAACTGGACGCCGGGGGCTTCCCACCCTCCGCAGGGGTCGGCCGACGAGACCAGGCCCACGTTGAGGCGGAAGGTGTGCAGGAGCCGGTCGATGTCGACGAAGAGCAGATAGGCGCAAGTACGACGCATGTTCTCCAGGAACGGGCTGTCGAGGAGCCGTACCGCGGAGAGCGGCAGGGCGGCGAGCGGCGCCTCGGCTTCCGGCGGCTCCGCCGACGGTGCGGAAGCCGCAGAGGCAACGGTGGACGACATCGCGGTGGTGGCTGCCGCGGCCGACGCGGCGATCAGGATCTGGCGCCGGGACGGGCTCGGGGTGTCGCGCTGTTCGGGCAAGGTGCCGGTTTCCCTTCGGACGGGCAGCGGTGGCTGCGAATGCGGCTCAGGCGGGTCCGGTGGAGCGCTGACGGGGGTGAGGGCGTGACGGGAAGGTGCGGCGGGGTCGCACCGTGAGGGAAGGACGGGGGCGCACCGTGGGGGAAGGACGGGGGCGCACCGTGGGGGAAGGACGGGGTTGAAACGTTCAAGTCCGGGTCGGCACCGGCGCCTGTTCGCACACGGTGCCGACCCGTCCTCGTCAGCCCACGGTCGCCTGCACGTACGGCAGCAGGCGGACAGGTCCGACAAGGCCGTAGGCCTGGCGGGCGACGCCGCCGAACACGGCGGGCTGGGCGACCCTGAGCCGGTTGATGAGCGGTGTCGCCACCTCGACCTCGATGGTGTTGTCACCGCGCCGCAGCAGGGCGCCGACGTCGACAACGGGGTGCAGGCGGTCGGCCGGTGCCAGCCGTGTGCCGTTGACGGTCACCCGGAACGTGTCGCTGACCTGCCCGAGGTCCAGCAACGCGCCGTGGGACTCATCCCAGTCGGCCGGCAGAGCGACCGTGGTCCGGTACCGGCCGATTCCGGCGGAGTCGGCGAGCTCCGCGGTCTGTGACCAGGGGACGAGGGTGTCGAGCGTCAGGGATCGGCTGACCGTCTCCGTCCGGGTCGCCTCGGATCCGGGGTACCAGTCCTCGACCTCCACCTGCCAGCGGGTCGGGGTGATCGCCTCGGGCACGGCCGGGACGACCGTGGAGACGGTACGCCCGCTCGACAGGCGCGTCGTGACCGTACCCGCGGCGCTCGCGCGCACGGTCAGTCCCCCTCGGGTGAACAGCACGGCGTCCGCGTCCGTGGCGACGGCGTACGGGCGGTCGCCATTGCGGTCGCCGAACAGGCCGGGCCGACCCAGCGCGACGATCATGGTCTGTCCCGGCTGGAGCGCGACGCGCAGGGTGAAGTCGCGGCCGTCCCGGGTGTACCGGGCAAGCCGCACGGCCTCGCCCGTCCACGGGTCGAGCAGGTACGGCACGGTGGCGCCGTCCTGCGTGCGGCGCAGCGTCACCTCGTGGTCGATCGCCGCCACCGGCGGCTTGACGGTCTCGGCGTGCTTGCCGTTGCAGAGGTAGTAGAAGTCCGCCTCCCGGGTGGCCCGGTGGGCGTTGAGGAGCGTCGACGAGGTCGCGTGGCGGACATCGGGCGTCACGCCGAGCCCGGCGAGGGCGTCCCCGATCGCCGTCTTGTCGGTGACCCGGACGACGTTGGGCAGGGCGAGCAGCCGATCGAGGATCTCGCGCAGCCGGTCCGTCTCGCCCGGCGCGGGCACGCCCGGGGTCAGCGCCTGGTCGAAGGCGCCGAGCAGGACGACCGGGAGCCCTGCCCGGGCCAGCTTCAGCACCTTGCCGGCGTCGTCCACGGACAGCGTGGGCGTGGAGCCGTAGAAGAAGTCACCGTCGATGAGCAGTGCCTTGTACGCGGGACCGTCCGGTGCGAGCCGGCCGCCGGACACGATGGCGCCAGGCAGATCGAGCAGTGGGCCGCTGATGAACTGGTGAGTCCAGCCGAGCGGAACACCGGTCGAGGTGAGCCAGGACGCGCCGATTCCGGTGGCGGTGTAGCCGGTCTGCCGGAACACCGCGACGTCCGCCCTGGCCGTACCGGTCTGGAGGACCTGGTGCACGCGGCCGAGGTATCCGGAGACGTCGGTGATGTGCCGCCAGGTGGGCTGCCGGGGTCCCCATGACTCGCCGTAGCCGGGCGCGCCGTTGTACGGGCTGAAGGCCGCGAAGCCGGGCCAGCTCACCTGGGGCGCGGTGGCATAGGAGAATCCGTGCACGACCGTCTGGTTGACGCCCGCCGCGTAGGCACCGCCCATGGTCCGCAGGAAGCGGTCCCAAGTGGTGCTGTACGCCGAGCCGTTGTACGCGCCCGCCTCGCAGGAAAGCACCGTGTGCCCGGCCATGTCGCGGCCGCCGGCCAGGCACCGGAAGTCGTCCAGATTCTTGAAGCCGAGGGACTCGCCCTCGGGGATGTCGAGGATCGCCGCCGAGGCGATGGCGTCGGTCTGCAGGCCGTAGGGCTGCGCCCGCAGGCCCATGCCCAGCGAGTGCGCCCAGTCCCGCAGGGCCCGCAGATGATGGCGGTTGAACAGTCCGGAGACCGTCTCCCAGAAGTCGTGCCTGATCTGCCGGGTCAGTCCGGCCTCGAAGGCGAAGACCTGGTTGCTGTCGTCCAGGACGATCGCCGGCAGATACGGCAGCAGGGGGCGGCCGGTGTGCTCCTCGAAGGCGTCAGGCAGCAAGGGGGTCCAGGTCAGGCCGTCGGTCTCCAGCTCCACGGAGTCCTCGAAGAACACGCCGCCCGCGGCCCTGAGCAGTTGCCGCACGGATGGGGTCAGCAGCTGGTTCTCCCAGTAGCCGGTGACCGCGGCGGTGCCGTCGGCGCTGAAGTGATCGACGACGTAGGCGGCCGGTGCGGAGTGGGGGCCGGACTCGGGCTGCTGTCCCGAGCCGCGCCGCCAGTAGGAGATCAGCACCCAGTCGCCGTCGTCGGGTGCCGTCCACGTCACGGTGCCGTCCGTGACCGTGTCGGTGAGGTCGCGGACGCTGGCGGCGTCGAGCCCGGTCTCCTTGCGCGTGGTGTTCGCCGGTTCGACGCGGGCCGCCTGTACGGCGAGCAGTCGCTGCCGGGTGACGCCGGCGGTGGCTTCGCGGAGGGGCGGCGGGACCGGACCCTGGTAGGTGGCGCCGGCGCTCAACATGGCCCGGCCGTGGACGAGTTCCTGCGCGGCCGCCTCGTCGTCGGGAGTGAGCCCCGGCATGGCCACGGGCCAGCTCGGGCCGAGGGTGATGTCGACGGTGACGCCGCGCCGCACGGCTCGGCGAAGCGCCGCCTCGACGCCGTCGCGCCAGGGTCTGCTCCCCCAGCCGTGATGGGTGACGTCGAGGACCGACTTGTCCTTGATGCTGTGGTGCACGGCAGCTATCTCGACCCCGCCGAAGCCCGCGTCCGCGATCTGGTCGATCTCCCGAGCGATCTCGTCCGGGTCGACCAGGCCGTCCGGCCACCACCACCGGAACTTGGGGCGCACCGAAGCCGAGGGATCGGCGAACCAGTCACCACCCGATCCGCTTCCGTCCGCCGCGGGCAGCGCGACCGCGGCCGGTGCCGCGGTCCACAGGGTCGCCGCGGTGCCGGCCACCAGACCTGCGGCCAGGACCGTACGGCGTGAGATCCCGCCGCGCTGCGAGATGCGTTCATGCATGAGTGCGCCCCAAGAGAAGTATTGAATTGAATCGTTTCAAGCATCCCAAACGCCGAGACGCTAAGCCGCCCGTTCGGACAAGGTCAAGATGTCTGCGACACGTTTTTCGGACAGTCGCGAGTAACGGTGACCGGGCGGAGAAGGGATGCGGGGTGGACCGCGCCTGGGTGTGCAGTGGGTGCGGGTGTGCTCATTTGCAAAGGGCGGTCACAGTCGTCCTGTTGGCCGGCCTGCGAACCCGTCTGCTTGAGACGCCGGAGGATCACCCGCGGGGCACGGCAGCATGAGCCTCGAACCGCTGGTGGTCGCTGACCACCCCTGAGTCTGAGTCGGAGCCGGAGCGAAGAGCCGCCGAACCGATCTCGTTTCCATCCGGATCCTGGTACGTGACGTTGCGAACGCCATTCGAGAAGGTCTCGCAACTCCTCGGCTACAGGCCCCGATCAGCCGTCGCGGCGATGCGCGTGGCGAGGTCGTCGACGATGACGGCGCACAGGGCACGGCCGACGTGTCCAGGGCGCCGCTGCGTAGTAGTTCACCGGGATGTCTGCGAAGAGGTCGACGGCCATGGCGCCACGGCGATCGTTTCCCTTGCCGGCCGGACCGCGGCTCTCGGAGCCGAGGTGATCAGCTGTTGCAACGGCGGTCCCGGTCACACGTGACGGCTCAAGGTCATGGAAGAACCACTCCCTCCCCCTGCCGGCTCAGAATGCCGACCGGCCAGGACACCACGCGTCCGACGCCGGTATCCGGGGGAGGTCCGCCCAAGCCGGTTCGTCCGGAGACCTGGCATGGACCAGCGATGAAAGCCGTAGAACATTTCCTAACAAAACAGCCGATCCCAGGCAATCCAAAAGGGCGCCGCCGTATCCAAAGTAAAGCCGCAGCCTGGGGTGCGCCTCTGGTCGTCTGGTTCCCGTGCAGCGCAGACAGCGGATGTGAGTTCTGTTCATGTGCAAGGGACGACGCCTACGGTCATTCCGCGCCCTTGTCACGGCTGCGGTCGTTCACCTCGTGTCGCTGAGAGTCGCGCGAGACGATGGAAGGAAGGGTGCATCCATCATGCGAGCACAACGCGTGCGGCGCCTCGTCGCGGCGTCCGCGGCCGGCGTTCTAATGGCCGGCGGCGCTGCGATCAGCACAGCAGGCACGGCCGCGGCAGCCCCTGCCGTGCACACTCGTGTGACCAGCATCGGGTGCTTCGACCGCAGCGACTGGCGCTGCTTCGACCACGGTAGGTTCGGTTTCGACCACGGTGGGTTCCGCTTCGACCACGGTGGGTTCCGCTTCGACCACCGCGGATCCTGCTTCAACCACTCCGGATTCTGCTTCGGCCGCCACTTCGATCACCGATTCGACCGCGGGTCCTTCGTGATCATCGTGCTCCGGTAACGGTCGCCGCAGCCACAAGGGGGCGCGCCCCTCACGCGACGCGCCCCCTTCGCGTACGTAGCGTTCGATCCCGGGATCCGCCCGCACGCGGGAAGGTCGCCGCCGTCGAACCGGATGTCAACGAACCGCGACCGCCGGGGGCCGAGGGGGCGTCGGTCCCGCCTCGGCCACCGGATTCGAGGGGGTGTCAGGCGGCGTGGGGCCGGGTGATGGGCACGCCGACCAGGGAGCCGTACTCCGCCCAGGAACCGTCGTAGTTCTTCACCCGGTCGAGCCCGAGGAGTTCATGCAGCACGAACCAGGTGTGCGCGCTGCGCTCGCCGATCCGGCAGTACACGACGGTGTCACGGTCGGGGTCGAGATCCGCGTAGAGAGTGGCGAGTTCCTCGTCGGACTTGAACGTGCCGTCGTCGTTGGCGCTCTTCGACCAGGGCACGTTGAGGGCGGTGGGGATGTGGCCGCGCTGCATGGCGGCCTCCTGTGCCAGATGGGCCGGGGCGCTCAGCGCGCCGGAGAACTCCTCCGGGGAGCGCACGTCGACCAGGTTGCGGGTGCCGATCGACGCCAGCACCTCGTCACGCAGGGCGCGCAGGGAGTCGTCCGCGGGCGCCGCCGTGTAGTGGGTCGCCGGGCGCTCGGATACGTCGGTGACGAGCGGACGGCCGTCCAGCTCCCACTTCTTGCGACCGCCGTCCAGGAGCCGTACGTCCTGGTGGCCGTAGACCTTGAAGTACCAGTAGGCGAACGCGGCGAACCAGTTGTTGTTGCCGCCGTACAGCACGACCGTGTCGCCAGGCGTGATGCCCTTGCGGGACAGCAGCGACTCGAAGCCTGCCGCGTCGACGAAGTCGCGGCGGACGGGGTCCTGGAGGTCGGCACGCCAGTCGATGCGGATGGCGCCGGCGATGTGGGCGACGTCGTAGGCGGCGGTGTCCTCGTCCACCTCCACCACGACGACTGCGGGATCGTCCAGGTGCGCTTCCAACCAGTCGGCGTCGACCAGGACCCGCGTGCGCTTCTCGGTGTCAGAGCTCATGACCCGATTCAACCGGGGATGTTTCCCGTCAGGCAAAATCCTTGCCTTCTAGGCAAGGCGAGCGTCCAGGGCCCTGCCGGGGTGCTCAGCCGGGGGGATGACCCGGTCCCAGGTGCCGACACCCCCAGGACGACAGCGACTTGCACGCGGGTGTACCAGACAGCTGCGATCCCGCGCTCACCGCGAAGGGCCGCCGGCCGCGACGGGGAGCTTGGCCTGCGCGGCCGGGACACCCTTGGCGAAGCATCCGGTGAAGCCGGCTGGAAGCGTCGGTCCAGGTTCCGTGGACGAGCACGATCGTTGGCTTGGCCGGTGCCCCGGCGTGCCGGGTAGTCGGGGGCGGTCGCGGTCTTCGGGGCTGTTCGGTCAAAAAGTCGCAGCCTCGCCGACCGGGTGGGGCTGCGCACTGTGCGTGGAGGGCGCTGTCAGCCGGCGGCCCTGACGGCTTCGCGGATCAGGTCGGCCACGCGCTTGGGGTGGGCGAGCATGACCAGGTGCGAGGAGTCGACCTCGATGGTGGTCATCCCGGCACGCTGGTAACCGAAGCACTCGACATCGGGGTTGATGGTGTGATCCGACGTGGAGACCAGCCCCCAGGCGGGCTTGGTCTTCCACGCCGCTGCCGGGGTGGCCTCCGTGAAGGCCTGGGCCGCCAGCGGGCGCTGGGACACGGCGAGCACCTCGGCCAGCTCGTGCTCGACGTCGGCGGCGAAGATCTCCGGGAACTTGGCGACGTCGACGGAGACGTCGGTGCCGTCCTCGGCGCCCTCGCGCGGGAAGGGCGTGTGGACGAGGGCTTCGGCCAGGTCCGAGTCGGGGGAGCGGCCCTGCAGCTCGCCGAGGCTCTCGCCCTGCTCCAGGGCATAGCCGGCCAGGTAGACCAGGGCCTGGACGTTGTCCTCGACGCCGGCCACGGTGATGACCGCGCGGCCGTAGGAGTGGCCGACGAGGACGACGGGGCCGGGTATCCGGCGGACCACGGAGGCGATGTAGGCGGCGTCGCCGATCAGACTCCGGTTCGGGACGGCCGGGGCCACCACGTCGAGGCCGTCGGCCAGCAGTTCGGGGATGACACGGGCGTAGCTCGATGCGTCGGCGAACGCGCCGTGGACCAGGACGACGGTGGGTGCGGTGGTCTGGGCCATGGAGGAGCTCCTTCAGGGAGCGGACACTGCCGGGGTCAGGTGACTTCGGTCGAGGCCGGGGTCGGTTCGTCAAGTCGTGCGCAGGGCGGTGCGCAGGATCTGGGTCGCCTGGGTGTCGGCGGCTTCGTCGGCGTGGGGCTCGCGCAGGGCGTTGAGGCTCACTGGTTCGTTGCCGTTCTCCAGGCTAAGAATCAGCGGTGGGGGAACTTGTCCGACCGTGCACGGCTTTCCGGCTGCCAGTGCACCGTGTTGCCGGGGAGGTCTGAGAGTCGAGTGCTGCCGCTGCGAACAACCGGTGCAGATGGCACAGCGAGATGCCGTGTTGGTCGGCGATGTCCTGCGGCGAGAGGACCGGCGTGGCGAGTTCGTCCTGACTGCCCTGCCGGTCGACCTTGTCGGCCCGGACGGCAGGCAGCCTCAGCGAGTGAACAGCTCAGGGTTCCTGCGGACGAAGTCGGCTACACCTGAAGCGGGCCGTCCGGTGACCTCTTCCATGCCGTCCGCCTGGCGGTCGTAGCGGTCGGCCGCGTGGAGGCGAGCCATGGTGGAGATGTGCTGGAAGACGTGATCCGGCAGTCCCAGCGCTCGGAGATCGTTGTCGAGCCATTCCTGCAAGGGGACATCGGTGTAGCTGACCGTTCGGCCCAGAGCCGCGGAAATCTCCGCGGCGATGGCAGCGATGTCCTGTGATCGGGGGCCGGTCAGCTCGTAGATCCGGCCGATATGGCGGGCCGGATCGGCCAGGATCTCCTCGACGGCCGCGGCAACGTCACCGGCCGGGATCGGGGAGGTCTTCGCCCGACCGAAGGGCCAACTGATGGTGCCGTCCTGCGAGATCGAGGAAAACGCGACCTGGAAGAGCGGATTCTCCATGAAGACGGTGGGCCTGACCTGGACCACGGGCAGGCCCGACCAACCGAGCACCTGCTCGACCAGCCACTGCTGCCAATGCTGATGCGACTCGGACGTGCTGGTGACGTCCATCTCGGAGACAGTCAGCTGCGACATGTTCACGAACGCACGCAGCTCCCCGTAGGCGCGCGCGACCGCCGCTGTCGTCACGGCGGCCAGCAGATACTCCTCCGACACGGCCATGCCGAAATACATCCGTCCACAGCCGTCCATGGCGTCGGCGACATCACGGGCCCGCGTCAGGTCTCCCACCACGACTTCGGCGCCGGCCGCGCGCAGCGCCTCAGCACGATCGTCGTCCCGACGCACCAGGGCCCGTACCCGAAAGCCCCGCCGCCGAAGGCCTTCGGCAATGGTCCGGCCGACGGCGCCGACCCTGCCCGCAGCACCCGTCACCAGAATGGGGCGCACGCTTGCGTCCGGGGTGTGGTTCATGGGGGCAGCCTGTGGCGCGCACGACCAGCTCGCAACCGGGGTGGTCCGTTCGGTCCCGCGGCGGTGATGCGAACGACACCGGCCGGGGCAGTGGCCGGTGCCCCGGCCGTCATTCCACGTGCCGCCGAGAGTACCGTCCCGACGACACCAGTCACCGTGGCCGCCACGATCGCGAGCCTGGCGCCCGGCACCCGGCCGCGGGCGAACAGCGGTCGAGGGCCTGCTCAGCGCGCGCCTGCCCAACACCCAGCCGCCGACCCGACTCGGACGCACATGCCGGGCGACAGCTGCTGAACCGGGCCTCGGCTCTCCATCTCGAACAACGGCCGCGAGCCGCAGTTCAACCACTACCCGCTGAACGACACCTACCCGACGACCAACTGGGGTCACGGCCTGGTGGAGCTCAATTCCTGACCGCCGAGTAAGGCAGTCACTCCCGTCTCCGGCCCGCGCCGCCGGAGACGGGAGACACCGTGCGGCGATCCGGCTCTCGGCGAATCCCCTGCCCGGTGTGGTGCTGGGCAGTGGTCGAACTTCGCGTCCGGTGTTACCGGCCTCGCCGGCTGCGGACGGTTCGACGGCAAGCGTGGCCGCTCGCGCGTGCAGCCAGGACCAGGCTCTCCAGGGTGCGGCCGAGACCGACGTCCGTCTTCGCCCGGCCGCGTCGAGGGCGCCGAGCCCACGGTCGGGATCGGCGTGCGAGCGGATCCGGCCCGGGAGTTGTGCGGCTTCGCAGCCGGCAGCGCCGCGCGACGATGCCAAGGGCACCCCACCAGATCCGCCACGGCTCGAGCGTCCCCGTGCCCGGGATCGAGCACGTCGGCATCGAAGCACGGGTACGCCGCCGCCCGGTTCCGGTGACGTCATGCGACACCTGCCGTCCTGACGACGCTCAGTTGTTCGTACGACCTGCCCTCGCGCGCGCCGCGGCAGAACCGGCGGGTGGACGAGCAAAGCCGCCCGGACCCCGAGACCACGGCCACGGCCCTGCCCGCTTCCGGAAGCAGGAGGTCCGCGTTCAGGCCGCGCCACGGCCCCGACTTCACGCGCCGCCTGAACCGTCACGTGGTGCCACGACGGGGAGTCCTCCGGCTCAACCACCCTTCCGGGTGCGAGCTTCAGATGCTCCGCGAGACGCTCGAACTCCCCTCGGACGCACAACAACTGGTCGTCTTCCTCCCAGCGGACGAGAAGACGGCACAGGCAGTCGACCGACTCCGCCGCCGCCCCCAGGACCGGCTCCGGGCCATCTCGTAACAGACGCGACTGTCAATCGCCCTGCTCTGCCCCGTACTTGGGTTGACGAAGGGTGACGAGCATCGTCGGCAACTGGCGCGAGATGTGAACGAACTCGTGGTGAGTTGAGCTGCTACGGGAATGCCAACACGGTCGACGGCATCGGGGAACCAGCACGTTTCAACGACCCATCACCATCACCGTCAGGCGGGCCGCGCCAGACGGGTCGTCAGAATACGAGCCCGGGCCCGCTGGACCGCCCCCGCCCGGGAGGCGGCGAAGCGCAGCAGGCCCGGGGGCGTGTGCAGGTGCAGGGTGTCGGTCACGACGCTGCCGGCCGCGTGGCTCTCGATGGCGAAGCGGTAGTTCATGCGGACCCGGCCGGGGCTGCGGACGTCTCCCGAGATCTCGGCGGAGTACGGCAGGCCCTCCCGCACCGCGGCCAGAGTGACGTCGATGACGTTGTCGTGCCGCAGGACGCCCAGGAACCGGAAGCGCTCGACGGCCGTGTAGTGCACGGTCCCGCCGCTGCGGCGCACATCGCGGACCGCGACCACCAACGGCGACAGGCCGACGTAGTGCGACGGTTCGGCCAGGTGCGCGAAGACCTCCTCCGGCGACGCGGCGATCTGGAACGTGTGCTTCAGCTCGGCGGACGGCACCTCGGCCCCCTCTTCGACACGGCGCAGCGGCACGACGATCCTCCCATCGTCGGCACCGACGCGGTGGCCCAGAGCTGTATGGACGTGTTCGAAGGTCCGGCACGGTCCGCGCCCCGTGGGCGATTCAGGCTTCCGCTGTCGGCAGCGCGTACAGGTGGGGCAGGTTGACCACGATCGCCTCCTGCGTGCTGCGGGCGATGACGACCACCGCCTCCTCGGTGGGGTCGGGGTTCTCCTCCCGGTGCGGCACGAACGGGGGGACGAAGATGTAGTCGCCGGGCGCGGTACGCAGACGTACTTCCTCCGCCTGGTCGCCGCTGTCGTCGAGGAAGACGAACTCGGGGTGTCCGCTGACGATGTAGATGGCGGTCTCGGACTCGCCGTGGTGGTGGTCGGAGGAGGAGGTCGCGGGGGCGACATGGGTCTGCCCCATCCACAGTTTCTCCGACCCGACCGTCTTGCCGCTGACCGCGGCGAACCTGCGCATGCCGCCGGTCTGCGCCGTGTCCACGTCGAGGGAGTCGGCGCGGATGTGGTGCAGCCGCGTGCGCAGGGGGGCCGTCGGGTGCCCGGGCGTCTCGTGCAGATGGGGATGGAAGCCTTCACCGGGATTCGTCAGCGGCTCGCTCATGGTGAGGGACGCTAGAGCGGCGGCGAAAAGGATGTCAATAGGTGTCCATTGCGTTTCACCTGCGGCAATGTTCCCGCAATGATTCAGGGCGGCCGGTGGAGGGCCTTGTCCCGGACCCCTCGTCGGGCATGATGGGGCGCATGCATATCTCCGCGAAGGCGGACTACGCCACGCGCGCGCTGCTGGAGCTCGCCCGTGAACCGACCCGCCCGCTCACCTGCGAGGCCATGGCCTCCTCCCAGCAGATCCCCTTCAGGTTCCTGAAATCCGTCGTGGGCGAGCTGCGCAGGGCCGGCCTGGTGCGCAGCCAGCGCGGATGCGAGGGCGGTTACTGGCTCGGTCGTCCCGCCGGCGAGATCACGCTGCTCGACGTGTCGCGCGCCGTTGACGGCGAGTTGATCACATTGCGCGGCGAGGCGCTGGCGGGGCTCGACTACCCCGGTCCCGCGTCGGGCCTGCCGGGGATATGGCGTCGGATCGAGGCGGACGCGGCCGCGGTCCTGGACGGGGTGACCCTGGCGTCCCTGCTGCCCGCGGCCACGGGCGAGCGGCTGAGCCGGAAGGGAGCCGCGTGACGTCCGTACCCGAGCAACCCGTGGTGGAAGTGGTGGAGTACACCGATCCGTTGTGTCCGTGGGCCTGGGGGTCGGAGCCCGTCTTCCGCCGGTTGCGCGCGGCGTCGTCCGGCCAGGTCGTGTGGCGCCGCGTCTTCTGCATTCTCTTCGACGGCAACGACGATCCTCCGCCTGATCCGGCGGCGGAGACCGCCTGGTACGCGCGCTATGTCGAGGAGATCGGCACGCACACCGGGGCCCCTTGGGCGGCGCGTCTGGATCGCGTGGCGGCGAGTTCCTGGCCGTCGTCGCTGGTCGCCAAGGCGGCGGAGCTTCAGGGTGCCGACGTGGCCGAGCGAGTGCTGCGTCGGCTGCGGGAGACGGTCTTCGTGCTGGGTGAACCGGCGGACACACCCGCACTGGCCCTGTCCGCGGTGCGGGGCACGCCGGGTCTGGACCTGAGGCGCTTGTCCGTTGACGCGGCGTCAGCGGAAGTGATGCGGGCGGTGCGTGCCGACCACGCCGAGGCGCGTCGGCCGGTCCGCGAGGTGCTGTCGGTACGCAGCGCGTCGCCGCACCCGGGCGCGGCGAAGGAGACCGCCGGCGGCGACTTCCGGTATGCGTTGCCGACCGTGCTGGTCCGGGGCCCGGCCGGGTACCGGGTGATGCCGGGCTGGCGAAGCTACGACGAGTACGCATCGGCCTTCGGCGCGCTGTGCTCCGGGCCGCTGCCGGACCCGCCCGCCCTGTCCGCGGCACAGGCACTCCAGCACTACCGGAGCCTCACCGACCCGGAGCGAAAGCTCCTTTCGCACGGGGAGTGGCCGCCTCCTGGTGCGGTCCGGATCCAGACCGGGAACGGGCCGTTGTGGCTGCATCCCGCGGAGGCCGCCGTGCACCCGGCGGCAGGTCGCACATCTCCCTCCGCGCCATGACAGGCCTCTGATCTGCGGTCAGACGCCGTCCCGCCCAATGAGACACCAATTAGTGTCCATTGACAGCGGGTGAAGGCCGGCCCCAGGATTGCAGCATGCTCACGACGCACCCCGGTGTGGTGTGCCGCTACGTGGACCTGCGGCGCACCTGCAGCGCTCTCTGTCGCTGAACCACCCGCCGCCCACGGCCTCAGGCGCCTTTCTTCGTCCGCCGGCACCGCCCGCCCGTCGTACCACCGCGCCGTTCCCGCCGTCACGCGCCGCTTCCTTCGCGCATCGCCGCGCTCCCTCGTTCCGCATCCCGGTCCTCCCCCGCTGACCCGCCGACGCCCCGCGCCCTGAGGCCGGCATGCCCGCCGCGTGCTCCAACGCCGCGCGCCTGCATGCCCGTTCGGGCGTGGTCCCGGCGCGGCGGTGGGCCGACCTCCGCTTCCGCGCCCCGACAGGGTCACCGCCTTCGCAGAAAGAATCCGATGTCCGCACGCCTCGCACCACGCCGCCCCGTCATCGACCGTCGACCCGCCCGAGGGGGACGGCAGTTGCGCGCCGCCGCCCTGGGCACCGCCCTGCTGACCGTGCTCGTGCCCGCTCTCAGCGCCTGCGGCGGCGACGCCGCGGCCGGCAGCGGCAACGCCACCCTGAAGTGGACGTCGTCCTACTTCCCCACCCACTGGGACCCGGTAGTCGGCGGAAGCGGCGCCCAGTTCCGCGAACTCGCCCTGGTGTACGCCTCGTTGACGCGCACGGACGAGAACGGCAAGGCGGTGCCCGATCTGGCCAAGAGCTGGGAGTACAACGTCAAGGGCGACCGGATCACCTTCCATCTGCGGCCCGGCCTCAAGTTCAGCGACGGCGAACCGGTCGACGGCGCCGCCGTCAAGGCGGCCATCGATCGGGCCAAGAAGCAGCAGAACTCGGCGCTGTTCGGCGATCTGACCTCGATCAAGTCGGTGGACGCCGAAGGGCTGGACGCGGTCATCCACCTCACACAGGTCGACTACCAGATTCCGCAGCTGCTCGGCGAGCGCGTCCTGCAGATCGCCAGCCCCAAGGCGGCCGCGTCCCCGGCCGAGCTGGACCAGAACCCGGTCGGCGCCGGCCCGTTCATCGTCACGCAGCTCATCCCCGGCACCAAGGTCCTGCTGAAGAAGAACCCCGACTACTGGGACGCGAAGAACATCCACATCGACAACGTCGAGCTGACCTCCGCACCCGACGCCGCCACCGTCGTCAACGGTCTGCAGACGGGCGTGTACAACTTCGCCGACATCGAACCCAATCAGGCCCAGGCCGCTAAGAAGGCGGGGCTCGAGGTCTTCGTGCAGCCCGGCTTCAACGCCTCCAACATCAGCCTCAACATCAACAAGGCGCCGTTCGACGACGACAAGGTCGTCGACGCCGTCCGCTACGCGATCAACCGCAAGGAGTTCGTGGACAAGCTGACCTTCGGCTACGGCGAGGTGACCGACCAGCCCTTCCCGAAGGGGTACGTGGCCTACGACCCGAAGTCCGAGAACGACTACTCCTACGACCCGGCGAAGTCGAGGAAGCTCCTCGCCGAGGCGGGCCACAAGAGTGGCCAGATCAAGCTCGACCTGGTCATTCCCGCCGAGGACCCGCAGGCGGAGATCGTCCAGTCGCAGCTGGCCGCGGTCGGCATCACCGTCACCATCAAGATCGACAAGAACTGGGCCACCCCGTTCTTCGCCAAGGACCTGACCTTCTCCCTGTACGGGACCACCGGCCGTGACTCCGCCGCGCAGACGCTGACCGCTCACTTCGGCCCCAACGGCCCGCTGAACCTCAGTTCCCCCTACGAGCCCTCCGGGTTCGAGGCGGCTATCGCCAGGGTGCGCCAGACCCCGCTGGGCTCCCCCGCGTACCCGCAGGTCCTGCGGGCGGCGACGCGGGCCGGCCTGCGGAGCAAGGCGCTGATCTTCACATACTCCCAGCCCAACCTCATCGCCAAGAGCAAGTCGATCTCCGGCCTGCCCAAGAACCCGGCCCACATCGACTGGACCGGCGTGACCATCTCCGGCACCCGCTGACAACCGTCCACTACAGACAGGGGCAACCCATGACGACGACCGAGGCACAGGCGGCACCTGACCTCCGTCGCGGGGACGTCTTGTCCAGGACGCGGCACACGCTGGGCCGCGTCACGGTCACCGTCGCCCGATCGATCGCCATCTTCGTGCCCGTGTTCCTGCTCGCGACGTTCGTGACGTTCGCGCTGCGGTCGCTGAGCGGGCTCAGCCCGGCGCGTATCCAGCTGGGCGAGGAGGCGACCCCCGACGCCGTCGCCAGAGTCGAAGCGCAGTGGGGCCTCGACCGGCCCTTCCTGGTCCAGTACTGGGACTGGTTCACCGGTGTCCTGCACGGCCGGCTCGGTGGCAGTTGGACCAACGGCGCCGACATCTCCACGCTGATCGGCCTCGGCCTGGGCGTGAGCCTGTCGGTCGCCACGTTCGCGCTGATCATCGGCGTGGTCGTGGGCTTCGTCCTCGGCACGGCGGCGGCCCTGCGCCGCACCACCTGGGTCGACCGTGCGATCACCGGATTCGTGACGGTGATCTCGGTGATGCCGGCGTTCGTGGTCGGCATCGTGCTGGTGACGGTCTTCGCCGTCGGACTGCATCTCTTCCCGTCCGCCGGATACGTCCCGGCGGCGCAGGGGTTCGGCCCGTGGCTGGCCCACATCACGCTGCCGGCCGTCGCGTTGAGCTTCGACGTCGTCGCCGATGTCGCCCGCCAGCTGCGCAGCAGCCTCATCGCGGCCTACCGCGAGAACTACGTGACGGGCGCAGTCGTACGGGGCCTCAGCCCCCGGCGGATCTTCTTCGTCCATGTGCTGCGCAACGGGCTGGGCCCGGCGCTCGCGACGCTCGGCCTGAAGTTTCCCTCCCTCGTCGGCGCCTCCGTCGTCACGGAGTGGATCTTCGGCCTGCAGGGCTTCGGCCGGTTCGCCAACGACTCCGCCCAAGCCGGAGACGTGCCCGCGGTCCAGGGCGTCCTGGTGGTGTCGATCGTGCTGGTCGTCGCCTTCAACCTGATCGTCAACCTGGTGCTGGCGCGTGTGACGCCGGCCTCTCAGCGGGGGGTGTGAACCATGCTGCGCCGCGTCCTCGTCCTCCCTTCCGGCCGGATCGCCGTCGCCATCCTCGCGGTCATCGCGCTGCTGGCCCTCTTCGGTCCGCTGCTGGCTCCGCAGAACCCACTCGCCACCAGCGACAACACCCTTGCGTCGGCGTCCGGTTCGCACTGGCTGGGCACGGACTACCTCGGCCGTGACGTGCTCAGCCGCCTCCTCGACGGCTCGCGCCTCAGCGTCCTCGGCTCGCTCGAGGTCGCCGTCACCGCGCTGGTCGTCGGATCCGTCCCGGGCATCCTGTCGGTCTACCTCGGCCGGGCCTTCGAATGGATCACCCTCCGCCTGGCGGACACTCTGGTGGCGCTGCCGTTCCTGCTGTTCGCCGTCGCCGTGATCGCGCTGCTCGGCAACGGGATCACCCAGGCGATGCTCGTCACCGGCGTACTGGTGGCCCCGCTGTTCTACCGGGTCTCCCGCGCCGCCACGCTGGCGGTGGCCCGCTCGCAGTACGTGGAGGCCGCGCTGCTGTCCGGGGCCTCCATCGGCTGGGTGGTCCGCCGCCATGTGTGGGTCAAGGTGCTTCCGCCGATCGCGGTCGCGCTCGCCCAGACCTTCGGTGTCGGCTTCGTCATCGTGTCGAGCCTGACCTTCCTCGGCATCGGCGTCCAGCCACCGGCCCCCACCTGGGGCGGGCTGCTCGCCTCGGACCTCGGTTATCTCAGCCACCAGCCGTGGGCACCGCTCGCACCCGCGCTGCTGATCATGATCACCGTCTGGGCCGGCAACCTCCTCGCCGACGCCCTCCGCGACGTCTCCGGCGAGGCGGGCCGTGCGCTGGTCAACAGCCGCAAAACCCGCACCGACCGCCCCGACCAGTCCGAACCCGCCCCCACCGGAGGTGCGTGATGGCGACGCTGTCCGACAACCTCGCCCCTGAGGAGACCCTCGATCTCGGACCCGGCGACCCGACCGGGCCGCGCCGGCCCGTGCTGTCGCTCCACGACGTACGGATCAGCGACCAGGCCGGCGGTCGCGAGATCGTCCACGGCGTCAGCTTCACCCTCACACCCGGCCGGGTGGTCGGCATCGTCGGCGAGTCCGGCAGCGGAAAGACCCTCACCTGCCGCGCGGCACTGGGGATCCTGCCGGCTCATTTCGAGGTCACCGGCGGGTCGATCGAAATCCGGGGCACCGACATCGCGGACCTGTCCCCCGCACAGTGGACAGCCCTGCGCGGCACGACGATCAGCGCGGTCTTCCAGGACCCGGCCTCCTATCTCAACCCCTCGCTCCGCGTGGGCGCGCAGATCGCCGAGGTCGTCAGGGTCAAGAAGAAGCTGCCGCGCCGCGCTGCACGCCGACGCGCCGTCGACCTGCTGCGGGCCGTCCACCTGCGGGAGCCGGAGCTGGTCTACGGCCAGTACCCGCACGAACTGTCGGGCGGCATGCTCCAGCGCGTCCTCATCGCGGCGGCGATCGCGGCCGACCCGCACATCCTCATCGCCGACGAAGCCACGACCGCGCTCGACGTCACCGTCCAGGCCGAGATCCTCGACCTGCTCGCCGACCTGCGCGAGCAGGCGGGCCTGGCCCTGGTCGTGGTCTCCCACGATCTCGCCGTCGTCGCCCAGTTGTGCGACGAGGTCCTGGTCATGCAGCAGGGCGAAGTCGTCGAGCAGGGGCCGGCCGAGAGGGTGCTGCACGACCCGCGCCACGACTACACCCGGCTGCTGATCGCCGAACACGAGCAGTACGGCCTGGAGAAGTTCCTCGACCCGAAGGAGGAGACGTGAGCGCCGAGTTGTCTCAGGAGGAACCGTCCGCCGGCGCCCTCACCGGCGGGGGACCCGTCCTCGAGGTGTCCGGACTGGAGGTCCACTACGGCCTGCGCCGCCGACGCCGGCGCGCTCTGCACGGTGTCTCGCTGAGCGTGGCGCCGGGCGAGACCGTCGGCCTCATCGGCGAAACGGGCTCCGGCAAGTCGACGCTCGCGCGGACGGTGCTCGGCCTGGTGCGCGCCTCGGCAGGGTCGATCGTCATCGGCGGGCAGAACGTCACGGCCTACAGCCGGCGGCAGTGGCGCGGCCTGCGCCGCAGCGGTGTGGTCCAGTACGTCTTCCAGGATCCCCTGCGCAGTCTCGACCCGGACCTCACCATCGAGGCCTCCCTGACCGAGCCGCTCCTGATCCGGGGCACGGCGGCCGACGAGGCCGCGGCGCGTGTGCGGGCCTACGTCTCCCGGATGCGCCTGTCCGAAGACCTGCTGGACCGGCTGCCCGGGGAGTTGTCCGGCGGCCAGCGCCAGCGCGTCGCGGTGGCCCGCGCCCTGGTCACCGAGCCCCGACTGGTCATCCTGGACGAGCCGGTCAGCGCTCTGGATTCCGCCAACCGCGTCCAGATCCTGCGGATCCTCAAGGAACTGCGCGCCGACGGCACCGCCCTCGTCTTCATCTCCCACGACCTCGGCTCCGTGGCCGGGATCGCCGACCGCATCGGGGTGCTCTACCAGGGTGAACTCGTCGAGACCGGCGCCGCCCGCGACGTCGTCAACCATCCCGGGCACGCCTACACCCGGCTGCTCGTGAACTCCGCCCCCACCCTGCGGGCGGCCCCCGCCGACCGGGCCGAACGCGAAGCCCTCCGTGCGCTGCTGCACGCCTGACGAACCAGAGAGAGGACCCCACATGTCCCGCACGATCCATCTCGCACTGCACCCGTACGGTGTCGGCGGCCCCGGCCAGCACGGTCTGTGGAAGGACCCGCGCGTCGCGAAGAACGCCAGCATCGACATCAACTACTACATCCGGCAGGCGCAGGCGGCCGAACACGCCCTGTTCGACGCCTTGTTCATCGTCGACAGTCAGTTCATCAACGCCACCTACCCGGCGCACTACCTCAACCGGCTGGAGCCGCTCACCCTGCTGTCGGCGGTCGCCACCCACACCCGGCACATCGGACTGGTCGGCACGGCGAGTTCGACGTACAACTCGCCCTTCAACCTTGCCCGCCGCTTCGCCTCCCTCGACCACATCAGCGGCGGCCGGGCCGGCTGGAACGTCGTGACCAGCTTCGACACCGGAGCCTCCCGCAACTTCGGGCTCGAAGAGCACCTCGACTACACCACCCGCTACGGCCGCGCCCTGGAGTTCGTCGAGGTGGCGCGCGGCCTGTGGGACTCCTACGAGGACGACGCGTTCCCGGCCGACGTCGAGCGGGGCGTCTTCCTCGACCCGGCCAAGCTGCACGAACTGGGCCACGAGGGCGAGCACTTCAAGGTCGTGGGCCCCCTCAACCTCTCGCGGTCCCCGCAGGGCCAGCCGGTGATCTTCCAGGCCGGGGTCTCCGAGGAGGGCCGCGATCTCGCCGCACGGGTCGCCGAGGGCATCTACGCGCCCGGCGGCTCGCTGGAGCAGGCGCAGGAGTACTACGCGGACATCAAGCGGCGCACCGCCTCCTACGGCCGCGCCCCCGAGCACATCAAGATCTTCATCCACGGCGGTCCGGTCGTCGCCGCGACCGACGAGGCCGCCAGGCGCCGCGAGCGGGAGATCTTCGAGGAGGACAACGACTTCGAGCGCAACCTGGCCCTGCTCGGCCGCTCCTTCGGCGCCTACGACTTCAGCGTGCACGACCTCGACGCGCCGTTCCCGGACGTCGCCCATCTCGCGGAGAAGGGTGGCCGCACCGGAGCGACGAAGATCATCACACGGGCCCGGGAGGAGAACCTGACGCTGCGCCAAGTGGCCTGGTCCGTCAGCGAGTTCCGCCGCTCGCCGTTCGTCGGCGCGCCCGAGACCGTCGCGGACACCATCGAGCGGTGGTTCGACGCAGGGACCTTCGACGGCATCAACCTCGCCTTCCGCACCGAGGACGAGCTGAACCTGTTCGTCGACGGCGTCGTCCCGATCCTGCAGAAGCGCGGACTGTTCCGTACCGAGTACGAGGCCGACACCCTGCGCGGCAACCTCGGCCTGCCCGTCCCCGTCAACCGCCACACCGCGGCGGCCGGGCACGTGCACGCCTGACCCTCCGCCCACGAGGAGCCGGGACACCACGGCGCCCGGGCAGCCCTCGGGCGCCCGCTCCAGGAGAGGCAGCCACCATGACCACACAGACGCCGCGCTTCAGGCTCGGCTTCCTCACCCACGTCCAGGGCCGGGACGACGACCCGGCCCGCACCTACCGCAACGCCCAGGAACTCTTCGTCGCCGCCGACGAACTCGGCTTCGACGTCGGCTGGGTCGCCCAGCACCACGTACCGCTCGGCGGTGGCGGCCTCTCCTCGCCATGGACCTTCCTGGCCCACGCCGCGGCCCGCACCACCCGCATCCGGCTCGGCACCGCCATCACCGTCCTCCCGCTGGAGGACCCGGTCCGGCTCGCCGAGGACGTCGCCGCCGTCGACACCCTCAGCGGCGGCCGTGTGGAACTCGGCGTGGGCAGCGGCTCCAGCTCCGCGGAGTACGCCGCGTTCGGCAAGGACGCCGCCCGCAGACGCGAACTCACCAGCGAACACCTGACGTTGCTGCGCAAGGCGCTGGCCAACGAGGAGGTGCGCACACCCGGCTTCCGCATCCAGCCGGCCACCACCGGATTCACCGACCGGATCTGGCAGGGCGTATTCAGTGCCGGCGGCGCCATGTACGCCGCGCGGGGCGGCTCCCATCTGCTGCTCAACCGTGCCGCGTACGGCTACGACGCCCCCACCGACGAGGTGCAGCGCCCCTGGGCGGACGCCTTCCTCGCCGCCTGGGACGAGCCGCACCGCCCCCGGATCGGGTTGTCCCGGTTCGTGTTCCCGGCGAAGGACCGGCGCACCGCGCTGCGGCATATCGGCGACGACGTCCACCGGGCGGCGCTGCGCATGGCCGAGCACGGCGCCTTCCCCAGGGGCCTGGGCCAGGACGAGGCCCTGCGCCGCTTCCACTGCTTCTACGGCCATCCCGACGACGTCGTCGTGGCGCTCCGTCAGGAGCGGGTCCTGCCCGTCGCAACCGACCTCATCGCCCAGTTCAACCCCGCCGTCCCCGACCACGACGCCGCGATCCGCGCCCTCGAGCTCATCGCGACCGAGGTGGCACCCGCCCTGGGCTGGAAGCCCGCCACCGCATCCGGATCCGAACCCCAGCAATCAGAAGTGTGAGCCGAGATGACCCAGTACACCGACTACCACGCCCCCGACGGTCTGCGGACGCGCGGCACCGTCATCGTGGTGCCCGGCCGAGGCGAGACGCAGGCGACGTATGCGCGGCTCGGCAAGCGACTGGCCGCCGACGCCTACCGGGTCCGGGTGATCGACACCCCGGCCGTCGAGGACGGCGACGCGACCACGTCACTGACCGACTTCGGCCACCGACTTGCTCACGCCGTCGAGGACACCGGAGACGACGACGGCGTCGTCGACCCCGTCGTCCTGGTGGCATCCGACTCGGGAGCCGCTGCCGTCGCCGCGCTCCTCGGCCGGGCAGACGCACCCGGCCTTCCGCATGCGGACGCCGTCGTCCTGGCGGGCCTGCCCGGCCCGACCTCCGCCGTCGTCGGTACCTGGGACCAGGAACTCGACATACGTACCTTCTGCCCCGCGCACCGAGGCACGCTCACCCAGGACTCCGGGGTGCGGAGAGGTTCACTCGGTGACCCGCTGCCCGATGCCCTGCTCACAGCCGCCTACGCCGCCGACCTGAGCGTGCCGGTTCTGCTCCTCGTCGGCGACGCCGACCCGCTCGCCGACCACACGGCGCTCACCCGCACCACGAAGTCACTTGTCCGAGCCCGCCTTTCGGTGGTCCGGGACGCCCACCACGACGTCCTCAACGACCTGCAGCACCGGTCGGTGGCCGCCGAAATCGTCACGTTCCTGGAAACCCTGCGCAATGGGTTGAAGCCCTTGATCGCGGTGGAGACAAGCGCATGGTGAACCCCTGAGCCAAGGCGCCGTTCCGCCCGGCCCACCTCACCGCCCCTGACGAAACCCACCCTGGAAGGTCCCTCCATGGCCGCCATCCTGTCCGTCTCCGGAAGCCCCTCCGCCACGTCCCGCACCGCCCGGCTCCTGCGCCATCTCTACGAGCGGCTCCGCCTGCAGGGCCACGACGTGACCGTCCTGGACGTGCGCACCCTGCCGGCCGACGCCCTGCTCCACGCCGACTTGCGACACCCCGCCATCGTCCAGGCCACGGCGCAGTTCGAACAGGCCGACGGCGTAGTGATCGGCACCCCCGTCTACAAGGCAGCCTATTCGGGCCTGTTGAAGGCGCTGCTCGACGTGCTCCCCCAGTACGCGCTGACCGGCAAGACCGTTCTTCCGCTGGCCACCGGCGGGAGTACGGCGCACGTGCTGGCCATCGACTACGCGCTGCGCCCGGTGCTGAGTTCGATGGGCGCGGCGCACATCGTGCCGGGCTGGTTCACTCTCGACAAGGACATCACCGTCGGCGTGGACGCCACGACGACCCTCGCACCGGCCGCCGCCGACGCCCTGGCACAGATCACCGACCGGTTCTCCACGGCGGTCGGCGGCCCGACGACCGTGCTGACGCCGGCCGGTTGAGCACCACGTCCGATCAGCGCGCAGCCCGAAGGATGCTCGAGGAAGCAGGTCGACGATGACTCGTTCCCGCAGTTCCGCGACCGTGACGGCGTAAGTCTCCCGGACCCGGAACCCCGTCCGGGCCGGGGGGGCGAAGATGCCGTGGTCGGTGAGGACGGGGGTGACACAGGCGGTGCCGGTGCGCGTGCACGCGGGGACGAGCTCGGCGGCGCCGTCCCGGGTGAACAGCTTCATCATCACCAGGATCTGCCGCGCTCCGATCGCGAGATCCATCGCGCCGCCCACGGCGGGGACGGCGTCGGGATCACCGGTGTGCCAGTTGGCCAGGTCACCGCGGAGCGGCGGCCCGCATCCGCTCGGCGAGGGTGCCCTGCGGCACCACCTCCAGCTCGACATTGTCCTCACCGGCGGCGTTCGCGTTGCCCCACACCACGTCGCCGACGTCGGCCGGGTCGAGGGCGGGCGCGGTGGCCGGCACGCCGGAGAGGCGGTAGCGGCCAGGCCGTCGGGGCGGACACCGGACAGCCGGCCGTTGAACCCGGCCGAACGGCGTCCGCACCTACGCGCACCGGAAGGCGTCGCTCACCTGGCCGCGCCCCCGGTGAGTTCCGTCCCCTCGCTCTCGACGGACACCGAGGACAGCGGGATCGACGTGAACATCGCGGGTTCCTCGTCGGGGGTGAGCGCGGTCGGGCCGTACACCCAGTCGGTGAAGGAGTAGTCGTAGGTGTCGCGCCCCCGCATGATCGTGTTGCGCTGCAGGCGCGCCTCACCGTCGAGGTGCCACAGGTCGCCCCAGGCGCGGGCCGTCGTCAGTACGCGGCGGCAGTGCTCGACGCGCACAGCCTGGTACGCCGCGAGCGCGGTGTCCCAGTCGCGCTGCGCGGCGGTGTTGCTCAGGTGCCGGGCGAGCACCCACCCGTCCTCGATCGCCATGATCGCGCCCTGCGCCATGTACTGCAGCGGCGGATGCGCGGCGTCACCGAGCAGTGCGATACGGCCGTGCACCCAGGTGTCGATCGGGTCCCGGTCGAGCATCTGCCACCAGCGGTCCCGCCACATCAGCGGGATGCCCTTGCGTACGGTGTCGCAGGTGGCCTCGAAGGCCGCGTCGAGCTCGTCGGGCGTGCCCCAGTCCTCCTGTCCCGCCAGGGCCTTGGGCGACTGGAACACGGCGACCTGATTGAACATCTCGCCGCCGCGCAGCGCGTACTGGACGAAGTGGCAGCGCGGGCCGACGTAGACGGTGACGTCCTTCTCCGCGACGCCGTTCTCCCGCACGTGGTCGATCGGGACAGCCGCCCGGTAGGCGACGTAGTCGGAGCTGACCACGTCGTCGCCCACCAGTTGACGGCGGGCCACCGAATGCAGCCCGTCGGCCGCGACGACCAGCGAGGCCTCCTCCGTCCGCCCGTCCTCGAGGAGGACCCGGGCGCCGCCCTCGATGTTCTCGTAGCCGACGACGGTCTGGTCGGTCAGCAGCTCGACACCGGCGCGTTCGCAGGCACGCAGGAAGATGCCGTGCAGATCGCTGCGGTGGATGACCATGTACGGGAACCCGTAGCGGTGTTCGAGGTCGCGCAGGTCCAGCCGGGTCAGTTCCCGGGAGTCGAGCGCGTCACGCATCACCATGTTCTCCGGGACGACGCCCAGAGTCTTGGCCTCGTCCAGCAGGCCGTGCTCAGCGAGGATGCGGGTGCAGTTGGGCGCGATCTGCAGGCCGGCGCCCACCTCGCCGAACTCCTTGGCCCGTTCGAGGACGCGCACCTGCAGTCCCTGGCGGGCCAGGGCGAAGGCGGAACTGAGGCCGCCGATGCCGCCGCCGACCACGAGGACGTCGGGCCGCCCGGCGGGGCTGGATTCAGGATTCATGATCTGTTCCTTCGGTCACGGGGCAGGCCCGGGTCAGAGCCAGGCACCCAGCGTGGGGGCGGGCGTGGCGTCCGCGGTGGTGGGGCCGTCGGCCCGGCCGGTGAGATAGGCGGTCAGGGTGGGCAGATCCGCGACGAGTTCGACGGGCTCACCCTCGCCGGACAGGTCCCAACCGACGCCCGGCGCCCGGAGGTTCAGGGCCGGGCCCGGTGCCTTGGCCCGCTTGGCCACGACGTCGTCGCAGAGCGCGGCGAGGAAGTCGTCCGGCAGGTCCGCGAAGGTCACTCCCGTGGCCAGGTCGATCGCGTGGACGCACACCTCGCGCGAGCGCATCCAGGGGAGTTCGGTCGCGGGGACGGTGCGGCCCTGCGCGGTCACCACCTTCGCCAGCCACTGGTCGTCGTCGAGCGCGTCCATGCCGGCAGTGAGGTTCTCCGCGGACCGGCGGAGCCAGCCGGTGAGGTCGGCGGCGGGCAGCCGCGCGCCCTTCTCGATACCCTCGAGCCGCTCCTCGGGCGAGGCGTACATCGGGGTCGGCTCGCCCGTGGCAGCCCAGTGGACCAGGTTGCACAGCGCGTCGGCGTTGGCCGCCACATGCGCCACCAGGTGCTTGCGGCTCCAACCAGGCAGCGCGCTCGGCGCGTTGAGCCCGCCATCGTCCAGGTCGGCTGTTTTGACGAGGAGTTCGGTGCCGATGCGGGCCCAGCGACGGGCGTCGTCGAAGGTACGGGCCATCAGACGGACGTCTCCTTGACCACGCGGTTCTCCAGGCGGCCGATGCCCTCGATCTCGGTGACCACGGTCTCGCCGCCGACCAGATAGCGCTGCGGCTTGCGGGCGTGGCCGACACCGCCGGGCGTGCCGGTGGCGATGATGTCGCCGGGGTTGAGCCGGATCACCGTGGACACGTACTCCACCAGCGCCACCGGGTCGAACAGCAGGTCACCGGTGGTGTCGGACTGCATGACCTCGCCGTCCACCAGGAGCCTCACATCGAGCGAGGGGCGCACGCCGCCCGGCAGTTCGTCCGGGGTGACCAGGTACGGTCCGACGGGCGTGCTGGAGTCCCACATCTTGCCCTGCAGCCACTCACGGGTGCGGAACTGCCAGTCGCGGCAGGTGATGTCGTTCAGGACGGTGAAGCCGGCGATCGCCGCCTCCGCCTCGGCACCGCGCGCTCGGCGCACCTGCTTGCCTACGACCACGGCGAGTTCGACCTCCCAGTCGAACTGCTCGGTCTCCTCGGGCCGGACGATGTCGTCACCCGCGCCGATCAGGCAGTCGGCGAACTTGGCGAACAGGGTGGGGTGTTCGGGCAGGTCGCGGCCCATCTCCTGGATGTGGTTGCGGTAGTTGAGGCCGACGCACACGACCTTCGACGGGGCGGGGACAACGGGCGCGAAGTCGGCGCCGTCCACCGCGTACGTCGTCCCGGTGGCCGACGCGGCGCGCTCCGCCCAGTCGTCCTGGGCGAGCAGCGTGCCGACGTCCGGGACGCCGAGGTCGACCAGGACGTCGCCGTCCAGCTTCACGGCACGGGTGGCGCCGTCGAGACGGAGGGTCGCGAGCTTCATCGGGTGGTTCCTTCCACATGGGTGCGGTCGAGCCGGAGGGCTTCGAAGACGGGGGTGTCGCTGAACCGGAAAAGATCCAGGGCGCCGGAGTCGGAGTCGCTCGCGCCGGCCTCGGAGCGCACGGAGAACGGCTGCCAGGACGGCACGACGAACAGGTCGCCGCGCGTCACCGACCACGACTTCTCGCCGACGGTGACGGTGCCGGAGCCGTCGAAGACCTGGTAGACGGACGAACCGGTCTCGCGGACCGGCGCGGTCTCGGCGCCGCGCACCACACGGTGCATCTCGGCACGGATCGTGGGCAGCACGTCGGCGCCGGTGGCCGGGTCGGTGAAGCGGACGGCGGCGTGGCCGGGCTCGACGGTGCCGCCGAACCCCTCGGCCTCGACGGCGAGTTGGTCGGCCAGGGCGCGGTCGGTGTGCTCCCAGCGGTACGCCAGCAGGGGCGAGCCGGGGGCCGTCGTGCGACCCGCCGAGACGGGACGGAGTCCGGGGTGGCCCCACAGGCGCTCGGCGCGCGAGCGCTCGGGGGTGATCCGCTCGGCGTCGCTGATCTCGTCCCGGCCGAACTCGAAGAACTGCGCCTCGGTGACGTACTGGAGCGGGATGTCCAGGCCGTCGATCCAGGCCATCGGCTCGGCGGTGGCGTTGTGGTGGGCGTGCCAGTTCCAGCCGGCCTGCGGCAGGAAGTCGCCGCGCCGCATGGCCACGGGGTCGCCGCCGACGACCGTCCACACGCCCTCGCCCTCGACGACGAAACGGAACGCGTGCTGGGTGTGCCGGTGCTCGGGGGCGTCCTCGCCCGGCATCAGATACTGGATGGCCGCCCACAGCGTCGGCGTCGCGAACGGCCGGCCACCGAGCGAGGGGTTGGCCAGCGCGATGGCGCGGCGCTCACCGCCACGGCCCACGGGAACCAGGTGTCCGGCCCGGTCGGCGAGCCGGCGCAGCTGCTCCCAGCGCCACACGTGCGGCACGGCACGGGAGCGCGGGTGCGCCGGCATCAGGTCGCCGATCTCGGTCCACAGCGGGACGAGGAGTTCTTTCTCGAAGCCCCGGTACAGCTCTTCGAGCGCCGGGGTGACCTCGGGCTGGCCCGGCGCCGAGACGGCCTCGAGCCGTACCGGGGAACCCGTGACGATGTCTGGAGTGGAGGTCTGAGTCACAGCGTCAGCGTGCACTGTGTCTTCCAGGAGAACATGTAGATTCTGGAGAGCAGAATTTGAAGGGCAAGCCATGGACAAGCCGCTCAAGACACCGCCGCCCTACCCCATCGCCAGCGTGGACCACGCACTGCGCGCGGCGACCATCCTGCAGATGGAGGGGGGCGCGACCGTGTCGCAGATCGCCGAGCGGCTGGGTGTCGCCAGGTCGACCGCCCACCGGGTTCTGGCGATGCTGGTCTACCGGGACTTCGCCGTGCAGGGCGAGGACCGCGTCTACCGTGCGGGGCCGGTTCTGGAACTGGCCGCGCACTCCCAGTCCCTCGTGTCGCGACTGCGGGCGGCGGCCCTGCCGCATCTGTACCGGGTCGTCGATCTTCTGGACGAAACCACGAACCTGATCGTGCGTACGGGGGACACGGCACGGTTCATCGCCAGTGTCGAGTGCCGGCAGGCGCTGCGGGTCGGTTCCCGGGAGGGCATGGTGTTCCCGGCCCATCGCACGACGGCGGGGCTGCTCCTGCTCGCCGACCTCACCGACGAAGAACTGGACGAGGTCTACGCCCTCGAGCGATACCGGGACCGGCCGGCGGAGCGTCCGGATCTCGCCCGTCTGCGGACGGAGCTGAGGCGTCTGCGCCGCAACGGGTTCGCCGTCAACAAGGAGCGTTCCGAACGCGGTCTCGTCGCCGTCGGCGTGCCCGTACGCGACCGGGAGGGCCCCGCGCTGGCCGGCCTGTCGGTGTCGATGCCCAGCGTGCGCTACGACCCACACCGCCTCCAGTCCCTGGTGGCCGCCCTGGACGCCACGGCACACGCCCTGGAGAAGGACCTGGCCGCGCAGCACTGAGCCCCTGACCGAACGACAGTGAGAATGCAAACCTTACAGCAAGACTTATTCCTTAGATCGTGCATATATCATTGACGCAACGTAAAGCGAGTGTCATTCTCCACGGCATTGCGCCCGGCTCTCGTCGCGACTCTCTCCCCCACCGCGCACGCAGGGCCGAGCCCATCCACGCCCCAGAGGCTCCCGTTCCGGGACGCTCACCTTTCCCAGCCAGGGAGAACAGCAATGACGCTCAGCAATGGGACGACGACGTCCCCTGGCCCGACCGCGGGGGCCGCCCGGACACCGGGCTACGCGGGAACACTGGCTGCCGCCTGCGGCGCGGTCTTCGTGGCCCAGGTCGCGAACGCGCTGCCCGTCTCGCTCAACGGGCTCTTCCAGGAGGACCTGCACACCCACGGATCCCAACTCACGTGGATCACGGCCGCATTCATGATCGCCGTGGTCTGCTTCGAGTTCACCTTCGGCGTCCTCGGTGACCTCTTCGGGCGGCGAAAGCTCGTCGTGTCCGGCACGGCCCTGGTCGCCGCGGGCAGCACCGTGGCCGCGCTCGCCCCCACCGTCCAGGTGCTGTGGATCGGCGCCGCGCTCAACGGACTTGGCGCCGGCGCCATGTTCCCCGGCTCGCTCACCGCGATCACCGCCGTCACCCGCGGCATGCGGCAGCGGGCCCACGCGGTGGCGGTCTGGAGCGGCTTCCTGTCCGCCGGCGCCGCCGTCTCGCCTCTGGTCGGCGGCATGTTCTCCAAGATCGGGTCGTGGCGCGGTTCCTTCTGGGTGCTCGTCGGACTCGCCGTGGTCAGCATGGTGCTCACCCTGATCCTCGCCACGGAGTCGAAGGCACCCGAGGGCCGCAGGCTCGACGTACCCGGTCAGATCACGTTCACGGTCGGTCTCGTCCTGGTGCTGTACGGCGCCGTCGAGGGGCCCGAGTCGGGCTGGACGACTCTTCCCGTCATACTCGCCTTCACCTTCGGCGCCGTCTTCCTCGCCGGATTCGCCGTGGTGGAGCTGGGGGCCGAGTCCCCGATCTTCGATCTGACCCTGTTCCGCAACCGGGCCTTCACCGTGTCGTCCGTCGCCGCGGTCATCGGCATGATCGCCTTCCTGGGCGCCTGCTTCGCGACGAGCATGTGGATGGGGCCCGTGCAGCACCAGGACCCGATCCGCGTCGCGATCCCCTTCCTGCTCCTCCAGGGGCCCGCCTTCCTGCTCATCCCGGTCATCTCGCGGCTCCTCCACCGCGTCGCCGCATCCTGGCTGCTGACCGCCGGATTCGCCCTGATGGCGATCGGCTGCCTCCTCTTCACCCGGCTGGACGTGACCGATCCGGGACTCGGTGCGTTCGTCGCACCCGCCCTGCTGATCGGCATCGGTTTCGCCCTGACCGTCAGCTCGCTGACAGCCGTGGCGCTGAACAGCGTGCCCCTGAAGCTGGCGGGCATGGCCAGCGCCACCACCAACATGCTGCGCGACCTCGGTTTCGCCCTCGGCCCCGTCGTCGTCGGCGCGGTCGCCCTGAGCAACGCGGGGTCGGCGTTCGCGGCGCACCTGCCCGGCGCGAACCTGCCGGCCGGTCAGCTGGCGGCGGCACGCGGGACAGCCGAGGCCGGAGGGCCCATCGCCGTGAACAGCCTGCCGCCCGGCACCCCGGGTTCCGCGGCACACGGGCTCGCCCTCGACGCCCTGGGCAGCGGCTACAACACCGCGTACCTCGTGTGCGGCGTCGCGGCCGTCGTCGCCGCGGCGCTGACCGCCTTCGGCATGATCGGGCTTCACACCCGCCGTCCCGACGAGAACGAGGTATCCGCGCTCCTGCCGCCAGATCATGACGGCACCCCGGAACCGGCCCCCCTGTAGGCGGCCCGGCCGCAGGACTTCCTGAGCGGAGCCGCGCCCGGAGGGCACCGGTCACGACGGCCGGCGCCCTCCGGGCTCCCGACAGGTCATGGCCCGTCACTCCGGGCAGGCGCGCGGGCGCCCGTCTCCCGTCCCCGGCCATCAGGGACAAGAACCCGACACCCGCACCGGCCGTGCGCCTCCGCTCGGCCGGTTGCCGCAGTTCAGGGCACCACGCACGGCCTCGGCCGAGCAGCGAACCGACGATGAGCATCCTTCGCGCAAAAAAATCTAATGATGCGTACAGTTCATTGACGCTATGTAAATCGAAGAGCTACGGTGACGACCGCCCCTGGTGCCCTGCACCGTCATCCCGGACTCGTGAGGCAGACATGAGCGCCAAGAGCAACACCGTCAACACCGTCCTCGGTCCCGTCCCCGCCGACGAGCTGGGGATCGTCTCGGTCCACGAGGCGCTGCTGTCGGTGGTCCCGGGGGCGGAACACGCGTTCGACATCTCCATGGACCGCGCCGAGATCTTCGAGACCTTGGCGGCGAAGCTGGCGGACTTCCGCGCCAAGGGCGGCAGGACGATCGTCGACAGCACCGGCATGTTCCACGGTCGCGACGTGCGGCTGTACGAGGCCCTCTCCCGCTCGGCCGACGTCCACATCGTCGCGTCGACCGGCATGGGCCCGGAGGAGCTGCTCGGCGGCTACTTCCTGACGCCGCAGACCAATCCCCCGACGCCGTGGCCCGCCGAGAAGTTCGCCGATCTCTTCACCAAGGAGGTCACCGAGGGCATGGTGGTCCCGCGCGTGGAGCGGCGCGGCGCCGCGGGCCTGGTGGCCACCACCGCGAGTCGCGACGGCATGACCCCCACCGACGAGAGCCTGTTCCGCGGTGCCGCCCGCACCGCTCTGCACACCGGCGTTCCGGTCTCCATCCGCTTCGGCGACGACGCCGTGCACGACCTCGGGATCGTCCTGGAGGAGAAGCTCCCGGCCGACCGTGTGATCGTCGGCGGCCTCGACCGCTCGGACTCCGTCGCCGCGGGCGCGCCCCTCGAGATCGCCCGGCTCGGGGCGTACGTCGCCCTGGACCACGTCGGCCTGGAGGACGACGACCACGTCACCGACAAGGAGCGCGCCGCCCTGGTGGCCGAGCTCGTCAAGGCCGGCCACGGCGACCGGATCCTGCTGTCGAGCAACGCGATCGGGGCGGCCAAGGGCCGGCCCGACCACGACCTGCCGTACAGCTACGTCCTGTCGGACTTCGTCCCCCTGCTCACGGCACAGGGCCTCAGCGACGAGGACGTCCAGCGCATCCTCGTCGACAACCCGCGCGACCTGCTGACGGTGCGCTGACCGCGCGACCGCCCAAACCCCTTCGAGCTGTGACCATCTGAGGTGAGTGTTGTGTCGAGAGTGAACACCGTCCTGGGGCCGATCCCGGCCGAGGAGCTGGGCCTCGTGGCCGTCCACGAGCACATCGGGTACGGCATGCCCGGCTCCGAGCTGGACACGCGGTGGTGGAGGACCCCGGAGCAGCGGTACGAGGAGACCGTCCCCAAGCTGCGCCGGTTCCACGAGTTGGGCGGCGGCACCTTCGTCGACGCGACCGGCATCTGCAACGGGCGCGACGTCGACTACTACAAGTCGCTCTCGGCGAAGACCGGTGTGCACATCGTCGCGAGCACCGGCTTCGTCGGCGGCGACACCGCGCTGCCGTTCTTCGCCCGGGCGACCGTGGACTACCTCGCCCGGCACTTCATCCACGAGATCACCGTCGGCATCGGCACCACCGGGGGCCGCGCCGGCATCATCAAGGTCGGCGTGAGCCGCGGCGGACGCATGACGGACCTCGACAAGCGCATCTACCGCGCGGCGGCACGCGCCGCCCTGGCCACCGGCGTTCCGATCCTGACGCACCTGGCCATCGACGCCGAGAACGCGATCACGGTCTTCAACGAGGAAGGACTCCCGCTGGACCGGGTGCTGTTCGGGCACGTCGACGACGGCGTGAACGCGGACAAGACCCGCGACACCTGGATCGCCGAGCAGGGCGGGCGCATCGGCTTCGACACCTTCGGCTACGAGACCGAGCTGGAGGACCCGCCGTTCTGGGCCCGCCCGCGCAAGGAGCGCCTCGACCACTTCCTCCGGTTCATCGGGCAGGGCCACCTCGGCCAGGTGCTCGCCTCGGCCGACGCCAACTGCAGCCCGCTGGGCTGGCCGGGCGTGAAGGGCCACACCGTCAACTACATCTTCGAGGACCTCATCCCGGACCTCCGGGCCGCCGGACTCGACGAGTCCGCGATCAAGACGATCTTCGTCGACAACCCCGCCGACTTCCTCACGATCAAGAACTGACAAGGACAAGAGATGCAGCCCTCAGACCTGAAGAACCTGACTGTCGCCGTCGTCGGCGCGGGGTACGGCGGCGCGGCGGCGGCCAAGGCCCTGAGCCTGCTCGGCGCCGACGTGCACGTGTACGAGCAGGCGAACCGGATCCGGGAGGTCGGCGCCGGCATAGGTCTGCGTCCTTCCACCATGGACCGGTTCCGCCAATGGGGAATCTTCGACGCGATCGCGAAGGTCAGCTCGCCGAGCGACTACTTCGAGATCCTCACCGCCACCGGTGACCCGATCATGAAGGAGTCGTGGCCGGGGATCCACGACTTCGCCGAGGAGACCAGGACCCACCTGATCCACCGCGGGGACTTCATCGACGCTCTCCTGGGTGTGCTCCCGGATGGCATGGTGCACCTCGGTCACAGGCTGGAGACCATCGAGGACCAGGGCGACCACGCGACGATCACCTTTGCGGACGGCGAGAAGGTGACGGCCGACCTCGTGATCGGGGCCGACGGCATCCGCTCCGTGGTCCGACGGCGGCTGTTCGACGAGAAGGGGCCGCTGTTCTCCGGTGAACACGCCTACCGCGCGGTGATCCCGGCCGACGAGGCCCACGGGATGGTCGTCGACGACAACCTCCGGATGTACATCGGGCGGGGCACGAAGGTCTATCTGCTGCCGCTGCGCCACCGCAACCAGGTGTCCTTCGACATCACGGCGCTGTGCGCGGACAGCACCTGGGCGCCGGAGGTGACGAAGGACGACCTGCTGGCGACGGTGGACGGCTTCGACGAGCGGATCGTGAACATCACGCGCGGCCTCGCCATGGACGCCGTGAACATCCGCGCGGTCTACGACATCGACCCGGTCGACAGGTGGCACTCGGACTCCGTCGTCCTCGTGGGCGACGCGGCCCACTCGATGCTGCATCACCAGGGCCAGGGCGCGAACTCGGCGATCCTGGACGGCGGTGCCCTCGCCGACGCCCTGCTGGAGGCGGACTCCGTCAAGGAGGCGCTGGCCCGGTACCAGGCCACTCGCAAACCGGTGACGGACGAGCTGCAGCGCATCTCGCGTCAGGGGTGGTCCGAGGACGAGGTCAATGACGTCTTCCCCGGGCAGAAGCCCGGCGCCACGACCGGACGGGGCTGACGGCATGACACTGCATCCCCGGATCGCCGAGGTGCTCCGTCACCTGCCGCCCCCGCCCGACGGACCGCTCGACCCGGTGGCGATCCGCGCCACGGAGGAGACACAGGTTCCTCCCCTCGAGGAGCGTCTGCCGCTTGCCCACGTCGAGGACGTGACCGCGCAGACCCCGTCGGGTGAGGTTCCGGTGCGGGTCTACACACCGCTCGACGCCGACGAGTACGGCCTGCTGGTCTACTACCACGGCGGTGCGTTCTTCCTCGGCAGCCTCGAGACGCACGATCACGTCGCGCGGTCGCTGGCGAAGGAGACCGGCCTGAAGGTCCTCTCCGTCGGCTACCGCCGGGCGCCCGAAGCCGCCTTTCCGGCCGGTCTCCAGGACTGCTACGGCGCGGTCCGGTGGGCTCAGGAGAACGGCGAGACCCTGAAGTGGGACGGCACGACCCTCGCCATCGCCGGTGACAGCTCGGGCGGCACGTTCGTCGCCGCCGTCGCCGCCATGGCCCACGACGACGGCTTCGACCGCATCACGCACCAGATCCTGTTCTATCCGTCCCTCGACCTGGACTTCGACGTCGACCGCTATGCCTCCCTGCGGGACAACGCGGAGGGGTACGGCCTCGAGACGGCCGGGCTGAAGCCCTTCAACGCCTTCTACCTCGACAGCGGCGCGGACCCGGCGGACGCACTGGTCTCCCCGATCAAGCGCGACGACCTCTCCGGGCTCCCCGCCGCCCTGATCGTCACCGCGGAGCACGACCCCCTGCGCGACGAGGGCGAGCTGTACGGCGAACGGCTGAAAGCGGCCGGGGTGGATGCGACGGTCAGCCGCTACGCGGGCGCCGGACACGGATTCGTCCAGCACTTCTCCTGGATCCCGGAGTACCACCGGGTCTTCGAGGAGACGCGCGACTTCCTCGGCCGCTGACGCGCGCGACGCCACGAACGAGCTCGAAGGAGAGCCATGACGCACGAAGTGGGAGTCCATCCCCTGGTCTCGCCATGGGGCCGGTTCGGCCTCTACAGCTTCTTCATCGACGCACCGGAGCCGGCCGTCGTCGACACGGGGATCGCCTCCTCGCCCGCCGAGGGCATGGCCCCTGCCCTCGAGGCGCTCGGGCGCAGCATCGAGGACGTCCGCTGGATCCTGCTGACCCACGGTCACATCGACCATGTCGGTGGTGCGTACGCCCTGTGGGAGCTCACCGGCCGGCGCGCTCAGGTCGTGATCCACGAGGCGGACGCACCGATGCTGCGTTCGCGGCGTGCCCACGTGGACGAGTACCTCGCCGGCCGTGGGCAGTACCTCCACGACCCGGACGGAGAGGCCAAGGTGACGGCCGCGGCCGATGCGGTCATCTCCGGGGAGATGGAGCCGACCGTGCTGGTCAAGGGCGGCGAGACCCTGTCCCTCGGTGGCGACGTCACCGTCTCCGTCCACTCCGTCCCCGGCCACACGCCCGGATCGGTCGCCTATGTGATCAACGGCCGGCGTTCGGCCTTCGTCGGCGACGCCGTCCAGGTCCACGGGGCCGCCAACGGCTTCCCCGGGTACGTCGACCCGGTCGCCTACCGCGCCGGCCTCGAGCACCTGCGCGACGAGGTCAGGCCGCGGCACCTGTACCTCGGCCACCCGTACCGCACGGCCGACGGCGTGCCGTACGGCGTCGAACTGGACGCCGACCAGGCCCGGGAGGCACTCCAGGGCAGCCTGGACATCGAGGCCGGCGTCAGCAGGGCCGCTTGCCGCTGCCTGCAGGACGGCCGGCAGGAGACGGACTCGCCGTACTCCCCCTTCGCCCCTGTCGCCGAGGAGCTCGGCTACACCGGCGACCCCACGCTCGAGCCGTCGCCGTTCTTCACGTCGATGCACGGCTACCGAGCGCACTTCACCCAGAACTCGTGACCTCGTGAACTCGTGAAGAAGACAAGGAACTTCGCACTCATGGCTGACTTCCGTACGATCCAGGCGGGCGAGCAGACGATCGCCGTCCGCAAGGACCTCCGGGTCCCCATGCGGGACGGCGTCGAGCTCGCCGTGGACGCCTACCACGGCCCGGAGGACAAGCCGCGGCCCGCTCTGATCGCGATGAGCGCCTACGGCAAGGAGCTTCAGGCGCTCGCCCTGACGATGCCACCGCAGCGTCGCCCCAGCCCGATGTGGGACGGCTGCATCGAGGCCGGTGACATCGCGCGCGTGGTCAAGGAGGACTACGTCCATGTCATCGGTGACATGCGCGGCTCCGGCGATTCGGGCGGCGTGATGATCGGCAACTACAACTTCGGTGGCGTTCCTCAGGGTCAGGATCTGTACGACGTCATCGAGTGGGTCGCCGCGCAGCCGTGGTGCGACGGCAACGTCGGCATGATCGGCATCTCCTACTTCGGCTCGATGCAGGTGCTGGCCGCCGCAGAGCGCCCGCCGCACCTGAAGGCGATCTTCGTCAGCGGTGGCCACTACGACTTCTACGAGACCACCTACCACGGCGGCATCATGTGGTTCATGCCGCGTGCTGCCCGCGAGGGCCGCGGCGGCGACTCCGGTATCGCGCACGCCGACGTCAAGTCCCGTATGCAGGAGGTCTACTCCGCCGAAGAGCTCAAGAAGCTCGTCGACGAGCGGCTCCTGGACCCGGACGTGGCCGCCTGGCCGAACCTGGTCCACGTGCTGAAGTACCCCAAGAACCGCGAGTTCTGGTTCGACATCGTGATGAACCACCTCGACGGGGAGTGGTACGAGGAGCGCAACCCCATCACGCTGGCCAAGAACATCGACATCCCCGTCTATCTGCAGATCGACCAGGGACGTGGCTGGACCGTGGACGGCCACATCGAACTTTTCGACGTGCTGAAGGGTCCCAAGAAGCTGGACATCGGCTCGTACCCGCCGATGCAGTCGCGCCCCTGGATCGAGGAGCACGACAAGATGTTCCGCTGGTACGAGTACTGGCTCAAGGGCATCGACAACGGGATCATGGACGAGCTGGCCGTGAGCGTCTTCGTCGAGGGCTCGCGTGAGGTGGTCACGGCGGAGCAGTGGCCGCCGAAGGACATCGAGTACAAGTCGCTGTACCTGCGCACGCGCCGCAAGCTCTCCTTCGAGCCCGAGGCGATGGGCGTGGAGCACGCCGCCCCGGACGGCTTCTACCAGGCGCCGCTCACGGTCACAGACAAGGTGGAGATCCTGAGCTGGAGCACCGCGCCGTTCGAGCAGCGCACGGAGATGATCGGCACAGGTGCCGCGCACATCTTCGCGGAGATCGACCAGGACGACACGAACTTCATCCTGCGCATGTGGGACACCGCGCCGGACGGCTCGCGCCAGCTGATCACCACCGGCTATCTCAAGGCATCCCACCGCGAACTCGACGACCGCACCACCGAGGGCAGCCCCTACCACCCGCACACCCGCGCCGTGCCCGTCGAGCCCGGGAAGATCGAGGAGTACGTGCTGCGGCTCTACCCGTTCGCGGCGACGTTCCAGCCCGGTCACCGCATCGTGGCGGAGCTGTCGAACGACGAGCCGCTGGCCGACGAGCACAACTCACTGCTGCCGCCGGACGCCTTCCACCTGCCGGTGGGCCGCCCGGTCACCCACAAGATCTACCGCGACGCCGTCCACCGGTCCCGGCTGGTGCTGCCGTTCACGACGCGCAAGGCGGTGGAGAAGCACTAGCCGGCTCCTCACGTGATCGACCGACGCATTGCGCTTGTCGGCTCGGACGTTCAGGCGTGCGCGAGTTGGAGCACGGCGATGCCGACCACCACGGTGGCGCTCGCGGCCAGCCGTCGGCTGCCCAGTCGCTCACGGAAGAACACGGTACCGAGCAGCGCGGCGATGACGATGCTGGTCTCCCGGAGTGCGGCGATGGACGCCAGGTCGCCGTGATCCTGCGCCCATACCACCAGTGCGTACGCGGTCAGTGAGAGCATCCCACCCGTCAGTCCGCGTATCGGGGCGCCGCGCAGCCGGGATGACAGTCCACGCCGGCCCAGTGCGAAGGCACCGGCGCAGAAGAGCATGCCCTGTAGCAGGAAACTCCAGGCTATGTAGCCGAAGACGCTGTCCGAGCGCCGTACGCCCGTGCCGTCGACGATTGTGTATGAGGCGATCATGACGCCGGTGCCGAGGGCAGCCATCAGTGCCGGCAACTGGGTGCGGTCCGGCAAGCCGTCCGCCAGAGCGAGGGCAACCAGCCCGGCGGAAATGACCAGGATGCCGGTGAGTTCGGGGGCTGACAGCTCCTGGCCGAGAACGCTCACCGAGAGGACGGCGACCAGCATGGGTGCGACGCCGCGCGCCACCGGGTACATCTGGCCGAAGTCACCGAGCCTGTAAGCCTGGAGCAGCAGCGTCTGATAGGCGACCTGGAGCGCGGCCGACGCCGCGATAAATGGCCAGGCGGCAGAGTCAGGGAGCGGGGTGAAACAGACCCAGATCACACTGACGCCGACGAAGGCGAGGTTGATCAGCGTGAAGCCGGCGAGCTTGTTCGGCATCGCGTGCGCCAGTGCGTTCCACACGGCGTGCAGCACCGCTGCGGCCAGCACCACTACGGGCACGGCGGTGCCTGCTTGCATGAGCACATCCATGAGCGTCGCCCGTTCCAGAAGCTGAAGCGTTAGGGAATCGAATTCCGTATTATGCTACTCACATGGAACAGCATTCCCCGACCGGGGGTACTTCTGCGGACGCACGGGCCGTTGACGTGCAGAATCTCGCTGCTCATGTACGCGCCCGGCTGCCGCAACTGCGCGACGCGGAGGCCAGGGTCGCGCAGGTCCTGCTCGATCAGGGCCCCGAACTCGTCCGGCTGAGCGTCAGTGACGTCGCCGCGATGGCGCACACGGCGCCCTCCTCCGTGATCCGCGCCTGTCAGCGGCTGGGCTTCCGCGGCTATCAGGAGGTGAAGATCACGGCGGCCAGGGAGGCGCCCCGGCCCACCACACCGCAGGGCGCCGATCCCACCTCCCGCGCGTTGGCCGACACCGTGCAAGCGGCACGCGAGACCCTGGACGGGCTATCCGCGACCGTCTCTCCCGACCACCTGCGCACCGCCGCCGAGGCGTTGCACGGCGCGAGCCGGATCCTGGTCATCGGTGCGGGCCTGTCCACCGCCGTGGCCACCGACGTGGCCTACCGTCTCAGAGCCCTGGGCTGCGCCGTCGACGCCCCCACCGACCCACTTACCGCCGAGGTAGGCGCCTCGTTGCTTCCGGCGGACGCCGTCTGCCTGGCCGTCAGTCACACCGGCTCCACGCGCACCACCGTGGACGCCGCCCGACGGGCCCACGCGCGCGGAGCCACCGTCATCTCGCTCACCAGCTACGCCCGTTCACCGCTGACCGAGACCAGCCAGTGCACGCTGCTCGCCGGTGGCCAGGACCTCACCCTCGGCCTCGAAGCCGTTGCAGGCCGCCTCGCTCATCTGGTCGTGGTTGACGCACTGGCCCTCACCCTGCTGGCCCTGCGCGGTTCGGACGCCCAACAGGCCCTGGCCCGCTCCGCAGAGGTCACCGCGGCTCACGCGTACTGACTTTGCGAATCCGCCGCGCTCATGCGTCGGTGAGAGCTGCTCGTGCACGGCCGGGTGGCGCGCAGGCGGGTCCGGGCCGAGACAGCCATATGCAGCAGACGGAGCCGACATGCCGCGTACGAGGCCTCATGGTGCGGGACATGACGGCGGGGCCTCGGTATCCCTGAACAGGGCCGCCGCTGCGAAGCCGGGACGGTCTGCGCCGAGGCGGTGATCCCGCCTCGGCGCAGACCGTCAGAAAGGGAGCGTTGTCAGGGAACCGACGGGCGGGCTGTGCCTGAAGACTTCTGGGGCCCGGGCTGCCCTCCCGATCAGGAGGTGGCGATCACGCCCGCGTCGCGTGGAAGTCGGTGTGGCCGGATCCGACCCGGTACAGGGCCCTGCCGTCCGAGGTGCCGAGGTACGTGGCCTGGCCGGTCACACGGTAGGTGCCGCCGGCCACGGCGGGCAGGGCGACCGTCGCGGTGACGTTCACCGGGATGTCGACCTTGGTGTTCACGCCGTACTGGCCGCGACGCCAGTCGACGCCGACCGTGCCGCGCTCGGTCCACTGGGTTCCGGAGGCAGCGGTCAGGCCCTTGTCCGCCGGTGCGATGCGGATCGTCTCGGCGCCGGGCGAGGTGACCGTCAGACCGAGGACGCTTTCGAGGATGCCCGTGATTCCGGCGCCTCCCCAACCGTGCGAGAAGCTTTCGCTGCTGCTCTGGGAGACCTGGGGACCGGTGCAGTCGGAGGTGGCGCAACCGGGCGTCCACTGCTCCCACAGGAAGGTACCGCCCTCGGCGAGGACCTGTGCCGGACCGTCGTGGGCGGGGTCGGTCAGAATCTTGACCAAGGTGTCCGGGCGGTCGGTGGTCCGCAGTGCGTCGAGCAGGGTGCGCAAGGTCATCGGGCCCTGTTGCATGCCCAGTTCGGATATGCGGTCGCCCAGTGCGGCGTATTCGGAGGGGTCCGCGATCCCGTAGGCGGCGGGGAAGGACTGCGCGTGCTCGCCGAAGTGGTCGATCCGGGTGCCCGACGAGGTCAGGCCGTCGGACCAGGCACCGGTGTCCGGATCCCTCAGCTGCCGGCGCATCGCCGCGGCCAGGTCATCGGCCCGGTCGTCGTACGTCGCCCGGGTTCCGGTGTCGCCCAGTGAGTCGGCCGCCTGGGCGACCGAGCGCAACGCGCCCACGCCGAGTGCGTTGACGACGGTGCGGTTGACGTTGCCGGTGGTGACGTAGCCGTAGCGCATGGGCGCGGGCCAGTCGATGATGCCGTACTGATAGGCGCCGCTGCCGCCGGGCAGGTCTGCGACCAGTCCGCGGCTGTCGACGGCCGCCCAGATGTAGTCGGCGACGTTTTTCATCACCGGCAGGGCCTGGCGCAGGAGTTCCTTGTCACCGGTGGTCCGGTAGTACCGCAGCACCCACTCGGGGAACATCTCGGTGTAGTCGGGGATGTCCCGCTTGGCGTCACCGTTGGGGTACACGGAGTTCAGGGCGCCGTTGTTCCAGTAGCGGGCCTGCGAGTTCATGAAGGAGACGATCGCCTGCCGGGTCAGACTGCGTTCGCCGGCCGAGGCCATGGTGGCGAAGGACTCGTCGATGCTGTCGCCGAGGAACTGGCCCTTCTCACGGGTCGGGGTGTCGAGGAAGACGTTCTGTGCCGATTGCAGAGCGGAGCGCTGCATCAGGGCGAAGACGGCGTCGAGGGTGGGGTCGCTGCTGGAGAAGGCGGCGGGGTGGGCGGCGTCCGTGTTCTGCACGACGGCGCTGACGTCGTCGGCCGTCAGGTTCTCGCCCGGGTCGCTGATCTGCAGGTAGCGCCAGCCCCAGTAGGTGAAGGGCCGCGCCGTCTGGGCGCCGTCCTTCTCGGTGTAGGAGAAGCGCATGGTGCTGCCCTGCGTGTCCAGCGCCGAGGTGCCCGCGCGGGAGTTCTCCACCCAGCTGCCCTTCGCGTGGTCCTTGCCCAGCCCACCGTCAAGGGTCACCGTCGTGCCGTCCACTGCCTCGACGGTGTGCGCCTCGGGCTCGCCGGCTCCGTATCCGTCGGCGGGGGCGTCCACGGTGATCCGGTCGCCGACGTGGACGTTGCCGGCGGCGGCCAGGGTGAGGGTGGTGTCGCCGGCCGAGACGGCCGTGGACAGCGTGCTGTTGTTGCGGCGGTAGCTCGTGGTGAGCGTCAACTGCCGCCCGGCGGCGCCGTTGTGCAGACGCACCGAGGGAACGGCGGCGTAGACCTTGCCGAAGTCGGCGAAGACGGTGCCGTCGGGCAGGTGCAGCAGGGAGACAGGGTGGACGACCTTCTGTGTCAGGTGGGCTTGCAGCGCCGACAGGTGCGTAAAGGCGCAGGGTGAAGAACTGCCCTCGTAGGAAGAGCAGTTGGCCGGGTTCGGGCGTGGGTGCGGCCCGATGGCCGTGGCCGCCGCCCAGCCGCTGTCGTCGTACTCCGCGGTGTCCCAACCGGTCAGTTCCGCCTGCGCGTCGTAGTACTCGACACGGTCGCCGGCATCACTGTTGCGATAGGTCAGGGTGTCGACGCGCTGCGGGTCGTAACGGTGCACCTTCCAGGAGCCGTCGGACACCATGACGTCCTGGCTGCCGTCGCTGTGGTCGACGACGACCTTCACGAGCAGTCCGTCGGGGCCCTCGGGGCTGCTCGGCCCGTTCGCGCGACCCTGGCACTTGCAGGACCAGTAGTGGGTGATGACGCCGACCGGCAACTCCTGGCCCGCTCGCACGTTCTTGAGCGGGGCGACGTCGTAGTAGCCCTCGCCGGCGTACTCGTACGAAGAGCTGCGCTGCACCACGTGGCCGGCGATGTCGACCTGCCAGTCCCCCATGGCGGCGACGTAGACGCGGGCGTCGGTCACCGGGCTGCTCGTCGAGACCTTCATCACCTTGCGGGCAGCTGTCCACTGGTTGCTCGCGTCGTTGCCGGTGGCAGGTCGGCGGATCCACTGGGCTCCGGACCAGTCCTGGTCCCCCAGGCCGGTCGTGAAGACCGCGGGAGCAGCGTATGCGGACGCCTGGCCACTGCGGTCCCACGTCCGCACGGTCCACTTGTAGGTGTTCCCCGGCTTCAGCGCGCCACCCGCATAGGAGACCCAGGACTGCTCCGAGCCGGACACCTTCCCGCTGTCCCAGACGGTACGGCCTTCCGTGTCACGTACGACCAGCTCGTAGGCCGACTGCACCTCATTGGCGTCGACGTCCCGAGGCAGCCAGCCGAACTGCGGTGTGCCGTCCAAGGCCGGAGGGTCGGCCTGGTCCCCCACCGTCAGCCCGGTCGGCGCCTGCGGCGCGTGATCGGCCCCGGTCTGACCCGCGAACGCGTGCGGTACGGCGGTCAGCGTCAGCCCAAGGGCCGACACCACCACTCCCAGCCGACGCATCTGCCATGACCGCAATCTCATGTTCCACCCCTCGCCCAAGGATTTTAAACATTTCAATCCGACAGACCTTGCGACCCCACCGAGCTGGGCCGATGGCATGCCATGACCTGAAGGAACAACTAAAGGCCCCAGGTCGAACGCAAGTTGAAACGTATTAATCTCGATGCTTGGTGGAGACTATGAAGCGACTGATTCGACTGTCAACGGTCGTGCAGGGACCGGTTCTTGGGACAGTCGCGGCCACGCCCACGAGAACAAGGAACCGCCCGCCGGGCAGAGAACGCTGCCACGACCAGCGATGATCTCCCTACCGGCCGCGGTGGCCGGTGGCGACCGGCGGGAACGGCCTCAGCCCCCGATACCGCCGGCCGAGCTGTCGAAATAGGTGAAGCCCGCGGTCAGCGCGGCATGCACGTTGGCGAGAGCCTGCATGTAGGTGTCGTGGAAGTGAAACGAGATCCGCTCCGTGCGGATGCCGCTCCCCCCACGGCTGCTGTTCGTCCTCGGGGGAGCAGACCCGGCTCGTTTCGCGCATTCGTCCCAGAAGGCGCTGGGCGTTCTCGGCCTGCGGGCGTTACGCCCGCAGGTAGGAGAGAACCGCCAGTACCCTGCGATGGGTTTCGACCGCCGGGGGCAGGTCCAGCTTGGTGAGGATGCTGCCGATGTGTTTGCCGACGGCTGCCTCGGACACCACCAGTTCGCGGGCGATCGCACTGTTCGACCTGCCTGCCGCGATCAGGGCCAGGACCTCCCGCTCGCGTGGGGTGAGCCGCTCCAGCGGATCGCGGCGGCGGCGCAGGAGCTGGCGCACGACTTCGGGATCGACGACCGTGCCGCCGCCCGCGACCTGGCACAGCGCGTCCACGAACTCCTCGACCTGCCCGACTCGGTCCTTGAGCAGATAGCCGACGCCCGATCCGTCACCGGAGTCCAGGAGTTCCGAGGCGTACGTCCGCTGCACGTACTGGCTGAGGACCAGGACAGGCAGCGTGGGCCGCTTTTCGCGTAGCCGCACCGCGGCGTGCAATCCCTCATCCTGGAAACGGGGAGGCATGCGCACATCCGTTACGACGATGTCGGGCGCGTGCTCCTCGACCGCGACGACCAGCGCCTCGGCATCCCCGACGGCCGCCACGACCTCGTGCCTGTAGCGGCCGAGCAGGCCGATAAGCCCTTCCCGCAGCAGCACGCTGTCCTCGGCCAGCACTACGCGGAGCGATCGGTCGACTCGCAAGGGAACTCCACATCCAACAGGGTCGGTCCGCCCGGCGGACTGGACAGGGAGAGTCTTCCATCCAGAACCGACACCCGGTCCGCGAGTCCGGCCAGCCCGCTTCCGTCGGCGGCATCCGCGCCGCCCCGGCCGTCGTCGCGCACCCGGAGGAACAGCCGCCCGTCGCGGTGCCCACCACTCACCTCCGCACGGCTCGCCCCGCTGTGCTTGGCGACGTTGGCGAGCGCCTCGCAGATCACGAAGTACGCGGCGGACTCGACCTCCTGGGGCAGCCGTCCTGGCAGTTCAAGGTCGACGTCCACGGCGACCGCGGAGCGGTCGGCGACATCGTCGATCGCCGCCGGCAGGCCGTAGTCCGTGAGGACTTTCGGGTGGATTCCGTGAATGAGCTCGCGCAGCTCGGCAAGCGCCTGGCCGGCCTCCTCCTGGGCGATGGCGAGCTGGTCGGCGAGCGGCCCGGGCGGTGCGTCGAGGCGGGCCAGGCCGAGCGCCATCGTCAGTGCCACCAGCCGCTGCTGCGCCCCATCGTGCAGATCGCGCTCGATGCGCCGCCGTTCCGCCTCGAAGGCGCCCACCAGCCGAACGCGGGACTGCGTCAATTCGGCGAGCCGCTCTCCCAACTCGCTCTCCGGTGAGGCGATCAGAAGGCGGGTCAGTTGGGCCCGGGCGCCGGCCGCGACCCCCAGGACGTAGGCGCCCAGGCCCAGGAGGAGGAGCCCGAGCGCGGCGACGCCGAAGGCCGTCGGCCAGGTGGTGATCGTCCACAGCTTGAGCACCTTGGTCTCCCGGCGCTCGCCCACCGTGGCCATCAGCAGCGGGGCCACGCTCATGGACAGCGGAAAGAGCAGGGCAACCGTGACCGCAAGGGCGTCGACCGGCCACAGCAGCCCCGCGAACAGCAGGGCGTACCCGAGCTCCCGCCAGGTTGCCCGCTCCTTGAGGCGCGTCGTCAGCCATGCCCGCAGGCCCACGGCGGCGGGCGCAGTGTGCTGGTCGGGTGCCGGATCGCGGTCGACCAGGCGCAGCCTGCGCCGCTCCACCGCGGCCACCGGTATTCCGACGAGGGCCGCGGCGACGAGCAGTGGCAGCCCGACCAGCACGATGGCCAAGGCCCCGCCGGACACTGCCAGCACCACGATCGCGAGAAGAGCGGCGGCGCCGGTCATAGCGCCGGTGACCAGGTACCCGACCGAGCGCCAAGGCCACGGCGACAGCAGGAAGTCCGGCCGGGACATGGCCTGCCACACGTTCCGAGCATGCATGGCGATCACCGTAGGTGACCGGCCCCGTCCGGTGCCATCGGTCCAGGGGGAGGAACGGGGGTATGCGTAGCCCTACCCCAGGTCTCGGTTCTGCCGTAGTGCACCGCGATGCCCCGCGCGGTTTCGTGTAGCCACAGACGACGGCGCCCTGAGGACGGGCCGGACCAGTGGGGGGACACATGCACGAACCCGGGAACAGACGCAGCAACGGCGAGGCGATCCAGCTGCGCTCCGTCAGCAGACGGTACGGGTCGGGCCACAGCACCGTCACCGCGCTCGACCAAGTCTCACTGTCCTTCTCCCAGGGAACGTTCACCGCGGTCATGGGGCCTTCCGGTTCGGGCAAGTCGACTCTGCTGCAGTGCGCCGCGGGGCTCGATCGGCCCACGTCGGGGGCGGTCACCGTGGGCGGGACCGAGTTGACGAGGCTGAACGAGACCGAGCTGACCCTGCTGCGGCGCGAGCGCATCGGATTCGTCTTCCAGGCGTTCAATCTGATGCCGTGCCTGACCGCCGAACAGAACGTGGCGCTGCCCCTGCGGCTCGCCGGCCGGCGCCCCACCAGGGCCCGGGTGCGCGAGGTGCTGGAACAGGTCGGGCTCGGCGGGCATGCGCGGCATCGGCCGACGGAGATGTCTGGGGGCCAGCAGCAGCGCGTCGCCCTCGCCCGCGCCCTGATCACCCGCCCCGAGGTGCTCTTCGGCGACGAGCCGACCGGCGCCCTCGACTCGCAGACCAGCCGTGAGGTGCTGAAGCTGCTGCGCAGCATGGTCGACTCCGAGGAGCACACGGTCGTCATGGTCACGCACGACCCGGTGGCCGCCTCCTACGCCGACCGTGTCGTCTTCCTCGTGGACGGAGGGGTCAACGGCGAGTTGATCGGGGCGAGCGCCGACGCCATCGCCGCACGCATGACCAGGCTGGAGGCCGCGCCGTGCTGAGTGTCGCCCTGCGCACCCTGCGCGCCCGGTGGATCACCTTGGTCGGCAGCTTCGTCGCGCTCTCGCTCGGTGTCGCGCTGATCGCCGTGATGGGCCTGGCCCTGGCCTCGTCGCTGGACGCGCCCGACCGCAAGCCGGAGCGGTTCGCCGCAGCGCCGGTCGTGGTCAAGGGAGCGGACAGTCTTCGCGTCCCCACGCCCATCGGCGACCGGGTGCAAAAGCTCGCCCTGCCGCGCGCCGTGCCGGCCGAGGTCGTCGCGAGGCTGAAGAAGCTCGGCACCGTCGTCCAGGACCGGTCGTTCGCCGTACGGGCCCGGAGCGGGCCGGGCGACCTGGTCGGGCACCCCTGGTCCACCGCCGCCTACGCCCCGTACGAGATCGACGCGGGTCGAGCGCCCCGGGCGGCCGACGAGGTCGTCGTCAGCGGCGACTGGGCGAAGCCGGGCAAGCGCGTGCGGACCGATCGAGGAACCGTGCAGGTGGTGGGAAACGTCGCCGGGCGTGGCTTCGAGCACGCCGTCTTCTACACCGACGCACGCGCCGTCCAACTGTCTCCGAACAGCACGCAGTTGGTCGTGGACGCGAACGCGGCGGCGGTGCGCTCGGCGGTGCGCGGCAGCGACGGCGTGCGGGTCCTCACCGGTGACGGGCGTCGCTACGCCGACGCCGACCCGGACCGGGACAGCGAGGCCTTCACCGCGATGAACGCCATGTTCGGCACCGCGGGGGGCGTCACCACCTTCGTGTCGCTGTTCGTGGTGGCATCCACCTTCGCGTTCTCGGTCGCGCAGCGGCGCCGGGAGTTCGGGCTGCTGCGCACGGCCGGCGCGACCCCGGGGCAGATCCGCAGGATGGTGTTCCTCGAGGCCTTCCTGGTCGGCGTGCTCGCCTCGGCCACCGGCTGCGTGCTCGGCGTGTACGGCGCGCCCTGGCTGGCAGCGTGCGTGGTCGACGGCGGCCTCGCCCCGAGCTGGTTCAGCATCGGCGCCGCCATCTGGCCGTACTACATGGCTTTCTCGACGGGTCTGGCCGTCGCGCTGTGCGGTGTGGTGGCGGCGTCCTGGCGGGCGGGCCGTACCGGCCCCACCCAGGCGCTGCGCGAGGCGTCCGTGGACACCCGGACGATGACGTGGGGCCGTTGGCTGTGCGGCGTGGCGCTGTTGCTGACCGCGGTCGTGACACTGGCCCTGTCGCTGTTCAGCGACCCTGGTGACCTGCTGCACCGCAAGACCTATGTGAGTCGGCCGATGCTGCTGATCACCGCGGTGGCGCTGCTCGCGCCGGTGGTGGTGCGCCCGTCGACCCGGTTGCTCGCCTGTCTTCCGGCCCGGCTGCCCGGTGCCGGCGGCATGCTGGTGCGGGAGAACGCCGCCGCCGGCGTGCGGCGCACCGCTGCGATCGCGGCGCCGGTCCTGGTCACGATCGCCCTCGCGGGCTCGCTGCTCGGTGCCACCGCGACGCTGAACGAGGCCAAGGCCACCGAGACGCGCGAGCAGACGGCCGCCGCCTTCGTCGTCACCCCGACGGACGATGCGGGCTTCGACGCGGCGACCCTGCGCAAGCTGCGCAACGTGCACGGCGCCGAGGTGTCCCCCACCTCCTCGAGCGCCGTCTACGTCCTGGAGGACGGCGTATCGCTCGACAAGGACGAGGCCCGCGCGGCGAACCCCGGTCCGCTCACCGCCACCACCCGTCTGCCGATCGCTTCCGGCAAGGCGAGCGACCTCGATGACGGCTCGATCATCGTCAACGAGGAGTGGCGGCAGCACACCGTCGGACAGCGGGTGCGGGTGTGGCTCGGCGACGGTACGCAGAAAACCCTGAGGATCGCCGCGGTGATGACCGCCGGGACCGGTAACAACGGCGTCTACGTCACCCCGCGCAACGCCCCCGGCGCGTCCATCGACCGGATCGACGTGGCCCTCGAGCACGGCGCCGACATGAGCGACGTGGCCGCCCGCCTGCGTTCCGCCGTGCGGACCACGGGCGGACAGGTCTTCACCAGGGACCAGTGGGTGCAGGCCAATTACCCCGAGACGAACCGGACCACCCGGATGGGCTTCCTGCTGGTCCTCGGCATCGCCCTTCTCTACACCGGTATCTCGCTGGCCAACACCATGGTCATGGCGACCTCGGACAGGGCGCGCGACCTGGCGGTGCTGAGGCTGGCCGGGGCCACCAGGTGGCAGGTGCTGCGGTTCGTGGGCGCCGAGGCACTGATGGTCGTGGCGGTCGGCGCAGTGCTCGGACTCCTCGTCGCCACGCTCAATCTGGCGGGCATATGGAGCGCCCTGGGCCTGCTGTCGGTGTGGACCACAATCCAGCTTCCCTGGACGGCCATCGGCGCGGCAGTGGGCGCCTGTGCGGTGCTCGCCGTGGTCTCGTCCGTGGCCCCCGCCTCACTCGCCCTGCGCCGCAGGGCGGTGGAGCTGGCGGGCGTCCGCGAGTAACACCAGGCAGACCGACCTGTTCACCCCGATCCGCGAGGCCCCGCGCCTGCACTGACCGCCCGGGCCAGGGGAAGCCGCCACCGCTCCTCGGCTCCTTGCTCACCATGCGTGAGGCTCGAAACTCGCGGTCGTTGGTTCATGGTGGGCATGATGAGGAATCACCAGCCTCCGGACGCGAGCCTCGCCGGCAAGAGGCCAGACCGAAAGGAGCGGCATGAGACAGCGCAGATTGCTCACCTTGGGGGCAGGACTGTGCACAGCCGCAACGCTGGGCCTGGTATCGCCACATCCCGCCCTGGCCGCCCCCGGCGACTGTTCCCACACATCACCGACGTCTCGACCCACGCTTACGTACGGTGACACCGGCACGGCCGTCAAGCAGGCCCAGTGCCTGAGCAACATCTGGGGAGGCCAGCCGCCCAAGCTGGCCCTCGACGGGGTGTTCGGCTCCACCATGCTGAAGAAGATCGAGTGGATCCAAGGCTGCCACGGCCTGCCGCAGAGCGGTGTCATCGAGAACCGCACTTGGCACGTGCTCTACCATCCTGCCCTGGACTGCTACGACCCGTATCCGTCCTGAGCAACCCGCTACGGACTCGCCACTCGCGAGGCCCGCCGGGTGCGCCTGTCCGCGACCAGCGATCCGGCAGCCCGCACCTACATCCTCAGGAGTGGCCGAACTACTGCGCCTCCATAGCGCCGCGGCCCATGTGCGGCGGGCCAGGAAGTTTCAGCGGGCTTCAGGAGCATTCCCCATGGTGGTTCGCCTCAGGACAGCACCGTCACCCAGACAGACCAGACAGAAGGGGCGTCCTCATAAAGTCCCTCAAGCGCAGTCTGACCGGCCGCAGTCGCACCGTCGGCGGCGTGCTTGCGGCCACCGTGGTCCTCGGCGGCGCCGGCCGCGACCGCCTCCTCCTTCGCCGAGGAGGGCGACCACGACGGCACCCCGGTGGCCGCCACACGAGGTCACCGTCGACGCCACCGACGGCAAGGCACCGCGGCCAAGGCCGACCAGGACAATGACTTCGACGACCGCGGCGGCGACGCGGCCCTGGCCAGGTCCGCCAGGACCGAGCTGGCCGACGCCGTCGACGCGGCCCTCGCCAAGGTCGACGGCAGCAGCACCTCCGGCGACAACGACGAGGACTGACGGCAGAGCACCCGCGTACGACGCACCGGGCGGGGACCGCTCCGGCGGACATCCCCGCCCCGCCCGGACACGCCACTGTGCGCGGGGGCCACACCGCGCCGTGCGGGCTACGCTGCCCGGCGGGGGCTGTCGCGGATCACGGAGCCAGCCATGCCGAAGCCCGAACTGTCGAAGAACCGGTCGTCTCTGCGGCATAAGGTCCGCTACGCCCTGCAGCACCCCGGATGGATCCGCCCCTTCCTGCACCGCGCCGCGCGGGACACCTGGCTGCGCCTGCGCCACCGCGACCACGTCGCGTACTACCGCGCCGTCATGGCCTGCGACACCGCGCGCAGCCCCGAGCTGGCCGTCGGCAGCAGCTCGCAGGCCCGCTGGCTGGCACTCGGGGCGATGCAGTTCGACTACCTGATCGAACACGGCCTGAAGCCGCACGACCGGATGCTGGAGATCGGCTGCGGGAACCTGCGCGCGGGGTGGCGGTTCATCGACTACCTCGAGCCCGGCCACTACTACGGGATCGACATCTCGCCGGACATCCTCGTCGAGGCACAGCGCACCCTCGTCCGCCACGGCCTGCAGGACCGCCTCGCCCACCTCGCCCTCGTCGAGAATCTGACGCTCGGCTTCCTGCCCTCGCGCTGGTTCACCGTGGTGCACGCCCACAGCGTCTTCTCGCATTCGCCGCTGCAGGTGATCGACGAGTGCCTGGCCAACGTCGGGAGGGTGCTGGCGCCGGGCGGCTTCTTCGACTTCACCTTCGACCGCACCGAGGGCTCCGAACACCACGTGCTCCGCGAGGACTTCTACTACCGCACCGAGACCCTCATCTCGCTGGCCGAACGGCACGGCCTGACCGCCCGTTTCATGGACGACTGGGAACAGCGCCCGCACGGCCAGTCGAAGATCCGCGTCATGCACGTGGCAACACCCCGGTGATGAAGCCCGGGGACCCCCTTCTGCCGTATTCACCGCTCTGGTCGGGTGCTTACCGGCCGCCCTCGCGCCGACACCACACTGCTGTGGGCCGTCCGGTGACGTGCGCGGCCTGCACAGCCGGCCTCCGGAAAGGTGCGTTCCGAGTGAGTGCGCCTCTCGGCACACCGCAGCCGGACGACGGCGTCGAGCCCACCGTCTACGGCTGACCAGCGCCTTCGCGACTCGCTGAAGATCGTTCCCCGTTCACGTAGTGGTCGTTCCCCGGCTCCTCAAGGATGTCGGTAATAAGCCTTGTTGGCGATGCGCCAACTGTCATCGACGCGGACCAGCAGGAAGATGTCGGTGAACGTGTCTGCGCCGTGCGAGAGCGTCATGGTTGCGGTCGCGATGGTGCCGTGGACGTCGATGGTGTCGATGCGGCGGGATCGCGTCGGTTCGTCCGGGGCCGGTCGACCGGGGAAGAGAGCGCAGTACTCGTCCAGGGGCCACGAGACGAATGCGCCGTCGCGAAGTCCCTCGATGTGGGCGGTGGGAAGGAACGCGTCGCGGAAGTGGGTGGGGTCGCCGGTGGCGTGTCCGCGGATGTAGGCGCGGAGTGGTTCGAGTACGGCGCCTTCCACGGCCGGCGCCGTGGCGGCAACGGCGATGTCGGCTTCAGAGCCGGCAGGCGTGTCGGCCAGGCCGGCTGCGCTGCGCAGGGGGGTGTTGGACACGGCGGCCAGCAGAGCCATGTCCTTGGTCAGCGCGCCGATGGTGAATTCGGCCGTGGCAGTTCCCTGCTGGTTGGTGAGGAAGGGGCGTTTGCGGGTCACGAGCCCGCCGAGCTGGCCGAGTTCGAGAACGTCCAGTACCTGGGCACGGGGCAGGTCGAGGGCGTCGGCTTGCCGTAGTGCATCGCGCAGCGCGAGGACGGCTCCGGTGAGGCTGTTGTTGGCGATCAGCTTGAGCGCGGCGGCTGTGGCGGCGTCATCGACGTGCCGGACGGTGCCCAGTGCTTCCAGAACGGGCCGCGCTCGGTCGAGCGCATCTTGATCTGCGGAGGCGAGGATCTGCAGAGCGCCGGCGGCAGCGGTCGGCACAGAGCCGAGTACAGGCGCGTGGACGTAGGCCGGGCCGAGTTGCCGGGCCAGGTTCGACGCTTCGGCGGGGGCGATGGTGCTGGTGTTCAGCACGATCGTGTCCGTTCGCAGCGAGTCACGGACGTCGTCGAGGACCTGCTGGCAGGCCGGGCCGTCGAACAGCGCCAGGAGCACGAGGTCGGCGTTCGCCACGGCGTCGTTCGGATCGCCGGTCGTCTTGACGGCGCCTGATGTGCGCCCGGAGCGTGTCCAGCCGACGACGTCCCAGCCCTGGGTGGCCAGTCGTGTCGCGATCGCCTCGCCCATGCGCCCCAGGCCGAGGACGGCGATCGTGTGCGGTGTGGTCATGCGCACCAGAGTGGTGCACCACGAGGACTGCGACAAGCGCAGATTTCGCAGGCCAGCCCTGCGGAACTCGCATACCGGTCGGGCATACTGGCGCCATGGAACTGACGGTGTGGCGGACCTTCGTGACCGTGTGCCGGCTCGGGTCGCTGTCGGCGGCGGCCGCCGAGCTCCATCACACGCAGTCGGCCGTCTCCCGGCAGATCGCCGGGCTGGAACGGCAGCTCGGCGTGCCTCTGGTGGAGCGCCATGCGCGCGGTGTGCGTCCGACGCCTGCCGGCCAGGTGTTCCGGCACCACGCTCTGGCCACGCTCAACGAGGCCGACCGCGCCGTTCGCGCGGCGCGGGAGGCCGGCGACGGGGCGTTCGACCGGCCGCTGGCCGTCGGCGCGACACCCTCTCTTGCCGCAGGGATCGTCCCCGAGGCCATTCGTTCCTTGCTGAAGCAAGCCGGATCCGTCCGGTGGAGCCTCTTCCCCGGCCTGAGTACGCAACTGCACCATCGTGTGCTCGTCGGCGAGCTCGACATCGCCGTCGTGACTGATGCACCGCCAGGACTGCCCCATGACCCGCGGGTCGAACGCCGGTTCCTCGGGCTGGACGACATGGTCGTCGCGCTGCCCGTGGACCATCCACAGGCCGGGCGCGGCCCGGTACACATGCAGACGCTGGCCGACCAGACCTGGGCCGAGGACAACGACGGCTCAGCGGCACTCCTGCGGCAGCACGCCGCCCGCGCCGGGGTCAGCGCCCGCATCGACCTCACCGCGGCCGATCTGCCCGGCAAGCTGGCCCTGGTCGCAACCGGCCATGCCATCGCGCTGATACCCGGGGTGCTGACGCGCGCGCTGCGGCCCGATGTCACCACGGTGAGCCTCGTCGATCCCCCGACCCGCGGCATCCACACGATCACGCCAGGTCGCGGCCCCCACCCCTGCACAGCTCCCCTGCTCGACCAACTTGCGACAGCCTTCGCCTCGGTCCGTCCTGCCCACGCCGCTCACCGGCCGGCCGATACGGACGCCCATCCCGCTGCGCCGGCACTTCGCGACGGCGTCACGGACTCGTAAGCCGGGGCCCTCCGGGATCGGGATGCCGCCGGCTTTCCCAACTGCCGGACGTGGCTTGGCGTTCGGGTGTCTGGGACGTCTGGCGTTGCCCACGGTGTCTGGCGTCGCGGCTGTGGCGCTGTCGGGTCGGGAAGGACGAATGAGCTTCGCCGGCAGGGACGCGACCGCTGCGGCGCCAGGGGTGCGTACGGCCGTGGACTTCCACACCCGCGAGGCCTACCGTCTCCAGGCCGGCACGTTCAGTGCCCGTACGGCCGCGACGACCACCGCGGTGTGCAGGCAGACGAATCCCAGGGCCCCGCTCCACAGCGCGCCCGCCCTGGCCGCGCCGGCGTGCACGACGCGCGCGTGTCCGGCAGCGGCCGCCCGCACCCGCGAGACCCGCGCCCGCCCCGGTGTCGCCAGGACCGGCCCGAACAACCCGCCGACCACCACCGCGCCCCACAACAGCGGGCCGGACGGCGCCAACACACGGTGCGGAAGGCTCAGTACACCGGCCGAGGCGAACACGGGTAAGACAGCCGGCGCCAACCGCACCACACCTGCGACGAGCGCCCTCAGCGCCAGGGCCGCCGCACACCCGCCCGTGGACAGCCCGCAGTCGACGGAAAACGCCCGTTGACCACGCCGGTGGGCAGGACGTGGTCGGCGGCGGAGGCGGCGAACTGCGCCGCGACCAGCCTCCCGTGGGGAAGCCGGTCAGGCACCGCGCCCTGCAGGGCCACCGCCGAGCACACCCACGTCACGTCATCGCGGTCGCCCCAGCCGCCACCGGAAGCCAGCCGGGGTCCGCGAAGCCAAGCCGTACGGCTCCCGACACGATGGAGGACCATCGGGAGACGATCACACCGATGACGAGAACACCCACCGTGCTGGCCGACCAAGCCCGCAGCGGGACGCGCGCAGCCGGGTCGCCGCACCCCTCGGACCGGCTGATCCACCGGGCCACACCGCATCGGGGGCGCGGCGTCACTACGGCGGGGCCGAGCCTCAGTTCCCGCAGATCATCAGGACTCATGCGCCGACGTCCTCGTGACCGCGGGGGACAGGTAGATGAGCAGTCCTTCCTGCCGGACGGACGTCCAGGTGCGGGCGTAGGAGGGCGGAGCGCTCGTGTCGGCGGTCAGGATCGCCACCGGTGTCCGCTGGGCCGTCCGGGTGAGGGCAGCAGCCGTGGTGTTCGCGTTGTGGCCGCCGGTGTCGACGGAGGCGCATCCGGCGTAGAAGGCGACCGGAGGGCCGTTGTCGCCGGTCACCAGGCACGGCGGCCGAACTCCCAGGCGGTGCAGCGCCGCCGCCGTACGCGCCCAGCCCTGGTGCGCGGCGGTGCTCCCCCGCACCGTGTGCTCCAGCACCGCGAACTGGACGGCCAGATGCCCGGCGAGCCCGAGTGCCACCAGCGTCACGGCCGCCGCACGCCAGGCGCGGGGCGCCGCGGTGACCAGGTACACGAGGGCATCCGCGACAGGGATCGCAAGCAACGCGTAGGCCGGGAGCAGGAAGCGGGGAGCGGCGTAGCCGATCATGAAAAGGTACGGAAAGGCGGCCGTGGCGGCGCAGGCCAGCGGCACCAGCGTGCGGGCCGTGCGCCCGGCCCGGGCCGCAATCACCAGCGCGAGCACCGCGAGCACCGGGAGCGCGAACCACCAGGCGAACACCGCCGGATTCGGCATCGCGCCGCCGCACGGACGGCACAGCGTGCGGCCGGCAAGGCTCCGCATCTGGTCATCGACGGCCAGGTTCCAGCCCAAGCCGCCCTGGATCCGGGAGCCGTCGGCCAATCGCTGGACCAGACCGCCATGACTGACGTACGCCTCGACCACCCACTCGCCCACCCCGGCCACCAGCCCCGCCGCGAGCGCGACCAGCAACTGCCAGTGCCACCACCGTCGTACGACCACCAGCGCGGCCAGCAACGGCAGGCACACATAGACCGCGTCCATCGGCCGCATCAGCGCCATCAGCGCCCCGCTCGCCGCCAGCCCCCACACCGGACCGCGCCGCGCCCGGTCCGCCTGGGCCCGCAGGAAGCAGCCGACACCGGCGAGCGCACCGACCGCGACCCAGAAGTTGGGCATGGCCTGCGGGCCGTAGAAGAGCGTCACCCACAGCGACGCGAACAGCGCGCCGCCGAGGGCAAGAACGCGTGAGGAGAACAGGCCGTGCCAGGCGCGAAGGGCAAGAAACAATGCCAACCCGGACAGCAGGGCCAGATAGATCCGCAGCAGCGGAGTGGACGACGACCAGGAAGCGACCGGTGCCACCAGCAGTGGGACGCCGCGGGCCCGTGGCGCGCTGAAGAACGCCGCCGGGGCATGCGCGCTGACCTGGCTGACGTACACCGACTCGTCCCAACCCAGCCCCATGCCGGGCCGGACGAGCGCGAGCTGGGCGAGGGTGAAGGCTCCCGCGACCGCTGCGGTCCCGCCGTCCCGCAGTCGGTGCCACCAGGCGTCGGTGACGGGCGTCGGCCCGCTGCGGGATGTGTGCCCACGTTTCGTGTTCAACGTCCTGGTCATTCACAGCCCTTCACCCCTACAGCGTGTAGGGTAATTTTTGAACCCTACAGCCTGTAGGACAGGGGGCGAGAGCGAGGGATCAGAACATGGTCAAGCTAACCCGCGACTCCCGGACGCGCAGCGCGGAAGTGGACGAGGTCTCGCTCCGCGACGGGCAGATCAGGCTGCTGTGGACCCTGGTCGGCACGGACACCGACAGGGCGGTTCTCCTCCTCATGGCCCGGGGCCGCGGCCACTGCGAGATGCGCCTGCCGGCCGTCCCCACCGGAGATCAATTCCAGATCCGCCTTCGCCTGGAATCCCTGGCCACCGCGCGCACCGCCCACCAGTGGATCTGGGACCTGTACGTCGACCCCCGCACCGGGGAGGAGCCCCTACGGCTGGGCAGGCATCCGGACGGCGCGACCGGCAGGCAAGACATCATCGACGGCCCGTCGCAGCATGCGGCGGGAGCCGTGGTGGAGCCGTACTTCACGATCAAGAAAAATCTGTCCCTCAGATGCACACGCGGGCGGGTCTGTTGACGATCCGCTTCCCGCTGCTGAACGCGTACGAGGCCGACGAGACGGCGCGCGGTGTTCCGGCATGCGAGCGCACACGCGTCGGCAGGGCACGAGGTGCAGATCCTTCACCGTCACCTGCCGCCCGGCTGATCGCCGCCCGAAGGAAATCGTTGGCCGCAAAGTGGTACAACCGGATCCCAGGGTTCCGCAGCAGCGGGGCCGTAATAGTGCACGAAAAGCATCGCTGACCTGCGGCAAGACCTAAACGATCAAGGCTGAGGCGTGTCACTAGGGCCGGGAGAACGCCCTGGTCAGCGCACTGCGCCAGCGGCGATCCGAAGCAGGAATAGGAGACGAAGCAGCGACCGATTGTCCGCTTCTGTCCGCATCTTGAGGCGACGGGTCGGCGAAGGCGGCAAGGATCGGTGCGGAGTAGATCAAGTACTCTGGGGCTCCGCAATCCGGTACCGGTACAAGGGACTTGACGAGTCTAGCGCGCTGACCTGCGGAAACGTCCGCGCCTAGTGACACTGTCCGTCGCCATGCCATCGCACATTCTCGCTGGTCAGCCCTGGGTTTCGTGAACTATGACGGCGCCTCTGCTGCGGAACTCCGGGGATCGACTGCTACGCGGCGACGTCCTCCTCCGGGGCGGAGCACGTGCTCCAGGCGAGGTTCATCTCCTCACGTGCGTTCAGTACGCGGAATTGCGGGACGGTCAGGCTCACCTGACGACGACCCGATTGAAGACCAGCAGCAGCGGGTGTGGCTGACTCGCCGTGCCGTCCGTCGGGCACCCACCAGCGAGTGCGCCGACAAATCGATTGTGGTTCGGCCATGCGATGGATACGGTCCGCACATGTCCGTTCTGCTCTGTGACGTCTAGCTCGGATACCGGCCTCGACACCACCCTCGTATCCTTGAGCTGTTACGGAGCGTAACTTCGGTGGACACCTTTCGTGGTCTCGGCGTGCTCCAGAACCGGGACTTCTCTCTGTTGCTGAGCGGCCAGCTGGTCTCCTCCATAGGCGATCAGGCTCAGTCCATCGCCCTACCGCTGATCGTGCTGGCCCTCACCGGGTCGGCCACCCACGCCGGGTACGTACTCGGCTTGGGCACCCTTTCGTTCCTGGCATTCGGGCTGATCGCCGGGGCGCTCGTCGACCGATGGGATCGCAAGCGCACCATGATCTGGTGCGAGCTCGGCCGGGCCGCTCTCACGGCCGGCGTCACCGTCGAGCTGTGGCTGGACAGGCTCACGATGCCCCAGCTGTACGCGACGGCCGTCCTCTCCGGAATCCTGACCACTCTCTTCCAGGTGGCGAACACCGCCGCGCTGCCCAACGTGGTCGGTCCGCGGCAACTGTCCGCCGCACTCGGCTACTCGCAGTCCGCCGGCAACGCGGTGGGCGTCTTCGGCGCCTCGCTCGCCGGGGCACTCTACGCCCTCGGTCGGACCGTGCCCTTCGCCGTCAACGCCGTCTCCTTCGCACTGTCCGCTGCCTCACTGCGCCTCATGCGCGCCCGGTTTCAGGGGGACGGGCACGCCCAGCGGACGAAAGCCGGGCTCGCCACCGAGATCCGCGACGGGCTCGGCTGGCTCCGGCACCAGCCGGTCATCCGCTTTCTCACCCTGGTATCGGCCGCTGACAAGGTGCGCTACGGCGCGGGTTACCTGCTGATCATCACCCTCGCCCGGCAGCTTGGTGCCTCCTCGCTGTGGATCGGCGTCATCTTCAGCGGTGCGGCGGTCGGCGCATTGGCGGGGGCGCTGGTCTCGGAAAGGGCCACACGCCGCTTCCCGCTCGGACGGATCGCCGTGGTGATGCTGTGGTTGGAGGCACTGATGTTCCCGCTGTACGCGCTCGCCCCCAATCCGATACTGCTGGCCGCGGTCGCGGCCGCCGAGTCGCTGGTGGCTCCGGTGTACATGGTGGCCATGACTACTCACCAGCTGGCCATTACCCCCGACGAGTTGCGGGGCCGCACGACGAGTGCGGTCTCGACGCTCACCACGGGAGCTTTGTCGGTCGGCACGCTCTCAGGCGGTGTGCTGATCACTGCACTTGGCGCCAAGCCTCTGGTCTGGCTCTGCGGGGCATGGCTACTCGCCTTGGCCTTCCTCACCACGGCCAACCGGGCTGTGCGGCAGGCACCCCTGACAGGCGCGATGCAGCACACCGCCCTTCCACCGACCACTCAGTCTGATCCGGCCACCCACGCCAACAACCCGACCTGACCACCTCGGCCGTGGGACTGGTGGGCTCCGCCGGGGCGGGCTGTAGTCGGTTCGGTGTCCCGCGGTCCTACTGCCTCATGTGACGCGAGTCAGGAGCAGTGGAGCATCGAGCGGACGCCGCCGTCGGCCGGGGCGGGACGGCTGGCGGCGGAGCATCCGGCCGCGCAGGTCGGCCCGCACCTGGCCGCCGCCCCGACCGAGGGAAGGGCGAGGACGACGGCGGGCGACCTGTGCAAACCGGCAGAGCCGGGTCTCGCGGTCCGTCGCAGCATTGGGCGCTGCAACTTTGCTTGCCGGCATTTGGGGCGACCAGAAGCCTCACCTCCCGTCGGTGGCACCCGACGGACCGCGAGGGCGAGGTAAGAGGAATACTTGAATATCGTCAGGCTGTGGACCGTGGTGCCGCCGGGTCTGCGCTGCAGCTTGCGCTCCTCTTACCTCTCCCGTTGTTTGCCGGCGCGCGCGGGTCCGGACGACCGACCAGACTGGAATTGGCCAGGTCGCTGGAAGGCGCGGCCGCGACGGCGAGGTATCACGATGACTGCCAGGCCGAGTCGGCACCGTACGGCGGCGGCTCTTTGCGCCACCGTCCTGTCGGTCGCCGTATCCGCACTCGGTACGACGACGGCAGCAGCCGCAGCGCAGCACCCACCCTTCACGCGCCCTGTGCACCCCCACACCGTCGACTGCCGGGCCGTCAAATGTGTGGCCCTCACCTTCGACGACGGCCCGACCCGGTACACGGCCGCCCTCCTCACCACCCTGGAACACAGCCACGCCCTCGCGACGTTCTTCCTGATCGGACCACACGCGCTCCAGCACCGGGCGGACGTGCTGAGGGAGTACCGGGACGGCGACGCGATCGGCGACCACACAGTCACCCATCCCCACCTCACCCTCCTGACCCTGCCCCGGGTCCACCACCAGATCGAGGCCGCGGCGCAGCAGATCGCCTCGGTCACGGGCCACAGGCCGGTGCTCTTCCGGCCGCCCTTCGGGGCGTGGAACGCCCGTGTGCGGAAGGCGGCGGGCACCGCGGGGATGGCGGTGGTGATGTGGAACGTCAACCCCCGGGACTGGAAGCACCACGACCCGGCCTTCATCGACCGGGCAGTCCTCGCCCGGGTGCGGCCGGGCGCAATCGTCGATCTGCACGACCGCTACGCGACGACCCCACCGGCCGTGCCCCGTCTGATCGACGTGCTCAGGGCTCGCGGATACAAGCTCGTCACCGTTCCCCAGCTCTTCGCCACCAGCGGCGGCCTTCGCAGCGGCGTGGTGTACCACCACGGTCCGGGCCCGTGACTCGTCGTCCGCTACAGCGACCTGACAGGGCCTGGGGCTGGCACAGGGCCTGTTGGGAAGGTCAGAGCACCGCCTACGGCCGTAGACCACGGCCGGAGGGAAGTCTTTCTGCCCCCTACTGCGGTCGCATAAGGTCAAGGTCCTCGCTCCATGCGTCCAGCACCTCGCCGTACCCGGCCTGTCGGGCCGCCGCCTCGACGAGGGCGAAAAGGTGCCGCTGCAGGGATACGTCGCCTGTTGCCGAGATGCGGTCCACGGCACGGAGCTGCACGTCGGTGTCCCAGCCCGGCAGTGGGTGTCGGGCGAGTTCCCACTCCAGGTACTTGTTGTAGGGGCGGGGGCGATGGTCGAGAGCGAAGAGCAGCTCCAGCAGGCGGTTGATCCCGCATTCGACCGCGTGACGCTCGCGGTAGTCGGTCTTGCCGAATTTCGGCGGCCGACCGCCCCGGGAGCCGCGTTTCTGTCGGTTGCGGACTCGGTCCGCGGGAACCGGAATGGTCGCCTTGATCCCGCGTCTGCGCAGGTAGGCCCGGTTGCGGCGGGAGCCGTGCGCCTTGTCGGCCCGGACCCGGTCCGGGCGCCTGCGGGGGCGCCCGCGTCCTAGCCGGGCCCCCGGATCACCTCCAGGACCGCCTCGAACTGCGGGGAATCGCCCCGTTGGCTGGCCGTGATCAGCACCGACAGAGGTTTCTGCCCTGCTCGACGGCGAGGTGGATCTTGGTGGTCAGTCCGCCTCGGGAGCGTCCGAGCCCGTGGCCGGCCGGCTCAACAGCGACGCCGCCGGGCAGCTCATTTGGGAGGTCCCCCTTTTCGCCGCACCGGCCGCGGGCCGGTGGGCCCGGCAAACGGTTGAGTCGACGCTCACGTCTCAGGTGATCAGGCCCTTCGCGCCCGCCTCGGCCTGGAAGTGGGTGACGATCCGCGCCCCGGAGCCGTCCCGCTGCCAACGGCGGAAGAGGTCGTAGACCCGGTCCCACGGGCCGTACCGCTCGGGCACATCACACCAGGGGGCACCGGTCCGGGTCCGCCACCGTATGCCCTCTATCAGCTGCCGCCGCATCCACACCGGCGGACGGCCCGGCTTGATGCCCTTCGGTAACAGCCGCTCCAGCCTGGCCCACTGGCCGTTCGTCAGATCACCCCCCCCAGGACGTGATCATCCACGACCGAGATCCACTTTCGCAACAGACCCTAGGGGCGTATCAGTTCAGATCTTCATCGGGGCTGCGGAGCTCGGCACATGCCCTGGGAGTACGCGTCGCGCGAGGTGCAGATGTTTCATCGATATGCGATGAGTGCCGCGTTTTCACCCGGCTGGACTCGCCGTGTCACACCTTGAACATGTCCGAAATGACGGCTATGCGGGCTGTCGTTACGTTCATCGCAGGTCGGTTTCCCTGCCGACGCCTCGAGAGGGAGAGATGTGACATGCCCACACGCACCTTTGCTGTTGCCGCTGCCGGAGTAGGCGCGGCGGTCCTTGCAGCCACCGCTATCGCCTACACCTCGACCGCCGGAGCCGCCCCGGCGTCCCCGACTGTCCACCAGGCAGCTCGGCCTGCCCACAAGGCAGCCCCGCCTGCCCACCAAGCAGCCCCGCCTGCCCACCGGGCAGCCCCGCCCGTCCAACGAGCCGCCCCTGCCGCGGCTCCCGCGGGCAGCGGCAGCGCAAGCGGAGAGAAGACCGAGGGTCGCGACCGTGAGGGTGGCGGACGAGGCCAAGGCCACGAGGACGCGGGGAGGATCTACTTCAACGAGCGTGAGTACTCCGCCACCGCTGATGGCTGCATCACTGCAGCCAGCGGACTGGGCTCCAGCAGCTTCAGTATTTTCAATGACAGCCGGAAGACTGTCGAGGTCTACCGCGGCTTCACCTGTGACAACGGCGCTCCGGTCGCCACCGTGGGTCCCCACGGCGACACCAATGGCGTGGTGACCCGTACCGTCCACGGGGGCGTGTTCGGTGACGATGGCGTCGTGGGCAGCTTCCGGGTGATCGGCGACCACGACGAGTGGTGACAGCGCCGCCCGGAGCGCAGGAAAGTTCCTGGCTCGCTGGAATCGGGCCGACGTTCCCGGCTTCGTGGATGTACGCGGACCCGCGGAGGGCACCTGCCGACGGGCGGGCTGCGGCAGATGCCCCCTGACGGGCGCTCAGGCCGTTTCTTCTCGGGCGGCCGCCCCGGCTGCCCTTCTTCTTGCGGTTGACGGCCTGGCCCTTCTTCTCCGGGATGACCGCCTTGATGTGGCGCTTGCGCAGGTAGGCGCGGTTGGCGCGGGACGAGTAGGCCTAATGGGAAGCGAAGGTCGGCACGAGTTGGCCTTAAGGGCGCGAGCCGAGCCTTCGAGTATGCCCGGGCCTGAGAGTCTTGTTGACAAGACGAGGCCGGCTCGCGCCCAGCAACGGGCTCCAGGTGTTCAGGACGGGACACAGTTCACTGCATGAGGGCATCCCGACGGTCGCGTTGGTACAGGTAACTTCACCAGTGACGCTTCAATCCCGGCACGTCCCCGGAGAGAGCCGCGTCAACTACAACCCGACCAGTGCACAGATTGCAGTTGATGGGTGGCCCAGGGGGGAGCCGGGGCCAGGGCATGCGGTCTGTCATCCACGTGGCCTTCGCCGTATCACTGGCGCTTGGCCGGCTCCGCTCTGGCCGACGAGGTGATCCACCTGGGCTCCGCCTTCCACACGGCGGGCTTCCGCCACGTCATCGGCACCCTGTGGCGCGTCACCGACGGCACGGCCACGGAAACAGCACGCCTGTTCTACGACAACCTGCCCCCCGACCTGGACGCGGACCAGGCAGCACAGGCCTTACACACGACAGCGGTCGAACTACGGACCCGCTACCCACAATTCCCAGCCAGATGGGCCGGCTACGTCCACATCGGCCCGTAGACCCTGGCCGCTCCCGCACCGCCGAGGCCCCCATCGCCCTCGGCGACCTCGACGCCGCCCGCAGCCACCCTGAACGGCGACGTCGACCCTCATGACCGGCTGGTGCCCGCTGCCCACGGTGGAAGACCCTCATTCCCGATCGGGCGCAGCGGCTGCTGGTCTTCACCCCGGCACCTGGTTCGGTGCCGCCCCAGATTCCTTCCACGGAATCGGCCTCGATGGCCCACTGCAGGCACTGCCGCAGCACGGGGCACCGACGGCACACGGCCTTCGCCTCGTCCGTCTGGATCGGCGTCGGACCGCTGCCGCTGTTTCCCACGGGAAAGAACAGGTCCGGGTCTTCGCCCCAGCAGATCGCCCTGCCACGCCGGCCAACGGAAGCCTCCTCGCCGTAGGGAACGCTTCACGCCTCTCGTAGCTGAGACCGATGGGCGGCCCATATGTGACATGGGCGAACACCGACCGAGGCCTGCGCCAAGCGTTCCTGACGACACGGCCGCGCCGGTTCAGCCCAGTGTTCCGAGGATCACGGTCACGCACACTCCCATGGCAACGGTGATCAGGACCATCGCGATCAGTGTTCCTCGCAGCCATCGCCTGAAGCCGATACGGTGCTGCTCCTCCGCCGCGCGGATGCTGTCGGCGATGTGCTCGGTCACCAGGCGGGCGACATGTTTCTGCTCCGCGACGTACCAGCGCCCGATGTCCGTCTTCTGCTGCTCGGTCAGCCCCGGCGAGCGTGCGGTGAAATCCGCCACGC
>NZ_BMQA01000028.1 GCF_014647875.1 Streptomyces brasiliensis | reverse complement strand
GGTCGCGGTCATCGACAGCAGGGAGGCCGTGACCACCCAGGTGTAGGCGGACTGGCCGCCGCCGAGGTCACCGATGATCTTCGGCAGTGCGTTGGAGACGATCGTGGACGACAGGATCGCCACGAACATGCCGAGCAGCAGCCCGGAGAGGGCCTCCATGATCTGCCGGTGGGACATCGGGGCGCTCCCCGGGGAGCCTCCCCCAGGCTTGGCGTGAGCCCGCACACCGGCTGGTGTGGTCGTTGCCATGGGCTTCCTTTTCGTCTGTTGCTTTTGCGGGTGTACGGGTGTGCTTATGCGGGTGTACGGGTGGTCGTCGCTTCGAGCGCGGGTGTGGCTGCGGGGGCCGGGAGCCGGCTCTGCGGGGTGCGGCAGTCGCCGAAGCTCTCCCGCAGCCGGGACATGAGCTGGGTCAGCTGTGTGACCTCGTCGTCGGACCAGTCGCTCAGCCGCTCCGCCAGCAGATCGGTGCTGCGGTGGTAGAGCTCGACGAGCATCGCCTGGCCCGCGGGTGTGAGGTGCAGGATGCGCGAGCGCTTGTCCGCCGGGTCGGGGGACCGCTCGAGCCAGCCCCGCTCGGCGAGGTGCGCCACATGCCGGCTCGTCACGGACATGTCGACCGCGAGCAGCTCCGCGAGCTTGCTCATGCGCATGTCGCCGTGCCGGCCGAGCAGCGTCAGCACGGCCGCGGCGCCGGCCGGGCAGTCGGGCGGAACGATCCGTCCCAGATCTCGCTTCACCGCTCCGAAGGCGCTGAGCTGACGCGCCAGCTCCTCGAACTGCGTCTGCTCCGCCATGACACCTCCTGAATTCGTTGCTTAGGGCAACTGTAATGGCGTTTGGTTGCTGCAGGCAAATAAATCGGGCCCCGACGGAACAAAAACTTGGCAAAGGCAAGTATTGCGAACGTAAACACGCAGGTGGGAGGCGATGTGCCGGGTGAGGAGTGGTGCAGGGGCGAACACAGGATCCGTACGCCATCCGTACGCCATCTCCGGCGGCCCCCCACTTGGGCGGCCCGGCCCCCTTTCGCTAATGTCTCGGCCCATGGCTAACACCCAGGGCCCCCAGGGCAACCACGACCCCGCAGGCAGCACCCAGATGTTCCGCGCGTTCGTCGACGAGGCCCCTCAGGGCCGGCAGCAGACGTCCGCCCCGGCCGGACCGCGCATCGGCCTCATCGTCGGCGTGATCGTCGTGGTGGCGGTCGTGGCGGCCGTGGCCTGGCTCGCGCTGAAGTAAGAGGCGTCGCTGGCGCTTCGGCAGGCGACCGCTACTTCCAGGTCACCTTCACGTCCTGGGTCTCGATGTGCATACCCAGGGGCACGCGCCAGGAGTCCACGCAGACCGTCCAGGTGTGCTTCTTCGTCGCGCCTGCGTCGATCGGGACCGGCAGGTCCTCCGCCGTCTCGATCGTCGACCAGTCGAGCCCAGCAGGTCGATGACGTGCGTCCCGAAGGTCACCACGCCCGAACGGATCGCCGTACCGCCGGAGTTGCGGAACGTGACGGTCACCTTCTCGCACCAGCGCTGGTCCGTGGCCTCGCGCTCGGGTCCGCCCCAGGTGAGCGCGGCCGGGGTGGCGGGCTCGGTGGGTGCGGGGCGTGGAGCGGCCGGCGGAGTGGTCGTACGGCTGTGTTCCGGGGCCGGTTTCGGGGTCGTCGGTGCTTCCGGGGCGGATTCGCCTGCGCCCAGGGGTTGTTGAGAGGCATCGGCCGAAGTGTCGGGCACGGCAGGGGCGTTGCCGTCTGCCGCGGCCGACGGCCGGCCGCCCGCCGCGGTCGACCGGTCGTCCAGTGGGACCAGCGTGACCGAGCCCCTCGGTGTCGTCGTCGCATGTGACGGCGCGCCGCCCGTCGGGCCGACCGCCACATAGCCCTCGTCGGCGCTCGAGCCGCACGCGGCCAGTGGTCGACCGGTCGTCCAGTGGGACCAGCGTGACCGAGCCCCTCGGTGTCGTCGTCGCATGTGACGGCGCGCCGCCCGCCGGGCCGACCGCCACATAGCCCTCGTCGGCGCTCGAGCCGCACGCGGCCAGCAGGGTGCCCGGGCAGACGACGGCCGCCGACGCTGCCGTAACGGCGCCTCGGCGGCCACCGGTCGAGGGCGTCCGGGGGGTTTCCGTCGCAGTGCGAGGCATCGGGCTCGTGCGGCTGACGCCCAGTCAGGAAGGAACCCCTCGGCGTCAGTCGGAGATCAGGCCCTCCCGCAGCTGGGCCAGCGTGCGCGTCAGGAGGCGGGAGACGTGCATCTGGGAGATGCCGACCTCCTCGCCGATCTGCGACTGGGTCATGTTCGCGAAGAAGCGGAGCATGATGATCCGGCGCTCGCGGGGCGGGAGTTTGGCCAGCAGCGGCTTGAGGGACTCGCGGTACTCCACGCCCTCCAGGGCCGTGTCCTCGTAGCCGAGGCGGTCCGCGAGGGAGCCCTCGCCGCCGTCGTCCTCGGGGGCCGGTGAGTCCAGCGAGGAGGCGGTGTAGGCGTTGCCGACCGCCAGGCCGTCGACGACGTCCTCCTCGGAGACGCCCAGGACGGCGGCCAGTTCGGCGACCGTCGGAGAGCGGTCCAGCTTCTGGGAGAGTTCGTCGCTGGCCTTCGTCAGGGCCAGGCGCAGCTCCTGCAGGCGGCGCGGGACGCGGACCGACCAGGAGGTGTCGCGGAAGAAGCGCTTGATCTCGCCCACGACCGTCGGCATCGCGAACGTCGGGAACTCCACGCCCCGTTCGCAGTCGAAGCGGTCGATCGCCTTGATCAGGCCGATCGTGCCGACCTGGACGATGTCCTCCATCGGCTCGTTGCGGGAGCGGAAGCGGGCCGCCGCGTAGCGCACGAGGGGGAGGTTGAGTTCGATCAGGGTGTCCCGGACGTACGCGCGTTCGGGGCTGTCCTCGCCGAGTGCGGCGAGCCGCAGGAACAGGGAGCGGGACAGGGTGCGGGTGTCGATGTCACCGGAGCTCGGCAGGGCCGGGACATCGGCAGCCGGGACGGCTGGGGACTGCGCGGCCTCGAGGGCCGTGTCGTCGGCAAGCACGTCGAGAGCGTCGAGCTCCTTGGGTGCTGCCTCGCTCTTCGTGGGCGTGAGCACCTTCGAGCTGCCCTGGTCTGCGGACATGCCACCCCCTTTGGGTCGCGGGACGGTCGCGGCGGCGCTCCGTCGGGGAACGCAGCCCTCACCTGAATACCGGAGCCGGAGCCACGGCAAACGCGCTTCCCGCAGAATGTCACATGTCGGCAACACGCTGTAGTGACATGTCGACATGTGAGTCCCGAATCAGCCCTGGAAGGAGGGGGTCTGACGGCGTCCGGGAGCACAACTGTCGGCAACGCCCCTGGTGGGCGAATCGCTCGCCCCGGTGATGGTTCGATCCTTTATGCGGTTTTGGCTCCACCCGTGCCCGGTCAGGCGTCGATCCGGTTCGCCGAGCGCAGCCGCTGGAAGCTGCGCGCGAGCAGGCGCGAGACGTGCATCTGGGAGACGCCGAGTTCCGCGCTGATCTGCGACTGGGTCAGATTGCTGTAGTAGCGCAGGAGCAGGATGCGCTGTTCCCGCTCGGGGAGCTGGACGAGCAGATGCCGGACCAGATCGCGGTGTTCCACGCCGTCCAGGGCCGGGTCCTCGTAGCCGATGCGGTCCAGCAGGCCCGGCAGTCCGTCGCCCTCCTGTGCGGCCTCCAGGGACGTCGCGTGGTACGACCGCCCGGCCTCGATGCAGGAGAGCACCTCGTCCTCGCTGATGCGCAGCCGCTCGGCGATCTCGGCGGTGGAGGGGGAGCGCCCGAACGCCGTCGTGAGGTCCTCGGTCGCGCTGTTGACCTGCACCCACAGCTCGTGCAGCCGGCGCGGTACGTGGACCGTGCGGACGTTGTCCCGGAAGTACCGCTTGATCTCGCCGACGACGGTCGGCATCGCGAAGGTCGGGAACTGCACGCCCCGGTCCGGGTCGAAGCGGTCGATGGCGTTGATCAGCCCGATGGTGCCGACCTGGACGACGTCCTCCATCGGCTCGTTGCGGGAGCGGAATCGGGCGGCCGCGTAGCGCACGAGCGGGAGGTTCGCCTCGATGAGCGCCCCTCGCACGCGGTTGTGCTCCGGCGTGCCCGGCTGGAGCTCCTTCAGCTCGGCGAAGAGCACCTGGGTCAGCGCTCGCGTATCGGCTCCGCGCCGCTTCTCGGGGGCGGGGGCGGGTGCCTCTCCCTGAAGAGGCGCAGTACTGGCCGACACGGTCGATGCCACCTCTTCATCGGTCAATCATCCGTCAAAAGCGGTCATAGCATCACAAGACATGTGCACTGTGTGCAAGCACCGCATAACTCCGTGTTGAGGGCAAGTTGGGGCTCCGTACACACGAAAGCCCCCCGCCGTGGTGGCGGAGGGCAGAGGAGGCGCGGGGCTCAGAACTCGTAGTCGGCGATCACCCACGTGGCGAACTCCCGCCACAGCGCGACGCCCGCCTGGTGCGCCGGATGCTCGATGTAGCGCCGCAGGGCGTCCGTGTCCTCGACCGCCGAGTTGATCGCGTAGTCATAGGCGATGGGGCGGTCGCTGACGTTCCAGCCGCACTCCCAGAAGCGCAGCTCCTCGATCTGCCCGCCCAGGGCACGGAAGGCCGCGTCGCCCGCCGCGACGCGCGGGTCGTCGCGCTCGACGCCCTCGTCGAGCTTGAACAGGACCAGGTGGCGGATCATGGCTCGTCCCTCAGTTCTTCGCCCCGTCGGCGATCCAGGTCATGAAGTCGCCGATGGCCTTCGCGGCGTTCGATATGCCCTCGAACCCTATCTGGACGTAGTCCGCGGCTTTGGCCGGGTCAGTGATGATCACGTACAGCGCGAAGACCACGAGCACGAATACGGCGATCTTCTTGGCGTTCACCGCCACCGCGGCCTCCCCTGTGACTGCTGTGCCCCTCGGGACCCCTGTTGCCGGGCGCGAGTGTAACCTTCACACCTTTTTTAGGGACCAACGGCCCGCAGGTCGAGGCCTTTTGCCGCCCCCGCGCACTCTGCCCCGAGGCGCAGGATGGAAACAGGCCCCGGCGGATCCGGCAGGAATCCGAGGGGCCGGGGACGGATCCCACTGCGGGGTGCGCGCCGTGCCATTCCCCCGGGTCGCGGCGCGTACCTGTGGATCCGTCCCCGTCGGTCCGCCCGGGCGGCTCCCGGGAACGCACGAAGGGCCCCGTCTCGCGACGGGGCCCTTCTCGAGCGGTAGCGGAGGGATTTGAACCCTCGGTGACTTGCGCCACACTCGCTTTCGAGGTCTGTTCGTGCTGGTCAGAGCGTGATCCAGAGCTGTTCAGCCTCGTTCATTCGTGTACTCACGCTCAGCGCGTGAACCGGTGTGGACGGCGCGGGACAGACATGAATGAGACGGAAACTGAGACGGAGTCACCCCCTCCTGACCAGCGTTTTACCCCCTCTGAAGCGGCACTTCGAGACCCGTTGTCACGACCTCGTGACGGCCCCCGCGAGGGGAGGCGAACAAGAGGTCGCGAGGTAGGGCAAGCTCGCCTGCTGGCCGCTGAGCGAGCCATCCCGAACGTCTGTGCGGCGGCTCCTCGGTGCGGACGTGCCTGAAGCCCAAGCGCTCGTAGTAGGCGTGCAATCCCAAGTTCGTGCGCCAGGTGTCAATGCGCACCCAGGTTCGCCCCTCCAAGGCTGCAAGGCGGGACATCCAGTCGACGACCCGTATGCCGAGTTGTCGGCCCGCCGCTTTGCGCGCAACGATCAGCTTGTACAGATACAGCGCGGTCTCAGGGTGATCGGCGTCCGTCCAGAAGTCCCGGTCGACCGGACCACGGCTGACAGTGGCGAGTACTTCGTCACGCTCGTCAGTCACAACCCATGCGCGTCCCTCATCTATGCTGGCGCGCCATTTCGCGATGGCCCTTTCGCCGGTTTCCGCGTCGCTCCACTGGTCGGTGCCTTTGGTGCGTAGCCACCGCTCCGCTTCTGTTCGCAGAGCCAAGAGGGCGGGCACATCCTCGGCTGCTGCGGGGCGTAGGTACTCAGTCCGTGCTGACTTCATAGAGGATCTTGTGCCTGTCTCCGGGGAGGATAGTGACCATGCAGCGGAGGGGACGGCCGTCCGCGTCGTAACCCGTTCGGGTGTGCTCAGCGACCGGTGTTGCCGCAGGTAGGGCAAGAAGCTCAGCCTCCTGGCGAGTCGGCATGCGTACTGAGATTTCGTCTACGTACTTCGCTTGCACGAGGCCCACGGAGGCCAAGATGCCCCCAGGTGCGGAGACGTCTCGGGGCTCCATCAAGGGCGTGCCGTTGACGAGTTCCTGGGGGAAGTACGAGTCGGCCAGTGCGTAGGGCCGGTTGTCTATGAACCGGACGCGCTTACGGGCGACGGCCAAGCCGTTGGCGGGGAGTTCGAGCCGCTCGCGCACGTGCGGTGGGGGTTCAACGATCGACACGGAAATGTCCTGGCGGGGGGCGTTCCCGTTCTCCGAGATCACGCTTGCCCACTGGTCGCCGGCCGTTCGCCCTTCGACCGCGTTGGCATGGCGGCTCCGGCTTTCGAGTGTCGTCCAGTTCCACACGACGGGCGGGTAGTCCTCGCGGACGTACTTGCCCTGACCTTGCCCTGTGACGACCAGGCCTTCCTCAATCAAGACGCGAACGCCGGAGCGGATCGTCTCTCGGCTGTAGCCGTACTGGCTCATCATCTTCGATTCGCTGGGCAGTGCTTCGCCCCCCCTCAGCGCCCCGGAAAGGATCTGTTCGCGCAGGTCATAGGCGATTTCCTGCGCCTTCGTCATGCCGCGTCGCACTGCCAAGACATCCCCTCTGCTCCAACTCCTCCGTACAAGTTAGACCAGGGGGCTTGACTCTCCAAGCCCGACTCGTGCAATCTTTTGCCACGGCGCACTCCTCCAGACAAGTCGGATGAGGTGTCACGTATGGCATTGCCGTACAGGTCGTACGCCCGGAGGAAAGCCCCCGACTGGGGGTGAGTACGAAGGAGCGTTCGTTGGTTGAGAACTGAACAGAGGACGTACCGCAGCCTGCACACGGGAAGAGCGGCCGTCAGAAGTACGCAGGCAACAGCGACAAGCCGTAGGCCCTGCCGCACACGAGAGCAGCAAGAACCTTCTCCCTATGCCGTCCTTGCGGGGCGGGTGGAGCCGTTACGTGCGGCGAGACAAGGGCAAAGATCGCGGGCTCCGTCTGCCCAACCCGAAAAGACGAACCGCGCGGTCACGGACTGCGCGCCTCATGACCTTGTGCTGAGCACCAGTGCTCACGGTCCCCGGCACCGCCGCCTTGGGTGGCGCTCGGTGCCGGGCGGCCGTGGCCGCTCGTCCTCGCGAGAGGCCTCTACCCCCTAGACGGCAGGCGGCTCCCGGGTGGCACCCCGGGAGCCGCTGTTCGGGCCGTTCCAGAGCAGAGGAGTTACGACCCTATGAGTCCCATCGTCACTGTTCAGGACCTTGTTACCGCGTTCGAGCCGTGGATGGAGCCGACGGACGCGGAGTTGGACGCGATCGAGCGGGAGCTCCCGGTCATCCTGGCGGAGGTTGACCTGCTGGACGCGCAGATCGTCACCCTGGACCGCACGCCGGGCGAGCTGGACGCTCGCCGGATCCGCCGGGCCCGCCGCCGGGTCCTCGCGGCCCGCCGGGAGCTGGCCAACCGCGCCGCCGGGGCGACCCTGCCCGGGGGTGCGGCGTGAAGGACGACACCCGGGAGTTCCTGGCGGCCGTCCTGGACGCCATCAACATCCCCGCACCGGCCACCTTCGCTGACCGTGAAGCGTTCCAGCTCCTGCTGGAAGACCGTGTGCTTGACGCGGTCGTTGCCCTGACCGGGGCGCTGGGTGAGCCTCCGGCCGCCGATTGGGGGCTGGGCTGGCACACCGATTACCTGCGGAAGCGGCTCGCGACGAAGCCGCCGACCACCTACCGCCACTACGACGCGGACGGGGGCGCGGCATGAACCGCACCGGCCGCATCCTGCTCGTGACCGCGCTGGTCGGCGTGGTCGGCATGGCGTTCCGGGTCTCGTGGAACGCGCTGCGGGACATCGCGAACGCCATCGGCGCGGACAACACCGCCGCCACCCTCTACCCGTTCGTGGTCGACGGCCTGATGGCCCTGGCGCTGGTCGCCACCCTCGTGCTGGTCGACCAGGATCGGAAGTTCGCGTTGAAGGTGCTGGGCACCTACACGATCGCTTCCCTGGTCCTCAACTACGTCCACGGTCTCGTGCCGAAGCTGCACGGCAGCACGGTCGACTGGGGACGGCTCGCGGACTGGGATCCGGCGAACTGGGCGCTTGTGCTGTTGGCCACGTCGCTTCCGGTCGGCTCGATCTACTTCGGATCGGATCTGGTCGCCAAGGTGCTGCACCACCGCCCCGCCCCGATTCCGGCCGACACCGCGAATGCGGAGGAATCCACCGAGACCGAGATGATTCGGTCTACGGCTGACCTCGTGGAATCGACCCCGCCGCCCGTCGTCGCACCGATGGTGCGGATGGCCGATCCGGTGGCGGTCGACTTCATCAAGTCGACCCAGACACCCAAACTGGCACCCGCGATCGATCGGGTGCCGGTCGCCTCGATCGAGCGGCGGACGGTTCCGGCTGAGTCGACCCGACCCCGCAGGGCGACTGGTCGGGTTCCCGAGGCGGCGCGGTCGACCCGACCGAAGCGGACACCGGCTCAACTGCTCGACGAGGCACGGGCCGCGACCGCCGATTGGGCCGATGCGCAGATCACCGCTGAGGGGATCCGCCGCACGGTCCACACCTCCCCGACCAACGCCCGGACGCTGCGCGACACGCTCTTGGCTGAGCGCGCCGCCGCCACCGCGTGATGGCCGCGCTGCCGGTCTTCCGGTGGCACCTCGCACCGGACGGCTACGCCACCCGCCGACAGTTGCGGGCGCGCGGCTTGCGGCCCGGTGGTCAGGGCGTGGCCGCTCAGTTAGAGCGGCCACGCCGCCGCCGGGGCCCGTTGGTCGCCTACCTGTACCGCGTCGACGCGGCCAAGCCCGTGCGGCCGATGACCCCCGGCAAGTGGGCGGCTCTGGCCAAGGCCAACGCCGCCCGCCGCACCTGCCCCGAGTGCCGACGCGATGCGGGCTACGTCATCCCCCCGTCGCTCGGTACCTGCGCCCCTTGCGCGTTCCCCGACCTCTCCGAGCCTTTGAGGAGTTCCTGAGTATGGGCAAGCCCGACACCCGTCGCCTGGACAGGGCGATTCGGGAGACGACCCGCAAGCTCGAAGCGGTCCGCAACCGGGAGATGTGGCCGCTGGATGGCCGCGAACGCCGCGCTGTCCTCACCGCAGCGGCCAGCGGCACCTACCGGAGCGCGCGGGGTCGCAGCACCGGCCACGCCGACCAGCGCATCGACACCGCCTGGACCTCTGCTGAGACCCGGCTGACGGCCGAGATCACCGCGTTGCAGGTCGAGCGGGCCCGGATCGTGACCGAGAACGCCAAGGCCAAGGCCGCCAAGAAGTCCTCCGGGTGGTGGTGAGCGTGACCGTCAAGGACACGCCTCCTGGCGAGTGCCCGCAGTGCTGGCAGCACGCGCACGACCGGCGCGTGCACCGCAACCTGCGGCCCCGTGAGGACTGCCCGCAGTGCGTCGACCACATGATCAACGGCTGCCCGTACATCGTTCCCAAGAAGAAGTCGGGGTGGTGGTGACCGTGTTCCGTACCGGAGGCACGGCCAAGCCCGTCCTTGACTCCCACTTTCACTGCCCGGACTGCGGACCACTGGTGTTCGGCGTCAGCCGGGCCATCTGTGGCCAAGTGATCCCCGCACCGGTCGTCGGTGACGGCCCGAGCCGCTCATGCCCCGCGTGTAAGGCCGCACTGCGCACCCACAAGGCCAGCCACCACCGCTGATGCCCGCCCGCCCCCCGCCCGCGCTGCTGCCGGGCAGGGGCAGGCACCCCCTCAAACTTCCGCCCCTCTCGGGGCAGTCAGGAGTCTTCCCATCATGAGCGGCAACGTCGTTCACCTGCACAAGAACACCGACCCTCCGACCGGCGCTGACGCGCCGACCGTGCTCACCGTCGTCCCCGAGGCTCCGCCGGCGCCCATCGTGCCGTTGTGGGTGCGCTCCGGCCGCGCCGTGAAGCACGCGGTCACGCACGAGACGACCAAGACGACGGTTCGTGCGGTGGCCCGTCACGGTCTCTACACGCTGAATGGGGGCCGGATCGTGGCCCGCCGCACCTGGGACGGCCGTACCGGGGCCCGCTACGAACGCATGCTCCGCGCCGCCGAAGCGGCGGGGAACTTTGAGGTGGCGCAGGAGTGGGAAGAGCGGTTGCAGCGCTTCCGCGACGCCCGCCACCGCCGCCGCATGGACCTCCTCCACTCCCCGGTGGACGCGGCCAAGGGCGTCGCGGTCGGCACCGGCATGGGCGTTGGCGCCCTGGTCGCGCTCGGGGTCGTGATGGCCATCGCCAACAAGGACGTCACCGACGTCGTCACGCCGCTCGCGGCCACGATCGAGTTCATCGCCACCCTGATCCGGATCGTGCAGATCGTGTGGGGACCTGCGATAACGATCGGCCCGTTCCTCGCGCTGCTCGCCCTGTGGGCCGTCGGCAGCAAGCAACAGGCCGCACCCCAGTGGGCCCTGCCGGACAGTGCCCGATCGAGTGAGGGTGAGCCGATCACCCCGTCGATCGTGGTCAAGGCCCTGCGTGACCTGGGCATTGCTCCGCTGAAGGGCGCCATCAAGGAGATGGGCGACGCGGGCGCGTCCATGCTGGGCCCGATCCGCATCGCCGGATGCGGCGTGGAAGTCGACGTCACCCTGCCCTCGGGGGTGTCGACGAACGAGGTGCAGAAGCGGCGCCGTAAGCTCGCGGAGAACCTGACCCGGCATGAGCACGAGGTGTTCATCACGATCCCCGAGGCGGCCCGCACCGTCCGCCTGTGGATCGCCGACTCGGGCGCGCTGGATGAGCCGATCGGGCCGTCGCCGCTGGTCACCGACGAGACGATGACCGCGAACTACAAGACCGGCAAGGCCCCGTGGGGTCAGGACCTGCGCGGGGACGCGGCAGCGCTGAGTGTGTATCAGCGCCACCTGCTCATCACCGGCCTGTCCAACCAGGGCAAGACCGCCGCCCTGCGCTCGCTCGCCCTGTGGCTGGCGCTGGACCGCACGGTGGAGTTCTGGATGGGTGACCTGAAGGGCGTGGGCGACTGGGCCATGTTCGACGGGATCGCCTCCCGGCTGATCCAGGGTCCGACCGACGACCACGTCATCCAGGTCACGGAGATGGCGGAGGACGCCGTGGAGGAGATGAACCGGCGTCTTCAGGCGCCGCCTGGCACGGAGTTCCCGTTGCTGGTCGTGATCGTGGATGAGGCGCAGGTCGCGTTCATGTGCCCGGTCAAGGGCGAGGACAAGCGCCCCTATGGCGGTTCGTCCTCGACGTCCCGGTACTTCATGGCCGCACGGAAGATCCACAACCAGGGGCGGGCCGTGAACGTGCTGCTGTGGCAGGGCACGCAGGACCCGACCGACCAGAACCTTCCCAAGCTCGTGCGTGAGGGCGCCCACACGCGTGCCTCGCTCGCCCTCGGGACCGAGTCGCAGGCCCGGATGGCGCTGGGGGACAAGGCCGTCGACGGCGGCGCGGCCCCCAACCTGCTGCGGCCCGGTCTGGACAAGGGAACCCTGGTCGTCGCCTCCGACGGCATCGCCATCCCCAAGGGCCAGTCCTCCGTCACGGTCCGCACGCACTACATCAGCACCGACGACGCCAAGGTCATCGCCGACCGGGCCAAGGCACTGCGTGACGGCGTCACGACGCTGCACGTCATCGAGCGGGGTGAGGAGCGGGACCCGCTCGCGGACATCGCGTCGGTGGTCGGCACGGCTGCGCGGGTGCGGACGAAGGACGTCCTCCAGCGGCTCGCGAGCCTGAACGAGGCCGCTTACGGGAAGTGGTCGTTCCTCGACCTCAAGCGCGTCCTGGACGACGCTGGCGCGGAGCCGCACAAGTCCGAGGGCGTCATGGTCGTCAGCCGCGACCGGCTCGCTCGCGCGCTCGCCAACCGCGACGGCGATGGTTCCGCTTCCGCATCCGAGTGACGGGGAGGCGACCCCGTCCCGGGCGGGGAGGCGGGGAGAACTCCCTGACCCCCTCCCTGACCCGCTTCCCTGTACCTGACCTGCACGAATGATCGTTCAGGGAGGCAGGGAGGCGTGCAGGTCAGACCCCCGAAAACCCCTCCAGAGCACTCCCGGCAGGGGGTGTCTCCGCCTCCCTGAGCCATGTTCGGAAGGGATTCCGCATGTACCCCGAGACCACCCCCGACACCCTCCGCCCGGACGCCCGGATGACCGACGATGAGGCCGCCGCAGAGGCCCGGCGGATCATCGCCGACGCCTACCGGCCCACCGCCTACCGCGACGACACCCCGGTGCCCGCGCACGGCCCCACCCCGGCCGTGGCTCAGCCCGGACGGCCGCCGATGAGCCAGGGCGCCACCGACGCGAGCGTGCTCATGCTCGCGGGCGGCGCCACCACCGCCATGGTCGGTGGCACGGCGGCCGTGCTCATGTACGTGTCCCAGTTCGCCGACCCGGTCGTGTGCGGCCTCGTGTTCGGCGCGCCCACCGCCCTCGTGCTCGCCCTCGCACGGCTTGCCAAGCGCGCCAAGAACGTGCTGCCCGAGGAGCACCACCACCACTACGAGGGCCCCGTCTACCAGGACCAGCGCACCGTCCACAGCCGCACGACCGGTGTGTGGGCCAAGACCAACAACCAGCACTGACGCCAAGGGCGACCCCACCGTCTCGCCAAAGATCCGGGGTCGCCCTTGCCCAACCAATCCACAACAGACCTGTTGGAGGTCTCTCAGCATGACCCATGACCCCCGTACCGCGCTGCTCCGCGCGGCACTGGACGCAGCCGAACGCGGCTGGCACGTCTTCCCTCTCCGTCCTGGCGGCAAGCCCCCGGCACTGCACGGCGAACGCGCTTGCACCCGCACCGGCGAGTGCGTCCGTAGGCACCTGAAGTGGGAGCAGCGCGCGACCACCGACCCGGAGCGCATCCGTGCCGCCTGGTCGCGGGCGCCGTTCAATGTCGGCATCGCGACCGGCCCGTCTGGGCTGCTGGTCGTCGACCTGGACGTGCCCAAGGACAAGGGCAGTTCGGACGCGCCTGGCGGCGCGGCGACCTTCGCAGCGCTCTGCGAGCGCGCCGGGCACACCGTCCCCACCACCTACCGGGTGCGGACCGCGAGCGGTGGAGAGCACCTGTACTTCACCGCCCCGGACGGCGTCCGCCTGTCCAACACGGCAGGAACCATCGGAGAGTTAGTCGACACTCGCGCGTGGGGCGGCTACGTCGTCGCGGCGGGCAGCACCACCCCTGCCGGAACGTACGAGGCTCTGTGCGGCCCCGAGACGGCCGTACTGCCCTCCTGGCTCCAAACCATCCTGCAACCCGCTCCCAAAGCCTCTGAGGCGCCCTCAGTGGCCATGGCGGGACAATCCCGTCGATATGCGGATGTAGCGCTCGTCAACGAGACGCGGAACGTCGCCACGGCCCAACACGGGGAGCGCGAGCGGAAGTTGTTCGTCGCGGCGCGCGCCCTGGGACGGTTCGTCGCGTGGGGCGACCTCCCCCGGCACGTGGTCGAGCAGGCTCTTCAGGAGGCGGGGGAGGCGGCCGGACTCACCGTCTCCGAGTGCCGCTCCACCCTCCGCAGCGCTCTGAACTGGTCCATCACCCACAACCAGACCAGGCGGGAGACGGCATGAGCACCCCTCCCCGCCCCTCCCTGAAGAGCGTCAGCGCCACCCCCGACGGCCCGGATGCCGCCCGATGGACCGCACCCCGACCCATCGTGGGCGGGCCGAAAGGCGCCGCCCGCAAGGGCGTCGTCACTGCTTTTCTCCCTGACCGTTCTCCGGCCCCCGACGCGGACCCCGCCCCCAGTCCAGACCCCACACCGGACCACCCCGGTATCCGCGTCTACGCCCCACCCGTCTACCGCGACCACTGGGACGGGGCCCGCTGGTCCAAGCGCTACGGCGACACCCCACGTGCCGCCTACGCCTGCACCTGCGGACAGACCGGTACGGCCACCGGCCAACGCGCTGTGGCCGCGCTTGTCGCGGAGTACGACGCCCACAAGTCCGCCTGCACCGGCACACCCGCACCGCTCCCCGAACGGAGGAACGCCGCATGACCCCCACCATCGACGGGGCCGCGCTGCTGGACGAGGTGGAAGCCTTCCACCGCCGCTTCAACGTCTTCCCCCACGAAGCCGCCTACGTGGCCGTGGCCCTGTGGGACGCGCACGCGCACCTGCTGGAGTGCTTCGACTCCACGCCGCGTCTGGCGTTCTTGTCCCCGGAGCCGGGGTCGGGGAAGTCGCGGGCGCTGGAGATCGTGGAGACGCTGGTGCCGCAGCCGATGACGGCCGTGAACGCGTCCGCCGCCGCGCTGTTCCGGTCCGTGTCCGGGGCGAACGGGCGGCCGACGATCCTGTTCGACGAGATCGACACCATCTTCGGCCCGAAGGCGGGGGACAACGAGGAGCTGCGCGGGTTCCTCAATGCCGGTCACCGTCGTACCGGGGTCACCTACCGGTGCATCGGCGACGGCGGCAACCAGACCGTTCAGGCGTTCCCCTCGTACTGCGCCGTCGCGGTCGCCGGACTCGGCTCTCTCCCCGACACGATCATGACCCGCTCAGTCGTCATCCGCATGCGCCGGCGGGCACGGAACGAGTCCGTGGAATCCTTCCGGGCCCGCGTCCACGAGGCCGAGGGGCACAAGCTCCGTGACCGCCTCGCACAGTGGGCGGAGCACGCCCGAGGCTTCGTCATGGGCGCATGGCCGGACATGCCCGACGGCGTCACCGACCGACCGGCCGACGTGTGGGAACCCCTGCTCGCCATCGCCGACGCAGTCGGCGGCGACTGGCCCGAGCGGGCCCGCGCTGCGTGCGTAACGCTCGTGACCGCGTCCAAGGCCAACGACAAAGGCAGTCTCGGGGTTCGCCTCCTGACTGATCTACGCGACCACGTCATGACCGGCATCGACCGCCTGCCCACGGTCGCCATCCTCGACCGGCTCAACGCCCTCGACGACGCTCCCTGGGCGGACATGCACGGCAAGCCGCTCGACAACCGGCGCCTGGGCCGGATGCTCGCGGAGTACATGACGGCCGACAACGAGCCCATCGCCTCCCGCAACATCAAGACCGCCGGGAGTGTCCTCAAGGGCTACTACGCCGCCGATCTGTGGGACGCGTGGGCCCGCTACTGCCCCCCACCCCCGGAAAGTCCGCTACCTCCGCTACCGGGCACCGAAAACGTGGCCTGACCAGCAACAACGCGGTAGCGGCAACCGGTCTGAGTTGCCGCTACCGCGCCGCTACCCATCCGCTACCGCTACCCCCTCCCGCTACCTCCAACAGGCCCCTGACCTGCGCGGTAGCGGCGGTAGCGGAAGTAGCGGCCCTCAGAAAGGGGCCCCTGGGGGCCCGCTCCGAATCCCCACCCGTGAGACGAAGGAGCGTCATCCGTATGGACACGGCCAACCTCGCCGATGCCATCGACCCCACCCTTGTGCTTCTGACCGTCGAAGAAGCCGCCCGCCGACTCCAGATCGGCCGAACCGTCTGCTACCGGCTCATCAGTTCCGGAGAGCTGGAGTCCATCACCGTCGGCCACCTCCGTCGCATCCCTGCCGACGCCGTACCCGAGTTCGTCACCCGCCGCCGCAAGCCCCACAGTCCCGCCCGCGCTGCTGCCTGAGGAGTACACGTATGGCCGAAGCCGACAACGAGAAGAAGCGCACCCGACAGCCGAATGGCCGGTCGTCCATCTACCAGGGCAAGGACGGGAAGTGGCACGGCCGCGTCACCGTCGGCATCCGTGACGACGGCAAACCAGACCGCCGCCACGTCGAACGCAAGACCCGCGCCGAAGTGACCGCCGCCGTTCGTGACCTGGAGAAACAACGGGAAGCCAAGACCCTGGCCAAGCCGGGGAAGCCCTGGACGGTCAAGACGTGGCTGACCCATTGGGTCGACAGCATCGCGCCCCTCGCAGTGAACGAGAACACCATGGTCGGCTACGGCGTAGCCGTCCGAAAGCACCTGATCCCCGCCCTCGGTGCCCACCGACTCGACAAGCTCCGGCCGGAACACATCGAGCGCTTCTACGGGAACATGCAGGCCGACGGCCGCAAGGCGGGCACGATCCACCAGATTCACCGGACCTTCCGCACCGCGCTGAACGAGGCGGTACGGCGTGGTCACCTGGGGAGGAACCCCGTCCAACTCGCCAAGGCCCCCCGCATCCGGGAAGAGGAGGTGGAGCCCTTCACTGTCGAAGAGGTCCAGCGATTGTTGCGGACCGCCGACGACCGTCGGAACTCCGCACGATGGGCCGTGGCGCTCGCGCTCGGACTGCGGCAAGGGGAGGCACTGGGACTCAAGTGGACCGATGTCGACTTGACCCGGGGCATCCTGATGGTGCGTCGGAGTCGCCGCCGCCCGCGCTACGCCCACGGATGCGGGGACACGTGCGGGCGGAAGCCCGGCTACTGCCCGCAGCGCCAGCGGACGAACCCCGAGACGGCCGACACCAAGTCGAAGGCGGGACGGCGCGCCGTGGGTCTGCCCGCACAGCTCGTGGACCTGCTCCGGGCCCACCGGGCCAAGCAGGATGCCGAACGCGCAGCGGTTGGCGACGACTGGACCGACGAAGGATGGCTGTTCGCGACCCCGACCGGTCGGGGCACCTCCCCCCGGACGGACTACGACGACTGGAAGGAGTTGCTCGAAGCCGCCAAGGTGAGGGACGGGCGGTTGCACGACGCTCGCCACACGGCCGCCACGGTGCTGCTGATCCTCGGAGTCTCCGAGCGTGCCGTGATGGGGCTCATGGGGTGGTCCACCACGGCCATGGCCGCGCGGTACCAGCACATGGTGGACACCGTCCGGAACGAGGTCGCTGAACGCGTCGACGGGCTCATCTGGAAGTCATCCGGAGACGGATCGGGCGACGATGACGACGGGGCCGCCGGGGCACTCGTACGGGCCAACTGAGACGGAAACTGAGACGGAGATGCGCGAAGGGTCCGGCGTGGTGAGCCGGACCCTTCGTCTACCTGCGGTAGCGGAGGGATTTGAACCCTCGGTGACTTGCGCCACACTCGCTTTCGAGGCGAGCTCCTTCGGCCGCTCGGACACGCTACCGAGGGAGACCTTACAGCACGGTGGGCCATGGTCAGAAATCCGTTTCCCGCTCAGCGGTCCCGGAAGAAGTCGGTGAGCAGCCGGGCGCTCTCCCCGGCGAGTACGCCCTCGACGACCTCGGGCCGGTGGTTGAGCCGCCGGTCCCGTACGAGGTCCCACAGGGAGCCGGCCGCGCCCGCCTTCTCGTCGCGCGCGCCGTAGACCACCCGGTCCACCCGAGCCTGCACGAGCGCTCCCGCGCACATGGTGCAGGGCTCAAGCGTGACCACGAGCGTGCAGCCGGCCAACCGCCACTCGCCGAGCGCCGCGGCGGCGCGCCGGAGCGCGAGCACCTCGGCGTGCGCCGTGGGGTCGCCGGTGGCCTCGCGCTCGTTGTGGCCCCTGGCGAGGACCGTCGTACCGTCCGGAGACAGCACGACGGCGCCGACGGGGACGTCCCCGCCGACGACGGCCCGCTCGGCCTCGGCCAGGGCGAGCCGCATCGCGGGCCGCCAGCGGTCGCGCACCGGGTCCGGGGTGCCGGCCGTCTCGGCGGCGGTCAGCGGACGGTCTCCAGCACCTCCGAGGCGCCCAGGGCCTCGGCGATCGAACCCAGCGCGTCCTCCGCGTCCAGGGCGCGCAGTTCCTTCTCGCCGACGCCGAGGTCGTCGAGGATCTCGCTGTCGCCCACCGGGCCGTGCGTCACCGCATCGGCGTCGGGGCCGTCGTCGGACTCGTCGTCGGACTCGTCGGACTCGCCGTCTTCCGTGCCGTCGAGGTCCAGGGCGTCCAGGTCGGGGCCGTCCGAGCCGGGCTCGCGGCCGAGCAGTTCGTCCGTGAGCAGCAGCTCGCCGTATGCGCTGCGGGCAGCGGCGGCGGCGTCCGAGACGTAGATGCGGGGGTCGTCCTCACCATCGATGCGGACGACGCCGAACCAGGCGTCCTCCTGCTCGATCAGGACGAGCACCGTGTCCTCGTCGGGAGAGGCTTCCCGGGCCAGGTCGGCCAGATCCGACAGGGTCTCCACATCGTCGAGCTCTGTGTCGCTCGCTTCCCACCCGTCTTCGGTGCGCGCGAGCAGTGCGGCGAAGTACACCGTGACTCTCCCACTGGTCATAGGCGTGCCGGTTGGGGGTCCCCCCGGCGGAGGTTCTGGGCGGGGAGAGCTTTGCTCCGAGCCCCACCCACTCGGAATCGTGGCAGAAACAAGGCGTTCAGGGGACGTCTTCGGCTCCCTGTGTCCGGCAGTTTTGATCGCACGTGTGCAAAGAGACACCCGTACGTCCGTGAAGCAGTCACCAGCGCACTCGTTGCCGCCACCTGCGGATCGTACGCGGCTTTACGCGCCGGTCACGCACGGCCTTCGGGTGAACGTCCCGGCGATCGGGGATCTTCCCTACCAGCGGAACGTGCGCATGCGCATCGCGTGCCGCAACCGGGCGACCTTGGCGCGGCGCGGCTGGACGCGGTCACGCAGCTCGCGCGCCTCGGCGAGCTCGCGCAGGAACCGGGCCCGGCGGCGCCGTCGTTCGGCGTCCGACTCCGGGGCGACGCGCCCGGCGGCCTCTTTCGCGGCGTCGGGATCGCTGTCAGGCAGGTCAGGCATCGGCTCACCACCCCGGTCCGTCCTCCCACCTTCCCCCGGACGGGCGGTTTGATGCCAGCGTGAGGTGCCGCGAGGTGCTGGGCAGCGCGGTTACTGTTATGGACATGCGTCTCCACGTCGTCGACCACCCTCTGGTCGCCCACAAGCTCACCACGCTGCGCGACCGGCGCACCGACTCCGCGACTTTCCGCCGGCTCGCCGACGAACTGGTCACCCTGCTCGCCTACGAGGCCACCCGGGACGTGCGGACCGAGCAGGTCGACATCGCCACGCCGGTCGCCACGACGACCGGCGTCAAGCTGTCCCACCCGCGTCCGCTGGTCGTGCCGATCCTGCGCGCCGGGCTCGGCATGCTGGATGGCATGGTCCGGCTGCTGCCGACCGCCGAGGTGGGCTTCCTGGGCATGATCCGCAACGAGGAGACCCTGCAGGCGTCGACCTACGCCACGCGCATGCCGGAGGACCTCTCGGGCCGTCAGGTGTACGTTCTGGACCCGATGCTCGCCACGGGCGGCACGCTGGTCGCGGCGATACAGGAACTGATCAAGCGCGGCGCGGACGACGTGACGGCGGTGGTCCTGCTGGCGGCCCCCGAGGGCGTCGCCCTGATGGAACGCGAACTGGCGGGCACCCCTGTCACCGTGGTCACGGCGGCGGTGGACGACCACTTGAACGAGCTGGGCTACATCGTCCCGGGCCTGGGCGATGCGGGCGACCGGTTGTACGGCGCGGCGGAGTAGCGACGGGCCGGGAGGGGACCCGGGCCGGAAGGAACGGCTCGGGTCCTTCGGCGTGCGGCCCATCGCGCCGAGGTCGGTCGGCGTAGGTCCTCTGCGGTCCGGCTCTGCGCGGGCGGGCCGGTCGCGTGGTCGTCGAGCGCGGGCTGTCCCGCCCCTGGCGGGCGCCGGAAGTGTCGGCCGACGGAGGGCCGGTCGGAGTACGGCCGTCCGCACCGGAGCCGGTCGGCGCGGAACCCTCGGCCCGCAGTCCACCGTGGCGAGGTCGGTCGCCAGGGCAGCGGACGGTAGCCGGGTTCGGCGAGTGGGTGTGCGGGGCGTTCGGCGCTGGGCCGTACCCCTGCCTGTGCGGCCCCTCGGCAAGCCCCGGCGTGAGCCGGCCTCAGCACTTCTTCGTCGGTGCTCCCGTGGGCTCCGGTGCCGTCAGTTTCGTCAGGGCCCTGTCCGCTTCCGGCTTCGTCGTCAGGGTCTTGAAGGCGTCGCCGAGGATGAGGTCCAGGGTCGGGGCCTTGCGGGCCGCGTCCGTGCGGCGTTCGGCTGTGGTCAGCTGGGTGGCCAGGACCGGCAACGAGGTGTTCAACGAGGAGGCCGGGCCCAGCAGGATCCCCGTGCCCTTGATCTTCTTGTCGAACTGCGCCGGTGCGTTGCCCACTTCGCCGATCATGAAGCCGCGCTTCTTCAGCTCGTCGGCCGTGGTCTTCGCCAGGCCGGTGCGCTGTGTCGCGTTGTAGACGTTGACCGTGATCTTCGCCGGGGCGGGCAGGGCCACCGTGGGCCGGGCCGACGGGCTTGCCTTCGGTGGGCACGCGCCGGTTCCCGCCGCCGACGCCTTCTTGCCGCCGCCCGTGAACACGTCGATGAGCTGCAGGGTGCCCCAGCCGATCAGGCCGAGCGCGGCGACGGAGGCGACCACTCCGAACGCGAGCCTGCCGCGCCGCCGGCGAGGGCGCATGCGCGGGTATTTGGACCCGGTGATCCGGTACTCGCCGCCCATGCCCTGGGGAGTCAGCATGCTCATGGCCGCAGCGTAGTGCGCCGGAGCGGCCGTGCCTACTAGATGATCATTCGACAGCGCCCAGGAGAACCCGAAAGGGTCAAGCCCCTACCGGGGCGTGTCCCGAGGAGCCTCAGTCCAGCTCGAGCACGCGCGCGTGGAGCACCTGTCGCTGCTGCAGCGCCGCGCGGACGGCGCGGTGGAGGCCGTCCTCCAGGTACAGGTCGCCCTGCCACTTCACGACGTGCGCGAAGAGGTCGCCGTAGAACGTCGAGTCCTCGGCCAGCAGTGTTTCCAGGTCGAGCTGCCCCTTGGTCGTCACGAGCTGATCGAGGCGGACCGGGCGCGGCGCGACGTCCGCCCACTGCCGGGTGCTTTCCCGGCCGTGGTCGGGGTACGGCCGGCCGTTTCCGATGCGCTTGAAGATCACACGGAAAGCCTACCGGTCAACACGTTCCGGGCGCAGCCGTGGCGGCGCAGTGCGACGCTGGAAAGGACGTTGCAAACGCCGTAAAGGTTACGAAAGCACCTGTGAGGAACAGCAGTCGCGGAAACAAGAGTTCGGATCTGCCTCCGGTTGAGTGAGTTCACGTGAGTGCCGGCGTGCGTGCGTGAGCGCCACGGTCGTGGTCGACCCGCGGGAGCGGACGTTCCCGCGGGTCGAATCGGAGTTCGGGTGTCGTACGCGTGACCTTGTCGCGATCGGCTCGTTGAGGACGGCCCGGCTCCTCGGTCAGGCGTGTTCGCGCCGCGCGGGATGCTGCGGCGGTTTCGGCTTGTTCACCTGGGACTTGGGCGTGCTGCGCAGGGCTTCCGCGCGCAGCAGGGCGCGCAGAACGGCGTACGGATCTGTGGGCATGGCTTCTGTGCTCCTTGCGTCCTTGCGGCGGACGTGTTCGTGCGATGGACCGACGGACCTCGTGCGGGGGTCTGTCAGCAGCGCAGGACCACGGAGCGCAGGGTGTGCAGCGCCTGCTGCGGCTGCGGCGGCGCCGGGAACGGGCGGGCCTCGGGCGCGGGGGGCGCCGGGACGGGCGCGGGCGCGGGGTGCTCGGGTACGTCGGGGTGGTGGGCGGTCCGGGACGGCGGCCGCAGCGCCGTGTCCAGGACGACGTGCTCGGCGACGTCCACGGCCGCGACCTGCACCGCGTGCACGTCGGCGTGCGTGCTCGGGACCAGCAGGGCGAGCAGCAGCACGAGCGATCGCAGCCAGGCCTGGCCGTGCGGGAGGCTCGGTGCGGTGCTCATCGGAGGTCGTCTCCCCGGCGGATGCGGTGGGTGCAGCACGGCGGTCCGGAGAACCGCTCGCACGGGCTACGGACGGCGCTCACACCGCGTGCGGCACCAGCTGGGCGCGGCCGCGGATCCGGAACGCGGTGATGATCTCGGCGATGCCGACCACGATCAGCCAGATGCCCGCGACCAGGGTCAGTACGGCGACCGACGCGAAGGGCGAGTCGATCAGCACGATTCCGGCGACGAACGTGACGATCCCGAGGAAGACCTGCCAGCCGCGCGCGGGCATGGAGCTGTCGGAGAGGGCGGCCAGGGTCTGGGTGATCCCGCGGATCAGCCAGCCGATCCCGATCCACAGGGCGAGCAGCAGGATCGACTGCATGGGGCCGCGGAAGCAGAACAGACCCAGCACGATCGACAGCGCGCCGCTGATGAACGCCAGCACGCGCAGTGAGGTCGCCCTGTGCGTGCCGAATGCGGAGACCAGCTGGAAGGCGCCGCTGACCAGCAGGTAGACGCCGAAGAGGACACCGGCGGCGAGCAGGGACGCACTCGGCCAGATGAGCACGAGGACGCCCAGGATCAGAGACGCGACGCCGGTGAGCAGGACGACCTGCCAGGCCGCGCGGGAGAGGGCGTGCAGAGGGCCTTCGAAGGGCGGCTCCGGCTCGTGGTGGCCGGCCGCGTCCCGGGTGGCGTGGACCTTGCGGTCGTCGAACTCCCGGCCCTCGGGGGAGCCGCTGCTGAGTGGCTCGGTCATGCCCCATGTTTTGATCACGGGGCCACCGCCCGCCAGTGGACGCGGGCCACCCGGATGACTAGCCCTTCTTCGCCGCCTTGGCCGCCGCCTTCATCTCCTGCTTGTGCGCCCGCACCTTGGCCAGGGACTCCGGTCCGGTGATGTCGGCGACGGACCGGAAGGACTTCGCCTCGCCGTACACGCCCGCCGCCTCCCGCCAGCCCTTGGGCCGTACGCCGAGCTGTTTGCCGAGCAGGGCCAGGAAGATCTGCGCCTTCTGTCTGCCGAAGCCGGGCAGGGCCTCGAGGCGTTTCAGCAGTTCGGCCCCGCTGTCGACGCCCTGCCAGATCGCCTCGGCGTCACCGTCGTAGTGCTCGACGAGGTATTGGCACAGTACGTGGATCCGCTTGGCCATCGAGCCCGGATAGCGGTGCACGGCCGGCTTCTCGGAGAGTACCGCGGCGAACGCCTCCGGGTCCTGGGCGGCGATCTCGTGCGCGTCCAGGTCGTCGGCGCCGAGCCGCGCGGCGATGGTCGCCGGGCCCTTGAACGCCCACTCCATCGGGATCTGCTGGTCCAGCAGCATGCCGGTCAGCGCGGCGAGGGCGCTGCGTCCGAGGAGGGCGTCGGCCTCGGGGTCCTGGGCGAGGTGCACGGTCACGTCCATGGCTCGATGATCCCGCGCGCCGGTTCAGGTCGCGCGCCAGTACCCCAGCGCCTGCACCCGCTGCCCCGGTACCGCGAGTTCCTTGCGGACGTACGACGACAGGGCGCGGGTGGTGCCCGTGTCGCAGGCGATCCAGATGTACGGGTGCTCGCTGGACGCGAGGGGTGCGGGAAGTCCGGCGCGGACACGTTCGACCAGATGGGCGCCCGCGTCGCGGCGCGGGACCTCGCGGATCTCGTGACTGGCCGGGTCCGTGGGGCGGGGGAGGCCGTCCAGGGTGCCCTCGAACCGGACGGTCGCCGGGGCCGGACCGAGCGCGGTCGGCAGGGAGTTGACCGCCGGAAGCGATGCCGGGTCGCCGATCGCCAGGACGTGGGTGGGCGCGGGGGACGGGTGCGTGCAGCCCGTGCCCGGGACCGTGGCCTCCCGGTCCACGTCCCTGGCTCATGCGGGGTCCACCTCTCGCGTACGATTCCCCTACCGATTACTTAGGTAAGGCTAACCTAAAAGTGAGAGGGTCGTGCTGTGGAGACCTACCGCGATGCCTACGGCATTCCGCATCTGCGGGCCGGCAGCGCCCGTGAACTCGCCCGTGCCCAGGGCCGCGTCACCGCGCTCGACCGGGCCTGGCAGCTCGAGGTCGAGCGGCACCGGTCGCGGGGCACCTCGGCGTCCTTCCTCGGTCCGGACGCCCTGTCCTGGGACGTGTTCGCGCGCCGCGCCCGCCTCGACGACACCGCCAGACGCTGCTTCGAGGCCCTGGAGAGACGGGACCCGGAGACGGCCGACTGGGTACGGGCGTACGTCGACGGCGTCAACGAGGGGCTGGCCCGGGGCGCAGGCCGAGCGCCCGAGTTCGCGAAGTCCGGTCTGGAGCCCGGCCGTTGGGAGCCGTGGAACCCGCTCGGCGTCTGGCTCGGCACCCACATCCTGTTCGCCGGGTTCCCGGCCAAGCTGTGGCGGGAGGAGGCGATACGGCACCTGGGCCCGAAGGCGGTGGGGCTGTTCGCCACCGACGGTCCGGGCACCTCCGGCAGCAACGGCTGGCTGGTCGCCGGAGAGCGGACTGTCACCGGGCGGGCGATCGTGGCGGGCGACCCGCACCGGTTCATCGAGGACCCCGGCGTCTACCAGCAGATCCGGCTCGCCTGCCCCGAGTTCGACGTGGTCGGCCTCGCGGTCCCGGGCGTTCCCGGCCTCGCCCACTTCGGCCACGCCGGGACGGTCGCGTGGGCCATCACCAACGCCATGGCCGATTACCAGGACCTGTACCGCGAGCGGCTGCGCCGCACGGGCGCCGGCGTGGAGGCCCTGGGGCCCGACGGCACCTGGACACGCGCCGCCCGGCACACGGAGACGGTGCGGGTCGCGGGGGAGTCGCCGGTCGAGATCGAGGTGATCGAGACGCAGCGCGGCCCGGTGATCGCCGGGGGCCCGGAGGGCCTGGAGGGGTCCACCCCGACCGACGACATCCCCCTGGCTGTCGCCCTGCGCCACCCACCCCGGGTCACCGAGGACCTCGGCTTCGGTGCTCTTCTCCCCCTCCTGCGGGCGCGTACGGTCACCGACGTCGACCGGGCCCTGGACGCCTGGGCCGAGCCGGTGAACGTCGTACAGGCCGCCGACACCGACGGCGGTGTGCTGCACCGGGTCGCGGGCCGGGTGCCTGTGCGGTCCGAGGCCAACCGGACTCGGCTGGTGCCCGCCTGGGAACCCGGACACGAGTGGCGCGGATGGCACGAGACGCCCCGAGCCGGCCTGACCGACGGCGTCGCCGTGATGGCGAACCAGCGCGGTCCCGCGGCCCCCCTCGGCGTCGAGTTCGCCCCGCCCCATCGTGCCGACCGCATCCGCGCCCTCCTCGATGCGCGCCGCACCTGGTGTGCCGCCGACATGCCCGCCCTGCACGCCGACACCCACCTCGCCTCCGCCGCCCCCCTGCTCGGGCACCTGGCCGCCCTCGACGACCTCACCCCGTCGGCCGCCCGCCTCCGGGACCGCCTCCTGGCCTGGAACCGCCACATGGACGCGGACAGCACGGAGGCGGCGGCCTTCGCGGCGGTGCGCACGGCGGTCGTCCGCAGGCTCGCCGCCGACCCCGCTTTCGCGCCCCTCACCCGGCCGCCCGCCTACCCGGAGGTGCTGCTCCCCTGGCTGGCGCTCGTCCCGCGCGTCGGCTTCGCCCTGGAACATCTGCTGCGCGCCGAGGAGTTGTACGGCATCGACCGGCCCGCCGCCGTCCGCGCGGCCGTCGAGGAGGTCGCCGCCGACCGGCCGGACCGCACCTGGGCCGACACCCACCGCCTCGCCCCCTGGCGGGCGCTCGCCGGGGCGCCGTTCGCCGAACCCGGTCTGTCCGGCGACCACGACTGTGTGCTGTGCACCTCTTCCGTGCCCGGGCTCACCGACTTCGCCGCCCGTGGCCCGGCCGCCCGATACGTCTGGGACCTGGCCCGCCGCGAGGACAGCCGCTGGGTGGTGCCCTTCGGCGCCGACGGCGTCCCCGGCGCACCCCACCACCGCGACCAACTCCCCTTGTGGGCCGAGGGAGATCTCGTGCCGGTCGTCACCGACTGGAACCTGCTGACGAAGGAGACCAGGATGCCCGAGCCGTACACCCCCGACCGCGAGGCGGTCCACGAGCAGTTGGTCGGCGGCTTCGGAGCCGTCCGCATCCTGCCCCTCGACCCGCAGGCGGACGCCGACGTGGTGCACGCCTGGGTCACCGAGGAACGCGCCTCCTTCTGGGGCATGAACGGCCTCACCAGGGACCAAGTGGCCGAGATCTACACCCACATGGACACCCTCGACACCCATCACGCCTTCCTCGTCGTCAAGGACGGCGCACCCGTCGCCGTGCTCCAGACGTACGAGCCCGACGCCGACCGGGTGAGCGAGTGCTACGAGGTGCGCCCCGGTGACATCGGCTTCCACCTGCTGCTGGCCCCCGCAGGATCGGACGGCCCGCTGTCCGGCTGGTCGACGGCGCTGCTGTCGGTGTGCACGTCGTACGTCCTGCTCGGCCTGGACCGACGGCGGGTCGTCGTCGACCCCGACGTGCGCAACGACAAGGCTGTCGCCCGCTTCCTCAAGCAGGGCTTCGTACCCGGACCGGTCGTGGTCCTGCCCGAAGTGGACCTCCCCGACATCCACTTGCCCGAGAAGCACGCTCAACTCGCCTTCCTCACCCGGGAGACGGCCTTCCCGGAGCACTCCTGACACCATCGCCGGTGAGCGCGGCGGCCGATCCGTCCGTACGTACCGGAGGCGGCGCGAGCACGGAGACGGAGCGGTGACGTGGGCGAAGGGCAGAGCAGATACGGCGCGTACGGCGGACTCCGGCGACTTCGCGGGCTGGTGCTGCTCGGCTCCGTGCTGGTCCTGCTCCTCCTCGGGGCGTCCCCCGCTTCCGCGCACGCCGCCCTCCGCGCCACCGACCCCGCCGACGCGGCCGTGCTCAAGTCGGCCCCGGCGCACGTCACTCTGACCTTCACCGAGTCCGTCGGCCTGCTCGACGACTCCTTCCGCGTGTACGACCCCGCCAACCACCGGATCGACACCGGCGAGCCGGAACACGCGCCCGGCCGTTCCGACACAGCCCGGGTGAGCCTGCCCGGCGGGCTCGGCACCGGCACCTTCACCGTGGCCTGGCGGGTGGTCTCGGCCGACAGCCACCCGGTCGCCGGCGCCTTCACCTTCTCCGTCGGCAAACCCTCCCCGACCATGGTGAACATCGGTTCCGGCCCGGTCGAGGACCCCGCCACGGGCAGCCTCTACGACATCGCCCGCTACGTCGCCTACCTCGCCGTCGCGCTGCTCATCGGCACGGCGGTCTTCCTGGCCGTCTGCCGCCCGCCGGACCCGGGCCCCCTGCGCGGACCGCTGCGGACGGGCCGGCGGGCGCTGCTCGCCTCGACCGTGGTGCTGCTGGTGCTGCGCGCCCCGTACGAGGCGGGCACGGGACCGGCGTCGGCCCTCGACCCGGACGCCCTCGCCCGCACGGCCACCGGCAGACCCGGTCTGGCCCTGCTGGCCCGCCTCGCCCTGCTGCTCGTGGCGGGCGCGCTGCTGCCACGGCTACGGAACGGGTCCCGGCCGGTCCTCGCCGCGGGCGCCGTCACCGCCGTCGCCCTGGCCCTGACCTGGGCCGCCGCCGAACACGCCGCCGCCGGGATCCAGGTCCCGGCGGCGATGGCCTCCTCGGTGCTGCACCTGCTGGCGATGGCCGTGTGGCTCGGCGGCCTGACCGCCCTGCTCACGACGCTGTACCGGGCCACGGAGCCCCTTCCCGCGATCGCGGTCACCCGCTTCTCCCGCCTCGCTCTCGCCTCCGTGACCGTCCTGGCCGTCACCGGCGTCTACCAGTCCTGGCGCGGCCTCGGCTCCTGGAGTGCGCTCACCGGCACGTCGTACGGCCGGATCCTGCTCGTCAAACTCGCCGCCGTGGCCCTGCTGTTGGCCGCCGCGGCCCGGTGCCGGCGCTGGACGGCGCGGCTCGCGGGGGCGGAGGCCGCCGTACCGGAGCGGGTGCCGGAGCTGGTGGGCGGACCGCCTGCGGAAGGTCGTTCCTCCGCACCCGAAGCGGCCGCGGAGGAACGACCCTCCGCACCGGACCCCCGTGGTCTCCGGCGTTCCGTCCTCGCCGAAGTCGCCGTCGGCGTCACGGTGCTGGTCGTCACGACCGTGCTGACGGGCACCCCGCCGGGCCGGGCCACGGCCGAGGCGTCGACGGCGGGAGCGGCGACCGACATCCCGGCCGCGAGCGTGACGACCGTCCCCTTCGCCGTCGGCGGTGCGGGCGGCAAGGTGCAGATCACCCTTGACCCCGGCCGGGTGGGCCCGAACTCCGTGGAGGCCGTGGTCTTCGGCCCCGACAGCGGACTCGCTGCCGTCCCGGAACTCCGTGTCTCCTTCGCGCTCCCGGCCCGGGGCATCGGCCCGATCGACGCCCGGCTGCGTGACAAGGGCGGCTACTGGGGGACCGACTCCCTCGCCCTGCCCCTCGCCGACACCTGGACGATGAAGGTGACGGTGCGGGTGTCGGAGGTGGACCAGGTGACCGTGCCGAAGCGGGTGAAGATCACGCGGTAGCCCCGCGAGCGGCCCCAGCCTCCAGTGCCTGCTGAATTGCAAAAGTTTGCAATTCGTTAGATGCTGTGCCGGTTGATTCCGCAGATGCTCGAATCGAGGGTTCGTGTCCGTTCCGCTGTACCAGGCCAAGGCCGAGTTCTTCCGGATGCTCGGACACCCCGTACGGATACGGGTCCTCGAACTGCTGCAGGACGGGCCGAGGCCGGTGCGCGACCTGCTCGCCGCGATCGAGGTCGAGCCCTCCAGCCTCTCCCAGCAGCTGGCGGTGCTCCGCCGCTCGGGCATCGTCACCTCCGCCCGCGAGGGCTCGACGGTCGTCTACCAGTTGTCCGGCGGTGACGTGGCCGACCTCATGAAGGCGGCCCGCCGGATCCTCACCGAGATGCTGTCGGGCCGTAACGAACTCCTCGCCGAGCTGCGGGAAGCCGAGGTCGCCGCGCGATGACCTCGCAGACCGGCCGGGTCGCCGCCCGGCTCACCGCACTGCTGCCCGGTCGCACCGACCTCGCCCAGGTGCGCCGTGACCCCCGGCGGGACCTGCTCGCCGGACTGACGGTCGCCATCGTCGCCCTGCCGCTGGCCCTCGGCTTCGGCGTCTCCTCCGGTCTCGGCGCGGAGGCGGGCCTGGCCACCGCCGTCGTCGCGGGCGCCCTCGCCGCGGTCTTCGGCGGCTCCGACCTCCAGGTCTCCGGCCCGACCGGCGCCATGACCGTCGTGCTCGTGCCGATCGTCGGCCGGTACGGCCCGACCGGCGTCCTCACCGTCGGCCTGATGGCCGGCGTGCTGCTGGTCGCCCTGGCCGTGCTGCGGGCCGGACGCTATATGCAGTACGTGCCCGCGCCCGTCGTCGAGGGCTTCACGCTCGGCATCGCCTGTGTGATCGGACTCCAGCAGATCCCGAACGCGCTGGGCGTCCCCAAGCCCGAGGGCGACCGGGTGCTCGTGGTGACCTGGCGCGCGGTCGAGGAGTTCGCCAAGTCCCCGAACTGGACCGCCGTCGGCTTTGCCGTCGCGGTGGCCGCCGTCATGCTGGTCGGCGCCCGTTGGCGGCCGACCGTGCCGTTCTCCATCGTCGCGGTGATCGCCGCCACCGTCGTGGCACGGGTGGCCCACCTGGACGCGGCGAAGCCGATCGGCGACCTGCCCGCCGGGCTGCCCGCGCCGTCCCTCGCCTTCCTCGACCCCGGCGCGCTGGGCTCCTTGCTGGCCCCCGCCGTCGCGGTCGCCGCCCTCGCCGCGCTGGAGTCCCTCCTGTCGGCCTCGGTCGCCGACGGCATGACCGTGGGCCGACGGCACGATCCGGACCGGGAGTTGTTCGGCCAGGGCCTGGCCAACATCGCCGCCCCGCTCTTCGGCGGCGTGCCCGCCACCGGCGCCATCGCCCGCACCGCCGTCAACGTTCGCACCGGCGCCGGCTCCCGCCTCGCCGCCCTGGTGCACGCGGCGGTCCTCGCGGTGATCGTGTTCGCCGCGGCCCCGCTCGTCTCGAAGATCCCGCTGGCCGCACTGGCCGGTGTGCTGCTGGCCACCGCGATCCGCATGGTCGAGGTCGGCTCGCTGCGGGCGATGGCCAAGGCCACTCGCTCCGACGCCCTGATCCTCGTGCTGACCGCCGCCGCCACCCTCGCCCTCGACCTCGTCTACGCGGTCGTCATCGGCCTGGCCGTGGCCGGCGCCCTCGCCCTGCGAGCCGTCGCCAAGCAGGCCCGCCTCGACCAGGTCCCGCTCGACCGCGGCGACCACAGCGCCGAGGAACACGCCCTGCTCGCCGAGCACATCGTGGCGTACCGCATCGACGGCCCGCTGTTCTTCGCCGCCGCGCACCGCTTCCTGCTCGAGCTGACCGACGTCGCCGACGTCCGGGTCGTCGTCCTGCGCATGTCGCGGGTGTCGACCATGGACGCCACCGGCGCCCTGGTCCTCAAGGACGCGGTGGAGAAACTGCGGCGGCGCGGCATCCTCGTCCTCGCCTCCGGGATACGGCCCGGCCAGCGCCGGGTCCTCGACTCCGTCGGCGCGCTGGACCTGCTGTGCCACGACGGCCGCGAGTACGCCACCACGCCCGAGGCGATCCGGGGCGCCCGGGACTTCCTGGAGCACTCCGGAGTCCTGCCCGCCATCCCCGCGCAGCAGACCGCGACACCCCGTGAGGAACCCGTCCGATGAGCCCTGTCGAGGTGATCGGCGACCGGGACGAGGTGGCCCTCCCCCATTGCCGCTGGATCCACGGCCCGCACGACGCGGTGCTGCGCATCCGCCGCGAGACGGTGACCGGCTTCCGGCTCGCCGGGCCGGCGGCGTGATGCCCGCCCGGCTGGAGACGCTGCCCTACCGGCACGTGCTCACCCTGCCCACCGAACCCGCCGCCGTCCGCACCGCCCGCGAGACCGCCGAAATGGCGCTGCTGGAGTGGGGGATCGGACTGCGGCACCCGAGCGTGGACCCGGCGCTGCTGATCCTGAGCGAGCTGGTGACCAACAGCGTCCGGCACGCCGCCGCCCTCTCCCCGCAGGTCACCGTGATCTACGCGGCGAGCCGCGACTGCCTCGCCTTCGCCGTCCACGACCGCCACCCCTACCAGCCGCCCCTGTTCGGCGCGGTCACCGGCACCGGCGCCGGCGGCCTCGGCACCGTGATGGAGCTGGTCCTGGGCCTCGGCGGCACCGCGGTCGTCCGCGCGGACGCCGACGGCAACGGCAAGAGCATCTGGATCACGCTCCCCCTCTGACCCGTGGCAGACCAGGGGCAGGCCGGATCTCCGGGTGCGGGTTCGGCCCCGCCGCCCCCGCACGCGAGGATGGGCACATGTTCTTGACGAGTGGGTGGACGCGATGCGCCGAGGTCCGGCCGGTGGGGTCGTGCTGTTGTGCCGGGAAGGGGACGGCACGGTGAGCACGCCGCTGTACCAGCTGAAGGCGGAGTTCTTCAAAACCCTCGGTCACCCGGCCCGCATCCGCGTCCTGGAGCTGCTGAGCGAGCGCGAGCACGCCGTCGCCGAGATGCTGCCCGAGGTGGGCATCGAGCCCGCTCACCTCTCCCAGCAACTGGCCGTGCTGCGCCGGGCCAACCTCGTCAAGACCCGCAAGGAAGGCTCGAACGTCTACTACTCGCTGACCAGCCCGCACGTCGCCGAGCTGCTGCGGGTGGCGCGGACGATCCTGTCCGGCGTGCTGGCCGGACAGGCCGAGCTGCTGGCCGATCTCCAGGCCGTACAGGGGGAGCGGAAACCGCCGTCGTAGCGGCGGCGAGCTCCGGCTCGGCAGCCGGCGGCTACACCGCCGGTGCTGTACGCCCCGCCCCTGCCGGCCACAGGATCTCGACGTCCACGCCGCTGCTGCGGGCGAAGGCGACCAGGTGAGCGGTGGCGTCGCGGCCGCTGGAGGGGGAACCGTCCCACACCGCCAGCAGCCGGGCGCACGAGCGCAGCAGGCTCTCGTCGGCGCCGACGCAGGCGTCCCGGTCGGTGGGGTCGTACTCCAGCAGCCGTACCTGGTCCGAGAGCAGCAGCAGTTCCCCGGCCGCCCTGCGGTCCTGCGCGGTCAGCACCTCGGGCACGCCGCCTCGCGCGGGCAGCACGGTCACCAGCGCCAGACCCGCGGCGCGCGCCGCCCGCCCGACGACGACCGGCAGCCCCTGTCCGGCCCGCACCAGCCCGGCCCGGCCGGCGCGTGCGAGCGAGGCCAGCCGCCGCCGCAGCTCCTCCTCCAGCAGGGCCAGCGTGGGCGCTGTGAGATCGGGGTGTCCCACAACAGCGATCACTCGACTCAGTCCTTTCGTGCCAGGTCCGCGCACCGGAACGCCTGATCTTCTCCGGCCGGGGAAAGCACCAAGTAGGGTCGCTGGGACCCATTCCAGGGCCGGTCGGCCCTTTGTGCCGCACGGACCCGCACGTCTCACGACGGCACTGCGAACCGTACGAGGACGACCTTGCCGTCGTGATCTACGGAGGGCTCGACGCCCACTTCACCGCCGTACTGCGTCGCCAGCTCGGTCACCAGTCGCAGCCCCGCCCCCATCCCGGCCTCGCTGAGATCCGGCAGCCGGGGCTCCGCGTCCGCGACGCCGACGACCAGCTGCCCCGCCGCCACGGTGACCCCGACGTCGATCACCGGCGAACGCGGGGCGTGCCGCAGCACGTTGGTGACCAGCTCACTGACCACCAGCAGCACCGCGTCCGCGAAGGCCGAGTCCGCTGCGACCCCCGCCGCGGGCAGGGCCCCGGCCACCGCCTCCCTGGCCCGCCGTACCGCGTACTGGCCCGCCTCCACCGAGGTGACGTGACGGCGGACCGGTGGCAGGACGTGTTCGACGGCCGCCGCGGGTCTCCCCTTCCGCCACGGCAGCCGGAAGCCGCCCCGCCCACCGCTCATCGCGCGCTCTCCGCGTCGCGCAGTTCGTCCAGCAGGTCCTGCCGGCCCGACAGCAGGACGGCCAGGATGCGGCGTGCGGCGGCGAGCAGTTCGGCGACGTCCCCGCCGGCCAGCTCGTACACCACCGTCGACCCCGTGCGGGTCGCGGTCACGATGCCTGAGCGGCGCAGTACCGCCAGCTGCTGTGAGAGGTTCGACGGCTCGACCTCGATCGACGCGAGCAGCTCCCGCACCGGTTTCGGCCCGTCCTGCAACAGCTCCAGCACCCTGATGCGCACCGGATGCCCCAGCATCCGGAAGAACTCCGCCTTCGCCTCGTACAGCGGCACCTGCACCCGGATCACTCCTCACCCACGCCGACCACCCGAAGTCTCATGGCACCTAGTGAATTGAAGAACTCTTCAAGCCTATCGACCGAACCGGCTTTGCCATCTCTTTGCAACCCGCCTCGTCCGGCCCTCGTCTCTCCGCTCGATCCCCACCGCAGCCCAGACCCCGTGGGCCGACGAAAGAGAGCGATTCGATGCGCCGAACTGCCCTGAGCGCGGCGGCACTCGCGTGCACCGCCGTCCTGGCGAGCACCGTGCCCGCGTTCGCCGACGGGTCGACCCCGGCCCCCACCGCCGCCCCGACCCGGGCGAGCGCGACCCCGAGCCCCGTGCCCACCGCCGAGCCGACCCGCGCGCCCAGCGCCGCCCCCACCCGTGCACCGGGCCGTGGCCAGGTCTCCGTCGTCCCGAGCGGCGCCCCTGATACCGGGGTGATCGCTCGGTCCACGGACTCCGGCCCGACCGGTGGGCTCATCGGAGGGGGAGCCGCCGCGCTGCTGGCCGTGGCCGGCGGGACCGTCTTCGTCGTACGGCGCCGGCGGGCGACCGGCGCATGACCTCGCCGCTCTCCAGGCGCGCGTTCGCCACGGCGGCGTCGGCGCTGCTGCTGGCGGGCTGCGGAGGTGGCGGCGACCATCCGGCCACGGCTGCCGTGCGCGCCGACGACACGCCCCCACCCCCGCCTGCCTCCGCCAGGACACCGCATGCGACCGGCCGTTCGGTCCCCGTCGGCCTGCGCATCCCGGCCATCGGGGTCGACACCCCGCTGATCCGGCTCGGGCTCGCGCCCGACGGCACGGTGCAGGTGCCGCCGGTCACGGCCCACGACCGCGCGGGCTGGTACCAGCACTCGCCGACACCGGGCCAGGTGGGCCCGTCGGTCGTCCTCGGCCATGTCACGGTCGGCGAGTTCGGGGACGGCGTCTTCCGCCGGCTCGCGGACCTGCGCCGCGGCGACCGGATCGAGGCGCGCCTGGAGAACGGCACGACGCCGGTGTTCACGGTCACCGCCGTACGGACGGTGGCCAAGGCCGACTTCCCGGCGGACGACGTGTACGGAGACGTGAACCGTCCCGAGCTGCGCCTGATCACGTGCGGCGGCCCGCGTACAGGCGACGGTTACCCATACAACGTGATCGTGTTCGCCGTACTGCGCGACGGTGATGTCCCGAAGTCCCACGACCCTGGAGAGCGTTGAAACGGTCCCGCGCCCGCGAGAGGGCGGCGTCCGAACTGTTCGCCGCCCTCTACCCGCGCCTCGCCGGCTGGTGCCGCCGTCTCGTCGACGACGACGAGACGGCGCACGAGATCGCCTCGGAGGCGTTCACGAGGCTGTGGGCACGCTGGACGGCGGTGGAGGAACCACGCGGCTTCCTCTACGTCACCGCGGCCAACCTCGTCCGCGACCACTGGCGCAAGCTGGAACGCGAACGCAGGGCGATGCGCCGGGCGACCACGGAGGCCGCGGTCCGCCCGCACCCCGAACAGGCGGACCCGTCCGTACGCCTCCTGGTCCAGTCGCTGCCGGACCGGCTTCGTATCCCGATCCTGCTCCATTACTACGCTGACATGCCGATCCGGGAGGTGTCCGTGCTGACCGGACGCAAGGAAGGAACCGTCAAGGCCGACCTGCACGCGGCCCGCGAACTGCTCCGCGTCCACCTGAGGAGAAGCCTTGACCACACGCTTTGACGACGACCCGGAGTTCACGACCGACGACCCCCTGACGCTCCTCGGCCCGCCCACGGCCGAGCTCCTGCCCCCGCCCCCCGGCAGCTACGACAGGATCCGCCGCACGGCGAAACGCCGCCGGGCGTTGCGCGCGGCCGCGGGAGCGGCGGCAACCTGCGCAACGGCGCTGGTCATCGCGCTCCCCCTGCACCTGACGACCCCGGGATCGCCTGCGCCCTCCACCTCCACGACGGTCCCGCTGGCACCACCGCTCCCGGCAGCGACGCCGAGCCGACCTCCCGCGCACGTGCCGTCCCCGGCCCCGTCGACGCCGACGGAGGACTCCCGGACCGCGAACCCTCGGACGGAGACCCCCCGCACGAGCGACGTCCCTACCCTGCCGAGCAGTTCGGCACGCCCGACCGGCGAACCGTCGGTGCCCCCGACCCAGGTGCGCTGACAGACCCGCCCCGGACCTTCCTCACCTCGTACCCTGTTCCCCGTGAGCCGCTTGCGTCGAGTCGCTGTTCTCGTGCTCGAGGGCGCGAAGCCGCTGGACGTGGGCATTCCGGCGCAGGTGTTCACGACGCGCGCGAGCATGCCGTACGAGGTACGGGTGTGCGGCGCGGCGCCCGGTCTCGTGACCGGCGGAGACGGCCTGTCGTACCACGTGGCCCACGGCCTGGACGCGTTCGAGGTCGCCGACATCGTCTTCATCCCCGGCTACCGTTTTCCGGACCGCGACGATCCGCCGCCCGCCGTGGTCGAGGCGCTGATCGCCGCGCACGCCCGGGGCACGCGGCTCGCCGCCATCTCGACGGGCGCCTTCGCGCTCGCTGCCACGGGCCTGCTCGACGGCAGGCGCGCCACGACCCACTGGCACTACACGCGGGCGCTCGCCGCGAAGCATCCGCTCGTGCAGGTCGACGAGAACGTCCTGTTCGTCGACGAGGGCAGCGTGCTGACCTCGGCCGGCGCCGCCTCGGGTATCGACCTGTGTCTGCACATCCTGCGCGCGGACCTGGGGGTGGCCGCGTCGAACCACGCGGCCCGGCGCCTGGTCGCGGCCCCGTACCGCAGCGGCGGCCAGGCTCAGTACGTGCCACGCAGCGTGCCCGAGCCGCTGGGCGAGCGCTTCGCCGCCACCCGCGAGTGGGCACTGCACCGGCTGGGCACCTCCCTGACCCTCGAGGCGCTGGCCCGGCACGCGGCGGTGTCACCCCGCACCTTCTCGAGACGCTTCGTCGAGGACACGGGCTACACGCCGATGCAGTGGGTCATGCGAGCCCGAGTCGACCTGGCCCGCGAACTGCTCGAACGCTCGGAGCGCAGCGTGGAGCAGATCGCGGCGGACGCCGGCCTGGGCACCGGCGCGAACCTGCGACTGCACTTCCAGCGCATCCTCGGCACGACGCCGAGCCTGTACCGACGCACCTTCGCGCAGGGCGAGTAGCGCACGGCGGTGTGGCGAGATCCTTGTGAACCGTGGCGATCACGCCGCTGTCACGGAAGGAGGCCGCGCAGGACGCTGATGACATCTCGCGGAAACACCACTCACTCGACCCGGGGACACGATTCATGACGCGCATAGCGATCAACGGATTCGGCCGCATCGGACGCAATGTGCTGCGCGCACTGCTGGAACGCGACAGCGACCTGGACGTCGTCGCGGTCAACGACCTGACGGAACCCGCCACCCTCGCCCGGCTCCTGGCCTTCGACTCGACGGCCGGCCGGCTGGGCCGTCCGGTGACCGTCGACGGGGACGCCCTGGTCGTCGACGGCCGCCGCATCACGGTGCTCGCTGAACGCGAACCGGCGAAGCTGCCGTGGGCCGAACTCGGCGTGGACGTGGTGCTGGAGGCGACCGGCCGTTTCACGTCGGCGAAGGCGGCCCGCGCCCACCTTGCTGCGGGCGCGAGGAAGGTACTGGTCAGCGCACCGTCGGAAGGGGCCGACGTCACGCTGGCGTTCGGCGTCAACACGCACACGTACGACCCGGCCGAGCACACCGTCATCTCCAACGCCTCGTGCACGACGAACGCGTTGGCGCCTCTGGCCGCGGTCCTGGACGAACTCGCGGGCATAGAACACGGCTTCATGACGACGGTGCACGCCTATACGCAGGAACAGAATCTCCAGGACGGCCCGCACCGCGACGCGCGCCGCGCCCGCGCCGCCGGCGTCAACATCGTGCCCACCACGACGGGCGCCGCGAAGGCGATCGGCCGCGTGCTGCCGAACCTCGACGGCAGACTGTCCGGCGACTCGATCCGCGTACCGGTCCCGGTGGGCTCGATCGTCGAACTCAACACGACGGTGGCCCGCGACGTGACGCGCGACGAGGTGCTGGCGGCGTACCGCACGGCAGCGGAAGGCCGACTGGCGGGCATCCTCGAATACTCGGAGGACCCGCTGGTGTCCTCCGACATCACGGGCAACCCGTCCTCCTCGATCTTCGACTCGGCCCTCACCCGTGTGGACGGCCGCCACATCAAGGTTGTCGCCTGGTACGACAACGAGTGGGGCTTCTCGAACCGGGTGGTGGACACGCTGGAACTCCTCGCGGCAGGCTGAACTGCCGCCGGCCTCGCGGCGGAACGACCTCATGTCCTGCGCCAGGCGTTGAGCTCGAACGGGGAGTTCTCCAGCCACTTGACCAAGCCGAGGGAGAGCAAGGAACGCCGCTACCGGCGGCGGGCGGCGAGATGGCGTAGAACGTTCGGTCTTGACAGCTCTGCGCGAGCTGCCTAAATTTCGAGAGCAAGACCGAACGTTCTCCCTCAGCTTGGTGGTGCCGTCGTGGCTCTCCGTCGCTACATCATCTTCTTGGGCGTCGCCCTGGCAATCGTGGCCGGCTTGGCGACTGCTCTACCAGCCCTCGCCGGAACCGGTCGCGGGGCTCTCGCTTTTCTGCTCATGGGCGCCGCCGGCGCCGCCGCCGGCGCCCACTCCGCTCCCTCGCAGTCCGTTCCGGAAGAGGCCGTTCAGATCCTTCCGGGCGCCGGCCAGAAGGCTGTCGAGAAGAAGGCAGCCCAGAAGAAGACAGTCCAGAAGAAGACGGACGTGCGGACCTATTCGGTGAAGGTCGGCGATTACCTTTCGAAGATCGCCGACGAGCAGAACGTCAGCGGTGGCTGGAAGAAGCTCTACGCCGACAACCGTGAGGCCGTCGGCGCCGACCCGTCGCTGATCCGTCCGGGTCTCAAGCTCGCCATCGGCGGCAAGAAGGCCGAGACGACCGCCCCCAAGTCGTCGTCCTCCGCGCCTTCTTCGATGTCCAAGTCGTCCTCGGAGGACTCGTCTGCCTCGAAGCCCTCCGCGACGAAGAAGGCCGAGGAGGCGACCACGTCCGAGGAGGCCGCCGGCACCGGCAACGGCTTCTCCGCCCCGCTGTCCGGCGTCTCCCTCGGCACCGGCTACAAGGAGTCGGGCAGCAGCTGGTCCAGCGGCTACCACACCGGCGTCGACTTCGTCGCCGTGACCGGCACCCCGCTGAAGGCGGTCGGCGCGGGCACCGTCGTCTCGGCCGGCTGGGGCGGCGCGTACGGCAACCAGGTCGTCATCCAGCTCGCCGACGGCTACTACGCCCAGTACGCCCACCTCTCCCAGCTGTCCGTCTCGACCGGTCAGACCGTGACCGCGGGCCAGCAGATCGGCCTCTCCGGCGCGACCGGCAATGTCACCGGCCCGCACCTGCACTTCGAGATCCGCACCACGCCGGACTACGGCTCGGACGTCGACCCGGTCGCCTACCTGCGCGCCAAGGGTGTCGCCATCGGCTGACGCGCGTCCCACGCGAGAACCACCTGCCCGGAACACGCCGAAGGCCGGACCCCGATCCCCGGGTCCGGCCTTCGGCGTGTTCCGGGGGTGTCGGCAGATGGGGTTCGTGGGGGAGAGTGATGTGACGCACACCAACAGCGATGAGCAGGCCGAGGCGTACCGGAAGTCGGCCGAGGAAGCGACGAGGCCCGAGCCGGAGTGCCTCCTCTTCCTGGACGACGTCGACGGGGACCTGATCGCCCTGCGGCGGGCCAAGCACCACCAGCTCGGGTTCACGTCTCCAGACGTGGTCGCCTGCCCTGGTCTGACGGTCGCGGGCGTCGCTGAATCGCGGGCTACCTGCGGCTGCCGCCAGCGAGGTACCTCTCGAGCGCCGAAATTTGCCGGCGGTCGTGCCTATGGCGGGGGCGGGGGCGGTCTGCGGAGTCGGGCATGGTGTGGTCCCACATGTGTGACTGGCCGGCCAGTTCGCGAGGGTCGATGGCCGGGCCGGTGGTGTCCATGGTCTGGGTCATGGCTTCGATGTCGACGGTCTGCCGACCGTATGCCAGGTAGTCTCGGCCGTCGGGTTGGAACGGCCTCGCCTCGCGCGTGATTCGGAACTGCCGCGCCTCGGGCGTGCCGACGTTCACGAGGAACGGGAAGTTGAATTCCGCGGCCAGCTTGGGGCTGGAGTTGTTCTGCCACGCGTCAAGGACCACGATGTTGCGGGGATTGTCGGGGCGTCCCACGGCGACGAAGGCGTGGTCGATCGACAGGGAGACGTGCCAGATGCGAACGCCTTCGGGCAGTCGAGCCTTGTTGAGCAGGCAGAAGGCCAAGGCCGCGTGTTCTCCGCAGTTTCCGACGCCAAGGGCGGAGGCTGCGGCCGCGCTCTGGCCCAGGTGCTCCTGGAAGGTCCCCGGCTGTAGCCGGTAGGCGGGATCGCGGACGGCACTGAGCAAGTGCTGCAGGCCGCCGCCGGCGGCAGCCGCGGCCGCGATCTGGTTGGCCGCCCCACGGTGCAGCCGGCTGTGGACCTCCCGCATGACACCGCTGGCGATCGCCAGGAGCCTGGTTGTGGTGGATGAGGCTGGTTGCTGGCTGGACTTGCGAACGCCGTGCCGCTCTGAGTGCCGTGAACTCCCGGAGTGCCCGTGGCCGGGGGCCTGCGAGGACTGCCGGGACCCGCCATAGGGACCCCTGGACGAGGAGTGACCGCGCCCGTCGTACCGGTCCATGTCCACGTCCTCATCATGGGCGGAAGGCCGCGACGACGATTGGTGGTACACGGGCTCGACGTCGATCACCATTGGCTCCATAGACACCTCCTCGTCGTAGTAACTGGAGCCGTACGGTGCCCGCTGGACGGTGGGTGCTCCGGTGACGGCCTCCCCGTATCCGGCCGCGTGGCCAGCGCTGTGCTCGACTGCCCGTTGGGCGACGACGGAGGGCGCGGTCGCCGCACCGGCGTCGAAGAAGGCCCCGTCCCTGTCCGCCTTGTGCTCGGAGGGCTGGTTGGGGTCGGTGACCGTCACCCCTGCACTGTTGGTGTTGCCGGTCTCGTGGGTGCCGTTGAGGTTCTCGTTGACATGGCTCAGCTCGTGACCCATGAGCCTCATGTTCCCGACGGCCTGCGGAGGAGCGAAGATGTGGGCGCCGATCGTCATGGCCTGGGCCCCCATCGCCTCGGTGGCCCGCTGTGCCACCGGATTGTCGTGGAGACGAGCGAGGGAGAGGTTGCGGTTCTGGAAGAACGACGTCGCCGCCGCGATCAGGGGCGCGGGTAGCGGGCGGCTCGGTGATGCCTTGGCTTTGTCGAGCAGGGCTCGCTGACCGGCTGGGCTGCTGTCCGCCACGGCCTCGTGGCCGTGGGCGTGTGCCTCGTTCCGGGGTGCTGGACCGGCGAACTGGTCCTGCGCGGCACGCCGCTGGACGGGGGATCCCTCTGCGTGGTGCCCGCATGCGGGGCCGTGCTGATGTGTGTCCTGAGCCCAGGGATGACCGTTCTGGCGGAGCATCTGGACGGTCGCCGTGTTTCCGGCGTCGGCCTGCAAACCGAGGAGCCCTTGAGCGGCGGGCCTGGCGGAAGCAACTCTGGGCCGATCGGAGCCGCGCCCATGCTCAGTGTTGTTGCCTTGGTCTCGGTATGTGACCATATGCGCTCCTGTGCGGTCGAAGTGAGGCAATCTGCATTCAGCGTCGGGCGGGATAGCAGGCGGATTCCAGGTGTTCGGGGGCAGAGCTGACGGCCGAACGGGCACAGAACCAGTGCCGCAGGAGGCGCCGTTGGGGCCACTGGGGCTTACCGTGTCGGTCGGAGCGCAGTCCGGGAAGACGCATGTGATGCCGGACTCGCCGGGTGCGGCGTCGTCGCACCGGACATCCATCCAGACATCCACGGGCACCGTGACGCCGAACAGGCCAGTACCTGGCCCTGGCCCGACTCCGACACACCTGGCCCCCCACCAGGTGTTGTTGAGCTTGTCGCCGGCCTGGTCAGGCTTGTGGCCCGGGTGGGCACGGGAGGCCCCCAGCTGGCCGGTCCGACCGCGGCGCGCTTGGAGAAGTGGTGCCTCCCCCAGAGCGGTTCGGGCGGTGCGATGAGCCTGGTGAGGCGACGAAGGCTCGGCGCGTCAGCCCGGTAAGCCATGGCGCAAGGCGGCCGGCGACCTATGGCTCGAGTCGGACTACGTGTTCACCAAGTCGCTGGGTGGCCCACTGAGCCCGAACACGGACTACCACGACTGGAAGCGGCTGCTGGAAGACGCGGGGGTTCGGAACGGTCGGCTGCACGACGCCCGGCACACGGCCGCCGCCGCTCATGCTGCTCGGTGTCCCGGACCGCGTCATTGATCAGATCATGGGGTGGGAGCCGGGCACCTCCGCAAGCATGCGGGCCCGGTACCTCCGCGTGCCGGACGCCGTGCTCAAGGACGTGGCCCGGAAGATCGCCGATGCGATCTGGGGACCCCCGGAGACACCCGCTGTGGACAAAGACCAGGACAACGAGGTCTGAGACAACGTCGAAGGGCCCCACCGTGAGGTGGGGCCCTTCGACATCGTGCCCGGTGAGGCACTGGCGGAGGATACGAGATTCGAACTCGTGAGGGGTTGCCCCCAACACGCTTTCCACCTGTGTTGGTGGGGTGCTGGGCTGTGTGCAGGAGCGTTCACCTGCGTTCGTGGGCGGCTTGCCTACGGGAAGGGACCGGCACAGGGTCTCGGCTGAACGACGGTGAACGGGGCTGAATGAGACGGGAACTGAGACGGTCGCACTCCTCACCGCAGCACCGGCGACGGCCCGCGGCCAGCTGTCGAAGCCACCGTTACTCGTGGAGCTAAGCTGCCTTGGGTCGCGCCGCACGCATGCCTGAGGCGGGCTCCTGTGCATCCTCGAGCACGAAGGTCTCGTCTTCCCCGAAGTCCGGGGCCTGGAAGGGGTTTGTCGTCGGAGGCGGCGATGCCGCAGTGGCACAGCGGGGTTGCCCTTCCAGGGCGGAGAACAGCGACGTCAGATCGATGAGAGGTCTCCCTTTCGTTGCAGGTCCCTGAAGGGGCCTGGCGTGCCGTGACCGGGCACAGCGGTCCTACAGCTTGGTCATCTTGGCGTACGGGCTCAAGATCCGCATTTGTGCCGAGCCGAAATCCACGAGCGCCGCGATTCCGTCCTCGATGCCGATCACCCGGCCGAGGCCGTACATGTCGTGTGTGACCTGGTCGCCCACGGCGAAGTGCTTGGGAACCGGCGTGACCGGGGCCTTAAAGGGGCTGGTAGGCAAATGACGCTTCGGTGCAGCAGGCTTTGTCATCGCCCCCCAGTATGCATCTACGAACTGCACTGGTGGCCGACTCTCAGGGGCAGGAGTACTGATCGTTGGACTCCACTCCTGCAAGAGCTGAGCCTGCCGTCCGCCGAAGTGCCGCCGCGTCTGAGGCACGGCCTGCCTGAGGATCCGGGCGGTACCTCCCCATATATGGTCGTACCGCCCGTACTCTTGCAGTATCCGCATTCTTCAGGGTGCGGCCTGGTCGGGTGTCATATTGCGGGCGCCCACGACTGAAGGATCTGATCCACACATGCTGATCGCTCAGCGTCCCTCGTTGACCGAAGAGGTCGTCGACGAGTTCCGCTCCCGGTTCGTGATCGAGCCGCTGGAGCCGGGCTTCGGCTACACCCTCGGCAACTCCCTGCGCCGTACCCTCCTGTCGTCGATCCCCGGCGCTGCTGTCACCAGCATCCGCATCGACGGCGTCCTGCACGAGTTCACCACCGTGCCGGGCGTCAAGGAGGACGTCACCGACCTGATCCTCAACATCAAGCAGCTGGTCGTCTGCTCGGAGCAGGACGAGCCGGTCGTGATGTACCTGCGCAAGCAGGGCCCGGGTCTGGTCACCGCCGCCGACATCGCGCCCCCGGCCGGTGTCGAGGTGCACAACCCCGACCTCGTCCTCGCCACGCTCAACGGCAAGGGCAAGCTCGAGATGGAGCTGACCGTCGAGCGCGGTCGCGGCTACGTCTCCGCCGTGCAGAACAAGCAGGTGGGCCAGGAGATCGGCCGTATCCCGGTCGACTCCATCTACAGCCCCGTGCTCAAGGTCACCTACAAGGTCGAGGCCACGCGTGTCGAGCAGCGCACCGACTTCGACAAGCTGATCGTCGACATCGAGACCAAGCAGGCCATGCGCCCGCGCGACGCCATGGCGTCCGCCGGCAAGACCCTGGTCGAGCTGTTCGGTCTGGCGCGTGAGCTCAACATCGACGCCGAGGGCATCGACATGGGTCCGTCCCCGACGGACGCCGCCCTCGCCGCCGACCTGGCGCTGCCGATCGAGGAGCTGGAACTCACCGTCCGCTCCTACAACTGCCTCAAGCGTGAGGGCGTCCACTCGGTGGGTGAGCTCTTGGCGCGCTCCGAGGCGGACCTGCTTGACATCCGCAACTTCGGTGCGAAGTCGATCGACGAGGTCAAGGCGAAGCTGGCCGGCATGGGCCTGACGCTCAAGGACAGCCCGCCCGGATTCGACCTGACCGCCGCCGCCTTCGACGCGGACGATAACGGGAGCACGGGTTTCATGGAGACCGAGCAGTACTGAACGCTGCGCCGGGTCGCAGGGGAGCCAGGAAAGCAGAGGAGCCAGCGATGAGCAACGGCCGACCGCACCCGGCTCCCCGAGGGCCCACCGGCGGAGATGCAGACGCCCAAGCCCTCCAAGCCTGATCAACCAGCCGCCATTTTTATCTTGCCTTACTCCCTGTCCCCCCGGGTGCGGCCGAGCCGCCTGACACGCTGTGCCCCGGATGCAGGAGTCCGGGAGTTCCGCCGGCACTGCCCATCACATTCACCGCACCGTCCGGACTGCCCTCGGAGAAGCCGTGCGACGCGGGCACATCCCGACCAACGCGGCCGAGATCGCCAAGGCTCCGCGGCTCGAAGAGGAGGACATCGAGCCGTTCACGATCGAGGAGGTACAGAGCCTCCTCGTGGAGGCGGCCAAGGTCCGCAACAGCGCTCGTTGGGTCGTCGCCCTGGCCTTCGGCCTCCGCCAAGGGGAAGCGCTCGGGCTCCACTGGGAAGACGTCGGCCTGAACGCCGGGTACGTCCGCATCCGCAAGAACCGGCTCCGCCCCAAGTACGCCCACGGCTGCGGAGACGATCCGTGCGGCCGGAAGGCCGGCCACTGCCCTCAGAAGCAGCAGATCCGCCGCGAGCACAAGTCCACCAAGTCCCGTGCCGGACGTCGAACGGTCGGTCTGCCGGATCCGCTGATCAAGCTCCTCCGCCATCACCAGGAGGTGCGGGAGAAGGAGAGGAGCGCGGCCGGTGCCGACTGGGAGGACAAGGGGTACGTCTTCGCCTCCCTGACCGGCGGGCCCCTGAGCCCGAACACCGACTTTCACGTCTGGAAGCGGCTGCTTCGAGACGCGGGCGTTCGGGACGGCCGTCTCCGTGACGCTCGCCACACCGCCGCGACCGTGCTTCTGATCCTCGGCGTCCCTGACGTCGTGGTCGACGCGATCATGGGGTGGGAGCCTGGGGGAGCGGCCCGGATGCGCGCCCGGTACATGCACGTCACTGGAACGATGCTGCGGAAGGTCGCTCAAGAAGTCGGCGATGCTCTCTGGGAGCCGCCGAAGACCAAGTGAGACGGAAACTGAGACGGACAACGTCGAAGGGCCCCGCCGCGAACGGTGGGGCCCTTCGACATCGTGCCCGGTGAGGCACTGGCGGAGGATACGAGATTCGAACTCGTGAGGGGTTGCCCCCAACACGCTTTCCAAGCGTGCGCCCTAGGCCTCTAGGCGAATCCTCCGCCGGAAACATTACATGACCGAGAGGAGTGCTCGCGAACTCGTTCCCACCTGCCGCTATCAGGTACTCTGTGCGGAGCCCCTCACGCGGCGCTATCTGACTGAACTCCCCCAGGGCCGGAAGGCAGCAAGGGTAGGTCGGCTCTGGCGGGTGCGTGGGGGGCGTCTGCATTTCCTGGAGGTTTCCTGGAGGAACCAGGACATCCGGGTACGGGCGACGGCGGAGTCCGTTGTCAGTGGACGCCTATAACCTCGTATGCGTGTCGTCTCTCGCGCTGTACCGCCGCTATCGCCCGGAGACCTTCGCGGAGGTCATCGGGCAGGAGCATGTCACCGACCCGCTGCAGCAGGCGCTGCGGAACAACCGGGTCAACCACGCGTACCTGTTCAGCGGGCCGCGTGGGTGCGGGAAGACCACCAGCGCGCGCATCCTGGCCCGCTGTCTGAACTGCGAGCAGGGGCCTACGCCCACGCCCTGCGGCGAGTGCCAGTCCTGCCGGGATCTCGCCCGGAACGGACCCGGTTCCATCGACGTCATCGAGATCGACGCGGCCTCCCACGGTGGTGTGGACGACGCCCGTGAGCTGCGTGAGAAGGCCTTCTTCGGGCCCGCGGGCAGCCGGTACAAGATCTACATCATCGACGAGGCCCACATGGTCACGTCGGCCGGCTTCAACGCCCTGCTCAAGGTCGTCGAGGAGCCGCCCGAGCATCTCAAGTTCATCTTCGCCACCACAGAGCCCGAGAAGGTCATCGGGACCATTCGGTCGCGCACCCACCACTACCCGTTCCGGCTCGTGCCTCCAGGGACGCTTCGCGACTACCTCGGCGAGGTGTGCCAGAAGGAGAACATCCCGGTCGAGGACGGTGTGCTCCCGCTCGTCGTGCGCGCCGGCGCCGGATCCGTGCGTGACTCCATGTCCGTCATGGACCAGCTGCTCGCCGGTGCCGGGGCCGATGGTGTGACGTATGCCATGGCCACCTCGCTCCTCGGGTACACCGAAGGGTCACTGCTCGACTCCGTCGTCGAGGCCTTCGCCACCGGTGACGGAGCCGCCGCCTTCGAGGTCGTGGACCGCGTGATCGAGGGGGGCAACGATCCCCGGCGCTTCGTCGCCGACCTGCTCGAACGGCTGCGGGATCTGGTGATCCTCGCCGCTGTGCCCGACGCCGTGGACAAGGGACTCATCGACGCCCCCGCCGACGTGCTCGAGCGCATGCAGGCCCAGGCCGGCATCTTCGGCGCCGCCGAGCTCAGCCGCGCCGCCGACCTCGTCAACGAGGGCCTCACGGAGATGCGCGGCGCCACCTCGCCCCGCCTCCAGCTCGAACTCATCTGCGCCCGCGTCCTGCTCCCCGCGGCCTACGGCGACGAGCGCTCCGTCATGGCCCGCCTCGACCGCCTCGAGCGCGGCATCAACTTCTCCGGCGCCGCGAGCGCCCCCGCCATGGAGTACGTCCCCGGTCCCGACGCGCACGCCCCCCAGATGCCGGCCGGCGGCGGCCCCGCTGCGGCGCGCGCGGCCGTTCGGGGTCCGGGCGGCGGTGGGGCTGCTCCGGGGGCCACGGCCCCTGCTCCTCCGGCTCCTTCCGCTCCCGCTGCTGCGGCTCCTGGAGCTACGGCCCCCGGCGCGCCCGGTGCCGGGCCGGCCAGCGAGGGCAACGGTCCCGCCGGGCCCGTCAGCGGTGGCCTGCCTTCCACCCCTGCCCAGCCCCCGGCCCCGGCCGCTCCCCAGACTCCGCCCCCCTCCGCCGGTCCGGCCCCGGGCGCCTGGCCCACCGCCGCCCCCGCGGGCAGTGGCCGTCGGCCGGGCGGCTGGCCCACGGCCGCCCCCGCAGGCAGCGGACAGTCACAGCCGGCACCCCAGACACCCGCGCCCGCGCCCACGCCCGCGACCCCGGCACCGTCCGCGCCCCCCACCCCCGGCGGCCTCGACCCCCGCATGCTCTGGCCGAACATCCTCGAAGCCGTCAAGAACCGCCGCCGCTTCACCTGGATCCTGCTCAGCCAGAACGCCCAGGTCGCCGGTTTCGACGGCACCACGCTCCAGCTGGGCTTCGTGAACGCCGGCGCACGCGACAACTTCGCGAGCAGCGGCAGCGAGGACGTGCTGCGGCAGGCGCTGGCCGAGCAGTTCAACGTGCAGTGGAAGATCGAGGCGATCGTCGACCCGTCGGGCGGCTCGGCCCCGGCACCCGCCGGCGGCTCCTCGACGTACGCGGGCGGCGGCAACAGCTACACCGCACCCTCCCCCACCCCCGTACAGCGTCCGGCCGCTCCTCAGCCGACCGCGCCCGCACCCGCCGCACCGCCCGCGCCCCCGACAGCAGCGCCCCAGGCCCCCCGGCCGGCCGCCGCCCCGGAACCGCCCCCGGTCGCCCCCGAGGACGACATCCCCGAGGACGACGACCCGGACCTCGACGAATCGGCCCTCTCCGGCCACGAACTCATCGTCAAGGAGCTGGGCGCGACGGTGGTGGAGGAGTTCACCAACGAATAGCCGACGAGCGGGCGACCAAGCCGCCGGCGCGCTGTGGAGGAACCCACAGCCTCCCCGCCCCCCGGCCTTCGTATCCAACGCCAGCTAGGCTGACCCCGTGAAGGTCCTCGTCATCGGCAGCGGCGCCCGCGAACACGCCCTGTGCCGCTCCCTGTCCCTCGCCCCCGACGTCACCGCGCTGCACTGCGCCCCCGGCAACGCCGGCATCGCCGAGGTCGCCGAGCTGCACCAGGTCGACGCCCTGGACGGCGCCGCCGTGACCGCGCTCGCCACGCGGCTCGGCGCCGATCTGGTCGTCGTCGGCCCGGAGGCCCCGCTGGTCGCCGGGGTCGCCGACGCCGTGCGTGAGGCGGGCGTCCCGGTGTTCGGCCCCTCGAAGGAGGCCGCGCAGCTAGAGGGGTCCAAGGCCTTCGCCAAGGACGTGATGGCCGCGGCCGGGGTGCCCACCGCCCGGTCGTACGTCTGCACCACCGAGGACGAGGTCGCCGAGGCGCTCGACGCCTTCGGTGCGCCGTACGTCGTCAAGGACGACGGTCTCGCCGCGGGCAAGGGCGTCGTGGTCACGCAGGACATCGAGGCCGCCAGGGCGCACGCGGCGGGCTGCGAGCGCGTCGTCATCGAGGAGTTCCTCGACGGCCCCGAGGTGTCCCTGTTCGCGATCACCGACGGCCGTACGGTCGTCCCGCTCCAGCCCGCGCAGGACTTCAAGCGCGCCCTGGACGGCGACGAGGGCCCGAACACCGGCGGCATGGGTGCCTACTCCCCGCTGCCCTGGGCCGACCCGAAGCTGGTCGACGAGGTCCTGGAGACGGTGCTCCAGCCGACCGTCGACGAGATGCGCCGCCGCGGCACCCCCTTCTCCGGCCTGCTCTACGCCGGTCTCGCGATCACGAGCCGCGGCGTCCGCGTCATCGAGTTCAACGCCCGCTTCGGCGACCCGGAGACCCAGGTGGTCCTTGCCCGCCTGAAGACGCCGCTGGCCGGCGTGCTGCTCGCCGCCGCGACGGGCACCCTCGACGACCTCGAGCCGCTGCGCTGGAGCGACGACGCCGCGGTCACCGTGGTCGTCGCCTCGCACAACTACCCCGGTACCCCGCGCACCGGCGACCCGATCACCGGCCTCGACGCGGTGGCCGCCGAGGACGCCCCGCACGCCTACGTCCTGCACGCCGGGACCAGGCGCGACGGCGACGCGATCGTCAGCGCCGGTGGCCGCGTCCTCTCGGTCACGGCGACCGGCACGGACCTGATGCAGGCCCGCGAACGCGCGTACGAGGCCGTCGCCCGAATCGGTCTCGAGGGCTCCCAGCACCGTACGGACATCGCGGCGAAGGCGGCCGCCGGCGTGTAGCGGACGCCCCCTCTCACCTGCACCCGGGCCCCGGAGAAATCCGGGGCCTGATCTTTGCCGTCCGTCATCCACCTCTGACCAAAGCCATTCCATCGAGTGAGCGAAGCGCTCATCCGGCTGACGACGGCCGGGGCCCCAACTAGGGTGCGGCGCAAGCGTTCCGGCACTTGGCCCACCGGCATTGCGATGTCACCTGCGGGTGCCACAGTGGGGGAGTGAGCAACGCCAGGACAGAGCCAGGAGCCAGGACAGCGAGGGGGTGACCTCCGGATCGTGACCGGGATGGGAGTGGAGGCGGGTGCGCAGGCCGCGCGCTCCCGCGCCCTCGCCGTGCTGCGGGTGCGCGGCCGGGCGCTGGCCGTCGCGCTGCTGCCCGCGGCCGCCGCCGTGATCCTGCTGGCGGGCGGCACCACCGGACATCTGGTCGGCGGCGCCTGGGACGTCGCCCGGGGGACCGTCAGCGCGGTCGCCGTGCTGGTGCTGCTGGCCGCCGCGGGCATCGCCCTGGTCGTCGCCCGCGCCCGCCCCGCCGTCAGCCCGACGGTCCCGATCGCCGAGGAGTCCGCCCCGGACCTGTACCGGATGGTGCGCGACCTCGCCGACCGCCTCGACGTCCCGGCGCCCTCCGCCATAGCGCTCACCCCGGACTGCGACAGCTGGCTGGAGGACCGCACCCACCCGGCGCACGGCCCGCCCGCGCCGGAGAGCGGCGACGAACTGGCGGGTCCGGGGCGGCGCCCCCACCGCCGTACGCCGACCGCGCCCGTCCTGGTCATCGGCTCCCCGTTCCTGTGGTGGATGCGCATCGGCGAACTGCGCGCGGTCCTGGCCCCGGTCGTCGCCGGTACGGGACCCTCGGCGCACCCGGACATAGCGGCTGCCCGCCGTTTCGTACGGGGCCTCGACGCGGCCGTCGCCGTGACCTCGGAACCCGGCCGCGACCCCGTCTCCCGCACGGTGCTCGCGGGCGTCGGCTGGGTGACCCGGCTGCTGCTGCGCGGCTGCCGCGTGCACGCGGCCGAGATGGAACGGGGCGTGGCCGCGGCGGCGGCCGAGCGTGCACAGGCTGTGGACTACGGCCTCAGGATCGTCGCCCAGGAACAGGTCGGGCTGGCGTACGCCGGCTGGGACCGGCTGCTGACCCGCGTCGCGCTGCCCGCCTGGCGGATGGGCCGCTGGCCGTCGCGGCTGGACGCCGGTGTCGTCGCGGCGCTCACCGAGCTGTCCCGGCGCGACCGGCTGGCCGAGGGCTTCGCCTCCCGCCTGGGCGAGCGCCCCGCCTGTGACCTGCTCGAGGAGCCCGGCACGGTGGACGAGGCCGCCTCGCTGCTCGCTGCCCGCCTCTTCCACGGCGGCCCCGCCGAGCACGGTCCGGACTGGGCGCCGGTGGACTGGCAGGAGTACCCGGAGGAGGTCGTCGACCGGAAGTGGCGCACCGACGCGGCCCGTCTCCACCGCGTCCTGAACTCCCTCGGCGTACGCCCCACGGCCGGCACGACGACCCGCGACCCCGGCGGACCCACACTGGCGCGGGTCCTCGACCACCTGTCGTCGACACCGGACGAGCCGGACACCGAAGCGACCGAACCTACGGACACCTCCGTCCCCTGCGCCGGCTCCACCGAAGGCCTCGCCCCGGCCCCCGACCGCAGCACCACCCTCGCCGCCGGTCTCAGCGCCGAACTCGCCCGCGAGGAAGCCACCACCGCACGCCGCGCCGGCATACCCCGATCGGCCTCCGCCGTCCCCGGCCAGGGCACCGGCACACCCCTCTGGGACGACGGCGCCCTCCCCCTCTTCCCGCTCCAGCCCCCGCGCACCGCACGCGAACTCCTCGCCGATCACGTCACGGCGATGGTCTGCTGCGCCGCCATGGACACGGCCGGAGCCGCCCCCGGCCTCGACTGGCTCGACGGCCCGTCCCTGCTGCTCAACGGCGAGCGAGCCGCCGATCTGCCCTCACGCGTCCTCAGCCTGACCGAGGACGGAGACCCCGCCCCGCTCCGCGCCTGGCTGATCGCGTCGGGCATACGCCCGGAGAAGCCGGTACGCCTCGTGTGACCGGAGTCATCGATTCCACTTTGAGTCAATTCGCAACGAGTAGTGACCGTGCGCGTGCGGAATGTGATGTGCTGGGACCGTTCGCGCACACGGCAAGGGCTTACGGGGGAACGAGGGAGGGGAGCGACCATGACCTCGGAACAGATCCGCCGCTGGGAGTCGGGAGCACTCGCGCACGCAGTCACCGACCCCTTCGGCCAGGGCCCTGTCCCCTGGCTGCGCGGAAGCGAGACGTACTTCGACGACACCGGCCACGTCGTGCCCTGGTACGTGGACGCGAGCCGGCCGCAGCTCGCGCACGAGAACGCCCGCGTCCCCGGACCCCGCGCCGCCGGCGGCGGCCCCCGCTCGGCCGACGACGTCCACCGCCAGATCAAGGGGTTCACCTCGACCGGCGCGGTCGCACCCGGCGAGGCCGTCGACTTCCACATCACCGTCGACCCGCCCCAGCAGTTCGGCGTGGACATCTACCGCATCGGCCACTACGGCGGCGACGGCGCCGCCAAGATCGCCACCAGCCCCCGGTTGTCGGGCATCGTCCAGCCCCCGCCGCTGACCGCCGACCGCACGGTCTCCTGCCACCACTGGTGGCTGTCCTGGCGGCTGCAGGTCCCGTCGTACTGGAGCATCGGCGCGTACGTCGCCGTCCTCACCACCGCCGACGGCTACCGCTCCCACATCCCCTTCACGGTCCGCGACAACCACCCCGCCGACCTGCTTCTGCTGCTGCCCGACGTCACCTGGCAGGCCTACAACCTCTACCCCGAGGACGGCCGCACCGGCGCCAGTCTCTACCACGCCTGGGACGAGAAGGGCCGGCTGCTCGGCGAGGCCGACGCGGCGACCACGGTCTCCTTCGACCGGCCGTACGCGGGCGCGGGCCTGCCCCTGCACGTCGGCCACGCCTACGATTTCATCCGCTGGGCCGAGCGCTACGGCTACGACCTCGCCTACGCCGACGCCCGCGACCTGCACGCCGGCCGCCTCGACCCCACCAGGTACCGCGGCCTGGTCTTCCCGGGCCACGACGAGTACTGGTCCGCCCAGATGCGCCGCAACGCCGAGCTGGCCCGCGAGAACGGCACCTCGCTGGTGTTCCTCTCCGCCAACACCATGTACTGGCAAGTGGAGTTGGGCCCCGCCCCCTCCGGCGTCCCGGACCGTCTGCTCACCTGCCGCAAGCGCAAGGGCCCGGGGCGCCCGGTGCTCTGGCGCGAGATCGACCGCCCCGAGCAGCAACTGGTCGGCATCCAGTACGCGGGCCGTGTGCCCGAGCCGTCGCCGCTGGTCGTGCGCAACGCGGGGCACTGGCTGTGGGAGGCGACCGACGCGGCCGAGGGCGACGAGATCGAGGGCCTGGTCGCGGGCGAGGCGGACCGTTACTTCCCGCGTACCGCGCTCCCCGACCACGAGGAACGCATCCTGCTCGCCCACTCCCCCTACACCGACAACGACGGCGTCCTGCGCCACCAGGAGACGTCCCTCTACCGCGCCCCCTCCGGCGCTCTGGTTTTCGCGTCCGGAACCTTCGCCTGGTCACCGGCCCTGGACCGCCCCGGCCACGTGGACCCCCGTATCCAGCGCGCGACCGCCAACCTGCTGGATCGAATCTGCAAACGCGACTGACCCGCTGTCGTCGGCGTGTGTCCGATACGGGAGAATCGACTTACTTGGACAGAACCACGGGGAGGAACCGTGTCCGGATTCGTCGAAAAGCCCGAACCCATCCAGGTTCCGGGTCTGGTGCATCTGCACACCGGCAAGGTGCGCGAGCTGTACCAGAACGAGGCGGGCGACCTCGTGATGGTCGCCAGCGACCGTATGTCGGCCTACGACTGGGTGCTGCCCACCGAGATCCCCGACAAGGGCCGCGTCCTGACCCAGCTGTCCCTGTGGTGGTTCGACCAGCTCGCCGACCTCGTGCCCAACCACGTCGTCAGCACCGACCTTCCCGCGGGCGCCCCCGCCGACTGGGCCGGCCGCACGCTGCTCTGCAAGTCGCTGCGGATGGTCCCGGTCGAGTGCGTGGCCCGCGGCTACCTCACCGGCTCCGGCCTGGTCGAGTACAACGAGTCCCGCACGGTCTGCGGCCTCGCGCTCCCGGAGGGCCTCGTCGACGGCTCCGAGCTGCCCGCCCCGATCTTCACCCCGGCCACCAAGGCCGAGGTCGGCGAGCACGACGAGAACGTGACCTACGAGGAGGTCGCCCGCCAGGTCGGCGCGGACACCGCCGCCCAGCTGCGCCAGACGACCCTCGCCGTCTACCACCGCGCCCGCGACATCGCGCGCGAGCGCGGCATCATCCTCGCGGACACCAAGTTCGAGTTCGGCTTCGACGGCGAGACCCTCGTTCTCGCCGACGAGGTCCTCACCCCGGACTCCTCCCGTTTCTGGCCGGCCGACCAGTGGCAGCCGGGCCGGGCGCAGCCGTCGTACGACAAGCAGTTCGTCCGTGACTGGCTGACCTCGGCCGAGTCCGGCTGGGACCGCAAGAGCGAGCAGCCTCCGCCGCCGCTGCCGCAGGAGGTCGTCGACGCGACCCGGTCGAAGTACGTGGAGGCGTACGAGCGCCTGACCGGTATGAGCTGGTCGTAGAACACGAGAAAGGCCCCGGTCGGGATGACCGGGGCCTTTGCTGTGGAGCGGACGACGAGGCTCGAACTCGCGACCTCAACCTTGGCAAGGTTGCGCTCTACCAACTGAGCTACGTCCGCATTGCACCGTGGCGCGAGGCCAACTATACCCAACCTCGCTCCCGCGCGAGACGCACCGCGGTATGCCGGTTCTCGGCACCGAGTTTTGTGACGGCGGACGAGAGGTAGTTGCGCACGGTCCCCGGGGACAGCGAGGCCCGCTCGGCGATCTCCGCGACCGGTGCCCCGTCGGCGGCCAGCTCCAGCACCTCCGCCTCCCGGGCGGTCAGCGGGGAGTCCCCGGCGGAGATCGCGTCGGCGGCCAACTCGGGGTCGATGTACCGGTGTCCGGCGTGCACGGTACGGATGATCTCCGCGAGGCGCTGGGCGCTGACCGTCTTCGGGACGAACCCGCGCACACCCCCGCGAGCGCGCGCTTCAGATGCCCTGGACGCCCGTGCCCGGTGACGATCAGCACCTGGCAGTCCGGGAGTTCGGCCCGCAGGGATGTGGTGACCGTCACACCGTCCGCGCCCGGCATCTGGAGGTCCAGGACCGCCACGTCGGGCCGGTGGGCCCGCGCCATGGCGAGCGCTTCGGGCCCGGTCGCCGCCTCCGCGACGACGGCGAGATCGTCCTCCAGGGACAGCAGCGCGGCGAGCGCACCCCGGATCAGATGCTCGTCGTCGGCGAGCAGCAGTCGTACCGGCGACGTCATGAAGTGACCTCACTCACAGCGGCCTTCGCCAGCGGCACCCGCGCCACCAGCCGGAACCCGTCCTTCCCGAAGGGCCCCGCCTCGAGGGTCCCGTCCACGACGGCCAGCCGCTCCCGCAGCCCGGCGAGCCCCGAGCCCCCGCCCGCGACAGCGTCCCCACCCTGGCCGGAACCCTCACTCCCGACGGCCCTTCCGTCCTGGCTCTCGGAGCCGACGACGCCGTCGTTCTCCACCGTCAACACCACACGCCCCTCCCGCATCCGCAACCCCACCCGGCACTCCACCGCGTCCCCGTGCCGCAGCACGTTCGTGGTCGCCTCCTGCACCACCCACGCGAGCGCCGACTGCACCCCGGCGGGCAGGCCGGCCGCGTCCCCCGTCACCTCGCACCGAATCCCGGCCGCGTTCAACACTCCCTGCGCTCCGGCGAGTTCGACTCCGAGGTCGGCCTCGCGGTAGCCGCGTGCGACGTCCCGCACCTCGCGCTGCGACTCCTGCGCGATGCGCTGCGCCTCGACCATCTGCTCCACCGCCTCCGGCCTGCCGCGCCGCGCGAGCTGTACGGCGAGTTCGCTCTTCAGACCAGCAGCCCGGTGGCCGCCCGTTGCAGCTCTCTGGTGTGCAGGCGTACGACACTCCCCGTGACCTCGTGATCGCACACCCCGAGTGCGGCGAGCGGCGGCAGGTCGCCGACGAAATAGCCCTCGGGGAGTCCGAAGGAGATCCGCGAGGGCCGGTCCGCGGTGACCTCGGCCGGGGTTCCGGCGGTCGCGATGCGCCCCTCGTGCAGGATCGCGAGCCGGTCGGCGAGCCCCTCGGCCTCCTCCAGGTAGTGCGTGGTCAGCAGCACGGTCGTGCCGCCGTCGCGCAGCGCCCGCACCAAGTCCCAGGTGTCCCGGCGTCCTTCGGCGTCGAGCCCGGTCGTCGGCTCGTCCAGGAACAGCACCTCGGGCTCGCCGAGCAGCGCGAGCGCCAGGTCGAGGCGGCGCCGCTCACCCCCGGACAGCTGCTTGACCCGCACTCCGGCCCTGCCGGTGAGCCCGACGAGGGCCAGCGCCTCGCGCTCCGGCCGGGCTCCGCTCGTACAGCCCGCCCACAGCCGGACGGTCTCGGTCACAGTCAGCTCGGAGGGGAAGCCGCCCTCCTGGAGCATCACGCCGGTGCGTGGGCGTACGGCGGCCCGCTCCCGGTGGGGATCGTGGCCGAGGACGCGCACCCGGCCGCCGGACGGCGGCGCGAGCCCCTCCAGCAGTTCGACCGTCGACGTCTTCCCGGCGCCGTTGGTGCCCAGCAGCGCGAAGATCTCCCCGCGGGCGACGGAGAAGTCGATCCCGCGCACGGCCTCGAACCCGCCCCCGTACACACGCCTCAGACCGGTGACCTCGATCACGTGCTCGTGTTCGTCGTTGTCCATGCCTTCAGCGTCCCGGCGGCCGGGTCCCGGCAGCAGTGCGCGGTGTCATCACCCGGCATAACAAATGTCAGTGGGGAGCGCGGACAACGAAAAGACCCCGGTCCGATGGACCGGGGTCTCATCCCGAGCGGACGACGAGGCTCGAACTCGCGACCTCAACCTTGGCAAGGTTGCGCTCTACCAACTGAGCTACGTCCGCATTGCCCCCGACCGGCTCCCACCGATCGGTGCGAGCACCAGCCTACCTGATCCACAAGAGTGGTCCGGACGGCGGTGCCAGAGCGGGTGACAGGAATTGCACACTGCGCCTTCCCCCTGGAAGGGGGATGTTCTACTACTGAACTACACCCGCATGTACTCCGTGGACCTCGGCCTTTCGGCCTTGCCCCTCGGCGTGCTCCAGACATTAGCTGATCAGCAGGGGGGTAGCGCAAGTCGGTTGGACTCAGGGCCCGCTGACGGACCCTGAGGACCCCGCGCCGCGACCGCCGTCACGGCCGCCGTCACTGCGCCGCGCTGAACGCCTCGTAGACCTTCTTGGGGATCCGGCCGCGCGCGGGCACGTCCATCTTGTTCGCCTGGGCCCAGGCGCGCACCGCCGCCGGGTCGGGGGCCACCTCCGTCTGGCGGTACGCCTTGCCCGACCTCGCCCGCTTGCGGCCGGCCGCCACGTACGGCTCGAGGGCCTTACGCAGTTTCTTGGCATTGGCTCGATTCAGGTCGATCTCGTACGACTTGCCGTCGAGTCCGAAGGCGATCGTTTCCGCCGCTTCCGAGCCGTCGATGTCGTCAAAGAGAGTGACCACGACCTTCTGCGCCACGAATATCGGTCCCTTCGTACGGCACTTCATACAGCTCATCTGCGATGACGTGCCGAGTATCGGCTATTGCCAATTCATTTGTACAGTGCTCGGCAATGCAATGTGAAGCCCGACTAAATCCTTCCGCGTGTCCGACCGCAATAGGTATCGGGAGGTGACCGAGGATCTTTCCCGGAAATTTTCACGAACGCACCCCTCCGGCCGCCGGATCGTGACGGCAGTCACGTAGGTTCCTACAACTCTACCCGCGTAGAAATTTTGTGCGGGTAGTCTGAAGGAACCTGCTCAGCACCACACACCGGGAGTGCCAGTGGCACGCGTCGTAGTCGACGTCATGCTCAAGCCGGAGATCCTCGACCCCCAGGGCCAGGCGGTCCAGCGTGCGCTGCCGCGCCTGGGTTTCGAAGGCATCTCCGATGTACGTCAGGGAAAGCGTTTCGAACTGGAAGTTGACGGGCCGGTCGACGAGGCCACGCTCACCCGCATCCACGATCTTGCGGAATCCTTCCTCGCCAACACCGTGATCGAGGACTTCACCGTCAAGGTGGAGGAAGTCGCGGAGGCGGCCAAGTGACCGCTCGTATTGGCGTCGTCACTTTCCCGGGGAGTCTCGACGACCGGGACACCCGGCGTGCGATCCGTCTCGCCGGCGCCGAACCGGTCGCCCTCTGGCACAAGGACAAGAACCTCCACCAGGTCGACGCCGTGGTGCTGCCCGGCGGTTTCTCCTATGGCGACTATCTGCGCGCCGGGGCCATCTCCCGCTTCTCGCCGGTGATGGAGACCGTCATCGAGCAGGCGAAGGCCGGACTTCCGGTCCTCGGCATCTGCAACGGCTTCCAGGTCCTCACCGAGGCCCACCTGCTCCCGGGCGGGATGCTCGGCAACGACCATCTGCACTTCATCTGCCGCGACCAGAAGCTGCGGGTGGAGAACGCGGACACCTCCTGGACCAGCGACTACACCGCCGGCCAGGAGATCCACATCCCGCTGAAGAACATGGACGGGCGGTACGTCGCCGACTCGTACACCCTCGACAAGCTCGAGGCCGAGGGCCGGGTCGCGTTCCGCTACGTCGACTTCAACCCGAACGGCTCGCTGCGGGACATCGCCGGCATCACCAACGAGGCAGGCAACGTCGTCGGCCTCATGCCGCACCCCGAGCACGCCGTCGAGCCGCTGATCGGTACGGGTCGTACCGACGGCCTCCCGTTCTTCACCTCGATCCTCAAGAAGCTGGTCAACGTATGAGCCGGACGCCACTGGACACGGTCGAGCACGCGGCCGCGACCCCCGACGTCGAGCTGCCCTGGGCCGAACTCGGGCTGAAGAAGGACGAGTACGAGCGGGTCGTCGAGATCCTCGGCCGCCGGCCCACCGGTGCCGAGCTGGCGATGTACTCCGTCATGTGGTCCGAGCACTGCTCGTACAAGTCCTCCAAGGTCCACCTCCGCCAGTTCGGCGAGAAGGCCCCGCAGTCCGACGCGCTGCTCGTCGGCATCGGTGAGAACGCCGGTGTCGTGGACGTCGGCCAGGGCTACGCGGTGACCTTCAAGGTCGAGTCGCACAACCACCCGTCGTACGTGGAGCCCTACCAGGGCGCCGCGACCGGCGTCGGCGGCATCGTGCGCGACATCATCGCGATGGGCGCGCGCCCGGTCGCCGTCGTCGACCCGCTGCGCTTCGGCGCGGCCGACCACCCCGACACCAAGCGCGTCCTGCCGGGTGTCGTCGCCGGCATCGGCGGCTACGGCAACTGCCTCGGCCTGCCCAACATCGGCGGCGAGGTCGTCTTCGACGCCTGCTACCAGGGCAACCCGCTGGTCAACGCCGGTGCCATCGGTGTGATGCGGCACGAGGACATCCACCTCGCCAAGGCGTCCGGTGCGGGCAACAAGGTCGTCCTGTACGGCGCCCGGACCGGCGGCGACGGCATCGGCGGCGCGTCGATCCTCGCCTCCGAGACCTTCGACGACGCGAAGCCCTCCAAGCGCCCCGCCGTCCAGGTCGGCGACCCCTTCCAGGAGAAGCTCCTCATCGAGTGCACCCTGGAGGCCTTCAAGGAGAAGCTGGTCGTCGGCATCCAGGACCTCGGCGCGGCCGGTCTGTCCTGCGCCACGTCCGAGCTGGCCTCGAACGGCTCCGGCGGTATGCGCGTCACCCTGGACGACGTCCCGCTGCGCGACTCGACGCTCTCGCCCGAGGAGATCCTCATGAGCGAGTCGCAGGAACGCATGTGCGCGGTCGTCGAGCCGGAGAAGGTCGCCCGCTTCCTGGAGATCTGCGAGAAGTGGGACGTCATCGCCACCGTCATCGGTGAGGTGACCGACGGCGACCGCCTCGAGATCTACTGGCACGGCGGCAAGATCGTCGACGTCGACCCGCGCACCGTCGCGCACGAGGGCCCGGTCTATGAGCGCCCGTACGCCCGCCCGGACTGGCAGGACGCGCTCCAGGCCGACGACGCGAACAAGCTTTCCCGACCCGCCACGTCGGAGGAGCTGAAGAGCCAGGTCCTGAAGCTGGTCGGCTCGCCCAACCAGGCCTCCAAGAAGTGGATCACCTCGCAGTACGACCACTTCGTGCAGGGCAACACCGTCCTCGCCCAGCCCGAGGACTCCGGCATGATCCGGGTCGACGAGGAGAGCGGCCTCGGTGTCGCCATCGCGACGGACGGCAACGGCCGGTACGCCAAGCTCGACCCGTACACGGGCGCCCAGCTGGCGCTCGCCGAGGCCTACCGCAACGTGGCGACGACCGGTGCCAAGCCGCTCGCCGTCTCGGACTGCCTGAACTTCGGTTCGCCCGAGGACCCGGCGGTGATGTGGCAGTTCGCGGAGGCCGTGCGCGGACTGGCCGACGGCTGCCTGCAGTTGGGCACCCCGGTCACCGGCGGCAACGTCTCGCTCTACAACCAGACGGGCGAGGCGGCCATCCACCCGACCCCGGTCGTCGCGGTCCTCGGCGTCATCGACGACGTGGCCCGGCGCACGCCGGTCGCCTTCCAGGAGGACGGCCAGCTGCTGTACCTCCTCGGCGACACGCGCGAGGAGTTCGGCGGCTCGGCCTGGTCGCAGGTGATCCACGACCACCTCGGCGGCCTGCCTCCGAAGGTCGACCTGGAGCGTGAGCGGCTGCTGGGCGAGATCCTGATCTCGGCCTCCCGCGACGGCATGATCGACTCCGCGCACGACCTGTCCGACGGCGGTCTGATCCAGGCGGTCGTCGAGTCCGCGCTGCTCGGCGGCAAGGGCGCGCGGCTCGTCGTACCGGACGGGCTCGACGCGTTCACCTTCCTCTTCTCCGAGTCGGCGGGGCGCGCGGTCGTCGCCGTGCCGCGCTCCGAGGAGGTCCGCTTCAACGACATGTGCGGTGCCCGTGGCCTGCCGGTCACCCGCATCGGTGTCGTCGACGGCGACGCGGTGGAGATCCAGGGCGAGTTCGCGCTGTCCCTGAACGAGCTGCGCGAGCTCCACGAGGGCACGATCCCGGCGCTGCTGGCCTGACGACGGCAGTCGTACGACACCGAAGGCCCCGCCCGTTCCGACGGGCGGGGCCTTTCTTACGCGGCGACGGACTGTTTCGCGGTGTCCGGGGTGAGCGGTTCGGGCCGGGAGCGGGGCAGCCGCAGGGCGAGCAGCGCGGCCAGGGCCATCACCCCGGCGCCACACCAGAACACCACGCTGGTCGCGTCCACGAAGGCGTGCACGCCCTCGGCACGGGCCGGGCCGGTGAGCCGGGCGAGGGCGGTGACGTCGCCGCCCGGGCCGTGACCGGTGTACAGGCGGGTCAGGATCGTGCCGAAGAGGGCGGTGCCCAGGGCGTTGCCGAGGGTCTGGAAGTAGCGGATCGACGTGGTGGCGACCCCGAGCCGGTGGCGGGGTGCCGCGTCCTGGACGAGCAGGATCAGCTGGCCGAGCAGCTGCCCGAACCCGGCGCCGGCCAGCAGGAGTTCGACGCGGATCAGCCAGAGCGAGGTGTCCGGCGCGGTCGTCGTCGCGAACAGGACGAACACGAGCGCCGTGGTCGCCGTACCGCAGATGGTGAACGTCCGGGTCGTCCAGCCGCGTTTGCCGAGCGGACCGGCCAGTAGTCCGGTGGCCGACAGGCCGGCCGCCATCGGGAGCAGATACAGGCCCGCGGAGGAGCTGGCGATGCCGCGGACGACCTGGAGATAGATGAGCACGTAGTAGATGACGCCCGTCATCGCGGCGCCCATGATCGCCTGGATGGCGAAGCCGAGGCGCAGTTCGCGGACGCGGAACAGGGACAGCGGCAGGACCGGTTCGGCGGCCCGAAGCTGCCGCCGCAGGAACAGGGCGAGCGCCACCGCCGCCGTGCCGATCAGGGTGAGGACCTCCGGCGAGGACCAGGCGTACGTCTTGCCGCCCCAGTCGGTGACCAGCAGGAGTGCGCAGGAGAACGCGGCGGCGAGCGCGGCGCCGGCGAAGTCGAGCGGGCGGCGCACAGGGCGTTCGGGAAGCTTCAGGGCGACCGCGGAGGCGACCAGGACGACGAGGCCGACGGGCAGGTTGACGTAGAAGATCCAGCGCCAGCTCGCGTGGTCGGCGAGCAGTCCGCCGATCCAGGGGCCGACGGCCATGGCGCCGCCGGCGACGAGCCCGCCCACGTTGCTGCCGTTGCGGCTCCCCTTGTCGTCCGCGCGTTCCTCCCGCGGGGTCCTGAGGTGGGCGATCACCACCATCGTCACGCTCATCAGCCCGCCGCCGCCCAGTCCCTGCACCACGCGGGCCGCGATGAGCTGGTCCATCGACTGTGCGGCGCCGCACAGCGCGGAGCCGAGCAGGAACGTGGCGATGGCGCCCGTGAAGACGCGCTTGGGCCCGTAGACGTCGCACAGCTTCCCGTACAGCGGCAGCAGCGCGGCCGAGGCGAGGGCGAACGCGCTGACCAGCCAGGGGATCTTGTCGATGCCGTGCTCGGGGTCGAGGTCCCGGACGATCGGGACGGTAGCCGCGGACACGATCTGTAGGTCCAGGACGGCCAGCACGATCGTGAGGAGGCAGACGAGGAAGCCGATACGGCGCTGGGTCTCGGTCATGGCCACCACCCTGGCCGGACGCCTGTACTGAGTCAATATTTTTGCTCGGACTATTTTTCATCTTGGCATAGATTTCGTCTTGGTACAGTGAGCGCATGGCTGAGGCGATGGGGCTGCGCGAGCGCAAGAAGCTGCAGACGGCGCAGCGGATCTACCGGATCGCTGTGCAGTTGTTCGTCGAGCGGGGCTTCGACAACGTCTCGGTGCAGGAGATCGCCGATGCCGCCGAGGTCTCGAAGATGACCGTCTTCAACTACTTCGGTACGAAAGAGGACTTGGTCTTCGGCCCCGCCGAGGGGCATTTCGGCGACGCGGCCCGCGCCGTGCGCGAGCGGGCCCCGGGAGAGTCCGCCGCGGATGCCGTACGACGCCAGTTCCTGGAGATGGTCGAGGCGCGTGACGCCTCCGTCGGACTGCACCGTGAGCCGTTCGCCCGACAGGTGTACCAACTAGTGCTGAACACCCCGGTGTTGATGGAGCGTGCGTTCCTCGCCTCGCAGAAGGGCACCCGGGAACTCGCCGCGCTGCTCGCCGAGGAGACCGGCGACCGCACCCTCGCGCTGATCGCCGCCGCCACGCTGAACGCCGCCCGCAGCGCCCTGATCGAGGAGCACCACCGGCGCCTCGACGCCGGCGAGAGCCCCGACGAGATCGCGGCGGAGGCCCCCGAACGCTCCCGGCAGGCCTTCGAACTGATCGAAAAGGGCCTGAAGGGATACGCCGTGAAGTCCTAGGCTCGCGCTCATGACCCCGGCCAAGAAGCGCACCCGGACCTACGACCCCGCCAGGACCCGCACCGCAGTCCTGGCCCAGCTCGGCAACGTGCGCGACGCCGTCCGCACCCTCACCCCCGAGCAGCTCGCCCTTCCCTCACGGCTGGGCGAGTGGACCGTACGGGACCTGGTCGCGCACATCGGCATGGCGGTCACGGCGATCGGCCGCGCCCTCGACCTGCCGGAACCGCCCGGGCAGGACGCCCGGCTCACCGACTGGCCCTTCGCGACGTCGGCCAACTCGGCGGCGATCGACGAATTCGCCCGCGGCCTGTCCGCACGGCACCCCGACCTCGTCGCGTATCTCACGGACGCCGAGGAGGGTCTCGTACGGCAGCTCGACGAGCACCCCGGCACCCGGATCCTGCAGACCAACGCGGGGGCTCTGCCGCTCGCCGACTATCTCGTCACCCGTGCCGTCGAACTCGTCGTCCACACCGACGACCTGAACGCCGCCGTGCCCGGCCTCGACGTGCCGTACGACCGTCAGGCCCTCGCCGCCGCGACCCGGCTCCTCGCCGACGCGCTCGCCATGAAGGCCCCTGGAGGCTCGACGGAGGTGCGCGTCCCGCCGTACGCAGTGGTGCAGTGCGTCGAGGGCCCCCGGCACACCCGCGGCACCCCGCCCAACGTCGTCGAGACCGACCCGCTCACCTGGATCCGTCTCGCCACCGGCCGCCTGACCTGGAAGGACGCCCTGAACGAGGCGAAGGTGGCGGCAAGCGGAGAAAGGGCCGACATCGGGGGGCTGCTGCCACTGATGGCGTAGGCCGTGGAGGAAGGGGGCGGCGGCACGGGGTGCCCGGGGAGGGCGCCGGTCGGGCGCGGTGTCTGGGAGGGGAACCGGTCGGGTGCGGTGGCCTGGGAGGGGGGCCGGCCGCGCGGAGTCGATCGGCAGGGGAAACCTGCCGCGCGGGGCCGCCCGGGAGGCGAACCTGCCGGCGCGGTCCCCCGGGAGGGGAACCGGTCGGGCGCGGTGTCTGGGAGGGGAACCGGTCGGGTGCGGTGGCGGGAGGCGAACCTGCCGGCGCGGTCCCCCGGCAGGGGAACCGGTCGGGCGCGGTCCCTGGGAGGCGAGCCTGCCGGGTGCGGTGGCCCGGAAGACGAATCGGCTGCACGCGGTCCCCCGGGAGGGGAACCGGTCGGGCGTGGTGGCGCGGAAGGCGGACCGGTCGGACGCGGTCCCCCGGGAGGGGAACCGGTCGGGTGCGGTGCCTGGGAGGGGAACCGGCCGGACGGGTCGAGCCGTCGAACCGGCATGGACCCGTACCCCACGCGGCTGGCGTTCACGGCCGTTGCCGCACTGTTCCCGCTCGTGGCGGCCTGCGGCGTGCAGCAGGCCGGCAGCTCGGACTCCCGGCCGCCGGTCGCCGGCGTCCACTGGACCGTCGACAGCGTCACGGTCGACGGCACGACCCGGCGCGCTCCGGCCGGCGCCTACGCCGAGATCGACGCGGGCCGGGCCGCGGGCAACTTCGGCTGCAACCACTTCAGCGCCCGGGCCGCCTTCGAGGGCGACCGGCTCCGGCTCAGCGACGCCACGACGACCGAGATGGCCTGCGCCGAGGCGCCCATGGCCTTCGAACGGGCCCTGGCCCGCACCCTCACCGACGGCCCGCTCACCACCGAGGTGCGCGGCGACCGCCTGACCCTCACGACGGGTGCCGGCGACACCGTGCGCCTGACCCGGGAGCCCGACGCCCCGCTGTACGGCACCACATGGAAGATCACGGCACTGAGTGCCGCCGGCACCGCCGCGTCGCTGCCCGAGGGCGCCGACGCGCACCTCGTCTTCGACCGGGAGCAGCACAAGGTCACCGGGCGGCTGGGCTGCAATCTGGTCAGCGCGAGGGCCACGGTCCGCGACGGCGATATCACCCTGGGCACCGCCGTGACCACCAGAATGATGTGCGACGTCTCACTCATGCATACGGAAAAGAGCCTGCTGCGCCTCTTCGGCGGGACGGTGAAGTACCGCATCGATCACCGCACACTGGTCCTGACCAGCGCAAACGGCGAGCAGGTGACCGCGGTCGCCGCACCGTGACCGATGACGGCCGTGTCTCGAGGGTGTCAAGACCAATTCGGACCAGTGGTCGATCTCGCCTACACTCGGTGCCGTGCCACGTGGTGACGGTCGACTCAATCACGATCTGCTCCCCGGTGAGAAAGGCCCCCAGGACGCGTGTGGCGTCTTCGGTGTCTGGGCTCCGGGCGAAGAGGTCGCAAAACTCACGTACTTCGGGCTCTACGCCCTCCAGCACCGGGGCCAGGAATCCGCGGGAATCGCGGTCAGCAACGGCTCCCAGATCCTCGTCTTCAAGGACATGGGCCTCGTGTCCCAGGTCTTCGACGAGACCTCTCTCGGCTCGCTCCAGGGTCATATCGCGGTCGGTCACGCCCGCTACTCGACCACCGGCGCCTCCGTGTGGGAGAACGCCCAGCCGACGTTCCGGGCCACCGCGCACGGCTCCATCGCGCTCGGCCACAACGGCAACCTGGTGAACACGGCGCAGCTCGCCGAGATGGTCGCCGACCTGCCGAAGGACCACAACGGCCGCTCCACCCGGGTCGCGGCCACCAACGACACCGACCTGCTCACCGCACTCCTCGCGGCCCAGGTCGACGCCGACGGCAAGCCGCTGACCATCGAGGAGGCCGCCCACACGGTCCTCCCCAAGGTGCGCGGCGCCTTCAGCCTCGTCTTCATGGACGAGCACACCCTCTACGCCGCGCGTGACCCGCAGGGCATCCGCCCGTTGGTCCTCGGCCGCCTCGAGCGCGGCTGGGTCATCGCCTCCGAGACCGCCGCCCTCGACATCACGGGCGCCAGCTTCGTCCGCGAGATAGAGCCGGGCGAGTTCGTTGCGGTCGACGAGAACGGTCTGCGCAGCTCCCGATTCGCGGAAGCGAAGCCCAAGGGCTGTGTCTTCGAGTACGTGTACCTGGCCCGCCCCGACACGGACATCGCCGGCCGGAACGTGTACCTCTCCCGCGTCGAGATGGGCCGTCGCCTCGCCAAGGAGGCGCCCGCCGAGGCCGACCTGGTCATAGCGACGCCGGAATCCGGCACCCCGGCCGCCATCGGCTACGCCGAGGCGAGCGGCATCCCCTTCGGCGCGGGTCTGGTGAAGAACGCCTACGTCGGCCGCACCTTCATCCAGCCCTCGCAGACCATCCGCCAGCTCGGCATCCGCCTGAAGCTGAACCCCCTCAAGGAAGTCATCCGGGGCAAGCGCCTGGTCGTCGTCGACGACTCCATCGTGCGCGGCAACACCCAGCGGGCCCTGGTCCGCATGCTGCGCGAGGCCGGTGCCGCCGAGGTCCACATCCGGATCTCCTCCCCGCCCGTGAAGTGGCCGTGCTTCTTCGGCATCGACTTCGCCACCCGCGCCGAGCTCATCGCCAACGGCATGACCATCGACGAGATCGGCACCTCGCTCGGCGCCGACTCCCTGGCGTACATCTCCATCGACGGCATGATCGAGGCGACCACCATCGCCAAGCCGAACCTGTGCCGCGCCTGCTTCGACGGCGAGTACCCGATGGAGCTCCCGGACCCCGAGCTGCTCGGCAAGCAGCTCCTGGAGACCGAGCTGGCCGCGGGTCCCGCCGCCACCGCGGCCACCGACGCGATCCGTCGCCCGTGAGCCCCGTATCACCAACCCGAAAGATCCCAGGCAATGTCTGAGACCCCCATGTCCGGTGCCTCCTACGCGGCGGCCGGCGTCGACATCGAGGCGGGCGACCGCGCCGTCGAGCTGATGAAGGAGTGGGTGAAGAAGACGCAGCGCCCCGAGGTCCTCGGCGGCCTCGGCGGCTTCGCCGGGCTCTTCGACGCGTCCGCCCTCAAGCGCTTCGAGCGCCCGCTGCTGGCCTCCGCCACGGACGGCGTCGGCACCAAGGTCGACATCGCCCGACAGCTCGGTGTGTACGACACGATCGGTCACGACCTGGTCGCCATGGTCATGGACGACATCGTGGTGTGCGGGGCCGAGCCGCTGTTCATGACCGACTACATCTGCGTCGGCAAGGTCCACCCCGAGCGCGTGGCCGCCATCGTGAAGGGCATCGCGGAGGGCTGTGTGCTGGCCGGCTGCGCCCTGGTCGGCGGTGAGACGGCCGAACATCCGGGTCTGCTCGGCGCGGACGACTTCGACGTCGCCGGCGCCGGTACGGGCGTCGTGGAGGCCGACCGGCTGCTCGGCGCGGATCGTATCCGTACGGGTGACGCGGTGATCGCCATGGCGTCGTCCGGGCTTCACTCGAACGGGTACTCCCTGGTCCGGCACGTACTGCTGAACCAGGCCGGCCTCTCCCTCGACGCGCACATCGAGGACTTCGGCCACACGCTCGGCGAGGAGCTGCTGGAGCCCACCAAGATCTACTCGCTGGACTGCCTGGCCCTCATCCGCACGACGGGCGTCCACGCCTTCTCGCACATCACCGGCGGCGGACTCGCGGCCAACCTGGCGCGGGTCATCCCGGACGGGCTGCACGCGGTCGTCGACCGCTCCACCTGGACGCCGGGTCCGGTCTTCGACCTCGTCGGCAAGACCGGGAACGTCGAGCGCCTCGAGCTGGAGAAGACCCTCAACATGGGCGTCGGCATGATCGCGATCGCGCCGCAGGAGTCGGTGGACGTGGCACTGGCGACGCTGGCGGACCGCGGGGTCGACGCCTGGGTCGCAGGCGAGATCACCGAGCGCGGCGACAAGGCGAGCGGCGCGGAGCTGGTGGGCGACTACGCCGTCTGACCCTCACCGGGCAGCGTAAGACCCGGTCCGGCGGTGGGAACCGCACTGGACCGGGTCGAACGCAACAGTTCGTCGTCAAGCACCACGACGATGCGATGCGGGACCGGACTCGTCGTCCTCGTCGTCCTCATCGTCGTCGTTATATAGATCCGCGTACCGTGCGTACGGGTCGTCGTCTTCGTCGTCCTCGAACGGCTCGCCGTTCGGCGGCTGGCTCGAAGTCGATGCGCCCAGTTCGTTGGCCAGACGCGACAGGTCAGTCCCACCGCTGTTGTACTTCAGCTGGCGGGCGACCTTCGTCTGCTTGGCCTTGGCCCGGCCGCGCCCCATGGCTCGACCCCCTCGGTGACGGGGCTCGACGGCCCCAGAGTCTTGACACGCGTTCATGATCTGGAACGGGCTCTCCGTGGAGAGACCGGTCCGTAGGGCTTCCACGGTACCTGAGCCCGCGCCCATACGGTACGCCGCCCACAGGACGCGCGTCGCCCCAGGACCCGCGAGGCATGCCGTCCCCGCTGGTCAACCACGATTTTAACCACTTCTCGGCGGGCGACCCGCCGACGAACGTGAGAGTTCTCTCTAACCGTCCGCCGACGGGTACCGGCGAGGAGCGGGCCCGCGGATCGTCAGCGTCCGCGTGCGGCGGCCGCCTCGTGCATCCGCTGTTCGGCGATCCGGTCGGCCGCGGCGGCCGGCGGAATCCCGTCTTCCTTCGCACGCGCGAATATGGCCAGCGTGGTGTCGAAGATCTTCGCCGCCTTGGCCTTGCACCGGTCGAAGTCGAACCCGTGCAGCTCGTCGGCGACCTGGATGACACCGCCGGCGTTGACCACGTAGTCCGGCGCGTAGAGGATCCCGCGGTCGGCGAGGTCCTTCTCGACGCCCGGGTGGGCGAGCTGGTTGTTGGCGGCGCCGCACACCACCGTCGCGGTCAGCACCGGCACGCTGTCGTCGTTCAGGGCGCCGCCCAGCGCGCAGGGGGCGTAGATGTCGAGGCCCTCGACGCGGATGAGCGCGTCGGTGTCGGCGACCACCTGCACGGCCGGGTGCCGGTCGGAGATCCGGCCGACGGCCTCCCGCCGCACGTCCGTGATGACGACCCGGGCGCCCTCCTCCAGCAGGTGCTCCACCAGGTGGTGCCCGACCTTGCCGACGCCGGCGATGCCGACCGTACGGCCGCGCAGCGAGGGGTCGCCCCACAGATGCTGGGCCGAGGCGCGCATGCCCTGGTAGACACCGAAGGCGGTGAGCACGGAGGAGTCGCCGGCGCCGCCGTTCTCCGGGGAGCGGCCCGTCGTCCAGCGGCACTCGCGTGCCACGACGTCCATGTCGGCGACGTACGTGCCGACGTCGCACGCGGTGACGTACCGCCCGCCGAGCGAGGCCACCATGCGCCCGTAGGCGAGCAGCAGCTCCTCGGTCTTGTCCCGCTCCGGGTCCCCGATGATCACGGCCTTGCCGCCGCCGTGGGCGAGGCCGGCCATGGCGTTCTTGTACGACATGCCGCGCGCGAGGTTGAGGGCGTCGGCGACGGCCTCGGCCTCGGTGGCGTACGGGTAGAAGCGGGTACCGCCGAGCGCGGGGCCCAGGGCGGTGGAGTGGATGGCGATGACGGCCTTGAGGCCGCTCGCGCGGTCCTGGCAGAGCACGACCTGCTCATGACCCCCCTGATCCCCGTGGAACAGGGTGTGCAGGACATCAGCAGGTGCGCCGGTTACGTCGGTCACGGTGGTGACTCCCGGGTAAGTAGCGGCGAGTGGAGACAGGGCTCCCGTGCGGGTGGCGGGACGCCGTGGCATGAGCGTAGAGCCTGTGCCGACCCGCCATCCGCGCAGTGTTCAGGATCACCCTCCGGCGGCGCACACGCACGCATGGCCGTGGCACGATTTGCAGTGGTTTCCCGTCCGTTCGAGCACGGCTCGCGCGGGTTTCGAGCCGGGTCCGGTGGGGAGGGAGCAGGCGTGCCCAAGGTGTCCTCGGTGATCGTCCCCTACGCGACGTACCTCCGTGTGTACGAGCCGCTGGCCGCCTTCCCGGAGCCGGAGCGCGGTCACTGGGCGCGCTACGCCCGCCGCCCCGACCGCCCCTCCTATCAGGACGAGCTGCGCCGCTCGCTCGCCGATCTGCTGCCCACCCCGCCCGTGCCGGTGCCGGTGCACGAGAGCAGCGACGCCTTCGTGCTGGACGTCGAAGGGGTCGTCTGCGTCTGTCCCTGGCGCACCCGGCTGCGCGGCTGGCAGGCGCTGGGCGATCTCGCCGAGGAGTTCGCGCCGCCACTGCTCGACGCGGTGCTGCCGCCGGTCGTGCGCCGCCAGGCCACCCAGGACTACGAGCGCTGGCTGGTGCGCAACCCCGACGCGCGGCCCTGGATCCGCACGGCTACCTGGCAGGTGCCGCTGAACTGGTTCGTGCTGGTCTCCGACGAGGAGCGGGAGTACGTCAAGGGCTCGTCCGACCCGGGCGAGGAACCGTCCGTGCTCCGCTACCGCACGCCCATGGTGCAGGCCCGCCGGCGCGTCGCGCGCGGGCTGCGCGCGCTCAAGGACGCCATCGAGGAAGGGCCGCTGATCGACGGCCTGGTGGACGTGGGGCGCTGGCTGGAGGAGTTCCATCCGCGCTCCCAGGTCGAGTTGGACTACGGCGGTCTGGTGCACGCTGTTCCGGCCGACGAACTGGAGGGCGACCACTCCGCGGCCGACGTCGCGGAGGGCATCGACGCACTGCGCCGGGGCGACGGCGCCGCGGCGGGCGAGGCTTACGGGCGGCTCGTGGAGCGGTGGCGCTCGGTGCGCGACCTGCGGTCCGCAAACTGACGGGCCGGCAAGCGAGGCTGGTGTGACGCACATCACGGCCGAAACGGTGTGTAACCGCGTACGGTCGACCGCACTTCCCTGACCTGATGGGACGTTGGTCCCGATCCGGGCTTTTGCGCCAAGGGTGATGGAGCGCACTTACAAGGCCCTTGCCTCCGATGCCGCCCCCCATGCCAAAATAGGACAAGGAGTCCGGGAAGGACTCAGCATTGCACGCTTTAGGGGGGTCTGGTGACTCCTGCACGCCACTGTGACTGATCGTCACAGTGGCGTGACTGTCCGCTATGGCATGGTCCATCGGCTTCCGTCGCTGATGAACACCTGGGAGGGCAATTCCATCGGTTTGGCCGACGCGGCTGGACAGATGGTGTAGTTGTAGTGCCGAGGACAAGCCGTTCGTCCTATAACCGACTCGACTCGCGTCCGCCATTTCGGGCAACGCGGGTCAAGGTGCAGAATTTAGAGGAAAGAACCGAGAAGGTTCGGTTCTCCCGAGGAGGCCGCTCATGACCGCTCGCACCCCTGATGCCGAGCCGCTGCTGACCCCGGCTGAGGTCGCCACGATGTTCCGCGTGGACCCGAAGACGGTCACGCGGTGGGCGAAGGCCGGCAAGCTCACGTCGATCCGTACGCTCGGCGGGCACCGCCGCTACCGCGAGGCCGAAGTCCGCGCACTGCTCGCGGGCATCCCGCAGCAGCGCAGCGAGGCCTGAACAACTCCATAACCGGGCAAAGCGACTGGTCCCCCAACTGGCCATGGCGCCCGGAACCCTAGCTCCAAGCGACGCGGGACCTGCCCCAACAGAGCCCACGCCCAAGCCGACAAGAACGTTCTAGGCAGCGACACAGGGTGCGTCGTCGATCGCGCTGGACTCCGCCGAGTCCAGCGCGATCTTTTTTGTGCGCCGATGGTCCGGGAGGTGGGGGGTCTGTGCGCGGGCTTGTCGGAGTCTGGGGAGGGGTGTCGCATCGGCTGCGGGTGGCGCCTGAGACTGGTGCAATTGCACATATTAAATTGACCAGTTGTAGGACGAGGGTAAGCGCTCCCGTTTCGGAAACTTATGCGGTGACACCCGTCACATACCGCCGAGCTTGTTGCCCCGGGCCGGTGTGCGCTAGAGGAGCCACACGTTCCAGCGTGCCACGCCGGGGCGGGTGTTGGGCCGGCCGAGGGTCGTCATGCGGGGGCGGGACTCTCGTCCTCGAGGGTGTCGACGGCATCGACGGGGTCGGTGTCGTCCGAGGTCTGGACGTCGAGGGGAGCGGAGGCCATGGCCAGGCGCACGAGGCGGTGGCAGATCGGGCAGTGCCGGGTCAGATGCCGGTAGGACGAGGCGGCCGACAGATGCGCGCGAAGGAGTGCACGGGTCTCATGACGGGCCGCGGATGCCGCTGCCGCGTCGAACGCCGATGCTGCCATACCTCACCTCCGTCGACCCGCACGGGGAACGGGCCCTGCCTTCTGCGTACCGAGCGAATGTGACGCCGTCAAGGTTCGTGACGCTCGCCAACCGGGGGGCTGCCGCACCCGGCCCCCCGCTGCGGCCTGAACGCCCCGTCCTCAAACGCCGGGCGGGCTGGACGGTGCGGACGGAGCGGAGGGGTGTGGCCGCATGGACGCACGGCTGAGCCCGGCCCTCGGCAAGGGGCGGGCTCCACTCCTGACCGGTACGACCGGGGCCGACTCGCTGCGGTCCTGACGGGATTTGCTGTACCCGGTTGCGGCTCCGCCGTGGGCGCGGCCTTGGGGGTGGTGAAGGGTGTGTCGCTCGGTCGGGCGGGTGTTTCGTGTGTGCGGTCCTGACGGGATTTGCTGTGCCCGATCGCGGCTCCGCCGCGGGCGCGGCCTCGATACGCAAAAGGGCCCGTCCCTTGAATGGACGGGCCCTTCTTGTTGCGGTCCTGACGGGATTTGAACCCGCGGCCTCCACCTTGACAGGGTGGCGAGCACTCCAAACTGCTCCACAGGACCAGGTTTCGCGGCGCTTGATTCGTGCGTTGCGCTGCGAGAAGAGACTGTACAGGAGGGTGCGCCCCCTGGTCGAACTCACCCATCGTGTGCGACCGGTTACGGGACCACCGCGTCGATCGCCTTCACGATCCGCTTGTCCGACACCGGGTACGCCGTGCCCAGCGCGTGTGCGAAGTAGCTGACCCGGAGTTCCTCCAGCATCCAGCGGATGTCCAGCACCTGCTGCGGCACCGGCCGCCCCTGTGGGAGTTGTTCCAGGAGCCAGGCGTACTCGTCCTGCATCTCCTTGACCTTCTCCATGCGGGTGGTGTCCCGCTGGACCCCGGTCGGCATCTGCTGGAGGCGGCGGTCCGCGGCGACCAGATAGCGCATCAGGTCGGGGAGACGTCGTACCCCCGCCTCCGTCACGAAGCCCGGCTTCACGAGGGCATCCAGCTGGGCGCGCACGTCCGTCAGGTTCGGCAGCAGCGCGGGGCTGCGTACGGCCTTCAGACGGCGCTCGCAGGCCTGCCACGCGGCCAGTACCTGCTGCACCTGGCCCACCGTACGGACCGTCGTGTCGACGATTTCCGCGCGCACCTTGTCGTAGAGCTTCCGGTACGACTCCTCGTCCCACGCCGGCCCGCCGAAGTCCGCGATCAGCTTGTCCGCCGCCGCCATCGCGCAGTCGTCGAACAGGGCCTGGATCGAGCCGTGCGGGTTCGCCGACAGGCCGAGCTTCTGGGCGTTCGTCAGATGCTCCGAGGCGAACTTCGCCGGGTTCACCGGGATGTTCCGCAGGATCAGGCGGCGGGTGCCCTTCCACATCGCCTCCGCCTGCTCGGCCTCCGTGTCGAAGAGCCGTACGGACACCGTGTCGCCGTCGTCGACCAGCGCCGGGTACGCCTTGACCGGCTGACCGGCCCGGCGGGTCTCGAAGAGGCGGGTGAGCGCGCCGATCGTCCAGTCGGTGAGGCCCTTCCGCTCCAGCGCCTCGCCGCCGGTGCGTTCAGCGGTGGCCGCGGCCGCCTGCGAGAGCGCCTGGCGCGCCTTCGGCTTCAGGCGGAGTTTCAACGCCTCCAGATCCTTGTCCTCGGCCAGCTTGCGCCGCCGCTCGTCGACGATCCGGAACGTGATCTTCAGATGGTCGGGGAGCTTCGCCCAGTCGAAGTCGTCCGCATCGAAGGGCACGCCGACCATGCGCTTCAGTTCCCGCGCCATGGTCACCGTGAGCGGCTCCTGCAGGGGTACCGCCTTCTCCAGGAACGCCTTCGCATAGTTGGGCGCCGGCACGTAGTTGCGGCGGATCGGCTTCGGGAGGGAGCGGATCAGCTCCGTGACGACCTCCTCCCGCAGGCCCGGGATCTGCCAGTCGAAGCCCTCGTCCGTGACCTGGTTGAGGACCTGCAGCGGGACGTGGACCGTCACGCCGTCGGCGTCCGCGCCGGGCTCGAACTGGTACGTCACCCGGAACTTCAGGTTCCCCTGTCGCCAGGAGTCCGGATAGTCGGCCTTCGTGACCGCCTCCGCGGACTCCCGGATGAGCATCTCCCGCTCGAAGTCCAGGAAGTCGGGCTGCTCCTGCCGCTTGCGCTTCCACCAGGAGTCGAAGTGGGCGCCGGAGACCACGTGTTCGGGGACCCGCTGGTCGTAGAAGTCGAAGAGGGTCTCGTCGTCGACGACGATGTCCCGGCGCCGGGCCCGGTGCTCAAGCTCCTCCACCTCGCTGAGGAGCTTGCGGTTGTCCGTGAAGAACTTGTGGTGCGTGCGCCAGTCGCCCTCGACGAGTGCGTTGCGGATGAACAGCTCGCGGCTGGTCTCCGGGTCGATCCGGCCGTAGTTGACCTTGCGCTGGGCGACGATCGGGACGCCGTACAGCGTGACCTTCTCGTACGCCATCACCGCCGCCTGGTCCTTCTCCCAGTGCGGCTCGCTGTACGTCCGCTTGAGGAGATGCCCGGCGAGCGGCTCGACCCACTCCGGCTCGATCTTCGCGTTGACGCGGGCCCACAGACGGCTGGTCTCCACCAGTTCCGCCGACATCACGAACCGCGGCTGCTTCCTGAACAGCGCCGAACCCGGGAAGATCGCGAACTTGGCGTTGCGGGCGCCCAGATACTCGTTCTTGTTGCCGTCCTTCACGTCCTTCATCCCGACGTGCGAGAGGAGGCCGGCGAGCAGGGAGATGTGCACGCGGTCGGCGGGGGCGTCGTCCTCGCTGAGATGGATGCCCATCTGCTTGGCGACCGTGCGCAACTGCGTGTAGATGTCCTGCCATTCGCGAATGCGCAGGAAGTTCAGGTACTCCTGCTTGCACATCCGCCGGAAGGAGCTGGAGCCCCGTTCCCTCTGCTGCTCGCGGATGTACCGCCACAGGTTCAGGAAGGCGAGGAAGTCGCTCGTCTCGTCCTTGAACCGGGCGTGCAGCTGGTCGGCCTGGGCCTGCTTCTCCGCCGGGCGCTCGCGCGGGTCCTGGATGGACAGCGCGGCCGCTATGACCATGACCTCGCGGGCACAGCCGTTCCGGTCGGCCTCCAGGACCATCCGGGCGAGGCGCGGGTCGACGGGCAGCTGGGCGAGCTTGCGGCCGGCGTCCGTGAGCCGCTTGCGCACGTCCTTCTGCGTCGGGTCGAGCGCGCCCAGCTCCTGGAGCAGCTGCACACCGTCACGGATGTTGCGGTGGTCCGGCGGGTCGATGAAGGGGAACTTCTCGATGTCGCCGAGGCCGGCCGCGGTCATCTGCAGGATGACGGAGGCGAGGTTGGTCCGGAGGATCTCCGCGTCCGTGAACTCCGGGCGGGTGAGGAAGTCCTCCTCGGAGTACAGCCGGATGCAGATGCCGTCGGACGTACGGCCCGAGCGGCCCTTGCGCTGGTTGGCGCTGGCCTGCGAGATCGGCTCGATGGGCAGCCGCTGGACCTTGGTGCGGTGGCTGTAGCGGGAGATGCGGGCGAAGCCGGGGTCGATGACGTACTTGATGCCCGGGACGGTGAGGGAGGTCTCGGCGACGTTGGTCGCCAGAACGATCCTGCGTCCGGTGTGCTGCTGGAAGACGCGGTGCTGCTCGGCGTGGGAGAGCCGCGCGTAGAGCGGCAGGATCTCCGTGAATCTGTACTTCTTCTTCTCGAGCGCGTCCGCCGTGTCCCGGATCTCCCGCTCACCGGAGAGGAAGACCAAGATGTCGCCCTTGCCCTCCGCCATCAGCTCCTCGACGGCGTCGGTGATCGCGGTGATCTGGTCCCGGTCGGCGTCGTCGCCGTCCTCCTCGAGGAGGGGCCGGTAGCGCACCTCCACCGGATACGTCCGCCCGCTGACCTCGACGATCGGGGCGTCGCTGAAGTGCCGGGAGAAGCGCTCGGGGTCGATGGTCGCGGAGGTGATGACGACCTTGAGGTCGGGCCGCTTCGGCAGCAGCTGCGCGAGATAGCCCAGCAGGAAGTCGATGTTGAGGGACCGCTCGTGGGCCTCGTCGATGATGATCGTGTCGTAGGCGCGCAGCTCGCGGTCGGTCTGGATCTCGGCGAGCAGGATGCCGTCCGTCATCAGCTTGACGAAGGTGGCGTCCGGGTTCACCTGGTCGGTGAAGCGGACCTTCCAGCCGACGGCCTCGCCGAGGGGCGTGTTCAGCTCCTCGGCCACGCGCTCGGCGACGGTCCGGGCGGCGATCCGGCGGGGCTGGGTGTGCCCGATCATGCCGCGCACGCCGCGCCCCAGCTCCATGCAGATCTTCGGGATCTGGGTGGTCTTGCCGGACCCGGTCTCACCGGCGACGATCACGACCTGGTGATCGCGGATGGCGGCCGCGATCGCGTCCTTCTTCTGGCTGACGGGCAGCTGTTCGGGGTAGCTGACCGGGGGCACGTTGGCGCGCCGCTCGGCCATGCGCGCCTCGGCCTTGTCGACCTCGGCCTCGATCTCGGCGAGGACGGCGGCCCGGGCCTCGGGCTTACGGATCTTGCGCGCGCCCTCGAGCCTGCGCCCGAGCCGGTGCGCGTCGCGCAGCGAAAGATCGGTCAGGCGAGGGGCGAGGGTGCCGAGGGCGGAGGCGGGATGCGTAGACATACGCGGTCCAGGATCTCACCCCGGGGAAAATCCAGGCGAGCGGTTTTGTCCGTGGCGCCGCACACGCCCCCGCAGGGCCTACTGGAGCCGCTGGGCCGGAGGCGCCGCGGGCGTCGGTTCGCGCCGCGCCGCGGGTCCGTCCCCGAGCGCGATCGACCGTGCCGTATTGGATACGGCCTTGATCCCCAAGTAGGCCGTGGTCATGCTGCTCACCGCGGTGAACGCGGCGGTCAGCACACCGACGATCACGGCCTTGTCGCCGCCGAGCTGCCACACCCCGAAGATCGCGACACCGGCGATCGCGAGATTGCTGACGACGACCGCCATCAGTCCGTACCGCGCCCGGTCCTTCTCCAACTCGGTGTCCCGAATGGCTCTCGCCTCGTCCCGGCTCATGTCCCCGCCCCCTGAAGTCCCGGTCGACCAGCCAGAACGTAGCGTCAGGCGGGTTTCCTGCCAAGCGCCCGAAACGAGTCGGCGGTGCGGCTGGACGCAGGGGCTGTGGGCGGTGGCGCAGATCTCGGGCTCGATCCTCGACGCGGCAGTGAAGCGTGGCCATGCAGTAGTGCCGGGCTTCGTTCATCCAGCCCGCCCGGGCGGGGTGCCGCAGGTCGCGGGGACGGCTGATCACGACGATGTTCCGCTGGTCCGGCACGGTGCTGTGGCCGGGCAGGCCCGACGGATCGGCGAACCGCTTGCCCAGCCACGCGATGAGCTTCTGGTCCTCGTCCGGCCTCAGCCGCGCGGAGCCGACGGGGCGTGCCGGGCCTTCGGGGAGGTGAGCGGAGGGGGCGGCCGCCCCGAGCGCCGCGGCCGATACGAGAACACCCCCACCGGATGTTTCCGATGGGGGTGCGTGCCCCGGTGGGGCGGCGGTGGCTGGGGCCGGGGTCGAACCGGCGACCTATCGCTTTTCAGGCGATCGCTCGTACCAACTGAGCTACCCAGCCACGAGGTCTCGTACGAAACCTCAGCGGTCCTGACGGGATTTGAACCCGCGGCCTCCACCTTGACAGGGTGGCGAGCACTCCAAACTGCTCCACAGGACCAAGCTTTGTGTGCAACAGTGTCGCACACGATCTTGCGTGCCCCCAACGGGATTCGAACCCGTGCTACCGCCTTGAAAGGGCGGCGTCCTAGGCCGCTAGACGATGAGGGCTATCGGCCCGCCTGGGCGCCTCTCAGCGCGTCGGGGACGTGAGAAGCATATGGGATGGCGGGGAGTATCGCCAAAACGGTTTACCGGCCGGAGCGAGAGGCTGTTGCGGAGGGGGGCGTCGGGATCTGTGTGGCGCCGGGCTGGTTGTCCTCGGGCAGGTGGCGGCTGACCTCCGCCGTGGTCAGGCCCAGGCCGCCGAGTTTGATCTCGTCCCAGGCCTGGAGGCGGCGGTTGTCGCGGTCGAAGTAGAGGATCGAGGCCTCGATGGGGGCGGGGTACTTGTGCTCCACCGCGCGCAGCCCGCTGCCGCCCGTCGAGCCCTCCAGCCGCAGCCGGGTGCCGTACTGCATGACCTCCGTCTCCTCGTGGTGCAGGTGCCCGGCCAGCACCAGGGGCACCTCGCCGTCCGTCTCGCGGGCGGCGGTCGGTTCGTGGGCGATCGCCACGTCCACCGGCTTGCCCGCGTAGCGCTGGTCACGCAGGGCCGAGGCCAGCCGGTCCCCGGTGAGGCGTTCGGCCGCGTCGCCGCCCGGCAGGGTCGAGCGGTCGGGCGTGAACTGCGGGTCGCCGATGCCGGCGAAGCGCAGGCCCGCGACCGTCTCCGCGCGGCCGTCGTCCAGGACGTGCACGTTCTTCATCCGCTCCAGGTAGTGCTGGGTGAGCGTCGAGTCGTGGTTGCCGCGCACCCAGACGTACGGCACGCCCAGGTTCGCGACCGGGTCCAGGAAGCCGTTCTCCGCGGCCGTGCCGTGGTCCATGGTGTCGCCGGAGTCGACGATCACGTTCACGTCGTACTGCTTCACCAGCGACGCGATGATCTTCCAGCTCGCCGGGTTGAGGTGGATGTCGGAGACGTGCAGGACCCGGATGGTGGTCGGGTCGGGCTGGTAGGCGGGGAGGGTGGACGTGACGTCGTACAGCTTCGTCACGTTCGTCACCAGGCGCGCCAACTCCTTCTGGTAGACATCGAATTCGGTGACGATGCTGCGCGCGTTGCCGACCAGGGAGGGGGCCGAGGAGAGCAGGCCCGAGAACTTCGGCTCGAGGACCGACTTGGGGTTCCAGGTCGCGTACGCCGTCCCGCCCGAGGCCGCCAGGAGGGCCAGCGCCAGGCCGCCGGCGGTGAGGGCGCGGCGCGGGCGGCGGTAGACCGCCAGGCCGAGTGCCGTCGCGCCCGAGACCACGGCGACGCAGGAGCGCACGGCCAGGTCGAGCGTGCCGTGCTCGACGTCCCGGGCGACCTCGTCCTGGAGGCCGGAGAGGCGTTCGGGGTGGTCGACCAGGGCCTGGGCGCGCGGCGGGTCGAGCTGGTCGACGTTGACGTCCAGGCGGACGGGCGCGACATGGCTGTCGAGGGTGAGTGCGCCCAGCGGCGACACGTTGATCTTCGTTCCGCCGGTGAGGGACGGGCGCAGGGTCATGGTCGTGTTCACCGGACCGACCGGCGCCCGGACGTTCCCCACGATCAGCAGGCCGAGCCACGCGCCGATCAGGACCACCGCCGTCATGCCGAGCGCGCCGGCCCAGGTGCGCGGCCGGGCGGCGAGTTCGAGGGCGGGCAGCGTGTTCGACGTGGCCCGGCGAGCGCCCGGTGCCAGGCGCGCGCGGGCCGCGCGCGCGGCGCGGACGGCCGCTCGAGCGCGGTCGATGACTGCCCTTCGTATGCGATCGGGGACTTCGGCGGGGACGCGGACGCGGACCATTGGTCGCGTATGCCCAAGTGCGGGAGCGGATATGCGGGGGCTCAGGACTCTCGTACGGCCGTCCCGTACCGGACAATGGCCACGTGCTGGAGATGACGCGCGAGGAGTTCGAGGAACTGGTCGCCGAGGCGCTCGACCGGATTCCGCCGGAGCTGACGCGGCTGATGGACAACGTCGCGGTGTTCGTCGAGGACGAACCGCCCACCAGCGACCCCGAGCTGCTCGGGCTGTACGAGGGGACCCCGCTGACGGAGCGCGGCGAGTGGTACGCGGGCGTGCTGCCGGACCGGATCACGGTCTACCGGGGGCCGACCCTGCGGATGTGCGACACGCGGGAGGACGTCGTCGCGGAGACGGAGGTCACCGTGGTGCACGAAATCGCCCACCATTTCGGGATCGACGACGCGCGGCTGCACGCACTCGGCTACGGGTGAGCGCCGTACGCGTGTCCTCTTGCGGGCGACGGGAGTTGGGCAGCTTGACTTCCCCGTCCGCCTCGGAGGTGGCCGCCGTGCGCCCCTTGTACGTACCCGTCCGTCTGGCCGCCGCGGTGATGGCCGTCACCGCTGCCGCCGGCTGTGTGAGTGTGGGTGAGGACGCCGGCCGGGCGGAGCCGTCGCACGCGGCGGGGCAGCGGGGCGGTGAGGCGCCGGACGGCGGCTCGGCGGTGTCGGGTGCCGGCGCGGCGGGCTACGGCGAACCGGCGGGCGACGGCAAGCACGGCAAGCACGGCAAGGGCGGGAAGGGCGGCAAGGCGAAGCCGGGGGAGTCCGCGTCGGCGTCGCCTTCGGGGACCTCCGACACGAGCGGGACGCCCGGCCGGCGGCCCGGGCACAGCGATCAGCCGGCGGATCCGGCACCGACCCAGCCGCAGCCGACACCCACACGGCCGGCCGACCCCACGCCCACGGAGCCGACACCCGAGCCACCGCCCCCACCGCCGACGGCTGAGCCCTCGTCGTCGGCGCACGAGGAGATGGGTCCGCAGCTGGCGCAGCGGGAGCCGGCGCCGGCGGCGGGCGTGGCGGCGTGACGGGCCCAGGGCGCTGGCCTGGGCTGATGGGGGCGGTTTGCCTTCGGGGGTGGTGGGTGCGTATGGTGGCAGATCGTTTGATCCCATTTGCCCGGCGCCAACGCAGAGCGCGCCGTGTGGCGCGTTCTCTCCTTTGCCGTGGCTGACCGCATTGAGGCGGTCGTATTGCGAATCACGGAGTTGACGGGCGCGTGCCGACGAGACTCCGGAAGGTTTCGCATTCGCATGTCCGTGTCCAGCACTGATCACATCGTCGTGTCCGAAAACGAGAACGACGACGCGACCCCGGTCACCGAGACCGCTGACACCCCCCAGATCACCTTCGCCGACCTCGGCCTGCCCGAGGGCGTCGTGCGCAAACTCGCACAGAACGGCGTGACCACCCCCTTCCCGATCCAGGCCGCGACCATCCCGGACGCCCTGGTCGGCAAGGACATCCTCGGCCGTGGCCGTACCGGCTCCGGCAAGACCCTCTCCTTCGGTCTGCCCACCCTGGCCACGCTGGCCGGCGGTCACACCGAGAAGAAGCGCCCCCGCGCCGTCATCCTCACGCCGACGCGTGAGCTGGCCATGCAGGTCGCCGACGCGCTCCAGCCGTACGGCGACGTCCTCGGCCTCAAGATGAAGGTCGTCTGCGGCGGTACGTCCATGGGCAACCAGATCTACGCCCTCGAGCGCGGCGTCGACGTCCTGGTCGCCACGCCGGGCCGGCTGCGCGACATCATCAACCGCGGCGCCTGCTCCCTCGAGGACGTGCAGATCGCCGTGCTCGACGAGGCCGACCAGATGTCCGACCTGGGCTTCCTGCCCGAGGTCACCGAGCTGCTCGACCAGGTCCCGGCGGGCGGCCAGCGGATGCTGTTCTCCGCCACGATGGAGAACGAGATCTCCACGCTGGTCAAGCGCTACCTGGTCGACCCGGTCTCGCACGAGGTCGACGCCGCCCAGGGCGCGGTCACGACGATGTCCCACCACATCCTGATCGTGAAGCCCAAGGACAAGGCTCCGGTCACCGCGGCCATCGCCTCCCGAAAGGGCCGCACCATCATCTTCGTCCGCACCCAGCTCGGCGCCGACCGCGTCGCCGAGCAGCTGCGCGACGCGGGCGTGAAGGCCGACGCGCTGCACGGCGGCATGACCCAGGGCGCCCGCACCCGCACGCTGGCCGACTTCAAGGACGGGTACGTCAACGTCCTGGTCGCGACGGACGTGGCGGCGCGCGGTATCCACGTGGACGGCATCGACCTCGTCCTGAACGTCGACCCGGCGGGCGACCACAAGGACTACCTGCACCGGGCCGGCCGTACGGCCCGCGCGGGACGTACCGGCACGGTCGTCTCCCTCTCCCTGCCGCACCAGCGGCGCCAGATCTTCCGTCTGATGGAGGACGCGGGCGTCGACGCCGGGCGGCACATCATCCAGGGCGGCACCGCCTTCGAGCCCGAGGTCGCCGAGATCACCGGTGCCCGGTCGATGACCGAGGTCCAGGCCGAGTCCGCGGGCAACGCCGCGCAGCAGGCCGAGCGCGAGGTCGCCCAGCTCACCAAGGAGCTGGAGCGCGCCCAGCGCCGGGCCACCGAGCTGCGCGAGGAGGCCGACCGTCTGGTCGCCCGGGTCGCCCGCGAGCGCGGGGACGACCCGGAGACGGCGGTGGCCGAGGCCCAGGAAACGGCGGCGGTCGCGGTGGCCGAGGTGTCCGTGCCGGAGCAGCCGGCGGCGCAGGACGTCGACCGGTCCGAGCGCACGGAGCGCCCGGCGGCGTACGAGCGCCGCGACCGTGGTGACCGTGGCTTCGACCGGGACCGTGGCGGCGACCGTGGTGGCCGTTCGTTCGATCGTCGTGATGACCGTGGTGGCCGTGGTTTCGAGCGCCGTGACGACCGTCGCCCGTTCGACCGCGACCGTGGCGGTGACCGTGGCTTCGACCGTCGCGATGACCGTGGTGGCCGTGGTTTCGAGCGTCGCGACGACCGTCGCCCGTTCGACCGCGACCGTGGCGGTGACCGTGGTGACCGTGGCTTCGACCGTCGTGACGACCGCGGTGGCGACCGTGGTGGCCGTTCGTTCGACCGCCGTGATGACCGTGGTGGCCGTGGTTTCGAGCGCCGTGACGACCGTCGCCCGTTCGACCGCGACCGTGGCGGTGACCGTGGTGACCGTGGCTTCGACCGTCGTGACGACCGTGGCGGCGACCGTGGCGGCCGTTCGTTCGACCGCCGTGACGACCGCGGTGGCTTCCGTCGGGACGAGCGGGGCGGCCACCGCGGCAGCGACCGCCCGTTCAACCGCGACCGTCAGGGCGACCGCCCGGGCTTCCGCGCCTCCGGCCACGACCGCCCGTTCGGCCGCCGCGACGACCACCGGGGCTCCGGCTCCTTCGGCCGCCGCGACGACAAGCCGCGCTGGAAGCGCAACGGCTGACGCCGAGTGACCTGAGGAAGGGCCCGTACGACTTCGGTCGTACGGGCCCTTCCTGGGTTTCAGCTGTACCGGTACTACGGCACCGGCAAGGGAACCTTTTCGACGCGCGTGAAGATCTCCCCCGAATGGGGCGTGTCGTACAACGCGGTCGTCGGCGTCGGGGACATCACCGGCGACGGCAAGAACGACCTGGTCATACGGGACACGGCGGGCAACCTGTACCGAGAGACCGGGCTGGGCAACGGGACGTTCGCCACCCGGGTCAAGATCGGGACGGGCTGGCAGAGCTACAAGGGTCTCTTCTGGCCAAGCTGTGACGTGTGTCACGCCCCCGGTGAGGGAATCGCTGGGGGCATGACAGATGAAGCGATAGCGAAGGGACCGGATGCGCCGACCGGGCTGTCCGACGAGGAACGGCTGGCCCAGCTCGGTTACACCCAGGTCCTCGCCCGCCGTATGTCGGCGTTCGCCAACTACGCCGTCTCCTTCACGATCATCTCGGTCCTGTCCGGCTGTCTGACCCTCTACCTGTTCGGGATGAACACCGGCGGTCCCGCCGTGATCACCTGGGGCTGGGTCGCGGTCGGCCTGATGACGCTGTTCGTCGGCCTCTCGATGGCCGAAATCTGTTCGGCGTACCCGACGTCGGCGGGCCTGTACTTCTGGGCGCACCGTCTCGCCCCGCCCCGCTCGGCCGCGGCGTGGGCCTGGTTCACGGGCTGGTTCAACGTGCTCGGCCAGGTCGCGGTGACCGCGGGCATCGACTTCGGCGCCGCGTCCTTCCTGGGCGCGTATCTGAACCTGCAGTTCGACTTCGAGGTGACACCGGGCCGTACGGTGCTCCTCTTCGCGGCGATCCTGCTGCTGCACGGACTGCTGAACACCTTCGGCGTCCGCATCGTCGCGCTGCTCAACAGCGTGAGCGTGTGGTGGCACGTGCTGGGCGTCGCGGTGATCGTCGGCGCGCTGGCCTTCGTACCGGACCACCACCGGTCGGCGTCCTTCGTGTTCACGCACTTCGTGAACAACACGGGCTGGGGCAGCGGCGTGTACGTGGTGCTGCTCGGCCTCCTGATGGCCCAGTACACCTTCACGGGCTACGACGCCTCGGCCCATATGACGGAGGAGACGCACGACGCGTCGACGGCTGGACCGAAGGGCATCGTCCGCTCCATCTGGACGTCCTGGATAGCGGGCTTCGTGCTGCTGCTGGGCTTCACGTTCGCGATCCAGTCGTACGACAAGGAGCTGGCGTCCCCGACCGGCGCACCCCCCGCCCAGATTCTCCTGGACGCGCTGGGCGCGACGGCCGGCAAGCTGCTCCTGCTCGTGGTGATCGGCGCGCAGCTCTTCTGCGGGATGGCGTCGGTGACGGCCAACAGCCGTATGATCTACGCCTTTTCGCGCGACGGCGCGCTGCCCTTCTCGCACGTCTGGCACACGGTCAGCCCGCGCACGCGCACCCCGGTGGCGGCGGTGTGGCTGGCGGCGGCGGGCGCGCTGGTGCTGGGGCTGCCGTATCTGATCAACGTGACGGCGTACGCGGCCGTGACGTCGATCGCGGTGATCGGGCTGTACATCGCGTACGTCGTCCCGACGCTGCTGCGGGTGCGCAAGGGCGCCGCGTTCGAGCGGGGGCCGTGGCATCTGGGCCGCTGGTCCCAGCTGATCGGGATCGTGTCGGTGACCTGGGTCGGGGCGATCACGATCCTCTTCATGCTCCCGCAGGTCTCCCCGATCACCTGGGAGACCTTCAACTACGCCCCGGTCGCCGTCCTGGTCGTCCTGGGCTTCTCGGCGGCGTGGTGGCTGGTCTCGGCCCGCCACTGGTTCCTCAACCCGGATCACGCCCGTACGGCAGCCCGCGTGGCGGCCACCGGCGCACCGGCCCCCTGACCCCCTCCCGGCACCCGCGTCCGGCCCTGCTCCCTCGTCCGACGCGGCCGCGTCCCCAATACCCGATCGGAGACACGGCCTCGTCCGGCTATGCTCAGGGAGGCAACATCGCCTGGGCCCTTAGCTCAATTGGCAGAGCAGTGGACTTTTAATCCATTGGTTGTGGGTTCGAGTCCCACAGGGCCTACAAGGTGGACCCCAGCTCAGCGCGGGAATGAGCTGGGGTCCTGTCCGTTGTGGCCGGCCGTCGTGTTCTGTACCCCGTGCGGGACGGGTGCCGCCGCCCGGGACCGAGGCGATGTCCGTCCGCCGGGTCGACGCGATGATGCGGCAGCCGCGGCCCGTAGGGTCCCCGGTCGGCCGAGGCGCCTCGAGCCGGCTTCAGGGCGGTGATGGCCCAGATGATCGTGCCTGACACCATCCGTACCGCGCGGACGACGCTCGGCAACCGGCCCGCACTGCATGTCGAGCCGGAGAGCACCCCGCGCGCCGGGACGATCCTGTACTTCCACGGGGGCGGCTGGGTGTTCGGCTCCCCCGAGACCGCCCTGTCGCTGACGGGCCACCTCGTGGCCAGGACCGGCTTCGGGGCGTACTCGCTGGACTACCGGCCTGCCCCGAGCATCCGTTCCCGGCCGCGATCGAAGACACCCTGAGCGCCCACCGCGCCCCCCTCGACAGCGGCAAAGACCCTTCGACCATCGCGTCCGCCGGCGGCGGCCTCACCGTCACCACCTGCCTCGCCACCCGCGACGCGGGCCTCCCGCTGCCCGCCGCGATCATGGCGTTCTCTCCGGGCCCCGACGCCACCCGCATGGGCGAGAGCATGACCGGCTTCCCTCCCATGCTGATCCAGGTGGGCACCAACGAGATCCTGCTGGACGACTCCACGCGCCTGGCCGCCCGTGCGGGGGCGGCCGGAGTGGACGTCATCCTGGACATCACCGCCGACGTGCCGCACGTGTTCCAGTCGTTCGCCGGCGTCCTCGACGAGGCGGACGAGGCACTGGACCGCGCGGCTCTCTTCCTCGGCCAGCACATCCGTACCAGGGCACGGCGCGCACGTCAGCGGGGCAGGACCGGCCCCGGCCTCATCCAGGCCGCGAGCTCCACCCCGTCGCACCGGGCCATCCCGGGCGTCTCCCCCGCCACTTCCCCCGGAGAGTGGACGCGCGTTCGAGGTCGCCCATACACTCGGCCGACCTCTCACGGTCGGCAGGCGGCGTCTCGCGCGGTCTCCCGGAGAGGTGGACCTATGGGGCCCTGCGCCATCTTCCTGCTCAGCCCCGCTCGCTGTTCATGCCTCGGGAGTGCGCATGCCCGATCGCTCTGCCGTGCCGAGATGCGCGGCGGCGTTCCTGTTCGCCTCGACGCTCCTCACCGGGTGCTCCGTCCTCGGTTTCCCCAGGCGGGGGGTGTGAAGTCGCCTCCCCCCAGCGCTCAGGAGCAGGCCTACTACCGGTGCCTGGAGGAGAACGGGGTCGTGCTCGAGAAGCGTGACGACGGGCAGCTCCGTGCCGACAAGGACGTGGACCAGGCGGCGACCGAGTCGAGTGCGCAGCAGAAGTGCGTGGACCTTCTTCCCGATCCCGTCCCCGCCTCGCCCGCTCCGGCCGAAGCCGTCGCCGCGGCACAGAAGTTCAGCGCCTGCGTCCGGGAGAACGGCTTCCCCGGGTACCCGGACCCCGATCCGAAGTCCGGGCAGGTCGAGTGGTCGGGGAGCGAGGGGAAGGCGTACAAGACGGACGAGTTCGTCGCCGTTGCCGAGAAGTGCTCCTCGGGCGCCGGCTGAAACCCCGTTCGCTCAGCCCGCGTTGAGTTCCGTGAGCTGTCCCAGCGGGAGCGTGTGCTGGGTCTGGAGGACCTTCGCGCGCAGGTAGCGGACGTTGTGGGCCGTGGTGAAGACACCCGTCGGCACGCGGTCGCGGACCTCGATGCCGAGGTTGCGCAACTGGTCTGCCTTGTCGGGGTTGTTGGAGAGCAGGTCGAGCCGTTCGATGCCCAGCGCGCGCAGCATCTGGGCGGCCGACGTGTAGTCGCGGGCGTCCTCGGGCAGGCCGAGCGCGGCGTTCGCCTCGTACGTGTCCAGGCCCTCGTCCTGGAGGGCGTACGCGTCGAGCTTGTTGTACAGACCGATGCCGCGGCCCTCCTGGCGGAGGTACAGCAGCACGCCGCCACGCTGCGCGATGCGCTCGACCGCCTCGCGCAGCTGGGGGCCGCAGTCGCAGCGGGCCGAGCCGAAGACGTCCCCGGTCAGGCATTCGGAGTGCAGACGCACCAGCGGTACGGCTCCGGGCGCCGGGTCGCCGAGGACGACGGCGAGGTGTTCCTGGCCGTCGGCCAGGCCGTGGAAGGTGACGAGGTCGGCGTCGACGGCGTAACCGTCCTGGAAGCGCAGCGGTACCCGGACGCGGGCGCGCGGCGTGGCGGCGGGGGTGTCGGGCATGCGGGTTCTCCCCTTTGCGCGAGCGTTTCAGCGGTCAAGCGTTTCGGGCGGGCAAGAGTTTCAGATTTGAAGCAGATGCTCGGTCTTGGAGCCTACCTCACGCTTCAAATTTGAAGCAACGGATTTACGGCGGCCCGGGTGCACCGGCGCGCGTCACGAACAGGGGCGGCCCGACCTCCGTCGCCACGGCACCTCGTCCGCCGTGCTGCGCGCCTCCTCGTCCTCCAGCGCGCCCGCGACCTCGCTGAAGATCTCCTCCAGCTGCCGTACCTGCCGGGGGGTGAGGCGGTCGAAGAGTGTGGCGCGTACGGTCGCGACATGACCCGGTGCCGCGCGTTCCAGAACGGACATGCCCTCGTCGGTCAGGGCCGCGATGCTGCCCCGCTTGTCCGACGGGCACCCCTCGCGCGCGATCAGCCCGTCCTTCTCCAGCCGGGTCACGGCGTACGTCAGGCGGCTGCGGGTGATCTTCGACTTCTCGGCGAGCTCGGTCATGCGCAGCCTGCGGTCCGGCGCCTCGGAGAGGTTGGCCAGGATGGAGTAGTACAGGTGCGGCATGCCGGCGTCCTGCTGGAGCTGCCGGTCGATCGCGTCCTCCAGGAGCGAGCTGCCGGCGATGTACGCGCGCCACGCGCGTTGCTCCTCGGGGGTGAGCCAGCGGGTCGTCATGAGGACAGTGTAAGTTTGTTTCAAACTTGAACCAAGCCCGCCCGAAGCCATACCGACCCAGCCAAGCCCCACACCGGAGCGCGTCGATGCCCTATCCGTACGTCCTGCTCTCCGCCGCCGTCTCCCTCGACGGGTACCTCGACGACACCGGCCCGGAGCGGCTCCTGCTCTCCAGCCCGGCGGACTTCGACCGGGTGGACGAGGTACGGGCCTCCGTCGACGCGATCCTGATCGGCGCCGGCACCATCCGTGCCGACAACCCCCGGCTCCTGGTCAACGCGCCCGAGCGGCGCGCGGCCCGGGTCGCCGCCGGGCGGCCGGAGTACCCGCTCAAGGTCACCGTCAGCGGATCCGGTGACCTGGACCCGGGCGCGAAGTTCTGGCACACGGGCGGCGACAAGGTCCTCTACACGACGGACAAGGGCGCGGAGCGGGCCCGGGGGCTCGGTCTCGCCGCGGATGTCGTTCCGCTGGGGCCCGACCTCGACTGGGCCGCCCTGCTCACCGACCTGCACGACGTGCGCGGCGTAGGGCGGCTGATGGTCGAGGGCGGCGGGACCGTCCACACGCAGCTCCTCCAGCAGGGCCTCGCCGACGAACTCCAGCTGGTCCTCGCCCCGCTCTTCGTGGGAGACCCGGAGGCGCCCCGGCTGTTCGGTCCGGGGGACTACCAGCGCGGCCGGCTGCGGCTCGTCGAGTCGCGGCGGATCGAGGACGTCGTCCTCATGCGGTACGAGCCCACCGCACCCGGAGCCGGACCCTCGGTCACCGCCGCCGACCGCCGCTGGATGAGTACCGCCTGCGACCTGGCCGCCCTGTGCCCGCCTTCGCGGACGGCGTTCAGCGTGGGCGCGGTCGTGGTGGCCGCCGACGGGACCGAGCTGGCGCGCGGGTACTCACGCGAGGGCGACGACCCCGTGGTCCACGCCGAGGAGGCGGCCCTGGCGAAGATCGACCCCGCGGACCCCCGGCTGCCCGGCGCCACGGTCTACAGCAGTCTCGAACCGTGCGCCCGCCGCGCCTCGCGGCCCCTGCCCTGCGCGCGGCTGATCCTGCGCGCGGGGGTACGGCGGGTGGTCACGGCCTGGCGGGAGCCGGACACGTTCGTCGCGGACGCCGACGGCAGCGGGCTGCTCGCGGCCGGGGGCACCGACGTCGTCGTACTGCCGGAGTACGAGGCCAGGGCCAAGGAGCCGAACCGGCACCTGCTGGGCTGACTCCAGGGGCGCCGGGATCAACCCGTGCGCTCGGGGTCCCCGCGGATGGCGTACACTGGTTTCAACGACGCGGGGTGGAGCAGCTCGGTAGCTCGCTGGGCTCATAACCCAGAGGTCGCAGGTTCAAATCCTGTCCCCGCTACTGAAGGCTCAGGGCCGGAATCCAGTACTCGGATTCCGGCCCTGAGTGTTTCTCGTGTTCCCCGTCACACGCCGTCATCCGATCGGCCCACAGCGCTCGCCGCCCGTGACCACCCCGGGAACCCTGGACGGACGTACGTCGGCATACGGGAGACGAGCGGTGTGCCCTGGTGAGGTGGGCAAGGAGCCGTACGCCAGGGCGGGCGGACGGCAGCCCGGCGATCCCGTGCCCGACCCGGGGCCGGGTACCGTCCACGAGGAGCGCGCGGAGCAGCGGACCTCGTGGACGTGGCCGCTCGGGCGGGCACTGCCCGTGCGGTCGTTCCTCGGTCGTTGTCACGGGTGGTGATCGGGCGGACGCCCTCCGCATAACAACTGATACACCGTCAGGTGTCACGGAATTCCCGGATGGGGGACGGATGGAGAGCGAGTGGGGGGCAACTCGCCCGATTTTCGCCGGTCATGGCCTGTAAGTCCGGGCCGAAAAGCGTTAACGATCAAGTGGAACGACTTGGAATCCGACCCCTGAGTCTATTAACGTTCGATAACGCAGCGCGGTCGTCCCAGCCGTCACAAGAGGCGGCTCCGTGCGCACGCGCCGAATCCCGCAAGGGAACCGGGGAACCACCACCTTGGGGTGAATCGCGTGGATGCCGCCGTGAACTCACGGCCGGTATACGCGCGTAGGAGACCTTCCTGCTCCGAACCCGTCAGCTAACCCGGTAGGCGAAGGAAGGAAAGGAGTACGCCCGCGTGGCGTCCAACCGGCCTGCCCCAGCAGCCCCGTTCGTACCGAGCCAGCGCAGCCCCGAGACCTTCGGCTACGACGGCTACCGCGCCGACGAGGGGCCCTGGGAGGAGTGGAACCCCACCGAGGAGTCCATCCGCCCGCTACGCGGTCGGCACCGCGTCGCCAAGCAGCGCGGCGGCGGACTCGCCCGCAGCTCCACGGTCCTGGGCGTCGGCGTCATAGCCGCCGTCGGCGCGGGCGGCATGGCCAGCGCCAACTCGGGCAAGGCTCCGGTGTCCATCTCCATGCCGGACCTGCCCTCCGTCTCCGTGCCGGGCCTGCCCTCCGTCAGCTCCCTGCTGAGCGACGCCCCCTCCTCCGACGCGCCCAAGGGCTCCACGACCGCGCTCAGCAGCGTCGGCATCACCGAGGCCGACACCGCCAAGGGCACCACCGACGCCGGTGAGGCGCTGCGCAACCGGATCATGGCCCAGGCCGAGCAGCAGCAGGGCCAGGCCGAGACGAAGGCCGCCGCCGCCGTCGTGGCCGCCGCCGACAAGCAGGTCGCGGACGAGGCCGCCAAGGCGGAGCAGGTGGCCGCGGCCAAGGCCGCCGCCGCCAAGGCCGAGGCGGAGGCCGCCGCGAAGGAGGCGGCGGCCGCCGCGAAGAAGAAGGCCGAGGAGGAGCGCCTCGCCGCGCTCGCCAAGCAGTACTCGCTGCCGACCTCCTCGTACACGATCACCAGCACCTTCGGCCAGGCCGGCTCCATGTGGTCCTCCGGCTACCACACCGGCCTCGACTTCGCCGCCCCCACGGGCACGCTGATCAAGGCCATCCACACGGGCACGATCACCGAGGCGGGCTGGGCCGGCTCCTACGGCTACCGGACGATCCTCACCCTCGACGACGGCACCGAGCTGTGGTTCTGCCACCAGTCCTCGATCAACGTCAGCGCCGGGCAGAAGGTCAACACCGGCGACGTCATCGGCCGCGTGGGCGCCACCGGCAACGTTACCGGCCCGCACCTCCACCTCGAGGTCCACCCGGGCGGCCAGGACACCGGCATCGACCCGATGGCGTGGCTGCGCGACAAGGGCCTCACCCCCTGACACACCCCCCTGATCACCGGCGGTCCTGACGACAACCCCCCGACGTCAGGGCTGCCGGTCAGGTGTTCACCGGATCTTTGTGGGCGCGGCCGGAATCGGGCTCTCCGGTTGGCGTGGTGAAGTGGGACATGACTTCTCTCCACAAGCTCGGCTCTTCCGGCCTCGAGGTCTTCCCCCTCGTCCTCGGGGGCAACGTCTTCGGCTGGACCGCCGACGAGCCGACGTCCTTCGCCGTCCTCGACGCCTACACGGCCGCGGGCGGCAACTTCGTCGACACCGCCGACTCCTACTCGGCGTTCGCGGCCGGCAACAAGGGCGGCGAGTCCGAGACGATCATCGGCAAGTGGGTCAAGGACCGCGGCAACCGCTCCGACGTGGTCATCGCCACCAAGGTCAGCCAGCATCCCGACTTCCCGGGCCTGTCCGCCGCCAACATCAAGGCCGCCGCCGACGCCTCGCTGCGCCGCCTCGGCACCGACTACATCGACCTCTACTACCCGCACTTCGACAAGCCCGAGGTGCCGGTCGAGGAGATCATCGGCGCGCTCGACGAGCTGGTGCGCGCGGGCAAGGTACGGCACATCGCCGCCTCCAACATCACGGCGGAGCGCCTGCAGGAGTCCCTCGACTTCTCCGACCGCGAGGGCCTGGCCCGGTACGTCGCGCTCCAGCCCCACTACAACCTGGTCTCGCGCGACACCTACGAGGGCCCGCTGCAGGAACTCGCCGCCCGCACCGGCCTCGCCGCCGTCCCCTACTTCGCACTGGCCGCCGGCTTCCTCACGGGCAAGTACCGCCCCGGTACGACGGTCGACGGCCCGCGCGCGGGCGGCGCCGCCAAGCACCTCGGCACCGAGCGCGGCCGCCAGGTCCTCACGGCCCTGGACGAGATCGCCAAGGCCCATGACACCGCGGTCCCCACGGTCGCCCTGGCCTGGCTGGCGTCCCGCCCGACGGTGGTGGCCCCGATCGCCTCGGCCCGCACGGTGGAACAGCTCCCGGCGCTGCTGGCTGTCGCGGACCTGACGCTGACGGAGACGGAGTTGGACCGGCTGACGAGTGCGTCGGCCTGACAGCCATCAGACGTCGTCACATTTTCTCCGCCCCGGCGGCGCTGAGCCAGGCTGAGGCGATCCGGCGGTACCGCACCCGCCGCAACCCGCCAATCGGTCAACCCGTCTGCCTCTACGACCGATACGGGTTGTACGACGGGTACGGCATCCCCGGATACCCGTAGTACCCCGGCCCCCCATAACCCGGCCAAACCGGCGGAGCCACCGGCGCGGCAGCCCGTGCCGCATGCTCCAACGCCGGCCCCGCGACTCCCCGTCGTCTCCACAACTGCCCCAGCACCTCCCGCTCCTGTACGGCGAAGTCCGCGTCCGCCCGCCCCCGCCGCGCCCGGTGCCGCAGGAACGCGAGCGACGTCGCATAGGCCTCGTACTCCGCGACCGTCCGCGCGGCGGCCCTGCCGAGGTGGTGGCCGGCGTACTCGCGGGCGTGCCGCCGTGCCCCCATCGAGCCCAGGGCGAACGGCTCGGCCGGCCCCAGCCACCCGGCGACGACATACGCCGGCAGCTCCTCGCGCACGGTCCGCAGCTCGCGCTGCCGCGTCCAGATCACCAGCCAGGTCAGCAGCCCGAACGCGGGCACCATGAACGCCCCGTACACGGCGAAGAAGCCGTACTCGCCGAAGGTCGAGGAGCCGTTCCAGAAGGCGTGCATGCTCATCGCGAGCAGAAGCCCGCACACCGGCACCAGCACACGCCGCACATGGTGCCGTTCGCCGGACAGCGCGGCGATGCCGAAGCCGATGCCGGTGAGGACGGTGAACAGGGGGTGCGCGAACGGGGACATGATCACCCGTACGAAGAAGGTGGCGGCGGTGACGGAGGCGATGCCGCGGTCGCCGGTGAGCTGATCCGTCCCGAAGGCCGTGCCCAGGTAGAGGATGTTCTCGGTGAACGCGAAGCCGGTGGCGGTGACTCCGGCTATCACCACCCCGTCGACGATCCCGGTGAAGTCGCGTCTGCGGAACAGGAAGACGAGCAGGACGGCCGCGGCTTTCGCGGACTCCTCGACGACCGGGGCTATGACGGTCGCGCCGAGCGTGTCGGCGCTGGACGGGTCGGCGGTGGCCGTGGCGATCCACTTCGTCGCGAAACTGTTGGCGACGATGGCGATCAGTGCCGCCGCGCAGGCGCCCCAGGCGAACGCGAACAGCAGGTTGCGCCAGGGCCCGGGTTCGACGCGGTCCAGCCACCGGAAGGCGGCCATCAGCAGCGGCACCGGCAGGACGGCGAGCCCCAGGCCGACCAGGAACCCTTCCGTGCCGGTCTGTTGCCGCACCAGCGCCAGGATGACCAGCCCGGACAGCGTGAGCAGGGTGATCAGCGCGCCGTACCGCACCCACCTGCGCTGCCACCAGTGCACGTGCCGGAACGGTGCGTCGGAGACGGGATACGGGGGGAAGGCGGCCACGGCATCGACCCTAGTGAGGGGGTAGGTCCGGGTGCTGTACGCGGCGGAAGAGCAGATCGTTCACCACATGACCCTTCTCCAGTCCCTGCCCTTCGAAACGGGTCAGCGGCCGGAACGCGGGACGTGGCGCGAAACCGCCGTCGCGCTGTGTGTTCTCGAAGTCCGGATGCGCGGTCAGCACCTCGAGCATCTGCTGCGCGTACGGCTCCCAGTCCGTCGCGCAGTGCATGATCGCGCCCGGCCTGAGCCGGGTCGCGGCCAGGCTCAGGAACTCGGGCTGGATCAGCCGTCGCTTGTGGTGCCGCTTCTTCGGCCAGGGGTCGGGGAAGTAGACGCGCAGCCCGTCGAGCGCGTCGGGGCGCAGCATCTCGCGGAGCAGGATGATCGCGTCGCCGTTGCCGACCCGGACGTTGGACAGCCCGCCCTGGTCCGCCAGGTTGAGCAGATTGCCCTGGCCCGGGGTGTGCACGTCGACGGCGAGAACGTTGGTCTCCGGGTCCTCGGCGGCCATCCGCGCGGTGGCCTCGCCCATGCCGAAGCCGATCTCCAGGACGACGGGCCGGTCGTTCCCGAACAGGTCACCGAGGTCGATGACCCGCTGCCCGTCGATGTCCAGCCCCCACTTGGGCCACAGCCGCTGCAGCGCGTCCGCCTGGCCCGCGGTCACCCGGCTGCGGCGGGGCTGGAAACTGCGGATCCGCCGCTCGAAGTGCGACCCGGCTGGATCGGCCTTGGGGCCGTCCGGGAACCGGGGCTCGCCCTTGGCCCGGGTGTGCCGCACGGACACACCGGGGACGTGCCCGGGGCGCGGCTCGCCGGGGGCCGGGAGGCGGGTGCCGGGGGTTTCGGGGGCGTTCACGAAGTCAGACACAGTGAGTCGATTTTACGTGTGCGACGGCGCCTGCCGGGCTCCCCGCATGTAGCCCGCCTCACAGTGCACCGAGCACGGCCAGCGCCCTGCGCGCCACCTCCCTGCCGATCGGCAGCGACGCCGTGGCCGCGGGGGACGGAGCGTTCAGCACGTGCACCGCCCGGGCCGACTCGCGGATCAGGAAGTCGTCCACCAGCGTGCCGTCCCGAAGTACGGCCTGCGCCCGCACCCCCGGGGCCGCCGGAACCAGGTCCGCCTCCTCCACCGCGGGCAGGAGCCTGCGCACCGCGTCCGTGAAGGCCGCCCTGGACACGGACCGCCGCAGCTCCCCGAGCCCGTACCGCCAGTGCCGGTGGGCCAGCGCCCATGCGCCTGGCCAGGTCAGCGTGGCGGCCACCTCCCGCGGCCGTACGACACCCCAGCCGTACCCCTCGCGGGCCAGCGCCGGCACCGCGTTGGGCCCGATGTGCACACCGCCGTCGATCCCGCGCGTGAGATGCACGCCGAGGAACGGGAATGCCGGGTCCGGCACCGGATACACCAGTCCCCGCACCAGCCCCGGCCGCGCCAGCTCGTAGTACTCACCCCGGAACGGCACGATCCGCACCCCGGGCTCGTCCCCCGTCAGCCGGGCGATCTCGTCGCAGTACAGCCCGGCGCAGTTGACCAGCACCCTGCCCCGTACGACCGACCCGTCCCCGGTTCTCACGGCGACCCCCAGCTCGGGCCGGCGGTCGACCTGGACGACCTGCGCGCCGTACCGGATCTCCGCACCGGACGCCTCGGCCAGCCGCCGGGCGACCGCGCCGAAGTCGCAGACCCCGGTGGTGCCGACGTGTATGGCCGCGAGTCCGCGCACCTCCGGCTCGTACTCGGTGATCTGCGCGGGCCCCAGCTCCCGCACCGGAATCCCGTTCTCCCGGCCGCGCTGCACGAGCGCGTGCAGGCGCGGCAGCTCCTCGCGGTCGGTGGCGACGATCAGCTTGCCGGTGACGGCGTGCGCGATGCCGTACTCCGCGCAGAACTTCACCATCTCGGCGGCGCCCCGCACCGCGTACCGCGCCTTGAGCGAGCCCGGCCGGTAGTAGATCCCGCTGTGGATGACCCCGCTGTTGCGTCCCGTCTGATGCCGGGCGGGCCCGGCCTCCTTCTCGAGCACGGCCACGCGCGTACCCGGAGCGGCCCGCGTGATCGCATACGCGGTCGACAACCCGACGATCCCGCCCCCGACAACGAGCACGTCACAGTCGTGCGCACGCCCGACCACCGGCACCACCTCCCACTCCCGATGATGCACTGCGCCACTGACAGCACGTTGAAACCCCGCTACGGCACAGCGTTCCGAAAGGGGCGCGGGGCTGTATCAATATGCGGCTCCGCCGCGTGGGCGCGATCAGCCGAATGCGACCCGCACGCGCAAGACGACACAAGCCAGGCAGATGCGCAGGCACCTCGACTAGGCGGGGGCCACAAGCAGCGGCCGGGCCCGCTCCCGCAGCTCGGCAACCCGCGGCTCATCCCCGTACGGCTCCAGCCGATGCAAAAGATCCTTCACGTACTCGGTCGTCCGCGCCGAAGAGATCCGCCCAGCCACCTCCACGGCCCGCACCCCCTGCTCGCACGCGGCATCAAGGTTCCCGGACTCCAACTCCGCCACCGCCGAGACGACGAGCCGCAGCCCGTGCGACCGCACGTACTCCTCCGTCGGCCTCGACAGCGCCTGCTCCGTGAACCGCCGTACCTGCCGCGGTGCCTTCAGATCGCGGTAGCACTCCGCCGCGTCCGCCGCGAACCTGTCGTACGAGTAGAAGCCGAGCCAGGACGGATCGTTGTCGCCCTCCCGGGACCGCTCCAGCCAGCCCTCGGCCGCGCGCAGCGCCCCGCCGGCGGCCTGCGCGTCACCCGCGCGTGCGTGCGCGCGTGCCTCGACCAGCCGGAAGAAGCTCATGGTGCGGGCGGTCGCCAGCCCCCGGTTGCGCTCGAGCGCGGCCTGCGCGAGGTCGACGCCCTCGTCGCCGAAGCCCCGGTACGTCGCCTGCAGCGACATGGAGGCCAGGACGTACCCCCCGAGGGGGACGTCCGCCGCCGCGCGCGCGAGCCGCAGCGCCTGGATGTAGTACCGCTGCGCCGCCTCCTGCTGGCCCGTGTCGAAGGCCATCCAGCCCGCGAGCCTGGTGAGTTCGGCGGAGGCCCCGAACAGGGCGCGGCCGACCTCGTCGGAGTACGAGCCGAGCAGCAGCGGTGCCGCCTCCACCCGTAAACACTCCGGCACCATGGACGAACGCCAGTCGCCGCCCCCGTACTTGGAGTCCCAGCGTCTGGCGTCCTCGGCGGCCTCGCGCAGCTTCTGCACATCGCTGTGGCCGACTTTGATCGGTGCGCCGGAACCCTCCGCGGGGTTCGCCTCACGCGCCACCGAGCTGTCGGCGGGGGTTATCAGCCAGCGTGAGGCGGGCGTCGCATAGGCGCTCACCGCGAACGATCCGGCGAGCGACTGCCAGATGCCGCCGGAGCCGGCCCGGCGGCCGGCGAGGTCGAGACGGTACAGCTCCGTCGCCGACCGCACCGCCTGCCCCACGTCCCTCGGGAAGGCGAGGCCCACTTCGGGGGCGGGATCCGCGTCCGCCAGGCCGATCTCGTGGAGCGGCACGGGGCGGCCGAGCTTCTGGCCGATCGCGGCGGCGATGAGGTGCGGCGCGGCGCCCTGCGGCACCATGCCCTTCGACACCCAGCGCGCCACCGACGTCTTGTCGTAGCGAAGAGTCAACCCGCGTTGAGCGCCAAGGTCGTTGACGCGTCGCGCGAGTCCTGCGTTGCTGATTCCCGCGAGGGCGAGAACGGCGCCGAGTTTTTCGTTCGGCCCGCGTTGCTCCCTGGACATGCGCCACCCCTCGACACAGACGGCTGCCGCGCTGGCGTGACCAGGCGGCATTCGTAAACCCAGCGTAGTTCGCCGCATCCCAAGCGTTAAGGGGCATTCTTCCGGATGGCGGGATTGTGGTCCGTGTGGAAGTGCGGGCCCTGACGCACTGTGCACGCACCGCCGTGGCGTGCCCCCGCCGTGTGGCCGTGCGCCCGTCCGTGCGCTCTTCTCCGGCCACGACGGGGGCGGTTCCATGACTGGTGCGTGGGTCGGCCCGCTGTACTGGATCCAGTGGGCTGGGGGACACCGCCACCTACATCCCCGCGGGTGGCGGACCGGTCCGGGAGGCGATGCCCGCCTCCCGGACTGTGCGCGTTTCCTGTGCCGCCCGTGCGCTGCGCAGAGCCTGTACGGAGCGTGCCCAAGCCTGTCTCCGTGCCGCCGATTTGGCCGAAAATCGACCCCGCCTTGATCACGCGATTACCCCTCTCACCATGGGAGTTGAGGGCGCGAAGGGCGTTCTGGGGGAGCGAATCGGGGGCGCATTCGCGTCGCAGTTCCCCTGTGTCGTACGGGGGTTCGTTCCTTGACGGGCACACGCGCGTGGTCGGTTTCCGCGGCGCGAAGGCCGTGCCACCGCCCCTCCACCGCGCGTTCTTCATGGCAGCATGGTGAACCGGTTCGTACCGTGCACTGGTTGTCCACAGCCTGTGGAGGCGTCGATGCGGTGGTTGGTGGGATGGAGCAGCACCGCCGCCGGTGCCGTCGCGAACGGATCGGCCGGCGCCACCGGAAACGACGGCGAGACCGTGCACCCGGTCGGCTCCCAACTCCTGTGGGGCGACCCGGATCCGCTGTGGGCGGTGGGCGACTGGCGGCCGGACGAGGTGCGCGTGGTGAGGGCCGACGCGCAGAACCGCATCGCCGTCCTGGGCACCTGCGGGGCGTCGGACGAGGACCTGCGGCTCGGCCTGTTCACCGCGCGCGGAGGCGCACTGCGGCATCTGACCGCCTGGCCGGGCAGCTACACGGCCGTCGTCCAGGTCGGCCGTCGCATCACCGTCTGCGGCGATCTCGCGGGCGCGCGCCCGGTGTTCTACACCCCCTGGGCGGGCGGTACGGCCTACGCCACGGCCGCGCTGCCGCTCGCCGACCTCATCGAGGCCAACCTCGACTTCGGCCACCTGGCGGCCCTGCTCGCCGCCCCCGACGTACCGGCCGCACTGCACGACTCGACCCCGTACGACGGCGTGCGGCGCATTCCGCCGGGGCACGCGTTGATCCTGCGCGCCGGAGCGCGCGAGATCGCCGGGTACGAGCCGGTCGCCTCCCTCGCGGTCGCGGCGCCCTCGGCCGACCCGGACCGCGCCGTGGACGCCGTGCGCGACGCGCTCGTCGAGGCGGTACGCGCGCGTCTGTCCGCCCCCCGGCACGTCCCCGGCGCCGACATGGACCCCGGGCCGGTCCCCGGCATGGGACCCGCCGAACGCCGGGCCGCGCGCGGGATGCCGGTCCCCGGGATCGGCGCCGACCTCTCCGGCGGCCCCGCCTCCGGCACCCTGGCCCTGCTCGCCGCGGGCCTCCCGGGGATGCCGGGCACGGTCCTGGGCCACGGCACGGGCGCGGGCGAGCGGCTGCTGGCCGTCACCTTCAACGACCTCGCCGTCGGCGGCCGGGAGGCGGAACTCGAACGCGCCGGTACCCTCGCGGCCAACCCGCGCCTGCACCACGTGGTGGTCACCGGCGGCGAGGAGATCCTGCCGTACGCCGAACTGGACGGCCCGCTCACGGACGAGCCGGGACCGTCGCTGATCTCCGCGGCCCGCCACCGCGCCCGCCTCGCCGCGGGCAGCGCGGACCACTTCACCGGCTACGGCGCCCGGCAGGTCCTGGACGCGCACCCCGCCCGCCTCGCCGACCTGCTGATGGACCGCAAACGGCGCCACCTGGTACGCCCGGTGGCCGCGCTGACCAAGGCGGACGGCTCGGTGCTCGTCCCCGCGCGTGTGTACGGCGCGGCGCGGAAGCTGGCGCGCACGCCGTACCGGACCGGCGTCGAAGCACTCGCCGACCGCCTCCTGCACCGCCGCTTCGACGAACCCGGGGGAGCCGTGGGCGCGTCCCTCGCCGCGCTCACCTGGGCCAGACCGGGGCCCGCGGCCCGCTGGCTCACGGGAGAGGCACTCGCCGAAGTATCGGTTCTGCTCCAGGGTGGGGCGAACCGCTCCGGCGTGGGCCCCGGCCAGCGCCCGGGCGACTATCGCGCGCGTGCGGCACTGGCCCGTCACGCCGCTGATCTCAGGGTGCTGGAACAGGCCGCCGAGGTCCGCTCCCAACGCCTCCATGCCCCGTTCCTCGACAACCAGGTCGTCCGCGCCTGCCGCGTCCTTCCGGAGGCCCTCCGCGTCCAGCCCGGCGCCCGCGCCGCGATCCTGCGCACGGTCCTGGAGGGTGCCGGCGTCACCGACCTCCCACCCGGCTGGGGCGCCCCGTCCCACGCCTCCTCGACAGCCGCGGCCCGCACGGGCCTGCGCGTCTCCGCCGACTCGGTCGTCACTCTCTTCGCCACCCCGCTCCTGGCCGAGGCGGGCCTGGTCGAAGCGCGAGTGGTCCGCAAGGCGCTACGAGGAGCGGCGGCGGGCGAACCCCTCCCGCTGGACGGCCTGGCGGACCTGGTCTCCCTGGAGTTGTGGCTCCGCCGCCTGCTGGCCCGCAGGGGAACGTGCTGGACGGGAACCCCGGCACGCGCGCGTGCGGTACCGGAGGGAATCGCTCCCAGGAGAAGCGCGCTGGCCTCAGGCGGGTGAGGGACGGTGCCCTTGAAACGCGATGCGGTTACGGTCGTCGCCCTCTCCCAGGCCCGCTCCCAGGCCGAGCGCACCAGGGGCGCCGCCTCGACCGCGGACGACATCCTCACGGAGCTGCGCAGCACACCGACAACCAGCGGCTCAACAGCGCTTACCGACAGCTGAACCTGGACTCGGCCCAGTCCGCGAACGCCGTCGAGTCGAAGGCGCTGCTGTGCGGCTCGACCACCAGCCGTACGGTCGTGTGGCCCGTCAGGTCCACATGGACCGGGACGGCCGGGTCGCCGGCCCTGATCATCCCGGACTTCCACAGCTGGGCATCGTCGGCGTAGACGGAGAAGTGGACCTTGCCGAGGCCCGGGGTCGGGGTCAGATCGTCGATGCCGACCAGCGCGTCGTACGCCGTGCACTGCTTGTTGAGGTCGATCGTCACCGAGGACTGGCGGTAGACGGTCACACCGTGGGCGTACTGCTGGTCCGCGATGGACATGCCACTGCGCTGCCACGCCCAGCTGCTCTCGCCCAGCCGCATCTCGGGCTCGGTGTGATCGCCGGTGATGTTGTACGACAGCTCGCTCCACTGGTAGACGACCGGCGCGGGCGGGGGAGTGGGCGTCGGGGTCGGTGTGGGGGTGGGCTTCGGGGTCGGCTTGAGGGACGGCTTCGGCGTGGGCTTCGGGCTCGGCTTGGGAGTCGGCGAAGGGGTCGCCGTCGGCTTCGGCGTCGGGGCCGGCTTGGCCACCGCGACCGGTGCCGGGGGTGCGGGCAGCTTCTTCGGCGGCGCGGGGGCCGGCGGCTCCGGCTGGACGACCGACGGCGACGGAGGCGGCTTGGCCACGTCCTTGGACGGCTCGCTGTCGCCCACCAGGGCGAGCGCCACCACGGCGACGGCTACCGCGACCACACCGGCCGCGATACCCGCCTTCACCGGCGCGCCCACTCCCTCCGAGGCCGCACCGCCGCCCGCGGCGCCGCCGGACGAGCCCCCGCTCGCCGCGGCCGCCGCACCCGCGGCGCCCACTCCGGCGCCACCGGCGATGATCCCGGCCGCCTTGGCGTACCCGGCGGCACCGAACCAGCCGATGACCGCGACCGGCACGACCGCGGGGATACCGCTCGCGACCTCTTCGATCTGCGCCGCCGCCAGCCGGCACTTGGCGCACTCCTCCAAGTGCTTGCGCAGTCCCCGTTCGGCGCGGATGCGCAGCTTGCGGCGGGCGTAGCTGCCGAGCTGGTCGGCATAGCGGGCACACTCGTCGTCACTCGCGAGGGAGGCGCTGACATGCGCCTGGAGATAGGCCTGCTTGAGTCCCTCGCGGGCGCGGCCGGCCAGCACGCGCGTGCCGTTGGCGTCCAGCCCGAAGAGGGCGGCCACCTTGCTGGGCGACTCGTCCTCCACCTCGGTGTGCCACAGCACCGCCTGCCAGCGCTCGGGCAGCGAGCGGAACGCCTGCATCGCCATGGACTGCTCGGCCTTGTGCATGGCACGAACGTCGGCACCCTGGTCGAGAGCGTCGTCGGACACCTCGGAGCTCCGGCCGGCCTGGGCGGCGAACAGGGCGAAGTCGCCGACCAGTTGCTCACGCTTGGCCGACTTGGTCCAGTGCGCGGCGACGCGTCGCACGGAGGTGAGCAGATAGGCGCGTACGGCGTGCTCGGGTCCGGAGCCGCCGCGCACAGCCTGGAGCGTGCGGGCGAAGACCTCGGCGGTCAGGTCGTCGGCGGTGTGCGCGTCCCGGCAGCAGGTGCGGGCGTACCGGCGCACGGCATCCGCGTGCCTGCGGTACAGCTCCTCGTACGCGCTGTCGTCACCGCCGCGCATCCGCTCGATCAGCTCACCGTCGGCCGGCGGCAGATCCCGGGGCGAAGGCGGCACACTGCCCTCACGCTGCGCGGGAACAGAACGGTCCACCGCCTCACCGGACTGAGCGGTACCGGCCTGCGAAACGTCGCCCCGGCCACCCTGACTCGGCACCTGGGGGCCCGGGACCTGACGCGAGGTCGGCGCGGAATCCGCGTCACCGTCCCCGAGGGACTCGTCCCGCCCGTCAACGCTCATCCCGGAAAGCCCCCGAAGCCCACCCAGCCCAACCCGTTACGGGCCCAGAGTGCCACATTGGCTTTTGTTCAGTCTCCCCGTCGGCCCCCATCCACTCATCCGAGCGGACTTACGACAGCCCGATACCGATATTCACTCAAACGGGTACAAGGCGACACGTATCCACGGCCGGCGGCACCCCCGCCTGCGTAGCCGACGGGCGATCCTGCCGCAGCTGCGGGCAGTCGTGTCTCCCTCAGTGCCTTGAGGGCCTGGGGGATCCCCAGGCGGCACGGGGGGCGATGGGGGTCCCCCGCTCGAGCGAACCGGAGAGTGGGGGAGGCACCCCGCCGGAGCGGGCAAGCGAATCCACCCCCCCAGCACCAGCACCGTGCGCCGACCGAACCCGGCCCGAGTCGGCCAAGCACCCCCGCTACACCGGCCGAGACCGCAACCCCTCCAACAAGATGTCCAGCAACCGAGCCGACGCCGCCGCCTGCTGCGCAGCATCCGGCAGGGACGGCGCCGCCGTAGCGATCACCAACAACACGTCCGACACGGAAACATCCGGCCGAAGCGCCCCCGCAGCCCGCGCCCGCTCCACCAGCTGCCCCACCACGTCGAGCAGCGCAGCGGCCCCCGCATCGTCCGCCCCCGCGAAGCCCCCCGCCGCCCGATCCTCCGGCACCAGCCGCAGCTCACCACCGCCAGGCGCCCCCGGCTGCGTCCGCTGCTGCGGCACCCGCGCCTCGTCCGCGGTCCGCGGCGCTCCTGTCTCACCCTCGTCGGCCACGCCCACCCGCAGCACCTGCGGCGGCAGCAACCGCCCCGCGCCCGAGGCCACCGACGTCCGCAGGAAGCGCGACAGAGCCGACCACGGCTCGTCCTCCTGCCCGAGCGCCGCCCGCGCCTGGTCGGTGAGCCGGGAGGTCTCCTCCTCGGCTATCCGCCGGACCAGGACGTCCTTGCTCGGGAAGCGCCGGTACACCGTGCCGACCCCGACCCGCGCGCGCCGCGCCACGTCCTCCATCGGCGCGCCGTAACCCAGCTCGCCGAAGACCTCCCGCGCCGCACGCAGCACATGCTCGAGATTGCGCTGCGCGTCCACCCGCAGCGGCGTCGAACGCGACCCGTCCGCACGCCCATTGCCCGCGCCCGCGCCCGCTCTCACCGCACCGCCACCGGGCGCGATCGCGGAGGCGGACGACGACCAACGAGTGTCCTGAATATGCATAAGCGTTCCCCCGGTAAATGACGTCTCCCCCCGGAGACTCCCCGCCACTGATACCGGAGTGCGCGGAACGGGCGCCGATCTCCGACCGGGACCGCCCGTCGCGGGCCCGTTCGAAACCACATCCCCCACACCCCGTCGACACACGAACATAGTTGAGCGGGGGTCAATTCAGAAGGGGCAGGTTCCGCACAGAGCGCCCCCGATCGGAGTACGGAGCACATTCGTCCCGATTGCGCACCCTCGCGCCCTCCCGTCCGCCCCCGCTGACCTGCCCGCTTCCTCCCGACTTCGCCACCCCCGCCGGCACCGCGGCCCCAGAACCGCCGGTCACACAAATTGCCAAGGCTGTGGACAAACAACAGCGCCGGGTGCGTCATGGGATGGTGAAGGAACGTGCGCGCATTCTCGTTGTCGGCGGCGGCTACGTCGGGATGTACACGGCCCTGCGTCTGCAACAGAAGCTGAAACACGAGCTCAAACGAGGGGCCGTCGACATCACTGTCGTCACCCCCGATCCGTACATGACGTACCAGCCGTTCCTTCCGGAAGCGGCCGCCGGTTCGATTTCTCCTCGTCACGTCGTCGTACCGCTGCGCCGCGTTCTGGACCGGTGCCACATCGTCGTGGGCGAAGTGACGTCCATCGATCACACGAAGCGCAGCGCCACCCTCACCACGCTCGCCACCGAGGAGGAGGGCAGCGGCTGGGACCACATCTCGTACGACGAGCTCGTGCTCGCCCCCGGCTCGATCTCGCGCACCCTGCCCATCCCCGGACTCGCCGAGTACGGCATCGGGTTCAAGACCGTCGAGGAAGCCATCGGTCTGCGCAACCACGTCATCGAGCAGATGGACATCGCCTCCTCCACCCGCGACCCGGCGATCCGCGACGCGGCTCTCACCTTCGTCTTCGTGGGCGGCGGTTACGCCGGAGTCGAGGCACTCGGCGAACTCGAGGACATGGCCCGCTACGCCACGCGCTACTACCACAACGTCCAGCCGGAGGACATGAGATGGGTCCTCGTCGAGGCCTCCGACCGGATCCTTCCCGAAGTCGGCGCGGAAATGGGCCGCTACACCGTCACCGAGCTGCGCCGGCGCAACATCCAGGTGCTGCTCGGCACCCGCCTCGAATCCTGCGCCGGCCGCGTCGCCGTCCTCAGCGACGGCCAGCGCCTTCCGACCCGCACGCTCGTGTGGACCGCAGGCGTCAAACCCCACCCGCTGCTCGCCTCCACCGATCTGCCCCTCACAGAGCGCGGACGGCTCGCCTGCACCGCCCAGCTGACGGTCGACGGCGCCGAGCACGCGTGGGCCGCGGGCGACGCCGCCGCCGTCCCCGACGTCACCGCCGCCGAACTCGGCAGCCTGACCGCCCCCAACGCCCAGCACGCCGTCCGCCAGGCGCAGGTCCTCGGCGACAACATCGTCCACTCCCTGCGCGGCGAGCCCCTGGAGACGTACGCACACTCGTACGTGGGCTCTGTCGCCTCCCTCGGACTGCACAAAGGTGTCGCACAGGTCTACGGGCGCAGGCTGAAGGGCTACCCTGCCTGGTTCATGCACCGCGTCTACCACCTCAGCAGGGTGCCCACCTTCAACCGCAAGGCCCGCGTCCTGGCCGAGTGGACGCTTTCCGGTCTCTTCAAACGGGAGATCGTCTCTTTGGGGTCACTCGAACATCCGCGAGCGGAGTTCGAACTCGCGGCCGGGGGAAAGCCTCATCACAACCCCTCGGACGACTCGAAGGGGTCGTCCTGACCCGACCCAGGAACTCCAGCGGCCCCCCAGGCGTCTGACGAATGTCGCCGCGGTCCGCCACACTGCCAGACTGCCCCACGACCCTGGACGAGCACCCGCCCGCCCTCAGCACCCAGAGGCTTTCCCCACTGTGAACTTCACGCGCTGGAGCGCCCGGCTCCCCGGAACGCAGCGCCGCGCGGCAGCGCGGACCGAGCACGCGGTCTCCCCGGACCGGCGGGGGGAAGGCTCCGTACCCGCGGCCCGCGCCGAACGACCGACCGACGGATCGCCGCCCGTGCCCGCCGTGGACGAACTCCCCGTCCGCGAGGTCCTCGACCGCGTTCCGGCCCTCGTCGCCCTGGTGCACGGCCCCGACCACCGCATCGCGTACGTCAACGACGCGTACGCCGCGGCCTTCGGCGTACGGCCTCCGGGCGAACCGGCCCGCGAGGCCCTGCCCGAACTGGCCGAACTGGGCCTGCTGCCCCTCCTCGACCAGGTCCTGCGCAGCGGAAAGCCCCGCACCCTCAAGTCCCGCAAGGCCCTCGACGGCCGCTCCTACACGTTCACGTGCACCCCGGTCGCGGAGGACAGTGACGGCGCAGTACTCGTGTTCGCCACCGACGTCACCGACCACGCCGAGGCCGCCGAACGCCTGCGTGCCAGCGAGCGCCGCCAGCGCGAGACGGCGGTGACCCTCCAGCGCAGCCTCCTCCCCCAGGAACTGGAACAGCCCGACGACCTGCGCATCGCCGCCACCTACCAGCCCGGCGGCACCGAGGCCGCGGTCGGCGGCGACTGGTACGACGTGATCACCCTGGGCGGTGGCCGCACAGCCCTGGTCATCGGCGACGTGATGGGCCGCGGCGTGCGCGCGGCGGCCGTCATGGGCCAACTCCGTACGGCGGTCCGCGCGTACGCCCGCCTCGACCTCCCCCCGCACGAGGTGCTCCAGCTCCTCGACGGCCTCGCCATGGAGATCGACGCCAACCAGATCGCCACGTGCGCGTATGCCATCCACGACCCGAACGAGGGCCGGCTGGTCTACGCCTCGGCAGGCCACCTCCCGATCCTGGTCCGCGACGAGAGCGGCACGGTGCTGCGCGCCGACGAACCGACCGGCCCCCCGCTCGGCACCGGCGGCTGGATGCACGCCTCCGGCTCGATCGCGCTGGGCCCCGGCTCCACGGCGGTCCTCTACACGGACGGCCTGGTGGAGCGTCGAAACGAGGACCTGGACGAGGGCATCGCGTCCCTCGAGCGCGCCCTGGCGGGCGCCACGGGGACCCCGCAGGTGGTGTGCGACCGCCTGGTCCGCTCGGCCGGCGTGACGGCGGACCACGACGACGACGTGGCCGTGCTGGTCCTCCAGCACCCGGCGCGCAAGGGTCCCGACGGCGAGCTGTTCCGCAACGCCGCCCTGGACCTCCTCGGCGGAGTGGAAGCGGCCCCACGCGCCCGTGCGTTCGCCTCCGGCGTCCTCACCAGCTGGCGCTTCCCCGCGGACCTCCACGACCTGGGCGTCCTCGCCGCCAGCGAACTGGTCGCCAACTCCCTCCAGCACGGCATCCCGCCCATGCGCCTGCGCCTCCGCCGCACCGACCGCCGCCTGATCATCGAGGTCACGGACGGAGACGACCACCTGCCACGCCGCCGCCGAGCGGAACCGGGAGACGAATCAGGCCGAGGCATCGCCATCGTCGCCACGATCGCCACCAACTGGGGCAGCAGAAGAACCCCGGGCGGCGGCAAGGCGGTGTGGTGCGAGTTCGTACTGAAGCCGACGACGTAGCTACCTGGCCGGCCGGCTGCGCCCACCCCGCCCAGCACCAACACCGCGCACCGGGCGTTCCGAGCCTCACGCCTCCGTGGAGACCGCCTCCACCGAAGCCCCGCCCCGCGTGACGACCCGACTCCCCGCCAGCCAAGGCCGATCCTGCACATCGGTCAGCCGCCGCCCCAGCCGAACCGCCAACACACTGACCCCCAACGAGAACAGCAAGAACGTCACGACGTACGGCCCGTGCAGCGACGCCGCCAACGGCCCGCCCACCGCCGGCCCAACCGCCAATGCAAGCTGTTTCACCAGGGCGAACGCCGAGTTGTACTGCCCGGCCATCCCCTCCGGCGCCAGATCAGCAACCAGCGGCGCAACCGTCGGTGACAACATCGCCTCACCGAGCCCGAACAGCGCGTAGGTCGACACGAACGCGGCCGTGGCCATCTCCTGGCTCCCATGCCCGAGCCCCGCGTACCCCGCCGCAAGCCACGCCACGGCCCACACCAGCCCCACGGCCGCGATCACCCGCGACCGCCGCCGCCGCTCGACGAACTTCAGCACGGCGAACTGCGCGACCACGATCATCAGCGTGTTCGCGGCGAGAGCCGTACCCAGCGCGGACGTGGAGATCCCCGCGGCCTCGACGCCGTAGGCACTGAGCCCCGACTCGAACTGCCCGTAGCAGGCGAAGAACAGCACGAACCCCAGCACGGACAACTGCACCATCGCCCGGTTCTCCAGCAGCTGCCGCCAGCTCCCCCTCGCAGAAGAGCCCGACACACCCGGCGCACCCGCGATCCGCGGCACCCGGGGCACCCGCACCGTCGACATCACCACGACCAGCAGCAGAAACATCGCCGCCTCGATCGCGAACAGGAGCGTGAAGGAGGAGACCCGCGTGGCGTCGACGAGGTGCCCCCCGATGAGACCACCCACGCCGAGCCCCAGGTTCTGCAGGAAGAACTGCGTCGCGAACGCACGCGACCGCGTCTCGGCCGTCGAGCAGTCCACGATCATCGTCGCCAGCGCCGGCTGCATGACCGCCTGCCCGGCCCCGAGCAGCGCCGCGGCCGCCAGCACCGTCGCCGCCTGCGCCGCAAGCCCGAGGCTCAGGGCGCCCAGCGCGGCGGAGACCAGGGCGGCGAGCAGGACCGGCAGAGGGCCACGCCGCACGATCGCCCGGCCGGCGAACGGCAGCACGATCAGCGCGGCCACGGCGAAGACGGCGAGCACGAGCCCCGCCGTCATGGCACCGAGCCCCCGCACCTGCGCCACATAGACGTACAGGTACGGGACGGTGAAGCCGAGCCCGAACGCGCTGAGTGCGTTGCCCACGTGGATCCGGCGCATCGCTGCGCCCATCGCCCTGGTCACGTTCACCTCTCTCAGGTAGTTGAGTCTGCCAGTACTTAGAACCGAAGACTTCGAAGATAAATTTCAATGCTAAAGAGTACACATCAAAGGACTTCAACGCCAAGCAGTCCCATGGGATACTCGGGTCATGGCCGACACCCGCGGCGCGATCAGCAGTGAGCCGACACTCGAAGAGCAGATCGCCGCCTACCAGCGCGAGTTCCAGGATCTCGACCCCCAGGTCGAGAAGATCGTCTCGGCGCTCTCCCGGCTGAACCGGCGGATGAACGTCGCCTACGGCCGCCAGACCGCCGCCCTCGGCATCAGCAACGCCGAGTGGGAGGTACTCAAGGCCCTCGTCCTCTCCGGCGCCCCCTACCGGATGGGCCCCAGCGACCTCGCCAAGCGCCTCGGACTCACGCCGGCCGCAATGACCCACCGCATCGACCGGATGGTGGCGGAAGGTCTGGTCACCCGGGAGCGGGACGAGTCCAACCGCGTCCGGGTGATCGTGGAGCTGACGCCGGAGGGCCGCGAGAAGTGGCTGGAGGCCATGCGCCTCGCCACGGTCTTCGAGGAGGACCTCCTCCAGGACCTCTCTCCCGAGGAGCGCACGGTCCTCGGCGAGGCCCTGACCCGCCTGCTGCGCAGGGTCGAACACGCGCAGCCGGACGCCGGCGGCCGCCTGACCGACCTTGATTGACGCCGCCCACCCCGATGTGTAAAGTTCTCCGGGTTGCCGCGAGGCCGTAACGGTTCTGCGACAGCACCTCCCGCCGCGCAAGCGGCACCTCACACCAACAGCACGACCTCCCGCTCGGGGCGATTTCGGTATGCCCGAATTCAATTCGATGCGGAGCCCGGCGGCCCGATTGGGAATCGTCGAGAGAATCGGCTAAGGTTTGAGACGTCGGAACGGCCCAACGGCCGGGAAGACACCCCCTTCTGACTGGGAATCAGGCGCCGAAAGGATCTGATAAAGTCGGAACCGTCGGAAAGGGAAACGCGAGAGCGGGAACCTGGAAAGCGCCGAGGAAATCGGATCGAGAAAAGATCTGATAGAGTCGGAAACGCCGAAGGGAAGCGCCCGGAGGAAAGCCCGAGAGGGTGAGTACGAAGGAAGCGTCCGTTCC
>NZ_BMQA01000027.1 GCF_014647875.1 Streptomyces brasiliensis | reverse complement strand
CGGTGAAGACGGTCCAGGCGAGGTTCCGCTCACGCATCGGCAGTGCCGACGTGTCGCCGGCCAGGGCATACGCAAGCGGATTGGACGTGATGCAGTGCCACGAGGCGTCGACGACCTGGACGGGCAGGTCGGTCAAACGGTCCAGGATCCGCTTGCGCGCGTGGTCGGCGCCGTCGAGCTCGAAGCGCTGCCCCATGTCGGAGAACGGGGTCGAAAGCCCCGTGTCGCGGAACATCGCGATCGGGTCGCGATCCTCGTCTACGACGGGGTCGCACTGCTGGACGTCGCCGGCCCTGCAGAGGTGTTCGGGGAAGCGAATCGACTTGGCGCCGACTACCGGATCGCCCTGCTCTCGACTCGCCGCCCGGCACCCGAAGATTCGCGTAGAACCCGATGCCTTCTACGTTCGCGACGGCGCCACGTACACCTCGCCGGGCGTCACCGCCGGCATCGACCTGGCGCTGGCTCTCGTCGAGGAAGACCACGGTCCTGACCTGAGCCGGGACGCCGCGCCCTGGTGGTCTACCTGCAACGCGCGGGCGGCCAGTCACAGTTCTCCGCGCCCCTGCAGGGCCCACCGCCCCGGTCCCCGGCCCTGCGCACAGTCGTCGACCGGGTGATGGCGAATCCTGCGGGGAACCACTCCCTTGGTGAACTCGCCGGGCATCTCCACCTCAGTCCCCGCCATCTCACGCGGCTGTTCCGAGAGGAGTTGTCCACCACACCGGCCCGCTACGTCGAGTCGATCCGGTTTGATATCGCGAAGGCTCTGCTCGACCAGGGGCACACCGCGACACAGGCGGCGTTTTTGGCCGGGTTCCCGAGTTACGAGAGTCTCCGACGGGTCTTCGCACGGGAGTTGTCCATCAGCCCCGCTGCATACCAGCGCCGCTTCAGCATCCTCCTCAACTGACAGCCGTAGGCAGACGATCACCGTCTACGAAAATCTTGGAAGCGCCAAAACCAAGACACTCCCGTTCCTCGGCCGCTCAACCTCCGCGAGCGCGGCAGCCGGGAGGCCCGCCGCGAACTGCATCGGCGGCTTCGTCTCCCCGGCGGTGGAGTACGTCAGGCCTTGCGGGCCTTGACCTCGGCAGTGAGCTGGGGCAGCACCTCGAACAGGTCACCGACCAAGCCGTAGTCGACCAGGTCGAAGATCGGCGCCTCCGGATCCTTGTTGACCGCCACGATGGTTTTAGAGGTCTGCATGCCCGCGCGGTGTTGGATCGCGCCGGAGATGCCGTTGGCGATGTACAGCTGCGGGGAGACCTGCTTGCCGGTCTGGCCGACCTGGTTGGTGTGCGGGTACCAGCCCGCGTCCACCGCCGCCCGGGACGCGCCTACCGCCGCGTCCAGCGCGTCGGCCAACTCCTCGACCACCGAGAAACCGCCGGGGCCAGCCACGCCGCGGCCACCGGAAACCACGATCTCGGCATCGGTCAGCTCCGGCCGCCCGGAGGAGGCCCTGGGGGTGCGGGAGACCACCCTGGTGCCGGCGGCGGCCTCGGAGAAGGCCACGGTGACCTGCTCGACCTGCCCAGCGGCGGGGGCCGCCTCCGAGCCGGTGGCGTTGGGCTTGACGGTGATGACCGGTATGCCGCGGGTGACGGTGGAAGTGACCGTGTAAGAGGCGGCGAACACCGACTGAGCAGCCACCGGGCCTGCATCCCCGGGGGCCACGTCGACGGCGTCTGTGATCAGGCCCGATCCCATGCGCAGCGCCAAGCGGGCGGCAACCTCCTTGCCCTCGCCGGTGGAGGTGACCAGCACCGCGGCGGGGGAGGCGGCCTGGGCGATCTGGGCCAGGGCATCGACCTTGGGGACGACCAGGTAGTCGGCGAACTCGCTCGCGTCGGCCACATAGACCTTCGCGGCGCCGTATTCGCCGGCAGTGGCGGCGATGGCGGCGGCGGACTCGCCGGCGCCGAGCACCACGGCCGCGGGCGTGCCCAGGCGTCGGGCCAGGGTCAGCAGCTCCAGGGCCGGCTTGCGGATCCGGCCGCCGGCGTGGTCGACCAGGACGAGGATCTCACCCATTGCTTTATGTCTCCTAGGAGGTCGTGCGGTCGGAGGTCAGACGAACTTCTGCTCGGCGAGGAAGGTGGCGAGCTGCCGGCCCCCCTCGCCCTCGTCCTTGACGATCGTGCCCACGGTGCGCGGCGGACGGGTAGCGACGGCCTCCACCTTCGTCCATGCCCCGCTGAGTCCCACCTCGGCGGCGTCGAGGCCCAGGTCGTCCAGGTCCAGACTCCGCATCTTCTTCTTCTTGGCGGCCATGATGCCCTTGAAGGTGGGATAGCGGGGCTCACCGGACCGATCGGTGACGCTGACCACAGCAGGCAGGACGGCCCTCAACTGCTCGGTGGCCGCGTCCCCGTCACGGCGGCCGGTCACCGTGTCGCCCTCGATGGCGATCTCGGAGAGCAGGGTGGCCTGGGGGACGCCCAGACGCTCGGCGAGCAGGGCCGGCAGCACCCCCATGGTGCCGTCGGTGGAGGCCATGCCGCAGACCACCAGATCGAAGCCGGTCTGCTCAATGGCCTTGGCCAGGATGAGCGAGGTACCGATGGCGTCGGTGCCGTGGATGTCGTCGTCGTTGACGTGGACGGCCTGGTCCACGCCCATGGACAGCGCCTTGCGCAGGGCGTCCTGGGCGTCGTCCGGCGCCACGGTCAGCGCGGTGACCGCGGCGTCGCCGGAGGCTTCGGCAATCCGCAGCGCCTGCTCGACGGCGTACTCGTCCAGCTCGGACAGCAGGCCGTCGACCGACTCGCGGTCAGTCGTCTTGTCGTCCGCGAAGCGCCGGTCGCCGGTCGCGACGGGTACGTACTTCACACAGACAACGATCCTCAAGGTCACAGGCCTTCTCCTTGTTCTTCGCTACCTGGGGCCCCATGTCCCGCACAACTGCGGTACGTGGGCACGGAGTTTGCGCCATGAAGCTGCGGCCAAGTCGTGCCGCCGCTGGGTGTCGGCTCCGGTTCACCGGCCGGATGACCACAAGTGACGGACCCCTCAGCGGGCGTTGCGGGCCTGCTTGGCGTTGCTGCGACAGCGCGGTATACGAGCGTATTCCGCAGTATGGCGTGGGCCGCATGAGTTCGTCAAGGAAATCGCATCCTTCTGAGCACAAGCGTACTCAGTTGCATACAGTCGCACCCATGCGGGGAACGCGTAGTGCCCATCCAGCCGTAGCGGTCGGCAAGAGGTCGCTGAGACAGCGAGAGACGACAGGGAGGACCCCTGACGGTCACTGAGGTGTTGGCGATGCGGGCAGCCCAGACAGTCCGCCGAGATGCGAGATGCAGCGCTTGCGGCCCTCGCAGAGTGGATCTCCGTCACGGTCGGAGCCTCCGCGAGCGCGCCCGGGCACGTCGCCGGCGCCGCCCTCGCCGGAAGTCCGGGACCATGCGACCTGGTTGGCATGGAGCGGTCCACGGGCGCCGTCGACGCAGCCACGATCAAGGGCGTGGCCGCCCACGCGCTCGAACTGGATGACATCCACGACCCCGGCATGGTGCATCCCGGGGCACCTACGATCGCTGCCGCCTCGGCGGCCCAGAACACGGACGCATCGAGGCGATGTGTTCCTCCGCTCGATCGTCGAAGGCTACGAGGTCGCGAACCGCGTCACGGAGGCCCTCGGGCCGGCGCATTACCGTTTGTGGCACACGACCGGCGCGGCGGGATGCATCGCCGCGGCGGCCGCGGCCGGCCTTGCTCTGGGGCTTCCCGTGAACACCCTGGTCCACGCCCTGGCGCTCGCGGCCACGATGGACAGTGGCCTGCAGCGCACGATCCGCACCGGCTCCACCGGGAAGCCACTGCACTCCGGCCATGCGGCTGCGGCGTGACCGCGGCCCTGTTCGCCCGCGAGGGCGCGACAGGCGCACTCGCCATCCTGGAGGACGAGTCCGGGATGGGCGAAGCGATGGGGGACGAGTGTCGCGACGAGGCCGTTCGCCGAGCCACTGACGGTCGCGCGAACTACAGTCAAGCCGTACGCATGCTGCGGCCACAGATTCGTGTCCCTCGACGCGGCCGTCGACCTCAGGCGCCAGGGTGTGCCCGCTGCCGACATCCGGTCGATCGAGGTCCGGACGTATTCAGCGGCGATCGACGTCGTGGGCGACCCGCGTCCCCGCACCATTGAGGAGGAACAGTTCAGCATCCTCTTCCTGGTGGCGATGGCGCTCATCGGCGAACCGATCGACCGCGAGGGCACCAAGCGGGCGCTTCACGATCCCGAGGTCGGCAGGTTGACGGCCTCCACAACGGTCGAGCACGATCCCGACTTCGAGACCGCGATCCCCGCTCACCGGGGCGCGGGCGTGACCGTCACGGAGGCGTCCGGGGCCGGCCGCTCGGCAACGATGCGGGATCGTCTGGGCTCTCCGGACAAGCCCCTGGCACTCACCGACCAGCAGCGATGTCCCGGGCGCGAGGCTAACTCGTCTCCCACAGGCTGAGCCGGATCTGCATCGACTCCTGGAAGTGTTTGGTGGCGATCTCCGCGGCCTCGTCACCGTCACGACGGTCGATCGCGTCGACGAGCTGTTCGTGCTCCGCGCCGGCCTGTTCCCAGCGACCGGGCGCGGTCAACGTCGTCAACGGGAATCGGTGCAGTTGGAGCGCAAGACGGGAGAGCAAGTCGACAAGAGACTCGTTGTGGCTCGCGCGCCAGATCGCATCGTGAAAGGCGTGGTTGGCCTCGAGCATCGCCTGCTTGTCGTTGAGATCGATCGTGCTCCAGCGCGCAAGCAGGCCCCGCAAGAGAAGCAAGTCGTTCGACGTACGCCGCTCGGCGGCGTTCCTCGCCACCGCGCTCTCAAGAATGATGCGCGTCTCGTAGACGTCAAGGATCTCGTCGGGAGTCCACTGACGGACGACCAGCCCGTTACGCTCTCGCGAGACGAGCCCGTCCTGCTCAAGTCGCGTCAAGGCCTCTCGGACGGGCGTGCGACTGACCTCGAACCACGCCGCCAGCGTCGACTCCACCAAGGGGGTCCCCGGCTCGAACGCACCCGAGATGATCCCCGACCTGAGCCTTTCGTAGGGGCTCACCTTCGCGCGGGCGCGTGGCAGGCCAGCAGCGCCAGACTCCTTGTTGACAGCCACAATGCACCACCTTTCGAGAAGGATTGTGTACATGAGTATACACAGGAAGAGGACTAGACCCCTTGGCCGCTGGCCATGCCGATGAACCCCGGCCAGGGAACCCGATCACCGGGGCGCGGGCGTGACCGTCACGGAGGCGTCCGGGGCCGGTCACTCGGCAACGATGCGGGATCGTCTGGGCTCTCCGGACAAGTCCATGGCGCTCGCCGACAAACAGGAGAAGTTCATGACACTGGCCACGCCGCGCTTGGGCGCTGAGCGTGCCACGGGACTCTGGTCGGCACTATCGGGCGCCGTTCCGTTGCCTGATGCCCGCGGGCCACATCTCTCAGCGATGTCCCGGGCGGGAGGTTAACTCGTCTCCCAGAGGCTGAGCCGGATCTGCATCGACTCCTGGAAGTGTTTAGTGGCGATCTCCGCGGCCTCGTCACCGTCACGACGGTCGATCGCGTCGACGAGCTGTTCGTGCTCCGCGCCGGCCTGTTCCCAGCGACCGGGCGCGGTCAACGTCGTCAACGGGAATCGGTGCAGTTGGAGCGCAAGACGGGAGAGCAAGTCGACAAGAGACTCGTTGTGGCTCGCGCACCAGATCGCATCGTGAAAGGCGTGGTTGGCCTCGAGCATCGCCTGCTTGTCGTTGAGATCGATCGTGCTCCAGCGCGCAAGCAGGCCCCGCAAGAGAAGCAAGTCGTTCGACGTACGCCGCTCGGCGGCGTTCCTCGCCACCGCGCTCTCAAGAATGATGCGCGTCTCGTAGACGTCAAGGATCTCGTCGGGAGTCCGCTGACGGACGACCAGCCCGTTACGCTCTCGCGAGACGAGCCCGTCCTGCTCAAGTCGCGTCAAGGCCTCTCGGACGGGCGTGCGACTGACCTCCAACCACGCCGCCAGCGTCGACTCCACCAACGGGGCCCCCGGCTCTAACTCACCCGAGATAATCCCCGACCTGAGCCTTTCGTAGGGGCTCACCTTCGCGCGGGCGCGTGGCAGGCCAGCAGCGCCAGACTCCTTGTTGACAGCCACAATGCACCACCTACCGAGAAGAATTGTGCACATGAATATACACCAGGAGGACCCATTTGCCGTTGCCCATGCCGATGAACCCAGGCCGGGAAACCGCTAGTTCATTCCCGCATGCATGGAAACAACGGCACACTGGCGTATAAGAGACGTCCGATGACAGCGGGGCGAAACCCGAGCGGGTTCGCGTTCGACGCGGGGACCTCACCTCGTTTGTGGCGGAGACATTCGCAACTGCCGGCCTTGGCCGCGCCGACGCGCACTCAGCCGCGGACGCACTAGTCGCTGCGGACGCGCAGGGCAGTCCCTCCCGCGGCGTCGCCCGCCTCCCTGTCTATCTCACGCGCCTTCGAGGCGGCGGCAATTCCCCAGACGCACTCCCCCAGATCGTCCAGCAGATGTTGGACCGCAGGACGAGGTCGGCCGACAGCAAGCAGTGAGTCATAGCTTCCTGGCGCTGGATATCAAGCACTTCGCCGATCCTGCCGAGTTCAAATCACGACTCACGAGCATGCTCGATCAAGATCGAACGAGTGTCCGCGTGGATCCACTCCAACCGGCGCTCGCCCCGGGGATATCGAGAACGCCAAGGGGGAAACCGCCAGGTTATGGATCGAACTGGATGGAACGATCTGGGCAAAGCTCGCGCAGTGCGCAGACAACTACTCCTCGCGCTACCGCAAGCAGGCACCGCTGACTTCGGGCGCTGTCGCCAACAACCACTCGGCAGCGCTCGACGGCAGGGGAACCTGGTCTCGGCCGTGCCGGCACGCCACAGGCGTTAAAGGCCATTGTGGTCGGGCGCGAGTGTGAAGGTCATTTCGGTGGTCTGCCGCCCGTCGGAGGCCAACTGGACCCGGACGAAGGAGACGGACCTCCCGTGGCGCAGGACGGTGGCTGTGATCGACACCTGCCCGTGGCCAGTCGGGCGGAGGAACTGCACGCGACCGTCGACTACCCGGCACTGGTTGCCGAGGACGTGACGCGCTGCGACGGCGCCAAGTCCGTAGACGACACCGCCTTGGAGGTGGCCCACCCGGTTCTCATGCTCGGGGCCGACCCGGAACTCGCCACGGACGCTGCCGTTTTCGATCGATTTCCAGCGCACGTTCAACAGGTGACCGATGACCCTCGTACGTTCCGGATCCACGGGTGGCGCCCCAGGCTCCGACGACGCCGAGTCCACCGCTGCCCGGACGGCAGCAACGAAGCCGGCATCGCTGCGGTTGAGGTTGCCGTCAGCGACCTCGGGCACGCCTACCCGCAGCCACGACCAGTCCACCGGTGCAATCGACGCGCCTGGCGGCGCGGGAAGGGCAGAGAACGCCCCGGAGGCGGTCGCGACGACTGTGCCGGCGGCGTCTGTGACCTCGCAGCTCGCGGTCGCGGTCTGACGCCGCTCGTCCAGCCAATGCACGCTTGCGCTGCTGGTGACACCGCCGCGCGCCGGGTCAGGACCATGATGGAGGTCCAGGCTGGTGGTCGCGAGCCGCAGTCCCTCCGGCAGGCGGTTCCGGATCGCCTGTCCCATCGTCAGGTCGGCCAGCGTGCCCAGGTCGGCGGCTGTCATCGACTCCTCTCCGGCGCTGTCCCACGGAATGATGCGCATCCGGACGGTGCCGTCTTCGTCGTGCGATGCTGGCTCGATGCCGAGGAAGTGTCCGATGTAGTGCAGGCCCATCGCCCGTCTGCGCGCCACCGCCTGCAATGCGCGACGGACAGCCGGCCGATCATCCACGAGCATCTCCAAGGTCAATGACTCTGCGGGTGGCGAAGGGCGCAACCCTGATCGAGTGTCCAACTGCGTGACGGCACCGCCACGTTGACGAAATCCCATCGAACTCGACGAAACACAAGAGGGGTTCGGCCCTGCATCCCGAACCTCTCTTGTGCCGACCCGATCGCGACTGATGGGACGTCGTCCGATCTCGAACGAACTTGGAGATCGTGACTGCGACGACCAGGCCGCCGCCGTAGAACACGTTGATTACCCACGTCGAGCTGCCCATCAGCTGAAGACCGATGATTCCTGTCTGCAGGAAGAAGATCGCGATGACAGCGCCGATCGGGTTGAACGTGTCCGGATGGATCACGGCGGTCGACAAGAAGACAGCAGCGAGCGCGGGCAGCAGGTACGACTGCGTGGTCGAGTTGTCGAACGAACCAACGCTGGCCACGATCAACACACCCGCGAAGCCGGCGAAGGCCGCTCCAAGAAGATAGGCGCCGAAGCGGATGAGCCCCACGCGGATACCAGTCAGGCGTGCGACCTCCCGGTTCGCACCCGCGAACAGAGCGGATCGACCCACCGGCGTGAACGCAAGGACATACGCCATGACGAGTGCAAGGAAGATGCCGTAATAGAACGCCATTGGCATCGTGAAGATCTGGTTCCTGGCGAAGGTCTTGAGGGCCGGGTTGCTGAAGGTGACGTAGTTGTTGTTCGTCAGCAACTCGGCGAGACCGAGCAGAACCGTTCCCATGCCGAGCGTGACGACGAGGGACGAGACTCCAAAGACGACGACGAAGATCGCATTGACCAAGCCGGCCAGGAGCGCAACGCCCATCCCTGCGAGTCTCTGCTCCCTCGACCGCGACGTCCACGAACGTGACGCACGGCCGCGGCGTCGTGCCGTCGCGGTGACCCGCAGGTCGTCGCCCCGCCCCGGTCGCAGGAACTGCATCGAGCCGTCCGCGAGCCGCTCGGCGGCGAGACCCTTCACCAGCCCGACGACCGCGTGCTGCGCGGCCGTGTAGGCGGCGAGCCTGAAGAGTCCGTGGGCTCCCGCCGCCGAGGCGATCACGACGAACCGGCAGCCCGCCGGGTCCGGACCGGCGAGCATCGCCGGGATGGCCGCGGCTGCGGTGTTCCAGACGCCGCGCACGTCGACGTCCCATTGGAGGGCGAGGTCATCGGCGGCACGGGGCTCCCAGGCCGGCGATCCGCCGGCGATCACCGCCGCTCCGGCGACGACGACGTCGAGCCGCCCCCACGTCTGCAGCGCCAGCCCGACCGCACCGCGCAGAGCCTCCGGATCTCGTACGTCTGCGACGTGCGCCAGCACGCGCCCCTCCGGCTGACCTGCGACCACGGCGTCGAGCTCGGCGCGGGTGGCCATCGGGTAGCCGACGGGTGACTCCTCGCCGACGCACCAGTCGAGCGCGACGACCGTGTGGCCCGACCCGGCCAGCCTGCGCGTGACCGCGGCCCCGATGCCGCGAGCCGCACCGGTGACGAGAGCGACGCGGTCGGGGACCTGGGTCAACGGCGCACCGCGATGACGACGTCCTTGGTCATGCGGGTCAGAAGGCGCTCGCCCTCCTTGGCACTCGCCCCGGCGGGGTCGCCGAGCACGCCGTTGGCCGAGACCGCCTTGACCCCACCGGTGATCATCAGGGGCAGGAGCTCTGCGCGATGACATGGGTCATGCGACGTTCTCCTTGAGCACCATGGTGATCATCTCGCGGTCGACCGGGGCACGACGTGCCTCCTCGACCGCCGCCCAGACCCGCTCCCGGACGTCCGGCGACAGCTGGGCGGCCCACCACAGGGGTCCGCCGGCGTGCCGCGGGAAGCCGAAGCCCTCGACCATCGCGAGGTCGACGTCCCCGGGGTTGCGTGCGACGCCGCTGGCGACCACGGTGGCCGCCTCGACGGCCATCGCCCCGACGCACCGATCGACGATCTCGTCGGCGGTGAAGGTACGACGGGTGATGCCGAGCATGGCGGACACATCGGCAGCGACGGCGGCGACCTCAGGGTTCGGCGACATGGCGCCGTCGGCGTACGCGTAGTAGCCGAGCCCGGACGCACGTCCCAGCCAGCCGTGCTCGCACAGCGCATCGGCGATCGCGGTGTCTCGGATGGGAGCGCGCCCCTCGGCACGCAGTCGCTCCCGTACGGTCTTCGCGATCTGCAGGCCCGAGAGGTCCGCCACCGCGAACGGTCCCATCGCGAAGCCGAAGCCGCGCAGGGCCTCGTCGACCTCGGCCGGGAGGCAGCCGTCCTCGACCAGGTACTCGGCGTGACGCCGGTAGGCCTGGAGGATGCGGTTGCCGATGAAGCCCTCGCTGTTGAGCGCCTGCACCGGCTTCTTGCCGAGCTGCCGCGCGAACGCGAAGACCCGCTCGGTGGCGCCCGCGTCGGTCGCGCTCAGCGGAACGACCTCGACGAGCCTCATCCGATCCGCCGGGGCGAAGAAGTGCAGGCCCAGGAAGCGCTCGGGATGCTGTATCGCGACCGCGAGCGTCTCCAGGTCCAGGTACGACGTGTTGCTCGCCAGGACGCAATCGGCCCGTACGACCTGCTCGAGCGCGTAGATCGCCGCGCGCTTGACGTCGAGGTCCTCGTAGACGGCCTCGACGACGAGGTCCACCTCGGCGAGGCGAGCGCTGTCCACGGTGAACTCGACATCCCCGGCGACCGCGCCGGCGCGGCGGGCGCCCTCGACGGCGGCCTCGGCGAAGCCGGTCTGCGCTCGCTCGATCGTGGCCTGGTCGCGGTCCACAACGATGACCGTGAGACCGAGCGCGGCGGCGCCGAGCGCGATCCCTCGGCCCATCGTGCCGGCACCCAGGACGCCGACCGTCCCGACCTGCGACCGCGGAGCGCCAGCGGCCCCCTTCGGGCCTCGGCCGACCTTGGCGGCGCGGCGCTCGCTGAAGAAGAGGTGACGCAGCGAGGCAGCCTCGGCCGACTCACGCAACCGGGTGAAGGTCGCCCGCTCGTCGACCAGCGCCTCGGCGATCGGGGTCTCCCCCGCCAGCGTGACGAGCCGGATCGACTCCTCGATCTGCGGGCGGCCACGGCCGCGCTTGCGGACCGAGGCGACGAGGGCGTCGTACTGCTCGCTGTCCTGGGCCGGCACCGGGCGGGCGCCGACGGGCGCCTTCGCTGCGTCGAGCGCGAAGGCGACGGCTGCGGCGATCAGCTCCTCGGCCGGCGCGAGCGCGTCGAGCAGGCCGGCGTCGAGCGCGGCCCGGCCGTCCAGGCGATCGCCGGACGCGACCACCGACAGCGCGGTGCTACGCCCGACGAGGCGGGGCAGCCGCTGGGTGCCGCCGGCTCCGGGGACCATGCCGAGTCCGACCTCGGGCAGACCGATCTCCAGGCCGGGCGTGCCGATCCGGTGGTCGCAGCCCAGCGCGAGCTCCAGTCCACCGCCGAGCGCGTAGCCGTCGAGGGCGGCGACGACCGGGAAGGGCGCCTGCTCCAGGCGCTCGATGACCTCCGGAAGCAGTGGCGGCGGAACGTCGCCGCTGAACTCGCGCAGGTCGGATCCGGACACGAAGGTGCCGTTCGCGCCGACGAGGACCATGCCGCGCGCACCGTCGCGGATCGCGGTGGCGACCGCCTCGACGATGCCGGCGCGGAGCGCCGCGTTGCTGGCGTTGACCGGTGGGTTGTCGAGGGTGACGACGTGCACCCCGTCGATGACCTCGACCGTGACGCTCGTGCTCATCGGCCCGCTCCTTCCGTGACGACGCGCCGCACCATCGCGTCGACGGCGACGACGCCGTCGCGCTGCACGATCAGCGGGTTCACCTCCGCCTCGACGACGCTCGGGTCGGTCACCACGACCTGGGAGATCGCGACCACCGCGTCGGCGAGCGCGTCGAGGTCGCCGCGCGGCCGGCCGCGGTAGCCGTCGAGGGCGACCAGGCTCCGCGTCTCGCGGATCATCTCCCAGGCCAGGTCCTTCGTGACCGGTGCGAGTCGGGCGCTGCGATCGCCGAGGATCTCGGCCAGGATGCCGCCGCTCGCGAGGACCACCATCGGCCCGGCGTCCGGATCGCGTACCAGTCCGACCAGGACCTCGCCGATGCCGCCGCTGACCATGCTCTGCACCAGGACGTGGGTGATCTTGATCCCCGCCCGCTCCGCGACCGTGTCGACGATCGTGCGGATCGCCGTGGCGAGCCCCTCGACGTCGGTGACGCCGAGGACCACGCCGCCTGCGTCCGTCTTGTGCGGGAGCTCGTCGCTGATCGCCTTGACCACGACGGGTCCGGCCACGGGAAGGTCGTCGGGCACCTCGTCGACCGCGAGCACCGCGTACGGCGCCGGCGTCACCCCGGCCGCGCTGAGCAGCTCGTAGGAGGCGACCTCGTCCAGCCCCTGAGCGATGCCTGCCGGCTGGGCAGCCTCGCGCATGATCGGACGGCGCCGCGCGAACCCGGCGATCACGGCGTCGGCGCACGACTCGGGCGTACGGAAGGCGGCCACGCCGGCGGCACGCAGCTGGCGCAGCGCGTCGGGCGCCTCCGGTACGACGAAGGCGGCCAGCGGAGTGGCGCCGCCCGCGGCATCGGCGATCGGCTTGACCGCGAGCTCGGGGTGGAAGCGTGCCGAGCTGCCGGGAACAGCGACGATCACGTCGAACTCGCCTGAGCTCTGCAGGACCTCGAGGGTGCCCTTCATGATGTCGTAGCGGGTGCCGGCCAGGGTGAGGTCGACCAGCGAGCCGTGACCCGGGTCGACCCCGATCTCGCGGAGCCGCTGGGCGGTCTCGGCGCTCGGTCCGACGACCGCGGCGCCGCGCAGCGAGAGGCAGTCGACCACCATCGCCCCGCCGCCGCCGGTGGTGGAGACGACGGCGACCCGCGGCTCGAGCACGGCGGTCTCGGGCAGCGTGATCGCCTCGGCGAGGAGCTGGCCCTCCAGCAGTGCCTCCAGGGAGGTGACCCGTCCGATGCCGAGGTCGCGGAGAAGCAGATCGGCCGCGAGCTCGTTTCCGGCCAGCGCACCCGAGTGCGAGACGGAGAGCTGGGCCGCGGCCTCGGAACGGCCGAGCTTGTACGCGAGGACCGACTTGCCCCGCTCGGCTGCGGCCGCGGCGAAGGCACGCAGGTGGTCGGCGTGCTGCAAGGACTCGAGGAAGAGCGCGTAGCTGGTGATGGAGGGGTCGTCGAGCGTCGCCGAGCAGATCTCGCCGAGGGTGAGATCGAGCTCGCTGCCCGTCGAGACGAGACCCGCGAACCCGATCCCCATCGCGTTGCCGCGAGAGGCGATGGCGCCGATCACGCTGCCCGACTGCGAGGCGACGAAGATGCCTCCCGGCGTGATGTCCTGCTCGGCGAAGGCCGCGTTGGCGGTGAGGAAGAGACTGCGGCGGACGTTGACGATGCCGAGGGTGCTGGGGCCCAGCACCCGGGTGCCGCTCCCGGCGATGATCCGCTGCAGGCGCTCGCGCCGTGCTGCCGCCTTCGATCCGGTCCCGGCGAAGCCGTCGGCCAGCATCGAGACCGTGCCGACGCCGAGCTCCGCACAGACCTCGAGGGTCTCGAGAGCCGCGTCCGCGCCGGTCAGCACGAAGACGTGCTCGGGCACCTCGGGAAGCTCGCGCAGCGAGGGCCACGCCCGCTCCCCCAGCACGGTCTCGCGGACCGGGTTGATCGGGTACAGCCGACCGTCCCAGCCGGACTGACGCAGAAACGCCAGCGGCCGGGCGGTGGTCTTCGCGCGGTTGTCGGAGGCCCCGACGATTGCGACGCTGGCCGGGTCGAAGAGAGTGCTCACTTCGGCGCCCGCTGGTTGAAGCGACGACCGAAGACGCTCTCGGCGAGACGGTTCTTGAGGATCTCGGTCGAGCCGCCGGCGATCCGCCAGCCGCGCGTACGGCGCAGGCAGTACTCCGCGAGCTCGTCCTGGCTGAAGCCGGCGGCTCCCATGACCTGGACGGCGAGGTCCGCGGCGGCGAACCCGGCCTTGTTGGCGGCGAGCTTCGCCATCGCGGTCTCGTCGGCCGAGGGCAGGCCCCGGTCGGCGTTGACGGCCGCCTTCATCAGCAGCAGCTGCGCTGCCTCCAGGTCGAGCGCCACGTCGGCGAACATCCACTGCAGGCCTTGGAACTCCGCGATCGGGCGGCCGAACTGGTGGCGGGTCAGCGCGTGCTCGACGGCACGGTCGAACGCGTAACGGCCCACCGCGATGGAGCGCGAGGCGTTGCCGATCCGCTCGATGTTGAACCCGCCCATCTGCCGCTTGAAGCCGCCCTCGCCGAGCAGCACCATCGAGTCAGGCACGAAGCAGTCGACGAAGTGCAGCTCGCACCAGTGCTCGCCGTTCATGTAGGCGATCGGCGGACCGATCTCGAGCCCGGCCGCGCCGCGCTCGACGAGGACCGACCCGATGCCGCCCACGCCGGCGGAGAAGCGCACGTAGACCAGGTACACGCTGGCCTCGGTGCTGTGCGTGGAGAACACCTTGGTGCCGTTGATCAGCCAGCCGCCGTCGACCTTGGTCGCGCTGGTCTGCAGGTCGGTGACGGCAGAGCCCGCCTCCGGCTCGCTCATGCACAGCGAGATCACCTGCTGACCGGCGAGGATGCCGGGCAGGAAGCGCTCCCGCTGCTCGTCGGTGGCGTACTCCGCGAACGTCCGGACCGGGCCGAAGTTACCGGCCTGCACGACGTCGGCGCTGCGCGGGCACGCGGCCGCGACGGCCTGGATCGCGATGACCGCGTCGAGAAGGGTGCCACCCTGGCCGCCCTTCGCCTCGGGGATGGTGAGGCCGAGGAGGCCCTGGTCCGCGATGAGCTTGGCTGCGTCCCAGGGGTACTCGTCCTGGTGGGCGCGGGCCAGCGCATCGGGCGCCAGCCGGTCCTGGGCGAAGGCGGTGACGGCGTTACGCAGGTCGACGGCTTCCTCGGGAAGCTCGAAGTCCACGACAGCTCCTAGTGATGATGGAAGGGAAGGTGAGGGGTTCTATGCGCGAGCGGCGTCGCCGCGGCGTATGCCACCGCGCGCACTGCTGAGGGAGGAGCCGCCGTCGGCCATCACGACCTGGCCCGTGATCCACGGCGCCTGCATCAGGTGGACGACGGCGGTCGCGACGTCCTCCGGGCGACCGAGCCGGCCGAGCGGAGTGCTGTCGCGGATCGCAAGCGAGCCAGGCCTCATCGGTCTGGCCGGTGCGGAACATCGGGGTGTCGGTCGGTCCCGGACCGACCGCGTTGACACGGAAGCCGTGCTCGCCGAGCTCGCGCGCCGCCACCCGGACCAGGTGGCCACGACGTCGAGCTGGCGCAGGCGCTCGGCACAGGCTGCGCGATGCCCGAGGCGCCGCCGGTGACGACGGAGACCCGGCCGGCGAGCATCAGGTCTGAGGTGGAAGAGGTCATCACACCTCCTCGGAGGTGATCGGCCGGAGGGAGTCGGGCAGCGCGAGAGCCGAGCTCCGCGCGACACCGCTCAGGTCCACGAGCTGGGTGTGGAGGCGGTCGCGCTCCTGCTGGGTGACGTGGGAGAGCAGCCCGTCGTACTTGCTGCGCAGCGCCTCGGGGCTCAGCGGACTCTCCGGGCTCCCGGAGCGGTTCGGCACGAACGCCACCAGAGTGCGGCCGTCCGTGGTCGTGACGGTGACGCGCGCGCCCCGGTTGGCCGGGAACGCCGCCTCGAGCTCGTCGTCGAGGCGGACCTCGGTGGTGGCGACGACGGCCTTGAAGGCCGGGTCGTCGAGTCGGGACGGAGTGAGCTCCGCCCGATCGATCGTGCCGTCCGCGAGTGCGAGCGCGACGAGGAACGGGATGGAGAACCGGGTGTCGGCGGCACTCGCCGGCACGGCGATGCCGGCGACCTCGATACCGGCCCGGTAGGTGTCGACGCGAACGCGCTCGACGGCATCCAGTGGAGCGCTGCCGAGCTGGCCGCGCAGTTGGAGCGCTCCGTCGACCGCAGCGAAGGAGTGGCCGCAGCACGGGTACGGCTTGATCGTGCTGGCGTCGATGACGAAGCCGCCCGTAGCGGAGGTGCTGTGGGTCCAGCGACCGGAACCGCCCATCGCGACGCCCATGCCGGCCGGCCCCTCGAAGATGTCGGCGGCACCGCCGATCCCGGCTCGTGCGGTCTTCGCCGCGATCACGCCGGCCATCGCGCCGTGACCCGCGTGGAGCGGCTTGCCGGAGGCATCGGACCGGAAGAGCTGCTGCAGACCGCCGGACATGGTCGCGGCGAGCGCGAGCGAGCTCTGCACCGTCGCGGCGTCAACGGGTCCGCCACCGGCGAGGAGGAGCGCGGCGGCCGCCGCCGCGCCGACCGCGCCACCGGTGCCGGTGGTGTGCCAGTTGCGGTAGTGGCTGGGCCCGAGGTCCGCCGAGATCCGGCCGCACACCTCGTAGCCGGCCGCCACCGCGCGAGCGAGCGCGGTCCCGGAGGCCTCGACTTCGTCCGCGACCGCCAGGGCCGCAGGGATCACGACGCTGCCGGGGTGCACCGTGCCGGGCGCGTAGATGTCGTCCAGCTCCAGGACGTGGGCCGCGATGCCGTTGACCAGGGCGGCCTGGATCGCGTCCGTACGGTCCGCGGTGCCCCAGACCCGAGCCCGCCCCGCGGGCAATCCGATCTCGCGTCGCGCGGCCTCCGCGCTCGGCGCGCCCGCCCCCGCACACGCGGCCGCGAGGGTGTCGACGAGCACCGAGCCGATCCCCTGCCAGGGCAGTTCCTCAACAGGCAGCTCGGCGATGCGGACGACCTCCCCGGCTAGGGATCCGGCCACGCTCACTGTGCCGCCCCATCCGGTCCCAGGGGACGCGCGTACGACGGGTCGCGCCGGTCGAAGTCGGTCATGTCTGCTCCTCACATCTAGCTGAACGGCACGTTGGACAGGGGTTTGGGATCGCGTGGGAGCCCCAGCAGGCCCTCGGCGATGGCGTTGCGCTGCATCTGCTCGGTGCCACCGGCAACCGCGGGCTTCTTCGCCTCTACGCTCCAGTCTCAGCGGGCACCAGGAAGCGCATCACTTCGAGCGAACCAAACCAAGCCTCCGGAAACCCGGAAGTGACTTAGTGCGTGGTCGTGCGGGAGCGGATGAGCTTGGAGATGCTGACCGCGATCACGAGGCCGCCGCCGTAGAAGAGGCCCACGACCCAGGTCGAGCTGCCCATCAACTGCAGCGCGATGATCCCGGTCTGCAGGAAGAAGATCGCGATGACCGCACCGATCGGGTTGAAGACGCCCGGCTGGATCACCGCGGTCGAAAGGAAGACCGCCGCGAGCGCAGGCAGCAGGTAGGTGCCGGTCGTCGAGTTGTCGAACGAGCCGACACTCGCGACCACCAGGACCCCGGCCAGACCGGCGAAGGTCGCACCCAACAGGTAGGAGCCGAAGCGGATCCGCTGCACCCGGACACCGGCCAGACGCGCCACCTCGGGGTTGGCCCCGACGAAGAGAGCGGAGCGCCCGATCGGCATCCACGCCAGGACGTACGCCATCACCAGCGCCAGCCCGATGCCGTAGTAGAACGCCAGCGGCATCGTGAACACCTTGTGCGTGGCGATGCTCTTCAGCGTGCCGTTGCTGAAGGCGACGAAGTTGTTGTGCGTGATCAACTCACCGAGGCTGGTCAGCACGGTCGACATGCCAAGAGTGACCACGAAGGACGACACCCCGAACGTGACCACGAAGATCGCGTTCACCAGGCCGGCCAGCAGCGCCACCGCCATCCCCGCGAGCACCGCCACCAGAGCCGACTGATGGTGCTGGCCGCCGACGATCGCGACCGTGGCAGCGGAGATACCCATCACCGAGGCGAAGGACAGGTCGAACTCACCGACGATCAGCGTCGAGAGCGCGGCGAGCGCCAGCATGATCAGGACGGTGGCGTTGACCGACCCGAAGATGGCGTGGAACGTGCCGGAGGTGCGGAAGAGGCCGTCCTGCACGGTGAACCAGAAGACCGCGGCCATGACCGCCCACACGCCGATCAGCGCGTACTTGCCGACCGGGTTCTGCAGGGCGGCGGGGCGCGGCTTGACCTTCGTACGCGCCGGAGGCGTCTCGAGGGGGGGCGTCATCGTGTCAGACATGGGTTGCTCCGTAGACGGCTTCGAGGATGTCGTCGGCGGTCGTCGCGCGCAGTTCGCGGGGCTCGTGCTGCGGCGTGATCACCAGGATTCGGTCACAGGTCTCCGCCAGGTCGGCGGGCTCGGTGGAGAGCATCAGGACACCGACGCCGGTGGCGGCGACATCGCTGACGGCCTGCAGCAGGTCGACCCGAGCGCCGACGTCGACGGCCTGGGTCGGCTCGTGCAGCACGAGCAGGGACGGCTCCACGGCGAGCCACTTGGCGAGCAGGATCTTCTGCTGGTTGCCGCCCGAGAGGGCGCGGATCAGATCTGACCCGCCGCCGGTCTTCACCCGGAACCGCTCGATGACCTGCTCGGTGAGCTCGTCCTGCCACTTGCGCGTGACGAGCCACCACTTGCCCCGCTTGCGCAGCAGCGGCAGGGCGAGGTTCTCCCGCACCGTGAGTTCGACCGCCAGCCCGTCGGTGATCCGGCGCTCCGGAACGAGCGCCATGCCCGCGGCCAGCGCCTTGTCCACGCTGGTCTCGGCCAGATCGACCGTTCCCCGTGGCGTGATCACGGTCCCCACCGCCTGCCGGGAGCCGCCCAGGTAGTGCGGCAGCTCCTCGAAGCCGCTTCCCGGGAGGCCGGTGATGCCGACTATCTCGCCGGCGCGGACCGTCAGGTCGAACGGCTCACCGCCGCCGATCCGCAGCCCGCTGATGTGCGCGGCGGGCGGCTCGTCGTCGCGAGGGCACGGCGTACGCACCACTGCCTCGACGGCGGCCCCGAGCATGAAGCGGGCCAGATCGGACTCGTCGAGCCCCTGGGTGGAGACACCCGCAGCGGCGACCTTGCCGTCGCGCAACACCGTGACCCGGTCAGCCAGCTTCAACACCTCGTCGAGGTTGTGGCTGACCATCAGCACCGAGGTGCCGGTGCCCACGATGCGCTGCAGCACCGTGTGGAAGTTGTCGAGGTCTGCGCGCGGCAGCGCCCGGGTTGCCTCGTCGAGGATCACCACGCCCTGCCCGGGCACGGTGTTCTTCAGCGCCCGGGCGATCGCCACGGCGGCCCGATGGCTCGGCGAGAGCTCGCCGACCGGGAGGCGCGGGTCGATGTCCACGCCCAGTCGGGCCAGGGTGCGCTCGGCGATCTCGTCCTGCTTGCGCCAGCTGATCGCGCCGAACGGGGTACGCCGGAACGACCCGATACCGATGTTCTCCGACACCGTGGCATGGTCGACGAGACCCATGTCCTGGTGCACGACCGAGACGCCGGCCTGCTGCGCCTCCTGCCACTTCACCGGGGTGCCGAGGCTGCGGCCGTCGACCGCGAGCGTCATCCCGGCGTCTGGCGCGTGGTAGCCCGTCAGGATCTTGACGAGCGTGGACTTCCCCGAGCCGTTCTGGCCGATCAGGGCGTGGATCTCGCCCCGCTCGACGACCAGCTTCGCATCGTCGAGGACGCGCACGGCCCCGTACGTCTTGCTGGCGTGCTCTGCCACCAGACGTGGCGTGGTGGTGGTGCGCTCAGTCATCGCGCTCTCCTTCCTGACGGGCCTCGCCACTCAGGCGACGACCGTCTCCAGCCAACGCAGCACGACATCGAGCACCTCGGCGTTGTTGCGTTCCATGATCGAGAAGTGGCCGTTGCCGTTGATCCCCAGCGAGCCCAGGTCCAGGTGCGTCGTATTGACGCAGCCCGCCTGGCGCAGGTAATCCACGGTGGCCGGGTCGAGCAGGTGCGCCCACGAGGCATCCCCGGTCACGATCGCGATCGGGATCTCGCGCAGGTTGGGCAGCTGGCGCGCCGGCTCGGCCTGCATCCGCAGCGGCGGCAGACCGTCCTCGCGAGGGGTCTCCACGAACTGCGGCGTCTCGCCGGGGGCGAGCGGCGGGTCGTAGGTCATCGGGCTGAAGGCCAGCCCGTACGGCGGCTGCTGCGACCAGCTCGGGCCCATCGGCTCGACCGCGGCGATCGCCTTCACGTGGCTCGGCCGCTCGTCGGCGATCACCCAACCCGACGGGCCACCCGCCGAGGTGCTGATCAGGATGGCAGGCCCGATCCGGTCGAGCAGCTCAGCGCCCTTGATCCGCATCACGGCCTGGTGCTCGGGCATCGACGGGAAGCTGCCCATCGGGGCCAGCATCTGGGCCACGGTCGGGTCGTCCACGGCGCCGGTGCCCGGCCACTGGGTGTGCCGGTCGTTGCCGAAGCCGGCCATCCGCGGGCCCATCCGCTCCGCCGAGGGCGGCGGGAACAGCGGGTGGTCGGGGGCGCGCACCGGGGAGCGGCCATGACCCGGACGGTCGACGACGTAGACGGCGTAGCCCTGCTGCACGAGCATCGTGCGCCAGCCGGGGCGACCGTCCGGGGTCGAACCCCAGTCGCTGCCCTGGCCGCCACCGCCGTGGATCAGCACGACCGGGTACGGCTTCGTCTGCTCCTCGGGGATCTGGTACTCCACGTAGAGCTGGGTGCCGTCGAGGACCGACTGGCCGTCGACCTGCTCGTAGGTCGCGCCGACGAAGAAATGACCCTGGTCGGCGAGCCGCAGCCCGCGCGCCGGCTCAGGCGTTGCGGGAGGCATAGATCTCCTTGAGCGCCGGCATGACCTCACGAGCGAAGAGCTCGCTCTGCTGCGGCTCGAAGGCCTCGACCAGCAGGCGACCGGCACCCGTCTCGTCCAGCGCCGTCGCGAGCTGCTCAATGACCTCGTCGGGGGTGCCGACGATCGCGATGGCGGGACGACCCTTCTGCTTCGCGGGGGCGTCCTTGGCGATGGCGAACTCGCCGTCGTTGTCCGGGACGGTACGGCCCGCGCGCGCGTAGAGCGCGACGAAACCGCCGAAGGCGCGCGACATCGCGTCGAGGCTCCGGTCCACCTCGGCCGGCGTCTCGCCGATCGCGATGAAGCGCTCGATCATCATGTTGCCCTTGTCGACCGCGAAGCCGGAGTCGACCGAGGTCTTCGCGTACGCCTCGAAGGCGGTGCGGTGCTCCTCCTCCGAGCCGAAGTTGCGCATCAGGCCCCAGCCCATCCGGCCGGCGGCCTCGGAGGACTCGAGGCTGGTCGCCGCGAGCCACACCGGGAAGTTCTCCTGGATCGGGCGGGCACCGAGCGTGGTCGGCTGCTCGATGCGGATGTGCTTGCCGTGGTAGGTGAAGTCCTCCTCGGTCAGCGCCAGCTTCACGACGTCGAGGTGCTCCTGCCAGGCCTCGCGGAACTCGACGTCGCTCAGGCCGCGACCGAGCGCGATCCGCGCCTCGTTCGGGGTGCCACGACCGATGCCGAGCTCGAAGCGACCGTTGCTGAGCAGGTCGAGCATCCCGGCCTCCTCCGCCACCCGGATCGGGCCACCGTAGAACGGCAGCAGGGTGACCGCGGTCGAGAGCCGGATCCGGCTGGTCTTCATCGCAGCAGCCGCGAGCAGCAGGTGCGGCGAGGGGCAGGTGTAGCGGACGGTGTGGTGCTCTGCGACCGAGAGACCGTCGTAGCCCAGGTCCTCGGCCATCTGCGCGAAGTCGATGAACTCATCGATCTGGCGCTTCTGCCAGGCCGGGGTGAGGAAGTCGGCATCCTTGTCGTCGGAGTGGAGACCCACGCCGTACTGGTGGATGAACTTGAGCGACTTGCTGTCGTCTGCGATCGCAGTCATGTCATTCCTAATCCGAGGTGTGCTGAGGTGGCGGGATGCCGGGGGGCGGATGGCGGCCACCACCCCCCGGACCCCCGGGGGGTGGTGGCCGCCATCCGCCCCCCGGCATCCCGTGGTGCTGCCTGGGAGCTACTACTTGACGCCCCAGGCGGTAAGGAAGGCCTGCTTGTAGGACTCGTCGCCGTACCAGACGCCGCTGGTCGAGCTGGCCTGGTCGAGCTTCAGGCTGCCGATGTTCGAGGAGTCGAAGACCCGCAGCGGCGGGTTGGCGAGCGAATCGACGCTCTTGCCGCTCATCAGCTCGAGGAGCGCGTTGCCGTACACCCAGCCCTCGTAGATGAGCGGGTAGCCGACGTCCGCCTTCAGCACGCCCGACTTGACGAGCTGGAGGCCCGCGAGGCTGCCGGACATCGACACGATGTCCGGCTTGCTGCTGCCGCCGGCGCCCTGGATGCCCTGCTGGGCCTGGGTGACGAACGCGTCGACCGGCACGATGACGGTGTTGACGTCGGGGTGCGCGACCAGGGCCGCCGAGATCGCCGCGGGCAGCTGGCTGAGGTTGGCCGTGGTGAACGAGATCGGGGTGATCCCGCAGTCCGGGCAGGCCTTCTTGTAGTCAGCGATCGCTGTCTGCGCGCTGATCTTGTTGAGCTCGTTGTCGGTGTTGTAGACCCACAGCACCGAGGAGTCGGCACCGTGGTTCTGCAACGCGATGTCGTTGAGCAGGTCCCACACGCCCACCAGGCGCGAGCCGGTGTCGTAGTAGGCCAGCGTCTTGTCCGCAGGGCGGGCGCTGGAGACGCCGCCGCCGGCGATGAGGACCGGGACGCCCGCCTTGGTGGCCGCGTCGATGGCCGAGGGGGCCATGTTGTAGCTGATCGAGCTGGCCACGATGCCGGCGGCACCGGAGTCGACCGCCTTGGTGATGCAGTCGGCGGCCTGGGTCGGGTTCGACTTCGCGTCGCAGACCGTCACGGTCGCGCCCAGCGCCTTCATCGCCTCGGTCAGGCCGACGCCGAACTGCTGGATCGAGGAGATCGCCCCGTTGATCTCGACGTAGACGATCGACTTGCCCTTGAGGTCCGGGACGCCGTCGATCTTCGTCCTCGTCGGCCAGGAGGTGATCGGGCCCTCGACGGCGGCGACAGCGGCCTTGGCCGTGTCGCCGATCGCGCTGGAGTCCACCGGAGCGCCGCCGGCCGACGAGTCGGTGGCGTTGCTGCTGCCGCACGCGGCCAGGCCCGAGACGACGCCTGCGGCAAGCGCCGCGGCGAGGGCCGGCTTGGCCACTCGCTTCACGAAGTTGCTGGTCACTTTTCTACCCCTGCGATTGCTGCATGCCACAGGCATGCAGCTCCAATGAATTTCGCCGACCACCCGCCCAGAAGACAGACACGGGATTCGCGCCGATTCGAATGCCTTGCAGCACTCCTCGGGCCGTCGCCGCCATCGTTGTATACGAAGGTATCCACGAGTATGGCGACGGTCACAATGGGGGTCAACCCCCTGATCCCCTAATTTCGGCGGCTTCCGCCGAACGTTTCCGCGGTCCTCACACCCGAAGGCCGCGGAAACGCATCAGTACGCGCCTTCGCGCCACTCCTGGTTGAACGACCCGCGGAAGAACGTGAGCGGATCCCGGGGATAGGCATCCAGATCGACCACGCGACCGGTGACGATCCAGTGATCGCCGCCCTCGATGACCGCCTCGGTCTCGCACTCCACCCAACCCACGACACCGTCGATGATGGGGCTGCCGGTACGACCCGCAGGCTGCCAGGCGACACCCTCGAACTTGTCCGGGCCGGGACGGCCGAACTGCTTGCAGACCGCCACCTGATGGTCGCTGAGGACGTTGACGGCGAACTGTCCGGCAGCCTCGATGCGAGGCCAGGTCGACGAGCTCTTCGCCACGCAGAACAGCACCAGGGGCGGATCCAGCGAGAGCGCCGAGAACGACTGGCAGGCCAGGCCCACCGGCTGGTCCTCGTGCATGCCGGTGACGATCGTGACGCCGCTGATGAAGTTCCCCAGCACCCGCCGGTACTCCCACGCATCGACGCTCGGCAGCGGGATCGTCCGCAGCGGTCCCCCGCTGTCCGCGCAGCGCGCCTTCTGTTCCTCGATGAAGCCCCTCATGTCACTTTCCCTTTCTGCTTGCGACCGAGCGCGCCTCAGCGCGACGCGGCTGCCTTGCCCGCGATCCGGCCGAAGACCGAGCCGTTGGTCAGACCCGAACCGCCGGGGTAGTTGAAGTAGAAGAGCCCACCGACGAGCTCTCCACAGGCGTACAGGCCCGGGATGACCTCACCGTCGGTGTCGATGACCTCGGCCTGCGGGTTGATCCGGATGCCGCCGAAGGTGAAGGTGATGCCACAGGTGACCTGGTAGGCCTCGAACGGACCCTGGTCCAGCGTGTTCGCCCAGTTGGTCTTGTCGACCGCGAGGCCGTTGGTACGGCGGCCGTCCTTGACGTTCGAGTTGAACGGCACGTTCTGGTCGATCGCCGCGTTGTACTCGGCCATCTCCTTGAGGAAGCCCTCGGCGTCGACACCGTCCATCTTGCGGACGAGCTCCTCGAGGGTGTTACCGATGACCTTGGTGACCTGCTTGATCCGGTACTCGTCGCGCAGCTGCTTGACGACCTTCTGGTCGAAGACCTGCCAGGCGAACCGACCCGGCTGCTCGAGGATCACGCGGCCGTACTTGGCGTAGGTGTAGTTGCGGAAGTGTCGAGACGCAAACACCGAGATTGCCGGTCGCCTGGCCATAGCCCTCGGCCATGAAGGCCGACGAGGCCTCACGACGGGCCAGAACGACCTCGACCGACGAGGTCCGCAGCGCCTCGAGGAACTCGATCGTCGGGTCACCCGGGTAGGCGAACACATGGCCCACCCCTGCCTCACGAATGTAGGCCGCCATCGCTCCGGCGACGTTCTGCGTCTCCACTTGCACCTGCTTTCATCTCAGGGCGGTGACCCTCCACGATGTATACAGCAGTACGCGACTGGGCACAATAGGTGTCGGCGGCTTTGTCTCGCCTGCCGGGAAAACACACGACGCCCGGACCGACCTGGTCGGTCCGGGCGTCGGAGACGCACGGCGAACGGCTCGCGAGCTACTCGGCGAGGGGCGCGAACAGGGCGCCGCCGAGCGGCCCCACGCCCGCCAGGCGCACCCGCTGGCCGATCGCCAGCCCGGTGCCGTCGCCGGCGAGATTGGCGATCATCGTGGGGCCGCCGTCGAGCGCGACGTACGCCAGGACGTACGGCGCGTGCTCCTTCCAGGCGCCCTCGCCGCGGTGCACCACGGTGAGGCTGTAGATCTCGCCCGTGCCGGCCAGCTCCTGCGAGCCGGCGACGGGCTGCAGGCACGTCGGGCAGTACGCCTTCGGCAGCCACACCGTCTGGCGGCAGCCCTCGCACCACGGCAGCACGATCCGCCCCTCGGCCAGCCCGGCCCAGAACGCCGCCGCCTCCGGCACGTCACCCGGTCCGGAGACGGTCCACTGCTCGGTCGTCATCGGACATCACTCCTCGCCAGGATCGCGGTCACCGCGGAGGCCCGGGTGCCGAGCTGGTGCCCGGAGCCGTGCACGATCGCGAACTCGCAGTCGGCGACCTGGACGCTGGGATGCGCCTCACCGCGCAGCTGCCGCACGGCCTCGATGGTGCGGATCATGCCGCCGCGACGATCGGGATGGTTGTTGCACAGCCCGCCGCCGTCGGTGTTGAACGGCAGCCGGCCGTCGGCGCGCAGCGCGCCGTCGCGGACGAACACCCCGCCCTTGCCGCGCTCGGCGAAGCCGAGCCCCTCCAGCGCGGTGAGCACCGTGATGGTGAAGGAGTCGTAGAGCCCGGCGTAGTCGATGTCCGCCGGCGTGAGCCCCGCCTGGGCGAAGGCCCGCGGCCCGGTGTTGAACGCGCCGACGTCCGGCAGGTCGAGGTTGCCGTTGTTCCAGTGCCGGATCGTCTCGGCCTCGGCGACGATGCCGGGGCAGTCCCGGCCGAGATCGCGCGCCACCTCGTCCGAGACAATCACCAGCGCGCCGCCGCCGTCGGTGGTGACACAGCAGTCCAGCATGTGCAGCGGCTCGGCGATCGGGCGGGACTCGAGGACCTCCTCAATGCTCACCTCGCGCGGCAGCAGCGCGTTCGGGTTGAACGACGCGTGGTACGACGCGGCCGCCTTGATCTCGGCCAGGTCGCGTCGCGTCGTACCGAACTCGTGCATGTGTCGCGCCGCGACCAGGGCGTACTGCGCGATCATGTTCGAGCCGTGCCGGTCCTCGAAGACCTGCGGCGGACCGGGCACCGAGAAGTTGCGCACGCTCGGCGCCAGCCGCGGCATCCCCGCCATGATCACCAGCGCCACCGAGCACTGCCCGGCCTGGATGGCGCGCGCGGCGTGCCCGAGCGCACCGACGTAGGTCGCGCCCCCCAGGTCGGTGCCGTCGATGTGGGTGAGCCCGGTCAGGCCGAGGGTCTCAGCCAGGGACGGGATGCCCCCGGCCGTCGCCGAGGTGAAGAGCCCATCGATGTCGGCCGGGCGCAGCCCGGCGTCCGCGAGCGCTCCTGCGACGATCTCCTGGTAGAGGGTCTGCAGCGAGGTGCCGCTGTTCTTCCGCATCGGGTGCTCGTAGGCACCCGCGATCCGGGCCAGGACCTGCACGCTCACACTCCTTCGACGAAGTGCAGCGGCGCGTCGGTCATCGCGATGGCCTGCTCGCGGGTGACCCCCGGGGCGAGCTCGAGGCACTCGAAGGCGTCACCGGAGGGCCGGAAGACCCCGAGGTTGGTGTAGACCCGGGTGACGACGCCGGCCGCGGTCAGCGGCAGCGTGCACGCGCCGACCAGCTTCGACTTGCCGCTGCGCTCGGTGTGCAGCGAGAGCACCCACAGGTCCTTGGCGCCGTGCGCGAGATCCATCGCGCCCCCGACCCCGGTGATCCGGCCGGGCGCGGTCCAGTTGGCCAGGTCGCCGTTCGGCGCGACCTCGAGCGCGCCGAGCATCGCGACGTCGAGGTGACCGCCGCGGATGATCCCGAAGGAGTCCGAGGAGTCGAAGATGGCGCCGCCGGGCAGCATCGTCACCCAGGCCTTGCCCGAGTCGGCGAGGTCCGGGTCGAAGTCGTCGGCCGGCGCCGCCGGCCCCATCCCGAGGATGCCGTTCTCGGAGTGCATCAGCACCTCGATCCCCTCGGGGATGACGTCCGCGACCATCTGCGGCATGCCGATCCCGAGGTTCACGTACGCGCCGTCCGGCAGGTCGCGCGCGGCCCGCGCCGCGATCTCCATCCGGCTGTAGCCGATCCCGGCCTCCAGCTTGGGCTTGAAGACGGGCGCGGTCGCCTTGCCGGCGGCCGGCGCGGAGGTGGTCGTGTTTCCTGTGTCAGCGGACATCGAGCGGTCCCTCCGACGAGTGGTAGACGTGGTCGACGAAGACACCCGGCACATCGACGTCGTCCGGGTCGATGTCACCCCGCTCGACCAGATAGCGCACCTCGGCGAAGGTGACCGTGCCGGCCTTCGCCGCGACCGGGTTGAAGTTGCGGGCCGAGCGGCGGAAGTCGAGGTTGCCGTAGCGGTCGCCACGGTTCGCCTTGACCAGCGCGAAGTCCGGCTGGAGCGCGGTCTCGAGGACGCACGGCTTGCCGTTCCACTCCCGCACCTCCTTGACCGGCAGATACTCCAGCGGCTGGCCGTTCGCGTCCAGCCGGGAGGCGTACTCGCCGGTCTGCAGGATCGTGCCGGCCGCGGTCGGGGTGTAGAAGGCGGGGATGCCGTAGCCGCCGGCCCGCAGCCGCTCGGCGAGCGTCCCCTGCGGCACGAGCTCGATCTCCGCCTCGCCCCGCATGAACTGCTCGTGGAAGGGCACGAAGGAGGGGAACGAGCCGGTGAACTTCCGGACCCGGCCCTGCACCACCAGCTTGCCCAGTCCGCGCTGCTCACCGGCCTGAGCGATGCCGGCGTTGTTGGAGATGATGTGCAGCTCCTTGCGGCCCAGCTCGCAGAGCGCATCGATCAGGTCGTACGGGACGCCGGTTACGCCGAAGCCGCCGACCACGATGCTGGCGCCGTCGGGAACGCACTCCAGCATCTCTATCGCGGAGGTTCGCACCTTGTCGATCATCGCGGCGCTCAGCCGATCTTGTTGACCAGCTCGCCGACGCGCTCGATGCGCGTGGTGAGGGTCTGACCGGGCTTGAGGAACTCCGGGGGCTTGCGGCCCAGGCCGACGCCGGACGGCGTACCGGTCAGGATGACGTCACCGGGACGCAGCACGGTCCACGTCGACATGTCCGCGATGATCGTCGGGATGTCGAAGATGAACTGCTCGGTGTTGCCGCGCTGCTTCTCGACACCGTCGACCAGGGTGAGGACCTCAAGGCCCTCGGCATAGCGCGGCAGCTCGTCCTCGGTGACCAGCCACGGACCGATCGGGGTGAGCGAGGTCCAGGCCTTGCCCGCGAGCCACTCCTTGGAGCGGCGCTGGAAGTCACGCACCGAGACATCGTTGCTCACGGTGTAGCCGGCGATGTACTCGTGGGCCTGCTCCTTGGGGATCCGCCGGCCCTCCTTGCCGATCACCAGCGCCAGCTCCACCTCCCAGTCGAGCTGCTCGGACTCGGCCGGCATCGGCAGGTCGTCGTAGGGACCGGTGAGGCTGTCCGCGAACTTCGCGAACATGACCGGCGCCTCGGGCATCTCATGGCCGAACTCCGCCACGTGCTCGGCGTAGTTGCGGCCCATGCAGATGACCTTCGACGGGCTCGGCAGCAGCGTCGTCAGCGTGGCTTCGGCCGCCGCGACGGTCTCGCCCCCCTCGGCGGCCGCGGCCGCGCGCCAGTCACCGGCAGCCATCAGGATGCTGAGGTCGGCGTAAGGCAGCAGGGTGTAGGTGTCTCCGTCGAGTCGAGCCGCCGAGGTACCGGTCGCCGTCTTGAGTGTCGTGAGCTTCATCTTCTTCTTTCCATCAGTTCTGTCGGCCGGGCGAGCGCAAGTACTACTTCCGCGGCCCGCCGCCGAGCACGCCCTGGTACGCCGGCCCGGCCTCATCGAGCAGGCGCTGCGCCTCGGCGAGGAACTCCTCCTCCGGGAGGTCGTAGTTCAGCTCCTTGCTGAACGGCTGCCGCACGTCGATCGGGACGCGGTAGTAGACCTCGGCGCGGTTCCCCTCGGGATCCCAGAAGTAGATGCCGTACGCGTTGCCGTGGGTAACCTCGCGCTGCAACTCGACGCCCGCCTCCTTGAACTTCTTGTGGAAGCGCAGCAGCTCGGCGACCGTGTCGACCCGGAACGAGACCTGCTGGACGCGGTTCGGCGCACCCTGCTTCTCCGGGGAGCGCGCGATCACGAACTCGTGGTGCTCCTCCTGCGGACGCGCGGAGAAGAACACGATGCCCAGCTCTGTGTCCTCGTCGGTGATCGGCAGCTCGAGGACATCGCGGTAGAACACCCGCATCTTCTCCAGGTCATTGACCCAGAGCCCGACGTGACCCAACTCGAGAATCGGCATCTCAACCTCCATGCGGACGACAGTGGTATACATGCGTATTCCGCAGTATGGCGCTGACCACACGGTCAGTCAAGGATGTCGGGCCGTGCAATAGGAAAGCCCTGCGGCGCAGCGCTCAAGGCGCACGCCACAGGGCAGGAGAGACGTCTCCGGAGCTCTCCCGTTACGGAGTCGCCATCAGGCGCAGCCGGATGGCCATCGACTCCTCGAAGTGCTGGCTGGTGATCCTGGCCGCCTCGTCGCCGTCGCGACGCTCGACCGCGTCCACGATCTGGGCGTGCTCGGCACCGGCCTCGGCCCAGCGGCCCGGCTCGCCGAGGGTGGTGGGCGGGAACCGGTGCACTTGGAGCGCGAGCCGGGAGAGCAGGTCGGAGAGACACACGTTGTGGCCCGCCCGCCACAGCGCCTCATGGAACGCCTGGTTTGCCTCGCGCATGGCCGACCGATCGCTCAGGTCGACAGAGTCCCAGCGCGCGAGCAGGCCCCGTAGCAGCAGCAGGTCGTTTGCCGTACGCCGTTCGGCGGCATGGCGTACGACGGCGCTTTCCAACACGATCCGGGTCTGATATATGTCCAAGATCTCGTCAGCTGTCCGCTGGCGCACAACCAGACCTCTGCGCTCCCGCGAGACGAGACCGTCGTACTCCAACTTACTCAAGGCCTCCCGCACCGGCGTCCGGCTCACCTGCAAGATATCCGCGAGCGCAGTTTCAACCAATGGCGCTCCCGGTTCGAACTCGCCAGAAAGGATCGCGTCCCGCAGGCGCTCGTATGGACTGGCCTTCACCCGCCCCCGAAGGGACTCAGAACTGGTCGCGTTGCCCCCGGCACCCATGACGGAGCCCTCCTTGCGTTGTATACAAGAGAACACGATCCTACATTCTTCCAGGCGCCAGCAAAGCCTCCCAACCCGTTTTTCGTGGCGCCGGTGACGCCGGCGCCACGATGGGCGTCGGGTCGATGACGGTACGGGCACGTTGGGCTACCGGGACCCTGCCGACTGGGGGCTCCGCAGACGGTGGTGTCGTGAACGAATAGACCTGGGGTGCTACTGACAAACGCGACAGCAACACCGCCGGAAATGGGCCACCCGCCAGGCGGTGGCTTACGTGGCTGCGCTATCCGAGCGGGTCACCGAGGCGGGCTGCGGCGAGGGGACCCACCCTGGACCCATTGGGCCCCCGTACACACTTCACAGGGCAGTGGGCTAGACCGCGTACCGATCAAGGAAATGAGAAAAACCCAGGTCAGATGGGGTAACCTGGGTCTTTTTGATGGAGCCGCCTTCGGGATTCGAACCCGAGACCTACGCATTACGAGTGCGTTGCTCTGGCCATCTGAGCTAAGGCGGCGCGCTGTCCGCACTATGGTGCGATCAGCAACGTCGGTAAGTCTACACAGTTTCCGGGGGTGCTCGAACCACACCCCCGGAGGCCCGCCGGAGGCTAGGCGCAGCGTTTTCCGTTCGCCGGTGGGGTGCCCTTCAGCAGGTATGTGTCGATCGCCGTGTCGATGCAGACGCTGCCGCGACCGTAGGCGGTGTGGCCGTCGCCGACGTAGGTGAGCAGGTGGGCCGAGGAGAGCTGGCGGGCCAGGGACTGGGCCCAGCGGTAGGGGGTGGCGGGGTCGCGGGTGGTGCCGACCACCACGATCGGGGCTGCGCCCTTCGCCTCGATGCGGTGCGGTTCGGCGGTGGGCTTCACCGGCCAGTACGCGCAGTTCAGGGACGCCCACGCGAGGCCCTTGCCGAACACCGGGGACGCTTTCTCGAAGGCCGGGAGGGACTGTTCCACCTGCTCGGGGGTGGTGAAGGCGGGCGGCAGGTCCAGGCAGTTCACGGCGGCGTTCGCGGCCATCAGGTTGGTGAAGTGGCCGTCGGCGTCGCGCTCGTAGTAGCTGTCGGCCAGGGCGAGCAGGCCGGCGCCGTCGTTCCTCTTCATCGCCGAGTTCAGGGCGTCGCGCAGCTGCGGCCACTCCGCCTCGTCGTACATCGCCGCGATCACCCCGGTGGTGGCGAGGGCCTCGCCGAGCTTGCGGCCGTGGGCGTCGCTGCCGGGGACCGGATGCGCGTCGAGCTTGGTGAAGAAGGCCTTGAGGTGGTCGGCGACCTGGGCCGGCGTGTCGCCCTTGCCACCGAGCGGGCAGTCGGACTGCCGTACGCAGTCCTTCGCGAAGGCCTGGAACGCCGTCTCGAAACCCGCCGTCTGCTCCAGGTTCAGCCGGCGCGCGGACAGCGACGGGTCCATCGCGCCGTCGAGGACGAGGCGGCCGGAACGCTCCGGGAACAGGCCGGCGTACGTCGCGCCGAGGAACGTCCCGTACGAGGCCCCCACGTAGTTCAGCTTCCTGTCGCCCAGCACCGCCCGCAGGACGTCCATGTCCCGGGCCGCGTCGACGGTGGAGACATGGCGCAGGATCCGGGCCGAGTGGGCGCCGCAGGCCTCGGCGAACGCGCGGTACTGGCCGACCAGCGCGTCCGTCTCCTCACGGTCGTCGGGCGTGATGTCCGCCTGGGTGAACGCGTCCATCTGCGGCCCGTTCAGACACTCGACGGGCTCGCTGCGGGCCACACCGCGCGGATCCATCGCGACCATGTCGTAGCGGGCGCGGACCTCGACCGGGTAGCCGAGACCGGCGTACTGCTGGAGGTAGGCGATCGCCGAGCCGCCCGGCCCGCCCGGGTTCACGAGGAGCGAACCGAGCCGCTCGTCCTTGCCGGTCGCCCGCACGCGGACGACGGCGAGCCGGACGTCGCCGGATTCGGGCTTGTCGTAGTCCAGCGGGGCCTTCATCGTCGCGCACTGGAAACCGGGGGCGCCGCAGCTGCGCCAGCTGAGCTTCTGCGTGTAGTACGGCTCGAGCGCGGACGGTGTCGAGCGGGGCAGCGCGGCCAGAGCCGCCTCCGCCGGGCTGGAGGCCGCTGACGACGAGCTCCCGGAGGAGCAGGCCGACACGAGCAGGGCGGCGGCCGCGAGGACGGTGGCCGTGGTGCGGGTACGCGCCATGGTGCCTGCCGTTGTCCGGGGCCGGCGGGGGGTTCGCCTGATGTGCATCGATCGAGCGTAACGCTGCGCGATGACGTGAACGCGCTGGGTGCGCGCCTTGCCTCGTACGGATGACCTGGTCAACCGGGGTTGATCCCGTCGCCGCGTGTCACGACCGTCACCCCGCCCGCAGCGCCATCGTCATCGCCTCCACCGCGAGCAGCGGCGCCACATTGCGGTCGAGGGCGTCACGGCAGGCGGCGATCGCCTCGATACGGCGCAGCGTGGACTCGGGGGACGTGCCGTGCGCCAGCCGCCCCAGAGCGTCCTCGGCGTCGGTGTTGGCGAGCGCCACCCGGGAGCCGAGCTGGAGGGCGAGGACGTCGCGGTAGAAGCCGGTGAGGTCGCCCAGGGCCACGTCCAGGCTGTCGCGCTGCGTCCGCGTTCTCCGGCGCTTCTGCATCTCCTCCAGGTCCTTCATCACACCCGCCGTGCCGCGCGGCAGCCGTCCGCCCTGGGCCGCGCCGAGGGCCGCCTTCAGCTCCTCGGTCTCCTTGCCGTCCATCTCCTCGGCGAGCTGCTTGGCGTCCTCCGCGGCCGCGTCGACCAGCTGCTGGGCGGCCTTGAGGCAGCCGCCCACGTCGTCCAGGCGCAGCGGCAGCTTCAGCACGGCGGCGCGGCGCTCACGGGCGGCCGGGTCGGTGGCCAGCCGGCGGGCCCGGTCGACATGGCCCTGGGTGGCGCGGGCCGCGGCGGCGGCGACATCGGGTTCGACACCCTCGCGCCGTACCAGCATGTCGGCGACGGCGGCGACCGACGGGGTGCTCAGATTGAGGTGGCGGCAGCGGGAGCGGATGGTGGGCAGCACGTCCTCGAGGGAGGGCGCGCACAGGAGCCAGACCGTGCGGGGGGCGGGCTCCTCGACGGCCTTGAGGACCGCGTTGGCGGACTTCTCGTTCAGCCGCTCGGCGTCCTCGACGAGGATGATCTGCCAGCGGCCGTTCGCCGGTGCCGTGAACGACTTGCGGACGGTGTCCCGCATGTCCCTGACCAGGATCTCGGCGCCGACCGCGGCGACCGTGGTGACGTCCGCGTGGGTGCCGACCAGCGCCGTGTGACAGCCGTCGCAGAAGCCGCAGCCGGGGGCTCCGCCAAGAGCGCGGTCGGGGCTCACGCACTGCAGGGCCGCGGCGAAGGCGCGGGCCGTCTGGTTCCGGCCGGCGCCGGGCGGACCCGTGAACAGCCATGCGTGCGTCATCTTCGACGCCTCCGGCGGCGGTGCGTCTGCCGCGGCCGCGGTGACCAGGGCGTCGGCGTCCCGGGCGGCAGCGGCGAGCTGTTCGCTCACCCGCTCCTGCCCGACGAGGTCGTCCCACACGGTCATGGGTCACGCCGCCCTTCCGTCACACGTCACGTTCCGCAACCCATTGTGCGGGTGCCCACTGACAAGCGGGGGAGCTGGTGCGAGCACCACTGGTACGACAGTGACCGGTGGGACGGCCACGGGCACGACAGCGACCGGTGCGGCGCCCTCGGCAGAACGCCGGATTCGGTCACGAGCGGCGGGCACGAACGCCAGGGCCTCAGCCCCGGCGCCCCCGGCCTCTCCCCTGACGCCCCTCGTCCTCGTCGTACCCCTCGTCCTCGTACGACCCCAGCAGTTCGTCCGCCAGCGTGGGCAGGTCGTCCAGCGGGGTCTCCTCGGCCCAGTCGGGGCGCGGCCGGCCGCGGGCGGCGCCGTCGGCGTCGACCTGCGGCAGCTCCCGGGTGCGGTCCTCGCCACCGTCGGTTCTGTCCGCCCGCTCGTCCCGGAAGAAACCCTGCGGCACCCGGTCCGCCGGAGCGTCACCCGACACGCGAGGCAGTACGGCCGTCTCGTCACCCGCGCCCGGAGCGACCTGCGGCAGCACGGCGGTCTCGTCCGCTGCGCCGGACGGCACCTGCGGCAGCACCGCCGTCTCCTCCGCCGCCCCTGGAACCGGCGGCTTCGGCAGCTTCGCCGTGACCTCGGACGCGGACTCCGGAGCGGAGCGGACGTCCTCGCCCCGCTCCTCGCGCACCGGCCGCAGCACAGCCGTCTCGTCCGACGCCGCCCCCGGCGCGGGAGCGGCGGGCTGCCGGGCCGCGGCGTCGGCCGCGGTCGCCGCCTGTGCGGCCTGCCGGCGTGCCTCCTCCGCGCGCAGCAGCGCTTCCTCGGCCTTGCGCTGCTTGTCCAGGCGCCGCGCCTCGGCCTCGGCGCGCAGCCTGGCCTCCTCCTCCGCCTGCTTGCGCCGTCTGTCCTCCTCGGCACGGCGGCGCGCCTCCTCGGCGGCGCGGGCCTCTTCCTCCGCGAGCAGCCGGGCGCGCTCCTCCTCGGCGCGGCGGTGAGCCTCCTCGGCCCGCTGCCGGGCCTCCTCCGCCTGCCGTTCGGCCTCGCGGCGCTGCGCCTCCTCCAGCTCGCGCCGCTTGCGCTCCTCCTCCTCGGCGCGCAGCTTGGCGAGCTGCTCCAGGCGCTCGCGCTCGAGGCGCTCCTCCTCGGCCTTGCGGGCTGCCTCTTCCTCCGCCTTGCGGCGGGCCTCCTCCTCGGCGGCCTTGCGGGCCTCTTCCTGGGCCTTGATCTCGGCCTCGGACAGCGGCAGCACGGTGTCGAGGCGGTGCCGGATGACGGTCGTGACGGCCTCGGGCTCCTGGCCGGCGTCCACGACCAGGTAGCGGCCAGGGTCGGACGCGGCGAGCGTGAGGAAACCGGCGCGCACACGCGCGTGGAACTCGGCGGGCTCCGACTCCAGCCGGTCCGGGGCCTCGGTGAACCGCTCGCGGGCGGTCTCCGGCGAGACGTCCAGCAGGACGGTCAGATGCGGGACGAGTCCGTCGGTCGCCCAGCGGTTGATCCGGGCGACCTCGGTCGGGGACAGGTCGCGGCCCGCCCCCTGGTAGGCCACGGACGAGTCGATGTACCGGTCGGTGATGACGACGGCGCCGCGCTCGAGTGCGGGCCGAACGACGGTGTCGACGTGTTCGGCCCGGTCGGCGGCGTAGAGCAGCGCCTCCGCGCGGTGGGACAGGCCCGCCGACGACACGTCCAGGAGGATCGAGCGCAACCGCTTGCCCACGGGAGTGGCCCCCGGCTCACGCGTGAGGACGACCTCGTGGCCCTTGGCCCGGATCCACTCGGCGAGGGCCTCGGCCTGGGTGGACTTCCCGGCGCCGTCGCCGCCCTCCAGGGCGATGAAGAATCCGGTCGCCGCGGGCGCCTGCGCCGGGTCGTCGCCGCCGAGCAGCGCGTCCCGCAGGTCGTGCCGCAGCGGCACGCCGGAGCGGTCGTCGACCTTGGCCAGCACCAGCGCGGCCACCGGCAGCAGCAGTGCGCCGACCAGCATCAGCGTGAAGGCGGCGCCGCCGTGCGCGAACACGAACTTGCCGTTCTCCAGCCGGTGCGGCCCGATGAGCGCCGCCACCAGGGGCGCGATCACCGCGCCGAGCCCCACGAAGACCCGGACGGCCGCGTGCAGGTGCTCGGTCGTACGCGCCCGCCGGTAGTCCTCGGACTCCTGGTCGAGCAGCGTGTGCCCGGTGTTCGCGGCCACGCCCGCGCCGATCCCGGCCAGCGCGAGGATCAGCAGCACGGTGGTGTCGTCCGGGACGAGCCCGGCGGCGAGCAGCGCGACCCCGGTGAAGGCGATCGCCAGCGCGAGGAGCCGGCGGCGCGACAGTGACGGCAGCACCGAGGGCGCCGTACGGATGCCGACGACGACCCCGCCGGTCAGCGCGAGCACCAGCAGGCCGTACGTCACCGGGCCGCCGCCCAGGTCGGTGGCGTGCAGCACGGACACTGCGACGGCGGAGGCGATCGCGCCGGCGACGGCGGCGCAGGCCAGGACGAGCAGCGGAACGGCGCCCGTGCGGCCCTTGTCCGGGCCGGTGCCCGTCCTGGGACGGCGCAGCCCCTCGAGCGGGGAGCGGGCGCGGGGGGTGCGGCTGTCGGGCAGTTCCAGCGCGGTCAGCACGGACAGCGACGCCGCGAACAGACCGGCCGCCACGTACGACCCGAGGGCGGCCTGGTGCTGAGCGAACCACAGGACGCCGGTGCCGAGCAGGTTGTTGAGGAGCGCGGCGACGACGAGGCAGGCGGCCGCGAGCGGGATCGCCGCGAAGCCCGTCCGCAGCGACAGGCGGCGCAAGGCGTCCATGTGGTCCGGCAGCGGCCGTACCGTCGCGCCCTCCAGCGGCGGGGCGGGCAGCAGCGCGGGCGCCGCGCTCTCCCGGCACACGGCCCAGAAGCGCTCGGCGACACCGGCGACGAAGACGGTGACCAGCAGGACCGCCAGCGCGTTCTGGGGCGTCCAGTCGATCCACAGGGGCGCGATGATCAGCAGCGCGGCGCGCACACCGTCGGCGGCCGCCATGGTCCAGCGGCGGTCGAGCGGCCCGTCCTGGGACGTGAGGGAGGTGAGCGGGCCGAGGAGGACGGCGCCGAAGAGCAGCGTCGCGAGGATGCGCGCCGCGAAGACGGTCGCCACCGCGAACGCCACGCCCCGGTACCCGCCGCCGAAGGAGCCCTCGGCGATCGCAGCCTGGAGCGCGAGGACGACCAGCACCAACAGGGCGAGGGCGTCGCCGACACCGGTCACGAGCTGGGCGCTCCACAGCCGCTTGAGCTGCGGATGGCGCAGCAGGGCGCGCACGGCGCGCTCGCGGGAGTCCGCCACCAGGGCGTCGTCGGGAACTGTCGTGTGGGCCGTTGGCTGCTCGGCTCGCGTCATGCGTTCAGCCTATCGGCAGCCACCGACAGCCCGGGGCGGCCGTACGGACGTGCGCCCGCCCCGACACCAAACCGATGCCGGGGCGTTCGTTTTGCGAACACGCCTTGACGGGGAAGCACCGGGAAGGCCCCGGGCTACTCCTCCGAAGCCGACTTGGAAGCCGTCGCCTTCTTCGCGGCGGTCTTCTTGGCCGTCGTCTTCTTCGCGGCGGTGGTCGTCTTCTTCGCCGCCGTCTTCTTGGCCGCGGTCTTCTTCGCCGGGGCCGCCTTCTTCGCGGTGGCCTTCTTCGCCGTCTTCTTGGCGGGTGCCTTGGCCCGCTTCTCGGCGAGCAGCTCGAATCCGCGCTCCGGGGTGATCGCCTCGACGCTGTCGCCGGAGCGCAAGGTCGCGTTGGTCTCGCCGTCGGTGACGTACGGCCCGAAACGACCGTCCTTGACGACGACGGGCTTCCCGCTGACCGGGTCCTCGCCCAGCTCCTTCAGCGGTGGCTTGGCGGCGGCGCGGCCACGCTGCTTGGGCTGCGCGTAGATCGCCTGCGCCTCCTCCAGCGTGATCGTGAAGATCTGGTCCTCGGACTGCAGCGAGCGCGAGTCCGTGCCCTTCTTCAGATACGGCCCGTAGCGCCCGTTCTGCGCGGTGATCTCGGTGCCCTCGGCGTCCGTGCCGACGACGCGCGGCAGCGACATCAGCTTCACGGCGTCGTCGAGTGTCACCGTGTCGAGGGACATCGACTTGAAGAGCGAGGCGGTCCGCGGCTTGACGGCGTTCTTGCCCGTCTTCGGCGTGCCCTCCGGCAGGATCTCCGTGACGTACGGGCCGTAGCGGCCCTTCTTGGCGACGACGGGACGGCCCGTCTCCGGGTCGTTGCCCAGCGGGCGCTCGCCGCTCGGCTCCGCGAGGAGTTCCTCGGCCAGGTCGACGGACAGCTCGTCCGGTGCCAGGTCGTCGGGGATGTCCGCGCGCTGGTGCTGCTCGGTGTCCTTCTCGCCGCGCTCGATGTAGGGGCCGTAGCGGCCGACGCGCAGCACGATGTCGTTGCCCACGGGGAACGACGACACCTCGCGCGCGTCGATCGCACCCAGGTCGGTGACCAGTTCCTTGAGGCCGCCGAGGTGGTCGCCGTCGCCGTTGCCGGCCTCGGCGGCGCCGGTCGCTTCGCCCTCGCCGAAGTAGAACCGCTTCAGCCACGGCACGGCCTGCGCCTCGCCGCGCGCGATGCGGTCGAGGTCGTCCTCCATCTTGGCGGTGAAGTCGTAGTCGACGAGCCGCCCGAAGTGCTTCTCCAGGAGGTTGACCACGGCGAAGGACAGGAAGGACGGGACGAGTGCCGTGCCCTTCTTGAACACGTAGCCGCGGTCGAGGATGGTGCCGATGATCGACGCGTACGTCGACGGGCGGCCGATCTCGCGCTCTTCCAGCTCCTTGACCAGCGAGGCCTCGGTGTAGCGGGCCGGGGGCTTGGTGGAGTGCCCGTCGACCGTCATCTCCTCGGCGGACAGCGCGTCGCCCTCGGCGACCTGCGGCAGCCGGCGCTCGCGGTCGTCCAGCTCGGCGTTCGGATCGTCGGCGCCCTCGACGTAGGCCTTCAGGAAGCCGTGGAAGGTGATCGTCTTGCCGGACGCGCTGAACTCGACGTCCCGGCCGTCCGCGGCGCTGCCACCGATCTTCACGGTCACGCTGTTGCCGGTCGCGTCCTTCATCTGGGAGGCGACGGTCCGCTTCCAGATCAGCTCGTACAGCTTGAACTGGTCGCCGGTCAGGCCGGTCTCGGCGGGCGTGCGGAAACGGTCGCCGGAGGGGCGGATCGCCTCGTGCGCCTCCTGCGCGTTCTTGACCTTGCCGGCGTACGTGCGCGGGGCCGACGGCAGGTAGTCGGCGCCGTACAGCTGCGTGACCTGGGCGCGGGCGGCCGAGATGGCGGTGTCGCTCAGCGTCGTGGAGTCCGTACGCATGTACGTGATGTAGCCGTTCTCGTACAGCTTCTGCGCGATCTGCATCGTGGCCTTCGCGCCGAAGCCGAGCTTGCGGCTGGCCTCCTGCTGCAGCGTCGTCGTACGGAACGGGGCGTACGGCGAGCGGCGGTACGGCTTCGACTCGACGGAGCGGACGGAGAAGCTGGTGTTCTCCAGTGCGGCGGCCAGGGCGCGGGCGTTGGCCTCGTCGAGGTGGAGCGTGTTCGCGCTCTTGAGCTGCCCGAGGGAGTCGAAGTCGCGGCCCTGCGCGATGCGCCGGCCGTCGACGGTCTGCAGCCGGGCGACCAGCGTCGACGGGTCGGACGGGTCCCCGGCGCGGCCGGTGCCGAAGGTGCCCGTCAGGTCCCAGTACTCGGCGGAGCGGAACGCGATGCGCTCCCGCTCCCGCTCCACGACGAGCCGGGTGGCGACGGACTGGACACGGCCTGCCGACAGGCGCGGCATGACCTTCTTCCACAGGACCGGCGAGACCTCGTAGCCGTAGAGGCGGTCGAGGATGCGGCGGGTCTCCTGGGCGTCGACCATGCGCTTGTTGAGGTCGCGCGGGTTGGCGACGGCCGCGCGGATCGCGTCCTTGGTGATCTCGTGGAACACCATCCGCTTGACCGGGACCTTCGGCTTGAGCACCTCGAGCAGGTGCCACGCGATGGCCTCGCCCTCGCGGTCCTCGTCGGTGGCGAGGAAGAGTTCGTCGGAGTCGCGCAGGAGGTCCTTGAGCTTCTTGACCTGGGCGCGCTTGTCGGCGTTCACCACATAGATCGGCTGGAAGTCGTGTTCGACGTCCACGCCGAGGCGGCGGACCTCGCCGGTGTACTTCTCCGGCACCTCCGCGGCGCCGTTGGGAAGGTCGCGGATGTGCCCGACGCTCGCTTCGACTACGTAGCCGGGGCCGAGGTAGCCCTTGATCGTCTTCGCCTTGGCAGGCGACTCCACGATGACGAGTCGGCGGCCGCCCTCTGCGGTCTCGCTGGTCGGGGACAACTTCGCTCTTCTCTCCGGTCGACGCTTGACCTCCCCAGGCCTTGGTCCCGGGGTCGGATGGTGGTGACGCTGCGGAGTGTGACGGTACATCCCGCCCCCGTGTCAAACGGGAAAAGCCCGCAACGGCCACTCGAACGGTAACCCGACTCCCGCCATTCCTGCCGCCCGGACCGCACGCCGATCGCTTCGCCCTTGTCCGGAGCGTGACGCTCCCCTTACGCACGGATCATCATGCGCGTCGTCGTCAGATGCGGGTGAAGCAGTACGTCCCGAGGCCGAGCGCGATCACCGCGGCGAGGCCCGCGAGGGCCGCCGAAGCCATCTGGTTCACCCCCTGGGCGACGGGTTCGCCGCGCCGGACGCGCACCCCGGTCCAGGCCAGCAGTGCGCCTCCGAACAGGGCGAACACCACTCCCGCGAAGATCGCCGGTCCGCTCTCCATGGCTCCCCGTGCCCCTCTTCCACCGTCCACGACCATCCAGCACGGGGAGACTGCCACGCACGGACGGCGAGCGGGCGAACCCAGGGTGAACGGAGGGCCGACGACCCTGCGCACGCGATCTTCGGCAACCCGCTCGGAGCCACACACAGAAATTTTCCGGCCGATTCCCCGAGCCGGACGTTTACGGCGCGGGGCGGATCGGGGCGGCGCGACGCGGATCACCGCACCCCGCCGCATTCCCGCCCCGGGCGAACCCGAGAATCCGCGCCGGCGTTGATCACCGCGCCGGTTCCAGGAACCCCTGTTCCACCAGCAGCCGGATCTGCGCCGGAGTGCGGTCGCGCAGCACCACCGGGTCCTCGCCCATCAGCTGGGCGATCGCGTCGAGGATGCGGCCCGCGCTCAGCGTGCCGTCGCAGACGCCCGCGAAGCCGGCGCCGACCGTGTCGACCCGGGTGGCACGGCGCATCCCGCGGTTCTGGCGCAGCACCACATGCTCCGGGTCCTCGGCGCCGGGCAGCCCGACCTGTTCCTGGACGACCTCGGCGACCAGACGGAAGTGGCTGTCGAGCAGTGCCGCGTCGTCGTGCTCGCGGAGGTAGTCGAGGCGGGCGAAGTGCGCCAGCACCGTGTCGCCGAGCGGCTGCTCGATCGGGTGCGGCCATTCCTCCACGGTGACCGAGGGCTCGGCCGCCCCGGTTCTGCGCAGGGTGATCCAGCCGAAGCCCACCGCCTTGACCTTGCGCGCCTCGAACTCGTCGAGCCACGCGTCGTACCGCGCCTGGTAGTCGGCCTGGTCCCCGCGGTGGTCACCGGCGTCCCGGAGCCACAGCTCGGCGTACTGCGTGACGTCCTGCACCTCGCGCTGCACCACCCATGCGTCGCAGCCGCGCGGCACCCACGATCTGATCCTGTCCTGCCAGTCCTCCCCCTCCACGTGCTGCCAGTTGGCGAGGAAGTGCGCGAACCCGCCCTCGTTCAGCCGCTCCCCCGCTCCCTGAACGAGCGAGCGGCACAGATCGTCCCCGCCCATCCCTCCGTCGCGGTAGGTCAGCCGGGCGCCCGGCGAGATCACGAAGGGCGGGTTCGACACGATCAGGTCGTACGTCTCCCCGTCCTTCAGCGGCTCGAACAGCGAACCCTCGCGCAGCTCGGCCGCCGGGGCGCCGGACAGGGCGAGCGTCAGCGCGGCGATGTGCAGCGCGCGCGGGTTGACGTCGGTCGCCGTCACGCGCGTGGCGTGCTGGGCGGCGTGCAGCGCCTGGATCCCAGAGCCGGTGCCGAGGTCGAGGGCCGAGGCGACGGGCGTGCGGACCGTGATGCCGGCGAGGGTCGTGGAGGCGCCGCCTACGCCCAGCACGACCCCTTCGTCCCGGCTGCCGATGCCTCCGGCGCCGCCGACCGCGCAGCCGAGGTCGGACACGATGAACCAGTCCTCGCCGTCGGGACCGCCGTACGGCCGTACGTCCACGGTCGCCGCGACCTCGTCCCCGCCGGTGCGCACCAGCCAGCCGGTCTCCAGACACTCCTCGACGGGCAGCACGTCCGCCACGCGTGCGTGCGGTACGGGCTGCTGGAGCAGAAACAGCCGGACGAGCGTCTCCAGCGGGGTGTCCCCGCGGGTCGCCCTGAGCGCGGGCACGGTCTCGCTGCGGGCCAGCGCCGCATACGCCGGAGCGCCGAGCAGGTCGAGCAGCCCGTCGGCGGTGAAGGAGGCGCCGAGCAGCGCGTCGCGCAGGCGCGCGGCGACGTCGGGCCGATCGGTGGACGGAAGGGTGGACAGGATCGCGTCACTCACGCCCTCCATTGTGTCCGCCGGCACCGACAACGCGCGCACCCGAACCGGCGTGCGGTCAGCTCGCCGCGGACGTCGCCGACGCGGACGCGGACGCCGACTTGCAGCTGGCCTGCTTGGCCATCGACTCGCCGACGTCGCCCTCCTCGAGGGTCTTCAGCGCGTCGTTACCGGTCGTGCTCAGCTTGTCGAGCTGGGTGGCGATGTCCTTGAGGCCGTCGGCGAACTTGGCCTGGTCCTTGGTGTCGAGCTTGTCGACCTGCTTCTTCAGGGCCGCGTACTGCGCCGAGATGCCGTTCAGCTCCTGGACGGCGCCCTTCTGCTTCTTCTCGCCGTTGTCGACGTCGGGCGCCCCGGCGGAGGTCACGGCGGCGCCGATCGCCTTGTAGGCGTCCGACATGTCCTGGAAGGCCTGCGCGTCGGTCTTCTGCACGTCCGACGGCGCGCTGTTGTCCGAGGTCTGCTTCTGGATCGCGCTGTTGGCGTCCGCGATCTTCTTCGCCTGCGGCTGCACGGCGTCGCAGACCTGCTTGGCCCAGGCGTCCAGCTTTTCGTTGTTGCCGCTTCCGCCGCCGCAACCCGTCAGTGTCAGTATCAGTACCGCACCGCCGGACAGAGCGGCCGCGAGCTTCTTGTTCACCGGATCGGTCCCTTCCATGCTCTCGGCCCAGGGACCCTACACGCCGAACGGGCACCATCCGTTCACGGAATGACGGTAATGAGAGCTTTTGGTCATTTTTGTGCCTGGAGAGAGAAGGCTCACGATGCGGGGCGTGAGCACACGTGCGGGCGGGCGGCGCGTCAACACGCGCCTCCCGCCCGCACGTTGTGCGGCTTCGCCGTCGGGACCGCTTATGAAACCACCGCGGGATCGGCCGACTTGGACGACCGTTCAGCGTTTCCCTCCTCGTCTCCCACGGCGATGCCGCGCCGCTTGGAGACGTACACCGCGCCGATGATGACCAGCAGCGCGAGGACCGCGATCAGGATCCGTACGCCGATGCTCTTGTCCACGCCGTAGCTGAACTTGATGACCGCGGGCGCGATGAGCAGCGACACGAGGTTCATCACCTTCAGCAGCGGGTTGATCGCCGGACCGGCGGTGTCCTTGAAGGGGTCGCCGACCGTGTCGCCGATCACCGTGGCCGCGTGGGCCTCGCTGCCCTTGCCGCCGTGGTGGCCGTCCTCGACGAGCTTCTTGGCGTTGTCCCAGGCGCCGCCGGAGTTGGCGAGGAACACCGCCATCAGCGTGCCCGCACCGATCGCGCCGGCGAGGTACGAGCCGAGCGCGCCCACACCGAGCGTGAACCCGATGAAGATCGGCGCCATCACAGCGAGCAGTCCGGGCGTGGCCAGCTCACGCAGGGCGTCCTTGGTACAGATGTCGACGACCTTGCCGTACTCGGGCGTCTCGCTGTAGTCCATGATCCCGGGCTTCTCGCGGAACTGCCGCCGCACCTCGTACACCACCGAACCCGCCGACCGCGACACGGCGTTGATGGCGAGTCCGGAGAAGAGGAAGACGACCGCCGCGCCCGCGATCAGGCCGACGAGGTTGTTGGGCTGCGAGATGTCCAGCGACAGCGTCATCGGCGCGCCCGCGCCGGTCAGTTTCGCGCCCACCTCCTGCACATTGGTGGTGATCGCGTCGCGGTACGACCCGAACAGCGCCGACGCCGCCAGGACCGCGGTGGCGATGGCGATGCCCTTGGTGATGGCCTTGGTCGTGTTGCCGACCGCGTCCAGGTTGGTGAGCACCTGCGCGCCCGCGCCCTGGACGTCGCCGGACATCTCGGCGATGCCCTGCGCGTTGTCGGAGACCGGGCCGAAGGTGTCCATGGCGACGATCACGCCGACCGTGGTGAGCAGGCCGGTGCCGGCCAGCGCCACCGCGAACAGCGCGAGCATGATGGACGTACCGCCGAGCAGGAACGCCCCGTAGACGCCGAGACCGATCAGCAGGGCGGTGTAGACGGCCGACTCGAGGCCGACCGAGACGCCGGCGAGGACGACGGTGGCCGGACCCGTGAGGGAGGTCTTGCCGATGTCCCGTACCGGACGGCGGTTGGTCTCGGTGAAGTAGCCGGTCAGCTGCTGGATCACGGCGGCGAGCAGGATGCCGATGGCCACGGCCACCAGGGCGAGGATCCGCGGATCGCCGTCCTTGGCCCTGATCGCCGCGTCGGTGACGCCGCCGAGGTCCGCGTACTTTCCGGGCAGATAGACGAAGACCGCGATCGCGACGAACGCGAGCGAGATCACCGCGGAGATGAAGAAGCCCCGGTTGATCGCGGTCATGCCGCTGCGGTCGCTGCGGCGTGGCGCGACCGCGAAGATGCCGATCATCGCGGTGATCACACCGATGGCCGGCACGAGCAGCGGGAACGCGAGCCCGGAGTCGCCGAAGGCCGCCTTGCCGAGGATCAGCGCGGCGACCAGGGTCACCGCGTACGACTCGAACAGGTCGGCCGCCATGCCGGCGCAGTCGCCGACGTTGTCTCCCACGTTGTCGGCGATGGTCGCGGCATTGCGCGGGTCGTCCTCCGGAATGCCCTGCTCGACCTTGCCGACCAGGTCGGCGCCGACGTCGGCGGCCTTGGTGAAGATGCCGCCGCCGACACGCATGAACATGGCGATCAGAGCGGCACCGAGGCCGAAGCCTTCGAGCACCTTCGGCGCGTCGGCCGCGTACACGAGTACCACGCAGGAGGCGCCCAGCAGGCCGAGCCCCACCGTGAACATGCCGACGACGCCGCCCGTGCGGAAAGCGATCTTCATGGCTTTGTGCGAGACGGCGGTGAGATCCTTTTCCGGCTCGCCTTCCGCCGGGGTCGCTTCCCGGGCCGCCGCGGCGACGCGCACATTGCTGCGTACGGCGAGCCACATGCCGATATAGCCGGTGGCCGCCGAGAACGCCGCACCTAGCAGGAAGAACACCGATCGTCCGGCGCGCTGATTCCAGTCGTCCGCGGGCAGCAGCAGGAGCAGGAAGAACACGACCACGGCGAATACGCCGAGCGTGCGCAGCTGCCGGGCCAGATAGGCGTTGGCGCCTTCCTGGACCGCCGCCGCGATCTTCTTCATGCTGTCGGTGCCCTCGCCCGCCGCGAGCACCTGGCGCACCAGGATCCCGGCGACGACGAGCGCCGCCAGCGCGACGGCCGCGATCACCGCCACCAGGACCCGGTTGTCGCCGGTCAGAACCGCGGCTGCGAAGGTTGTGGGGTGGCCCAACTGATGAGGGGTAGAAAGCCCCGCCATTCGTCCTCCTTGACGCTTGGGCTGAGCTCAAGATGTGGACGGATTGTAGGTACCGGAACCTGATCAAAACAGAGCGCGGGAAATGAAGATGGCCTTCACATGCTCCTCAGCAAATGATCGTCGGCCGGTCACGGAACCCGAAAGTGGTAATGCCCCAAAAGCATTGACGCTTGATCCATTATCACGTGATTGATCGTGAATGAATTCACGAAATCCGTTGGAGTCACTGTACGCGGGGCCACTGACACCCGCACATGCCGAAGGGCCCCACCAGGTGGGGCCCTTCGGTACGTCCATATGAGGGACGGAGTCGGTACGTCGGTACAGGTACCGGCGTCGCCGAGCGGCGTCAGGCGAGCACGGTGGCCGGCGGGGTCGTCGGCCAGGTCATGCGGATCAGACCGCCGTGCTCCCCGGCGGTGACCTCCACGTCGTCGACGAGGCCGCTGATGACCGCGAGGCCCATCTCGTCCTCCTCGGTCTCCGGGTCGGACTCCTCCGCGGCGCTCCCAGCGTCCCGGCCACCCGGGACCGAACGCGGCGCCTCGTCGCCGACCTCGATGGAGAACTGTTTCTCCTCCTCGATCAGCGCCACCTTCACCGGCGAGGTGATGCCAGAGCTCTGGTGCAGTCCGACGGCACGAGAACAGGCCTCACCCACGGCGAGCCGTACCTCGTCCAGTACGGCCTCGTCCACTCCGGCCCTGCGCGCCACCGCTGCCGCCACGAGTCGGGCGGTCCTGACGTGCTCGGGCAGCGCGCTGAAGCGGAGTTCGACGGTGGCCATGCATCCCCCTCAAAACAACGGGCGTGCGGTCGGGGGGCCGGGCAGCCGAGAGCCCTGACCCCCCTGGATGAACTTCGTGACACCCCGGACCGTCCGGCCCGGAGCGGAACCTGCCGAGGCGGCTCGGGCCGGTCGGCAGGCCCGGGGTCAGTCGGTGGCCGCCACCGCTTCCTCGACCGAGGTGTGGATCGGGAACACCTTGGTGAGACCGGTGATGCGGAAGATCTTCAGAATGCGCTCCTGGTTGCACACCAGGCGCAGCGAGCCCTCATGGGCACGCACTCGCTTCAGACCGCCGACCAGCACGCCGAGCCCGGTGGAGTCGAGGAAGTCCACGCCCTCCATATCGACGACGAGGTGGAAATTCCCGTCGTTCACCAGCTCGACCAGCTGCTCGCGCAGCTTGGGCGCGGTATATACGTCGATTTCGCCACCGACCTCGACGACCGTACGATCGCCGACGGTACGGGTCGACAGGGACAGGTCCACGGATCCTCCAGCACCTTGCTATCGAGCGGTCGCCCCTCGGGACACCTCGGCTTGCGGCCCCCGGGACGCAACGCCAGCCGCGATGGCATTCAATCACTTACCGGCAGGCGTGCACGACGCCTTCGTCCCATTGTCCGTCACGCCGGTGACACACTCGATGCCGATGGCCAAGAATCACCGATCCGATCGGCATCCGGCGGACGCCGCGCCCGGCTTCTCTCCGGGCACCGTCCTGGACCGGCTCGCCTCCGCGCCGAGCCGGACTTCGCGCATCACTCATACGGAGCACTTGCCCCCGCGCGCGGGCCGCCATGCCGTCTGGCCTGACCGGATTCGCGCGGAGGTGATCGCCGCCGTCCAGGCCGCGGGCATCACGGACCCCTGGGCCCACCAGGCACAAGCCGCCGAGCACGCCCTGGACGGCGACTCGGTGGTGGTCGCCACGGGCACGGCGTCCGGCAAGTCCCTGGCATACCTCGTCCCCGTCCTCTCCGCGCTCCTGGACGGCTCCGAGGCCCCCGCCCAATGGACGCAGCAGCGCGAAGCGCTTCCACGGGGTGGCGGTGGGCGACGAGTGGGCGGGCGAGGGGCGACCGCCCTGTACCTCGCCCCCACGAAGGCCCTCGCGGCGGACCAGTGCCGCTCGGTGAAGGAACTTTCACAACCGCTCGGCAACGCGGTGCGCCCGGCCGTGTACGACGGCGACACTCCGTTCGAGGAACGCGAGTGGATCCGTCAGTACGCCAACTACGTCCTGACCAATCCCGACATGCTCCACCGGGGCATACTCCCGTCCCACCCCCGTTGGTCCTCCTTCCTGAAGTCGCTCGAGTACGTCGTGATCGACGAGTGCCACACCTACCGGGGCGTCTTCGGCTCGCACGTCGCCCAGGTGCTGCGCCGTCTGCGCCGGCTGTGCGCGCGCTACGGCGCGTCGCCGGTGTTCCTGCTGGCCTCCGCGACCGCCGCCGAACCGGCCGTGGCCGCCCGCAGGCTCACCGGCCTCCCCGTGATCGAGGTCGCCGACGACGCCTCGCCGCGCGGGGAACTGGTGTTCGCCCTATGGGAGCCCCCGCTCACCGAACTGCACGGCGAGAAAGGTGCCCCCGTCCGGCGTACCGCCACCGCCGAGACGGCGGACCTGCTGACCGACCTCGCCGTCCAGGGCGTGCGCTCGGTCGCCTTCGTCCGCTCCCGGCGCGGCGCCGAGCTGATCTCGGTCATCGCCCAGGAACGCCTCGCCGAGGTCGACCGCTCCCTGGCCCGGCGCGTCGCCGCCTACCGCGGCGGCTACCTCCCCGAGGAGCGCCGCGCCCTGGAACGCGCCCTGCACTCGGGCGAGCTCCTGGGCCTTGCCGCCACGACCGCCCTGGAGCTGGGCGTGGACGTCTCGGGACTCGACGCCGTACTGATCGCCGGATACCCCGGCACCCGCGCCTCCCTGTGGCAGCAGGCGGGCCGGGCGGGCCGCTCCGGCGGCGGCGCCCTGGCGGTGCTGGTCGCCCGCGACGACCCGCTGGACACCTTCCTCGTTCACCATCCCGAGGCCTTGTTCGACCAACCGGTCGAATCCACGGTCCTCGACCCCGACAACCCCTACGTCCTCGCCCCGCACCTGTGCGCCGCCGCCGCGGAACTCCCGCTCACCGACGAGGACCTGGACCTCTTCGGCCCCGCCTGCGCGGAGCTGCTGCCCCAGCTGGAGGCCGCGAAACTGCTGCGCCGCCGCACGAAGGCCTGGCACTGGACACGCCGGGAGCGGGCCGCCAACCTGACCGACATCCGCGGCGCGGACGGGCGCCCGGTGCAGGTCGTGGAGTCCGGGACGGGACGGCTGCTCGGCACCGTCGACGCCGGCGCCGCGCACTCCACGGTGCACGAGGGAGCGGTGCACCTGCACCAGGGCCGAACGTATCTGGTGCGCTCCCTGGACCTGGAGGACTCGGTCGCCCTGGTCGAACAGGCCGACCCGCCGTACTCGACGGTCGCCCGCGACACGACGGCGATCTCCGTCCTCGAGACGGACGTCGAGATCCCCTGGGGCGCCGGACGCCTGTGCTATGGCTCGGTAGAGGTCACCAACCAGGTGGTCTCCTTCCTTCGCAGACGGCTCATCACGGGTGAAGTGCTGGGCGAGTCGAAGCTCGACCTCCCTCCTCGTACGCTGCGCACGCGCGCGGTGTGGTGGACGGTCACCGAGGACCAGCTGGACGAGGCCCGGATCAACCCGGAGATCCTCGGCGGCTCCCTGCACGCCGCCGAGCACGCCTCGATCGGCATGCTGCCCCTGTTCGCCACGTGCGACCGCTGGGACATCGGCGGCGTGTCGGTCCCGCTGCACCCCGACACGCTCCTGCCCACCGTCTTCGTCTACGACGGCCATCCCGGCGGCGCGGGCTTCGCGGAGCGCGCCTTCCACACGGCCCGCGCCTGGCTCACAGCCACTCGCGAGGCCATCGCCTCCTGCGAGTGCGACGCGGGCTGCCCGTCCTGCATCCAGTCCCCCAAGTGCGGCAACGGCAACGATCCGTTGCACAAACGGGGGGCGGTACGGCTTCTCACGGTGCTTCTGCGGGGGGCGCCGGAGGAGAAGGCCGCGGAAGATGCGAAGGGTGCGGGTGAGGGGCCGACGGACGAGGCGGATCGAAAGCCGTTGGGCCGGGCTGCTCCGGAGCAAGCTGCGGAGCCCGTACGCCAGGCAGCCCCGGAGCCTCCAGCGGGTCCCGCGGGGGGTCCTGCGGTACCGGGCCCGCCGGACCTGCCCGTGCCCTGACCTCCGCCGCGAACGGGCCGCCTCCCGACGTCGCCGTCACGTCGGAGATCTCGCCGACGATGGCGCACCGCGCCAACCGCGTCCCCTGTGCCCTCGCGACGCGCTCGGCGCGGGCGCAGGCCGCCGTGGTGCCCTCGGCCCAGTGGTCCGCCGCGGCGATCGCAGCGAGATCCGCGCCGCCCGCCGCACGGTGCCGGACCACGACGGCCTGCCCGAGGGCGAGCACGACGCCGAACACCACGCACAGGAGCCCGATCGCACCGACGCTCCACACAGTGGCGGACCCCCGGTCGCAGAAGCGGCCCCGGAGGCGGGCCTGGCCGGAACCCGAGCCCGGACCTGAAGGGCGGGCCGGACCGGACCCCGAGCCCGCACCCCGAGCACGGACCAGACCCGACCCCGAGCCCGCACCCCGAGCACGGACCAGACCCGACCCCGAGCCCGCACCCCGAGCACGGACCAGACCCGACCCCGAGCCCGCACCTGGAGTGCCGGTCGCGCAAGGACCCCCGCCCGGCCCCCGGAGGCGGCGCGCGCAAGGACCCCGCCCCAAGCCCCGTAGGCAGGCCGAGCCAACGTTCAAGCAGCGGCTCGCAAAGCGCCGGCTCATCTCCCCTCCTCCCCCGTCGGCCCCGACCCCACGGTCTCCTCCGCCGCCGCCACGGCCACCTCCCGTACCTCCAGAGGGAGGCCGCTCAGCAGCGGCGGCTTCGCCACGACCGTCACGCGCACCTGATCCCCCTCCCGGGCGACCGTGACATTCGCGCCCTCGGGTGCCGCCTCCCGGGTGACCGCCACGACCGCGTCGGCCGAATCCTGCCGCGCCGCGGCACGCGCGCCCGTCCTGGCCGCATCCACACACTGGATCTGGGCCGCCACCACGAGCAGCCCCCAGACCAGTGCCATCGTGAACGCCACCAGTACGGGCAGCACCACGGCCGCCTCCGCCGTCACGAAGCCCGCGTCGCGCCGGTTCCCTCGCTCACATCCGCGCACTGAGGGCTCGCTTCACGATGGCCTGCAGCTCCGCCCGGACCTGCCCGCTCGTGACGACCTCGTAGAGGAGCAACGCGAACCCGACTGCCGCGACGATGCCCATCGCGTACTCGGACGTCACCATCCCCGCGTCCCGACGTCGTACCGCCCCCAGCCGCGCCCGCACCTTCATGACCTTCTTGAACATCTCAACTCCCTTGGATTCCATGCCTGTCGATCGCTTCCGTCACCCGCGTCACCTGACCCCGGTCATCCGCCACCCCCTCCCACGACCCCGCCGGCCAGCCCGATCACGACGGGCAGGACACCGACCGCGATGAAGGCGGGCAGAAAACACAGCCCGACCGGCGCGGTGACCATGACGGCTGCCCGGCGCGCCCGCGTCGTGGCCGTACGCGCCCACTCCGCACGGGCGTCCGCGGCGAGGCGAGCGACGGGTCCGGCCGCGGGAAGCCCGGACTCGTCGGCCCGCTGCAGGAGCCTCGACAGCGCCCCGGCGCCCGGCATTGAGGCCAGCCGCCGCCAGGCGTCACCGGGTTCACCACCGAGCCGTACCTCCGCCGCACCCCGCGCCAACCCCTCACCGACAGGTCCCCCGAGCGCCTCGCCCACGGCCTGCGCGGCGACCACCGGACCTGCCCCCGCGGCGATGCAGGCCGCCAGGAGGTCGGCGGCGAGCGGGAGTTGGCGGGCGGCCTCGGCCGCGTCGTGCTCCTCAGCACGGGCCGCCTCCCCCTGCCGACGACGCCACCGCCACAGCGCGCCACCGACGCCCACTCCCACCACGGCTCCGGCGACCCCGCCGACCAGCACCCAGCCGGCGCACACCGCCCCGATCACAGGCGCCCACCGCCGTACGACACCCCGCACATCGAAGGAAGACCTGGCGGAGGCCTCCTCCCTTGCCAACAGCTCGGACAACCGTCGTCGTGTCCGGCGCTCACGCCGCACCGCCGCCAGCCGCAGCGCCGGCAACCCGAGCGCCAGGGCCGCTCCGACGATGACCCCCAGCCTGTGGACAACGTCCGCACTCACGCCGCCTCCGCTCGCCGCACGATCCGCGCCGCCCACCACATCCCGGCGGCTTCGAGCAGGCCGCCGATCACCAGGCAGCCCAGGCCCGCGCCGGTGTGCAGCAGCACGTGAAGCGGGTCGGCGCCCATGGCCGTACCGAGCAGCAGCCCCAGGACGGGCAGCGCCGCGAGCATCACCGCCGTCGCCCGGGCTCCAGCCAACTGAGCGCGCAGGTCCGAGCGTTGGTCCCGTTGTGCCCGCAGCGCCGCGTCGAGCCGGTCGAGTCCCGCGGCGAGCCCCGCGCCCTGGTCGACGGCCACCCGCCAACACGCCGAAAGCCCCGACAGCCCCTCGGCGCCCTGCTGCCGCGCCGCCGCCATGAGTGCGCCCGGCACATCTCCGCCGAACCGCGCCGCCGCGACCACTGCGCCCTGCGCGTCCCCGAGGCCGCCCGAGTCCCTTGCCGCCCGCAGCAGCGCCTCGCCCGGCTGCCGCCCCGAACGCACCTCCCCGGCGAGCGCCCCGCACAGCCCGATCACCGCATCGCCGAGCTTCTCCCGGACCCGCCGCGCCTCACGTGCCAGCCGCACCCGGCGCAGCACCGGCACCCCTGCCGCCCCCACGACGAGCGGAATCACCGACGCGCCCACCACGGCGAGCACCAGCCCGGCGCCGAACGCCCACCACTCGGCCCGCAACCGGCCCCGCAGCCGCCGCAGCTCACCGACGACCCGCTCCCACGACGGCAGCCCGCTGCCCACCACCCCGCTGCCCGCGAGCAGCAACCGCGCCCGCCGCGCCCCGCACTGCCGCCCGCCCATCAGCCAGACTGCCGCGCCGACGCACACCACGGCGGCACCCATCGACATCTCGCCCATCACCTGCACTCCTCCCCATCGCTTCCGCCGTTTCCGTCACCGCGAAGCAGCACCCGAAGCCGCTCCCACCCCTGCTCCCGCGCGAACTCCCGCGGTCCCCAGCGCAGGGCCGGAACCGTCCGCACCAGCCCCGAGGAGTCCCGCTCCAGCACATGCACCTCGGCGATCCGCCGCCGCCCGGTCCGGTCCCGCACGAGGTGCAGCACCACCGACACCGCCGCCGCCAACTGGCTGTGCAGCGCTGCCCGGTCGAGCCCCGCGGCCGTACCCAGCGCCTCCAGCCGGGCCGGGACGTCCGCGGCGGCGTTGGCGTGGACCGTGCAACAGCCGCCCTCGTGGCCCGTATTGAGCGCGGCGAGCAGGTGCACGACCTCCGGTCCGCGCACCTCGCCCACGACCAGCCGATCGGGCCGCATCCGCAGCGCCTGGCGCACCAGGTCCTCGAGGGTGACCAGACCCGCGCCCTCCTGGTTGGCCGGTCTGGTCTCCAGCCGTACGACGTGCGGGTGATCGGGCCGCAGTTCCGCCGAGTCCTCCGCCAGCACGATCCGCTCGCCCGGCCCGACCAGCCCGAGCAGCGCGCTCAGCAGCGTCGTCTTCCCGCAGCCGGTCCCGCCGCTGATGAGGAAGGACAGCCGGGCGTCCAGCAGCGCCCGCAGGACACGGTCACCACCTGGCGGCACCGTGCCCGCCGTCACCAGTTCGCCGAGCGTGAACGCCCGCGGCCGTACGACCCGCAGGGACAGGCACGTGCTGCCGACCGCCACCGGGGGCAGCACCGCGTGCAGCCGGGTCCCGTCGGGCAGGCGGGCGTCGGCCCAGGGCCGCGCGTCGTCGAGCCGGCGTCCGGCCACCGCGGCCAGACGCTGCGCGAGCCGTCGCACCGCCGCCGCGTCGGGGAAGGTCACCGGGGTCAGTTCGAGTCCGCCGCCCCGGTCGACCCACACGCGGTCCGGGGCAGACACCAGGACGTCGGTGACCGACGGATCCGCGAGCAGCGGTTCGAGGGGGCCGCTGCCGACCAGTTCGGAGCGCAACTGCTCGGCTGCTATGAGGACTTCGGCGTCCCCGAGCACCCGCCCCTGTTCGCGCAGCGCCTGCGCCACGCGCGCGGGTGTCGGTTCGGCGCCGCTCTCGGCCAGCCAGCGCCGCACGCCGTCCAGCAGCCGGGGTCCGTCCGCCGTGTCGGGGCCGGTGAACGTGCTCATACGCCACCCGCTTCCACCAGCGTCCGCTCCCAGAAGCCCTTGCAGAAGCGGGCGAGCGGTCCACGGCCGGCCCCGCCGGGCGGTTTCCTGCTCTCGTGGAGGTGCGACAGCCCTGATTCGACCGGCACTTCACCGGCCAGGGGCAGGCCGAGCAGGCGGGCGACCTCGCGGTCGTCCAGACCCGGTGCGTACGGTCCCCGTACCGCCACGCGCAGGTCACGGACGACCATGCCGACGGCGGACGCCACCCGCCCGGCCGCCGCGACGGCGCGCAGCTCGGCGGGGACGACGAGGAGGGCGAGGTCGAGTTGGGCGAGGGCCTCGGCGACGCCGTCGTCCAGACGGCGTGGGAGATCGACGACGACCGTGCCGCCGCGTCGCCGGGCGGCGGCCAGCACCGCGCGCACGGCCTGGGCCGGAACGCCGACGCAGTCCCCGCGGTCCCAGCTGAGCACCCGCAGGGAGTGCAGCCTGGGCAGCGACTCCTCCAGCGCGCCGCCGCCGACCCGGCCGCGCGAGGCGGCGAAGGCGGGCCAGCGCAGTCCCTCGGCCGTCTCACCGCCGAGGAGTACGTCCAGTCCGCCGCCGAGCGGATCCGCGTCCACGAGCAGGGTGCGCAGTCCCTCACGCGCGGAGGTGACGGCGAGCGCGCAGGCCAGCGTGGAGGCACCGGCGCCACCGCGGCCGCCGATCACGCCGACGGTGAGCGCCGGCCGGCCGACCCCCTCGGCGACGTCGGCGATGCGGTCGACCAGCCACTGCTCGCCGTCGGGCAGCATCAGGACGTGGTCGGCGCCGATCTGGACGGCACGTTTCCAGACATCGGGGTCGTCCTGGTCCCGGCCTACCAGCACCACTCCCCTTCTGCGCGCGGCTCCACGCACGCGCCGCGCCGCGTCGTCGCCGACCAGGACGAGCGGCGCCGCGTCCCAACCGCCGCCGCGCTCCGGCACCCCGTGGTGGACCTCCGGTGTGGCGCCGGCCGCCGCGCACAGGCGCAGCAAGTCGTCGAGGAGTTCGGCATCCTCGGTGACGATCAGCGGCCGTCCCGGCCGTCCTGACGTGGTGGGCGGTGGATCGTGGGTGACAGTTCCGGCCACGTGTGCTCCCCCTTCGCTGCATCTTCCGCGCGGCCCTCTGCAGCCACGCGATTCCCGAACGTGTGAAGAACCGGCAACCGGCCTCCATATGAGCGGCGGCCGATACCGACCGGCCATACGCGCGCCGACAAACGGAACCGGCCATGAACTCGCGGCGGGCGGAGCGCGTGGGAATCACGGTGCAGCGACCCCGGAAATAATGTGGATCTTGGTCGAAAACTGTGGACAACTCAGTGGTTGTGAATATCGCCGTCACCCATACCGGTGAGCCCTGCACAGACCCCCGTGCGACTTCCACAGAGCAGCCCCACGACTACTCGCAGTGACGGATCGCGGGTATGCAAAAGAGCCGGTCGAAGCCGCGTCGAGGCGGCCCGGCGACCGATCGGAATGAGGAAAAACCCACCCGGACATGCGACGACCCCCGCCGGGGGGGAGAGCGGGGGTCGTCCCCACGGCCGACTCGGGGGGGGAGGAGTCGGACCGGGTTAGCACGGTCGCGAACGATCCGTGACTTCCATGGTGTACCCGAGAGCCTTCTCAGGCAAACCCACGCGCCCACCTTACGCCGAATGGTGGGCGCCTATGCTCGGGGTCGTGGAAAACCACTCCTTGCCCCGCACAGCGGCCTTCTTTGACCTGGACAAGACGGTCATTGCGAAGTCGAGCACGCTCACGTTCAGCAAGTCCTTCTACCAAGGCGGGCTGATCAACCGCAGGGCCGCCTTGCGTACCGCGTACGCCCAGTTCGTCTTCCTCGTCGGCGGCATGGACCACGACCAGATGGAGCGGACGCGCGAGTACCTGTCCCGGGTCGTCCGCGGCTGGAACGTCCAGCAGGTGAGGGAGATCGTCGCCGAGACCCTGCACGACCTGATCGACCCGATCATCTACGACGAGGCCGCCTCCCTCATCGAGGAGCACCACACGGCCGGGCGTGACGTCGTCATCGTGTCCACGTCGGGCGCCGAGGTGGTCGAGCCGATCGGCGAACTGCTCGGCGCGGACCGGGTGGTGGCCACCCGGATGGTCGTGGGCGACGACGGGTGCTTCACCGGAGAGGTGGAGTACTACGCCTACGGCCCGACGAAGGCCGAGGCGGTCAAGGAGCTGGCCGCGTCCGAGGGGTACGACCTCGACCGCTGCTTCGCCTACAGCGACTCGGCGACCGATCTGCCGATGCTCGAGGTCGTCGGCCATCCGCACGCGGTGAACCCGGACCGCGCGCTGCGCCGCGAGGCACTCGCGCGTGGATGGCCGATTCTGGACTTCCACCGTCCGGTGCGACTCAAGCAGCGGCTGCCCACGTTCTCTGCGCCGCCGCGACCCGTCCTGGTCGCGGCGGCCGCCATAGGAGCGGCGGCCGCCACCGCCGGCCTCGTCTGGTACGCCAACCGGCGCCGGAGTTCGGCGGCCTGAGCGCGCACTCACCCGTCCGGAGCCTCGCGCGCGAAATCGACGCCCGTTTAGCCCTGTTTGAACCTAAAAGTAAAGAAGCATGGCCAGGGGTTTCGCTTGCCGCGGGCTTGCAGTAGAAAGGATTCAGCGGCCCGCGAGACCAAAGGACATCCGAGAGGATCACCTTTAGAGCGCATTTGGCCCCACGGACCGAGCATGGACATCGGGCACCCACGCGACGTCGACCCGTCGATTACGGGCCAGCCGCACCAGGTGACGGGCAAAGTTCCCGACCTGATGGGCGAGATATCGAGGACGCTTGGTAACCCGGTGAACATGCCAGCGGCGGTACGAATCCTCGTACCGCCGCAACCCTGTCGGGACCGTCAGGCCGCACCCCGCTGCAGCGCCTCGCACACCGCCGTCGACTCGCGCGCACCCAGTTCGACAGCCCTGCCGCAGTGGGCGATCCAGGCCCCCATGCCCTCCGGAGTGCCGGACGCATAGCCGTCGAGGGCCGTCAGATATGCCGCGCGGCCCAGTTCGGCGTGCCCCACCTCGGCCGGGCAGACCGACTTCGGGTCGAGGCCGCTGCCGACCAGGACGATCCGAGCGGCCGCGCGCGCGACGAGGCCGTTGTGGGAGGCGAAGGGGCGCAGCGCGAGCAGCTCGCCGTGCACGACGGCCGCCGCCACCAGTGCAGGCGCGGAACTCCCCGCGATGATCAGCTGCGACAGGCCCTCCAGCCGGCCGGACACCTCGTCGGCCTCCGGCAGCGGCAGCTCCACGAAGGGCTCGTCGACCCGTTCGCCGGAACGCCGTGGCCGGCCGACCTCGTCCTCGTCGCTCGCGGCGGCCACCAGGTGCAGCCGGGCCAGCACCCGCAGCGGCGACTGCCGCCAGATGGAAAGCAGTTGGCCCGCTTCTGCGGTCAGCCGCAGGGCGGCACCCATGACGCGCGCCTCGTCATCGACGCTGAAGTCGGTGCGCCGCCGCACCTCCTCCAGGGCCCAGTCGGCGCCGGACAGCGCGGCGGAGCCCCGGGCGCCACGCAGGGCCGCCTCGGAGGTGATCTCGTTGCTGCGCCGCCGCATGATCCGGTGCCCGTAGACCCGGTCCACAGCCTTGCGCACGGATTCCACGGAGTCGGCCACACCGGGCAACAAGCCCAGGGCGGCGAGCGGATCGGCGGTCGCGCCTGTCGTACTCATGAGTACGACCCTACGCACCTCGCGGCCCCACCCCACGAAGGAGTGGTCTTCTTCACTTCACTGACACGTACGGCAATCATGCGACTACTCTTCGTGAACATGAAAATTGCTTTCGTCGGAAAGGGCGGCAGCGGCAAGACCACGCTCTCCTCCCTCTTCATCCGCCATCTCGCGGCCGCCGGCGCGGCGGTCGTCGCCATCGACGCCGACATCAACCAGCACCTGGGCGCGGCCCTCGGGCTGGACGACGCGCAGGCGGCCGCGCTGCCCGCGATGGGCGAGCGGCTGTCGCTGATCAAGGACTACCTGCGCGGCTCCAACCCGCGCATCTCCTCGGCCGCAACGATGATCAAGACGACCCCGCCCGGCGAGGGCTCGCGTCTGGTCGGGGTGCGGGAGCCCAATCCGGTGTACGACGCCTGCGCGCGGCCGGTGGAACTCGACGGCGGCGCCGTCCGTTTGATGGTCACCGGGCCCTTCACGGACGCCGACCTGGGGGTCGCCTGCTACCACTCCAAGACGGGAGCGGTGGAGCTGTTCCTGAACCACCTCGTCGACACCCGCGACGAGTACGTGGTGGTCGACATGACCGCGGGCTCGGACTCGTTCGCCTCTGGCCTGTTCACCCGCTTCGACATCACGTTCCTCGTCGCCGAGCCGACCCGGAAGGGGGTCTCCGTCTATCGCCAGTACAAGGAGTACGCCAGTGACTTCGGGGTCGTCCTCAAGGTCGTCGGCAACAAGGTGCAGGGGCAGGACGACATCGACTTCCTCCGCGCGGAGGTCGGGGAGGACCTGCTCCTGACGGTCGGGCAATCGGACTGGGTGCGCTCCATGGAGAAGGGCAGGCCACCGCGGTTCGAGCTCCTGGAGGACGCCAACCGCCGTGCCCTGCGGCTGCTACGGGTCGCCGCCGACGCGACGTACGAGCTGCGCGACTGGGAGCGCTACACGCGCCAGATGGTGCACTTCCATCTGAGGAACGCCGAGGCCTGGGGCAACGAACGCACCGGGGCCGACCTGGCGGCGCAGGTCGACCCCGCATTCGTCCTCGGCGAAGGCGTCGCTGCCCCCGTCTGACCGGCTACCGCCTGACGGCCGGCGCCCCCGGCACCCCCTTCGGGGCCGGGGCAGGACGTCCAGACAGGAAGGACGCCCAGCCCTGCTTGGGTGCCTCGCCGACCTCCAGGGTGCGCAGCTTGGCCAGGGTCTGCGGGTCCTGGGCGTCCAGCCAGTCGGCGAGCTGGTGGAAGGACACGCAGCGCACCTCGGGCTTGTTGCACACCTGCTGGACGACCTCCTCGATGGCACGCATATAGGTGCCGCCGTTCCAGGACTCGAAGTGGTTGCCGATGACCAGCGGGGCGCGGTTGCCGTCGTATGCCCGTTGGAAGCCCTTGAGCAGGCCGTCCCGCATCTGGTCGCCCCAGTAGCCGTACTTGTCGGGGTCGCCCTGGGTCGAGGTACCGGACTGGCTGACCATGAAGTTGTAGTCCATGGTCAGCTGTTCATAGGTGTGCCCGGGGAAGGGCACGAGCTGCATCGACAGGTCCCACAGGCCCTCCTTCTTCTTGGGCCAGACCTGGTTGTCGACGCCGCTGGTGTCATAGCGGAAGCCCAGTTCGCTGGCCGCCTTCATGAAGTTCTTCTGCCCCTCCAGGCAGGGGGTACGGGCGCCGATGAGCTCCTTGTCGTAGTCGAAGGGCAGCGGTGCCTCCTTCGTCAGGCCGGTGTTGGTCTTCCAGCTCTTCACGAACTGCTTGGCCTGGGCGATCTCGCTCTTCCAGTCCTCCACCGACCACTGGCCGACGCCGCCGTCGGTGCCGCAGAAGTGGCCGTTGAAGTGGGTGCCGACCTCATTGCCCTCCAGCCAGGCCAGCCGGAGCTGCTTGACGGTGTCGGTGATGCCCTTCTCGTCGTTGAAGCCGATCTCGGAGCGGCCCGGTGAGTGCTGCGGGGGGTGGTAGAGGTCGCGCTTCTCCTCCGGCAGCATGTAGAGGCCGCTGAGGAAGAACGTCATGTTCCCGTTGTTGTCCTTGGCGACCTTGCGGAAGTGGGAGAACAGCTTCTGGCTGTCCTCGCCCGAGCCGTCCCACGAGAACACCACGAACTGCGGGGGCTTCTGGCCGGGCTTGAGCCGCTCCGGACGGGGCAGGTGCGGCTGCGCCCCGGTGTACGCGGTGGAACCGTCACCGATCAGACGGACCACGCTCTTGGGCGCCGGCGCTCCATTCTGCGGGCCTGACGCTCTTTTCTCGGAACCACTGGAGCCGGTCGCACAACCGGCGAGCGACGCGGCACAGGCCGCGGCGACCATGGCGCCCACGGCGATCCTCTGGGTGGCGGCCATGTTCCGCCCACCTTCTTCCTTCTCTCAGGCAAACGCTGACGAGGGCGTTTTCTGGTGATGTGCCGGTTTGTGCCGACAGCGCCGCCAAGGTCGCATGTGACCGAGAAGGAGTTATTACGACAAGCCGATGAAATGGTCACTTCATCCCAGTGAGTGAATTAGTGCCCCATTTGCCCCTATAGCCCAAGCTTGGCCTTTACTCTGCATTACGATTCATTTACCGAGCGTTGATTCATCCCGCCGCTGCACGTCGTGACCCACGGCCGCGCCCACAACCCCGTCGCCGACGGGGGACCACTGCTACCGCGACCGCGCCGCCCCGGAGGAGACGGGAAACTTGTCAGCCTGCGTCCACACCCGATCCCAAGCCCTCGGGCTCATCCGAGCCGTCGGGCTCCGCACCACCAACCCGACCCGTACGAAACGAACCCACCCCCCGCACAGTCCGCCCCCCACACCGCCCCGACGCCTCCGGGAGATCGCGAGCGCCGACGTATCCGCCGCGATCGCCGTCTTCCTGATCGCTCTGCCGCTGTCCCTCGGCATCGCCCTCGCCACCGGCGCCCCGCTCCAGGCAGGCCTGGTCGCCACGGCCGTCGGCGGGCTCGTCGCCGGGCGCCTCGGCGGCTGCCCACTCCAGGTCAGCGGCCCCGCCGCGGGCCTCACGGTCGTCACCGCCGACTTGATCCACCAGTACGGGTGGCGTACGACGTGCGCCATCACCGTCCTCGCCGGCCTTGCCCAACTCGGCCTGGGCTGCCTGCGCGTGGCCCGCTCCGCCCTCGCAGTCAGCCCCGCCGTCGTGCACGGCATGCTCGCCGGCATCGGCGTCACCATCGCCGTCGCCCAGCTGCACATCGTCCTCGGCGGCACTCCGCAGAGCTCCGTCCTCGACAACGCCCTCGCACTGCCCGCCCAGTTGGCCGCCCTTCATCCAGGGGCGGTGTCGACGAGCGCGCTGACCGTGCTCGTGCTGCTGGCCTGGCCGCGCATCCCAGGGCATTCCGGTCGTGCCGCACGCAAGATCCCGGCCGCCCTGGTCGCCGTCGCCACGGCCACCGCCATCACCTCGTTCGCCGGTCTGCGCCTGGCCCGCGTCGATCTGCCCTCGTGGTCCAACCACGCTCTTCCGCAGCTGCCCGAGGGCCCGGTGCTGGGCATCGCGGCGGCCGTCCTGACCATCACTCTGGTCGCGGGCGTGGAGTCGCTGCTGTCCGCCGTCGCCGTCGACAAGCTGACGGCCGCCCGCGGCGGACCGCCGGTTCCTCGCTCGGACCTGGACCGGGAACTGCGCGGGCAGGGCCTCGCCAACATCGTGTCCGGAGCACTCGGCGGACTGCCCGTCACCGGGGTCGCGGTGCGCAGCGCGGCGAATGTGCAATCCGGTGCCGTGAGCCGGAACTCCGCGATGCTGCACGGCGTTCTCGTAGTAGTCGCCGCGCTGCTGATGGTCCCGATCCTGGATCTCATCCCGCTCGCCTCACTCGCCGCCCTGGTGATGGCCGTCGGCATCCAGATGGTGTCCCTGCACCACATCCGCACGGTGACTCGCCACAGAGAAGTGCTGGTGTACGCCGTCACCACACTCGGCGTGGTGTTCCTCGGCGTCCTCGAGGGCGTGGCGCTCGGTGTCGCCGTGGCCGTCGGCGTCGCTCTGAACCGCCTCGCCCGCACCCGTATCACGCACAAAGAGAAGGAAGGAGTCCATCACGTCCATGTAAGAGGCCAGTTGACGTTCCTCGCCGTGCCCCGCCTCAGCCGGTCCCTGCATCTCGTACCCCAAGGCGCCCACGTCGTCGTGGAGTTTGACGGTTCGTTCATGGACCACGCGGCGTACGAGTCACTGCAGGACTGGCGCACCGCGCACACCAAGCAGGGCGGCACCGTCGAGCTGACCGGCTGCCGAACCGGGCTGCGGACCAGCGAGCCGACAGCTTCGACCGAGTGCCGCTGCCGACCTTGGACACCGTGGCGCAACCACCAGTGCGACATGCCGCCCGGCGGTCGGCCTGGGGGCGGTACGACCGGGCAACCGGAGCCTGGCAGTGCCGAACGCCTGGACGGTCCGCGCGACACCGGCGCCGGCATCAGCACCGACACCAATGCCGAACCCACTGCCGCTGCCGCAGCGGCAGTCAGGAACTCGCCCGTGGCATCAGCGCGTTCCAGCGCAACACCGCGCCCTTGGTACGGGGTGAGCTGGCGCGGCTGGCGCGGGAGGGGCAGCGGCCGTCGCAGCTGTTCCTCACCTGCGCCGACTCACGCCTCGTCACGTCGATGATCACCTCCAGCGGTCCCGGTGACCTGTTCGTCGTCCGCAATGTCGGCAACCTGGTGCCGCTGCCGGGCGAGGAGAGTGGGGACGACTCGGTGGCCGCCGCGATCGAGTACGCGGTGGACGTGCTGAAGGTGCGGTCCATCACGGTGTGCGGGCACTCCGGATGCGGGGCCATGCAGGCGCTGCTCAACTCCGCGCCCCAGGAGGGGCGGACGCCCCTCGAGCGGTGGCTGCGGCACGGGCTGCCGAGCCTGGAGCGGTTGGCCGGCGACAGCGGCTCCTGGGCACGGCTGGCCGGTCGGGCTGCCGCCGACACGGTGGAGCAGCTCTGTCTGACCAACGTGGTCCAGCAGTTGGCACACCTGCGCGCCCACGGCTCGGTGGCGCGGGCGCAGGCGGAGGGTGCGCTGGAGCTGCACGGGATGTACTTCCACGTGGGCGAGGCGCAGGCGTATCTGCTCGCCGGAGCGGACGAGGACAAGGTGTTCGAGCACGTGACGGGCACGGAGGAGGTACCGAGCCCGGCCTGAGGTGGGCCCGACCCGACGCGAGCCCCGCCTGAGACGAGCCCGGCTTGTGGCGAGCCTTGCGGGGAAGTGGACGTCGGGCGTGCGGCAGGTGGGCCCTACGGCCGGTGGGCGTGCTGTCAGTGGGCCGGCGGGCGACCTGTCGATCGGCCCCGCGTGCGGTCGGGGGCCTTGCGGCTGCCGACGGGCGTGCGGTCGACGGGCCGGCCTACCGTCGGGGGACCTTGCGGCTGCCGACGGCACGTACGGTCCTTGGGGTGCGGTTGCCCAGCGGCTGGCGGCCGCGCCGAGCCCCCGCCCCCGCCCCCGCCCCTGCGCAAATGGGCCGGTGTCCGCGACACGCCGGGCGGCGCGGCGGTGTGTCCGTGTGGCGCCGGTAGAACTCTTCGGAGAGCCGGGGTCGCCCGCCGCCGAACACGAGACGCCGTGCCCTCGTGCCGGTGGGCCTCGTCACAGGGCTGAACTCGGGTTGCGTGGCGTCCGTGGGTACAGGTGGCCCCGATCACGCAAAGAGGTCTAAACCAATTTCGGGTCGGCCCTTGTCATCGGGCCCCCGGGTCTGATGAGCTGTGGCCTGGGACACAACGGACACCCTTCGAAAGGGAGATGTCGTGAGCAACGAAAGCCTGGCCAACCTGCTCAAGGAAGAGCGCAGGTTCGCGCCCCCCGCCGAGCTGGCCGCGAACGCCAACGTCACGGCAGAGGCGTATGAACAGGCCAAGGCTGACAGGCTCGGCTTCTGGGCCGAGCAGGCCCGCCGCCTGACCTGGGCCACCGAGCCCACCGAGACGCTGGACTGGTCGAACCCGCCGTTCGCCAAGTGGTTCAAGGACGGCACACTGAACGTCGCCTACAACTGCGTGGACCGGCATGTCGAGGCGGGACTCGGCGAGCGGGTGGCCATCCACTTCGAGGGCGAGCCCGGCGACAGCCGCGCGATCACTTACGCCGAGCTGAAGGACGAGGTCTCGCGCGCCGCGAACGCCCTGCTCGAGCTGGGAGTGCGGACCGGTGACCGGGTCGCGATCTACATGCCGATGATCCCCGAGACCGCGATCGCGATGCTGGCCTGTGCCCGGATCGGTGCCGCGCACTCGGTGGTCTTCGGCGGCTTCTCGGCGGACGCGCTCGCGACCCGTATCCAGGACGCCGACGCCAAGGTCGTCATCACCTCCGACGGCGGCTGGCGGCGCGGCAAGCCGTCCGCGCTCAAGCCGGCCGTGGACGAGGCGATCGCGCGCGTGGACAACGTGGAGCACGTGCTCGTCGTCCGCCGCACGGGCCAGGACGTCGCCTGGAACGACGAGCGGGACGTGTGGTGGCACGAGATCCTGGAGCGGCAGTCCGCCGAGCACACGCCGGAGGCGTTCGAGGCGGAGCACCCGCTGTTCATCCTCTACACGTCGGGTACGACGGGTAAGCCGAAGGGCATCCTGCACACCTCGGGCGGCTATCTCACCCAGGTGGCGTACACCCACCACGCGGTCTTCGACCTCAAGCCGGAGACGGACGTCTACTGGTGCACGGCCGACGTCGGCTGGGTGACCGGCCACTCGTACATCGTGTACGGGCCGCTGGCCAACGGCGCGACCCAGGTCATGTACGAGGGCACGCCGGACACCCCGCACCAGGGCCGCTTCTGGGAGATCGTGCAGAAGTACGGCGTCACGATCCTCTACACGGCGCCGACCGCGATCCGTACGTTCATGAAGTGGGGCGACGACGTCCCCGCGAAGTTCGACCTGTCCAGCCTGCGCGTGCTGGGGTCCGTGGGTGAGCCGATCAACCCCGAGGCGTGGATCTGGTACCGCAAGCACATCGGTGCCGACAAGACCCCCATCGTCGACACCTGGTGGCAGACCGAGACCGGCGCGATGATGATCTCGCCGCTGCCCGGTGTGACCGAGACCAAGCCCGGCTCCGCCCAGCGGCCGCTGCCCGGTATCTCCGCGACCGTCGTCGACGACGAGGCGAACGAGGTGCCCAACGGTGGCGGTGGCTACCTCGTGCTGACCGAGCCGTGGCCGTCGATGCTCCGCACCATCTGGGGCGACGACCAGCGGTTCATCGACACGTACTGGTCGCGCTTCGAGGACAAGTACTTCGCCGGTGACGGGGCGAAGAAGGACGACGACGGCGACATCTGGCTCCTCGGCCGCGTCGACGACGTCATGCTCGTCTCCGGGCACAACATCTCCACCACCGAGGTCGAGTCGGCCCTGGTGTCCCACCCGTCCGTCGCCGAGGCGGCCGTGGTCGGCGCCGCGGACGAAACGACCGGACAGGCCATCGTCGCCTTCGTCATCCTGCGCGGTAACGCCTCGGAGGACGCGGACCTCGTCGCCGAGCTGCGCGACCACGTCGGCGCCACGCTCGGCCCGATCGCCAAGCCGAAGCGGATCCTGCCGGTGGCGGAGCTGCCGAAGACCCGCTCCGGCAAGATCATGCGCCGTCTGCTGCGCGACGTCGCCGAGAACCGCCAGCTCGGTGACGTGACCACACTGACGGACTCGGCGGTCATGGACCTCATCCAGACGAAGCTCCCGGCGGCGCCGAGCGAGGACTGAGTCCCGGCTGGTTCCGGCTCTTCAGGGGTGTCCCGCGACAGCGGGGCACCCCCTTTTGCACATAACGTGGAAAGCGCCCGAAAAACACCGACCGCACCTTAGGTAAACTAAGCAAAGCATCACAACGCGACAAGCTCCACAAGGTGCGCCGGGAAGTCTGGTCGGCATGTGCTCGTCCCTGCCCACCGACCGGAGGTCTCCCCCGTGACCGCGCCCACCACCCGCCGTAAGATCTTCGGCCGTCTGTCGCTGCCCGAGCGGACCTTCGTCGCCGACGCGCTGCGTACCGAGACCGTCGGCGGTGTGCTGCTGCTGATCGCCGCGGTCATGGCCCTGATCTGGGCGAACATCCCCGTCCTGCACGACAGCTACGAGAGCGTGGCCCACTTCCATCTGGGCCCCTCGGCCCTGGGCCTCAGCCTCTCCATCGAGCACTGGGCCGCCGACGGACTGCTGGCGATCTTCTTCTTCGTCGCCGGGATCGAGCTCAAACGGGAACTCGTCGCCGGTGACCTGCGCGACCCCAGGGCGGCCGTCCTGCCGGTGGTCGCCGCGCTGTGCGGAATGGCCGTACCAGCACTCGTCTACACCCTCACCAACCTCACCGGCGGCGGCTCGACCGAGGGCTGGGCGGTGCCGACCGCCACCGACATCGCCTTCGCGCTGGCCGTGCTCGCGGTCATCGGTACGTCTCTGCCGAGTGCCCTGCGCGCGTTCCTGCTGACACTCGCGGTCGTCGACGACCTCTTCGCGATCCTCATCATCGCGATCTTCTTCACGGACCGGATCGACTTCGCCGCACTCGGCTGCGCCGTCGCCGGACTCGTCGTCTTCTGGCTGTTGCTGCGCAAGGGGGTGCGCGGCTGGTACGTGTACGTCCCGCTCGCCCTCGTGATCTGGGCGCTGATGTACAACAGCGGCGTCCACGCAACCATCGCGGGCGTCGCGATGGGTCTGATGCTGCGCTGCACCACCCACAAGGGTGAGGAGCACTCCCCCGGTGAGCACATCGAGCATCTGGTGCGCCCCCTGTCGGCGGGGCTGGCCGTCCCCCTGTTCGCACTGTTCAGCGCGGGTGTCGTGGTGTCGGGCGGGGCGCTGCGGGACGTGTTCACCCAGCCGGAGACGCTCGGTGTGGTGCTCGGACTGGTCGTCGGCAAGGCGGTCGGCATCTTCGGCGGCACCTGGCTGACCGTCCGCTTCACCCGTGCCTCGCTCAGCGAGGACCTGGCCTGGGCCGACGTCTTCGCGGTCGCCATCCTCGCCGGCATCGGGTTCACCGTCTCCCTGCTCATCGACGAACTCGCCTTCGCGGGTGACGCGGTGCTGACGGACGAGGTCAAGGCCGCTGTACTCGCCGGGTCGCTGATCGCGGCCGTGTGCGCGACGGTGCTGCTGAAGCTGCGCAACGCCAAGTACCGCCGGATGTGCGAGGACGAGGAGCGCGACGAGGACCGGGACGGCATCCCGGACATCTACGAGGAGGACGACCCGGCGTACCACTTGCGCATGGCGGAGATCCACGAACGGAAGGCCGCCGAGCACCGGCGCATCGCCGCCGAGCGGGCCGCGGCACGCCGCGGGCTTGCCGAAGTGCCGGGCGGGGCAGGCGAGGACGACGACCGTCCGGCATGATCTGACGAGACGGTACAAAAGACGGGACCGTACGCAGTCCGGCAGAAGACGGAACCGTACGCGACGTACGCAGAAGAGGGAGACCGCGATGAGCGCACCCGACGGCAGCCCGGTCGGCGCCGAACGCAGCATCGGCCAGCTGTTCGCCTCCGCGACGACCGAGATGTCGGCGCTGGTGCACGACGAGATCGCGCTGGCCAAGGCCCAGCTCAAGCAGGATGTCAAGCGCGGTGTGGCGAGCGGCGGCGCGTTCACGGTGGCCGCCGTGCTCCTGCTGTTCTCGCTGCCGATGCTCAACTTCGCGCTTGCGTACGGCATTCGGACCTGGAGCCACTGGAACCTCGCGATCTGCTTCCTGCTGTCCTTCGCGGCCAACGTGCTCGTCGCGGCCGTCCTCGCGCTGATCGGCCTGGTCTTCGCGAAGAAGACCAAGAAGAGCCAGGGCCCGCAGAAGGTCGCGGCGTCCATGAAGGAGACGGCGGGCGTCCTGCAGAACGCCAAGCCGCACCCGCGGCCCGAGCTTCCGCAGGATCGGGTACCCGAGGCCATCGAGGCTGTGGCACGCTCGGCGTCATGACGGATCCCGCCGCCGCCTCGGCGGTACGCGCCGAAGGCCCCTGGACCCACCGGGACGTCGCCGCCAACGGCGCGCGCTTCCACATCACGGAGCTGGGCGACGGCCCGCTGGTGCTCCTGCTGCACGGCTTCCCCCAGTTCTGGTGGACGTGGCGGAACCAGCTGACCGCGCTCGCCGACGCGGGCTTCCGGGCCGTGGCGATGGACCTGCGGGGCGTGGGCGGCAGCGACCGCACACCGCGCGGGTACGACCCCGCGAACCTCGCCCTCGACGTCACCGGTGTGATCCGCTCGCTGGGCGAGCCGGATGCCGCGCTCGTCGGCCACGATCTGGGCGGCTATCTGGCGTGGACGGCGGCCGCGATGCGCCCGAAGCTCGTACGCCGGCTGGCGGTCTTGTCGATGCCGCACCCCCGGCGCTGGCGCGCGGCGATGCTGCGCGATCCCCGGCAGAGTGCCGCGAGTTCCTACATCTGGGGCTTCCAGCGGCCGTGGATCCCCGAGCGGCAACTGACGGCGGACGGCGGCGCGCTCGTGGGCCGGCTGATCCGGGAGTGGTCCGGGCCGCGGCCGCCCGACGACGCGGCGGTGGAGACGTACCGCCGGGCCATGTGCATCCCTTCGACGGCGCACTGTGCGATCGAGCCGTACCGCTGGCTGGTGCGTTCGCTCGCCCGTCCGGACGGCATCCAGTTCAACCGCCGGATGAAGCGTCCGGTGCGGGTGCCGACGCTTCATCTGCACGGCTCCCTGGACCCGGTGCAGCGCATGCGCAGCGCGGCCGGTTCGGGCGAGTACGTCGAAGCCCCGTACCGCTGGCGCCTGTTCGACGGTCTCGGCCACTTCCCCCACGAAGAGGACCCGGCCGCGTTCTCCACCGAACTCATCAACTGGCTCAAGGACCCCGAGCCCGATCGGTGACCGGTTCCGGACGTGTGTCCTACGAACAGCCACATGCCTGGCGCATAGGCCGATTGAGGGGTCCCGGGGCGGTTATCGACCTTGGGGCAAGGGCAGACGTCGGGGTATGGGCTGGACGCACGACTACAGTGACGCACCCCGCAACCGCCGCTCGTCCGGCGGTCTGAGCTCCCACCAGCGAGGCACCCCGCAGGCGCCTGGCTCGGACCTCAGGGTGGGGATTCCGCGCATCCTGCGCCGCCGGGCCCGCTGGGTCTCGGTACGCCTGCGCCACCCGCGCGGCTGACGGCCCTACAGGGCGCAGCTGTCGGTCCCGACCTGCTCGTTCGCCGTGCGCCCCTTGGCGATGTCCTGCTGGATCTCGTCCGCCGTGAGCGCGTAGCCGGTGTCGGCGTCGTCGAGGGACTTCGCGAAGACCACGCCGTAGACCTTGCCGTCGGGCGTGAGCAGCGGGCCGCCGGAGTTGCCCTGGCGGACGGTCGCGAACAGCGAGTAGACGTCACGGCGGACCGTACCGCGGTGGTAGATGTCGGGGCCGTTGGCCGTGATGCGCCCGCGCACCCGGGCGGCGCGGACGTCGTACGACCCGTTCTCCGGGAAGCCCGCGACGATCGCGCTGTCGCCGCTCGCCGCGTCCTTCGCCGAGAACTGCAGGGCCCGCGCCTTCAGGTCGGGTACGTCGAGGACGGCGATGTCGCGCCGCCAGTCGTAGAGGACGACCTTGGCGTCGTACTTGCGGCCCTCGCCGCCTATCTGCACGGTGGGCTCGTCGACGCCGCCCACGACGTGCGCGTTGGTCATCACGCGGCGGTCGGCGAAGACGAAGCCGGTGCCCTCCAGGACCTTGCCGCAGCTCTGTGCCGTGCCCATGACCTTGACGATGGACCGCTGGGAGCGGACCGCCACGGCGCTGCCCGCGAGAGCCGGGTCGGGCGGCTGCACATCGGTGATCGGCTCGTTGGAGAACGGGCTGAAGACCTGCGGGAAGCCGTTCTGCGCGAGGACCGAGGAGAAGTCCGCGAACCAGATGTCGGCCTGGTTCGGCAGCGCCCGCGAGACGCCCTGCAGCACCGAGGAGCTGCGGACCTCCTTGCCGAGCGTCGGCAGCGTCGTCCCGGCCAGGGCCGAGCCGATCAGCCAGGCGACCAGCAGCATCGCCACGACGTTGACGAGGGCGCCGCCGGTGGCGTCCAGAGCCCGGGCCGGGGACCACGTGATGTAGCGGCGCAGCTTGTTGCCGAGGTGGGTGGTCAGGGCCTGGCCGACGGAGGCGCAGACGATGACGACGACCACGGCGACGACGGCGGCGGTCGTGCTGACCTCCGCATTGTCGGTGAGGGCGTCCCAGATGACGGGCAGCACGTACACAGCGACCAGACCGCCGCCCAGGAAGCCGATCACCGACAGGATGCCGACGACGAACCCCTGGCGATAACCCACGATCGCGAACCACACGGCTGCGAGCAGCAACAGGATGTCCAGCACGTTCACCGCTTCAGGCCTCGCCTCATCGAACTCCGATCCCGTCGGCCCCGTCGGGGGGCCGGTCCGCCGCGCGGCGGCGACGGGACAGAGCGTCCCCCGGGAAGACACAACACGGACGCCACCCTGTCATGCACGCCAGTCGAGTGAGACCTGGTTCTCCCGGTCCCAGGGGCGCTCCCAGCCCGCGTAGTGCAGCAGGCGGTCGATGATGCCCGCCGTGAAACCCCACACAAGGGCCGATTCGACCAGAAATGCCGGACCTTGGTGGCCGCTGGGGTGGATGGTCGTGGCTCTGTTGGCCGGGTTCGTGAGATCCGCCACGGGGACGGTGAAGACCCGGGCGGTCTCGTTCGGGTCGACCACGCCGACCGGGCTGGGCTCGCACCACCAGCCGAGCACGGGCGTGACGACGAAGCCGCTGACCGGGATGTACAGCTTGGGCAGCACGCCGAAGAGCTGGACGCCGGCAGGGTCGAGCCCCGTCTCCTCCTCGGCCTCGCGGAGAGCGGCCCGCAGCGGCCCGTCGGCCGTCGGGTCGCCGTCCTCGGGGTCGAGGGCGCCACCGGGGAAGGACGGCTGGCCGGCGTGGGAGCGCAGGGAACTCGCCCGCTCCATCAGCAGCAGCTCGGGGCCGCGCTGACCGTCGCCGAACAGGATGAGCACGGCGGACTGCCGGCCCGCCCCGTCCTCGGGCGGCAGGAAGCGGCTGAGCTGCAGCGGCTCGACCGTCTCCACCGCGTGCACCACCGGGTCGAGCCAGCCCGGCAGGCCCTCCTTGCTGACCGTCACCGGGCCGTCCTGCGTGTTGCTCCTGTGCGCCATGGCCACCCCCGTTCTGCCGATTCCAACGTCCCGCGGGTCCGCGATCGTTCCAGCCGGTCAACCCAGGTTGACCACGCCGGTGGCTTGGGCCGCCGCGTCACGCGGCCCCCAGCGGCGGCGCCGGCCTGCCACCGGCGTCGAGATAGGCCTGCGGGGGCTTGAGGCGCTGGCCCGGGAAGCCGCCCTTCTCGTACTTCAGGAGCTTCTTCGCCTTCTCCGGGTCGGTCTCGCCCTCGCCGTACGCAGGACAGAGCGGGGCAATCGGGCAGGCGCCGCAGGCGGGCTTGCGGGCATGGCAGATCCGGCGGCCGTGCCAGACCACGTGGTGGGACAGGTCCGTCCAGTCGCTCTTGGGGAACAGCGCGCCGACGGCCGCCTCGATCTTGTCGGGGTCGGTCTCCGCAGTCCACTTCCAGCGCCGTACCAGCCGCTGGAAGTGGGTGTCCACGGTGATGCCGGGCCGCCCGAAGGCGTTGCCCAGCACGACGAACGCGGTCTTGCGGCCGACGCCGGGCAGCTCGACCAGGTCCTCCAGCCGGCCCGGGACCTCTCCGCCGAACTGCTCCACCAAGCCCTTGGAGAGCCCTATCACCGACTTGGTCTTGGCCCGGAAGAACCCGGTGGGCCGCAGGATCTCCTCGACCTCCTCGGGGTTGGCTGCGGCCAGGTCCTCGGGGGTCGGGTACTTGGCGAACAGCCCGGGGGTGGTCTGGTTGACCCTGAGGTCGGTGGTCTGGGCGGACAGCACCGTGGCGATCAGGAGCTGGAAGGGGTTCTCGAAGTCCAGCTCCGGATGGGCGTACGGATAGACCTCGGCGAGCTCGCGGTTGATACGGCGGGCCCGCCGGACGAGGGCGGTGTGCGACTCGGCGCGGGGCGGCTCGGCGGGCATGATCTTCGCGGCGGTGGCCTTGGCGGCGGCCTTCTTGGCGGTCGCCTTCGCAACGGCAGCCTTCGCGGCGGGGGCTGTCTTGGCCGACGCCTTCGTCGCCTTCTTCGCCGCCGCCTTCGTTGCGGTTTCCGGCCCCGCCTTCGCAGTCGTCGCCTTCCTGGTCGGAGCCTTCTTCACAGCCGCTGCCTTCTTTGCCGACGTCTTCTTGGCGGACGCCTTTTTCGCGGGTACCTTTTGTGCTGGTTTCACCCTTTCGTCACCGCTACCCGGGCCCTGTTCGCCCACAGCGGAATCACCACGTACAACCACCCACCCAGCCCCCTTGGCCTGTGCTCTCACCGGCGATTTGGACACCCGGCCAGCCTAGAGCCCGGCACCGACATCCGCCCCGGACCCCGAAGATCAGCCCCCAATTGGACCCCTGCCGCTCACCTCGGGACACCTGTGCGGCATCCTTGTGACAGATCACACTGTTTGGACCGTCCGGCAAAATGGGAAGCACGGTCCCCTGGTACCAAGGGGGAGCAAGATCCCCTGAGCAGGTCGACAAGGAGAGAACTCGTGGACGACGTTCTGCGGCGCAACCCGCTCTTCGCGGCGCTCGATGACGAGCAGTCCGCGGAACTGCGCGCCTCCATGAGTGAGGTGACACTCGCGCGTGGCGACTCCCTGTTCCACGAGGGCGACCCGGGCGACCGGCTGTACGTCGTCACCGAGGGCAAGGTCAAGCTCCACCGCACCTCCCCCGACGGCCGCGAGAACATGCTCGCCGTCGTCGGCCCCGGCGAGCTGATCGGTGAGCTGTCGCTGTTCGACCCGGGCCCGCGCACGGCGACCGCCACCGCGCTGACCGAGGTCAAGCTGCTGGGCCTGGGCCACGGCGACCTCCAGCCCTGGCTGAACGTCCGCCCCGAGGTGGCAACCGCACTGCTGCGCGCCGTCGCCCGCCGACTGCGCAAGACCAATGACGCCATGTCCGACCTGGTCTTCTCCGACGTCCCGGGCCGGGTCGCGCGTGCCCTGCTGGACCTCTCCCGCCGCTTCGGCGTGCAGTCCGAGGAGGGCATCCACGTCGTCCACGACCTCACGCAGGAAGAGCTGGCCCAGCTGGTCGGCGCGTCCCGCGAGACCGTGAACAAGGCCCTCGCCGACTTCGCCCAGCGCGGCTGGCTCCGTCTGGAGGCGCGCGCGGTGATCCTCCTGGACGTCGAGCGACTGGCGAAGCGCTCACGCTGACCGTTACGACTCACGCACGCGTGCGACGCACGCGGTCGGCCCAGTCGTAAATCACCTGCCCTGGCGGCTTCGCCGGGGCACAGTGATGCCATGGCAGAAGCCGTTCACCGCCCGGGTCTCGACCCCCAGGGCTACATCGAGCGCGAGGGCTCCTTGGGGCGTGTCGGGCACGAGTTCCGGCCCGTCGTGGCTGCCGCCCGCGGCCGGCTCCTGGACGTCTTCGGAGCGCGGCTCGACAGCGCCTACCTCTACGGGTCGATTCCGCGCGGCACCGCGCGCGTGGCGCGCAGCGATCTGGATCTGCTGGTCGCGCTGTGCACGGAACCGGGAGCCGCCGACCGGGAGGCGGTACGTGTCGTGGGCGAGGCGCTCGACGACGAGTTCCCGCAGATCGACGGGGTCGGCGTCCTGCTGTACGGCCGGGCACGGCTGCTGAGCGACCTCGAGACGTACGACCTCGGTTGGTTCGTGGCCTGTCTGTGCACCCCGTTGCTCGGGGAGGACCTCGCCGAGCACCTCCCCCGCTATCGCCCCGACTCGCTACTGGCCCGCGAGACCAACGGGGACCTCGCGGTCCTCCTCCCGCGCTGGCGGGAGCGCGTCTCCGGCGCCAAGGACTCGGAGGAGGCCAGGCGGTCCCTCGTGCGGTTCATGTCACGGCACCTGGTCCGCACCGCCTTCACGCTCGTCATGCCCCGCTGGAACGGCTGGACGAGCGACCTGCGGGAGATGGCCGAGGCGTTCGCCGCGTACTACCCGCAGCGGGCGGAGCAGCTGCGGGCGGCGGCCGGGTACGGGTACGAGCCGAGCGGCGATCCCGTCGCCCTGCGGTCGTACGTCGACGACCTCGGGCCCTGGCTGGCGGAGGAGTACGCGCGCGTGCACGGCGTCAAGACGCCGAGACCCGAATAGGTCGAACTCAGCCGGTGGCCGCTGCTAGATCAGGCCGTGTTCCCGCAGGTAGTCCAGCTGGGCCCGTACGGACTGTTCCGCCGCGGGCCACAGGGAGCGGTCCACGTCCGCGTAGACGTGGGCGACGACGTCGGCGGGGGAGCGGAAGCCGTCCTCCACGGCCGTCTCCACCTGGGCCAGACGGTGGGCCCGGTGGGCGAGGTAGAACTCGACCACGCCCTGGGCGTCCTCCAGGACCGGCCCGTGGCCCGGCAGGACCGTGTGGACGCCGTCGTCGACCGTCAGGGACCTCAGCCGCCGCAGCGAGTCCAGGTAGTCGCCGAGGCGGCCGTCCGGATGCGCCACGACCGTCGTACCGCGGCCGAGGATCGTGTCGCCGGTGAGGATCGCCCGGTCGGCAGGGAGGTGGAAGCACAGGGAGTCAGCGGTGTGGCCGGGGGCCGGTACGACCCGCAGCTCCAGGCCGCCGACGGCCACGACGTCACCGGCGGCCAGGCCCTCGTCGCCGAGCCGCAGCGCCGGGTCCAGCGCGCGCACCTTCGTACCGGTCAGCTCGGCGAAGCGGGCGGCGCCCTCCGCGTGATCGGCGTGGCCATGGGTGAGCAGGGTCAGCGCGACCCGCCGACCGGCGCGCTCGGCCGCGTCCACGACCGCGCGCAGATGGCCGTCGTCCAGGGGGCCGGGGTCGATCACCACGGCCAGGTCGGAGTCCGGCTCGGCGACGATCCAGGTGTTGGTGCCGTCCAGGGTCATCGGGGAGGCGTTGGGCGCCAGGACGTTGACGGCCCGCGCGGTGGCGGGACCGGACACGGCCTGGCCCCGCGGGCGGCCGGGCAGGGTTGCTGCGTCCGTCATGCGGGACCTCCACCGGTCGCGGCGGTCGGTATGTGCTTGGTGAACTCGTCGTGCCCCGGCCAGGCCAGGACGATCTCGCCGTCCTCCAAGCGGGCGCGGGCGAGGACCGGGGTCATGTCCTGTGCGGGCGCGGCGGCGAGCACCTCGGCCGCGGTGCCGTACGGGCAAAGCTGGCGCAGGGTGGCGATGGTGGGCGGCATCATCAGCAACTCGCCCTTGTCGTACGCCACGGCGGCCTCCGGCGGCCGGATCCACACCGTGCGGTCCGCCTCCGTGGAGGCGTTGCGGGTGCGCTGGCCCTGCGGGAGGGCGGCGACGAAGAACCAGGTGTCGTAGCGGCGGGACTCGAACTCCGGCGTGATCCAGCGGGTCCAGGCACCCAGCAGGTCCGAGCGCAGCACCAGTCCGCGGCGGTCCAGGAACTCGGCGAAGGACAGATCGCGGGCGACCAGGGCGGCTCGGTCGGCCTCCCAGTCCTCGCCGGTGGTGTCCCCGACGACCGAGTCGGGGGTGGGGCCGGCGAGCAGGACGCCCGCCTCCTCGTACGTCTCCCGGACGGCCGCGCAGACGATCGCCTGGGCGCCGGTCCGGTCGACGCCGAGCCGCTCTGCCCACCACGCGCGCGTGGGGCCCGCCCAGCGGATCCGGTGGTCGTCGTCGCGGGGGTCGACACCGCCGCCGGGATATGCGTACGCGCCTCCGGCGAAGGCCATGGAGGCGCGTCTGCGCAGCATGTGGACGGCGGGCCCGGCCGAGGGATCCCGCGAGTCCTTCAGGAGCAGCACGGTCGCCGCGCGTCGGGCGGGCACCGGTGTGAGGGTGCCGTCCTCGAGCGCGCGGATGCGTTCCGGCCACTCCGGGGGATACCACTGCCCATTCGCCATGGGCGGAGGCTATCCCGATGTGAGCGAATGTTCGAGAGGTACCCGGTCCCCGCGGATCGTGAGGGATCCGCCCGACGGGTTCCTCGGCTCCGGGACCAGGAAGTCGGCCTACGACTCCAGCTCGACCTGGATCTCGACCTCCACGGACGCGTCCAGCGGCAGCACCGCGACGCCCACCGCGCTGCGCGCGTGCACGCCCTTGTCGCCGAGGACCGCGCCCAGCAGTTCGCTCGCGCCGTTGACGACGCCGGGCTGGCCGGTGAAGTCGGCTGCCGAGGCGACGAATCCGGTGACCTTCACCACGCGCGCGACGCGGTCCAGGTCGCCGGCGACGGACTTCACGGCGGCCAGGGCGTTCAGCGCGCAGATGCGTGCCAGGTCCTTGGCCTCCTCCGCGGTGACCTCCGCACCGACCTTGCCGGTGACGGGGAGCTTGCCGTCCACCATCGGGAGCTGGCCCGAGGTGTACACGTACACGCCCGACCGCACGGCCGGCTGGTAGGCGGCCAGCGGCGGCACGACCTCCGGCAGGGTCAGGCCCAGTTCGGTCAGCTTCTCCTCGACCGCGCCCATTACTGCTTCTCCCGCTTCAGGTAGGCCACCAGCTGCTCGGGGTTGTTCGGCCCGGGCACGACCTGGACGAGCTCCCAGCCGTCCTCGCCCCAGGTGTCCAGAATCTGCTTCGTGGCATGGACGAGCAGTGGCACGGTTGCGTATTCCCACTTGGTCATGTGGCCGACTGTAGCCGCTGTTATCCACAGCCTCCCGCGTAGCCGGCAGGCCGACTGGTTAGTCTCAAGGACGTGAGCAGGCTCCAGGTCGTCAGCGGTAAGGGCGGGACCGGAAAGACGACGGTCGCCGCGGCCCTCGCGTTGGCCCTCGCCACCGAGGGGAAGCGGACGCTCCTCGTGGAGGTCGAGGGCAGGCAGGGCATCGCGCAGCTCTTCGAGACGGAGGCGCTGCCCTATGAGGAGCGGAAGATCGCCGTCGCTCCCGGGGGCGGTGAGGTCCATGCCCTCGCCATCGATCCCGAACTGGCCCTTCTGGACTACCTCCAGATGTTCTACAAGCTGGGCGGCGCCGGCCGGGCCCTGAACAAGCTCGGCGCGATCGACTTCGCCACCACCATCGCACCGGGCCTCAGGGACGTCCTGCTGACCGGCAAGGCGTGCGAGGCGGTGCGGCGCAAGGACAAGGCGGGCCGGTTCGTCTACGACTACGTCGTCATGGATGCCCCGCCCACCGGCCGCATCACCCGCTTCCTGAACGTCAACGACGAGGTGGCCGGGCTGGCGAAGATCGGTCCGATACACAATCAGGCGCAGGCCGTGATGCGGGTGCTGAAGTCGCCCGAGACGGCCGTGCATCTGGTCACGCTGCTCGAGGAGATGCCGGTCCAGGAGACGGCGGACGGCATCGCCGAACTGCGCGCCGCGCGGCTGCCGGTCGGCCGGGTCATCGTGAACATGGTGCGGCCCCAGGTGCTGGACGCGACCGACCTGGATCTCGTAGGGACCGTGCCGCGCTCCGCCGTGGCCCAGTCGCTGTCGGCCGCCGGCCTCGGCGGAGCGCGCCGCGGCGGCAACGCCGAGAAACTGGTGGACCCGCTGCTCGCCCAGGCCGCGGAGTACACCGAGCGGTACGCGCTGGAGGAGGAGCAGCGCGCGGTCCTCGGGGAGCTGGGCCTGCCGCTGCACGAACTGCCGCTGCTCGCCGAGGGCATGGACCTGGCGGGCCTGTACGAACTCGCCACCGAGCTGCGGAAACAGGGGATGTCATGACTCCGGACCCGGCCCACGCGAAGGACGCCGCCCGCCATCGCCTCTCCCCCGCGCGCGTCCTCGACGTGGACGCGCTGCTCGACGACCCGACGACCCGGATCGTGGTGTGCTGCGGTTCGGGCGGGGTGGGCAAGACCACGACGGCTGCGGCCCTGGGGCTCAGAGCGGCCGAACGGGGCCGCAAGGTGGTCGTTCTGACGATCGACCCGGCCCGGCGGCTCGCCCAGTCCATGGGCATCGACTCGCTGGACAACGTGCCACGCCGGGTGAAGGGCACCGAGGATCGAGGGGCATCACGCAGCGATTCGGTCGAGGGCGGTGGCGGGAGTCGGGCGGGCGGGGAACTGCACGCCATGATGCTCGACATGAAGCGCACCTTCGACGAGGTCGTCGAGGCGCACGCGGACCCCGAGCGGGCGGCCGCGATCCTGGCCAACCCCTTTTACCAGTCGCTCTCGGCGGGCTTCGCGGGCACGCAGGAGTACATGGCGATGGAGAAGCTGGGGCAGCTGCGGGCCAGGGACGAATGGGACCTGATCGTCGTCGACACCCCGCCGTCCCGGTCGGCGCTGGACTTCCTGGACGCGCCGAAGCGGCTCGGTTCGTTCCTGGACGGGCGGCTGATCCGGCTGCTGACGGCGCCGGCGAAGCTGGGCGGCCGCGCGGGCATGGCGTTCCTCAACGTCGGGATGTCGATAATGACCGGCACGCTGGGCAAGCTGCTCGGCGGTCAACTGCTGAAGGACGTACAGACGTTCGTGGCTGCGATGGACACGACCTTCGGCGGGTTCCGTACGCGCGCGGACGCGACGTACAAGCTGCTCCAGGCGCCCGGTACGGCGTTCCTGGTGGTGGCCGCCCCGGAGCGGGACGCGCTGCGCGAGGCGGCGTACTTCGTGGAGCGACTGGCCGCGGAAGACATGCCGCTGGTCGGACTGGTCCTCAACCGGGTCCACGGCAGCGGCGCCGACCGGCTGTCGGCCGAGCGGGCGCTCGCAGCCGCGGAAAATCTTGAGGAGCCCCGCATTGTGGATCAGGAGGGCGGGAAAGCTGGACTTCGTAACTCTCCCGACACGGACGACAGTTCAGAATCTCCGGCATCCGAGCGCCACTCCCCCGGCGCGGACCGGGACATCGACCAGCTCACCGCAGGTCTGCTGAGGCTGCACGCCGACCGTATGCAGCTGCTCTCACGCGAGCAGCGCACGCGTGACCGCTTCACCGCGCGCCACCCCGAGGTGGCCGTGGTGGAAGTGGCCGCGCTGCCCGGCGATGTGCACGACCTCGCGGGACTGCGGGACATCGGGGACCGGCTCGCGGCCAACCGGCCGGAGCTGCCCGAGACACCTGCCGAGGCGTGAGGACCGGCGCCCTCGGCCGGCCACAGGCCTGACGACGTCGGCGGACCCGAGGTCGGCGGGCCCGACCCTCGCAGGCGTGGGGGCGGGACGCCCTCAGCTGACCGCCGCGTAGGTCTCGTACACCTCGTCGTTGTCGAGGGGCACGATTCCTGTTCCGCGCTCGTACTCCAGACGCGCGGTCTCCAGGAGTCTGCGCCAGGAGGTCACGGTGGGCCGCCGGCGCAGCAGTGCGCGCCGCTCGCGCTCCGTCATGCCTCCCCACACGCCGAACTCGACGCGGTTGTCCAGCGCGTCGGCCAGGCATTCCGTGCGTACCGGACATCCGGTGCACACCGCCTTGGCCCTGTTCTGCGCTGCTCCCTGCACGAACAGTTCATCCGGATCGGTAGTGCGGCAGGCAGCCTGCGCACTCCAGTCGGTTACCCAGCCCATACCGGCGCCGTCCTCTCCCGAATCGAGGCTCCCCCACGGCGGCAGCGGCATATTCACCGCCGCCAGTTGAGGACGTTACGGAAGGTGGGCACGGCGCAACACCCCCTTCGGGCCCAATCTTGAATGGTCCGAACGGACTATGGGTAAACGGCAGATCACCCGCGGGAGTGAGCTGGCGACATACGCGATCATCCCGGCAAACCGGGACAGCTGTGGTGCGTCACAACGGACGCCGGATGACACACGAGGCGGATTCGGACACGCCACCAACACACCCCGACATGCCCGATGGACACAGCCGTCGAAGAAAGTCGAGAAGATCCGGAACGATTCGGGGTCGCCGGACGTATTGATACGTGGCCGTACTGCTGTGACAGTTGAGAGCAGCTTAGGCCAAGGCATATACGCGTGTCCGGCGAATGAGAACGTAGGCTGCCCTCATGCCAAAGAAGCGCTCGGGCGGTGGTCTGTCGCCAACGCAGCAGGCCGCCAAGTTCCTCGGTGTCAGTGTGCTCGCAGGAGCCGTCATGGCAGGCATCGCCCTGCCCGCGGCCGGCGTGCTCGGACTCGCGGCCAAGGGCTCGGTCCAGGGCTTCGACGACATCCCGGCGAACCTGAAGAGCCCGCAACTGAGCCAGCGGACCACGATCCTGGACAACAAGGGCGGCCAGATCGCCACCGTCTACTCCCGCGACCGCACGGTGGTGGACCTCAAGGAGATCTCGCCGTACATGCAGAAGGCGATCGTCGCCATCGAGGACTCCCGCTTCTACCAGCACGGCGCGATCGACCTGAAGGGCGTCCTACGCGCCCTGAACAAGAACGCGCAGAGCGGCGGGGTCTCCCAGGGCGCCTCGACGCTCACCCAGCAACTGGTGAAGAACTACTTCATCGAGGAGGCCGGCGACGACCCGACCAAGGTCGCGCAGGCCACGCAGCAGACTCTGGGCCGCAAGATCCGCGAGCTGAAGTACGCGATCCAGATCGAGGAGAAGCTCGGCAAGAAGAAGATCCTCGAGAACTACCTGAACATCACGTTCTTCGGCGAACAGGCCTACGGCGTCGAGGCCGCCTCCCAGCGGTACTTCTCCAAGCACGCCAAGGACCTCACGCTCCCCGAGGCCGCCCTGCTGGCCGGCATCGTCCAGTCGCCGAGCCGGTACGACCCGGTCAACGACGAGGCCGAGGCCACCAAGCGCCGCAACACCGTGATCGCGCGCATGGCCGAGGTCGGCGACATCTCCCGGCAGGAGGCCGACACGGCGATGAAGGCGCCGCTCGGCCTGCACCCCAGCCAGCCGAAGAACGGCTGCATCACGGCCGTCTCGGGCGCCGGCTTCTTCTGCGACTACGTGCGCGAGGTGTTCCTCAACAACCCGGTCTTCGGCAAGACCCGCGAGGCCCGCGCGAAGGTCTGGAACCAGGGCGGTCTGACGATCCGTACGACGCTCGACCCACAGGCGCAGCAATCGGTCCAGGCGTCGATAAAGCAGCACGTGTACAAGAGCGACGCCGTGGCGACCGCGGCGACCATCGTCGAGCCCGGCACCGGCAAGATCCTCGCCATGGGCCAGTCCCGTCCGTACGGCTTCGGCAAGGACGAGACGCAGATCAACCTGTCCGTGGACAAGGACATGGGCGGCGGCGTGGGCTACCAGCCCGGTTCGACGTTCAAGCCGATCGTGGCGGCGGCCGCCATCGAGGGCGGCAAGCCGCCGACGCAGGAGTACCCGTCGCCGTACGAGATGCCCTACCCGAACCAGGTCTCCGCGTGTGACGGCAAGATCTGGCAGAACACCAAGCACGACAAGCTGACGAACGAGAACAAGGAAGAGCAGGGGCCGTACGGCATGAAGGAGGCGACCGCCAAGTCGGTCAACACCTACTACGTGCAGCTGATAACAGACATCGGTATCTGCCCGGTCACCACGATGGCGCAGAGGATGGGCGTGGAACGCGCGGACGGCCGCAAGATCGACCAGGCCCCGTCCATCGCGCTCGGCACCCAGGAGATGTCCCCGCTGACGATGGCGAACGCCTACGCCACCTTCGCCTCGCGCGGCATGTACTGCACGCCGGTCGCCATCGAGTCGATCACCCAGACCGTCGGCAGCGAGAAGAAGTCCCTGGAGGTGCCGAAGTCGACCTGCGCGCGGGCGATGTCGGAGAACACCGCGGACACCGTCAGCACACTGCTGAAGGGAGTGGTCGAGGACGGTACGGGCCAGGAGGCCGGCCTGGGCAGCCGCCCGAGCGCCGGCAAGACCGGTACGACGGACTACCGCTACGCCGCCTGGTTCGTCGGCTACACGCCGAACATGGCGGGCGCGGTCTGGGTCGGCGACCCGGCGCACGATCGCCAGATGGTCAACATCACCATCGGCGGCGTCCCGCACGCCAAGGTCTACGGCGGTGAGGTCCCCGGACCGATCTGGCGGGACATGATGACCGGCGCGCTGCAGGGCAAGCCCGCCCTCGATTTCAACCTCGTCGACATCCCCGACCCCGAGAAGGACAAGGACGACGAGCACGACAGGGGCAACGACGGGGGCAACGACAACGGCGGCGTGATCGGGGGCGCGACGGGCGGAGGCATCCCGACGCCGTCGTTCTCGTTCCCGGGCGGCTTCGTCCAGGGACAGACGAACGGCGGGACGAACGGGCGGGGGAACGGAGGCGGTCACTGAGCCTTGACCGCGGCTGCTCGGTGGAGTGCTGAGCCGGCCGGGGCCGTACGGCGGGCCGCACCTTGACTTACGCGGCGGGGCCGCACCCTTGGAGGAGGGTGCGGCCCCGTTGCCGTATCCGGAATCCGAGCTGCTCAGTACGGCAGTCCGGGCCGCTCAGCCCTGAAGGAGTTTCTTGACCGCCGCCGCGACGCGGCCGCCCTCGGCCTGGCCGGCCACCTTGGGGTTCACGATCTTCATCACGGCGCCCATGGCCCGCGGCCCCTCGGCGCCGGCCGCCTTGGCCTCCTCGACGGCCTGCGCCACGATCGCGTTCAGCTCATCGTCCGAGAGCTGCTTGGGCAGGTACGCGGCGAGCACCTCGCCCTCCGCCTTCTCCCGCTCGGCCTGCTCCGGACGACCACCCTGAGCGAAAGCATCGGCCGCTTCCCGGCGCTTCTTCGCCTCCTTGGTGATCACCTTGAGGACCTCGTCGTCGGAGAGCTCGCGCTTCTCCTTGCCCGCGACCTCCTCCTTGGTGATCGCGGCGAGCGTGAGCCGGAGCGTCGAGGAGCGGAGTTCGTCGCGCTCCTTGATCGCGGCGTTGAGGTCGTCGTGAAGCTTCGACTTGAGCATGGTGGTCATGCCGTCGATTGTCGCAGGTGTGCGAGCCCCGACGCCCCTTGATTTGGCCCGAGCTCCGTCCTGTGATTCAGCCCGGGCTTCCGCCTGCGGGTCCCTTGATCGAACGGCACGCGGGCCGGTCGATCAAGCGGTGGCCGGTGACTGGGCGGGCCGGAGGTCTGACACGATGGTCGTATGCGCGCGCGATACGGAGTACCCCTGGGAATCGTGGCGGCCGGCACCGCCGGTCTGGTGTATGCGGCGGGTTTCGAGGTCCGCTCCTTCCGTCTGCGGCGGGTGACGATTCCGGTCCTCCCCGCGGGCATGCGGCCCCTGCGCGTGCTCCAGGTCTCCGATATCCACATGGTGAGCGGCCAGCGCAAGAAGCAGCGCTGGCTGCGCTCCCTGGCGGGTCTGCGCCCCGACTTCGTGATCAACACCGGGGACAACCTGTCCGACCCGGAGGGCGTCCCGGAGGTCCTGGACGCGCTGGGCCCGCTGACGGAGTTCCCGGGCGCGTACGTCTTCGGCTCCAACGACTACTACGGCCCCAAACTCCGCAACCCCGCACGCTACTTGCTGGAGAAGGCCAGCGGTCGTTACGGCCTGAACGGCAACCCGCCGGTGGTCGGCGCGATCCACAACCCGTGGGAGGACCTGCGGGACGGCTTCGACGCGGCGGGCTGGCTGAACCTGACCAACACCCGGGGCACGCTGAAGATCGAGGGCATCTCGGTGGAGCTGACCGGCCTGGACGACCCGCACATCAAGCGCGACCGGTACGCGCAGGTGGCCGGCGGCCCCTCGAGCACGTCCGACTTCTCGATGGGCGTGGTGCACGCGCCGTACCTGCGCGTCCTCGACGCGTACACGGCCGACGACTACCCCCTGATCCTGGCCGGCCACACCCACGGCGGTCAGCTCTGCATCCCCTTCTACGGCGCCCTGGTCACCAACTGCGACCTCGACACCGACCGCGTGAAGGGCCTGTCCACGCACACGGCGGAGGGCAGGACGTCGTACCTCCACGTCTCCGCGGGCTGCGGCACGAGCCGCTACACACCGGTACGGTTCGCGTGCCCACCGGAGGCGACGCTGCTGACGTTGGTGGGGCGGGAGTAGGGGTCCGGCGGGGGGAAGGCGGGGTACGCCCCCCTCCCGCATGGCCTGGCAGACGGAGGTGAGCCGACCGGTCAGGGAGATGGAGACGACTCGACCGGACCGGCGTCGGCGTGGTCGCCGACGGATGAGCGGGTAACCCAACCGGCCCACCCGTATCGCCCGTTTTGCCCACTCTGCTTAGCGTGAGGGCATGACGGCACCGATACCCAGGGACATGCCGGACCTGCCCGCGGTCCCCAGCAAGCCTCCCCTGCGGCCCTCACCGGTCCCGGCCACGGCGGTGGTGGCGCCCACTCCCCACCCCCTGACCGCGATCTTCCGCCTCCTGACCACCCTGACGGCGACGGCGGGCGTGACACTCGAACTGCTCCTGGGCTCCCCGGGCCGCATCCTGAGCTACTTCAGCATCCAGAGCAACGCGCTGCTCGCGGTGATCATGGTCGCAGCGGCCCACCGAGCCTGGACGGCCCGCCGCCCTCTGCCATCCTCAGTGACGGGCGCCACACTTCTGTACGTCACGATGACGGGCCTGGTGTACCACGTACTGCTGGACCACACGACGCCCCCGTTCTCGATGACCGGCGCGACGGAGCCGCCGGCGGCCTGGCACGGCCAGTGGATCGTGCTCCAGCTCCTCCACACGGTCACCCCGGCGGCGGCGCTCGTGGACTGGCTCGTACTCACCGCCCCGGGCCGCCTGCACCTGCGCCAGACAGCAGCCTGGCTCCTCTATCCCCTGGCCTACCTGGTCTTCTCCCTCGGCCGGGGCGAACTCCTGATCCCCGGCACGACCGACCGCTACCTCTACCCGTTCCTGGACGTCGAACAGCAGGGCTACCGCGACACCCTCGCCAACGCCCTCCTGCTGGGCCTCGCCTTCTACGGTGTGGCCGTCCTCCTGGTGGCCCTCGACCACGCCCGCCCGAACCCGATCCGCCGCCGCGGCAAAACCGGATTTCGTCTCTAGCCACCGGTGGGCTAAAGTAAACGTCGTCGCCGCGACAAGCAGCGACATCGGGGTGTAGCGCAGCTTGGCAGCGCGCTTCGTTCGGGACGAAGAGGTCGTGGGTTCAAATCCCGCCACCCCGACGCTGGTCAGAGGCCACCTACCAATTTTGGTAGGTGGCCTCTGGCGTGCTTGGGGGGCCAAACAGGGGGCCAACGGATTCTGATCAAGCCCCGCGCTCGGTCCGCTCCCGTCGCCGCGCAAAGATCACGTCCATGGCCTCCGCACCCTCAGTGATGACCGGCCGGAGCTGCTTGCGGTAGACGGCCTCCGTCGTCGCCTGGCTGGTGTGCCCGACAAGCTGCGCTATGCGCTCTAGCGGGATGCCATGATCCGAGAGCAGCGAGACGAAGCTGTGCCGCAGCTCCCGCGGCGTCCACTCCGGCTCCAATCCGGCCCTCTTAACGATCCCCTTGAAATCGCGTCGGACGTTCGCCGCGTCGAGCGGCTCACCGCTCCGGGTCGTGAAGACGCGCCCTGCCGGGCTCCACTCCATCCCTCTCGATGCCCGCTCCTGCTTCTGCCACCGCTTGTGCTCTTCGAGGACTGCGACCACCTGCATTGGCAGGGCGATGGTCCGACGGCTCTTTCTGGTCTTGGTCTCTCCGTGCTTGCGCACCGAGCGCCACACGGCCACGTGAGGCGGGACGCCATCCGCCGTATCCAGGAACACATGGTCCCAGGTAAGGGGTCGCGCCTCTTCCGTGCGTACGCCGCTGAGGAGCGAGAGCACGAGATAGGCGTACAGCCGTGACGGGCGTGCGGCAGTGAGCACGGCTTTCGCCTGCTCCAGGTTCAGCGCCTTGCTCGGACGTCCGGGGCGCCCCTCCGGCGCGGTGACGAGCAGGGCGACGTTGCGCGCGGCCTTGTCCCTGCGCTGAGCGTGTTCGATGGAACGGCGCAGGATGGCGAGCAGGTCACGCAGGCTTCGCGTCGCGAGGAATTCGGCCCTGCCGTCCAACCAGTCGTCGACATCGTCCGCGCTGAGATCCTTCAGCTTGGCCTTGCCCATGAACGGGAGGAGGTGCTTGTTCGCCATCGCGCGGTTCTTGCCGATGGTGCCCTTCTCGTCGCGTCCCTTGAGCCCGCGTTCCAGCCAGTCGTTCACCGCGTCGGCCACGGTGTAGTTGGCCGGCGTCTTGACGCCCGACTGCACTTCTTTCTTCAGATCTCGGATCTTCTGGCGGACCTCGGTCTTGGTCTTGCCGTACACCTTCGGTCGACGGCGCTTTCCGTTCGGGGCGTACCCGAGAGACACAGCGCCTACGTATCGGTTCTTCGCCGCGTCCCAATAGATCGTGTCTTCACCGTGGCCAACCCTGCGGGCACTATTCGGGGTCTCGGTCAATGTGGTGTTCTCCAAACGAGCGGGCCGCGCCCGATGGCGCGGCCCGGTTGATACGAACGAACGGGGTAGGGTCAAGCAGCGGCTTCTGCCTCGCTCTTGAGCAGTTCGACGTACTGCGCGATGTACTCGGGCGGGATGAGCCGCCGACGGCCGATACGGACTGTCTGAAGTCGTCCGAGGCGTATCTCCTCGTAGACCGTCGAGCGTCCAATCCTGAGAGCCTGGGCCGCCTCCTCGGGGCGGTAGAGGAGCTGTTCGGCGGGTTCGGCAACGGTGGTCATGCGGCAGTGCCTCCTCGGCAGGGGGCCGGGGGCGGTGGCCCCCTTCCTGTCAGGTCCGCTACTTCCGCTACCTCCGCTACCGCCCTGGTCAGGGGCATGATCGAGGTAGCGGATAGGGGTGCGGGTAGCGGATAGGGCGTCGCGGTAGCGGATGCGAAGCGGCTTGCCGCTACCCGGAAACCGCCTCTGAGCTGCCCGGTAGCGGAGGTAGCGGAAGTAGCGGACTTTCCGCGGGGGGTGGGCAGTAGCGCTGCCACGCGTCGTTCAGATCGCTCGCGTAGTAGCCCTTCATGACGCTGCCGCCGGCTTTGATGTTGCGGGCCGCGATAGGGGTGTTGTCCGCGGTCATGTACTCCCGCAGCATCCGCGACAGCCCGCGGGCATCGAGCGGCTTGCCGCTCATGTCCGCCCACGGCGCCTCTTCGAGGCTGTGGAGCCTGTCGAGGATGGCGACGGTGGGCAGGCGGTCGATGCCGTTGAACACGTAGTCGCGCAGGTCCATGAGCAGACGGATACCGATGCTGCCCTTGTCGCTGGTCTTGGCCGCGTTCACCAACTCGATGCACGCGGCGCGGGCCCGCTCCGGCCACGTGCCGCCGGCCGCGTCCGCGATGGCAAGCAGGGGTTCCCATACGTCCGCGGGCCGGTCGCTGATGCCCTCCGGGAGCTCCGGGAACACCCCGTCGACCAGGTGGCGAACGGACTGTGCCCATTCGGCGAGCCGGTCGCGCAGCGCGTGCCCTTCCTTCTCGTGGATGCGCTGGCGGAACGGCTCTACCCGCTCGTTCGGTGCGCGGCGGCGCATGCGGACGATGACGGAGCGGGTCAGGATCGTGTCCGGCAGCGAGCCGAGTCCGGCGACCGCGACTCCGCAGAACGACGGGAACTCCTGCACCTGTTGGTTGGCCCCGTCGCCCACGCAGCGCCACATGACGCCGGAGCGCCGGTGACCGGCATTCAGGAACCCGCGGAGCTGTTCGTTCTCTCCGGCCTTGGGCCCGAAGACGGTATCGATCTCGTCGAACAGGATTGTCGGCCGTCCCTCCATCCCGGACACCGCGCGGAAGAGCGCGGAGGCGGAGGCGTTAACCGCGACCATCGGTTGCGGCACGAGAGTTTCCACGATCTCCAACGCACGGGACTTGCCCGAGCCCGGCTCCGGCGACAGGAACGCGAGCCGCGGTGTGGAGTCGAAGCAGTCGAGCAAGTGCGCGTGTGCGTCCCACAGCGTCACGGCGACGTACGCGGCATCGAGGGGGAAGATGTTGAAGCGTCGGTGGAAGACTTCTACCTCGTCGAGCAGTGCGGAGCCGTCCATGGCGGGTGCCGACGGATTGGTGCTCATGCCGCCTGCCTCCCTTCCTGGTTGGTGCGGAGCGGGCATACGTCGCGGTGGGCGGTGTGGTCGGCGATCAGGGCGAGCACCTTCGAGTGGCCGACGGCCCTACGGTCCCTGCCGCACAGGCACTTCGAGGTGGCGGTAGGAACGGCGCCACGCGGTGCGCTGATGTGCAGCCACGCGACCGGGTACCGGCCGTCACTCCTGTGCGGGTCAGGGCGAAGAACAGTGCGGACGCCTGCGGCGGCGCCTTTCGGCTCGCCCACGGCCGGACCGGGCGCGGCTTGCGCGGCGACGCGCGGACCGGTCGGGGTGACGGGAAGGCTCTTCAGGGAGGGGCGACGAGGGGTGCTCATGCCGCCCTCCGCTGACCGTTGCGGGCAATCGACCAGTTCAAACCGCTGCGAATGGTCGCCTCACACGACCGCGGCGACAGACCGGCCTGCTCCCCCGCCCACTGAAGAGCCTCCTCAACCTGCTCCCTGGGGAGGTCGCCCCACGCGATGAACCGCCCCAGCGCTCGCGCCGCCCGGAGCAACGTGGCGTTCCGCTCACCCTCCGGAGCCTGCCGTACGGAAGCGGTTTCGGCATTCAGGCCCGCTACGGCGTAGCGGGAGGCTCGAACGGCAGACGGTGCAGCCGTCAGTACCCGCAAGGACTGACGGGCTGCCAGGCGGGCGTACAGCCAATCTGGCAGCGGCGTGGGCGGCATGTCGTTGACGACCGCGTAGGCGCCCGTGGGGGTGAGGCTGCCGGGGGCGACAACGTATCCGCCCCACGCGCGGGTGTCGATGCGCTTGCCGAGCCGTCCGGCCGTATTGCCAAGCCGGACGCCGGGCGGGGCGGCGAAGTACAGGTGGACCCCGCCGCTCGCGGTCCGCACCGTGCGAGTGGCGGGGACGGCGTGCCCGGCGCGCTCGCAGAGCGCCGTGAAGGTCGTCACGCCGTTAGGCGTGTCCGTACTGCTCTTCCGCTTGGGCATGTCAAGGTCGACGACGACCAGCCCGGACGGGCCGGTCGCGATGCCGACGTTGAACGGCAGGTCGCCCCACGCGCGCCGGATGCGGTCAGGGTCGATGGTGGCGCGCTCTTCCCACTTACGGTGACCGCCCGCGCAGTCCCCAATGCCAGGGCAGACGTCCTCACCGTGCAGGGCCGGACGCTTGTCGCCACGGCGAAGCGGGAGCACGGCCCATCCCCGCTCCGCGGCGTCCAGCGCGGCGTACAGGAGGTGACGGTTCATGCCGTCACCCCTGCCGCGCTCGATGGAGTGGCGGGGGCGGGACGGCCCTCGCCGAATGAGGCTCGTTGGGTCATGCTTGAGATCTCCTGCTCTCCTGGAGGGACGGGAGTACCGGGGCGGGCGCAGGCTTTGGAGAGACGGCGCCCGCCTCGGGCGTAGCTACTGGTTTTGGGCCCATTGGGCGTACTGCTGCCGGACGTAGTGGCGCGCGTCGCAGATGACGGCCGTGCTGTCCAGGTCCATCAGCCGCTGCGCGGCTCGGGTGGCGAGGTCGGCCGCGTCGCTGGTGACGCTGTCGGCTTCATCGCTCAGCGCGATCCGGTCCAGCAGTGCGGCCTTGCGGAGCCAGAACTCACGGTTCAGCCCGTCGTAGAACGGCCGGTCGGCTGCCGCCCGTGCGGTCCATCCGATCTCGCTGACGATGCTCGGGGCGAGGGTGTACGCCTCTTCCGGTGTCGGCCACGGCTCCGGCTCGGGGCGGTGGTCGGCAGTGACGTACAGGCGGGTGCGCTCGCCGTCGCGAGTGGGGTCGGTGCGTACGGTGCCGGTAGCGAACGCGCCGCTGAGCGCGGTGGTGACGCGGTCGGCATCGGCCGGGTCGCAGATGATACGGATCTCGAACATGGCTTCCTTTCGTCAGGCTGCGTCGAGGAAGGGTTGTTGCCAGGGCGGGAGGCTGGCCAGGACGCGGGTACGCCAGCGCAGGGCGTAGTCGAGGCAGTTGGCGCAGTTCTTGTGTGTGTGGCCGGGCAGCGGGGGCCTGCGGCGGGCGTGATAGCTCCATGCGGCGGAATCGGCTGATGCGAGCAGGTGGCCGACCCGTTCGAGGCCGAGAGTCTTGAAGCCGAAGCCGTGCAGCTTCAGCCCTCGTGCGGCCATGGCGGTCACGATGGCCGCTCCCTCGCGGGTGGACTGGAGGCGGCAGACCGAGCCGAGGCCGACCGTGGGTTCGTGGGTCAGGTCGACCCCGGCGTGCTCGTACAGGTCCGCGCACCGTTCGTAGTCCGCGACCGTTCGCCCCTGAAGGACCGGGGCTATGCGCAGCTCGGGGGCGAGGGAGCGTAGTTCGTTGAAGTTGGCGACGGTGCGGCGGATGTGTTCCGGCACGCTGAGGTGGGTGCCGACGAAGACGTTCGGTCCTGCCGTGCCGCCGTGGATGATGAGGTCTTCGCACATCCAGTCCTGCGGGGCAGCCCAGTCGTAGGGGCCGACGCATTCCCAGATGCGGCGTAGGTCCTCGATGTACTGGCGCGGGGTGCGCGTCCATCGGCCGTGGCGCTGGAGCTCCGAGAATCCGCCGGAGTCCACCGCGTACGGGCCGCGCGCCTCATCCAGCTTGACCGCGTTGACTAAGTGCTCGGACTTCAGGAACAGCGGCACCTTGGTCAGCCGGACCCAGTGGCGTTTGTGAGTGGTCAGGTAGAAGCGCAAGCCGGGTCCCCCTCAGCCGTGGAAGTGGTTGCGCTTGATGACGGCCTTGCGGATGTTGACCGTGGTCCCGCCGCGGTGGCGGCTCGCGCTGAAGACCTGTACGGCGATGAAGCCGCCGAAGATGACGGCGGCGAGGATGACGAGTTGGGTGATGAGCGCGGTCAGGGCGGTGATGAACGCGGTCAGCAGGAACAGCCCGCCGCACACAGCGAGGAACCCGACGCCTCCGAGGGCGATGTTCACGGCCGCGCGGGAGACGGGCGGCTTGGCGGTGACCGGCTCCGGCTGCGTCGGGGTAATGGCGTAGCCAGTGACGACGCGGCCGTCGGGCAGGACGACGCTCGTCACGGCCGGCATGCCCTGAGGCTGTACGACCGTAAGCGGCATGGCCTGCGCGGGCATGATCGGGGCGAGGCGGTGGACTTCCACGGCCGCTGTGTCGTACGCCGTGGGGTGGCGGGTGGGTTCGTTCATGGTCGGTCTTCCCTGTCAGTTGCCGAGGGCGGAGAGGGCGTCGGCGGACGCCTGCACGAGGTTGTGGATGGGCCCGTAGGCGCCGGTCCCGGCGACGAAGAACCCGAACAGGAACAGGACGATGGCGGCGCCGCCCCCGGCGGAGCGGGTCTTGACGGCGAGGGCGGAGGCGGCGCCGAACAGCAGCACTGCGGAGATGTTGAGGATCACGGCAGGGAAACTCGCTTCCGGGCGAGGTGGACGGGTGGATACGCTCTGCGCGCCCCGGGTGCTGGCAAGTTCGGGGCGACAGACCGGCGACCGCGCCCGCCTGGCTCCAGCTAGGAGCGGGGTCCGTCTCATGACGGGCGGTCGCCGGTCACTCGTTTCAGGCGCCGGCGCGGTAGATGCGGGCCCAGCGGTTGTAGAGCCAGCGGCCGGTGCGGATGCGCTTGCCGGTCGCCTTGCAGTGGCGGCAGTCCTTGCCGCGCTTCAACCGGCCTTTGCGGTCGGTCTTGAGTGCGTGGCCCATGCCGGAGCACTTGCGGCAGTCGCCGAACGGCGAGGCCACACACAGCCCGCCGTAACCGACAGTGACGACTATCAGGCAGGCGATAGCAAGGACGATGGGGGTCATCAGATGCCCTCCAGGGCGGTTTTCGGGGGTTTCCGCAGATGACGTGCTATCCGCTAGATCACAGGTGAGGGTGCAGATGGGGTGCTAGCGGGGGTGCTACCGGTAGCAGGTACGGGTGCTACCGGTAGCACCGTGCCGGGGCTATGCCGCGCCAGGCTTTTCGTTACGCTCCGCAATCGCCTTGAGGACGTCGGCACGCACGATCCCGCGCCGGGTGGTGCGGGTCCCGTCCTCCGTGGTGCCGGCGACGTCGCGGGTCTTGATGCCGTGCGGCTTGAGCGTGGACGTGACGTTCTCGCCCTTCCAGCCGCCGTAGACGTCGGGGCGGAGTTCGGCGAGGCGGGCGGCGATCCGCTCGTTCCACACCCGCTCCTCCTTCTCCGGCACCACGGCCACGACGTCGGCGAGCAAGTCGTAGGCGGGCCCGGTGACGGCCTCGGGTGCCTCTCCGAGGGCGTAGCCGGACAGGAGTCCCGCCTTCTCACGGACGGTGCGGGCGCGGGCTGCCACGGCCACGGCGCCGGGCGCGTCGACGAAGGAGCCGTAGACGATCCGGGCGTCGGAGCCTTCACCGACGAAGTAGTGCAGGCCCTTGTCCCCCCACGCGAACATCGTGGCGCGCACACCGCGCTTGTAGGAGGACGTGCCGAGCACCATGTCGTTCTCGGTCTGCCCCATGACCTTCATGCACCACCGGGCCCCGGCGTTCGCGGAGATGCCGGTGGGCAGGGACTTCGCGTCGGGGCGCTGGGTGGCGAGCAGGAGCACGATTCCGGTGGCGGGGCCGCGCTTGACCAGGTCGGTGGCGATTTCCTCGAACTCCTTGCCGTGCTCGGAGTGCTCGAACAGCACCTGGCACTCATCCACCCCGATCACGATCGGGTGCAGACCGAGCGAGCGCTTGTCAGCGAGCTGGCTGGTCACCTTGGACTCGGGGCAGATGTCCCGGGGCAGCGAGCGGATCACTTTGGTGCGCCGCCGCAGTTCCTCGCGCAGGGCGCGGAAGTCACCCAGCGCGTACTGGATCGTCTCGTCTTCCTCGCCGACGCCGTGCCGGTGGGAGACGGCCTCGCCGACCGGGTCGAGGTCGCCGGTGCCCTTCATGTCGTAGGTGTGCAGTTCCGCACGCGGATCGAGGGCGGCGATGAGCAGCAGCAGCCGCAGGAGGAACGTCTTGCCCATGCGCGGGATCGCGCCGATCACCCCGGCGATGAACATGAGCGTGACCGACACCCAGCGTCCGCGCTGGTCCGTGCCGTACGGGATGGCCTTGAACAGGTCGACCGTGCCGGACTTGAACAGCGGCCACGCGGGCTTGGGCGCGGACCTGAGGTCCTGGTCACCGACCCACAGCACCAGGCGCCCGGTGTGCTCGTCGGAGACGGCCTCCGGCCACACACAGCCCAGCGGCCGACGCAGACCCGACGCAAGACGTTCGCGGCGCTCGATGACGTCGGTGACGGTGACGCCGTAGGGAAGGTTGCCCTCCGCACGCCATCCAGGCCCGTCGCGGGTGATCGGGGCGGTGAACTCGAACCCGTCCCGCCCCTTGGCCTGCGCCTGATTGATCGCGGGAATGCCCAGCGCCCCGAGCGCCCGCAGGACGATGTCGGAGGTGAGCTTGGACGCCTTCGGGACTTCCACAGCCCTGTGGATAACCGGATCATCGGCCTTGCGCCCGGCCGCCCCGAGCGCCATCACGACCGCACCGACCGAAAGGGCTTGCAGCCAGTCGGGGGCAAGAACGTAGATGGCGAGCGCGGAAGCGAGGCCGACGAACATGCCCAGCACGCCAATGAGGGTGCGCAGTCGCACACGGCCGTCGCGCTGCCGCGACAGCTTCAGGTACTCGGCCGCGTCCTCACGCCGCACGGCGGCGAGTCGGACCGGTTCGCCCTCGCGGTCGGCAACCCACCGCATCGTGCCACCCACGAACCGGGCCAGCCCGGTCGGCGCCTGCATCGTCAGACGAGCGGCGTACACCGGGGAACGCAAGGCGTGGTATCCGGCCGCGTGGGCATAGTGGCGGGCCACCCACCCGGCAGCGGTGCGCAGTTCAGCCATCGACCGCAGCCAAACGGGAATGACGTCGCGGCGCTTGGCGGCGGCCAGCCGACCGAGGTAGCCCGGCCCGGCCGCCTTCACGGTCGGAGAGTCGACCATCACGCGCGCGGTCGGGTCGTCCGACTCCATGCCCGACTCGCCGGGGCCGGAGTCGGCCGACCGGTCGGCGTCGGGTCGGGTGGTCGGGTCGGCCGACTCGGAGCGGGCCGATCGGGCCTTGTCGAGGTCGACCACATCGCCTCCCGAGTCGGGGGTGAAGTCGGCGGCCATCTCGGCTTCCAGCCGGTTGAAGAATTCGTTGTCGTCGGGGTGCTTCACTGAAGCTTCCTTCTCTGTGGAGGGATGCGGGGCCCGGCCGCTGCTTTGGTCGGTTAGGGACCGGGCCCCGTTGCTGGTCAGGCGGCGCGCTGTTCCTCGGGGTAGGCGCAGAGGAGGCACATCCCGAGCGAGGTCGGGATGCAGTAGCTGTAGATCACGCGGCACTGCGGGCAGGTGCGGCGGGCGAGCATCGCCAGGGCGAGCGCACCCCACTTGCGTGACGTCATCGGCCGGACCGGCATCGCGCAGTCGACGCGGTAGAGGTAGGCAACCTGGACACCCGACTTACGGCCCCGGTGACGGCGCATCACCTGAGCGGCGACCGGCTGCCCGCCAGGCCGCAGCCCAGCGGCCCGCAGTTGGCGGCGGGTGGCGTAGCCGTCCGGAGCGAACCGCCACGGATACGTGGGGATGCCGAAGCGGGCGCCGGACGGGTCGAAGCACTTGGCGTAGGAGGGCATCAGGCAGCCACTCCCACAACCGGAGCGTCGGTGCGGGCCCCGGTGCGTCCGGCGCGGCGTCCGGCGAGGGTGGCGAATAGCCGTCCGATCCCCGCGCGGCGGGTGCCGGCGCGAGCCAGTTTGGCCGCGTACATGGCCTCATCCGCCCGCCGCAGCAGGCCGGACAGGTCGTCGTCGGGGAAGTCCGCGGCACGCACCCAGCCGAGCGAGACTGTGGTGCGTACGGCCGGGTCCTGGCCATCGACCGGGCGGGCGAGCACGCCGTGCAGCACGGCGAGCAGGTCGCCGGCGGTTCCGTGGTCATCGATCAGCACGGCGGCGAACTCATCGCCCCCGAGCCGTCCAGCCACCCCGGACCGGCCGACGTGGTGAACGAGGCGGTCGGCGATGGCCTTGAGCAGGGCGTCCCCAGCCGCGTGACCGTAGGTGTCGTTGATGCGCTTGAACTTGTCGACGTCGGCAAGCACGACGACCGCCCGCGGGTCCTTCAGCAAGGCCGTAGCGCGGTGGCTGAAGCCGTCGCGGGTGCGTAACCCCGTGAGCGGGTCACGCCGGGCCGTGTTCAGGCAGCGGCCAAGCCACCACACGTGCACCACCCAACCGGCAGCCAGGGGCAGCGCGGACAGCAGCATCGTGGCGAGCGTGTTCACGCGGCCACCCCCTCGCCGGCGTCGGCCGCGGGCCGGTCGACGGGGTGCAGCGTGCGGCCGTCGGCCCGTTCGGCGAGCAGCGCGTCACGCACCTGCCGGGCGGGAGCAGAACCGCAGCGCAACGCCTTACGTAGCGCTTCGGCATTGACCGCACCATCGGCCCAGTCGGCGGTGACCGTGCGCGCCTCCGTGAGCAGGTCGGCCACGCTGCGCGGCGCGGTCTTGGCCTTGCTCTTGGCGGGCCGCTTCCGCGGCGCCTTCGGAACCGAAGAGGTGGGCTCTTCCGCGGTTGGCTCCGGCTTGGGGCCAGGGTCGAGGTCGACGGCGGTCCCGGCCGGGATCAGTTCGCCCAAGCGCAGAAGGACGCGTTCGCGGCGAGGGGTCTTGCGCCGCCACGCACGTCCGTAGCGCTCCCGCAGGTCCGCACGGGCCAGCAGTCGTTCCCGCTCAAGGGCTAGCGCATCGGCGTAGGAGGTGACCTCCCACAGCGTCATACGACGCCACAGTGCAAACGTCGACAGCGGGGCGAGCATCCAGCGGGAGAACCGAACCTTCTCCATCCGCCGGCCGGTCGCGGCACCGATCCGTACGGCGTAGATGTGCGCGCCGATCTCGGAGAACACCACCCACAGCAGAGGCATCGTGCCGTGCGCGAGCTTGGCCGACAGGGAGCTCCCAGCCGCGATGTTCAGCCCGCACGTGATCAGCGTGAGCGCCCAGGGCACGAACCGCACCCACGCGAGCGCCATATCCATGCGGATCAACAGCAGGTTGGCCAGGGTGAACACCGGAATAGCCACGTCGATGCCGACCGGCAGCATCCACGGCTCGCCAAAACCCCACCGGACCGCAGCAGCCGAGACCGCGTCGAAGGACGAGATCAGTCCCAGCGCGCCGACCCCGGCGGCGGCGAGCGCCCCGAGACCGGCCAAACCCAATTCCGGGCGGGTCAGCGGCGGTACGGCCGGCCGCTCATCGGTCTGCGTCGTCATGCCGCCACCCCCCGGCGGGGCGTACGGCGCCGGGCGGGGCGGACCAAGGGGACGATGTCGAACAGCTCCGGGTGGGTCTCGACGACCCCGGCCGCGATGCGGATCAGGTCGTCAGGCATCTCGGGGTGGTCGGCGAGGATGTCGCGCGCAGCGTCCTCACGGGCGGCGCGCTCTTCATCCGTCTCGCCCTCGACCCCGAGCCACAGCTCAATCGGGGTGCCCAGGGCCAGTTCGGCGAAGTCGTCGACAGAGACGGCCTGATGACCGCCGATGTAGGTACGCACAGTGCACTCCTGATGGTGAAGGGACGGGAGGAAGCCGAGGCAGGCGCAGGCTTTGGAGAGACGGCGCCCGCCCCGGCGAAAGGGCTGAGGTAGGGAGCGCGGCAACGGCCGCGGAAGGTTCTGCGGATGCCAGATCACGCAATGCCAGTCACCGCCCCGCGGGGCGGATCCGGGCGGGTCACCCGGCCCGACATGGGCGGTCGGGGTGGTGACCCGCACCCATCGACCGCACGTGTTCATGCGGCTGGGTCGGCACTCTGTTGAGTTCTTCACAGCGCTTGCTCCGGGCGATGCATCCGGACGCTGTTCGTACAGGTCAAGCGAGTTGCTCAAGCGCTCTGCCTCTTGCGAGGGAGTCGCGCTGGCAACTCTGCCTCAGAGTGCACTGTGAGGCAGAGTGCGTCAAGTCCCTTCACGGAACACGCAGCGTGCGACCCTGGTTCTATCTCTGCGGCTTGGGCACTATGAGGCAGAGATCGTGACGAGACTTGGGGTGTAGATGGTCGAGTGGACCGGCACGTTTGCCTACAAGCAGGTTGCCGATGACCTGCGGCGACGCATCGCCGATGGCGAGTTCGCCAGCACCGGACAGCTCCCGTCGTTGGCGCAGCTCCAGGAGACGTACGAGGTCACGGTCACCGTCGCCCGCGCCGCCATCAATCGGCTGAAGGCAGACGGCTTGGCAGTGAGCCACCAGGGCAAGGGAGCCTTCCTGACACCTGATGCCGGCCACGCCGCCCGGATCAGCGATCCTGCCGGAGCTGTGGCCGAACTGCGCGAGGAAGTCGAGAAGCTGCGGAGCGAGGTTAGTGAGCTGCGCCAACGCGTAGTGACCCTGGAAGAGAACTGACCTTTTGGCGGGTACGGAAGGGGCCTGTGCGGTCGCGGCGGGCAGCATCTCAACCTCCTTGTGTTCGGTGTAGGACAAGTCCACCGCCACAGCGCGAAAACCTGTATCACGTCCCGCTACTTGAGATAATCCAAGCGGTTTTATACATCCGCTTACACATGCGCTATCACGAATTTCCATAGCTCTAGTCGAGCCGCTACACTCGCGGCTCGACTAGCTATCTAGGAGGGGCAGATGGCTCGGAAGCACCCAGACTGGAAACCCGATCTCCTGCGAATGCACCGCGAGGAAATAGGGCTCACCCTGGAAGACACAGGGGAAAAGCTCCGCGAAATCGCGGAGCGTCACGGCTTCAATATTGCCGCGAACTTCCAAACAATCTGGGGCCACGAGAAAGGCTCGGTATACCCCGGTCCGCATTACCGCCGGGCGTACTGCCGTCTCTATCGTCGCAATGAGGCACAACTCGGCTTCCGTAAAGCCCTGCCCGGAGAGGATGCCCCTGTGGAATCCGTGCCGGCGCCCACTTCCGCTGAGCGAAAGCTCCCTGACCAGCCAGACGCAGTACGTCAAGCGCTCAGCAGCATCCGTGAAGGTACCGACGACGTGGACAGCGAGGCACTGCGCAATCGCGTGGTGGATGCGTGGCGTCGCCACACCGCAGGGGGAAGCGTCGACGGCCCTACCGTGGTCTTGGTCGGAGGGTTTGCAGGCTCGGGCAAGTCGGAGTTCGCAAAGTTCCTAGGCGGGCTCACCGGCTGGCCCATCCTCGACAAGGACTCCCTGACGCGTCCCCTGGTAGACCAACTCTTGATCGCACTGGGCGGAGAGGCGCATGACCGGAGTTCGGAGCTATACCGGGAAAAGGTTCGCCCGCTCGAATACCGCTGCCTCATGGAAGCCGCATGGGACAACGTGGATTGCGGGATTTCCACGATCCTTGACGCCCCATTCATCTCCGAATTCTCTCAGGCCGAGTGGATGCAGCGTTTTCAAAACCGCTGCCGTTCAAAGCGCGTCTCCGTCGCGACCATATGGGTTGAGTGCGACCCGGAATCGATGCGCGAGTACATCGAATTCCGCGGGGCGGCGCGCGATGCTTGGAAGATGGAAGCGTGGGATGAATACGTTGCAGGGCTCGACCTGAAGATGCGCCCGCAGGGCCCGCACTTCGTCGTCGACAACCGGCTCGGTGCCGCTGTGGCTCTGGTCGACGAAGCCCGCGACGTACTGAGTGGAGGCGGACTGTGAAACCTTCGGGCGTCATCCTGTACGGCCCTCCGGGTTCCGGCAAAGACACGATCACGGCCGAACTGTCCAACTCACGGACGGAGTTCGCTCTCTTTCGGCGTCTCAAGGCGGGCCCCGGACGGACCACGGGGTACAGGCTCACGACGGCCGAGCACATCGCGGAACTGGCGCAAGCCGGAGAGGTTCTGTACCGCAACAGCCGGTACGGCGCTGAGTACGCCATCGACCGCGGCGAGGTTTCCTCGCTCGTCGACTCTGGGCACATCCCGGTCCTTCACATGGGCCAGGTGGCCGGAGTCCGCGCGGTCGCGGCGTACCCGATCAACTGGGTAAGGGCGCTCCTGTGGTGCCCCGAGGATGTGACGCGTCAGCGCTGCCAGGACCGCGGAGACAAGGACTTGGAAGCCCGGCTCAAGGTCTGGCACGAGACCCGGCAGGATCTCTTGGACCACGCGGCAGAACCGTGGTCACTCATCATCAGAACTGACCTGGTCAGCGTAGCTCAGGCAGCGGAGGCCATCGACGAAGCGCGGTTGGCCGACGCACCCGCCGAAGTGCGCGACATCCGAGGACTGGTCGGATGACCGTCGTCGGAGTCCTTCACCCGGGGAGCATGGGCGCCGCGGTAGCAGCACAAGCGAGGTGCAATGGAGCTGAGGTTCTGTGGTGCCCGACCGGCCGCAGCCTCGCGACCAAGGAACGGGCCCAGAGGTACGGACTCACCGCGGCAAGTGGCATTGGCGAACTGACGGAGCGGGCCGACGTCATCCTCAGCATCTGCCCTCCGGCATACGCGGAAGACGTCGCAGTCGAGGTCTCGGCGCACCCGTTCAACGGGATCTACGTGGATGGCAATGCCATCTCTCCGGCCAGCATGGCGCGCGTCTCCGCCATCATGGGCCGGACTGAGGCGTCTGTCGTCGACGGCTCTGTCATCGGCTCGCCCCCGTCCGCCTCGAAGTCCGCTCGCCTGTACTTGTCTGGGCCGGCGGACGCTGCGACGCACGTGGCGTTGCTGTTCGCGGGCACAGCGGTACAAGCGCGCACCCTGGCCGGCGGTATCGGCCGCGCTTCCGCGCTGAAGCTGTCGTACAGCAGCTACCAGAAGGCGAGCCGCGTCCTCGCCGCAGTCTCGTACGCCCTCGCCAGAGACTACGGAGTAGAGGAAGAGCTACTCGACATCGCACGGGGGCGCGCTACCAGCTACCTAGCCGAGACGGCCTACATTCCGAAGGTGGCCGCGCGATCATGGCGATGGGGGCCCGAAATGGGTGAGGTCGCCGACGCCTTGCGGGAAGTCGGGCTCCCCGCTGATCTGGCGCAGGCGTCTGCCGCGGTCATGAGCCGATGGGATGACGACAGGGATTCATCCCTGAGCATCCTCAAGGCACTTGAGCATCTACACCGTGACGGCGAGCACGAGCCCACCTAACCCGCCGCCAAGATCGCCTCAATGGCTTCCGTGACGCCCGGCACCACGATGTCGGGCTCTCGGAGGCTGTCGGTCCACCTTCGGCCGTTGGACACCCACGCCGTACGGAGCCCTGCCGCCCGGCCCCCGTCCATATCCGTCGCGGGGCCGTCTCCGATCATCCAGCCTCCGGTGTGAAGCGGAGTGCCACACAGCTCCGCCGCAGCCTCGAAGTGCTCGTACGCCGGCTTCCTGACTCCGATCTCTTCCGAGACGGCGATCCCATGGAAGAGTGGCGCGAGCCCGATCGCGGTGAGCTTGGCCCGCTGAATGTCCCCCGCACCGTTCGTCGCGATGCCGAGGGTCCACCCCTCATCTCGCAGCGCTTCAAGGCCTTTCCGCACCCCCGGGAAGCAGCGAACTGAACGCGCAACGCCTTCGACGTACTCGCGCCACAGGTCCCCCGGGTCGTCGTTCAACCCGAGCACCGCCCGCAGGTGCACGAAGTCCGACGGGTAAGCCCGCTCCCGTAGTCGCTCACAGATGGCCGACTCCGCCCCTGCGGGCAGGCGTCGCGAGCGGACGAACCCGCGAGCCCAGTCCGCTAGTCCTTCACGTCGGTCGATCAGGGTGTTGTCGAGGTCGAAAAGTGCCAGCACACCGCGACGCTACGCGACCGGTGGGCGGTTGGCGGAGGTACTGAGGGCTCGAACAGACTTCGACGGCACCGAGCACTCGCCGATGCGCAACGGTGATCGCGGTGTTCACAAAAGCCGTCATGATGCCGATACTGACAGTAGTCGTCGCGGTGATCGCGCCGCTCGGTGCTGTCAGGGGAGGGGCCATGGGGAGCATCACGCTGAGGGTCGAGCAGGACCATGTCGAAGGCGTAGCCAAACTGAACGATCCGGTAGGCGCGGTCATTGAGCTAATTTGGAACGCACTCGATGCGGACGCAACGAATGTCACAGTATTAATCGAACGGAACGAGCTCGACGGCGTCGGCAAAGTGATCGTGTCAGACGACGGCCATGGGATGCCTTCGGAATCCGTCCCATCCTACTTTGACAAGTTGGGTGGCTCATGGAAGAAGACTGCATTAGTTTCCACCGAAAAGGGTCGAGCGATGCACGGCAGAAATGGGCAAGGGCGGGTTCGCGCCTTTGCCCTTGGCGTTCATGTTCGCTGGGTCACGATCGGCAAGGGTGTCGATGGCAAGGTGAAGACAGTTATTGAGGCCGACCGTTCAGCAATGCGCAACTATCGCATTGACACGATGGGGTCTACTGTCGAGGAACCCGGTACCACTGTTGAGGCTTGGGGAGCAGTTCCTCATCTGGACCGTTTGCTGAATACTCCTAGGGTGATCTCGGCGCTGACTACCGAGTTCGCCCTGTATCTTGAAACGTACCCGGATTCATCAATCACCTATGATGGCATCCGAGTGGATCCTGGCCAAGTGCAAGTTCACTCCGCTATCTACATGCTTGACCAAGTTGACGAGTTCCCTGCTCCTGAACTGCGAGTAATAGAGTGGCGTAAAGGCGTAACGCGCGAGCTTGCGTTGTGTGATTCTAGGCGGATGCCACTAGTGAAGCTACGCCCCGAGATTCAGGCGCCGGGCTTTAATTTCACGGCTTATCTGTCATGGAAGGGCTTTGAAGACCGACCGCAAGACCTTGCGTTGGTGGATTGGGACGAGGATTCTCCAGCCTCGGCGGTGGTGGAGCGGGCCAGAGGGCGTCTGCGCGAGCACTTCCGGAGCAGGGTGGATGACCGTCGTCGTGAACAGGTCTTGGAGTGGCAGAAGGAACGGGTCTACCCGTATGAAGGGGAGGCTACCGAACCTACAGAGGTTACTGAACGGGAAGCCTTCGACACAGTAGCCACGACTATCGCCAAACATATCCCAAAAGCTCGTAACGCTAGAAGGGCGACGCTGGGTCTCCTGAAGGAGACGCTGGCTGCCAAGCCGGATCAGACGCCGGAGATCCTTGAGCGCTTCTTCTCCCTGACTCGCCAGGAAAAGGAGGAGCTTGGACTCCTCTTGCAGCGCACAAGCCTGACCTCACTGATCCGTACATCTACGGCAGTGACTGACCGACTTGATTTCCTCCGCGCCCTGGAGATACTGCTCTTCGACACCGAGGCAAGGAAGGTGACGAGAGAACGGGATCAATTGCATAAGATTCTGGAGAACGAAGCCTGGGTCTTTGGCGAAGAATATTCCCTCATGGTCAGCGAGCGGGGCCTGTCGGAGGTTCTCCGAAAGCATTTGTCCATTCTAAGAGTTCCTGAGCCCGAGGATACTAATGTGCGCCTTCTCGATGGGCATGCAGGGAGAGTCGACCTTATGCTCTCCAAAACCACAGTTTGGGTGCAGAAGCCCCATCACTTGGTAGTGGAACTCAAGCGTCCTAACGTAAAGCTCGGGATGGTCGAGTATGCTCAGCTCGTAAAATATGCAACCACTGTCATTGCGGACGAACGCTTTCGCAGCACTGAGGCCAACTGGGATTTCTGGCTTATCGGAAATTCCATGGATGACGTCCTGCGGAGTCTCACCCGACAGCCTCATCTGCCTCCTGGCCAAGCTAGCGCGATAGGCTCTAACGCTAGATTGTGGGTCCGCGAGTGGAGTGAAGTCATCCAGGAGTGTAAGCAGCGACTCCACTTCTACCGGGACAGGCTCGACTACCAGTCCACAGATGAGCATGCGTTGGAGTACCTAGTGCGCAAGCACGCGCATGCGACCCCAACAGTCCTGCTGCCGGATGATGAGGTCGAGGGCGAGGAACCAGAAGCGACCGTCCCAGGCCCTCGAAGTGGCGACTCGGTACCAAATACGCCGTCTACGACGGACTAGGTCCTGTCTGGAGTCCGAATCATGAATGCGGTGTGATGCTGCGGAGCCAGAGCATCGCGCCGCACAAATACAGTCCGGCCTCGTAGCTTGCTGGGGTCTTGTCGAAGCGGAACGCGATGCCGCGCCAGTTCCGCAGTCGGTTGATGCACCGTTCCACGGTGTTGCGCTCCGCGTACAGGGAGGACGTCGGCGTCCAGGTCTGGAAAGTGGCGCATAAGCTCGGACGCGCACTGCGCCGATCAGGCTTGCGATGCGAGGGCGTCAACTTGTTCCTTGCGGACGGCGAAGCAGCCTTCCAGGAAGTTTTCCACGTTCACCTGCATGTCTTCCCCCGCTTTACAGGTGACCCGTATCGCATCGAAGCCGACTGGTGCGTGCAGGGGCGAGACCAGCTCGACAAGACAGCTGCTGCCGTCCGTGGCGGCCTCGTTACCCTCGACGCCGGGCAACGCTGACAATCGCTGCTCTCCGGGTAGGACACGGTCTTCATCCTGAGGCCAAGGAAGCCCACCGAGTGGTACCTGCGAACACCAATTCCCGGTGCCACTTCAAGACGTCCTGATGACAAAGGATCTTCACCAACCGGGGCCGGTTGGAGCCAGCATGCCGGAGCCAAAGAACGACGCCATAGCCACTTGATCGCATCCTGCCCACGCCGGCAGGCGCTCTCCGCGTATTTGATCAACCCTCAGACGGCTGCCTACGTGAAAGCCCGAGGTTGGTCTGCGGTGACAGCGCTCTCCGCCATGACGACGCGCGAAGGCATTGCCACCATCGCCCGTTACGTCGAGGGAACAAGCCGCAGATCGCGGGCATGTACGTATCCCGCGTCCGACGGTCGGTCGGTTCTCAGCGTGCCGCCAGCCCTGTGAACGTGGCTGTGAGCAGACGGGCGAGCGTCTGCTCGAACTTCTCGGTGCCCAGGTACATCAGCTCGGGGTCTTTCCGTAGTGCCGCCGCGAGGGGCGCGCCGGGGTGGCTGACCTGCCACAGCGTGGCGGCCAAGGCGTTGGTCGCGGTGATGGCGTCGAACGCCGCGGCATCGTCGAACCCGGTCGTGGCGGCCGCGATCGCGCCGTGCATCCGGTCGATGGCGCCGCGGCTTGACCGCTTGAAGGCGATCACGTTGTCCACCTCGACGTCCGGCTCCAGGTGGAGAGGCACGTTCGCGAACAGGTCGCACAGCAGCGGGTCAGCCGCCAGGGTGTCCGTGAGCGTCTCGGCGAGCCGACCGGGCGAGACCGGCCCCTCGTGCAGGCGTTCGCAGACGGCGTCTGCCCACCGGTCCCAGCCCTGCGCGGCCAGGCGCAGCAGGACGTCCTTGTGCGAGTCGAAGTAGCGCCGAACGGCGGAGTGGTGCACCCCCGCCCTCTCGGCGACGGCGGTGAGCGTGACCGAACGGACGCCGGACTCCAGGGCCAGCTCCCGGGCGGCGCGGACCAGCGAGTCCGCCCGCTGCTGCTTGCTCTCGGTCGAGCGCGCCCGCTGAAACGACTGCTTGCTCATACCCCCCACCGTAACGCACAACCTGTGCGTTGACAGCGTCTTGCGACCGCGGCTAACGTCGATAACGCACAGACCGTTCGTTAAGTGGAAGTGGGCAACGCCATGAGCAACATCGTCGACAAGAAGGTGCTCGTCGTCACGGGCGCCACGTCGGGCATGGGGAGGGCGCTCGCCCTCGAGGCGGCCGGTGCCGGGTACGAGGTGGTGGCGACAGGGCGCGATCCTCAGCGGATGGAGTCGCTGCGGCAGGCGGCAGCCGAGCGCGGCGCGGACCTGGAGGTGCGGCACCTGGAGCTCACCGACCACGTCGAGGTGGCCGAGGTCTTCAGCGACGTTGCACGGGCTCATGGTCGCATCGACGCGGTCGCCGCCCAGGCGGGCGGCATCTACGCACTCGGCACGGCCGAACAGATCACCATGGAGGGGTTCCGCTACGTCATGGAGCGCAACTTCTTCGGCAACCTCGCCGTGATCAAGGCCGCGCTGCCGCACCTGCGGGCCAGCCGCGGCCGCCTGGTCGTGACGACCAGCGCGAACGGTGTGATCGGGGCGCCCTTCAACGACGCCTACGCCGCGTCGAAGTTCGCCCTCGAGGGCGCGGTGGAGTCCCTCGCTCCCGCGGTCGCGCGCCACGGGGTGCGCACGACGATCGTCGAGCCGGGGCCGGTGGCGACCGACCTGATGGCGCCCAGGCGGTTCGGGCGCCTGCTGCCGAACGAGGTGATCGCCGACAGCCCGTACCCCGAGCCGTTGGAGCTGTTGTCGCGCATCATTTCCGGTACCGGCGGCGCCATGCAGCCGCCCGAGGAGGTCGGCCGGAAGATCCTCGGCCTGCTCACGCAGGAGCGGCCGCCCCTGCGGTTCCAGACCGCGCCATGGGTGGGCGAGTTCGTGGCGCCCAAGCTCGCCGCGGACCTCGACGGCAGCAGGACCTCCGCCGCGCACGAGGCCTACCTGGCCCTCGCGGACTAGGAGCTCTCTTACGGATCACTTGATGAAGGTTCGATCTCAGGGCCTGCTGGCGCTGGCGGAACTGCCGCCTGCGACGATGCGCTTGTGAGCTATGACCTTGCTGTGTGGGAGGGCGACCGCCCACTCGACAACGACCAAGCATGCTCGACCTATGACGAGCTCTACGAGCGCTACCTGGAGTCGGACGATATCGTCGTGCCTCCGGCGCCACGCATCGTGGCCTACGTGGAAGCGCTCGTCGCGCGATACCCAGACGACATCGACCGCAGTGTCGTATGGGCGTCACCACCGGTCATCGAGGAGGCATCGGGCCCGATCGTGTACCTGCTCCTGTCCTATGGCAAGGCCGAGGAAGTGTCCGAGTACGCCGCTGCGCTGGCTCGCGAGCACGGACTCATCTGTTTCGATCCGCAGGGAGAATGCCTCCGGCCGCACACGCCGCCCGTGGCCTGCCACAACTAGCGGGTGACAGGTGCCCGTCGGGGGCCAAACAGGGGGCCAAACGAGGCAGCCGCACCAAGACCGCCTCGGACAGTAATGGACAGTCCCGGAGCCGAACGAGCAGGTCAATGACCCCGAAGCAGGGTCACGTAGGGGTCTCATCGCGTTCGGGACGAAGAGGTCGTGGGTTCAAATCCCGCCACCCCGACAGTGAAACACCAGGTCAGGGGCCTGATCCGCATCGCGGGTCAGGCCCCTGAGTGGTTTCCAGGGTCTCTTGGGAGAAATCTGGGAGAAGATCTTGAAACCTCTCTCCCGGACAGCGCCTACTGGTGCACCCGTAGACGCTCCTGCAAGAGGCGCTGCCGTGAGCAGAACCGCCGCCGGCGGCGGTGGGCACATGGGCAACGAGAACCGCTTCCGTAGGGAGCACGCCTGCATCTGCCCGCCGGCGTACCCGTGCTTGGCGAGAGCGCTCCTCAGCGCGGAGTCACGACTGTGGGCACCAAATCCCTGTCGGATGACGGGTGAGGCTTGACGGTTCGGCGTCAGGTGATGCTTGACGTCTGTTCTAGACATCGTGGCTTACTGGCTGCCATGAAGGACCGTTTCCCTGCCATCACCTCCGTGGAGGAGTTCATCCGGCTGCGGGAGAGCGACGAACCGATGGAATACAACCGCTCGGCGGGGGCAACCATGCCGCTGGCAGTCTGGTGGGACCTGGTGCACAACCATCCCGACATGCGTTTTTGGGCCGCGCATAACAGAACGGTGCCGCTGGAGATTCTGGCCGAGCTGATCAAGGATTCCGACTGGCGGGTCCGAGACCGGGTGGCCAGCAAGCGCAACTGCCCGCCTGAGCTGCTGGAACAGCTGGTCGACGATCCGCATGACTCTGTGCGGAGGCTCGTTGCGGGCCATCCACGCTCACCGCGGTCGGCAGTGGCGCGTTTGATTGATGACCCGTGGCCGGTCATTGCGCAGGAGGCCCGCGCCCGGCTGGCCAAATGGCCGTCCGCGGAGCCGTCCGAGCCTTCCTGACGCGGCAGTCACACGATCTTCCGGTGGTTGTGTTCGCCGGACTTGCGGACCACCACCTCCTTCACGGTCCCGCGGGGAACGGTGGTCATCAGCTCTGTGCCGTGGAAGACGCGGATCACACGTCCTCGCGCAGGTGGGCGGGGACGACCTGGTGGGCATAGCCGCGGCCGAGCTGGATGCGTTGTCCAGCGACCATGAAGCCGCCGACGCTGCTGACCATCTGCTCGGCGGTGTGCTCGGCAGGCGAAGCCACAACGTCAAGCGTCAACCGAGACAAGACATGAGCGCCAAATCCCGGCGCGGTAGAACCTTCCCTACGTCATCAAGCACCCGTCGTCGCTTCGCTCCTCCGGGCGGGAGCGGGCGGCCGGCGGCGCCCGCGCTCATGTCTCCGCCCCACTCGGCACCGGCGGCCGCCCGCTCCCGCCCAAGAGGCAGGCACACGGAGCATGAGGTCAGACACGTCGTGGCTGGGGCGGTCGGTTCCACGGCTTTACGGAGCCACTTTGGCGCGAGCCTCGAAGATCATGGCCCCAACGTCGTGCTTTACCGGGCAGGTCCACAGACTGCCCGACGCGCCGGAAGCTTACGGGGCCATGATCACTCGCGCCAAAGCAGCTCCCGGCCAAAGTCGCTACGCCGACCGCTCTGTACAGTGCGCAGCAAGGGGGCGCCATGGACTGCAATCACCGCAAATCCCTCCTCTCCGCTCACCGGCCGTTCAGCCAGGCTCGAAGGACAGTCCAGCTGGGAACTGTGCCACGGAATAGGGCTGGAACTCCGGATCGGTGAGGATCCGGTACAGGAACTCCGTGGCGGTCATCTCGTAACGGTGCCATCCATCCTCGTAATCCACCTGCATGGCGAGGACCGGCCATGCGTCCACCGGGCCGTCCGTGACCTGCCAGTAGAAGTGCTCAGCCGTACGTGAGATTCCCCATGGAATCAGGCCCCCGGTCGTTCCCGGCTGATGGATCCGGTAGGGCGCCCACGGGCCGTCCGAACTGTCGTCATGCGACAGTTCCAGACGCCACGTCCTCAGCAGATCCGCCACGCGGGTCTCACCAGAGCACAGCACCGACACCACCTGCGAGAACTCGCCGACACCGAATGCCTGACACAACTACTTGTAGTCACTGGGAAGTTCGGTCCCCAGTTCCGCTTCGATCTCCGCCCAGGGCTGCGCGACGTCCCGCGCGTCCCAACCTGTGGCACGGAGAAGAAGGTCTACCCACATGACAAAACCTCGCCTGCTTGTCCTCGGATATGCCAGCCATCCTCAGTGACCGTCGCGCCCTTAGTTCGCATCGAGGGCGCACCGTGACACCCCCGCTCGGGCCGCCTCTGGGCCGTGCGGGGCTGCTCAACGATGACAGATGACGACAGTCGACGACGGCTCTTCCCCTGCTCAGAGACTGTGCTTCGGGTACCGGCGCAGATGCCGATCAGTGAAGCAGAGTTGAGGAACAAGTGACGCGGGATCGTCGGCTGACCCTTTCCCCGGGGGTTGGGCTCCTAGAGTCGTTCGACGCGACGAAGGGCCCCGCCCGCTTCTATGGTCGAGACCCGAGGCGCTGCTCATCACCACGTGACGAAGCCCGGTAAATCAGGTAGATCGTGGAGCCGACGAGGACGAAGAGGCACAGGCCCGCCAGGGGAATCAGGGGCGCGAGCGCGCTCTTGTCCACCCCCAGTGTCGGCAACACCCACACAACGAGCATCCCGCAGCCGACAGGGGCAAACACCGTTCCCAGCCTGCGGGCGAGGTAACGCTCACTGACCGTGATACGTGGGCCACCCAGGCGTTTTGTGAACTTGACGTACTTCTCCGCCAAACCCAGGGGGTTGAAGGTAAGTATCAGGCCCTCGATGAGGAACCAGGCACCCCCGATGGCCAGCACTGGGTCTTGCTGCATGCGCGCTCCCGTCTCTCTGTCGTTCAATTCGACTCACGGCGCCGTCGGCAGCACGAGCGTTGTACAGCAGCGAAGTACCGTAAGGGACGCGACCGGCGCTGGCGTTCAACCAGCAGCTGCATCCTGTCAAGGTTCATCCCGTACCTGACACCAGTGCCTGACACCAACAGGGGCGAACGGGAGCGGCTTACCTCGTATCTCGACGCACGACGCGTCCTGGCACGGCACGGGCTGAGCCGCAGCGACGTACCCTCATGATCGACCTGATAAGGATGAGGCCAGATCTCAAACTCTGTGTCCAGAGAGTCCGCCGACCTCGGTTACTGTCTGGGGGCCGAGAGTCGGGCGCAGTGAAGGGGATGCCGCCGCCGTGTCGATACGCGAGAACTTCGCCAAGCTCTTCAAGAGCACGGCCAAGACTCCCGACGGCGACCCGTTCGCGAAAGAGCGCGCGTGCCAATGCTCGCCGGAGTGGCCTGGCTTGGAGACGACGGCGAACGGGCACATGCTCCCGGCTCAGCCCTCCAGCCACTACAGCGTTCTCACGAACCCCGAGGTCGGTCCGTTCGTCGCGCGCTGCACCGGTTGTCACGTTCGCTATCCCCATCCTTGGGTGATCCCGCAGGGCGCGCCGATGCCTTTCGACTGGGCTCGTGAGAAGCCGTATCTCAACCGATCATGGAACATGCAAGTCGAACAGGTTTCTCGCCGGGG
>NZ_BMQA01000026.1 GCF_014647875.1 Streptomyces brasiliensis | reverse complement strand
GGGTCAGCTGGTCGGGGTCACCCGCGCCGATACCGATGACATGAATCCTTCGCACCCCCCGAGTCTGCCGTATGCCACTGACACCCCCTACGGCACCTCCACCCGGCCGCCGCTACGACGCCTCACGCCCACGCAGGCGAGGCGCCACCTCCCCGGCGTCGACCGCACCGCCACGCTCCACCGCGTCCGCCAACTCCCGCGCCCACACCACAAGTCCCGCGAGATCCACTCCGTACGGCCGCGACTCCCCCTGCCCCTGTCGTCCCGACGGTGCGAAGGGTCTTCGCAGGCATGAGCCTGTGAGAGTCCTTTTCGTCTGCCGGATTTCGGCTGCCGGGATCCCGCGGCCGTCTCCTGACCGCAGGATCCCGGCAGCCGTCAGGCGCTGTGCTCGTCGCGGAACCCGATCTTTCGGTGGCTTCCGTCGCAGAGGGGCTTGTTACCGGAGTGGCCGCAGCGGCACAGCGCCATCCTGTTCCGCGTCTGCAGGGGCTGACCGTCCGCCCTGTGCACGGGCACCCCACCGGTGACCCATAGAGGGCCGGCCAGACCGTCCTCCTCCTCAAGGACCGAAATCGCCTGCGGGAGGTCGGGCTCGATCGTGTCGCCGCCGCGATGGAGGGCGTAGCTGTACGACCCGGACGGGCAGTTGCCGATCCGACCCATCACGTCGGAACGGACATCGCTGTCGTCGGTGTCGGCGAGCATCTCGGCGATCGGCCTGGTGCGGCCGATGCAGAAGGCGGCGTGGACGCACAGTTCGCCGACCCGCTGGGCAGAGATGCCGACACCGTCGTGCACGTGCCGCAGTTCCTCGTACGGACGGACATCCGCCGTCTCCGTACCGTCGAACCCGATCACGGCGTGCGTCCCGTCGCAGAACGGCTTCGAGCCCGAGCGTCCGCAGCGGCACAGCGCGTACACGTTCTCGGTATCGATGGTGTCGCGCGTCTCCCAGGCCAGTGAATCGTTGTTCTCGGACACGATCTTGCGTTTGCGTTTCAAGGGGGTCCGCCAGTAGACCACGTACGGGCCGTCCTCCAGCACGACGATCCGGCGCCGTTCGTCGCCGCTCACCGGCGGAGCTCGGGTGCGACGTACTCGAAGGTCGGGCCGGCCGTCGTGCCGTCTTCGTCCGGCATCTCCATCAGGCTCTGTGCCTTGAGCGCGTACATCGTGCCGGTCGCGGCACCGAGCATCTTCGGACTGCCGTTGAACGCCTGTTCCAACTGATGGAGCAGCCCGCAGTACGTCTGGTTGAACTCCTCCTGGGCGGTGCGGATCGGACTGCCCAGAGGGTGATCCGCCAGCCGAGGATTGGGGCGCATCGGGCGGACGCCGGCGAGGTCGACCACGACGGCCTCACCCGTGGGACCGGACTGCGGTGTGTCACCACGCCTGTATCGCCGGCCCAGCTTCAGCTCCTGGAACCGGTAGTAGTGGGAGACCGCGTCGCGGTCGGGGTGGAAGATGTCCCGGTCGCCGTCCCAGACTTCGCCGCGCGCCGTGCCCTCGCCCTGCTCGACGATCTCCTCCAGCGCCGTGAGGGCCGAGCCGAGATCGGTGACTGCTGTCAGCTGCCCGCCGGTGTGGGCGAACGGACCGCCGGTGACCTGGCGAGCCGGGTCACCGCAGAAGACCTCCCGCTCGCCGAGTTCGGCGCACAGGTGACGCAGTCCTTGTTCGATCGCGTCGTAGAACTGGCCTATGGTCTCGTAGTCGTCGCCCTCGGCGGGAGCCCCGGGCAGCGCCGGCTGTTCGAGGCGGAGGAACATGGTGAGTGCCTCCGGCCCGAAAGGAACGAGCGACATCACGAGAGAGCGATCGCCGTGGGGCAGCGGACGCGGATGCTGCGGCAGCAGATGCGGCGCGTCCAGGCGCGGCTGTCCGCCGACCGCGTTGAGGACGTTCGCCGCCAGCGCCAGGTGGATCATCTCTTCGACGAAGACGCCGCCCACCAGTTGAACGGCGTCCGGGTTCCGCGACGGGTCGAGCGAGTAGAGGGCGCACAGATAGGGCGGAAGAGTGGCGTGCTCCAACTCGACCGCCCACTGAAGATGCTCGCGAAGACTGTCGAGCGTCGCGATCCGTGCTGTGGACGGTGCCTCGTCGTCAAGCTGCTCTGAGTCATTCACAGGTGTTCTCACTTCGGCTTTCGATAAGGGGGGTGCGAACGCGGCGACTTGCCCGGGCACGGCCGGCTCCGGCGCGTCCGCCGCCGTCAACCAAGACAGGCCAGCCGAACGATCTGTGACACGAGGTGTTCGCTCCCCACCGGATCGATGAGGGGTATGGGCCGGCGGGACAGGCGTCCTGACGCGTCGGTCCTTGACAGAGCAGGACTCGCTCGCCGAGGAGCTGGAATCCGGCTCAGCCGAACAGCTGCCCGCTGACGCCGGGACACCGACCTGCCCACCCCGGCACCGGCCCGGCAACGGCTGTCCGACCGCTTCGACATGTCCCTGCCGGTGAACCAGCGCAAGCCGAGGCGACCGAAGCCCTCACTCACCTGGCCCAAGACACCAGGCTGACGCTGCTCGAAATGGCCATCGCCTTCACGAGACCCTGAACCGCATCGACGAGATCGTCCTGCAGCCGGCAGCACGCCGACGCTGAGACGACACCGGACACCCGTGAACCGAAAGCAAGGAGCAATTCATGCGGTACCGCAAACTGGGCAGCTCGGACCTGGAAGTCTCGGAGATCTCGCTCGGGTCCTGGCTCACCTACTCCGGCGGCATCGAGGCGGACGCGACCCGCGCCTGCACCGAAGCGGCCTTCGACGCGGGCATCAATTTCTTCGACACGGCCAACGTCTACGGGCAGGGCGCCGCCGAGACGGCCTGGGGCGAGATCCTCTCGGCCCACCCCCGTGACTCCTACATCCTGGCCACCAAGGTCTGGGGCCGGATGTCCGACGACCCGGCCGACCACGGCCTTTCCCCCCGCGCAGATCGCCAAGCAGATCGACGCCTCCCTCGCCCGCCTCAGGACCGAGTACGTCGACCTGTACCAGGCACACCGCTTCGACCCGTCCGTGCCGATCGAGGACACCATCGAGGCGTTCCAGAAGGTCGTCGAGCAGGGCAAGGCCCGCTACCTCGGCTTCAGCGAGTGGACCCCCGAACAGATCCAGGCCGCGATCGACATTGCCGGCCCCGACCTGTTCGCCTCCTCCCAGCCGCAGTACTCCATGCTCTGGCGGGCCCCCGAGGCCGAGGTCTTCGGCCTCTGCGCCGCCAACGACATCTCCCAGATCGTCTGGTCGCCGCTCGCCCAGGGCGTCCTCACCGGCAAGTACAAGCCCGGCCAGCCCGTCCCCGAGGGGAGCCGGTTCGCCTCCCCGGACATGGCGGTGTCCCAGGACCTCGTCTACAGCGACGCCATCCTGGAGGCGGTCCAGCGCCTCGTCCCGATCGCCGAGGAGGCCGGGCTGAGCACGGCCACCCTGGCACTCGCCTGGATCCTGCGCCGCACCGAAGTCGCCTCTGCCATCACCGGTGCCTCCCGCCCCGAACAGGTCCACAGCAACGCAGCCGCCTCCGGCGTGAAACTGCCCGACGACCTGCTGAGCGCCATCGACCAGGCCCTCGGCGACGTCCCCGTCACCGAACCGACCCTCGCCCCCGCCGCCCAGACCAGCATCAAGCACCGGTGACCGTACCCGCGATCACCGGCGATGAGGGTTCATGGCTGCTGTCCCATGAAGCCGAGTGGGTGAGCGTGACCATGCAGGAGTGAGTGTCCTTGTCCGGTTGTGAATCTGACGGAGTGGGCGAAGGCGCAGGGTGTGCATCCGCAGACGGCGTACCGGTGATTTCTTGAGGGGACGTTGCCGGTGCCTGCTCAGCGGGTGGGTCCGCGTAAGATCCTGGTGAACATCGACGCGGGTACCACGCCCGAAGTTGGAGCACCTGGCCACAGCCGCCACGGCCGCTACATCCTGGACGCCCGCGTCACCTTCCCCTACCGGGGCGAGGAGTGGAGGGACCGCTGTCGCCGGCAAGCGGACGGTCGCCTACCGGATCCACCGCGACACGACCCGTGGCCGCCGGTACCTGGACGCCTCCTGGACCCGCAAGAACACGACCACCTCGCCGCCTGGCGGCTCGATTCCCACGGCAACCCGGTCGGCGAACCCCGCCAGTTCTTCTACGACCCGTCCGGCACTGCTGATCACCGCCACGCCTTCACCCGACTGCTCCACTGGGCCAAGGCCACCGGCGTGCAGGCCATCACCATCGAGGATCTGGACTTCGCCGATTCCAAGACCCGGGAGAAGCACGGCCGCAAGGAGCGCTTCCGGCAACTGGTCTGCGGCATCCCGACCGGGAAACTCCGCGCACACCTGATCAGCATGTGCGCGGACGCGGGCATCGGTGTGATCGCCGTCGACCCGCCTGCACCAGCCACTGGAGCGCCCAGCACTGGGCCAAGCCCCTCACCACCAGCACCCGCAGGACCACCCGCCACCAGACAGCAGCCGTGGCGATCGGAAGGCGCGCCCTCGGACACCGGATCCGGCGACGGACGGCACCGCCCCCGCACGACCAAAGCGATCGTGCGAGGCATCGGACGACCCAGGCGGGGGGCTCGGAGTACAGCAGGTCGCTGCTCGTGCGGGCGGTGTCGCGGGCGGGCGGCATGTGGAGGTTGGCGCGCTTCTCGCCGAGCGGGGTGGGCTCGCCCCAGAACCAGCGGGCGACGCGGCCGACCGAGCTGCCGCGGGACTGCGAGGGCCGGTTGAGGGGCCGCCCGTACCGCTGGGGGTCGTTGGGGCGGTTGAGGTTGCGGTATGCCAGCCGGTCCGGGTTGGCGCTGAGCCAGGCTGCCCAGTTCTGTACGAGTGGGGCCGTCGACGAGCGTCAGGGCGGGGGTCTGCTTAGGATCCGGTCGTGACTGACATCCCCGACGAATTAATCAAGCTGGAACGTTCCGCCGAAGTGGAGCGCGCGAAGCTCGCCGGCCTCACCGGCGGGGAGTACGACGCGCAGCTCAGCCGGTGGCGTACGGCGTCCGAGGCGGTGCAGGCCGCAATCACCAAGCACGTGGCAGCAGCTGGTGTGAACCGGTACGAGCTGGAGCAGGCAGTCAAGGAAGCGGTGAGGCATGGGCATGAGGACCCCGCCGCGGAGTAGCCGGACGTGCCCCCGCCCCGGTCCTGGGCGAGGGTGATGTTGTGCCCGCACCCGTGATCGTCCACACCCTCTGACGCCGACGGACGGTTGTGGGTGCGGGCCGTCGGGGAGTTTCCGAGCTGGGTGAGGGATGGGTCATGGCTGAGCGTCGCGTAATCGTGTTACCGCCGTCCGAGCATGGCGGTCGGCTTGTGGTGGTGGACGGCGAGACACTCGGCATCGCGTTCAGCCTGCAAGATCTGACGGTGTTTTTGCAGCGGGCTGGGCTGGAGGGTGTGGACGAGCTGGATGTTGCTGAGTCTCCGGTGATCGAGTGGCATGGGGGTGGACCGGAGGTGTGGCCGGGAACGCCGTGACGGGCGAGCTGTCCCGCTGATCACTCAGCCTTCGCCAGGACTCGTATCGCACGTTCCGGAAGAGTGTTGGCCTGAGAGTCCTCCGCCGATGAGGAGCATTCTGAGTCGCTGGTTGCCGCGGTTGCGGAAGCCGCGGGCGATGCGGCTATGAAGTTCGATGAGCCCGTTCATGGCCTCGGCGCCGCCGTTGCTCGCGCGACTGGTGTCGAAGTAGGCCAGGAACGCCGCCCTCCACTGCTTCCGGGTCCGGCCCAGTCGGCGGATCTCGGGGCTGGGGCAGGTCGGGAACGAGGTGAGGACCTTCTCGGCGATCCGTCCGCCCTCGGCCAGGAGTCGGCGGTGTAGGCGGCCGTCACGCCGCAGGTCCGGCAGCCTCGACCCGCGGCGCTGGCTCGACCACCACACGCAGAAGCGGCCCGCGTCTGCCACGTTGCTCGCTCACCTCGACGACGTGGCATCCGTCCAGACCAACGAGCAGATCACACCGATCGCAGTAGCAGGCATCGAAGTCAGCACTTGCATTTGCTACCGGTTGCGGCATCGTCCAAGGCTTCTTGTTGAGGAACGTGCGCGCCTGCCTTCAGGCTGCTGCTGCGTCGGGTGGGGTGTCAGGCGCGTAGACAGAAGGGGTGGCCGGCCGGGTCGCGTAGGACGCGTGAGCGTTCTGGGCTGGGTTGGTGATGTTCCTTGGTGGCACCGAGTCGGACCGCCTCGTGTTCGGCGGTGTCGAGGTCATCGACGGTGAGGTCGAGGTGGATCTGCTGTGAGCGATCATTGGACGGCCAGGTCGGTGGCTGGTAGTCCTCGACACCGACTGCACCGAGGTGGAGCGTCCCGACCTTGACCGCGCAGAAGCCCGGTGTCTCGACTGTTATCTCGCCGCTGAGCATGTGTGCCCAGAAACGGGCCAGGGAGATCGGATCGGGGCATTCGAGGTTGATGGCAGCGATGCTGGCGACGGGCACTGGTACTCCAGGCGAGATTGACGGTGGACGGAGACGGCCGGCTCGGCCATGAGGGGGGATCAGCCGCGGCGGGCGGTTGGGCCGGTGTTTCAGATCACCGGGATGAGCGGGTCGTCGAGGAGACTCCGGTCCCCGTCGACGCCGTGTGCCAGCGCGCCGGCCACGTCTTCGTGAGGGGCACCCAACCTGATCGCGCTGACCTCGTCCAACAGCTGGTAGTGGTGTGCGTCGAGCTCGACGTTCAGGGCGTCGAGGTATCCCGCCAGGTGGGCCGGGGTGCGGGGCCCCACGATGGGGATCATCGAGGTCTGGGCCCGCGCAGCGCGCTGACGCAGCCAGGCCAGTGCGACCTGGACCGGGCCGGTACCAATCTCATCGGCCACGGCGAGGACGGCGTCGAGCACGGCGGTGCGCTGCTCACCGCCCTCGCCGGCAGTACCGTCGGCCGCGGCCCGTGCGCTGAGTCGTCCCTGCTCGCCGTGACGGTACTTCCCGGTCAGCAGGCCACCGGCCAACGGGGAGTAGAGGACGACGCCCAGCCCATGTGCTTGGGCCATCGGGAGGAGTTCTCGTTCTGCGGAGCGTTCGGCCAGGCTGTATTCGGTCTGTATGCCGACCAGCGGCCTGTGCCCGCTCAGCTCCGATCTGACGGCGGCGCCCGCTACCCGCCAGGCCGGGAAGTTCGACACTCCGCCGTAGCGGATCTTGCCCGCCCGAATCAGGTCCTCGAAGCCGGCCAGGATCTCCGGCAACGGGGTCACGCCGTCGGGGAAGTGCGGCATGAAGACGTCAACGTAGTCAGTCCTCAACCGCCGCAGGCTCTCCTCCAGGGACCGGATCATGGTCTTGCGGCTGTTGCCCGTGGTGCCGGGGCGGACCTGGGCGCTCCTGCTCCCGGTGTACTTGGTGATCACAACGTAGTCGTCGCGCTCACGTCCCAGCAGATCGCCCAGAACGGTCTCGGCCTCACCGTCCTGGTAGATGTTCGAGACGTCGATGGTGGTCCCGCCGGCCCCCACGAACGACTCGAAGATCGCCCTGGACCCCTCCAGGCCCGCCGCGGCTGGGGCCGAGCCGAAGTTGGCCGTGCCCAGCACATACTCCGAGACCCGCAGGCCGCTGTGTCGTCCGAAGGTCTGGTAACGCATGGAAGTCTCCTCAGAGTTTGGGGTACGGTCGAGGACACTAGCACGTAAAACGAATGGTCATTCTCTTATGCCGAAGGTCAGCCAAGCCCACCTCGACGCCCGCCGTCAGCAGATCATCGACGCCGCCCGCGCCCGCTTCGCCGCTCACGGCTTCGCACGGACGTCAATGACCGACCTCGTCGAAGCCTCCGGGCTCTCCATCGGGGCGATCTACCGGTACTTCAAGGGCAAGGACGAGATCGTCGCCGCCATCTGTGAACAAGCGAGCCAGGCGTTCCCCGCCGAGCTGACCGCCGAGTCCATCCACGACTTCCTTCAGCACATTCGCACCCTGGCGCGCGAGGAGGACCACGCTCGACTGGTCGCCCAGATCTACGCCGAGGCTGCCGTCGCTCCGAGCCTTGCAGCTCTTGTCCACCGCCAGCTCGAGGAGACGCGCGAGGCAGTCGTTGCGCTCCTGCCCGACCACGAGCCTGCGCACGCGGACCGGATCGCCGAGGCCTTCGTGGCCCTCTGCCACGGCTACACCCAGCAACTCGCCGTACGGGGCGACCTCGAACCTGCCCCCTTCGCCGCGGCCCTCATCGCGATCACCGAGTCGTAACCGAGCAACTCCCAGCCGGGATCACGAGTCAGGGTCCAAAGACCTCTGCCCGCGCCCTCCCACCGGAAGTGCGACGAGCCCGATCACCGGGACTCTCGCAGAAAGTCCCGGTGTTCACGTCGGCGATGAATGCATGTCAAGACCGCTGTGACGTGCGCGTTGGAGCGGACGATGCATACGATTTCACGGCGTGTTCCAGCTGGCCGCGGTGCGGGGCCGTGCGGGGTCGGGGTTCATGTCCAGGACGCGTGGCTGCTGGTCGGACGCCCGGGGGCGGTGGGCGAGGAAGCCGCCGATCGGGGGAAAGGTGTCAGCCTTCGCGGCTGCGGAGCATGGCCAGGGCCTGGGAGCGCTGTGCGACGAGGTCGTCGTAGGTGCCGTCGCGTTCGGCCCAGCGGTGCATGAGGACGCCCTTCACGAGGATTTCATGAGGGGTGGGGTCCTGTGAGAGCAGTTGCATGACCTCGGTGGCGAAGTCGTCGAGCGGCAGCGCGTGCGGGTTCACCTTCTCCTGGCCTGCTGTGGCGACGGCCGGGGGGACGAGCTCGACAACGCTGACGCCGGTGCCGTCGAGCTGCGCGCGCAGTGCCTCGGAGTAGGCGTGCACCGCAGCTTTCGAGGCGGCGTAGGTGGGCATGGGCGGGAACGGCAGGAAGGCGATGCCGGAGGTGACGGTGATGAAGGTGCCGGCGCCGCGTTCGACCAGGTGCGGGGTGAAGGCGTCGATGACCCGGATGGTGCCGACCAGGTTAGTGTCGATCGTCGTCGCTGCCGCCTCGAAGTGCGCAGGGTCGCGCAGGTCCTCCAGGAGCATGACGCCCGACATCGTCACCACCGTGTCCAGCTCAGGGTATCGGGCGAGCACGGCGTCACGGACAGATGTGACGGAGGCAGTGTCCGTGACGTCGATGCTGAACGTGCCGAAACCTTCCCCGGCGAGTTCCGAGAGCGCCTCCGGGCTGCGGCCGCCAACGGCCACGGTGCTGCCCGCCGCGGCGAACCGCCGGGCCAGCTCTCGCCCGATACCCGAGGTCCCGCCGACGATGAGAACGGTGCGGTTGGAGAGATCCACGAGATCTTCCCTTCATTCCAGGGCGCCGACGGCTTGCAAGCCCGCGGCGCAGACAGCGATGTTCCCTGTCTCTTTCAAAACAGTGCTACCGCAGTCTTGACGGCATCCGCCGGGTGTGGCGAGGCCCCAGTCTTCCCTGGTCCTGCCAGGGCCCCCTCTGAGACACACGCACCGCACTACGGTGTCGGCATGAAGGATGAGGAATCCGGCAACCGGCTCGGCAGCTACCTACGTGCCCGGCGTGAGCTGGTCTCCCCGGCGCAGGCAGGACTCCCGCCCGGCGGCAACCGCCGCGTGCCCGGCCTGCGCCGTGAGGAAGTCGCCCTGCTCGCCGGCATCAGTCCCGACTACTACCTGCGTCTGGAACGGGGACGTGACAAGAACCCCTCACCACAGGTCCTCGAATCACTCGCGCGCGTCCTGCAACTCGACGACATCGAGCGGACGTATCTGCTCGGCCTCGCGGCGGCACGCCCCAGGGTGCCGCGCCGCAAGCAGCCCGAGCACGTACCGGCGCGGGTGCACGAGCTGCTCGCCCACCTTCAGATCCCCGCGTTCGTCGAAGGGCGCGCGTTCGATGTCCTGGCCTCCAACCCGATGGCCGTAGCGCTCTCCCCCCGCCTGCGGCCCGGCCAGAACCGGCTGCGTTCCCTCCTCCTTGATCCCGAGGAACAAGCCTTCCACCAGGACTGGACGAAAGCCACCGCCGACTTCGTCGCTGCCCTTCGCACCACCATCGGCGACGACACCGACAACCCGCGGTTCGTCGAGCTCGTCGGAGAACTCGCACTGTCCAGTCAGCGGTTCCGCACCCTGTGGGCCCGCCACGACGTCCGCAGTCTCGACGGAGGCACGACCACGGTCCACCACCCCGTCGTCGGTGAACTACGCCTCCACCGGGACAAACTCCCCATCGACGACGTCATCCTCGTCGTCTACTACCCCGACAAGGACAGCGGCAGCGACGAGAAACTGCGGCTCCTCGCCGCACTCTCACACACCGAGTCCGCCGGTACAGCGCACGACAGGCCGGCGAACGACCCGCACCCAAGGACACCCTGACGAACACACGCCGTCCCGGCGTCGCGACCAGAACGCCCGCGCCATGGGTTCCGTCACCCGCGAGATCGCCCCGGGGGCCTGATCACGATCCGTCCGCGTCGCCCTTGCCACGCAGGGGCCGCAGGCCGCCGGGCAGGTCGGGGAGCTGGAAGAAGTAGCGGTCGCGGGACAGGGCCTCGGGGAACATCGGTACAGCCTTGTCGGCGAGAACGATCATGGTCGATCACTCCGAGCGGCCAGGGCGCCCTACGGCGGTCGAAGCGGCGGCTTGTACCTCACTGAGGGCCTGTCGGGCGACAGCGCTGAACTCGTCGGTATTGCTCAAGTCGCTCCAGCGCTCGTATGCAATCTTCAAGGCGAGTCCCCCCAGCTCTGCGACCACTCGGGCCACGAGGCCAGGTGCACCGCGGTGCTCCAAGGCCCGGGCCATGGAGGCGGTGAGGTTCATGCCCTTGAGGGGCCGCAATGAGAGCAGCACTCTCCCAGGCCCGTGCCACGAGCTTGATCGCCAGGACGTCGGTGACGTGCCGCCGGGGATCGCCGGCTGGGCAACGGCGTTCCTCTCGTCGTCAGCGGACTTTGACTTGTTTGAGCAGAAGTTCTGGGCCTTTGAGCGAAACTTTCGCGTAACAGACTCTATCTTTGGTGGATTCGCGGCTATACGATCCGCGCAAGAACTTGGACCGAGCCAGTCGCTCACCAGCGATCCCGGTGGGCACTGACGCGCAGCTCGGCGTAGTACACGCACCTGCCGTCACGCCGTCCCGTCCCGCCCGCACCGCTGCGATCGATCATCTGTCCGCCTTTTTCTGCACATTCCGGCGCATACCGCACCCTTCCCGGCCGGGCCGTCTCCGTACGACGGCCCGTTGGTCTGACGTACCCCTGAGGAGGTTCCATGCGCATTGACTTTCGCCGCCGCCTCACCGTGTTCGGCGCGCTGCTCGCACTCGTGGGCAGCATGCTCATCGGTTTGGCGTCGGCGTCCGTCCCGGCCGCAGCGTCCCCACCGGACGCTGCGGTGCCGGAGAGCTCCGGCAATCAGTACAGAGTCCTGGTCTTCACGAAATCCACGGACGCGGACCCGGCGGTCACCGACGCCGGTGTGAGCGCCATAAGACAGCTGGGCAACCAGCTGCGGTTCGCGGTTCAAGTAACCGACGACGCCCGCAAGTTCGACGAAGAGCACCTCAAGCAGTACCGCGCCGTCGTCTTCCTCAACACCAGCGGCGACGTGCTCACCACCGACCAGCAGGACGCCTTCGAGGCGTACTACCGCGCGGGCGGCGGCTTCGTCGGCATCGGCTCGGCGATCGAGGCCCAGCCCGACTGGGCCTTCCTGTCCGACGCCCTCGGCACCCGCGCTTCCGGCCGGACCGGTGTGCAGCCCGGCACCATCAAGGTCGCCGACCGCGTCCATGACGCGTCGAAGAAGCTGCCGGAGTACTGGACCCACACCGACGACTGGTACAACTTCAAGTCCAATGTGCGAGGCAAGAGCCATGTCCTCGCCACCGTCGTCGAGGACGCCTTCAAGCAGCAGCCGTGGGGCGGAACGCTCACCGGCATCAGCGGCGGCAAGATGGGCTACGACCACCCGGTCACCTGGTGCAAGGACTGGCAGGGCGGCCGCTCGTTCTACACCGCGCTCGGAAACACCGCCGACAGCTTCGGCGAGAAAGACATGCGCTCACACCTCGGTGGCGCGATCAAGTGGGCGGCCGGCCAGGCCGACCCGGTGTACTCCGACTGCGGCGCGACCGTGCTGTCCAACTACCAGCAGACGGCCGTGGCGACGCCGCCGAACCTGAACGAGCCGATCGGCTTCGACGTCCTTCCCGACAACCGGGTCATCCAGACCGACCGCCGCGGCAGCGTCCGGATGCACGACCCCGAGTCGAACAAGACCACCGTGCTGGCCCAGATCCCGGTCTACCAGAACAGCGAAGACGGCATGTACGGGCCGGGGATCGACAACGACTTCAAGACCAACCACTGGGTCTACCTCTACTACGCGCCCCCCACCGTGAAGGACGTGAAGCTGTCGACCGGTGAGGTCGTCACGCAGACGACTCCGACGGCGGACGCGCCGACGACCGGGGCCTCGCCGTCCGTCTGGGATCCCTGGGTCGGGTACTTCCAGCTGTCCCGGTTCAAGTTCGTCGACGCCGCCGGGGACACACCGGCGCACCTCGATGTCGGGTCCGAGCAGGAGATCATGCGGGTTCCGGTCAACCGCGGCGCCTGCTGCCATGTCGCGGGCGACATCGACTTCGACAAGCACAACAACCTGTGGATGACCACCGGCGACGACACCCCGTCCGGCGGCGGCAACTCCGGAGGCTTCTCTCCCTTCAACGACATGCTGACCACGACCGGGCAGTACAACGCCCCGTTCGTCGACGCTCGCCGCTCGGCGCAGAACACCAATGACCTGCGCGGCAAGGTCCTGCGCATCTCGGTCAAGGACGGCGACATCGCCGCCGGTGATCAGAACAAGTTCGGCGGGGCCTACACGGTCCCCTCGGGCAACCTCTTCCCGGTCGGCAAGGACAAGACCCGTCCGGAGATCTACGCGATGGGCTTCCGCAACCCGTTCCGGATCCAGGTCGACGAGAACGACGTGGCCTACGTCACCGACTACTCGCCCGACTCGCAGACCCCGCAGGACTTCCGCGGGCCTGCCGGCACCGGCCGGATGGAGATCGTGCGCAAGCCGGCGAACTACGGCTGGCCACTGTGTGTGCGCCAGGACCTGCCGTACTACCGCTGGAACTTCAACACCTCCACGCCGCTGGACAGTCCCGCGCAGGCGTTCGAGTGTGACAACCCCAACCGCGGACCGCAGAACAACTCCAGGTGGAACCTCAACGGCGGGCCCACCGTCGAGCCCGGTCTGGAGTACGCTCCGCCGATCACCAACCCGGACATCTGGTACTCGTTCACGCCCGAGAACCGGGCGGACAACCCGATCGGTACGCCGTGCGCCGCGTACTACAACGGCTCCGGCGCCACCACCTGCCCGCGGCTGTTCCCCGAGCTGGGCACCGGCGGTGTCGGCCCGCACGGCGCGGCCAAGTACCACTTCGACCCGGACAACCCGGATCAGACGAAGCTGCCGCCGTACTACGACAACGCGGTCTTCGCCGGCGAGTTCACCCGGGACACCCTCAAGGAGGTCCGCCTGGACTCCAAGAACCGGGTATTCAAGATCAACGACGTGCTCGACTGCGGCGGTCTCAACGCCCAGCGGGTCCCGGACACGAGCAAGCCGTTCGAGTGCGACAACCCGATGGACCTCCAGTTCGATGGGAAGGGTCACTTCTATCTGCTCGGCTACGGCGACGGCTTCTTCAACAGCAACACCGACGCCGGTCTGTACCGGTGGGACTACGTCAAGGGCCAGCGCGCACCGATCCCGGCGCTCACGGCCACGCCGACGAACGGTTCGGCACCGCTGAACGTGAAGTTCTCCAGCGCCGGTTCGCGGGACCCCGACACGGGCGACTCGATCCGGTTCGAGTGGGACTTCAACGGTGACGGAGTCGTCGACTCGATCGACCCCGACCCGCAGTACACGTACACGACACCCGGGCAGTACACCGCGAAGCTGACGGTGCTCGACTCCAGCGGCAAGTCCGCCTCGGCGAACACGACCATCACGGTCGGCAACACCGCGCCCGTCGTGAAGGTCAATTCGCCGGTCGACGGCGGCCTGTTCTCCTTCGGCGACGACATCCCGTTCTCGGTGACGGTCACCGACCCGGAGGACGGGACGATCGACTGTAGCCGCGTCGAGGTGACGTTCGTCCTCGGCCACGACACCCACGGCCACGCGGAGCAGTCCGTCCACGGCTGCACGGGTGTGCTGTCGACCGATGCCGACGACGTGTCCCACGGTGGCAACGTGTTCGGTGTCATCAGCGCGTCCTACACCGATCGCGGCGGTCCCGGCGGCGTTCCGGCGCTGTCGACGGTCACGCAGAACCAGATCCGGCAGAAGCGCCAGGAGGTCGAGTTCGCCCTGGAGCAGTCCGGTACCAACGTGGCCACGACGAACGACCCTGCAGGCGGCAGCCAGCACCGCGGCAGCCTCGGCGACGGTGACTGGATCGCCCTGAACGGACCGTTCGACCTGCACAGCATCGACTCGCTGACGTTCCGGGTGGCGAGCACGTCGACACAGGTGCCTGCGGGCAGCCCGATGGCCGCCGTCGAGGTCCACCTCGACTCGGTCGACGGGCCGGTTCTCACCACGGCGAATCTCACGTCGACCGGTGCCACAGGGACCTGGGAGAGCCAGAAGTTCCCGATCACCGACCCGGGCGGCAAGCACAAGATCTACCTCGTGCTCCGGTCGGTCACGGGCGGCCAGACCGGCGCCAACCTGTTCAACCTCAACTGGGCCGAGTTCGGCGGACAAGGAGTGAGCACTTCCTAGCACCACCCCGCGGCCGGGGGCGCCGCACGCCCACTGCGGCGCCCCCGGCCCTGATCTGGTTCAGCCACTTCGAAAGAGGGACCACAATGGCCTTCAACAGCAACTTCAGCCGACGCCGCTTCATGGTCGGCACGGGCGCGGCGGTGGCCGCGGCGCTCAGCCCGATCGGCCCCGCGTCCGTGTTCACGCCGACCCTGGCGAGCGCGGCCAACGGCCGGCTCATCCCCGCCGGCAAGCTGGGCACGATCGCCTACAGCCAGCGTGACGTGCCCACCCGGGTCGGCATAGCGGCGAGCAGAGCGCTCGGCGTCGCCCCCACCATGGGCTACCTGGGCGGCCCCGACTTCCCGCAGGACCCCACCGACCTCGGCCCGCTGGTGCCGCTGCCCGGCGGCTGGGCCGAACTGTTCGAGTTCCTGGCGAACTGCGGCTTCAAACAGATCGAGTTCGCCGGTTACGGCCAGAACGCCGCGAACCCCGGCGGCGACGCGCCCAACCCGGCGCCCGGCGGCGTCACCACGGCGCAGTCGCGGGCGGCGTACCTGGCGTACGCGCGCACCTTGCGCGGCTTCCTCGACGCCTACGGCCTGGAGGCGATCGGCAACCACGGCTTCATCCCCAACACGTGGTACGGCCCGAACAGCGCCGGCGGCACCATGGCCGCGCAGGACTACGAGCGGCTGCAGACCGAGCTGGAGTTCGCGGCGATACTGGGCACGCCGTTCATGGGCACCGGCAACGACCCGACGAACTCGGGCAACCGCAACATCGAGCCGTGGACCGTCGCCGGCGAGAAGTGGGAAGCGCTGAACACGATCAGCCAGCAGTGGGGCATCCACCTCTACACCCACAACCACTCGCCGGCGTACAACTTCCTGCAGGACGGTCCGATGGTCACCGTGACCCAGGACCGTGTGACAGGCCAGCCGATCGCGCCCACGCAGGTACGAGGCGAGTCGGGTAAGCGCCTCATGCAGCACTATCTCGACGTCACCGACCCGGCCCTGTGCGTCATCGAGATGGACGTGTACTGGGCGCACGTCGCCCAGCACCAGTGGCGGTGGCGCTACGACTGGGAGGGCAACCGCGTCGAGGACATCTTCGACCCGGCCGCCCAGGTCGCCAAGCAGCCCCAGCGCTACCAGCTCTTCCACGCCAAGGACGGCGACGCTACCGGCGAGGCGCCCGGCGTCGGCAACGGCTACAACTTCATCCCGTTCGGCGACCCCCGCAGCGACATCGACTACACCACCTTCTACCAGGGCGTCGGCGCCAAGGGGCACTACAACGCGAACTACGAGCAGGACAACGCCCCGGGCGGCAACTCGGACCCGGGCCAGTCCCTGCGCTTCTCCAGGATCAGCGCGGCCGGCATGGCGGCACTGCGCGGCTGACACCCGCCGGCACTCCGTCCCGCTCACGTCGCGGCGGCCACGCGCCTTGTGGCCACCGCGGCGGGAGCGGGATACCTGCCGACGAATCCTGTCCCGAGTTTTTGCATTTCAAATCAAAAGTTCTGGTAGTGGGACCGAAAAGTATGGAGCGCTCCCGACGAAAGTCACTATCGTGAAGGGTATGGCGCAGCATGTTGCGCTGATATGAACGTGTCAAAGGGGACCCCGGTGCGAAGCCCACAACCGCTGCATGTCGAGCTGCTGCGGCTGCTGCGCGACGAAGGCGCGTTGTCACGTGCCGAGCTGGGCGACCGACTTGAGGTATCCCGGCGGCGGCTGCTCGCCGAACTGGAGCGTCTGATCGCGGCGGGCTACGCCGCCGAAGCCGGGGCGGCCACGTCCCGAGGCGGCCGCCGCTCCACGCTCGTCGAACTGAACCCTGATCTGCGCTTCGCCTCCATCGACCTGGGCGTCACCTCGATCGACGTCGAGGTGACCAACGGCCGGCTGGAGCAGGTCGCGGCGTACCAGGAGTCCGCCGACCTCCGCTCCGGGCCGAAGGCGATCCTCCACCGGGCCGACGAGTTGCTCGCAAAGGCCCGCGCCGAGGGGGCGTACGAACGGCTCACCGCGGTCGGCATCGGGGTGCCCGGTCCCGTGAGCTTCCGTGACGGCGTACCGGTGTCGCCGCCGATCATGCCGGGCTGGGACCGCTTCCCAGTGCGCGAGTACCTCACCCGTGAGCACGGCTGCCCCGCTGTCGTCGACAACGATGCCAACATCATGGCGGTAGGCGAGCGGCACGGCGGCGCAGCGCACTCGGTCGACGACTTCCTGTTCGTCAAGATCGGAACCGGGGTCGGATGCGGCATCTACCAGGAGGGCAACGTCTACCGCGGGACCGACGGCTGCGCCGGCGACATCGGGCACATCCAGGTCGACGCGCAGGGGCCGGTCTGTTCCTGCGGCAACGTCGGCTGCCTCGAGGCGCTGTTCAGCGGCGCCGCACTCGCCCGCGAGGCGACCGCGGCCGCCCGCTCGCATCGGTCCCCGGCACTGGCCGAGCGGCTGGCCGCCTCCGGCACGGTCACCGCGAAGGATGTGGCCGAGGGCGCGTCGGAGGGGGACGTGACGTGCATCCAGCTCATCCGCGACGGTGGGCGCCACGTCGGCGGCGTGCTCGCAGGCCTGGTCAGCTTCGCCAACCCCTCGATGATCGTGATCGGCGGCGGGCTCGCCCAGCTCGGCCACATCCTGCTCGCCGAGATCCGCAGCGTCGTGTACCACCGGTCGCTGCCGCTTGCGACCAGGAACCTGCCCGTCGTGCTGTCCGAGCTGGGGCCGCGCGCCGGTGTGACCGGCGCCGCGGTGCTGGCCAGCGACCTCGCCTTCGAGCAAGCGTCATGACGGACAACCCCCAAGACAGCCCGCACGCCATCCTGCCGACTGACGGACGTCGTCGAGACCTTTCCGGGGTACGCGCGCTGAACGGTGCGCCACAGTAGGAGAGAAGCGCGGTCAGCGACGCGGCCGCGGCCGGCGCGCCCTTGCAACGCGCGGCCCGAACCGTACCAGGGACGGTTCGGGCCGCGTGTCGGCGCGGGTTTGCGACGGGTCCGCGAAGCACGCACGGTGTGCGGACCCGTCACTGCGTCGGCCTCCTGGTCAGCGCGGGAGCGCCACGCCTTCCACCACACCGTTCTGGTCGCCGACGACCAGAACGCCGTCCACGATCTGCGGGGTGCTGAACGAGTAGACCAGGCCGCGCTGCAGCCAGCCCTGGCGCACACCGTCGGCCAAGCGCACGCCGATCAGCTTTCCGTCGACGGACTGGGCCCACGCCGTGTCGCCCTCGATGGCCACACCGGCGTTGAAGACGCGCACCGCGAGATTGGTCTGCCACCGCTTGGCGCCGGTGGCCAGGTCGATACGGGTCATCACCCCGAACTCGGTGGTCAGCAGGGCGGTTCCGTCGCCGAGGATGAGCGCGGGCGCGTACATCGCGCTGCCGGACACCGTCCAGCGCAGGGCGCCGGTGGCGGCGTCCAGGCCCCAGGACTGAGAGACGTTCCCGACGATCACGACGCCGTCGCCGACGGCGACCACATTGTCCCAGCCGCCGTACAGGGCGAGCCGGTGCTCGTCGCCGGTGACCATCTGATACGCCCACAACTGCTGGCCCGTCACCGCGTCGTGGGCCCTGGCGTAGCCGTCGTCCGCTGCCGTGTAGATGACCGCGCCGTCGACGGCCGCCCGGCCCGAGGAGAAGCCGCGGCCCTCCACCGACCAGAGCCTGTTCCCCGTGGCCGCGTCCAGAGCGAACAGGTTGTAGCCCGCGCTGAAGATCACCCGCTCCTGGTCCCCGGCCTCGGCCACCACGGGTGCGCTGAGCACCGGGGCGCCCGCGTCGTACTGCCACTTGACCCGTCCGGTGGCGGCGTTCAGCGCGTACAGGCGGTGGTCCGACGACGGTACGAACAGGGTGTCGCCCGCGGCGTCGACGGCCGGGCGCCGGTACACCGGTCCGACCTGGGTGCGCCACTGCCGCTCGGGCGACGGCCGGTCGACGTTGCGCAGCGCGACGACCTCGCCCGACGACGAGGCGGCGACCACCACTTGGCGGGCACCCGTGCCGGCGAGCGCGATGCCGCCCTGGACGGCACCGCTCAGCTGCTCGCGCCACCGGGACTTCGGGTCGGCGGCCGTGCCGGGTGCCTCGAAGAGCGCGGTGCCCTCCCACCAACGGGTGTCGGCCCCGGTGACCTGCACACGCAGTCGCTGCGTGCCGGGGGCGACGGACGACACGTCGATCGAGCCGGTCCAGGTGCGGTCCGACGCTTCGGTGAGGTTCTTCCACGCGGGGGTGGCGGAACCGCCGAACACCGCCTGCGGGTAGAGGTCGACCGCGACCTGCTGCGCCTGGGCGTCCGCGTCCAGCCGGACAGTGACCGGAAGGCTGCCGTCGGCGATCTCGCCGAAGGTCACGTGCCGGGGCCGCTGGGGGCGGCCGAGCCCGTCGCCGGTCAGCGGCATGTCGGTCACGGGAACCTCGGTCTCGGTGCCGTCGGCGGCGATGTTGACCCGGGTGACCCGCAGCACCGGCGAATCGTCGGCGGCAGTTGCCCGCTCCACCCAGTAGTACAGGGCGCCGTTGACCACCGCGTTGAGCCCGACCTGGGTGAGGCCGTTGAACTGGCTCACCACCTCGCGGTGGATGTGCCCGGCGAAGATCCCGCGGACGTTGTACCGGGCGAGGAGGTCGAGGACCGCGGGCTGGTCGTCCACGTAGTAGAAGGTGTTGCCCATCGGGAAGTGCTGGAACAGCACTACCGGGGTGCCCGGGTGCAGTGTCCGCAGGTCGTCGGCGAGCCAGTCCAGGCCGCCCTGGCCGTAGTGGCCGGGCTCCTGAAGCACCTGGGTGGGGTCGAAGCCGATGAAGTGGACACCGCCGGCGTCGAAGGAATAGGGCGCGGGGCCGAAGTGCCGGCGGTACTGCTCCTTCGCCGACGGGTCCCATCGCACGTCGTGGTTGCCGGGCGAGTAGTGCATCTTGCCCTGCAGCGCGGCCGGCAGTATCTGGCCGTAGAGTTCGAACTCGTCGGGCCGCCCGGTGTCCGTGATGTCGCCGCAGTGCAGCACGGCATCCGGGTTGCGGGCGGCGATCGAGGCCCAGACCTGCGTCAGCGACTGTGTGGACTTGGTCGACGAGAGCGTGATGTGGGTGTCCGACACCAGCGCGAAGCGCAGCGCGGAACCGGGTTTGACGATGGGCTCGGCGCCGGCGGGTGCGGCGCCCAGCAGGGAGCCCAGGCCGACGGACGTCAGCGTGGCACCGGCCAGACCGAGGAAGGCCCGGCGCCCCACCCCGACATGTGTGCATTCGTCCTGATGAACTGCGGACATGTGCTTCTCGATCACTCGGTCAGCGATCGCGGCTGATCGCTGTATCCGCCAAATAATCGTCCAGCAGGCCAACACCGACGTGGACGGTTGTCGGCGCAGGACGAAACGACGGATGGCCGGCACCCGCGCGAAGGTCCGCTCGGCCGAACCGACACGGTAGGTGTCGGATCGTTGAGTGCTGTGTAAGCGAACTGGTGGGGTATGCACGGCGGTTGTCGCCGTCGGCGCAGGAGGCTCTTCGAATGCGGGCGGTGGCCGCACTGGTGGCGGGATCTCGGTTCCCCCGCTGTCCAGAAGTCACTGCCCCTCCGGACCCAGGAGCGCTCTTCGTTCGTCCGTGGCTGACCCGCATGAACCCCTTTCTTTCGCCTCTTATCGAGCGTGACGAGCCCAAACCCGCATGCCTAGGGTTTTCGCGGGAGCACGGTGAGAACCCGGACAATGTGATCCCGGAATTCCTCCATGAAGTTCCGGAGGAAATGCTCCGTATGCTCGTCGACGACTCCACCATCACTGGTGAAAACATCTGGCTTAAATCTGACATACGCCTCCGGTGCATTCATTTGCGGCGAGTCGCAGAAGCTCAGGACACTGCGCAGGCTCTGCTGCGCAATGGCAGTGCCGAGGGCACCGGGGGACGCTCCGATCACAGCGGATGGTTTGTGCGCAAATGAGTTGCTCCCCCAGGGGCGACTGGCCCAGTCGATGGCGTTTTTGAGGGCACCCGGAATAGATCGGTTGTATTCCGGGGTCACGAACAGGACGGCATCGGCGGAGGCGATGGCATCCTTGAGCGCCTTACCCTCGGCAGGGTATTCGGCGTCGTAGTCGTAACTGTAGAGTGGGAGATCCTTGATCGGAATCTCAAAGAACTCCAAATCAGGCGTGGCCAGTCGGATCAAAGCCTTTGAGAGTGTCCGGTTGATGGAGTGAGTTGCCAGGCTTCCCACGAAGTAGCCGATCCTATACGTATTCATCGGTTCCTCGATTCTTTGCGCGTCTGTATTGTGTTCTCCCATTTTTGTGTTCCGCAAGGAACGAAACCATGGCCAGGAGCGGAGCGCGTGCTGGCAGATCCGTCCAGGTGACCGCGTGCCGCCACGGCGCCCGCCCGTATTCCTCGACAAAGTTGTAAAGCGCCGGCGCAGGGGACGCCGAGAACCGCCGGCCGCGCCAGCTGCGCGGAATGCCGCCGAGACGCTCGATTGCCGCTTTGCTGCGGCATCAGAGGTGAAACGCCCGGAAAGCCTCATGGGCTCATGCGACCCGGTTTCCCGAGGTGGGCGAGTGCGGCTGTGACCAAGGCCTGAACGCCGGTGTCCAATGTGGGCTGCAGGACCGGTGCGAAGCGGGGGCTGTGGTTGACCGGGATCTCCTGGGCCACGGTGCCGCGTTCCCGGGAGGCCTGGTAGACGTCCGGATCGATACAGCCCAGGGCCCAGTAGGTATACGGGGTGCCGAAGGCGTCCGGGATCCGGCTGAAGTCCTCGCTGGCGCTCTGCACCTCGATAGTGGCCGCACGCTCCCCGAACATCGCGGTGAAAGCCGCGGAGACATCACGGGTTACCACGTCGTCGTTGACGGTCAGCGGAAAGCGGGTGCCCTCCTCGATCTGCGGCTCGCGAGTCGCCCCGGAGGCGTCACACTCAGCATTGACGATGCGCCGCACGGCGGCCAGGACGGTCCGCCGGGTCTCGTCGTCGTACGTGCGCACGTTCACCAGCAGTTCGGCCGACTCCGGAATCACGTTGCCGCTCGTGCCCGCCTGGACGGAGCCCACCGTCACCACGACCGGCTGGGCGGCGGCCAGCTCGCGCGAGACGATGGTCTGGAGACGGACGACGATCATCGAGGCAAGCACCACGGGGTCGATAGCGGCCTGCGGTGCCGAGCCGTGAGCACCCCGGCCATGGACAGTGATCTTCAAATTGTCCGCCGCGGAGAGAAAGGACCCGGCGCGCGTGCCGACCTGCCCGGCCGGATAGGGAAGCACATGCTGGGCGAATGCGACGTCCGGGTGAGGAACACGGTCGGTGAGCCCGTCGGTGAGCATCCGGTCAGCACCGTCCCCCGGCTCTTCGGCAGGCTGGAACAAGGCCACCAGCGTTCCCTTCCACGCCGCCGTCGCGGCGGCCATGAGTCGCGCCGCTCCCAACAGGCAGGTGACGTGCATGTCGTGACCGCAGGCATGCGCCACGGGCACCCGCCTGCCGGAAGCGTCCGTGGCTTCGGCCGTGCTGGCGTAGGGCAGACCGGTCTCCTCAAGGACCGGCAGGGCATCCATCTCGGCCCGCAGCAGAACGGCCGGCCCCTCTCCGTTGGCCAGCACGCCGACCACACCGGTGCCGCCGATCCCCTCCTGCACCCGGTAACCGCAGTTTCTCAGGCGTTCCGCCACACGGGTCGCGGTGCGGTGCTCCTGATGCCCCAACTCAGGGTGGGCGTGCAAGTCCTTGTAGACGTCTTCGAGATCGGACCGAATACCACCGAGCCCGGCCAGGACAGCATCCGCGGAGTCCTTGAGAGTCATGGCGCTGTGTACTCCTCCTACCCGCGTGTGATCGCAGCGCCCGTTCATGTCAGGCACCCCGGCACTTCGACGACTCCGGCCGCCGGTCGCGGCTGCCCGGCAGCCTCCAGCCCCAGGTGAACGCCGCCGGCCGCAGCGAGACACCGACCGCGATACCTGCCAGGACACCTACGGCGGGTGCGCCGAAGAGGCGGGCGACGCCGACCACGGCACCGGTCACCGGCTCGCGGCCGCGGATCGTGCGGCCCATCAGCGAGATGCGCAGGGCGTGCCGGTCGGTCTGCTTGCTCGCGTGCAGCAGCACCCAGCCACGCCAGGACCACACCCTGGGGCGGTTCTCGATCGTCTTGGCCCCGGCCGTGATGCGAGGATTCTCTCGGGTTGGTTGTTCCTGCCGGGTGCCCTCATCGAGGGTTCCGCAGCTCAGTGGCTTGGACTGAGAATCTAATGATCACAGCAGGTGTGGTGCAACAGGACTCGCCGCTTGCCTGCCCGTACACCGCCTTGCAGGGGGTAGCGCGTGGGCCGGTGAGTGATTTCTCCGTCCTCGCCTACGAACCCAGCGAGCGCGAGTTGACCCTCCCCTTACGTCAGGCTTGAGGCTGTATGCCGACGAAAGGGCAGGTGGATGAGCTACTCCGTTGGGCAGGTCTCGGCTTTCGCCGGGGTGACGGTGCGTACGCTGCATCACTACGACAAGGCGGGGCTGCTCTCGCCCAGTGGGCGCAGCCACGCCGGTTACCGGCTCTACAGTGACGCTGACCTGGTCCGTCTCCAGCAGATCCTCTTCTACCGCGAGCTCGGCTTCTCCCTCGATGAGATCGCCGCGATCTTCAAGGACCCGCAGGCGAACGCTCTGGAGCATCTGCGGGCCCGACAGCGGCAGTTGGGTGAGGAGATCGCCAGGTTGCAGCGGCTGGCCGAGGTGGCGGAACGGGCGATAGATGTCCAGCAGACCGGGGTGTCCCTGACTCCTCAGGAACGCTTCGAGGTCTTCGGTGAGATCACCTTCGACCTGAGCTATGCCACCGAGGCAGAACTGAAGTGGGCACACTCGCCGGAACAACGTGAGGCGATGGCACGGGCGGCCGCCCACACCAAGGAGGATTGGCAACAGCTCATGGGCGAGGCCACGGCCTGGCGCACGGAGCTGCTCGCGGCCTTCGACGAGGGGGAGCCGAGCGACAGCGAGCGGGCCATGGACCTCGCCGAGGAGCACCGCCTGCACATCTCACGCTGGTTCACCTCCTGCCCGCCCGACATGCACCGGCGCATCGCGGACGACTTCGTCACCGACCCGCGCGCCTTCGCTCTGGTGGTACCGCCCTCGCAGCAGCGCCCGGGGCTGGCCGCCTACACGTGCAGGGCGGTCCACGCCAACGCGGCCCGCCGGGCAGGCGGTCGTACCGACTCCGAGGAGGACTGATGAGGATCCTGATCGCCACGGCCGGATCGCGCGGCGACGTCGCGCCCTACACGGGCCTGGGCGCAGAACTGCGTCGGGCCGGATACGACGTCGCCCTCGCCACCACGGACACTTTCGCACCCCTGGTACGCGAGGCCGGGCTGGAATTCCGCAGTCTCCCCGCCGACCCGCAGGTACGCGGTGGCGTCACGGGCAAGCGTGAACTGATGCGTACCGCTGCCGCGTTCATCACCGAACTGGGTCAAGGGTTCGCCGACGCGATGGCCGACGACACGGATCTGCTCCTGCTGTCGACCACCACAGCCCCGCTCGGCTGGCACCTCGCCGAAGCCATGGGCACACCGAGCCTTGGCGTGTACCTTCAACCCACCGCACCGACCGGCGACTTCCCACCCGTCGTCACGGGCTCCCGCTCCCTGGGCCGCCCCGCCAACCGCATGGCCGGACACTTCGCTCTACGCATGGCCGACCGCGTCTACAAGCAGGCGGTCGCAACGCTGCGCCACCGCGTCCAGCTGCCCCCGGCCTCCGCTTCCGCGACGCGCCGACGGCAGGAACAGGCGAACTGGCCCATCCTGCACGGCTTCAGCGCGGCACTGGTGCCCCGCCCCTCCGACTGGCGCTCCGGCATGGAGATCGTGGGCACCTGGTGGCCCCATCACGATGCGGCCGAACGGCTGCCCACGGACCTGGAAGATTTCCTTCGAGCCGGACCCCGGCCCGTCCTTGTCGGCTTCGGGAGCATGGCGGCCGGACACGGGGAACGGCTGAGCGAGATCGCCGTGCGAGCCCTGCGCCGAGCCAGGCTGCGCGGCATCCTCCAAGTCGGCAGTGCCGGGCTCGCGGCCGACGGCGACGACGTACTCACCATCGGTGACGTACCGCACGCCCTGCTGTTCCCACGGCTGGCTGCAGTGGTCCACCACGCCGGAGCCGGCACCTCGGCCGCCGCGTTGCGCGCCGGAGTTTCGGCCGTCACCGTACCGGTGAGCGCCGACCAGCCGTTCTGGGCGAGACGACTTGCTGCCCTCGGCGCCGCCACCGACCCGATCCCCTTCCGATCCCTCACTGCCGAACGGCTCGCCGACTCACTCCACCAAGTCGTGAGGGAACAGACATACACACGAGCGGCCGCGAGAGGCGCGCAACATATGGCGACCGAGGACGGAGCAGGTCAGGCCCTCAGGGCCATCCAGCAGCTGACCAACGGACGAGCGCGCTGAGCCAGGAGTCGAAGACTTCGCTCGGCTCTGGGGGGAGCGTGGCGAGGTGGACTCCGTCCACGAGACACGCAAGCGCATCGCCCATCCCGTCCTCGGGATACTGCACATGGACCTCCCTCGACATCGCCGTCTGAGCGGAGGTGGCTGCACTTGGCGGCTATCGCGCGACGCGCACCTGGAGGATGAGGTCGCGCGGCTCGGCGAATCCGAGGCTGCGATAGAGCGCCTCGCCGACGGAGGTGGCGGCCAGGCGCACGGTCGTGGCGGCTGTCTCATCAGTGAACCAGGTCAGCAGTGCGCTCATGCAGGCCCGGGCTAGTCCGCGGCTGCGGAAGTCCGGTGACGTGACGACGTTGGCGATCTCGCCGCGCTGGCCGCTACGGTTGCGCGGACTCGGGGCGTGGTCGTCGATGGTGCCGACGGCACAGCTGACCACACCGGAACCAGGCAGTTCAGCCACGAACGCGGCGAAGGTGCTCGCCTCTTTCATCCGGCGGGCAAACCATGCGGCGGCATCGCCTCTCCAGGTGGGATCGGCGTCGATGTCCTCACCCATCTCCGACATCATCAGTGCGCGGAACTCGACCAGGTGGTCGATGTCTGCCGGGTCGCGCGCCGGATCAGGATGCGGTCGGCGTCATCGGTCACGTCAGTCTCGTCCTTCCAGGGGAGCGAGCACGGCCCGCAGCGCCTGCCGGAACTGCGCGGCCACGGTTGCGCCCAGCGGGGCGAGGAATTCGTCCTCTGCTGCGACGTACGCCGCGTCGGCCTTCCGGTAGAGCGCGAGCCCGGGCTCGGTCAGCTCGATGGCGTTGCGTCGGCGGTCGTTCGGATCGGGCTTGCGGGTGACGATGCCCTTGGTCTCGAAGGCGTCGATCAGGGCGACCATCGTGGTGCGGTCGACGCCGAGCTTGGCCGCGACCTCCTGCTGCGACATGGGCTCGCGCCAGACGAGCACGCGCAGCACGCCGAAGTCCTTGCTGTCGATATCGAGCGGGGCGAGCGCGGCGTCGGTCAGCGCGGTCAGCCGCAGGTGTGCGTGTTTGACGAGATAGCCGAGCGCGTCGTGCGGCTCCATGGCGTGCGGGGCGGGGGTTGGCATGGTGGAATCATACCCCTAGACTGATAGTCAGTCTCGCTGACAATCAGTTGTGCAGACGAAAGGGGTAGCAATGATTCTCGTGACAGGCGGAGCCGGCTTCATCGGTTCGCAGGCCGTTCGCGCGCTCCATGAGGCGGGAGAGGAGTGCGTGCTCCTCCAGCGCCGCATGCCCGCGATACCAGCGCAGCTGGCCGACCTGCCCGTAGGAATGGCACAGGGCGACATCGCTGACCTCGAGAGCCTGCGTGCGGTGGGCCGCCGGCACGCGATCACCGGGATCGTCCATCTCGCCATCACGCTGCCCTGGGAGGCCGGCAATGACGATGCGATCGGGGCTGCGGGTCGCACACTCGACGGGTTCCTCAACATCGTGCGGGTCGCACGGGAGTGGGGCGTGCGGCGTGTCGTCGTCGCCAGTACCGTCGGCGTCTACAGCGGCGTAGACGTCGACGGTGCGCTCAGCGAGGACCTGCCGCTGCCGATGAGGCACTTCCATGTCATCCCGACACTGAAGAAGATCACCGAGCTGCTGGCCGGCCAGCTTGCGGCCGAGGCCGGCATCGAGATCGTCACTGCACGCATCTCCGGCACCTGGGGTCCGGGCGGCCACCTGCCCGATCCGTTCTTCCCGGCTCCGTCGCTCGCCTACGCTGCCGCGCATCGCATCACACCTGACCTGTCCGGCCTCGCGCACCAGCCGTACGCCGAGGACGCACTCGATCTCTGCTACGTCAAGGACACCGGCCGAGCGCTCGCGCTCCTCCAACTCGCGCCGGGGCTGCGCTTTGCGACGTACAACGTCGGCTCGGGTCGTACGACGAGCAACACCGAGGTGATCGCGGCGATCGCCTCCGTCGAGCCCGGGTTCCACGTCGCGCTGCCCTCACGGGACGCCGCGGCGCCGCGGTGGCTCGATACGACTCGCCTGCGCGAGGACACCGGGTTCAGCCCCGAGTACGACACCGCTGCCGCGGCCGCCGATTACATCGCCTGCCTGCGAGCAGGCAACGAACGATAGGGCCCAGCGTCCGGAGGGCCGGGAGGGGTGACTGACGAGCACTTTGGCGAGGAGCGTGCTCAGCTCCTGAAGCTCATCCTCATCGGGTCCGGCGAGCAGTTGCGCCTGGGAGGGCCGGCGTATGCCTGGATCTCTTCCAGGCGCACGCGTCCCGACGTGGTGAGGGTGACGCCGATGCGGCGGCGATCATCCGGGCTCGCGCCAGCCTGACGACCTTGGGAGGCATTGGCTTCGGGACATGCTGGCTCGGTGGGCGGGCGCGTCTGTGATCCGCGCGTCTGGGATCCTTCTCCTCATGAGCACACCACCAGACGGATTGCCTGTCTACCGAGTCTTGACCGGACCGGACGACGCCACGTTCTGCCAGCGTGTGAGCGAAGCGATTGGTCTTGGCTACGAACTGCACGAAGGCCCCGCTGTCACCTTCAACGGTGAGAGCGTCATCGTCGCTCAGGCCCTGGTCTGGCCAGCACGGTCGTAGGAGCTTTGTGAGTAGCGGTGGTCGCGATCGTTCCGTGACATGAGAAGGGCCGTACGGGTTGGGTGAGTTGTGACGCTCACCTGGGTCCGTGCGGCCTGTTCCCATCCTGCCCTGTGCGGGGCCTCTCGTGCACACTTCGGCGTGTTGCTCGAAGAACTCGCCCCGAAGTGGGAAGCGGCCCGGGAATCGGCGTTGCTGAACGGCGCGGTGGAGACCGACGGCGGGCGGCCCGAGCCTGGCCCAAGCAGCGGCTGGAGTTCATCGACCGGCTCTTGGCCACGCTGGTGCACCTGCGCCTGGGCCTGTCGCACGCAGCCCTGGCCCAGCTGTACGGGCTGGACCTCTCCTGTCCGGGGCGATCCGCGAAGCCGGCGACAACTGACCGCTCGCGGCTTCGCCGTCCCCGACCGCCCGGGACCGCGACTGCGCACGCTGGAGGACCTGTTCGCCTACGCCGATGCTGAAGGCGTCGAGCTTCGGCTCGACGGCACCGAGGTGCAGGTCCGCCGCCCACGCGCGGGACGACCCGGCCGCGAGGCGTTCGTGTCCGGCAAGAAGAAGCAGAACACCATCAAGACCACCACCTTCAGCGATGCCCAGGGCCGCATGCTCTTCAGCGGCGTTGTGCGGCCGGGTCGGATGCACGACCAGACCGTCGCCCGCTCCGAGGGCATCGCCGAGCAGCTCCGCCGGCACCCGACAGTGAAGGCCGAGGTCGATGAGGGCTACCGAGGCCTGGCCAATGAGTTCCCCGACCAGGTCAGCGCCCCGCCGAGGAAACCGAAAGACGACACTCCGCTGGGTGAGCAGCACGCCTGGCGCGACCAGCGACGCCGGCAGTCCTCGGCACGGATCCACGTCGAGCACGCCAACGCTGAACTCAAGCAGTGGCGGCCACTCCAGCGGTTCACCGGGCGCCGCGAGACCCATGCCTCGAGCACGATCGCGGGAAGGGCGGTGAACGCTACGGGGGACGCTCCTTGCGCAAGGCGAAGAACTCACCCTGAATGTTCCGGGTGTCGAACAAGCCGGCACGGTGTGGCGGGTCAGCCTTCCGGTCGGCGCCGACTTCTCAGCGGCCCGCAGCAACCAGGACGGGGTGGAGTTGAGCATTGTCGGGCACCAGGTGCGTCTCGGCTCATCGCGCTATGGCATGTGACCCAGACCTGCCGTAGCGCCGTCCCCGTGCCCCGGCGCTCAGCGCGGGCGTTGCCATCCCGGGGCGGTGCGCTGAGCGTCGCTCCTGGCCCTCGCCCATGCAGCAAAGCTGCCCACCCCCGCAGACATCCCAAGTCATCGAGTGTCAAGCAGCGGTCGGAATGGTCTTCGTGGACTGCTGATAGGGAAGGCCCTCGACTCGGCGTCGGTCTCCTCATGCTGAAGGCAGTGGAAGAGCATGCCCACGAACCGGTTGAACAGGTGGCGCTGGGCGGCGACATGGCGGTCTCCGGCTTCACGCCGACAGTCGTAGTGGGCTCTGGCGCCCGGTGAGTTACGAAGAGAGGAGAAGGCCCACAGATAGCCGACGGCAGCCGGCCTCTTATTCTTTCGACTCACGCCCCGCATACCGCGAAGACGGTGACACCATTGCCCAGAGCGGTTGTGGCCTGCCAGCCAGTCGCCGGTGTCGTGGTTGTACCACCGGTAGGCCGGGACCCGACCAGGTAGTTCGAACCTGACGCTGTGCCGCCGCCACCGAGAGCAAAGGGGTGGCCCGCGGGGCACATCACACTGGCTTGGGTCGTGCCACTGGCCGCAACCACCACGGTGTTCGACGCGCCACTCGGGCCCGTTGCGCCGATGTCACCCGCTGCGCCGGTGGCACCCGTCGGCCCCGTCGGCCCGGTGTCACCCGTGGGCCCAGTGCTGCCCTGCAGACCCTGCACACCAGTCGCACCCGTGGAGCCAGTCGCTCCCGTATCACCCTGCAGGCCCTGCGCACCCGTGGGCCCGGTGCTGCCCTGCAGACCCTGCACACCAGTCGCACCCGTGGAGCCAGTCGCTCCGTATCACCCTGCAGGCCCTGCGCACCCGTGGGCCCGGTGCTGCCCTGCAGACCCTGCACACCAGTCGCACCCGTGGAGCCAGTCGCTCCCGTGTTGCCCTGCGGCCCCGTTGGGCCCGGCTCGCCGCACAGTGGCACGGCGCCCGTGACACTGACGTAGCGGGCGGTCACCCAGCCTGTGCGGTTCGCAAACGTGTACCACGTTGAGTTTCCGTCGACGATCTCACCGGATGACCTGCACAAGATGCTGATCTGGGTTCCCCCGGCGTAACTGCCCAGGATGTCCGACGTAGTCGTCGGCAGGGCGCGGACATTCAAGCCGTTCGCCGTGACGATCCCGGTGACTGCCGCCCGGAGCGCGTTCCGCCCTGCATGTGGAGCAGCACCCTCTGACGGTGCGGTGCCCGCCAGCCCCTGAGCTACTGCCACAGGTCCGCGCAGCCCATACGTCAGCCCGAGGCTCAGTGCCCCCAGGACCAGCGACGACACCACAGTCCCGCGCACCGAACCCACCACGCCTTCCGTTCGAGTATCTGCGATCAAGGAGATGCGAAGAGGAAACCGCATACACCTACGGAAAGTGTCATGACACGAATAAATCCGAATGAGTTGTAGACCATGCACTCCGATCGGCCGAGCACCGACCGGGGCTCGACGATGCCGGCCACAAGGAGCAGGGCAACACGATCCGCCGCTACATCATCTGGCGAAAGCAGCCGCCGGTGAACGGCTGCACGAGGTCACCAACAGGGCTGACGTTGCCTGATACGGCACTACGATGTGCCGCCGCTCTTCCGGTTACCACCGGCTAGTTGGCCCACCATCATGACGATGAGGCCAGCCAGGAGAATCACGCTGCCGATCAGCGTTCCCGACGCATCGCTGATCATCAGCCCAAAGAGGCGGATCCGCAGCCGTTTGAACTGGTGGAGCCAGGCGAAGTCCGCTCGACGACCCAGCGGGTCTTGCCCAGTCCGGAGCCGTGGGCTGCATCCTTGCGGGCGATCTTCGGTGTATTGCCGCGGGCCCGGAGAAGACGGCGGAACTCGTCCGTAATCGTAGCTCCGGGCGGCGAACAGCCGCCGGCACCAGCCAAAACCCCGCAATCAACTACTGGCGGCCTCTGGCCCCTTGCCCCCGCGATGCCCCTACCAGGCCACCGGCAGCTGAAGCGGGAAACGCCTGATGGTCTGCGTGTCCCACCGCAGCTCCTCGGGCGGCACGGCGAGCCGCAGATCGGGGAATCTCTCCACGAGCCGCCCGACGGCCACCTCCAGCTCCGCCATGGCCAAGGGCATCGCGATGCACCGGTGTCCGCCCCAGCCGAAGGTCATGTGCGGGGCGCTGGGCCGGCCGAGGTCGATGACGTGCGGGTCCGGGTAGCGCTCCGGGTCACGGTTGGCCGTCAGGTACGACACGTGGACGAAGTCGCCCGCCCGGATGCGTGCCCCGTCCACCTCCACGTCCTCCAGCGCCACCCGGGGGATTCCGACTCCCTTGCGGAACGGGATGTAGCGGAGCATTTCGTGCAGCACATCGGTCAGGGTCCCAGGCCGGCGCTTGAGGTGCTCCATCAGCTCGGGACAAGTCAGGAGCAGGTAGACGATGTTGCTGATCTCGCAGGTCGCCGTGTCCTGGCCACTGAGCGCCAGCATCAGTGCCATGACCGCCAGTTCCCTGTCGTCCAGCTGCTCCTCACCTTCCCGGGCTGCCGCCATCGCGCTGATGAGGTCCGGGCCGGGTGAGTGGCGGCGCTGTTCGACGAGTTTGGCGAAGTAGGCCGTCAGATCGGCCTTGGCGCTTGCGGCGGCTTCCTTGTTGCCCGCGCCGACGACGAGGAGTTGGCGTACCGACTCCTGCATGCGGGGCCATTCCTCCTGTTCGATGCCAAGGAGGTCCAGGATGGTGTGCTGGGGAAGTGTGTCGGACAGGTGTTGGACCAGATCGGCCGGCGGCCCCTGTTTCTCCATGTCGTCCAGCAGGACGTCGGTGAGCCGGATGATCCGGTGCCGCATGCCGTCGACCTGCTGCTGGGTGAAGGCCTGCGAGGCCAGGTGCCGGACGCGGCTGCTGAGCGGCGGGTCCATCACGTTGACCGACTCGGGCGAGACGATGGGCTCCGGCGTCATCCGGGGGTAGTCGTGGCCGATGATGCCCGCCCGGCTCAGCCGATGGTCGGTGGTCACCTGCTTGACCGCGTCGAAGCCGGTGATCAGCCAGGCGTCTCTGTCGCCGTAGCGGAGCCGGATGCGTGCGGGGCGCTCGCGGCGCATCAGCTCCGCGAGCGCGGGGTCGAACTCCAGGGCTTCGCTGAAGTCGAACGGGCAGACGACCGTCTCGTTGTCCGCGGTCATCCGCCGGCTCCTGGCATGGGTACGACGTTGGTGGCATCCACGGCCCGGCGAATGGCCTTGGCGAGCCGGACGGCGTCGCCGACGGCCCAGTAGTGGACGAAGAACAGGCGTGGTTTGTCGGTCAGGTGGTGATTGTGCAGCTCGACGAGTTCGACGCCACCGCGCCGCAGCGCCACAAGGGCGGACTGGACCTCGTCGGCGATCAGCACCAGGTCGCCGCTGAGAGCGGCCCTTCCGCCGCCCAGCGGCTGGAAGTTGACGGAGGTGGTGGAGCCCAGTCCCGCAGGCAGCGCAAGATCGCCGTCGGCCACGGTCTCGCGGCGGACGTAGGTGGACTTGTAGATCTCGCCGTCGGCGATGCCCTTGACGCCCATGGCGGCGTCGATGGCGGTGGTGTCCAGGTCGACGGGCGGCGCGGGGGCGGCGGGTGGGGCGGGCGGGGTGCCGGTGCGGTCGAATGCGGCGCGCAGACCACGGGCGACGGTGGCCGGATCGTGGCTGTGGGCGTGCACATGAACCCACCAGACGTCCGGCTCGTGGGCGAGCAGGTGCTTGTGGATGGCGGTCTGCATGATCCCGTGCTCGTGCAGGGCGTCGCTGAAGTCCTGCAGTTCGCGTTCGGTGACCACGGCGTCGCCCATCAACAGCGTGCTGTGGTCGGCGTACCGGACGAACGACACGTGCGTGCCCAGGGCGAGCGCGGGGTTGATCCGGATGCCGCGGGAGAAGACCCTGAGGTCGGTGCGCGGCAAGCCCGTGTGGTACATGAACCGTCTCATGTCACCGGGCCGGCCCAGCGCCTGGCCCACCTCCGCCCAGTCCGCCAGGTGGGTCACCACCGGCGCGATCAGGGCGCGGTTCTTGGGCCCGGCGGACAGGGCGCGGGCGTCGGCCGGCACCCCGGTGAGTACGGGCGCCAGGGCTGCCACGGTCAGCACACGGCGCCGGGACGCGGTGCGCGGGGAACGGGTGTCGTGCTGTGATTTGTCGGCCATGTCCTTTGCCTCCTGGCGCGATGGAAGCACGGCAGAGCGCGTGGAGCGGTGACCGCACCGCCCCATCCCGCCAGGTGGGCTATCCGTCTGCCGCCTTCGGGCCGCAGTGAGAGCGCACCGTCCGCGCGAGACAGCGGCGCGTCCAGCGCGCTCCGGCACATCGCCGGTCACACCGCCCCGTTGCACCGGCACCGTCATGAACTGCGCATCGCTGCACCACGTCCCGGGCCGTAGTCATTTGGCGGCTGGCCCGGAGAGTCCGGCTCGCCAGGTCAGCCGCGCCCCCAGGGCCGGCGGCCCGCTCGTCGTCGGCGGCGGGCTCGCCCTCGCCGCCCAGCACCGCACCATGCCGCCCCCCTCACCGGCCGCTCCGAACGCCGGCACGCCGCACGTGCCCTGCTCCGCTCCGCATTCCTGCGGCAGGTCGCGCTCGGCCTCACCCTCGGGGTGTTCTTCGGCGCGATGCAGGTGTCCATCGCTGCGTGCGCCGTCGGACGCGGCACGCCCGACACGGCAGCACTGCTCTATTGCTCCTCCAACTCCACTAATCTGGTGGGTGGTTGGGCCTACGGAGCATGGCGCCACGGCGGCTCATCCCGGCGCCACCAAGCCCCAGCCGCCGCCTGCCTCACCCTCGCGAGCCTTCCGCTGACCTTCCTCGACGCGCCCCTCGCGGTCGGCGTCACCCTCCCCCTGACCGGACCCGCCGTGCCGGTCCTACTGGTCCTCGCCTCCGTCCTCACAGAGTCGTCGGTCCCGCGCGCCGTCCTCACCCAGGCGTTCACCTGGCGCAACTCCGCAAGCGCGGCAGGATCAGCGGCCGCCGCGGCGGTCGCGGGGCGGGTGGTGGACGCGGGCGGTGGACGCGGGCGGTGCGCACGGCGGTTTCGGTGTGGCGGCGGGGCCCGCGACGGTGATGACGGTCCTGGCACTCGGCGGTCTGCGGGACTCATCACCGGACGTACCGAAATCGTCCGCGCCCGCGGAAACCACGGCGCCGAACCCGCCGGCTACACGGCGGGATTCGTCCACGAACCGCAGTGCACCCTGAACTCCATGACCCGCAACGGGCGCCCCGCCACTGTCGTACGTGAAGCACGTGCCAGACGAACGGTCTTGCTCACCCTTGGGCTGGCCGGGCTCCTGAATCTGGCCGGGGCGCGGCTCTTCTGAGGCAAGCTCGCCGGTCAGGCCAGGGATTCGTGGTTGTGCTGGTCGGGCAGGAGGTAGAGGCGTTCGCGTTCTCTGCGGGTGTGGAAGGTCCAATACCGCGGGAAGTCGCCGTTGCTGATGACGGCGCGGAGGGTGCGGAGGGTGCGGACGTCCGTCACGGCATCCACCCCCACGGCTACACAGATGACGAGGACCGCAGCGAACAGGAACCACAGGACACCCCGGAATCCAGTGGAACATGGTGCCGTCCCCCCACCGGGCAGCAGGCTCGCTGGTCAAGGGCTCGCCGCCCCGGACCAACTCCGATCTGCGGACCCGCACCGAGTGCTGACTCCTGGCCTTCGCGCCGTGCCCCTGTCCGTCGCTCCACGGCGGCAGTGCGCACCATGCGTACTACCACCCTGATGCCGCGCCGGTTTCACCCGGTTGCCCCGGTTGAGGGGCTCGGTCGCGCCTGCTCGGGAACGCTGATGTGTCGTAGGCCCCAGCGGAAAGCGAGCACAGCATGACGGCATCTTCGGGCCATGACATACGACGCATCACACAGCGTCTCCGTATCGCGGCGGCGGGATGCGCCGTCACCGCCCTGTGCACGACCACGGTGGTCCCGGCCGTCGCGGGCGGTGGCACAGGCGCGGCGAAGCCCACCATCGTGCTGGTGCACGGCGCCTTCGCCGACGGTTCCAGCTGGAACGGAGTGATCGAACGGCTGGAGCGTCGCGGCTACACGGTCATGGCCCCGGCCAACCCACTGCGCGGGCTGTCCAGCGACGCGGCCTACATCGCCTCCGTACTCAAGAGCATCAAGGGGCCCGTCGTACTGGCCGGACACTCCTACGGCGGAGCCGTGATCAGCACCGCCGCAGCCGGCAATCCCCAGGTGAAGTCCCTCGTGTACATCTCGGCACTGATGCCGGACGTGGGCGAAAGCGGCATGTCGCTCGCCGCCCGCTTCCCCAGCGCGCTCGGCACCGCCACCACGTCCGTGCCCTACCAGGCGGGCAGCACCAGCGGGACCGACCTGTACCTCAAGCGCGACAAGGTGCACCCGGTCTTCGCCGCCTGTCTGTCGGCCGACCGGGCGAACCTTCTCGCAGACACTCAACGGCCCGCGGCCACCACCACGTTCTCGGAGACCGCCAAGGTCGCGGCATGGAAGGACATACCGTCCTGGGCCCTGGTCGGTCGGCAGGACATGACCATCAACCCCGACCAGGAACGCTTCGAGGCCAAACGCGCTCACTCCCACACCGTGGAGATCGACACCTGCCACGTCTCCCTGATCGCGCGTCCCGACGCCGTCGCCGACCTCATCCTCCAGGCCGCCACCGCGAGCTCCTCCACCACCACCGGTTCCGCCCGCCCAACGCTCGCCGACACCGGCGCCTCCGGACGCTCCACGGGAATGGTCATTCTGGGCGGCATCACGACCGCATCTCTGGTCACCAGCCTGGCACTCCTTCTCCTGGGTCGCGGGATGCGACGCCGCACGCGCTGACGCGCATTCGGCACGCGGTCTCCCCGGATTACGGGATGCGAGATGCGGGATGCGGGCGGGCTGTCCGAAGGGTCCGTCCTCCAGCAGGTTGCGCCACCAAATCGACAGGTCACCCACGCGGGTCTCGTCGGCGCACAGCACCTGCGAGAACTCGCCCACACGCTACGCCTCGCACAACTGCTTGTAGTCACTGGGCAGTTCAGTCCCCAGTTCCGCTTCAATCTCCGCCCAGGTCTGCACGACGTCCTGCGCATCCCAACTTGTGGCACGGAGAAGAGAGTCACCCACATGACATAACCTCGTCCGCTTGTTCACGGAGCATGGATGGAGCTGTCCACGCCGAGATGGCGGGGCGGTTCGCGGACGAGAGTGAGGGTGTCGCGGCAGCCACCATCGGTGCGCCGGAGCGCGCGAGGGGCCCGCCCTGGCACTGGTCCCAACTGATGGGCGGCCGAGCGGCATGATGAGGAATGTGACCAACGCTGCTGATCTACACCCCGACCGGATACCGGGCTACCACGACGGGCCCTTTGCCCAGCGTCCCGAGCTGCTTGACCAGAGGCTGTTCTGGTACGGACACCTCTACTCCTGCGCTCAGGGCAACGCGGGCAGGTTGCTGTGGGGCACCGATTACGCCTGGGCCGACCATCGCAACTTCCAGCGACGATTGTGGGAGCGAGGCGACTGGCCCGCCTTCACGATCCCGCTCGCAACAGGTCACCGACTCCACGTCGTCTACCGCACCATCGAGGGCGAGGCGGGCGTCGACTACCTCCTGCATCACCCGAACTGGGACCAGTCCGATCTGATCGCACGGGACGACGGGCACTTCATGGGCCCCGGCCTGTCCTGGAAGGAACTGGTCGCCGCCGCGGACAATGCCCTGCCCGGCGGGACCACTACCGACCCCCATGCTCACCTTCTGCTCCTCCTGCCGGCGCTCGGCGACAGCACAATCCCCGAGCAAGCCGTCCACCGCCTGGCGGCAGCGCTGAGCGCCCGCTTGGGGGTCGAGGCCCCGCAGCCACTCGCCGCCGCCCTCCTGGAAAGCCAGGGGCCGTCAGGTCCTGCGCATTGGGCCACTGCCCATGGCAGCGTCCGGATCAACGATGGCAGGTACTCCTTCCGCAACCCCGCCAACGACTTCGCTCTGGCAGACGACCGCCTTGCGCGTGTGTCCGCTGCGATGACCCCATGACCGGCAGGTGGCACCGGACGACCCTGGTGGGCGAGCGGGTGATGTCGGTGATGGAGACGGTCCAGCCGTCGGCGTAGTGGTGTGCGGCAAGCCCTCGCGAGTGATCTCGACGGCGAGGACGGTCTCGCGGCGCTTGTCCACTCGACTTGGTGGGGGCCCTGCGGCTCCGCGCCGAGGACGTTGCCGTTGCCGGGCAGCGGGGTGTCCGTGAGCAGCACGCGGACGGGGCGACCGTCGACCTCGAGCAGGGGGTATGGCGCCAGTATCGGGGTCTCGCCATTGGTCGGTACGTCGATCTTCGCCGCGCCCGTACCGCCCCGGCGTGTCAGGGCTGGTCGGCGCCAACGGCGGCTCGGTCAGCAAGTACGCCGTGGGCCCGGCCGTCCGGCTTTCTGTCCGGTCGACCGGGCCCGTGGTCAGTCCTTTCTGAGCTCGCAAAGGAGCGCCCGGAGAAAAGGGAACGGCGTCGATCGTGGCTCCGCCGTGTTCGAGCCGGACCGAGGCACTGAGGCCCTGCCGTTCACTGACGGCAGGGCCTGGGGGCGGGGTCAGGCACAGCGGTTGGCGTGCCGGACGTCGAGGACGAGGCGCTGCGGGGAGTGGAGCGCGAAGGTGTGGTAGGCAGGCTTGGCGTTGAAGGAGGCCCCGAAACTGACCACGCCCTCGAAGTCGCCGGTCAGGGCGAGGCCTTTGAGCTGTGGCAGGCGGATCTTCACCAGCCGGGGTCCTTGGTAGACCGACCGTCCCGCCGCGTTGTGCGCGGCGGCGGGAGAGAGCTTGATCTGCAGGAAGTGCTTCCCGGGGAGCGGCACCCGCTTCCCGGAGGCGTCGTAGCGCAGTTCCTTGACCGGCTTCACGTCGACCGAGGGCATGGTGCCCCGGACGTCGATGACCAACCGGTCGAAGGTGCAGTGTCCGCCCCATCGGGCGTTGACGACGAGGGCAGTAGGCGAGGTCTGCCCGCTTACCCCGGACGGCGTGGCAGCCGAGGCGGGAAACGTGGTGCCGACGGCGGCGGCGAGCAGGAGGCTCGCGGCGATGGTCGCGCGGCGCTGGTGGTAGTGCATGGTGCCCCCCGGATCCTTCTTGTCAAGGGGTCAGTGATTTCACTATGGGAGACATTCGGCCGAGCCATACGGTTGCGTTGTCATTTGTTCTGCCGGACGCCTCAGCCGTCCGTGACGAGTTCCACGGGCATGGCGATGACGTCCTGAGGGCGTCGCCACGCAGTGCTGTGAAACGGTCACCTGCCCGCCGGCATCCGGCGCCGCGTTACCGGCCAACCTCCGGACATGTTCGCGTGCTTCTGCCCGGGCGGTGCGGATCGCAGCAAGGGCGCGCTTGCCGCCAGCGGCGAGAGTGTCGATGAGCCGGGAGACGGTCGGGTCGGAGGCCACTGGCCCGAACAAGGCCGGCTCGGCCCGGAGCAGGCCGACGTCGGCCAGACAGTCCCCACCTGGTGCCACCGCGAGCGCCACATCCAGCAGGACCTTCCCGGATCGTGCACCGCCCTGTGCTTGCGCCATGGCGCAAGGACTGCGGATATCGCCTGATCCAGACCGGTCTTGCGGACCGTCTCCACCAGCAGCACGCCCCCGGCTTGGGAGACCACCGAACGACCGCCGCCCTCGACGCGGACACGGGGATAGGACCCAGTACGCTTCTTCACCTGGAAGTGCTTCTTTCCTCGCAGCCAACAGGAGCCTCAGCAAGTCATATCGCTGCAGGTCAGGAGCACTTTCCGGGTTTTTGATCAACCCTCGGAAAGGCCACCTCACGAAAGCGGGAGGTTAACGAGCGAATGGCCGACGAACGGTCAGAAGTGGCAACCCGTAACGCGGATGACAACGCGATCGGCTGGGGACTGGCCGCTGGCGCGAGTGGACTTCGGGAGGTCGCCACAGCCAACGCGACGCCGGTAACGAGTTAGCCAACGCTTTACGCGATGAGACGTGAGGCAGCATCAGGAAACGGCCGCTCGCGTCGCCCACTGGAAGGCTGCCGCGCAGCTGCGCCAGAGGGCTTGTGGCTCCAGGCGCGGCGACTCACCATGTACGGGGAGGGCGATGCTTCACGGGGGGCTGGCATGTCCGGAGACTCGGCTTCACCACCGCGATTGATCGTGACCCATGGCCGACCAGCTGGAGGGGCCTTCGACATTCCGGACGGGTACTGCGAGATCGGCAAACTGCCCAGCAGCAGAGTGCGGCTCGACGAGGACGGAGTGAGCCGACGGCACGCCTCACTGACCCGCGCCGGGAACCGCATTGTCGTCGACGACCTGGGCTCGACCAACGGCACGTACGTCAACGGGCGCCGGCTCCACAGCGCACTTACGCTCCACGACGGTGACCGGCTGCGTATCGGCGTCGTAGAGCTGCGCGTGTCCTGGCCACAGGGGCCAAGACGGACGGCGAGTTACGGCTTTCACGATGTGCACGGCCCGGTCAACGCGGGTAGCGGGCAGCAGTATGTGGCAGGGCGGGACCAGTTCCTTGCGGGACGGGACAGCTACGGGGACGACCGCCGCGTATTCGTCAACAGCCATTACGACGAGACCGACGAGATCTTCCAGGGCCGGGGGTTCGGCCGCTTCCTGGCGATCCTCGGCTATTTGATCGCGATCACCGGATTCGTGCTTTTCGGCTACGTCATCGTCAGCTTAATGGTCCATGGACCGGACTTGGGCCCGGAAGACAATCCGTTCGCTGACAAGAAGCTGTTCGGGGCGCCGGTATTAGCCGTCGGATTTGGCGCCTTCCTCTTCGGAGCGGCGCTGGGGGCTATCGGCACGGGCATGTCGAGGGCCGCCCGCAAACGCGCCGAGGAAATCGAGTACCTCAACCGGATACGTCGCCCGCGACAGCCCTGAGCAGCGGTGAGGAGCACTGATGAGCATGAACGGCGACACCTACCGCTTCGGCGACGTGCACGGCCCGGTCAACGCGGGCAGTGGACAGCAGTATGTGGCCGGCCGCGATCAGACCGTGCACCAGGCGGACCACCGGCGGGTGCTCTCTGAGGTGGCCGCACTGCACCAGGCCATGGACGAACTGCGGCTCACCGCGCAGGAGCGGCGCAGCGCCGAGGGTGAACTCCGCGCCGTCGGGGTCGCGCTGGACCGCGATGAACCCGACCGTGAAGGCGCCGCGCGGCACCTCGAGACCTTCACCACCAGGTTGCGGGACGCTGGGGTGCTCGCCTCTGCGGGGGCTTCTGTGGTGGGTGCCCTCAATTCGATCGCGCACTGGCTGGGGCCGTCGGCAGCGAGTGTCCTGGCGTTGCTGTGACGCACCTGCACGGCCGCGCTCGGCCTCAGAGACCCTCGTCGCCTTGCCGGTTCTGCCCGGCCGCCCCCCGTGATGAGCGTGGGTGGCCAGACGGGTTGGGTACCTCTGGTGGCATCCTTCGCCCTCCGGCCGCACCTCGGCCTTCCACGCCGCGATGGTCCCCTCGTCCCACTCCAGCGCCACGGGCGCCTGCGCGGACCAGCCGTGCCTACGCGGCAGCTGCCACACGGCCTGGATGGTGTGCCCGACGTCGAAGATTTGCCTGTGATGTCCCATCGAGACACATGTCCCCATGGGACATATTCGTGTTACCGTGAGGGCATGACGGCAATGCGGCAGTCTCCCAGTGGTCCGTCCGGCGTTCGTGTCACCGAGGACCGTCGGCGGCGCAAGGCTCGGCAGACGCGCAACGCGCTGGCCGCCGCCGCATTGGAGCTGATCCTCGAGCGCGGCCTGGCGGACACGACGGTGGAGGCGATCTCGGAACGCGCCGACGTGACGCGCCGTACCTTCAGCCGGAACTTCACCGGCAAGGAGGAAGCCGCCCTGGACTTCGTCCGCGACGACGGTGACCGCATCAACGCCCTGCTGCGCACGCGCCCGCCCGGCGAGCCGCCCCTGCTGGCCTACCGCCGGGCCGTACGTGCCTGGCTCACCGACCGGGACGACCCGGCCTGGCACCTGCGCCCGGACGTCCGGCGGCTGCTCGCGCTGCTGGACCAGGAGCCCGCCCTGTTCGCCGCCTACGAACGCATCCGGGTCGACGCCCAGGAGGAGTCGATCCGGATCATCGTCGACCGGCTCGGTACCGACGACGCCCGGGACATGCGCCCGGCCGTCGTCGTCGGCGCCGCCGCTGGTGTCCTCACCGCCGCGCTGCGCCAGTGGGCGCGGACGGCCGGGGACGAGGATTCGGCAGCCGCAGACCTTGCCGCTCTGGTCGAGCGGGCCTACGGCGCCCTGACCGAGGAGGCCGCGTCCGCGGCCGCCGACAGCACCACCGACAAGTGAGCGCACCATGAACACCACCGCCGCCCTCGTCACCGATTACGCCACCGAGTTCGCCGGCCGGACCGCCCTCGTCACCGGCGCCGCCTCCGGCATCGGCCTGGCCACCGCCCGCCGACTCGGCGCCGGCGGCGCGAACGTCGTCATCGCCGACTACAACGCCGAAGGCGCAGAGAAGGCCGCCGCCGAGCTGACGGCCGAGGGCATGTCGGCCGCCTCCGTCCGGCTGGACGTGACGCAGCCCGAGTCCGTGGAGGCGGCGGTCGCCTTCACCGTGGACTCCTTCGGCGCACTGCACCTCGCCGTGAACAACGCCGGCATCGGCGGTCCGAGCGCGCCGACGGGCGCGTACGACATAGAGGCCTATCAGCGCGTCGTGCGCACCAACCTCGACGGCGTCTTCTACTCGTTGCGCTACGAACTGCCCGCCATGGAGTCCGCCGGCAAGGGCGGCGCGATCGTGAACGTGGCATCGATCCTCGGTTCCGTCGGCTTCGCCGGCTCTCCCGCCTACGTCGCCGCCAAGCACGGAGTCGTCGGGCTGACCAAGGCCGCCGCAGCCGAGTACGCGGCCCGAGGCATCCGTGTCAACGCGGTCGGTCCGGGCTTCATCGAGACCCCGCTGCTGAACGGCATGGACGAAGCCGCCCACCAGGCCCTGGTGGGCCTGCACCCGGCCGGCCGGCTCGGCCGCTCCGAGGAGGTCGCCGAACTCATCGCCTTCCTGCTCTCCGACCGGGCCTCGTTCGTCCACGGTGCCTACCACCTGGTCGACGGCGCCTACACCGCCGTCTGACCACCGACCGACCCGCACAGCGAAGGAATCGCCGACATGAAGGCACTTCAGTACCGGACCATCGGATCCGCACCCGAGGTGGTGTCTGTCCCCGACCCCGAACCCGGGCCCGGACAGGTCTTGTTGAAGGTCACTGCGGCCGGGGTGTGCCACTCCGACATCGCGGTGATGAGCTGGCCGGCCGAGGGCTTCCCCTACGAACTGCCGCTCACCCTCGGCCACGAGGGCGTGGGCACCGTCGCCGCGCTCGGTGCGGGGGTGACCGGCCTGACGGAGGGTGAGGCGGTAGCCGTCTACGGGCCCTGGGGCTGCGGTACGTGCGTCAAGTGCGCCGAGGGCAAGGAGAACTATTGCCTGCGCGCCGGCGAACTCGGCATAAACCCGCCGGGGCTGGGCGCTCCGGGCTCGATGGCCGAGTACATGCTGGTCGACGACCCGCGGCACCTGGTCCCGCTGAACGGACTCGACCCGGTCGCCGCGGTCCCTCTGACCGACGCGGGGCTGACGCCGTACCACGCGATCAAGCGCGCGCTGCCCCGGCTGGTGCCGGGATCGACCGCGGTGGTCATCGGCACGGGCGGCCTCGGGCACGTCGCGATCCAGTTGCTGCGCGCGCTGACGCCGGCTCGCGTGGTGGCCCTCGACGTGAGCGAGGACAAGCTGCGGCTCGCCCGGGAGGTGGGAGCGCACGAGGTGGTCCTGTCCGACGCGAAGGCCGCCGCGGCGGTGCGCGAACTCACCGGTGGGATCGGAGCCGAGGCGGTGTTCGACTTCGTCGGGGTGGAGCCCACGGTGGCCGTCGCCGGTGCCGTGGCCGCGGTCGAAGGTGATATCGCCATCGTGGGCATCGGTGGTGCCGCCCTTCCCGTCGGCTTCGGACGGCTGCCCTTCGAGGTGTCGGTCAATGCCCCGTACTGGGGCAGCCGGAGCGAACTCGTCGAGGTTCTGGCCCTGGCCCGCTCGGGCATGGTGTCGGTGCACACGGAGACGTTCTCTCTTGACGAAGCGCCCCTCGCCTACGAACGCCTGCACGAAGGCAGCATCAACGGCCGCGCGGTGATCCTGCCCAACGGCTGACCCGGGCCCCGCGTCCGGCCGTGCCAGATGCGCATGGAGGGGCCGGCCGCCGTGCGAAGAACGCGACGGCCGGCCCGTTCCGCGGCCATCGGCCCCGGAAACCATTGGCACCCGACACCCTCCAGGTGCCCGTCACAGCGTCCGGCCGTCCAGGTGGCCGAGCGCAGCATCGGGCAGGCAGTGCCCGCATGCCTCGATGCCTGCGGTCAGCGCCTCAGCGGTGTCCTCGGCTGGAGCTCCAGCCACACAGCGAGGGCCATCGCCCTCCTGTCCACACGAAACGCGGGCGGCGCAGCTGGTCCCGCACGAAAGAAGAGGCGACACCATGAGGTCCTGGCGCTTTCACGGAACGGACAAGCCCCTCACGTTGGAGGAGGTGGAGGAGCCCCACGCCGGACCGGGCGAGGTCATCGTCGACGTCAAGGCCGCGGGCCTGTGCCATTCCGACGTCAGCGCGCTGGACGACGCCGGCTGGATGGCCATGTTCCCCCGCATCCCCATGACGCTCGGCCACGAGAACGCCGGCGTCATCAGCGAGGTCGGCAAGGGCATGGAGCACTGGAAGGTCGGCGACCGCGTCGGGCTCTCCCCGATGATGCCGGACGGCGACGCCATCGGTTACGGCGCCTGGGACGGGGGCTACGGCCCCAAGGTCCGCGCCACCGACGCCAACCTGGTCCGCCTGCCCGACCAGGTCTCCTTCGAACTGGGTGCCATGGCCACCGACGCCGGCCTCACCTCCTACCACGCCATGGTCACCCGCGGCGGCGCGAAGAAGGGCATGCGAGTCGGCGTGATCGGTCTCGGCGGCCTCGGCTACATCGGCGCCCGCGTGGCGGTCCTCAAGGGCGCCGAGGTCTACGCCGCCGAGGTCAACCCGGACACGCGGGAGCTGGCCGACGAGATCGGCCTCGCCGGTGTCGCCGCGTCCATCACCGACTTCGCCGACAAGAACCTCGAGCTCATCGTGGACTACGCGGGCTTCGGCAGCACCACAGCCCAGGCAGTGCAGACCCTGGGAGAGTCCGGCACGCTGGTGCAGGTCGGCATGGGCCGGCTGGAGGCCACCATCGACACCAAGCAGGTCATCCTCAAGCAGCTGCAGATCCTCGGCTCCAAGTCCGGCACCAAGCAGGACCTGGAAGAGCTCTACGACCTCATGGGTACCGGCGAGCTCAACCCACCGCTCAACCGCATCACGCCCCACCAGATCCCCGAGGGCCTCGACCGCCTGCGCCAGGGCGGCGTCGTCGGCCGGCTCATCGCCCTCTACGAGGACTGAGGACAGCGCACCGAGGAGGCGGCCTTCGCAACGGGCCGCCTTCGCGCTGCTTCCGACCGCCGCACAGCTGCCCCGTGATCCCGTCCGGCCCGCACGGCCACGCCTCGGACCCCTGTTGATGCCCGGGTCAGCGGCGATGCTCATGTACGTCGCCCCGGGCATGGACTCGTACAGGGCCACGGCATCGGCCTTGAACTCGTCGGAGCAGTCCTTCATCGCCATCGGCGGTGTTCTCGCTTCCTCCGGATCAAGCAGATCCAGTATCAGCGTGTCCACGACTCAGGGGGAGGCCCCGAGGACCGCCGAAGGCCCATGCCCCCACTGTCTACCCGTCACGGTTTCCCCGCTGATCGAGTCCGAACGGGCACGGTAGTCGGCCAGTTCGACGTGACTGGTCGTCCTTCCCGCCGCCTCGCCGGCGGGCGAGGTACCAGCGTCGGCCAGTGGCAAAGGCGCGCCGTGCCGTGCGTACCGCAGCGATCTGAGTGGCGAGGTGGAGTTGGTGGTGCCAGGGATTCTGGCCACCGTGGCGTAGCGACATGGCGTGCGCGAACGCCACAGCATCGCGGCCGACGTACTGGTCCACGTGCTCGAACCACGCCATGCTCGTACGCGAGGCCGCCTGCACCGGATGGAGTTCCGCGCGGCGATGACGGTCGTACTCCCGCAGCGCGTCCTCCACGTCAATGTATTTCTGCAGGCTGTATGCAAGGACGATCGCATCGATGATCGCCAGTCTGGTGCCCGACCCCAGCGTGAAGTGGGTGGTGTGGGCAGCGTCGCCGACGAGCACCGTCGTGCCGTGGTACCAGGTCTTGTTGGTCACATGCGCGAAGCGCTGCCAATGCGCCGGTGCACCCCGTGATCGGCTGATCAGGCGGTGGCCGTCGAGCGCGCGCTTGAAGAGGTCCTCCAGCAGTCGCACTCCCTGATCGCGGCCGAGCACGTCGAGTCCCAGACCGTGCCAGGTCTGCGGTGAGCATTCGACGATGCAGGTGCTGATTCCCGCGACTGAGGGGTAGGCGTGAAACCAGATCCAACCGGCGGACGTCCGCTCGAAGCTGAACACGAAGCTGCGGAACGCCTGGTCCGTGCCGAGCCAGATGTAGGGATTGAGACCGACCTCGATGCGAGTTCCGAACGCTGCGCTCTGTCCCCGGATCCCGCTGTTCGCACCGTCGGCAGCAACGAGAAGGTCCGCTTCGGGAAGGGTCGAGAGATCTGCGACGCGGTGGCCGTACTGGACGTCGACGCCGAGCTGCAAGGCACGCCGGGCCAGGACGTCGAGCAATGCGGATCGGCTCATGCTGTATCCGTAGCCCCCGAAGTACGCCGTCTGCTCGCCGCCCGAGCCGTGCACACGCACCTCCTGGTCCTGCCACAGCACGGACCTGGCGGTGACCTCCCGGGCGCTTTCCGGATCGTTGCGATAGAGGACGTCCAACAGGTCGTCCCAGTACACGACGCCCCAGCCGTAGGTGGCCGCGGGCGGGTCGCGGTCGTACACGGTGATCTCGTGCCCGGCATCGCGCAACTTGGCCGAGATCGCGAAGTACAGCCCCGCGGGCCCCGCACCGACGCACACGATCCTCACCGCTGCACACCGCCCCGACTACCGGTCGGATGGGAGGTCTGCCACTCCAGACGGGTCCGGATGCCCGAGATGTCCGGGCATCCGGATGCAGCACTCACAAAACTGCCGCAGATAGTTCGCGAGCTCACTGCGCTGGAGCGTCAGTAGCCATGCCCGCCACCGCCGTGGTCACCACCACCGCCGTGGTCGCCACCGAAGCCGTGATCGCCACCGAAGCCGTGGTTACCTTCGAAGCCGTGGTCGCCACCGAAGCCGTGGTGACCTTCGAAGCTGTGATGGAAGCCCCAGCCCCAGCCGTCACCGAAGAAGCAGCGGCTTCCCCAACCCCAGCCGTCACCGAAGAAGCAGCCATCTCCCCGGACCGTGCTGTCGGGAGCCGAAGCGACATGGGACGACGACGGGAAAGCGGCCGCGCTGGCAGCGCCGGCTCCGGCCGCGATGGCAAGGATGGGCGCCGTGCAGACCACAGCGGCTATTCGCCGCATCCTGCTCGTAGTTGCGCGCATAATGATGTCCCCCTTCCGGGGGGGCGGAACAGGGATCTCGGGCACTCGGGGGGAACGCCCGTACGCGCCAGATCCTGCGCGCGGGTCTGACGCGCAGTGACCCACCCGCCGGACGTGCTGAACATCGTCGCAGCAGTTTCCTGGCAGGCTTACGGATCTTACTATTGAGTACAAGACGGAGCATACGGTACGAAACGCCCCGTTTCGTTAAACATAGAGCCATTTTCCGGGCAAAGTCAACGGGTGCCAGTGGCTCACAAGGGAGGCATGCGGTGGACACTCCCAGACCCCAGGACGGCCATCAGAGCGCTTTGGCTCCTGAGTACGCCCAGCCCGACCGCATCACGCCTGACTCGCGGCGGCGCCGCCGGGAGTCTCACGAAGCCGTACTCCGAGCCACGAAAGACCTCCTCGGCGAGGTCGGATACCAGCGGCTGGCCTTCGAAGGTATCGCCCGGCGGGCCGGAGTCAGCAAGGCCACCATCTACCGGTGGTGGCCGAACAAGGCCGCACTCGTGATCGAGGCCCTCAGCGGGGAAGTCCCCCTGCCTCCCATCCACGAGACCGGCGACCTCGATGCCGACCTGCGCACCGCCGTCCGTCTCACGATCGAGCTCGTCTCCGCCATGCCCACTTGCCTGATCCTCCCGGCGCTTCTCGCCGACGTGATCGAGGATCCCACCGGCACGAAAGCCTTCGCCGAGCTCATCGAACCCCGCCGCGCGTCGGTCGTGAACCTGCTGGAGCAGGCCCGCCTCGAAGGCCGGTTGCCGCCGGACACCGATACGTCACTGATGGTCGACATCTACTCCGGGACGGTCGTGTACCTGGCCGCGGTGAACCGCATACCGCCGGGCGAGGCGGTGGTGGACCAGCTCGTCAGCCTCCTCTTGCACGGCCACCTCCCGGTCTCGGAAGGACCCGCCCGCGCAGACCGTGATGGATCGCCAGGCGGGTGAGTCGGCCGCGCAGAAGTCGCCCCCCTGCGGGGACGATCTCTGTCGATGGTGCCGTAGGCCGTACCGAGCGCGCATGGCGAGGCGCGACGCCGCAGCGTACGGAATGACCTCATCCAACTCCCTGACCAGCCAAGCCATTACCGCATCGGCAGGGCATGACTGAGACCACAGCCGGCGCGGTCAGGGAGTGCAGGTCCCGCCTGCCCGTCACCAAAAACGCATGAGCGGCAGGCATCGGCTTACTTCTCGTCAGAGTTTCATGCGCCATGTATCGCATCAAGTCGATACGTCCGCTCAACGTACAACGACGCGTTAGGATGCGACCATGGCGAACCTTCGTGAGGCGCAGAAGCAGATGACGCGCCGCCTGCTGCTGGACTCAGGGCTCGAGCTGTTCAAGTCGAAGGGGTACGCCGCCACCACGGTCGACGACATCGCGACCGCGGCGGGCACCACACGAGTGACCTTCTACGCATACTTCCCTTCCCGCAGCGAACTGATGAAGGCGCTCATCGACGAGCGGCTCAACGAGGCGCTGCAGCGCGTCCGCTCCCCCGAGCACGGCTCCACGGCGAAGGACCTCGTCGCCACCGTCGCCGATGGGACGCCGGAGGCGATCACGGCGTGGCTGCGGCGGACCGCCGACAGCTGGCCGGCCATCCGCCCGATCATTCGCATCGGCCGCGATGCCGCGGCGGTCGACCGAGAACTCACCGACCTGGTCGAACGATGGATAGAGGAAGCCATCAGCGACATCGAGGACGGACTGTCGCAGGCCGGCCGGCTCCAGCCCCATCAACGCCACTTCAGGGGCGTTCTTGCGATGGCCCAGCTCGACTTCGTCGCCCAGAACTGGGATCGCGCCGACTGGAACCTCACACGTGAGCAGATGCTCGACGAGCTGAGCGCCAGTTGGGTGCGGCTGCTGACCTGACCGATCCCCTTTCCTTTCCTGATCCGCCGCAGTGCACGCCGTCGGCGTCAAAGATGCATTGCGACGTCGAACAGCAGCGCCCGAAGCCACTCGATGAAGTACTGATCAGCCAGTCGAGGGTTCCAGACCATGTCGATCCCGAGCCCGGGGAGCGGGAACGGGAACTCCTCGATCCGCAGGTCGACGAGCGTCCGCATGGCGTCGGCGACCCGGAAGCGCAGGAGGGCGACGCCGCCCGCGCGTGCGACCAGATAAGGGACCAGCAGGAAGTCGGACACCAGTTGGCCGACGCGGTAGGGGACGCCCTCGTCCTCGAGCACGGGATAGGGGAAGACCCGCCGATCAGTGTCGACGACGATGTGCGGCTGTGTGGTCAGGAGGTCGAGGGCGCCGGCTTCCGGTGGCGTGTCAGCTGAGGCCACCACCACACAACGATCGTCGTACAGCCGCTCGCGCGGGTGCAGCGAGAAGTGCCCCTCGGAGATCAGCACGACATCGACGCCCTTGTCCGTGAAGGTCGCCTCGGTCGGCACCGTGATCGTACGCAGCCGCAACGTGGCGTGAGGAGCACGCTCCGCCACGAGCCGCGTCAGGTGAGGGCCGACGACGAACGCCGTGCTGTTCGTCATGGCGATCGTGATGACGCGCCGATCCGTGGCGGGATCGAAGCACGGAAAGTTCACGATGTGTGCCGTCTGTTGCAGGGCACTGCGCAGCGGCGCGATCAGCTCCAGCGCCCGCGGGGTCAGCGTGACGCCTGTCCCCTGCCGGATGACGAGGTCGTCACCCAGCAGCCGCCGCATCCTCGTCAGCGCATGGCTCATAGCCGGTTGTGACAGACCGACCCGCTCGGCCGCCCTGGTCACCGAACGCTCCTCGAGGAGCGCGAGGAGGGGCACCAACAGGTTGAGGTTGACCGATGCCAGTCGATCCAGCCCCGAACCCGTGCCCCCCTCTCCGACGTCGCCCATGGGGACGAACCTTACGCGGCAGTCCGGCTCATACGACGCAGCCGGGGAATCGCGATCCGGTAGTTGAGCGCCGCGGCCACACCACTGCCGTCCTCGTGCGACCAGCGCATCAACGCCGGCCCACCGCCGGGCCCTCCGTCGACGTACGTCGGTTCCCCCTGCAGCGGCAGCCGGCCCACCGCCTTGAGACTGAGTCCGAACTGCTCGGTCCAGAAGTACGGCTGGAACCGGAGCGGGGGCGCGTCTTCGCCGCGAACAAGTGCGGTGGCGGCGACCTTCGCCTGCTCGATCGCACTGCTCCACAGGGGAATACGGCGCCGGCCGTACGGAGTCGGGAACGCCGCGAGGTCACCGACGGCTGCGATGTCGGGGCGGACAAGGCCACACGAGTCGACGTGGATGGCACCCCTCGCCACAAGTCCCGTGTCCGCCAGCCACTCCGTGTCGGGCACGTCGCCGACGGCGCTCACCAGCGTCTCCGCCTCGAGGACGGCGCCGTCGTCAAGGACGACCCGGGCGCCCCCTTCACGCTGTTCGATCCGTGCCGACCCGGTCTGGACGATGGTGAGCCCGAGGTCCAGGGCGGCCTTGACGAAGACGCCGGCCAGGTACGGACCGAACTGGAGGATCAGCGGCACGCCTTGGGAGACGAGGGTGACCCGACAGCCCGCGGCCAGGCACCCCGAGGCGATCTCCATCCCGAGCGGGCCCCCGCCCACCACCACGACCGGCGGCCGGCCCGCCAACCGGCTTCGCAGGGACAGCGCGTCATCGAGGCCACGCAAGGTGAGCTCCTCGGGAAGGTCGGACAATCGCCGCGCCCGGGAGCCAGTGGCAAGGACGACGCGGTCGTACGGCAGAGCCGTACCGTCGTCCAGAATGACGAGCCGACGATCGAGGCGGAGTCCGGTCGCACGTACGCCCAGGAGTTGGGTCCCCCCGTGGCCGGCCGGCGGAAGCTCGTGAGACGACAGGTCACCGCTGTCGAGCAAGAGAGCCTTCGACAAGGCCGGGCGGCTGTACGCCGGGTGCGGTTCGCCGCCGACGACGGTCAACTCGCCGTCGAAGCCGGCCTCACGGAGGGTATCGGCCGCGGTGAGCCCGGCAATCCCGTTGCCGACGACAACGACGCGGTCGATCGAGCCGCCGATCATGCGACCCTCAGCGCCGCGACCGGACACATACGCACAGCGGCGTGCGCCAGAGCCGCGTCGGCTTCGCCGACCTCCTCGCGGTCGAGCACCAACTCGCCCTCGTCGTCGAGGTGCATGAGCTGTGGGGCCGCTTCCTCACACAGGCCGTGACCCTCACAGCGGGGCCGGTCAAGAACGATCTTCATGCGGGAATCACTTCCAGGACGGGGAGTTCCTCGATGCTCCGGGTGATGTTGCTGGGGACGCGCACCGCGGGTCCGACGACGAGGCGCTTGACGCGCCGGGACAGCGCCTCGATCACCGCGTGAGCCTCCAGGCGGGCGAGTCCCTGGCCCGCGCAGCCGTGCGGGCCGTAGCCGAACGAGAGATGGTCGATCGGATTGCGCTTCACCAGGAACGCATCCGGGTCCTGATAGTGCCGGGGGTCGCGGTTGCCGGCGCCGAACAGGATCGCGATCTGCGCACCCGCGGGGACGGCGATCCCGTCGATGTCGACGTTCTTGGTGGCGCGTCGGCCCCAGGCGTGGACGGGCGTCCAGAAGCGCAGCACCTCGTTGAATGCCGCCGGCACCAGCGACGGGTCCTCGCGGACCAGTTCGAGTTGGTCGGGGTGCGTGCCGAAGAGGGCGACGATGTTGCCGAGCGCCGACACCGTGGTGTCGACGCCGGCACCGAGGTACTGGTGGATGATGTGGCCGGCCGTGTTCGGCGGGATGGCGCCACGCGCCTCGGCGTCGAAGATGCCGCGGCCCACGGACCCCTCGGCCAGGTCGGCGGACCTGACTTGGGAGCACCAGCCGTAGAGCTCGCCGGCGATCGGGAAGCTCTCGGCCGTGCGCTGGTTCATCGGACCGATGACCTGCATGGCGGCCTGCCCCCAGCGCAGCATGTTGTCGCGCACGTGCCCCGTGAAGCCGATCAGGTCCGCGACGACCTCCAGCGGGAATGCCCGAGCGAGGGCATCGATCGCCTCGAAGGAGCCCTTCTCGACAAGCTCGGCGACCGCAGCATCCGCCTTCGCCTCGATCTGGCCCTTCAGGCCACGCAGCGCCCGCGGCGAGAGATTCTCGGTGAGCGTGGCACGCAGTTGGGTGTGCGTCGGCGGATCGGACGCGAGCGAGGTGCCGGTGAGCGCCTCGTTGACCGTCGGGTTGAACCCGATCGAGGTCGAGGAGAACGACTCCCAGTCCGCGAGTACGCCACGGATGGCGTCGTACCGCGTCAGCACGTAGACGTCGTTCTTCGGGAGGTGGACGACGGAGCCCTGTTCCCGTAGGCCGGCGTACACCGGATAGGGATCGAGCACGACCTCGTCGGCGAAGAGGTCGATGCCGGAAGCGGGTGGGATGGTCATGGCACCAGTGAAGAGACTTACCTGACATCCAACAAGTGAATGATTTACATGCGGCTTTATGCACGCGGTGCATAACAGACCGCCGTGCGCCACGTGCCGACCGACGCCGTCTCGAGCGCTTCTGCTCCGATGACTGCGGTCACTGGTGGCACAGACTGTCTGTCGCGGTCGCGGACTGATCCCCCTGGCAGGCGCGGCCGCCTGATCGGTGTGTTCCTTGTCCGCCGACTCCCGTGTCTACGTCGTGCTGCCGGACCGCCGGAAGCAGGCTTCCCGAACGGGCAAGCCGTATATGAACGATCAAATTTCTGATGGGCGACGGAAAGGATGGAACAGCCTGGACGGTCCTGAAGCGGCGCGGAAGTGTCAGTTGGAGAGGGAATATTGCCTTCCCGGGGGGTTGACGGGACGCGCTCCCGAGGCCATCTTGAACGATCAAATCGGGTTGCGTCGTCGACGAGCCGCCGCCGGGAGCCGTGTTGTGGTGTGGCCCGCGACCTGCAGATCAACAGCGAGGAGGGCACGGTGAGTTCGTTGCGGATCGTGTTGGGTGTGGGGCGGACACCCGCGGGTCACGGGGGAACGAGGCCGCGGCCGCGGGCCGCGGCGGTCATGGCCGCAATGGTGTGCGCATCGGTGCTCGCCGGATGCGGCGACTCGGGTTCGTCCGACTCCAAGGACGGCCCGAAGAAATCGAACGACCGCGGCCCGATCACCCTCGCCACGGGCAAGGACACCACCGGCACCTTGCAAGGGCAGCTGGACCGCTGGAACAAGCAGCACCCCGCCGAGAAGGTCACCCTTGTCGAACTGCCCGAGAGCGCCGACCAACAGCGTCAGCAGTTCATCCAGAACGCCCAGACCAAGTCGGACGCCTACAGCGTGCTCAACCTCGACCCGATCTGGGTTGCCGAGTTCGCCGCGAACCAGTGGATCGACGAGCTGCCGGCCAAGGAGTTCCCGCTCGGCAAGATGATCCCCGCCGTCGTGAAGACCGGAAACTACTTCGGCAGACAGTACGCGATCCCGTTCAACACCAACGCCGGACTGCTCTTCTACCGCACGGACCTGCTCGACAAGATCGGCGCCCAACCACCCACCACCTGGGCCGAGATGAAGCAGGACTGCGCGAAGGTCCGCGGGCTCCCCGAGGGCAAGGGCATCGGTTGCTACGCCGGTCAGTTCGACAAGTACGAGGGGCTCACCGTCAACTTCTCCGAGGCCGTGGCCTCCGCAGGCGGCAGTGTCGTCGATGCCAAGGGCAAGGCGACGGTCGACACTGAAGCCGCCAAGAAGGGCCTTCAGTTCCTCGTCGACGGCTTCAAGGACGGCACCATCCCCCAGCAGGCCGCCACCTATCAGGAGGAGGACGGCCGGCGTGCCTTTCAGGCGGGCAAGCTGCTTTTCCACCGGCAGTGGCCGTACCAGTGGACGCTGGCCAATGCCAAGGACGGCTCCAGCAAGGTCGCCGGCAAGTTCGGCGTCGCCCCGCTGCCCGGCCTCACGGGGCCCGGCAGGTCGAGCCTCGGCGGACTCGACCTCGCGATCAGCAAGTTCGCCAAGCACAAGGCGACCGCGCTCGACTTCATCAAGTTCTTCTCCAACGAGGAGAACGCCCGCACCAACCTGAAGGTCACCTCGGCGGCCCCGCCGTACACCGACCTCTACGACGACCCGGCGCTGCGCAAGCAGTTCCCGTACCTGGACACGCTGAAGCAGTCACTGGCCTCGGCGACACCCCGCCCGGTCGTGGTGCACTACGGGGACGCCACGGCGGCCATTCAGGAGAGCGCCGCGGCCGCGCTGAGCGGCTCGAAGCCCGTCGACTCCGCCCTCGCCGACATGCAGAAGAACCTCTCTGCGGCGATCGCCGAGAAGTAGGCGGGCCCGCTCGTGACCGTCATCGCCTCGACGCCGGGGCGCACGGCCCCGGCGTCCCGGCCCCCGCGCACCTCGCGCCGGGCCGGGACCGGCCGCCTGGCCGCGGCCCTGCTCTCGCCGACGCTTCTGGTCCTCGCCCTGGTCATCGGCTACCCGGTGGTGGCCGCTCTGCGGCTGTCGTTCCAGGTGTCCACCGAAGGCATTGATCCGCGCACCGGCTTTGTGGCGACCACCTCTCACTACGGAATGGGCAACTACGCCACCGTCTTCACGGACGACCGGCTGCTGCGGCCTTGGTGGAACACCACGTCGTTCGCCCTGGCCTCGGTCTCCCTCGAAGTCCTCATCGGCGTGTCCATGGCCCTGGTGATGCACCGTGCGTTCCGGGGCCGCGCGCTCGTCCGCGCCGCCGTCCTCGTGCCCTGGGCCATCCCCACCGCGATCTCCGGCATGCTCTGGAAGTGGATCTTCAACAGCCAGGGAGTCGCCAACGAACTCCTCGGCACCCAAGTGCTGTGGAGCAGTGAGGGGTTCCACGCCTGGCTGTCCGTGGTCATCGCCGACACGTGGAAGACCGCACCGTTCATCGGCCTGCTCGTCCTCGCCGGCCTGCAGATCATTCCCGGTGAACTGTACGAGGCCGCCCGCGTCGACGGCGCCTCCGCGTGGCGTGTCTTCTGGCGGATCACCCTGCCCCTGGTCCGGCCCGCCCTCGTGGTCGCCGTGCTGTTCCGCCTCCTGGATGTCCTGCGCATGTTCGACCTGCCGTACGTCCTGGTGGGGCCGCGCAAGCACTCGGTCGAGACGCTGTCGATGATCGCTTTCAACGAAATGACCAATCTGCGCTTCGGCTCGGCCGCGGCGTACGCGGCCGTCCTGTTCGTCTACATCGCCGTCGTCGCCCTCGCGTTCGTGAAGCTGTTCGGCGCCGACCTGCTCGGCCGGGGCACCAGGAGTGAGCCATGAGCACGCTGTCTCTCACACGACTCTCGAAGCGCCGGGTGAGCGGGGGCGGCGGGGGCGGAGCCTGGGCCCGGCGGTTCGGCATCGCCGCGGTCGTCGCATACTGCGTCGCGCCGTTCTACTGGATGGTGGTCTCCAGCCTGCGCAGGCCGGCCGACCAGTTCTCGAACGCGCCGCTGCCCGCGCCGGCCTCGGTCGACAACTACACGGCGGCCTTCGACCCGCACAACGGATTCGGCCGGGCCCTGGTCAACAGCCTCGTCGTCGCCGGGGTGACCACCGCGGCCACGCTGATCGTCGGGATCTTCGCCGGATACGCCCTGGCACGGCTGCACTTCCGCGGCAAGACACTGATCCTGACGCTGATCATCGCGGCGTCGATGTTCCCGCCGATCATCCTGGTGGTCCCCCTGTTGCGGCTCTTCACGGACGCCGGCTGGATCAACACCTACCAGGCGATGATCGTCCCGAGCATGAGCTTCGCCCTGCCGCTGGCCGTGTGGAACCTCACCGCGTTCTTCCGCCAGATGCCCGCCGAGCTGGAGAAGGCAGCTCAGGTCGACGGCTGCACACCGGCGCAGGCGTTTCGCAAGGTCGTGCTTCCGCTCGCCGCGCCGGGCGTCTTCACCACGGCCATCCTCGTCTTCATCAGCGCCTGGAACGAATTCCTCATCGCCGTCAGTGTGGTGAACGACCGTCACATGATGACGGCCAACGTGATCGTGTCCCTCTTCACCGGCCAGTACAAGTACGACCAGCCGTTCGGCACACAGATGGCCGCCGGGGTCGTGGTGACCCTGCCGCTCGTCGTGGCCGTGCTGTTCTTCCAACGGCGGATCGTGGACGGCCTCACGGCAGGAGGGCTGAAGTAATTGAACGACCCGACCAGGGGCGGGCCCGCCCCGGCCGTCGACCCTTGGGTACTGTCCACGGACGACCTTCTCCGGCCCTTCGGCCACCGGGACCCCCACCTCACGGCCCTCGTCGGCTACCACCCCGCCTTCACCGGCAACGGCCTTTTCGCCGTACGCGTTCCGGCGGCCGGCAACGGCTTCGCCGAGACTCCCGTACGCACCCAGTTCCACGTGGCCGGCTTCTACACCGGCCGGGAAGGCACCTGGTCCCGCAAGGCGTCGCTGCCTGCGTGGTCCACGCTCGACGTGAGCGACGGCAGCGGTTCCTTCAACGCCGCGTTCACCCGCCCGCCCGGCGCGCACGAGGCCGCGACGGACGAGGCCGAACGGCTCGTCGGCGGCGACTGGGCCCCCGTGACCAGTCCGGGCGTCGGAGCGGCCCGAGGCATCGAGCGGTACCGGCAGTGCCTGGACCTGCGCACCGGAGCGATCGTCACCGAGGCGCGCTGGACCTCGCCGGCGGGCCGGGTCACCGACGTGCGCTACGAGGTGTTCACCGACCGGTCCAGACCCTCCGTGGGCGTCGTGAGCGTGACGGTCACGCCGCACTGGGCGGGTGAGCTCGTCGTCACCGACGCGCTGGACGAGCGTGGCGCATTGCGCACCCGGACCGTGGAACGGGGCGCGGGGCACGGGCGGAACTGGACGGTCGTGGAAGCCGAGGGCAGCGGCGTCCAGGCCGCGCTCGTCTGCGTCCTGCACGGGCCCGGGCACGACGAGCCCGTCCCGGCACGGGACGGCACCGCGACGCAGACGATCTCCGTCCGCACGTTCCCGGGACGTCCTCTGACCTTCACCAAGTACGTGTCAGTGGTCACGTCCCACACGGCGGACCGGCCCCTGAGCACCGCCCGGGCCCACGCGGACGAGGCGGCCCGCGACGGACACGTGCGGCTGGCCGAAGACAACCGCCGTTCCTGGCGGCGCGAATGGGAGGGCGACATCGTCGTCAGCGGCAACCCCCAGCTGCAGCGTCGCGTGCGGGCCTCGAAGTTCTACCTCCTCACCAGCGTGCGCGAGGACTCGCCCTGGTCGCCCTCGCCCTGCGGGCTGTCCAGCGACGGCTACAACGGCCACGTCTTCTGGGACACCGAGACCTGGATCTGGCCCGGTCTGCTCGCCCAGCACCCGCACATCGCGCGCAGCGTCCTCGACTACCGGGCCGCCCGGCTCGACGCGGCCCGCGCCGCCGCTGCCGCCGCGGGCCACCGGGGTGCGCGTTTCCCCTGGGAGAGCGGACTCACGGGGGCCGAGGACACCCCCGAATGGGCGCCGTTCGGGCGCCTGGAACAGCACGTCAGTGCCGATGTGGCCCTGGCCTTCTGGCAGTACTGGCTCGCCACCGGCGACCGGGGATGGCTACGCATGACGGGACTCCCCGTGCTGAGCGCGATCGCGGACTTCTGGGCGAGCCGCGTCACCACGGACCCTGAGGGCCGCTGCCACATCAACGGCGTGATCCCCCCGGACGAGTACGCGGTCGGACCGCACGACGACTCCGTCTACACGAACGTCGCCGCGCGAGAAACCCTGCGCTTCGCCGCCCGGGCGGCCGAGGCCCTCGGCGAGAGTGCCGACCCGCGGTGGGCCGAGACCGCGGACCGCATCGTCGTCCCGTTCGACGAAGTGCAGGGCATCCACCCGGAGTTCGCCGGGTACGAGGGCCGAATGATCAAACAGGCCGACGTGGTGATGCTCGTCCATCCGTGGGAGAACCCTCAGTCCCCCGAGGTCACTCGAGCCGACCTGGAGTACTACGCGCCCCGTACGCACGAGGACGGGCCGTCGATGACGGACTCGGTCCACTCCATCGTCCTTGCCGAACTCGGCCACGCCGAGGCAGCCTTCGAGTACACCCGGCGCAGCGTGGACCCGTTCGTCAGACCGCCCTTCGAGCAGTTCGCCGAGGCCCGGACCGGGGGTGCCTTCACCTTCCTGACCGGCCACGGCGGCCTGCTGCAGGAGTTCCTCCACGGCTACTCGGGACTTCGCTGGCGCGCCGACCGAGTGGTCCTCGCGCCGATCCTGCCCGGCCCGCTGGACGGAATCACGCTGCGGCGGCTCCGCTGGCGGGACCGTGTCTTCGACGTGGACATCCGGCACGACGGCACGACGGTGCGGCTGCACGCGGGTGAACCGCTCCCGGTGGAGACGGCGGGCACACTGCGGCACGTGCCGACCGGAGGACAGGTCACGGTTGCCACGCGGACGCCCACTCCGCATAGGTGACCGCGCCGCCGGGCGCGCCGGACCGCTACTGCTGTGACCGGAAAGGTTCACCGGCTCGCGACGCCCGGCACGGCACCTCGCGGCGTTGTCGCCTCACCCGAGTACATCCAGTACGCGGGTGACGCTCCGCCTTGCGATGCACCGCACCGGACGCCGCGAGCTTCCCGGCAAACCTTCCCGGCCACAGCACTAGCGGCTGAGAGAGCGGGCCTCCACACCGGCCGGAATCAGGCCCTGCGGCGGCGCGGAACTCGCACGTACGACCAACTCGGGCGCCAGGAGCCGGTGCAGAGGCTCCGCAGGCGGTTCGCCGTTCGGACCGAGGGTCCGGTCGGTCAGCCGCAGCACCTCCGCCATCACGAGCCGACCCACCTCCTCGATCGGCTGACGGACGCTCGACAGACCCAGCGCCGCAGCCGCCGGGGAGTCGTCGAAGCCCACCACAGCGACGTCCCGTCCGGGCTCCAGCCCTCGGTCGCGCACGGTGTGGAGCGCTCCCACCGCGAGCGTGTCGGTCGCCGCGACGACGGCGGTCGGCGGGCCCGGCCTGTCCAGAAGCTCCTTCATCAGCCGGGTACCGCTCGTCGTCGTGTCGTCGCCCCGTATGTCCAGTCGGTGACTGCCGGCGAGCAGGCCGTGCCGGTCCATGGCCATCAGCCAGCCGTGCGCCCGCGCATCGCCGACGCTGGACCCCTCGGGCCAGCCCAGGAAGCCGATGCGCCGGTGACCGGCGGCGACCAGGTGGTCGACGGCCGAGGCGGTTCCCGCCGCGTTGTCGACGTCGGCCCAGCTGTAGCGTTCCGTGTCCGCCGCCGTACGTCCGAAGGCCGTGAACGGCACCCCGGCCGCAGTGAGCCGCTCCGGCCGAGGATCGTCAGGGGTGATGTCGTAGAGCACCACACCGCTCACGGCCCCCGTACGCCACAGGACCGTGCACCACTCGCTCTCCGCGGCGGCATCCGCGGCCGTGAACAGCAACACGTGGTGGCCGCACTCCTGGCCCGCTTCGGCCAGCGCGTGCAGGAACCGGTCCTGGATGGCCGCAACCGTCTCCGCGTGCACCGGCAGGATGCGGCAGCCGATCATGCGAGGCGAACTCGCCCGCAGCGAGCGCGCCATGTGGTTGGGGTGGTAGCCGAGGTCGGCGATGGCCCGCGTGACCCGCTCCCGCGTCTCGGCGCGCACACGGTCCGGTGCATTGAGCACGTTGGAGACCGTCTGCCGGGACACGCCCGCCGCCTCGGCAACGTCCGAAATGGTCACCGACTGCGCAGGCGACGGATGTGCGTCGCGGAAACCGGCTGTCACGTTCTCTCCCTCGCCCACGCTGGGAGCCACGATTTTATCGTTCATACGAGGGCTGTCGAGTCCGCACGACGATGCGGGCGAGAACCGGGGGCATGGGCGGTCGAGGTCGGTGCCGGAGCGGGCTCCCGTCCCCGGGGCTCAGGAAGTACGGGGCGGTCGGCCACTCCGGTCCCCGGACACTCAGCGGGGAGTCGTCCTGATCATCCCGCGACGACCGGGGCCGACGTGGTCGACACCGATCCGCAGATCCGGCCCGAGTCGCACGTCTGCGCCGACAACGCCGCGCATCTCGGGTTCCGGAGCCGACCTGACGCCCGTGATCTGGATGCGTGGACCGACCGCGCTGCCGGTCGAGTTCACGCCGGTGGTGCAGTGAGCGACACGTCCCGGAAGGGAGCCTGGAACCCGAGGTGCGGTGAGGGCGTCGTGCGGCCGGCTGCGCCTCGGGCGCCAGGTCGGGGATTCAGTCCGCGACCGGTGTGAAGACGACCGGCAGGGACTCCGGGCCGCGGGTGAACACGCCTTGTTCCACCGGGTCGTAGCCGTCCGCCAGCCGAATGCCGGGCATGGCGTGGAGGAGTTGGCCTACCCCGGTCTCGACCTCGGCCTTGGCCAGCAGGGCGCCCTTTCACCGGCGCCCTCTCCCAACAGGTGGTGAAGGTGCCCAGAGCCGTGCTGCCACACTGCTCTCCCGCCGAGGCGGCAGCGGTGGCCTTGGCGGCCTCGGGACCCGGCCGCCTGGTCAGCGACTTCCTCGTGGGCCTGCACCGGCAGCGGGACTTCGCCCCGGGCACGGCCGCGAGCATGGTGCCGCACGCGATCGGCCTGCTGGACACGGCACTGAGCTGGGCCGCGTCCCGCGCTCCAGCGCGAGCGCGTCCACCGCTTCATCACGCGGCATGCCCATGAGCCGCACCTGGACGCCGATGCCGTGGCGGCCGGCTGCGGGTTTTCACGCAGAACGCTCTTCCGCACCCTGGCCGCGCACGGAGAGACGCTCACCGGCCTCATCCGCGAGGCACGCGTGGCGCGGGCCCGGCAGCTGCCGCGCGCGGCGCCGGAGCGGCCGCTCGGGGTGGTGGCCCGCGCCTGCGGATTCGGCGGCGAGGCTCAGTTCCACCGCGCCTTTCGCAGGGTGACGGGGATGACGCCGGGTGCCTACCGGTCGGTCACGCCGGTGGCCCTCGCGGGCCGCCCTGGTCCCCTGGACGACGGGCGCCGTCTCACCGAATCGGCATGAGTTCTCTCACCACGTCGACGAACTGTGGCGGAGCAGGCGGCATCGGCGCCTTCACGAAGTCGCCGAACGCGACGTCGTACCGCTGGCCCCAAGGCGGATCGACAACCCGGTACCCGTCGCTCGTCAGCTGCTGGACATTGCGGCTGACGGCAGGTTTCGCCCACATTTCGCCACTCATCACGGGGAAGAAGACCACAGGGAAGGTCGCCGTCAGCACCGTGGCGGCGAGCATGTTCGGCGCGGCGCCCGTCGCCACGGCAGAGAGGATGTGCGCGGTGGCCGGCAGGACGGCCATCATGTCGTGCTCCTCGGCGAGCGTGGAATGGTTCTGCCGCGCCCAGGTGGACGGCGCGTCGCTGGTCACCACTCGGTCCGCGAAGAGCCCGACAGTGCTGGGCGGCAGAAACGCGGCAGCTGTGTGGGTCATCATCACCGTGACGGTCCCGGTGAACGTGGTCCGCAGTGCGTTGATGTACGCCGGAAGCGTGGCCACGGCGGCCGAACCGGTGGCACCGATGAGGAGACGGCCCCCGAAAGCCATGGTGTCTTTGCTGTTCATACGCAAAGAGTGCGCTTCCCTTCCACGCGTGGAACAACGGTCCGCACCCGAGAGGGTGACATCCTGTGCCACTTTCGAGGACGGATGTGGCCCGGCGCGTGCCGTCCGGGCCACCGGTGAACCGTCCATCCGGAGCGAGGAGAGCGGATGTCGGTGGATCGGCGGGACATGGATCATGAGGCTTACGCGGCCCGGGCTCGGTGCGGCCCATGTTTCGTCTGCGCTTTCCTGGCCGGGCACCCGGACTACCGGCACGAGACGGTCTTCGAGGACGACGACCACGTGGCGTTCCTCGACAAATGGCCCACCGTGCCGGGGAAGGTCCTCGTCGCGCCGAAGGCGCATGTCGAGCACGTCGTCCGTGACCTGGACGAAGCGGCCTATGCCGGACTCATGCTGGTCGTGCGGCAGGTCGCACTGGCCGTCGAGGCGGTACTCGACGTCGAGCGGACGTACCTGTACTCCCTCGGAAGTCTGCAAGGCAACGCACACCTGCACTGGCACATCGCCGGACTGCCGCCCGGAGTCCCCTACGCGCAACAGCAGTTGCACGCCCTGATGACCGAACACGGCGTACTGTCCGTGTCACCGCAGGAGGCAGCCGATCTGGCCACACGCCTTCGTGAAGCCATGAACACCGGGAAAGCCCCACACCGGACCGCACGTTCCGGATGACCGGGGCGGGTGCGGCCGGTCGTCGCCTTCGGCGGATTCCGGCTGTCCGTCGAGGGGCCGAGAGCTGTGGGGCCGCAGGAGCTCAGGCCCGGCCGGTGAAGCGGCGGGTTCCTGTGGCACCCGGTGGACCACGAGGTCGGTTTCCGCGCACAGGTGTTTGCCCGTGCCCAGTCCACACCGGTCCGGGCATCGGGCCGGACGGCGAACGTGGCGTAGCCGGCCTCCCCTGGCCGCAGTCCGGCCACGTTCTCGTAGAGCCACTGGGCGACGGCGCCCTGGAAGCAGTGGCCGCGGGAGCGCGAGTCGAGTGGCCACATCTCCCATATGGTGTCCGCGCCGTTGTCGTACCAGTGCCCGGACTCGGGTAGATGAGCGATGCACAGGCCCCCGCTGTTCCGCGGGCTTGCGGTCGCCCCCGGGCGGGAGTCGGGGCAGCGAGGGCGGACCTGCCGGTCCTCGCCGTCCCTGCCGTGGTGCGCAGAAATGTTCTGCGGTCCCGGTCTCCAGGCATGGTCGCTCCCCTTGCTCGCTGTGTCGTCCCACTGGCGGACATGCCGTGACCCCTTGGCGATCCGACGCGCGACGCCAGGGGTCAATTCGACTCGAAACGATTCAGGCGCGGTCCACTCGGATCCTGTGCGTGCTCAGCATCCCGCTGGAGGAGGCATGGAAGCGCGGGCCGAGAGTGAATCCCGCCAAGGGGCCGCCCAGGAACGGAGAGGCCTCCCGAGCCCCGCCCGTTCGCCCTCCGGGGGCCTCTGCGGCGGGGGCCGAATAGTGCATGTGGAGGCATCCCGGCGGCTGCGGACCCCGGAAGTGACATATGCATGAACCAGTGAAGGCGGCTTGAACCGGAGAACTGCGCGTTGAACTGGAGAACTGCGCGATGCCCCCAAGCAGCAAAGCAATCATGTGCCCGTTCGACTTCAGCAAGGGCCTGGAGTTCGATCCCTCGCTCGCGGCACTCATGGCCCGCGATTCCATCACCCGGATCCGGCTGCCGTACGGCGATGCCGACGCCTGGCTGGTCACCGGGTTCGACGCGGTACGGCAGGTGACCACCGACCAGCGATTCAGCCGTGCGGGGATCATCGGTACCGACTATCCGCGGCTGACGCCGGAGCCGATCGTCTCCCCGGAGTCGATCAACGTCATGGATCCACCGCACAGCACTCGACTACGACGCCTGGCGTCGCAGGCTTTCACCAAGGGGCACGTGGAGCGGATGCGGCGGAGGATCGCCCGGCTCGCGGACACCCTGCTCGACGAGATGGCCGAGCAGGGGCCGCCGGCGGATCTGGTTCGCCATCTGTCGAACCGGCTTCCGCAGCACACCATCTTCGACGTGCTCGGGATCGTCCCGGACGAATGGCCCCGGATGGAGCAGTACGTGCATCAACTGCTCTCCACCGGTGCGGACAGCCGTCGGACCGCCGCGGCCGCGAAGTCCGAGCTGCGGACGTACTTCGGCGAACTGATCGAAAATCGGCGAAGTTCCCCGGGAAACGATCTGATCAGCGCCTTGGCCGCCGCCAAGGACGGCGAGGACGCATTCGACGACCAGGAGCTGGCGGTCCTGGCGCTGACCCTGATGCTCAGCGGAATCGACACCGCCACCTGCCAGATCAGCGACATCTCGTACCTCCTCCTGACCCGGCCCGAGCTGGTGAAGCACCTCAGAACCCGGCCGGAAACACTCACGGCCGTCCTGAACGAGCTGCTCCGCTTCATCCCCTTCCGCAAGGGGGTCGGCATTCCGCGGGTGGCACTGGAGGACGTGGAGATGGACGGTGTACGGATCAGGGCGGGTGACTTCGTCCATGTGTCGTACCTGACGGCGAACCGCGACCCGGAGCGCTACCTGGACCCGGATGTCATCGACCCGGACCGGCCCCCCGCGCCGCACATGACCTTCGGCTGGGGCGGACACCTGTGCATCGCCGTGCCGCTGGCCATGGCGGAGCTGGAAGTGGCCATCGGGCGACTCGTGGAGCGGTTCCCGGAGTTGCGGCTGACGGTACCGCCGGAGGACGTGCGCTGGGACACGGAAACCATCCGGCGCTTCCCGCTCGAGCTGCCCGTGACCTGGTAGGCGCACAGGTCTCATGCCGGGCATCCCCCACGGGTCTCGTGGTCACAGACGTGCGTGTCGGCGGTCCTGCCTCTGCCGACACGCACGCTGTGCCCTCTCCAGGCCCGGGGCTCCGGTGGAACCTCCGTCCTCCAGCGGCCCGGCGTCCGTCGCCCTGGCCGCGAAGTTCGTCGACAGGCAGGCAATCGGCTCGAGCTCGAGCGCGAGGGAGGCGGTGAACCCCTCGATGGCCGTCTTGCTCGCCTTGTAGACGGCCGAGAGCGGCATGTGCCCCAGCACCACGCTGGAGGTCACGTCGACCACCACGCCGGAGCCGCGCTCGCGGAACTGGGGCAGCACCGCCTGCGTCGTGGCCATCCCTCGGGCAGGACGCCCGCACGCGGGGCCCGCATCGTGGCGATGACGTTCCACCCCTGCGAGTGGAAATGGCGGGCGGTCTCCCGCCCGTATCCGGATGAGGTACCAGTGATCGGAACCGTCTTCATGCTGTGCCCCTTCGCGATGTGGTGGGAGCGCGGTCGGACAGGCACTTTCCTGCTCGGCTGAAGAATCGGCGAGACCATTCAATCGCTCTGACCAGTGGGAATGACAGAACCATCGTCGCCCTCTCTTGCACGATCCTCTCCGATGGTCCAGCCCTGCTCAGGCCGGCACGTCGTACGGAGTTCCGCGGGCGGGCCGCGTCCCGGCCTCGAGGGCTCCGACGGGTGGCAGGTCTGCATCAGCCGGTCGGCGGGGTGGTTCCGGACACCTGACGGATGTTTCGGCCGGAGGCCTTCACCGACCCTGAAGCATGAGCCACTACTGGCGGCGGTCCGCCCTTGCGATCCTGGCCATGGTCACGGCCCTGGACCCGGATCTACCGGCACGGCCCACTGGAGTGCATCCCGTCCGCCGTCCGCCGCCACCGCACGGCCCCACTGACCGTGTGATCGTCGCCGGCCTCACACCATTCGGAGTCGTGCCGGGCCAAGAAGGAGGTCGGTGTCATGACCATCCGCCTGACGTTTCTGTGTGCTCCCGGGGGTGACGCCACCCAGGATCCAGTCCTCGGTGACGCCCCCCTGAGCGAGCGCAGCGTGCATGTGGCAGGCGCCGCGGGAACAGCACTCCCTCCCTACGACCTGGCCGTCCGAGCGCCCTCGATACGTTGCTCGCAGACCGCCGACGCCCTCGGGCTGGTGGCAGCGTCCGAGCCTGCGCTGCGCGATCTCGACCTCGGCCAATGGTGCGGTCGTACCGTCGACGAGGTCGCCGCAACCGACCCCGACGGGTTCACCGCCTGGCTCACCGACCCGGATGCCGCACCACACGAGGGTGAGTCCGTACGCCGGCTCTGCCGCCGGACCGCGGACTGGTTGCGCAGCGTTCCGCCCGACAGGGGCCAAGCAGTGGCCATCACCGAAGCGGCAGTTGTCCGGGCGGCGCTCGTTCATGCTCTGGCCGTACCGGCACGAGCCTTCTGGCATATCGCCGTCCCGCCCCTGTCCGCGGTCTCCCTCACTTTGCGAGACGGCTGCTGGGACGTCCGGCTCGGCCACGGCCGTCCCGCAGAGGCCCAGCGATGGTTCCCCTCGGGGTCAGCGACGCATGTACCGCCGATGGTGATCAGACCGCGTCGGCCCAGCTGGTCGGCGGGCAACGATCGACTTCCTCCCGGGAAACGATCTGCGCCCAGCTGCGGGTAGGCGCTGACCAGAGGATTCCTCCTCGCAGAACACTTCCACCAGGCAGCGGCAACGGCGTCCTCGCCGCCGTCCGGAGCGCCGATGTCCCCGGACCTCCCAGGTCACCAGGAAGGACTCCCCCTCAGTGATCGGGTCCACGCGGGTCTTGCGTGGAAATGTTCCGGTTACCGGCCGCGGTGTGTGCCCGAGTCCCGGTGGGGAACTTGGTTCGTTCGGGTGCGGCGGTGGTGAGAGGAGCCCATGTGACAGCGTCGACGTCGGCGGCAGGCGGTCGGGGTGCGGGTCCTCAGGAAGCCGGATACGAGCCGGATCCGCACCGGTGGAGGGCCCTGTGGGTCACCCTGGTGGCCGGGTTCATGAGCCTGCTCGACGTGACGATCGTCGCTGTCGCCCTGCCCACGATCCAGCGCGACCTGAACGCCTCCCCCGCTCAGGTGCAGTGGGTGGTGTCCGGATACGCCCTGACCTTCGCCCTGGCCCTCGTCACCGCCGGGCACCTCGGCGACGCCCTGGACCGGCGCCGCATTTTCCTGCTGGCCCTCAGCGGCTTCGTGATCTGCAGCGCGGCCTGCGGAGCGGCCCCCGACATCATGCTGCTGGTGGTGGCCCGCCTCGCCCAGGGCCTGGCGGCCGGCTTCATGGCCCCCCAGAACTCCGCGTTCATCCAGCAGATGTTCCGCGGTGCCGAACGCGGTCGTGCCTTCGGGTTCTTCGGCGCGACCGTCGGTATCTCCTCCGCCGCCGGGCCCATCACCGGCGGAGCCATCCTCGCCCTGGCCTCCGGTGCCGAGGGCTGGCGATGGATCTTCTACGTCAACGTCCCCATCGGCATCCTCGCCATCCTGCTCGGCCGCCACCTGCTGCCCCGCGTCGGGCGGTCCGGCCGGGGACACGTGGACCTGCCGGGCGTCCTGCTCCTCGGCATCGGCGTGTTCGCGGTCATGTATCCGCTGGTCCAGGCCGACTCCGGCGGAATCGGCCGCATGTGGTGGCTGTTCGTCGTCGGCGTCCTGATCCTCGTCGGCTTCGCCCGGTGGCAGCTGCGTCTCGTCGGCCGGGGCGCCCAGCCGCTGCTCGACCCCCGCCTGTTCACCACCGTGCGCGGCTACGCCATCGGCGCCGGCGTCGGCACGCTCTACTTCATCGGCTTCAGCGGCGTCTGGCTCGTCTTCGCCCTCTTCTACCAGCACGGCCTCGGCTTCTCCCCGCTCGAATCCGGCCTCGCCGTGACGCCGTTCGCCGTCGGCTCGGCAGGCGCGGCCGCGGTTGCCGGCCGGCTGGTGGACCGGCTCGGCCGGCTGCTCACGGTGTGCGGCCTCGTGGGCGTGATCGTAGGCATGGGCGGCACCGCGCTGCTGATCGGCCTCGCGCCTCTCGACATCGCTCCCTGGGCAGCCGCGCCGGTCCTGTTCCTGGGCGGCATCGGCGGGGGTTTCGTGGTCTCCCCCAACATCACCATGACCCTGCGGGACGTGCCCGTACGGATGGCGGGCGCGGCGGGCGGCGCCCTCCAGACCGGGCAGCGGCTCGGCGCCGCGGTGGGCACCGCCGCCCTGCCCGGCCTCTTCTACCTCGTGCTCGGCAGGAACGACGACTACCGAACCGCTCTCGTCACCGCGCTGAGCGCCGCCCTCGTGGGCATGGTGGCCTCCCTGGCCCTCGCAGCGTTCGACTGGCAACGCGACCGGCGTATGCGCCGACCGCGCCGGGAGTGCCCGGACGAGATCGCCCACAGCCCGATGCACGCCCGGCAGACCTGACCGGCCCGTGGGCGGGGCGCGGCGTGCGTTCTTGGCGAGCCGGCCGCGCCACGCCACGCGCGCGGCGACGCACACCGTGGACCCGGACACCACGAGACGACTCGCCCGGGCTCATCCACAAGAGCCCAAAAAAGGTCCGACGGCGATGTCGAGAACCCGTGACCGGCTCCGTCCCCGAGGTGAACGCGACCACAATGGTCGCACCAGCACCGAGGAGAAGCACGATGGCCAAGTACCTGCTGCTGAAGCACTACCGCGGCGCCCCGGCCGCGGTCAACGACGTGCCCATGGACCAGTGGACGCCGGAGGAGATCTCGGCGCACGTCCAGTACATGAACGACTTCGCGGCCCGGCTCGAGAAGACCGGCGAGTTCGTCGACGGTCAGGCGCTCGCCCCCGAGGGGATGTGGGTCCGGTACGACGGTGAGGGGCGCCCGCCGGTCACCGACGGCCCGTTCGCCGAGACCAAGGACCTTATCGCCGGCTGGATGGTGATCGACGTCGACAGCTACGAGCGCGCCGTCGAACTGGCAGGGGAACTGTCGGCCGCCCCCGGTGCGGGCGGCAAGCCGATCCACGAGTGGCTCGAGCTGCGCCCGTTCCTGGCCGCGCCGCCCACCATCACGGAGTGACGTCATCGATGAACGAGGCCCTGCTCCGGAGCCTCACGCCGGGCGTTCTCGCCATCCTCGTCCGCCGCGGAGCCGACTTCGCGGCGGCCGAGGACGCCGTGCAGGACGCACTGGTCGAGGCGATCCGCGTCTGGCCGGCCGACCCCCCGCGGGACCCGAAGGGCTGGCTCGTCGCCGTGGCCTGGCGCCGGTTCCTCGACGCGATCCGGGCGGACGCCGCACGCCGCCGACGTGAGGACCTCGTCGACGAGGAGCCGGCGCCCGGGCCCGCCCGCGGGGTGGACGACACGCTTCAGCTCTACTTCCTGTGCGCCCACCCGTCGCTGACGCCGTCATCCGCGGTCGCGCTCACGCTGCGCGCCGTCGGCGGGCTGACCACCCGCCAGATCGCCCAGGCCTACCTGGTGCCCGAGGCGACGATGGCGCAGCGCATCAGCCGGGCCAAGCGCATCGTCTCCGGCGTACGGTTCGACCAGCCCGGCGACGTCGCCACCGTACTGCGCGTCCTCTACCTGGTCTTCAACGAGGGCTACTCCGGCGACATCGACCTCGCCGCCGAGGCCATCCGGCTCACCCGGCAGCTCGCGGCGGCGATCGACCACCCCGAGGTGGCGGGGCTGCTCGCCCTCATGCTGCTCCACCACGCCCGGCGCGCCAGCCGTACCGCGCCCGACGGCAGCCTGGTTCCGCTCGCCGAGCAGGACCGTGCCCGGTGGGACACCGATTCGATCGCCGAGGGCGTCGAGATCTTGCAGGCCGCTCTCACCCGCGACCGGCTGGGCGAGTTCCAGGCCCAGGCCGCCATCGCCGCACTCCACGCCGACGCACCCACCGCCGAGGAGACCGACTGGGTGCAGATCGTCGAGTGGTACGACGAGCTCGCGCGCCTGACCGACAGTCCGGTCGTCCGGCTCAACCGGGCGGTGGCCGTCGGCGAGGCCGACGGACCGCGCGCCGGGCTGGCGGCGCTCGCGGCGCTGGACGACTCACTGCCCCGCCACGCCGCGGTGACGGCATACCTCCACGAGCGCGACGGCGACCTGGCGACAGCCGCACGGCTGTACGCCGATGCGGCCCAGAAGGCAACCAACCTGGCCGAACGCGACCACCTGACACGCCAGGCCGCCCGCCTCAACGCCCGCCGGCGTCAGTGACGGCTCACACCCGGATCTTCCCGCAGCACTCGGCGCGGCCTCATGGGCCAGAGAGGTCGCCTCACGGTGGCCGGCAGGTCGAGACCGACTGCACGGGCGCTGCCGACGGGGAAGGCTGAGCCGCGAAGAGCCGGTAACGCCTGCCGGAGGGCGCCTGTTCGACCCGTACGAGCCCTCAGCGCGTCAGAGTTGTCCGCCGATCTCACACGCCCGGCACGGTGGCCGACCGCAGGTGCACTGCATGATCGCTTCGAGGACGTTGCGGTCGTGGTACAGGCACTCGTCCTTGCAGGTGTGGCGGGGAATGAACCCCGCCGGGATCTCACCGGGCCACGGCTCGTGACCGTCCCGGCAGCGGGCGAACCGCTCGGGGTCGGTGGAGTGCAGTTCGTGCATGCTTGACCGCGCCTCGTCCTCCAACTCCCGCACCCGCCGGAGCAGGGCGGCGAGTTCGGTGGCGAGTCCGTCGTACCGGTCGGCGCCGGTCCTGACGTGCGCGGCCCGGAGTGCCATCGCTGCGTTGCCGAGAAATCTGCCGGCGTCCTGAAGATCGGTCACGTGATGCATCTGAATGCCGTTCACGCCCCGTACCCACACGGCGTCCATGCTGCTCACTGATCCACCTTCCCGTTCACCTTGTTTTACCCGCGAAGCAGTATACGCGGCACTACTTCCGTCGCGTAATTAAAAATCAAACTATTCAAGAACGCTAAAGCCCGCCGATTGCGCCGTCCAGCGAATACGGCGTGAATCGGCTCACACCAGGTACGGCAGGCTCACAGTCGGGCGAGGACGGATCTTCCGCGGATTCTGCCGCCGCTTTTTGTCCGCGGCCGATAACCCGTGACGGCGACGGTCCGGAGCGCGCTTCCGTCCCGACGCGCGCACCGTCGTCGACGCCCAGGTGCTCCGGGTGACCGCGGGTACCAGGGGTCTCCGGGGGCTGGATTGCGCGACTTGACACGCGCATGGACGAGTCGTCTCCTTGAAAGGGAGGAAATATTTGCGCCGCGGATGTGTATGTGCGCCGCGTCATATTTCAAGGTTGACCAGCGTGCGTCCACCGGCGCCCGGAGGCTGCTGATGGCAACCTATGAATATCTGTGCAGCCGTTGTGGGTCTTTCGACGTGAAGTTGGCGATCGGGACTGCGCCCACCGTCCACGGCTGCCCCGTTTGCGCAGCCCCTGCCAGACGCGTGTACTCCTCGCCCGGCCTGACGCTGAGTTCGCCCACGGTCTCCGCCCTCCGTGAACGCGAGGAGCAGTCGCGTGAGGCCCCGGCACTCGTTTCCGAGGTGCCGCCGGGCAGAAGGGTGCCACCGCGCCCGCACCCCGCTCTTTCGCGGTTGCCGCGACCCTGAGGACGGTGGTCGACGAGGCAGAAGGTCTCAGGCGGATTTCGACAACTCCGTCCCCCGCGTGGACTTAGGAGGTGCGTCCCCGTGGCGAACGTGGGACTCCTCTTCGTCGGTGCCGTGCTGTTCATGAACGGGCTGTTGCTGCTGGGGAAAGTCGACGCCAAGTCCGCAGCCGTGTTCAACCTCTTCGTAGGCGCGCTCCAAGTGCTGACGCCGACCTACCTCATCTTCACGGCAAACGGTGACCAGGGCAAGATTCTGGCCGCATCCGGGATCTACCTGTTCGGATTCACCTACCTGTACGTGGGAATCGTCCTGCTCGCCAACATCGACAATAACGGCGCCGGCTACTACTCCCTGTTCGTGGCGATCGCGGCCCTGGGCTATTCGTTCGTCAATTTCCACCTCTTCAAGGACTACCCGTTCGGGGTGATCTGGCTCTACTGGGCTTTCCTGTGGGCCTTGTTCTTCGTGGTGCTCGGTCTCAAGAGGACGGAGCTCAACACCTATGTCGGCTGGGTGACAGCGATCGAGGGCTGGGTCACCGGTGTGATCCCCGCGGCGCTGCTGCTGTCCGGCTACTGGAAGCACACCACAGAGATCGCCATCGCCCTGGGCGCCTTCGGCGTCGTGGTGTTCGCGGCGCTGTGGCCGCTCACCAGGTCTCGGCAACCGACCCGTGCGGGCCCGGCCGCCGGAAGCGTGAGCGCCCCCACCTAACCGGATCAGACGCAAGGAATTGCCATGCCCGAAGTCATCTTCCATGTGGACCAGAGCAAGTCGATGCGCGACCAGGATGTCCCCGGACACAACAGGTGGCACCCGGACATCCCCGCCGTCACGATGGTGCGGCCCGGAACCGAGTTCCGCTTGGAAACCCGTGACTGGACCGACTGCCAGGTCGGCAACAACGACACCGCCAACGACGTACGCGACATCGACCTGACCATCCCTCATATGCTCAGCGGCCCGATAGGCGTGGAGGGCGCCGAACCAGGCGACCTGCTCGTCGTCGACATACTCGACCTCGGCCCCGTCCCCCAGCAGACCGGCGACGCAGCCGGCCAGGGCTGGGGCTACACCGGCATCTTCGCCAAGGCCAACGGCGGCGGCTTCCTGACCGACTACTTCCCCGACGCATACAAGGCGATCTGGGACCTTCACGGACAGCAGGCCATGTCCCGGCACCTGCCCGGGATCCGCTACACCGGCATCACCCACCCCGGACTGTTCGGGACGGCCCCCTCCGCCGAGATGCTCACTCGCTGGAACGCCCGTGAGAAGGCGCTGATCGACACCGACCCGAACCGGGTCCCGCCCCTCGCGCTCACCCCGGACACCAACCACGCACTCGCCGGCACGGCCACCGGAGACCTCGCCACGCGCATCGGCGCGGAGGGCGCACGCACGGTCCCGGCCCGTGAGAACGGAGGCAACCAGGACATCAAGAACATGACCCGTGGCTCGCGGGCCTTCTTCCCCGTGTACGTCGAGGATGCCAAGCTCTCCGCGGGCGACCTGCACTTCAGCCAGGGCGACGGAGAGATCAGCTTCTGCGGGGCCATCGAGATGGGCGGCTTCATCGACTTCCATGTCGACCTCATCAAGGGCGGCATGGAGACGTACGGCATCTCCACCAACCCGGTGTTCATGCCCGGCAACGTCGAGCCGCGCTACACGGAGTACATGAGTTTCATCGGAGTCTCCGTCGACCACGACACGGACACCAACTTCTACATGGACGCGACGCTGGCCTACCGCCGGGCCTGCCTCAACGCCATCGAGTACTTCAAGAAGTTCGGTTACAGCGGTGAACAGGCTTACCTGCTGCTCGGCTCCGCCCCCATCGAGGGGCGCATCAGCGGCATCGTGGACATCCCCAACGCCTGCTGCTCGCTCTACGTGCCCACCGCCATGTTCGACTTCGACGTCCGGCCCACCGCAGCCGGACCGGTGAAGGCCGAGCGTGGCAAGTGCGCGGTGGCCACCGCCTGACCGCACGGCCGGGCCCCCGGCAAGCAGCCAGCCGTCATCGCAACGACGGTCCCACCGGCCAATGCCTGCGGGACCGTCGCAGGTCCACGGCGGCGAGCGCACGCGCTGCGGACCATCACGTCGTGCAGCTCCCAGCAGCCCGGGGAGTTGATGTGCCGTTGATCTCCTCGCACCGCACTCAACGGCCACACCCTGCGCGCCGACGATACGGCCGCTGAGGGTCACGGGACTGAAGTCGCCGTACCCGACGGTCGTCGCGGTCTCGATCGACCACCACAGTCCCGGCCGCTGACGGACGGCGTACGTCAGCCGGCGGCCGAGTGCGCCCCCGCACGGTTCCGGCCGCCGGGCGCAGCCGCCGTCAGGGCCGGCAGCAGGCGGTGGGCGTTGTCGCAGTTGATGCGGCGACGCTGCTCCTCGTCGAGGGCGGGGTCGTTGTCCAGTGCGGGTGCGGTGACCCCCGTGACCAGATGCGACGGTGTGGGGGGCCAGTCGCTGCCGTACAGGATCCGGGACGAGTCCACAACGGACAGCAGGGTCGGCGTGGCGGCGGAGGACATGGGGCCGGCCGTGTCGTAGTAGAAGCGGTGCAGGTAGTCGCGGACCCGAGCGGGGTCCACCTTCGGGGTCAGATGACCGCCGAACAGCTCGACGCGGCTTGCGATGTAGGGCAGGAAGCCGCCGCCGTGCGGCAGGATGAAGGAGAGGTCCGGGTAGCGGTCCAGGGTCCCGTTGAGGATGAGATTGATGGCCGCGCACGTGGTGTCCATCAGGAAGTCGCACAGGAACGGCGGGACACCCTCCAGCCCCGGGCCTTTCTGGGGCACCTCCATCGGGTGCGTGCTGACCACGGCCGAGCGTGCGTTGAGTTCCGCCAGAACCCTGTCCTGCGACGGGTCCCCCAGATAGGTGCCGTTCACGCTGGTGCGTACGCTGGCTCCGATCGCACCCAGCTCGTCCATGCCGTAGGTGAGCGACCAGCTCGCCAGCCCCGGGTCGTCCAGGAAGACAGGGACGTAGAACGCGAAGCGGTCGGGGTGGCTCTTGACCAGATCGGCGGCGGCGCTCAGCGCTACGCGGGCGCTCTCCTTGCGCAACTTCGGGTCCTGCAGACGGCCCAGCATGGCGACGGTGAGCACGCTGGTGCGGATGCCCGCCTGATCCATGACCGCCAGAGCGGTGTCGACGTCCCACCGTGTCCAGGGCGGCAGGGCGCGGCGATTCGCTATGTCTTTGTCCTCGGCCCAGTCGATCCATTCCGGCGCCGTGTAGTGGTGGTGCACGTCCACGCGTGCCCGGCGCGCGTCACCGTCCGCCGAGCCGGTGTTCTCGGTGTCGGCCACCGCCGGAGTCATGCCTTCGCTGTTCTCCGTGTCGGCCGCTGTGGCTACGCCTTCGGCTATCTGCAGTCCCGCCATGGGGTGATTCCGTCCTGTGATCGTTGGTCGTGTGAGGGGGTTTTGATGCTTCCGGGGCTCTGTGCGGTCAGCGCCCGAGAACTCCGAGAAGCGCGTCGGTCAGGGACTTCTCCGGATCGGACGGCGCTTCGCGGTCCCGCCAGGCCACGTAGCCGTCCGGCCGTACGAGGACCGCACCGTCCGGTGTCGTGCCGTGCACCGACGCCCAGTCCGCGCCGTCAGCGGTGTCCAGGTCGAATCCCGCACCTTCGCCGACGGTGTAGGCGTCGAGCGGTACATCCAGCTTCGCCGCCACCGTCCGGGCGGCGCCGCACCAGTCCTGACGCCCGCAGAGCAGGACGAAGGACCGTTCGTACAGGTCGATGGTGGAGAGCTTTTCTCCCTCGCGGGCGACCCACATGTGCGGTGCGCGGGTACCGGGGTCGGCCTGCAGGTCCAGGCTGTCCGGGATGACGGGCTCCCCGGCAGGCGCACCGATCACCACACTCGAGACGTATCGGTATCCGAGCGCCGTGGTCATCAGGTCGGTGGAGTTGTTCGTTGCCGACCTGGCGGAGTAGCCGGGGTGTTGTTCCCTGGCCGCCTGCTCCGTCGCGCGTGCGCTGGTCGACCGCGCCACCGGGCGGCGTTCGGTCTCGTAGCTGTCGAGCAGGGCGGGGCCGGCCCAGCCGCGCAGCACGGCGGCGACCTTCCAGGCCAGGTTGTGCGCGTCCTGGATCCCGGTGTTGGAGCCGAAAGCGCCGGTCGGCGGCATCTCGTGTGCGGAGTCGCCCATGAGGAAGACGCGCCCGGCACGGTAGGAGTTCGCCACCCGGTCCGCCGCGTGCCACGGCGCCCGTCCGGTGATCTCGACGTCCAGGTCCCGCACGCCGGCCGCTGCCCGGATGTGCTCGATGCAGCGGTCGTCGGTGAAGTACTCCAAGGTCTGTCCGCGTTCGGGGAACCATGGCAGATGGAAGACCCACTGCTCCTCGTTGTCGACGGGCAGGAGCACTCCCTCGCCCGAGGAGTCGGTGACGTAACAGACGACGAAGAGGTCCTCCCCGGCGATATCGCGCAGTCTCTTGCTGCGGAAGGTGACGCTGATGTTGTGGAACAGGTCGCCCGATCCCGAGTGTTCGATGCCCAGTCGCTGGCGTACGGGGCTGCGGGGGCCGTCGGCGGCGAAGAGGTAGTCCGCCGTCACGGTGGAGACCTCGCCCGACTTACGGTCCTGCAGGACCGCCCGCACAGAGTGCTCGTCCTGGGTGAAGGACAGCAGTTCCGTGCTGAAACGCACCTCCCCACCCAGATCGCGCGCGCCCTCCAGCAGTACGGGTTCCAGGTCGTTCTGGCTGCAGGCGCACCGGACGGTCGAGCACACGTCGGCCTCCGGCGGCCTGCCCGTCATCCGCGCCGAAAGCCAACGCCGGCTTTCCCCCCGCAGGTTGTCGACCTGCAGAATTCCATGGTTCTTCGACAGCGTGGCAGCGGCTTTCCGGATGCCGGGCTCAAGACCCGCGGTACGGAAGATCTCCATGGTGCGCATGTTGTTGCCGCGACCGCGCGGGTGTGCCGATGTGGCCGCATGGCGCTCGACGACACGATGTCGGACGCCGAGACGCCCGAGGAAGACGGACGCGGACAGGCCCACGAGTGAGCCCCCCACCACCAAGACGGGTACGCAGTCGTCGCCGCGCTCGTTCATGCCCTGTTCTCCCTCTGCGGTCAGCACACCAATAACGGTTCAGCAGATCGATCAACGCGGCGGCCGAGGGCCGCTCATGACTCCCGAGTGCTGTTCCACGCGTCGGCGGACCATATGCAGCACTGACCCGAACGGCCCCGCCGCAACCCCGCATGTGGCCCATGCCGGCCCCCCACCCGGGCGAACCGGGTTTATCTCCGGGAGCCGGCAGGGGAATAGCGATGCGAATCTCATGGGTGGTGCGCTGTCCCATGGCCGCGGCGGGCGCCTTCCGGCCAAGGAAAGGATCGGCAGAACATGACACAGCTCGACGAGCGGGACGGTCTGGAATCAACGGAACAGGCGGTCGCGGCGGCCTCGCGCGGTGCCGCTCCCTACCGTGCCAACCCCTATCCCGTGTATGCCTGCCTGCGTGAATCGGCCCCCGTATGCCGTCTGTCGCCCCCGCACGGAGTGGAGACGTACCTGATCACGAGGTACGACGACGCGAAGGCGGCTTTGACGGATCCGCGCATCAGCAAGGACATGTACGAGGCAATCGATCAGTACCACACCATTTTCGGTGACTCGTCCATCGCGCTCGACGACAACATGCTCTTCTCGGACCCGCCGAAGCACACGCGACTGCGACGCATCATCAACAGTGCGTTCACACCACGCCGTATCGAGTCCTTGCGTCCGCGTATTCAGAAGATCAGCGACGAACTGCTGGACGGCTGTTCCACACGCGAACCCGTCGATCTGCTGGAAAAGTTCGCCTTTCCGCTGCCGCTCATTGTCATCTGTGAACTCCTCGGCATTCCCGAGGACGAACGGAGCGACGTGCAGAAGTGGTGCGCCGTCGTGGCGCGTACCGGGTTCAGCAAGCAGGACAAGGAACGCCTTGCCGTGGCCGAGGGAGCATTGCGCGACTACTTCGCCGAACTCATCGCGCGCAAGCGCAAGACACCGTCGGACGATCTGGTCGGTGCCCTGATCCGCACCCAGGACGAGCAAGGAGCGATGAACGACGGCGAACTCCTGTCGACCCTCTGGGTGCTGAGCTTCGCCGGCCACAAGACGACGGCGTACCTCATCGGCAACGCCGTCCTCAACCTGCTGACCCACCGGGACCAGTTGCGGCAGGTCCTGACCGACCCGGACCTGCTCGCGAACGCGATCGAAGAAATCATTCGTTACGAGGGCTCCGTCGAGAACGCGACGTTCCGGCACGCGCTCGAGGACATCACCATCCGAGGCACGACCATTCCCAAGGGCGCACTGGTCCAGATCGCGGTGGCCTCCGCCAACCGGGATCCGGAGAAGTTCGAGTGCCCCGACAACTTCGACGTGCGGCGACCGGGCGTGCAGAGCGCTCATCTCGGCTTCGGCAGCGGTCCGCACTACTGCCTGGGCGCGCCGCTGGCCAGGATGGAGATGCAGCTCGCCCTGACCACGCTCTTCACGCGGTTCCCCGCCATCGACCTGGCGATTCCGGCACAGGAAGCGGAATGGCTCAAGGTTCCGTTCCCCGCCTTCCGAGGCCTGGAGAAGCTGCCGGTCGCCCTCGACCCGTCCCGGCGTCTCGGCAACTGACCGTCAGGGGTGTCCGCTGGTGGTGGCCCGTCCCACTCGGACGAGGCCGGTGTCGCCTCACTGTTCGAGCGGCTGCGACAAGGCGTTCTTGATCTGCCGGGTCCGCTCGTCGGCGAGGACTTCGACCCGGTCGTTCGCCAGTGCCTCCATGGTCTGTTCCGCGACGTCGGCCGCATCGGTCTTCGGTGCGGCCACGAACGAGGCGAGATCCGTCTCCACGAAACCGGCGTGGACGCCGATCACGAGCGTCCCCTGTTCGCGCAGGCCCTCCCGCAGTGCGCCCGTCAACGACCACTGCGCCGCCTTGGAGGCCGCATATCCGGGGTACTCCGGCCGCGCGGCCCAGGAGGCCGCCGACAGCATGTTGACCAGTGCGCCGCCGCCGTTACGGGCCAGGATGGGGGCGAAGGCCCGGGCGACGGCCCAGGTACCGAAGTAGTTGATCTCCATCGCCTCGCGCGCGCCGTCGAAGGCACCGGACAGAAGCTTGGTGCTGAAACCTCCGACACCGGCGTTGTTGATCACAATGGTCACGTCACCCGCGGCAGCGGCTGCCGCGGCGACCTCCTCGGGCTTGGTGACGTCCAGACGCAGCGGAGTGAGACCGTCATCGGTCACGCTCGCCGGATCACGGACGGCGGCCATCGCCCACACTCGGGGACAAAGGGCCCTGACCGCCTGTGGCCTCGGCCTGTTCGCCGTACTGCCCGCGCTGTCCGCACTGCCCGCCGCCGCAGCGAGCACTCCCCCGGCGGCCCGCGCGCACCGCGCCGCGCCGCCGTCCCTGCCGGGACCTGAGACGGGTACGGCCGCATATCTGGAGGCCGTCCGGCACAACCCGCAGCTGCTGCACCGTTTCATGGAGCGGCTGCCCAAGGGCGGCGACCTGCACAACCACCTCTCCGGGGCGGTGACGACCGAGTATCTGATCCAGCTCGCCGCCGAGGACGGGCTGTGCATCGAGACCAGCACGATGACCGCCGTCGCCCCACCGTGCGGCCCCGGTACCCGCCCCGCCGCCGAAGCCGGCACCGACCCCGCATTCCGCGACGCGATCGTACGGGCATGGTCCATGCAGGACTTTCCCGCAGGCGGCAACGGCCATGACCACTTCTTCGCCACCTTCGGCAAGTTCGGCGAGGTGACCTGGCGGCATCCGGGCAAGCTGCTCGCCGAGGTCGCCGACACGGCGGCGGAGCAGAACCAGTTCTACCTCGAGACGATGACCACTCCGGCCTCCGACGGTGCCAAGAAGCTGGCCACCGAAGTCGGCTGGGACGACGACCTCGCGCGCCTGCACGGCGAACTCGTCGCCGGGGGCAAGCTGGACCGCCTGGTCACCCAGGCCCGCCAGGAGGCCGACAAGGCCGAAGCCGAATTCCGCGCCACCGCACGCTGCGGTACGGACCGCGCCCACCCGGGCTGCGCGCTGGAGGTCCGGTGGATCTCACAGGGCTCACGGGGCAGCGTGCCCGAACAGGTCTTCACCCAACTCGCCCTGGGAATGCGGCTGGCCGAGCGCGACGACCGGTTCGTCGCCGTGAACCTGGTCCAGCCGGAGGACGGTGAGCGTGCCCTTGCCGACTACCAACTGCAGATGCGCATGGTGAAGTACCTGCACGGCGTCTATCCGCGCGCTCACGTCACCCTGCACGCGGGCGAGTTGTGGCCGGGCCTGGTCAAACCGGAAGACCTCAAGTTCCACATCAGGCAGGCCGTCAGCGTCGCGGGCGCCGAACGCATCGGCCACGGCGTCGACCTCGTCCACGAGGACAACTGGCAGGACACCGCCCACACCATGGCCGCCCGCGAGATCGCCGTCGAGGTGCCGTTCACCAGCAACGCCCAGATCCTCGGCGTCAAGGGCGCCGACCACCCCTTCAACACGTACCGCCGCTTCGGCGTACCCGTCGTACTGGCCACCGACGACCCGGGTGTAAGCCGCACCGACATCACCCGGCAGTACGCGTACGCCGCCGAGACCTACGGCCTGACCTACCCCACCCTGAAGAACCTCGCCCGAGCCTCTCTCGAGTACGCCTTCCTGCCCGGCCAGAGCCTGTGGCGCGGCAACCCGACCCGTGACGGGTACCGCCCGGTCAGCGCCTGCCGCACAGCCCGGCCGGGATCCCCCGAGCCCCGCCCGGAGTGCCGCCGTCTGCTGGCCAACAGCCCCAAGGCCCGGGCGGAGTGGCGACAGGAAACAGCCTTCCTCGCCTTCGAGCGAGCCTTCGGCAGGGGGAACTGAAAGCGTGTACAGGCAAACACGAACGGGCCCGGCGGTGACTTCTGCGTCTGCTGCCGGTCGTTATCGGGAAACGAGGAAGGAGATCCGCCATGCCGACACAGGGTCCCGTGAAGCAGCCCACGGCCGAACTCGACACCCGCTACAGTTCCGCGCTGAATCCCCGCCCGGGTGCCAGGGACGTCACCGCCACCGAATGGGCCGAGGCCCAACGGCAGTTGGAGGCCGCCGAGATCTTCTGGGCGTCCACGGTGCGGCCCGACGGCCGGCTCCACGTCACGCCCGTCATCGCCGCCTGGCACGACGGGGTGCTGTACTTCTCCACCGGCCCGGCGGAGCAGAAGGCGCGGAACCTCGCTCATGACGCACACTGCGCGCTGACCACTGGAGGGAACTCGCTCACGGAAGGGCTCGATCTCGTCGTCGAGGGCACGGCGGAGCCCGTTGCCGATCCGGCGGTACTGGAGGAGGTGATCGCGGCGTACGAGGCGAAGTACGGGGCGCACATCACCTCACCCGGGGGCACCTTCCACGGGATCGGGGATGCGTTCCGGAAAGGGGACGTGGTCGTCTTCGCCCTGGCACCAGCCACGGCGTACGGCTTCGGCCGAGACGGTGGCGTCTACACCCACACACGGTGGACGTTCTGAGCAGCCGCGCGTCCCCGCGAGGCCGTACGCCGCCGGCGTCCCGGCCATGAGCCCGGATGGTACGCCGCCGAAGCCGCCGAGGTCAGGCCCGGCTCCACCGCCGTGGTGGTCGGCGACGGGGCGGTCGGGCTGTGCGCGGTGATCGCCGCGAAGGAGATGGGAGCGGAGCGGATCATCGCGATGAGCCGCCATGAGAGCCGCCGGCAGCTCGCCCGGGAGTTCGGTGCCACCGACATCGTCACCGAGCGTGGCGAGGAAGGCGTCGCCCGGATCAAGGACCTCACCGACGGGATCGGCGCCGATGCGGTGCTGGAATGCGTCGGTACCGCCCAGGCCATGCAGCAGGCCCTGCACTCGGCGCGGCCGGGCGGCAACGTCGGCTTCGTCGGCGTCCCCCACGAGGTGCGGATCGACGGCCGGGAGCTGTTCCTCTCGCACGTCGGCCTGCGCGGCGGCCCCGCCCCCGTGCGCCGCTACCTGCCCGACCTGGTCGGCCGCGTCCTGTCGGGCCGGATCAACCCGGGCAGGGTCTTCGACCTCACCTTGCCCCTGGAGCAGGTCGCACAGGGTTACAAGGCCATGGACGAGCGCCTCGCCATCAAAACACTCCTCAAGCCCTGACCCCTGACCCCATGCCGCGCCTCTGCCGATGCCCGGCATCGTCCGGGACGTGCCGTCGCCCTCGCGTTCTTGCAGGAGAGCGGCACTCGGCCGTGCTCACCGATCCGCGACGTTCACAGAGAAACTACGACCTTGCACATCACCCGAAGCTCGATCAACACCGTCAAGGGTCCCGCCGACTAATTCACCGGCGATGTCTACATCGACGCCGTCGCCGCCGCACCCGCGCCGTCCCGCGTCAGCGCCAACCTGGTGCGCTTCATGCCGGGCGCGCGCACCCACTGGCACCGCCACCCGCTGAGCCAGACCGTCTTCGTCACCGAGGGGGTCGGCCTGTGCCGGCGCCGGGGCGGGCCGATCGAAGTCATCCGTCCCGGCGACCGCGTTCTGTTCGAGGCCGACGAGGAGCACTGGCACGGCGCCGCGCCGAACCGGCTGATGGTCCACCTGGCCATCAACGAGAGCGATGCCGATCACGATGTCGTGCACTGGCTGACTCCCGTCACCGAGGAGGAGTACGCCGGCGCCCCGGCCGTCGACTGACACCCGTCCCGGCTCAACCCAACGCCGCTTACGACCGTGTCCTGGCCCCTGACGGCGTCGCCGCTTGCGAGCGTTCAGGCGGCGGCGTCGAGGGTGGGCGCCCAGTCGTCGACGGTGGTGACCTCGCCACGCCGTACGAGGACGGTTACCTGGGGCTAATCCGAGGTCTGCTGCGCTGCCTGGGCGTCTGGTGTCGCCGCACGGCCGAGCGTGCGGTCGAAGACGGTCACCAGGAGGTAGAGCAGGCCGGCGCCGAGCATGACCCAGGCGAGCTGGTGCATACCGCCGGTGTCGGCGCGTTGCCCGAAGGACGCGGCGGTCGCGGAGGAGGCGATCATCGAGCCGATGTAGGCGAAGGTGCGCAGCAGCCCGGCCGAGGATGCGGTGCGCTCGGGATCGGCCTGGAAGTAGACGGAGTTCTGGAGGGCCAGGTTGTTCAGCCCCTGCGGGACGCCGAAGATGAGAGCGACGAGGATCAGCGTCCACAGGGGGCTGTTCCCGGTGAGCGTCAGGATCACCAGGCAGGCGATGATCTGTCCTACCGCGCCGGCCAGCAGCTTCCCACGCACGCTCTTGCGCCGCCCGAAGACGATCGAGACACCGATCGCCAAGAGGAACATGGGTATCTGCACCAGCCCGGCGTGGAACGGCGTCAGTCCGTAGCCTTCTTCGGTCCACTGGCTGAAGCCGTAGAGGAAGGAGTAGGCGACGACATAGGCGACGAGCGTGCGACCGTAGGTGATCAGAAGTGGTGTGTTGCCGCCGAGTACCCGCAGGTCGATGAAGGGGGTGGCGGCCCGCAACTCCCGCGTCGCGAACGCGGTTCCCGCGACGGCGACGATCACCAGCAGATACCAGTTGCGCAGGTGAAGGTTCATCAGGAACAGCAGCAGCGAGATGAGCATCGCCGCGAACAGGCCCATGCCCGGCAGGTCGATCAGAGGGGCCAGGCGCCCACGCGGCGTGGACTCGCCCGTCTCCGCCGACTTGGGCAGCCGCCACAGCCCCAGCAGTACGGACGCCACGGCCAGCGGCACGTTCAGCGCGAAGGTGGCGCGCCAGCCGCCCGCCGCGATCAGCAGGCCGCCCAGCAGCGGGCCGATGACGGCGATGGTCTGGTTGGTGACCGCCAGGGCGGTCAGGACCCCGCCGGGACTGTCCCGTCCGGTGCGCTTGGCCTCGCTGCGCACCAGTGCCATCGCGGCGGGATAACCGGCGCAGGTGCCGAACCCGAGCAGGACGCGCGCGACGATCAGCACCGCCAGGTTCGGTGCCAGGGTGCCGACGACGCCGGCGACGCCGACGAGGCCCGTGCTGAGGAGGAAGAGCCTGCGCGGTCCGAAGATGTCGATGAGCCGCCCCACGACCGGCTGTCCGAGCGCGGTGGCCAGGTAGAGGGCGGAGACCAGCCACGCGGTCTGTGAGGCGGGCGCGCCCAGGGCTTCGCCGATGGGTACGAGCGCGACGGAGATGATCGTCGAGTTGATCGGGTTCAGGACCGAGCCCAGCATCATCGGCGGCAGCAGCCGCCGGTCGAAACCCGGCTTGTCCGTCTCCCGCGGGGCGTCCGTCTTCGCCTCAGTCATGGGTCAGCCGTTGCAGTACGGCCATGGCGGCGAGCACAGTCCGGCGTTCTTCTTCCGTGCACTTGTCCTGCAAGCGGGCGGCGAGCCATTCCGTCCGGGCCTGCCGCCCCTCCTCCACCCGGCGGTGGCCCTCCGCGGTCAGCGCGATGAGCAGGCGCCGCCCGTCGTCCGGGTCGGGGCTCCGCTCCACCAGGCCCATCTGGGCAAGAGAGGCGACCGTCGCCGTCATCGACTGGTGCCGCACCCCTTCGGCGGAGGCGAGCTCACTGGCCGTGACGCCCCCCTTGCCGGACAGGCGGGCCAGGACGGACGCCTGGCCCAAGGTGATGTCTTCGGCCTCGGAGGCGTTCAGGATGCGGCGCCGCAGGCGGCTGATGACCGCACGGACCTCGCGCGACGCCTGAACCGCCGAAGGCGACAGGCTCGGGTTCTCGCTCATGCCGGCCAGGCTATCTTCTACAGTTTTAGCTGTCCAGTTTTACCTGTACAATATGAGCTGTGTGATGACTGCCGTCCGGCTTGGAACGCGGAAGGGGCAGTCGGCAGCGCTGGTCGACAGGCTGGCTCCGTTGCGTTCACGGAGTGTCCGGGATCATGGTCTGGTGCGCGCTGAGGCCAGTGACCGCGTAGACGCGCTCGGGTGTCACCTTCCCGGTGCGCACGCTGCGGCGCCGCGATCAAAGCGGCCCGCTCCGGGCCGGCGGCTTGATCGACGGCGTGGCCTTCGACAGGACCGCGGTGGCCCTGTACGGGTGTCTGGGTCGGGAGTTGACGGCCGTGGTCGAGCAACACCGGCGCCCGCGGCAGACGGTGGCGATCCGGTGCTATGCCGTCCGACCTGATGTGACCGGTCGCACCGACTCGTCGAGGGCTGCGGCCCGCACGGCCGCCCCGTGGCGGACGGTGAGCCGGACACGTCTCCGCGTACCGGGGCGGCGCCTCCGAGAGGGCGCCGAACACTATGCTGGGCTCGTGGCTTCGGTGTTCGGTCGGGACGCCTTGCTGGAGCAGGCGTGGGAGTCGCTCGTCCAAGGCGATCCAGTGCTTCTCACAGGGCCGGCCGGGATAGGCAAGAGTGCCATCTGGCGCGAACTGGTGGACAGAGCACGACAAGATGGCTGGCTGGTCCTGACGTGCGCGCCGGCGGAGTCGGAATCGTCATTGGCGCTGGCGGCCCTGGCCGACCTGCTGCGACCACTTGCCCAACAGGTGGCCGACCTGCCGGGCCCCCAGCGAGCGGCGGCAGAGGCGACGCTGCTCACCGCGAGCGTCGGCACCGTCGTGGACGAGCGGGCGCTGGCCGCGGCCACACGATCCCTGCTGGACGCCGCCGCGGCATCGGATCTCATTTCGATAGCGGCGTCAGGAAATCTGCGTCAGGAACCAGTCAGGACCACGAGTTCCCCGGTCGCGCGGGTCATCGCGACATAGCGGTCGACCGCCCCCTCGATGCCCTCCCCGAACGCCTTCGGCTCGACGAGGACGACCAGGTCGAACTCGAGACCCTTCGACAGCTCCGGGGTCAGCGAACGGACCCGCGGCAAGGGTCGTTCCCCTGCCCTGGACTCGGCGCAAGCGAGGGATCGAGCGGCCGGGCGCGGATACCCGCCGGGTCAGGCCGGTGAGGTGACCGGCCGGCCGAGCTGCCGGGCGGAGAACCGGACCGCGCTGTCAGCTCCTTACCCGCACCGACGCCTTTTCTGCCTGTGCCGCACAGGACCACCCGGAGGTCGCTTCGGTACCCGCAGCGGTGGACGCCCTTTTCGCAGTCGTACGACACGCCCCTGCGCGCCTCGTTCGCCAGGCACCCGGCTGCCGTCGCCGAGGATGTTCTCCACGGGCGCCCGGCCCGGCAACAGCCACCACGCATGCGAAGAGGACGCCGTCTCATGCACATCGATCTCTCGAACCGGACCGCACTCGTCACCGGCTCCACCCAGGGCATCGGTTACGCCATCGCCGCCGGCCTGGCCCGTTCCGGCGCCCGGGTCGCCGTGAACGGCAGGCGCCGGGAATCCACCGAGGATGCGGTGGAGAAGCTGCGCTCGGAGACCGGCAGCGACCAAGTCCTCGCAGCACCCTGGGACTTGGCGAGCGACGAGGGCGAGCGGGCCGTACGGGAGGCCGTGCCGAGCGTGGACATCCTCGTCAACAACCTGGGCATCTTCGGCGCCATCCCGCCCCTGGAGATCGACGACGCCGAATGGCGACGCTACTTCGAGGTGAACGTCCTCACCGCCGTCCGGCTCATCCGCGCCTATCTGCCTGGGATGACCGAGCGCGGCTGGGGACGGGTGCAGTCCATCGCGAGCGACTCCGCGGTGGTGATTCCCAGCGAGATGATCCACTACGGGATGACCAAGACGTCGCTCCTGGCCGTCACGCGCGGTTTCGCCAAAGCCGCCGCCGGAACCGGTGTCACCGTCAACTCGGTGATCGCCGGACCGACGCACACCGCAGGCGTCGAGGACTTCGTCTATCAGTTGGTGTCCCGGGATCTGCCGTGGGACGAGGCCCAGCACGAGTTCATGGTCAAGTACCGGCCGCAGTCGCTTCTCCAACGGCTCATCCAGCCCGAGGAGATCGCGAACATGGTGGTCTACCTCAGCTCGCCCCAGGCCTCCGCCACCACGGGCGGCGCACTGCGAGTGGACGGCGGGTATGTCGACTCGATCCTCCCTTGAGCGACTGGCCGTGTGCTGTGGCCGGATAGGTTGGCCCCGTCAGCGGGCGGCAGCCCTGATCCGGGCGGGTGGGGAATGAGCGACAATTTCCTGACGGTGATTCCGGCGGATCCGTACTGGCAGCCCGGTCAGGCTCAGGCAGATCACGCTGCGGCCATGTTGTCCGGCATGCTCCCCGACGATGACGCCCGGCGCGGAATGGAAGCCACCTGGTGCGAAAACGTCGAAGTCGTGCATTGCGGTACCAACCTGGACAAGATCTCCTGCTCAGGCTGTGCGGCGGATCTGGGCACATCGGACTGGTGGGGGGAAACCGTCTCGGCACGCCACCGCGACGGCTTTCCAACGCTCCTGATCACGACCCCCTGCTGTGGCGCCGAGACGTCCCTCAATGAGCTGGTATACGACTGGCCGATGGGATTTGCGAGGTTCAGGATCGAGGTCCTGTACCCGAACCGAGGTTGGCTGACCGACGAGGAACTGACCTCCGTCGCAGGCGCGTTGGGACATCCACTGCGACAGATCCTTGCGCATTTCTAGTCCTGCACCCACCTGGGCGCCGGGGTGCTCAGGCTGTGGGCGTGAGGTGGCGTCCGCCCCAGCGCTCCGACGCGGTCCGTTCCTACCGACCCCACGGACCCCACGAGCGAGGGAGCACCGCACCCGGCCCAGCCGCTGGTGCAGGACGTCGCCCAGCGGGCTGTCGCGGGTGATGCGCAGTTCGGCACGTCGTTCCTGCTCGACGACCCGGTCGCGTACTTCGCCCGGCAGGACGAGGCCCGCTCGCGGTCGATCCGGTGCGGTACCCGGTTTCGCGCTCATCGACCTCGACGGCACGTGGAGGGACGCGGACGCCGTGGTCGTCGACCTGCTGTCATTGCTGACCATGATCTTCACAGGCCACCACGCCGAGCAATGACCCAGTGTGCGCTCCGTTAATTTTCGGAGAAATCCTGTACAACCTTTCGCAACACACGTCTGTCTGGTTAACGCAGGTATGTGTAAGGGATGACTAAGAGGAGCTCAGAGCGTGACCGTTCGTTCTTTCGCCCGGCGGATGCGACCTCGTGTCGAGAGGAAGGCCGCCGAGAGGGTATGGCAGCTGCGAACCATGCGGCGGCGCCGGCGGGCAGCGGTCACGGATCCGGTCCTGCGCCCGGTGGCGGTGCGCGGGCAGCATCTCTACGGGCGGGTCGTCACCCGGTTCAGCGCGGCCGAGGCGGCCGCCGCCAATCTCGGTCTGGTCGTCGCCGCGCTGGAGCAGGAAGGCATCGCCTACTTCCTGGTACCGACCTCGCGCACGCGTCACACGGTCGGAGTGAACGCCGTCGACCGGGAACGTTTCCTCACGGCCCTCGAGACGCAGAACTCGGGGAAGGCGGTGTTCATCGGCAGACCGCTGCCCGGGGGCACGCTCAAGAACCCCGCGCTGTTCCTTGACGGTGTGCTTCCGGCCGCCCTGCGCACGGCCCCCACCCTGCGGATCGGGGAGAACCATCTCGGCCCCTCGGGCCAGTTGCTCGCCGGGCCGGAGCTCGCGTGCGACGTCGAGTTCTGGGAGGACGGGGCCCAGCTCCTCGCCTCCGAGAAGGGCCCCCAGCGACTGGCCAAGGTGCAGCCGCAGGCCTCAGAGGACATTTTCGCCGAGTCCCTCGTCGCGCCGCGGAACAACGGCGTCACGGACGTCCTGCCCGCCTCGGAGCAGAAGCCGGCCACGATACGGGTGGGCGAGCGGGAGCTGCCGACCTTCGTGCCCTTCACCCTGCCGACCGTGAACGACGTGACCTTCCCCGTCGACGTCGTCTACACCTGGGTGGACGGCGAGGAACCGGAGATGCGGGCCAAGCGGGCCCGGTACCACGAGCGCGGCACCGCCGAGATCCTGGACAAGGAGACCAGCGCCTCCCGCTACACCAGCCATGATGAGCTGAAGTACTCGCTGCGCTCGTTGGCGATGTACGCCGACTTCGTCCGGCACATCTACCTCGTCACCGACGGCCAGAAGCCGCACTGGCTCGACGACCGGGCGCCGGGGATCACGGTCGTCGACCACCGCGACATCTTCCCGCCGGACGTCCTGCCGGTGTTCAACTCGCACGCGATCGAGACCAGGCTGCATCACATCCCGGGCCTGTCGGAGCACTATCTCTACTTCAACGACGACGTGTTCGTCGGTCGCAGGGTCACGGCGGAGCACTTCTTCCACGGCAGTGGTCTCATGAAGGTCCCGGTCTCCCCGCTCAAGATCGGAGTCGGCAAACCGCACGCCGAGGAGACGGCCACCAACTCCGCGAGCAAGAACGTCCGGCGGTTGCTGCTCGAGAAGTTCGGCCGGATGACGACGCAAAACTTCATGCACACCCCGCTGCCGCAGCAGCGCGGCACGCTGCTGGCGCTCGAGGAGCTGTTCGCGCAGGACGTCCGCCGTACGACGGCCTCACGCTTCCGCTCGCCGCAGGACATCGCCATGACGGCCCCGCTGCTCTACCAGTACGCGCTGATGACCGGCCAGGGCGTACCCGGCAGCTTCCGCTTCCGGTACGTGAACATCAGCCGCCCGGACGCCGAACAGCGCCTTGCCGATCTGCGCCGCACCCGCCGCTTCGACTTCTTCTGCCTCAACGACGTCGATGTATCACCCGAGGAGCGCGAACTGGTCGGGGTCCGGATGGGCGAGTTCCTGGAGGACTACTTCCCGTTCCCGAGCCCGTTCGAGAAGCAGTACTGACGGGGCCGCGCGATGGACATCCGCCACCGTCTCGCGGCGCTCGCGGGCATCCGCGCCGTCCGCGATGTTCTGCTGCGTCTGCGGCTCTGGCTGCCGGCCCGGCTCTGGACGCTGCGTGCGGCCCGGGCCCGACGGCGCCTGCGGGCCGCCCTGCCCGGTCTGCGCCGGATCACCTTCGGACCCACGCGGCTGTACGGCCGTACGGTCGCCGGATACACCGCCGTTGACGCCGTCGAGGCCGACCTCGAGCGGGTGTGCACGCTGCTGGAGTCGATCGGCGTGCCGTACTTCCTCATCCCCGCCGACCACGGACGCGGCGCACCGCGCCAGACGGTCGGCGTCGAGGAGTCGCACCGCGCCACGGTCCTCTCCCGGGCCGTGCGGCACTTCGCCCGCACCGCCGGTTACGTCGGCGTGGTCGGTCCCGACGGCACTGTGACGAGGGCGGTGCTGTGGGCCGACGGAAAGCTGCCGCGGTCCGTACGGCAGGCCACGGTCCTGCGTACCGGTGTGATCCGCCTCGGCCCCGCGGGCCAGGTGCTCACCGGTCTCGAGGCCGGGTGCGACATCGAGTTCTGGTGTCACGGCCGGGACCTGGGCACCGCCCCGGGCACGGACTCCTGGCTGACCGTGCCCGGCAGCCGGCTCGAGGACGTGTTCGGCTCGGCCCTCGTCGCCCCGCGCCGCAACCCGGTCTCGGAGGTGCTCCCGGCGACGGCCCAGCAGCCGGCCGCCGTGGCGGGCCGCCGGCGCAGCCTGCCGACGTTCGCCCCGTTCGCCGAACCGCGCATCGACGAAGTACGTTTTCCCATCGACGTCGTGTACACCTGGGTCGACGGAGACGACCCGGTGATGGCCGTGAAACGCCGGGCCCACCAGGATGTGTCGGACAACGGCATCGCCCCGCGCGAGACCGGTGCCTCCCGCTACACCAGCCATGACGAACTGCGGTACGCGCTGCGCTCGCTGGAGATGTACGCCGCCTTCGTCCGGCACGTCTACCTCGTGACCGACTCCCAGCTCCCCGTCTGGCTCGACCCCCGCGCGAAGGGCCTGACCGTGGTCGACCACCGGGACATCCTGCCGCCCGACGCGTTGCCCGTCTTCAACTCGCACGCCATAGAGAGCCGACTGCACCACATACCGGGACTGTCCGAGCGTTACCTCTACTTCAACGACGACGTCTTCATCAACCGGCCCGTACAGCCGGAGCACTTCTTCCACGGCAACGGCATCGCCCGGATCCCGCTGTCCCCGCTGAAGCTCGGCGTCGGCGCCCCGCATCCGCTGGAACCCGCGCCCAACTCCGCCGGCAAGAACTCCCGCGAGGTCATCAGGCGCGTCCACGGCACCTACATCACCCAGAAGTCACTGCACACCCCCCATCCCCAACTCCTCTCCGTCATGCGGGAGATGGAGGCCCTCGCGATCGAAGAGCTCAAGCGCACCTCCTACTCCCGCTTCCGCTCCACCACCGACGTCGCTCCCGCGACCACGCTCCATCACCACTGGGCCATCGCGACCGGCCGGGCCGTCCCCGCCGACTATCGCTTCCGCTACATCCAACTGGGGACGCCCGACATGGCGCGGCGCCTGGCCCGCCTCACCGCGGGAGAGGACATCGACTTCTTCTGCCTCAACGACGTCGACACCGCCCCGACCGCCAGAGCGGGAGCCCAGGCCGCCATCCACGCCTTCCTCGAACGCAAGTACCCGTACCCCAGCCGCTTCGAGAAAACAGCCCGGGCCGTCCCGCAGCAGCCCGTCGCGCCACCGGAGGAGAGGCTCCCGCGGCGGACGACGCTGGAGGACGCCCAGCGCCCCGACTGATATCGCCAAGGCCGGGCCGGGCGTCCCGAGGAAAGGGTCGTGCGGCCCCTGCCCGCCCAGCGACGCGACCTGTTGGCTCGAGGGTGAAGGTTCCTCTCAGCACGGAGGAGGTCGGTGTGCTCACGATCAAGCAGACCGCTTCCAGGGCGAGCAGACGGCACAGGCTGGGGCGGTGGATGTACCGAAGCGGCCGCCCCGGCCGAGTGGCCCGCGCGCTGAACCGGATGTCGGCGTGGCACTACGCCACCGGGCTCGCGCCGAGGCACTGGGCGACGCTGGACGTACGGGGGCGGCGCACCGGGCGCCGTATCTCGTTCCCGGTCGTCATCGCGGACCACGGCGGCGAGCGCTACCTGGTGGCGATGCTCGGCGAGCGGGCCGACTGGGTGCGCAACGTACGCTCCGCCGACGGGCGGGCGGTACTGCGGCACGGCCGCCGTGAGGAGGTGCGTCTCGACGAGGTCGACCCCGCCGACCGTGCGCCCGTCCTGCGCGCCTGTCTCCGGCGAGCGCCCGGGGCCCCCCGCACATGCCGGTGGACCGGGGAGCCCCACTCGGGGAGTTCGCCCGGATCGCGGAGCGTTTCCCGGTCTTCCGCATCACACGCCTCACCGGACCAGAGGGTGTCCTCAGCCGTCGGCAAGGCCGGTCAGGAGGCCCGTGACCTGGTGACCGAGGGCCTCCCACACGGCAGCGGGCAGGTCACCCACAGCCGTCCCGCTCAGCGCGCGGACGGTGTGTTCGGCGTCGGCTTCGCACGGAACGCTGCCGCTGAGCACGTCGTAGCCGTCGCGTACGGCGACCCGGAGGCGGTGTTGTCCGTCGCCGTCGACGTGCACAGCGGTTGCAACCACCGGCGGCGGCGCTCCACCCGCTCCGCCCGGCAGCTTGCGGTACGCGCTGGCGACCGGCTCACGCCAGTGGATGCCGAGCAGCAGCGGACGTTTGGCCGTCACCTCGGCCAGGTCGGCCTCACGGACGCCGTCGGGTTCCAGCACGGTCGCCCGGGCGTCCAGTACGAGAGCGGGCGGCAGCAGGCACCGCAGCGCGCTGCCGACGAGGTTGCCGCCGACGGTCGCTGCCCGGCGTACTGCCCCTGTGCCCACGGATGCCGCGGCCCGGCGCAGTACCTCGGGAACCCGGTCGTCGATCCGGTTCAGCACCACGGCCGCCCCCAGCCGCTCACGCCCGAGAACATTGGCCTCCGGCAACTCGCGCAGCGACATGGCCTGTTCGGGAAACCCGTCCCGCTGCCACACGGCCCACACCAGCGTCGCCCCACCCACCGGGACGGCCCCGTCGGTGAGGCATTCCTGCGCTTGCGGGACGGACGTGGGCAGACGCAACAGCACCTCAGCCGACCTGCCTTCCTGGGAAGCGGGCGACGGACAGCCGATGCCTCGGCCGTCCTGCCAATGGGTATGCGCATTCTCGTCGCACGGCCGGGGGCGCGCGCAGGGCTCACACGAGCATGCCGCGTGCCTGCGGGTCCGGCGGATGCGTGGGCCCCCTCGACTGCACCTGCACGGCTACCGACAGCCGACCGTCACCAGGCCGCGGACGCCGCTCGAGGACAGCGTGACTCGGAGGGAGCGGGTGCCGGTGTCCCAGTGCCAGGCCGTGATCCGCAGGCGGGCGGTCCGATCAGCAGCAGACCTGAGCCCTTGTGCTCGGTGTAGCGAGGTGCGTGGTCACCGCCCCGATGTCGTGGCTGACGGCGGCAGGGTTGGTGGCGGCGGGCTCTTACGGGGTGCAGCCGACCTCGGCGCGCAGGGTGCCCCAGAACAGACATCGTTGTCACGGCAGGACGCGCTGACGGACGGCACAGTTAGGGTGGGCCCATGACGGAGGTCGAGGTGGTGCAACTGCTGGTGTCGCCCACGCACCGTTTCGAGGGGCGCCCCGCGGACGGCCCCGCCGCCGGACCGGCCGACGAGACCGTGCGGCAGGTTGAGGTGCGCCGGAACCTGGGCCTGGTGGGCGACCGCTACTTCGCCCGACCGGCCCACCGGGACGCGTCGGTGACCATCATGGCCGTGGAGAACCTCCCCCTGGACATCGCCCCCTCCGTCGACCTCCGCCACACGCGCCGGAACATCCTCCTGCGCGGTGTCGACATCGACGCCTACGTGGGCGCGACGATCGCCCTCGACAGCGGCACCGGCCCGGTGACGTTCGCGGTGAACCGCTCCGCCCGACCCTGCGCCTGGATGGACGCGACCATCGGTCCCGGCGCACAGCGTGCGCTGCGCGGCAAGGGGGGCGTGCGGTGCACTCCCCTGTCCGATGGGGTGCTCACGCGCGGTGAGGCGACCTTCCGCGTCGTCAGCGCCTCGCACGCCTCCCGGTAGCCGACGAACGAGAGGGGGGTCTCGAGTCGGGACTGGGTGCGGTGATCCGGATGACCCGGCTACGGGCGGCTATCGGCGCTCTCTACACCCTGGACCTGGGGCCGGCGGAACTGCTGGCCCGGGTCGACGGCATGGGTGCGGAGGGCCCGTCGCACGCCGCGTCGGCCGACTGCCCGATGTCGTCCGACGAGGCGCGCACCACCGGCGACCACTGTCTGTACCTGGTCTACGACCCGGCAACCGGGCGCTGTACGGCCTCCCGGGCGGGCGACGCCGGCCTGTCGGTCGTCACCCCGAGGGGGCCACGTTCCCCGGCCTGCTTGTGCGCACTCCGCTCGGCAGCGGGGACGACCCGTTCGAGGAGCGGGAGCTCGAGATCGCTTCGGGCACCGAACTGCTGCTGAGCAGCCATGGCCCCGCCGGCCCCTCCCCCCGAGCAGTCCCCGGCGCGGAACCGGCGCGACCGCTCCCCCGTCGACGGCCTCCCGGCCCCACAGCCCCGGACGACGGACAGTCCCTGCTCAGGGCCCGCACCCGAAGGCTCGATCCGCAGAACGTGGCCACGCTCCGACTGCCCCACGAGAACGCGGCAGTTGGAGTGGCACGCTCCTGGACACGGGACCAGCTGACGCGGTGGCGGCTCGACCACCTCGACTTCAACACCACGCTGGTCGTCAGCGAACTCGTCACAAACGCCATCCGCTACGCGACCGGTCCGATGCGACTGCGACTCGTCCGTGACCGCCGGCTCACCTGCGAGGTGTACGACACCAGCAGTGCCGCACCGCACCCGCGGCATCCGACGATCAGCGATCAGGGCGGGCGTGGCCTGCGCATCGTGGCCGAACTGACCACGTCGATCGGAACGCGCTACACCCCGGCGGGCGAGATCGTCCGGGCCGAGCTGGGTGTGTGAGGTGAGCTTCGGGGGCCTCGTGGTACGGGCCGTGACCACGGTGTCCGGTTCGCGCTCGACACCTGCGGACCTGACAGGAATGCCGCGGAGGAACGGGCCGCTGTGCGGTCGGCACGGAACCGGTCCGGGCCTGCCCACGGTGGCCGGCGCGATGAGGTGGATGGCGCAACTACGAGCAGAGTCAAGGGTGTTGAGCGGCGTAAGGTGCGCGCATGAGCATCGACGACGTTGCGCTGCGCCCGGTGACGGAGGACGACCTGCCCGTCATGGAACGGTTCCTCTCGGAACCCGAGACCGCCACGCCCTTCCAGTGGTTCGGCTGGCGGGACACCGGGCGCTGGCGGCGTCAATGGGCCCAGGACGGACTCCTCGGTGACGACGCGGGGCATCTCATGGTGGTGAGCGGCGAGGAACGCCTGGGCTTCGTCGCGTACCGCAGGATGAAGCCCGCACCCACCACCTTCTACTGGAACATGGGCATCGCCCTCCTGCCCGAGGCCCGCGGCCGGGGCATAGGAACCGAGGCGCAGCGGCAGTTGGTTCGCTACCTCTTCGCGCATACGACCGTCATGCGGATCGAGGCGGACACCGAGGCGGAGAACATCGCCGAGCAACGCGCCCTGGAAAAGGCCGGGTTCATCCGCGAAGGCATCCTGCGCAGCATCGCGTTCCGCGACGGGCAGTGGCGGGACGGCGTGCGGTACAGCATCTTGCGCGGGGACGTGGTCTGAGGACCGGTCGACGCGAGGACGGCCGGTCGGGCCCCGAGGTGAGGGCCGCCGCCCCGGCACGTCACCTCACGTCCACCTCCCGTCCGACCGGGCGCGTCAGTCTGACGGCATGAGCGAACACCTGGCAGCCTCCCCGCGCCCCGTGGACTCCGTGGACGGGCTCATGGCCCTGCTGGCCGATTGCGAGGACCGCTGGGACACCCCGGACAAGTCCGGCGATCCGGTGGACATCCTGGATCACGGTCTCCAGGTGGCCGCCGTCCTCGCCGAGTGGCACCCGGACGACGAGGAACTCCAGGTCGCCGGCCTCGTCCACGACATCGGCCACCACCTGGTACCCGGCGACGAGGCCGGACACGGCGAGCACGGTGCCGCGGCCGTCGCCGCGCTGCTCGGACCCCGGACGGCACGCCTCGTCGCGCTCCACATTCCTGCCAAACGGTATCTGGCCGCGACGGACCCGGGCCTCACGCTCTCCCCCGAGAGCGCGCGCACCCTCACCTGCCAGGGTGGGGCCATGACGCCTGAGGAGGCCACGGCCTTCGAGGCCGACCCCGACTTCGAGGCGGCGGTGGCACTACGGCGCGCCGATGACGCGGGCAAGGTCGTGGGTCTGCGTGTACAGGGACTGGTCCACTGGCGACCGGCCGTGGAGCGCGTGGCCGCCGCCGCGGCGCCCGGCCGGCGCTGACGTGTATTAGCCCGTATGAACGCTTCCCCTGCCCTGCAGGGTGAACGACGAACGAGCGTGCCCCGCTGGCCGCTCCCGGCCACTAACGTCACCGCACGTGCCCCTGAGCTATGCGTTTGTGAACCTGAAACCAGGAGTGGGAAAGACGACCAGCGCGGTCTGGTTGGCTCACGCACTTCACGAGTCGGGCATCTCGCCGCTGCTGGTGGACAGTGACCCCGCCTCCTCCGCACTGCGTTGGAGCGAGTTGGCAGGTGGCTTCCCGTTCCCCGTGATCGCGCTACCGGTGGGCGACGTGCACCGGCGCGTGAACGACTTCCTCGGCAACCGGCAGGCCGTGGTCTTCGACGCCCCACAGCTCGAGGACCACGCCCGCATCGCCCGGAGCGTCATGCGGTACGCGAGCGAGTGGCTGGTGCCGGTGACACCGGCCCCCATCGAGCTGGACCGCATGGCACCGATCGGCGGCGAGATGGGTGAGCTGCAGTCCCTGCGCGCCAAGCCCGCGCGCGCCGCCGTCCTGCTGAACCGCACCAATCGTCCCGACGCCACGCGTACCGGTCCCGACGCCGACGCACGCGAGGCTCTCACCGAACGGGGCTTCGACGTGCTGTCCACCCACATTCCCCGACTCGACCTGTACGCCCAGTCGTTCGGCAGCCCGGTCGGGGTCAAGGGCTCGGCCTACATGGACCTCGCGGAAGAACTCATCAAGCGTCAGGACCAGTCGTGAACCAGCGCAAAGACACCTACCGAGCCGCCTTGCGGCGCGACCCCGACACCCCTGCCCCCCGTCCCGTCAGGGTGACCGAGCTGCACACCCGCTACCTCCACGTGACCATCGAGCTGGACGCCGCCCTGCCCCGCGATGTGACCCGATGGCTGGGACCGCCGGTCTCCGCGCTCGTGCGTGTCGGCGCCACCGTAGTGCGCCCTTTGAGAAGCACCCCGTAAGGCGGGGCTCGAAGCAGTACCCGCACCGCGACTCCACAGCCTCACTCCTTGGCCGTCGCCACCGTCACCGGCCGAACCCTCAGGGCCGTGCGACCCGGCAGAGCGGACGCGACGAGTGCGAGGAGTCCGGCGCCCGCGATCACCGTCGTGTACACGAGCGGCGTGACCGCGGGCGCCGCCCGGCCCGTCATGCCGATGCTGAACGACGTCAGGACCGCCAGGGCCATGGTGCTGCCGAGGACGGCGGCGAGAAGGAGCACCGACAGGGCCTCGGTGCGCAGCATGCGCAGCACCTGCCGACGGGTCGCCCCCGCGAGGCGCAGCAGCGCGAATTCCCTGATGCGTGCGGAGATCGACATCGCGAGGGTGTTGACGACGGCGATGGCGGTGAAAGCCAGTACGAGTCCCATGGCGAGGAGGTTAACCTCCGCGTTGGCCTGCTGTCGCTGCGCCTGGAGTGAATCGGCGGCGCCCGGGGAGAGAACCGTCAGCCCCGGGAACTCGCTCAGCGTATGCGCGAGTCGGGTCCGTGTGCGCTCCGTGCCGACGAGGACGGCAGAGGCCAGAGGGTTGTCGACGTGGCGTGCGATCAGGTCGTGAGCGAGGGTGAGGTCTCCGAAGCCGAGGCCCCTGGCGTACACGGCGACGACAGTGAGCGTGGCCGGTGTGCCGTCTCCGAGCGTGATCTTCAGGGTGCTTCCGGGCTTCAGGTGAAGCTGATCCGCGGCCAGTTCACTGACCGCAGCGGTGTGCTCGGTGAGACCTGCGAGCGAGCCGGCGGTGACGCCCGGGTCCCAGGTGTGCGTGAGTCCGGCCGGCGTGACGCCCTGGGCCGCGTACTTGTCGAGGCCGACCCGGACGGTCGTACGGACCACTTCGGTGACGACGTCATGGTGCGCACGCAGTCGTCGTGCCGCCTCGGCCGGGACACCGGGGCCGCGGGAGGCGACGACCCAGTCGGCGCGGACGCCCTCGCCCGCCTGGGCTCGCGCCGCGTCGCCGAGGGTGGGCTGCACGAAGAGCACCGTGCACGTCATGCCGATGAGCAGGGTCAGGGGCGTGACGACGGAGGCCATACGGACCGCGTTGCCGCGGAGGTTGGCGGTGGCGAGTCTGCCGCCGGGGCCGGTCAGGCGCAGCGGGCCGGCGAGGAGGCGGGTGGCCGTTCTGACCAGGAGCGGCCCGAGCAGGGCGACGGACGTGGACAGTACGACGACGGCGAGGAACGTCACCGGTGTCGAAGCGGGCTCGGTGCGCAGCACGCTGAGGAGGGCGACCAGAGCAGCACCACCGGCGAGCAGGAGCAGGCCGGCGAGGACGCGCCCCCAGGCGAGCGGCGCGTCCTCGGTCCGGGCCTCGGCGAGCGCCTGGGTCGGACGGATCCGGGCGACCCGGCGGGAGGCGATACGTGCGGCGGCCCAGGCACCGAACAGGGTCGCCGCGACGGCGGCGAGCGGCGGGAGAACACCGGCCGTGTGCCGGAGCGTGGCCGGCACGGCACCCAGGGCCAGGAACCTGCCGTACAGCCAACCGCCCAGCGGGAGTCCTGCCAGCGCCCCGGCCGTACCCGCGGCTGCTCCGACGACCAGGGCCTCCCAGCCGAGCAGGCGGCGGATCTGCCCGGAGGTGGCGGCGATCGCACGCAGCAGGGCGAGTTCGCGGAGGCGTTGCTGCACCGAAAGCGAAAACGTTCCGACGACCACGAGCACCGCCACGAGCAGCGAGGTACCGCCCATCGCCCCGCCCATGCTGACCAGTTTGGTACGGGCTGCGGCTGCGTCCAGGAACTCCACCGGGCCGCGGTCGTTTCCGGTGCTGACCTGGGCACTGGTGCCGTGCAGTGCGGCGGCCACGGCCTCGCGCAGTCGGCCCGGGTCTGTGCCCGGCTCCGGGACCAGCCCGAAGGCGGTGACCTGTCCGGGGTGGGCGGCGAGACGGCGGGCCTCCGCGGTGGCGAAGAACAGGGGCGTCTGGTGGCGAACGGCCGTGGCGGGTACGGCGATACCGGAGACGCGGTACGTGCGCGGAGCCTGCGTCGACTGGATGGTGAGGCGGTCGCCGAGTGCCAGGTGGGCGCGGCCGGCGAGGTCGCGGTCGATGACGACGTCGGTGGGGGTCTTGGGGGCGGTGCCCGTGGTGAGCCGGTACGGCGTCAGGGCGGCGGATTCCCAGGCGTGCCCGTAGGAGGTCCTGCCGCCGGTGCCCGTGGCGGTCAACGGTTCGGCCAGGAAGGTGAGTTCGGGGATGACGCGGGCGACACCCGGAGTGCCGGCGAGGGTCTGTGCGAGGCCGGCCGGGAGCCAGGCACGCTCGGCGATGGGTTTGGCCTTGTGCTTGAGCTTGGTCTTGCCCTTCTTGTGTTTGACGATGGTCCGGTGGACGTTCTGGTCGGCGGAGACCACGACCGGGGCCGCGGCGTAGCGTTCGGTACGGATCGTTCCGTGCAGCCCTGTTTCGAGGAGCGTGCCGCACGCGGTGATGAGAGCGGCCGCGCACATCAGGGCGAGAAAGGCACCGAGGAAGCCCGCTTTGCGTGCGCGGACGGTCTTCAGGGCGTAGCGCAGCATCACGAGGGATCGGCCTCTCCTGTGTTGTGTGCGGGAGCGTGCTCTGGCCCGGCTCCCGGGCGGGAGTCGGACGTGGGATCGGGGGCGGGGAAGGCGAGGAACCGGGTGAGTACCGTGCGGGCATCCGGCGGGGTCTCGGACTCGGGGCGCTTGTAGCGGTTGAGGAGGGCGATGAACTCCTCGAAGAGCACGCGCAGTTCGGGGAGCGTGAGCCGGATGGTGCCCCGTGAGTCGGGGAAGGCGTCCGCCCAGGGGTCGTCGTCCGCGTCCTGCTGAAGCTGCTCGAACAGCTTCAGGTCGGCGGCGTACGCGTGGTGGTTCAGCTCGTCCAGGACGTGCCGCATCTCGGGGCTCTGACGGCTGCGCGGCGGGAAGCGACGGTCGCCGGGGACCGCCCGCCACCAGCGCTCCCGGTATCCGGCCGATGCCCCGTCCGTCTCTTCGACGAAGCCGTACCGGGCGAGCTCGCGCAGGTGGTAGCTGGTCGACCCGGTGTTCAGGCCGAGGGCGCGGGCGAGCGTCGCCGAGGTGGCCGGGCCGTACAGGGTCAGGTACTGCAGCACGCGCTGACGGCGCGGCTGGGCGAGCGCCTTGAGCGTGGCCAGGTCTGTGAGTTCGACGGGTGTTACCCCGGCTTGTTGTGCGGGTTCATGGTCATGGGGTTCCTCGGGCATGCGTACACGGTCGTCTGTGCACAGGTCTCTGTGCACTGGGGCGGCCCGGCATCCTCAGCGGGGGGTTGTCCCCACCTCCAGCCCGGCACAGCGGTGTCCGGTGCGAGTTGTGAGGGGCCGTCAACGGTCCCACTGGACCCACAGGGCGGCGGGTTTGCGGAACACCAGGCCGTGAACGGCGGCCGGTCGGGAGGGGTCGAGGCGCAGGCCGTCGAGGCGGTCGAGGCAGGAGCGGAGCGCGATACGGGTCTCCAGCCGGGCCAGGTGGGCGCCCAGGCAGTAGTGCGGGCCGTGCGCGAAGGCGAGTTGTCGGCGGGAGTTGGGGCGGTGCAGATCGAAGCGGTCGGGGTCGGGGAAGACGGACGGATCGCGGTTGGCGGCAGCGAGCGAGACGGTGACCAGGTCGCCCTTGCGGATCTCGGCTCCGGCCAGCCGCACGTCCCGGGTGGCGTACCGGTCGACCACCGCGGCGGCGGGTTCGAGGCGTAGCGACTCCTCGATGGCGTTGTCGAGCAGGTCCGGCTCCGCCTGAAGCTCCCTCGACTGCTCCGGTGAGGACAGGAGATGGAAGAGGAGGTTGGTGATCATCGCCTCGGTGGTCTCGATCCCGCCGAAGAGGAGAACGGCCGCGTTGGCGGTCAGGTCCGGCAGCTCCAGAGCCCGGGCGGCGTCGACCAGCAGGGAGCGGGAGGCCGCGGCGTCCACCGTGCCGGCGACGGCTTCACGCAGCGCCGCGTAGGCGGTGTGGCCGTCGGCACCGGCCGGGCGTCCCTCGGTGAGTTCGTGCACGGCGTGGACGATGGCGTCGTACCAGCGCAGGACCTGGGCGGCCGGGACGCCGTCCAGACCCAGCGCGTCCGTCATCGTGGTAGCGGCGAGCGGTCCTGCGAACTCCCGCCGTATCTCTGCCTCGTCGCGTCCAGCGAGACTGTCGAGGAGACGGTCCGCCTCTTGCTGGACGGCGTCCGCGTAGGAGCCGTGGACGGCGCCGGGGCGGAAGGGGTCGGTGAAGGGCTCGCGGTGGCGGGCGTGTTCGGTCCCGTCGAGGGAGAGCATGCTGGGGCCGGTCACCTGCCCGGTGGTGAAGCGGGGGTCGTCCACCGTGAACGTCTCGGCGTCCCGCATCACGGCGAGCGCCAGGGCGCGGGTGGTGACCATCCATCCGCCCAGGGCCGGAAGCCACAGCACCGGGGCGGTGGCCCTGAGCCGGGCCAGTCGGGGATGAGGGTCCTCGGCCAGCTGAGCGAGCGTGATCATACGGCCAGATTAGTTGAACGCGGTGTGCATCTCGGGTGGTCACCGCCTGTCCGCTGGTGCGCTGCCCGCCCGAAGGAGCGGACAAATGGCCGATAACGTACGGTGTGAGAGATGCGGCGCGCCGAGTCCGCAGTGACGGATGCGACTCCACGGCGCGCGTTCAGGGGTAGTCGAGGCCGGGAGAGAGAACCATGGCGATACGTCTCCGGTGGCGCGGAAGCCCTCGTTCCGCGATGCTGCGTGCCGCGGCCCCGCTGGTCACCCTGGCGCTGGCGGCCACCGCCTGTGGCACCTCGGCCACGCAGGGCGGCGCGGCCGAACCCTCCGGGTCTCCCGCCGGCAGCCGCGCGGCGCAGAGCCCCGGCACCGCCAGTCCACTGCCGAGCCGCACCATGGCCGGAACTGCCTCGACCTCCACCGACGTGACTGGCTCACCCGCCGCGAGTCCCGCCTCGCCCGCCGCGGATGCCGCCTCGCCCACACCCGCCACCACCTGCACCGATCGCTATTTCTCCGGCATGACCACGGCTCAGCGGGTCGGGCAGCTCATCATGGGGGGTCTCCCCGCCTCCGGTCCCACCAACACCGATCTACGCACTCTGCGTGACAACCACGTGGGGTCCGTCATGCTGACCGGGCGCAGCACCGCGGGCGCGGCGGCGACCAGAAAGCTGGTGGACGGCTTCCGGGGGCAGGCGGACAAGGTGAACGGCCGAACGGTCGGGATGATGGTCTCCACCGATCAGGAGGGCGGCAAGGTGCAGGTGCTGAGCGGCCCCGGCTTCTCGGCCATCCCCAACGGCGTGACCCAGGGCAGCTGGCCCACCACTACGCTGCGTGACCGAGCCGCCGTATGGGCCAATGAGCTGAAGGCCGCGGGTCTCAACCTCAATCTGGCACCGGTCGCCGACGTGGTCCCCGCGAGCCTGGGCACCCGCAACATACCCATCGGCTCCTTCTACCGGGAGTTCGGAAACACCCCCGCCACCGTGACCTCCCACAGCAACGCCTTCGCCGCGGGCTTCGCGCAGTCGGGCGTGATGACCACGATCAAGCACTTTCCGGGGCTGGGCCAGGTGATCGGCAACACCGACACCACAGCCCACGTCGTGGATTCGGTGACGACCGCCGGCAGCGGCAGCCTGGAGCCCTTCCGGTCCGGGATCCGGGCCGGGTCACCGTTCGTGATGGTCTCGCTGGCCACCTACACCAAGATCGACCCGAATCACCTGGCGGTCTTCTCGCCGACGGTCATCGATCAACTGCTGCGCAAGCAATTCGGCTTCAAGGGCGTCGTCATCTCGGACGACCTCGGAAACGCGGTCGCGGTACGGTCCTTCACTGCAGGGCAACGGGCCGTGAACTTCATCGCGGCGGGCGGGAACATGATCCTCACGGTACGGCCGAGCACGGTACCGGCGATGGCGCAGGCGCTGCGGACTCGTGTGCAGCAGGACGCCTCCTTCCGCGCCAAGGTCAACGACAGCGTGCACCGCATCCTCGCCGCCAAGCAGGCCGCGGGTCTGCTCGACTGCCGCTGACAGGGCCTGTACGAGGTGGCCGACAGGTTGGCAAGCTCCGGTTGACAGGATCGCCCGGGCTCGGCAAGGGCGTGCGAGTGGACCGACCTGGGGGCGGCATGCGAGCGATCGTGGTGGGGGCGGCTATCGGGGGGGTTGGCCGCGACAGTGAGTCTGCGCCGTGCCGGCCATGAGGTCGCGCTCGTCGAGCGGACGGCACGGTTCGCCGAGGTGGGTGCCGGGATCCAGCTCGCACCGAACGCCACGCGCGTGCTGCGCCGGCTGGACCTGCTCGACGCGGTCACCGAGCGGGCGGTCCACCCCTCACACGTGAGCTTCCGCACCGGGTCGAACGGGGCCGAGATCTGCCGCTACATGCTGGGCCGGGAGGCCGAGGACGCCTTCGGAGCGCCGTATCTGCAAGTCCACCGGGCCGACCTGCATCACGCGCTGACGCCGCGCTGCCGTCCCGGTCACTGCGCCTGAACACCCTCGTCACGGGCATCGACCAGGACGACAGGACGGCCTACGTGACCACGGCCGACGGCGAGCGCGTGGTGGCGGATCTCGTGGTGGCGGCGGACGGCATACGGTCCACCGCCCGCCAATGGCTCTTCGGCGCGGACGAGGCGCTCTTCTCCCGCACCGCCGCCTGCCGGGTCCTGCTCCCGGCCGACGAGGTGGCCGATCTGGACCTGCCGGAGTTCGGCGTCTGGCTCGGGCCTGGCCGGCACCTCGTCCACCACCCGGTGAAGCGAGGCGAACTCCTCAACGTCGTGGCCGTGTTCGGCGCGGAGACGGCCCAGGAGTCATGGACCGCCCGGGCGCGGCCGGGAGAGCAGCTGGGCGAGTTCGACGGGTGGGATTCCCGGCTGGTCCGAGTCCTGGAGCGCGCCGGGCACGTGTTCCGCTACGGCCTCTACCCACGCGCCCCGCTCGCCCGGTGGAACCTCGGACGCGTGCCCCTGCTGGGGGACAGCGCGCACGCGATGGTGCCGTTCCTCGCCCCGGGCGCGGCCCAGTCGATCCTGGACGCGGCCGTCCTCGGAGACGTCCTCACACATACGACGCCCGCCGAAGTGTCTGCCGCACTCGACGCTCACGTGCACCGGCGGCTCGCGACCGCCACCAGCACCCAGACCAGCTCCGCCCGGGCGGGCGAGGACTTCCACCTGCCCGACGGGCCCGCGGCCCAGGCACGCGACGCGCGGATGGCGGCACACACGGCCATGCACCGGTTCATGCCCCAGGCAAGCGGGTGGGCCATCGACGTCCTCGACCTGCGGACGTGACCGGGAAGCTCCTGCCGGGCTGTCGTTTGACATGGAGTGCGCTCCAATTCCTACCGTCTTACACAGACGGATCCGCCGAGCCCAGGAGGCAGCAGTATGACCACCGTCCCCACCCGACACCTCGGCGAACTCGCGGTCTCCGCACAGGGTTTGGGGTGCATGGGCATGAGCCACGGCTACGGCGCGGCGGACGACACGCAGTCGATCGCGACACTGCACCACGCCCTCGATCTCGGGGTGACCCTCCTGGACACCTCCGACTTCTACGGCTCCGGACACAACGAGGAGCTGATCGGACGGGCCATCGCCGGGCGACGCGACGAGGTGGTGCTGGCCACGAAGTTCGGCTTCGCCAACCGCCTGGGTGAGCCCACCCTGATCCGCGGCGACGCCGCCTACGTCCGCCAGGCCTGCGAGGCCTCACTGCGCCGGCTGGGGGTCGACCACATCGACCTGTACTACCAGCACCGGGTCGACCCGCGGGTGCCCATCGAGGAGACGGTGGGCGCCATGTCCGAGCTGGTGCAGGCCGGCAAGGTCCGTCACCTCGGGCTGTCCGAGGCCGGCGCGCAGACCGTCCGGCGGGCGCACGCCGTGCACCCGATCGCCGCGCTGCAGAGCGAGTGGTCACTGTGGACCCGCGACCTGGAGGCAGAGATCGCCCCGGTCTGCCGCGAACTCGGCATCGGTATCGTGCCGTTCTCCCCGCTCGGACGTGGCTTCCTGACCGGCCGCTACAACTCGACCGAAGGGATGGCGGAGAACGACATACGGCGCAGCCAGCCGCGCTTCGCCGACGGCAACCTCGAACGCAACCTGACGATCGTGGCGAAGCTGACGGAGCTGGCATCGGCGAAGGGCGTCACCGCCGGCCAGCTGGCCCTGGCCTGGGTGCAGCACCGGGGCGACGACGTGGTGCCGATCCCCGGCACCAGGCGGCGCCAGTACCTGGAAGAGAACCTCGCCGCTCTGGCCGTGGAACTGTCCCCCGAGGACCTCGCCGCCATCGAGGCCGCCGCCCCGGCCGAGCGGATCGCGGGCAACCGCTACGACGCGGCCAGCCTCACCTTCACCAGCCGCTGAGGCCGTCAGGGCGTGGCCGACCGCGTCGTGGGAAGCGACTTGGGCGGGTGGCTGCGCAGCTGCCCACGGAACGCGGGGGCCACAACGGGAAGGACGGCAGACGATGGTCGCGTACGTCATCATCCCTGGGATCGACGGGTCGGACGAGATCCACTGGCAGAGCCTGTGGGAGAAACGGTGGGGCGCCGCAGCGGTCCGCACCACACCGGCCTCATGGACCAGGCCGGACCTGCAGGACTGGGTCGGCGCGGTCCAGGCCGCCCACGAGCGCGCCTCCCGGAACGCCGGGCGGGTGGCGCTGGTGGCCCACAGTCTCGGCTGCTGGGCGGCCGCCGAGTGGCTGGCCCAGGCCCAGCCCGACGACGTCACGGCATTCCTGGTCGCGCCACCCGACCCCCGGGGCCCCGCATTCCCGGGCGAAGCCGCGCCGACGTTCCTGAACGTGACCGCCCGCCCCTTGCCGTGTCGCAGCCTGGTCGTCGCCGGCGACAACGACCCCTACTGCGACCCGAAGGCATCCGCGGAGTTCGCGTCCGGATGGCAGTCACCATTGCACCTCCTGCACGACCACGGACACATCAACTCCCAGAGCGGCCTGGGCGATTGGCCGACGGGACGGCACCTCCTCCGCAGCCTCACCGACCGCTGACACGTCCCGGCACGGCGTCTCGACGAGCGGTCCACGGCTCGCTCCGGGTACCGTGCCTCAGCCCTCGTCGGTCAGACGGTCCAGCCCATCGCGCAGCAGGTGATGTTCCGCGCCGCTGAGACTCGCCTGCTCGGGCAGCGCGGCGCGCAGGGCGCGGGCGGCGCCGGCCGGGCCGGCCGGGCCGGCCTCCCGCACCGCAGGCTCTGGTTCGTCACGCTCGCGACGATCGATTCTCGAAGCGTGGTCAACAGGGCCGGGTTGCGGCAGTCCTCGGGGAGGGACAGCCAGGTGAGCACCGCGCCGCCGCCGCGTGCCGTGGCGTGGATGATCACGGCCGCGAGGTCCTCGTCGACACGGAGCCGGCCGCCGGCGGCGAGGCGGTGGATACGGCCCATGAGGATCTCCATGCCGGCCCTGAAGGCGGCCGACATGACCCGTGTGGGTTCGCTGTACATCAGCGAGTAGAGCGCGGGGTTCTTCATGCGCGCGCACCTCGCCGGCAAGTGATCCGTGCGCGGCGTGACGCAGACGCGGAGTTCATTCCAGGCAGCCCGTGAGCTGGAGATAGGCATGCCAGGCGGTGTCCAGCAGCGCGTCCGCCTCCCCCGCCGGTCCCAGCCCGGCGATCTCGTAGGAGCTGCCGGGGGTGAGCCGGGTGAGGGCCTTCGCCCACACCTCGGGCTCGGCGTGCCAGCGCGGTAGGTCCGCCATGTCCACCAGGTCGGTGAAGGGCGCGGCCTCGGCCACGCACAGCAGTTCGTCCACCGCGCGGCCCTGTGCGGCGAGGTGCAGGACGGCGACGGGCCAGGCCGGGACTCCGTCACGGGGTACGGCGGGCTCGCACATCAGGACCAGGGCCTCGAGCGGGCGGCCGTCGTCGCCGAGGGTGTCCACGACGCGGCCGTGGCCCACCGGCCAGCCGCTCTCCCCGTGCGCCGGAGGCGCGTCCACCGGGGCCGCGTCGTCGTCACGCCCGATGGTGCTGGCGACGGTCGCGTCGACTGCGACGGCGATCTTGTGCATCGGTGCCCACCTCCGTGCTGCGAGCGTCCTGCATCACGTAGAGGCCATCAGCGCCCTGTGCGGTGCGGTTGCGGCGAGCCTCGTCGCCGTACCCCTCCAGTGTCCCGCGCCCCCGCGAGCACCTCAACCACAGCCTCTGCGGGGCCGAGGCGGGGCCCCGCAGGGAAGCCGCGCGCACCTGGCGCTAGGCTAGGGGTCCTGCGGCGGCTCGTGCGGCCGCGCGGCGGTGGGGCCCGCCGTACCCAACCGCGGCACTGTGGCCGCCAACGGTCCCTGCTTGCGATGGAGTGCGCCCTGGGCCTGCCGGGGTGCAGTGCGAGTAGGAGACCCGCGTGGGAGAGGTCCGACCCCCAGTGCTCAACGAACCCACTGATCCCGACGTCGATCTGCGCATGCCCGCGCAGCGGCGTGAGCTGCGGCGCAGACAGTGGCCGATCATCGCGGCCGTGGCCGTCGGCGGCGCCATCGGTGCCTGTGCCCGCTACGGCGCGGCCCTGATGTGGCCGACCGCGCAGGGCGCCTTCCCGTGGACCACACTCTGGGTGAACGTGATCGGCTGCGGCATCATCGGCGTGTTCATGGTGATCATCACCGACGTATGGGCGGCGCACCGGTTGGTACGGCCCTTCTTCGGGACCGGGGTCCTGGGCGGCTTCACCACGTTCTCCACCTACGCCGTGGACATCCAGCGTCTGATGGACGGCGGCCGGGCCACCACCGGCCTGCTCTATCTGGCGGCCACCATGGTCGCGGCACTCACGACGGTGTGGACGACGGCGAACCTCACCCGCCGCGTCATCGAGTGGAGGCAGTCATGACGAGGCTGACCGGACGAGCCCTGCGAGTGACGATCTTCATCGGCGAGAACGACACCTGGCATCACAAGCCCCTCTTCTCCGAGATCGTGCACCGGGCACACAGGGCGGGCCTCGCCGGTGCCAGCGTGTTCCGGGGCATCGAGGGCTTCGGGGCGACCTCGCTGATCCACACCAGCAGGCTGCTGTCGCTGAGCGAGGACCTGCCCGTGGCGATCATCATCGTCGACACGGAGGACCGGGTACGCGCCTTCCTGCCCGAGCTGGACGAACTGGTCGGCGAGGGCCTGGTGATCCTCGACGACTGCGAGGTCATCCGGTACATCGGCCGCGACGAGCAGCAGGAGGGTGTGTGAACTGGCTGCTGGTCATCGCCGGCGCGGTCGTCGGGGCGCCGCTGCGCTATCTGACGGACCGTACGGTGCAGTCGAGGTACGACACGGTCTTCCCGTGGGGCACCTTCACCGTGAACGTGTCCGGCTCGTTCATCCTCGGCCTGATCACCGGAGCGGTCGTCGCCGGCGGGATCTCCTCCAACGTCCAACTCCTGCTCGGCACCGGGCTCTGCGGAGCGCTGACCACTTACTCAACCCTGTCGTACGAGACGCTGCGGCTCGCCGAGGAGGGCGCCCGCTTCTTCGCCGCTGCCAACGCGGTCGCGAGCATCGTCGCCGGACTCGGCGCCGCCTTCACGGGGGCCGCACTCGCCCAGGCGATCTGGGTCTGAGACCCACGCACCCCCTCCCCGCACCGCCCGTCCACCAGTACGGTGACGGCAGTCACCTCGGCGGGAGGGGCGTGCGATGGCGTTCGAGGAGGCGGCAGCCCGGCTCACCATCCACCTGTCCGCGAGCGCCCGTTGGCACCACAGGCCCGCCTACGCCGAGATCGTGCACCGCGCCCACGCCCAGGGGCTGTCCGGGGCGAGTGTGTTCCACGCGATCGAGGGGTACGGTCTGCACCTGGAGATCCACCGCGACCGGCCGTCACGGATACGGACGCAGGGCCCGTGCGCCGTGGTCGTCGTCGAGAGCGAGGAACGGCTGCGCGCCTTCCTCGACACCCTGGAGGACGTCCTGTCGGACCATGGCCTCGCCATCCTCGACCGGGTGAGCGTCCGCTCGCGCCGGCACCGTCCCTCTCACCGGGCGTAGACGGCGACGAAGTCGCGGGTGGCCTTGTCGTAGTAGCGGTCGGGCGGGTTGTCGAAGTCGAGGATGTTGGTGGGCTCCGGGTCGGACGGATGCTGTCCGGCGTCGTAGTACATGAAGGACGGCCATGCCCGGTTCATGTCCAGGGACATCGCGCGGACCGCACCAGCGCGTTGCATCAGTTCGGCGAGGGTACGAGCGGACAGCGCCTGGCCGACGACCATGACGATGTCGCCCTGCGCGGTGACGCCGACTCCGGAGCGTTCCACGAACATGCGCCCCTGGTCGGAGGCGCCCCACTGGTGTTCGTCGTCGACGTCGTCGACCACCTTGCCGTGGTCGACCATCAGCCCCAGACACTGGCGGACCCCGACGACGTCCGAGGTCATCGACACGTCGCGTCCCCACTCGCCGATCCCGATGGAGCCGTCGCGGTGGAAGACTTCCGATGCGACGCCGTCACGCAGCTCGCCGACCAGCTTGCCGTCGAGATAGAAGCCGCCCCGGGAGTCGCCGTTGGTGACGCGGAAACCGCCGTTCCAGGTGGCGAGCAGTCCCTTGCGGTGCCCTTCGGGGATGGTCGGCGGCACGTCGAAACTGCCGCCCGGCTCGCGGAATCCAGGGTGGAGCCGGAAGCGTGCGTGTTTCTGGCTGATCCAGGCGACCGCGGCCTCGTACGAGGTGTGGTCGCTGTCCGGGCGCAGGTAGGTGCCCTGGACGATCGGCTCACCGTGGTCGGTGGCCAGGGTGCGGAAGACTCCCTCGCCGGGCAGCGCAGGGGTGACGAACGTGCGCATGCGGGCGTGCAGGGGGATCTGTGGTGCCGGGGGCGCGCCGCGTCGGGAGCCGACGGCCGGGCCGTGGGCCTCCGGGCCGGGTGCCGCCGGGTCGCCGTTCTCGCCGTCGGCCTCGTGCGGTCCACGCATCCGGGCCAGGGCCTCGGCGGAAAGGGTGCCGCCGACCCTCGGTGGGTTCAGGTCGTACCTGAGGTTCTCCAACTGGTCGACGACGAAGCCCAGTTCGTGGTCCCGGCCCCATTCGGCCAGCCGGGCCGCGTCACTGTCCTTGCCCGGGTACGTCAGCGCCTCGCCGATCGACCAGCCGAGGCTGCCGACCAGAAGCGCGAGCACGGCGAGCCAGGTGCGTCGGGCCAGTCGGCGGTGCCGACACGGAGGGCGGGATCGGTTGTGGGTCATGGCGCTCCTCGCGCGTTGTCCCGGCCGAGTGCCAGTCAGGATTACTACTATTTACTGCGATTACTTCCGTTTCCGATCAAGACCAATCGCCTGCGCCGGGAGATGCACCCGCTCGCCGCACCGGTGCTCCCGGAGCCGGTGCCGGTGCGGGCGGTCAACAGGGGGGCCCACCTCGGCCGTTGGGGTAGCTTGACGGCGACTTCGACACCAGGCTCCGGGGGAACCGATGACGCATGCCGATCCGAGCACGCTCGTACGCGTCACGGAGCGTGTCTGGCTGTGGCCGCACCATCCCGATCCCGACCGGGTCCAGGCGAGTGTGGGGATGATCGCCGGGGACGACGGCTGTCTCGTCGTCGACGCCGGTCAGAGCCCGGCGCACGCCCACCGGGTGCGCGACGGCTTGGCACACCTGGGGTTCCCGCCACCGCGGCTGCTCGTCTACACACACCACCACTGGGACCACGTCTGGGGCGCGCAGGAGTGGGGCGTTCCGGTCGTCGCCCACGAGGAGTGCCGGGAGGCCCTGCTCAGCGAAGCGGCCAAGCCGTGGTCCGAGACGTATCTCCGGTCGGAGACGGCGCGCGAGCCGCTGCTGCGGCCCAGCTATTCGGCTCGGATCCGGGCCATGGAGGACTGCTGGGAGTCGTCCCGGATCGTGCCGCCCGACCAGACGTTCCGTACCCGTCACGTCGTCGAACTGGCCGGGGTGGCAGTGGAACTCGAGCATGTCGGCGGTCGGCACACGCCGGACTCGATCGTCGTCAAAGTCCCCTCGGAAGGCGTGGTCTTCCTGGGCGACTGCTACTACCCGCCGCCGTACCACCTACGACGGCCGGGCGACGAGCCCGACCTGGCGATGGTCAGGGGGCTGCCGGACCCGGCGTACCACATGTACGTGGAGAGTCATGACGTGCCGAGGTCACGGCAGGAGGCCGAAGCCGCTCTGAATCCGCCCGCCCCCTAGTAGGGCTTCGTTAGGTACCCCAACTTCCGTCTAACGGGTAGTGTGTGATCTTGTAT
>NZ_BMQA01000025.1 GCF_014647875.1 Streptomyces brasiliensis | reverse complement strand
GCGATTCGACGGGCGGCAACATGGCCGCCGCCATGACCCTGATGGCCAAGGAGTACGGCGATCTGCCGCTGGTGTACCAGGTGCTGTTCTACCCGGTGACCGACGCCGCGTTCGACACCCCGTCGTACCGCCGGTTCGCCACTGGCTGTTTCCTGCGCCGCGACGGCATGCGGTGGTTCTGGGACCAGTACACGACCAACGAGGCCGAGCGCGCCCAGATCACCGCATCTCCCCTGCGGGCCACGAAGGAGCAGCTGACGGGGCTGCCGCCGGCTCTGGTCATCACGGGTGAGGCGGACGTGCTGCGGGACGAGGGCGAGGCGTACGCGAACAAGCTCCGCGAGGCGGGCGTCGCCGTCACCGCCGTCCGCTTCCAGGGCATCATCCACGGCTTCGTGGTGCTCAACGCCCTGCGCGAGACCCACGCCGCCGAGGCCGCAATCTCCCTGGCCGTCTCCACCCTGCGCACCGCCTTGCACACGACCTGACACACGGGGCGGGCGCGGGGGCAGTCGGGTGGCAACTGCCTGCCCCCTGAGGGTATGTGCCCCGACACCCCGTTGGCATCGGCCCGGGAAAGGGCGCCGCAACCTTGACGACCCCGGTGAACACGTCACCCTCACGAGAAATCTTCGTCGCCGGGTCGAGGACGTAGGTGTACACCAGGGGAACACCGTCGCGGCCTGCTCGACCCGCCGGTAGAACGCAAAGCCGGCCTTGGCGTACTGATCCACCTTCACGATCCGGTCGGTGGTCTCCGGCCCCGGTGAGACCACCTCGGCCACCAGCAGCGCATGCTCTGGACGAGTGGGCGTGACATCAATCGTGTCCGCGCGATACACAACGACGTCCGCCCGGCGATTCGTGAGCGGCACGTCCTGCAGCCGGACGTCGAAGTCCATGTCGGCATACCGGTCCGGCCCCGAGCCCGCCTCCAGAGCGTTGGCCAGGATCCGGGCCAGACGGTTGTGCCGCTTCGACGCACTCGGACCCACGACGACCATCCCGTCCACGATCTCGACCCCGGCGGACAACAAAGTGCCTGGATAGCAGGCACCTTGAATGATTCGGAACACCACCGGCCGCGTCGACATCAGCGGCTTGGCACTTCGGCGCCATGTCGCAAAGACGACGTTCGCCCGCGGCGGGGCTTCCGGCGGCTTCCGGCGGCGGCGAGGGAGTGGTCGACGGGGCGCTGCGGCCCCGCTCGGCGGCGAAGGCCGCGTGGTGCGAAGGGGCCTGACCGCAGTGGGTGCGGCGCCCGCCTGCCGGGCGGTCGGCAGTGGTGCGGCCGTCCGCGGACAGCGGGTGAACTCGCCCTGCTCCAGGCGTAATCGGTGATCGTAAGCCCGCCGGAATCAGATCGCTGAGGTGTGAAAGATCACTCTGCGTCCGCGGGTTCCCAGCACGGGATTCCAGGCCACTATGCGGTGCCCTCCCCAACGGGGTTCACCGAGGGCCGAAGACCCGGCCCCTCCCAACAGCCACAGGGGAACTGCTTGAAAACCCCATACAGACACCGGAGCCTGCTGGCCGCCGGCGCCGTCGTCCTCGCACTGGCGCAACCCGCCGCCGCGAACACCGCAAGCACCGCGACCACCGCGTCGCCCGCCGCACCGCACAACGTGCCGTCCGGCACGCACACGGTGACGCTGATCACCGGAGACACCGTCGTCACGCGCCGCTCCGGCAGCGCCAGCGGCACGGTCGGCGTCCGCAGCGCCTCGGGAGGAACCGCCCAGGCGCGCATCCTGGAGTCGAACGGCGACCTGTACGTCTACCCCGACTCCGCCCTTCCCTACGTCGCCGCGGGCACACTGGACCGGCGGCTGTTCGACGTCACCGACCTCATAGCGGACGGCTACGACGACGCCCACCGCGAGCGGCTGCCCCTGATCGTCTCGTACGACTCCGGGACCGCCGCCAAGGGCCTGCGCGCCACCCTGCCCCGGGGAGCCGCCCCAGTGCGCGACCTCGGTAGCGTGCACGGCGCCGCGATCACGGAGAACCGTGCCCAGGCGTCCGACTTCTGGCATGCCGTCACCAGCGCTTCGGCACAGAGTTCGAGGACCTCCGCAGGCGTCGCCGCGCGGTCCGGCGGACCGGCCTTCGGCGGCGGCATCACGCACATCTGGCTCGACGGCCACGTCGAGGCCGACCTCGCCGACACCACCGCGCAGATCGGCGCCCCCGAGGCATGGTCGGCCGGCGACACCGGGCAGGGCGTGGACGTTGCCGTCCTCGACACCGGCGTGGACGCCGGGCACCCCGACCTCACGGACCGGATCGCGGACACGCGCAGCTTCGTCCCCGACGAGGACGTGACCGACCGCAACGGCCACGGCACCCATGTCGCCTCCACCATCGCCGGCACCGGCGCCGCCTCCGGCGGCAAAGAGAAGGGCGTCGCACCCGGCGCCGAACTCCACATCGGCAAGGTGCTGGACGACGACGGCAGCGGTCAGGACCCGTGGGTGCTGGCCGGCATGGAGTGGGCCGCCCAGGACCAGCACGCCAGGGTCGTCAGCATGAGCCTCGGCTCCGAGACCCCGTCCGACGGCACCGACCCCCTCAGCGCGGCCGTCGACCGGCTGAGCGCCGAGACCGGCACGCTGTTCGTGGTCGCCGCCGGCAACGCCGGCGCGCCGAACACCATCGGCGCACCGGGGGCCGCCGACGCCGCTCTGACGGTGGGGGCGGTCGACTCCGCCGACGACGTGGCCTCGTTCTCCAGCCAGGGCCCGCGCGTCGGGGACGGCGCCCTCAAGCCCGAGATCACCGCCCCCGGCGTCGACGTACTGGCGGCGCGTTCGCAGTACGCCGCGGAGGGCGAGGGCGATTACCAGACGATGAGTGGCACCTCCATGGCCACACCGCACGTCGCCGGCGCCGCGGCCCTGCTCGCCGCAGCCCACCCGGACCTGACGGGAAGCCAGCTCAAGGACCTGCTGGTCAGCAGCTCCAAGCGGACCTCGGCGTACGACGCCTTCCAGGCCGGCAGCGGACGGGTGGACGTGGCCTCGGCGCTGCACAGCAGCGTGTTCGCCTCGGCGACCGCGTTCGCCGGGCAGGTGGCAGCCGGCGCCGGGACCGCGGTCACGCGTCCGGTGACGTACACCAACACCGGCGACTCCCCGGCCACGCTCCACCTCGCCGTCGACGCGCAGAACGCCCCCGCGGGCCTGTTCCGGGTCTCCCCCGACCAGGTCGTCGTGCCGGCGCACGGCACCGCCGAGGCCTCCGTCGTCATCGACGCCTCGAAGGCGACCGAGAAGGGCCGCTGGTCGGGGCAGGTCGTCGCGACGGACGCGGCCGGCACGGCCGTCACGCACACGGCGGTCTCCCTCGGCGACGTCGCGCACAAGCTGACCATGGTCCTCAAGGACGCCCAGGGCAAGCCCATGTCCGGCGTCGTCGAACTGCTGAGCCCCGGCCGCTTCGAACCCGACTTCTACCTGGTCGACGAGTCCGGCCGACTCGAGACCTTCCTGCCGGACGACGTGTACTCGGTGCTGTCGTTCAAGGAGGTGCAGGGCGTGCACGGGCCCCATTCGCTCGGCATGGCCCTGCTCGGGGACCTCGAGGTCGTCATGGACCGCAACAACGTCGTCACACTCGACGCCGGCGCGATCCGCCGTGTCGACATGACGACACCGCAGCGGACCGAGACGACCTATCAGCGTCTGGAGTACGACCGCTCGATGGGCGGCGGCACCTGGCGCGACTACATGGAGACCCAGACGGGTTACGACAGCCTCTGGGCCCAGCCGACCACCCGCAAGGTCACGCACGGCGACTTCTACCTCGGTGCCCGCTGGCGCAAGGAGCAGCCCATGCTCACCGTCGCCACCCGCACCGACGACTTCACCGACGTCCTGCGGCAGGACGGTGTCACACCGCTGGCCCAGGGCCGCCACAAGCTGCCGCTCGTCGCCGCGGGCGACGGCTCGAGCGCGGACTACGAGGCGCTGGACGCCCGCGGCAAGGCTGTCGTCGTGCGCCGCAACGAGGCGGTGTCCGACACCGATCAGGCGGCGGCGGCCGCGAAGGCGGGCGCGAGCCTCCTGCTGGTCGTCAACGACCAGCAGGGCCGACAGCTGCGCTCGTACACCGGCGACCCGTTCACGCCCGCCGCGATCGACGTCGCCCCACTCAGCACGGACGAGGGCGAGAAGCTCCTGCGGCAGGCCGCCGACCGCGACGCGGCCGTCACCGTGGACTCAGAACCCGACAGCCGGTACGTCTACGACCTGATGTGGACGTGGCACAACGAGATCCCGGACAGCCTCGTCGTCCAGGGCGGGCCCAAGACCCTGGCCCGGGTCGACGTCGACTTCGACAGCCCCGACACCACGCGCGACGGCGGGGAGTGGCGCTTCGACTGGCCCGTCTACTCCGACTGGGGCATCGGATTGACGGTGCGGGAGGAGATGAACAGCCGACGGGTCGACTGGGTCGCCACCGGCCCGGGATACCGCTGGGGCCAGGAGGCGTACGTCGACGGCCTGCTGTACGAGATCGAGCCCCGCACCGTGTACCGGGCCGGCAGCAGGCAGGGCCAGGAGTGGTTCAAGCCCATCGAGCGCCCGTACCTCAACGACAACTACAAGGCGCCCACGCGCAGCGGCAGCCGCCTGAACCTCGACGTCCCCGCGTGGGGCGGCTCCGACCATGTAGGGATGTCCATGGACTACGAGCGCGACCACCAGTCGCTCACCCTCTACCAGGGCGACACCCGGCTGGCGCAGGGCATGTACACCTCCGTCGGCGCCGACGCGCCCGCCGCAGGCCCGCTGCCGTACCGGCTCGTCCTGGACGCGGGACGGGACGCCTCGGTCAGCCCGTACTCCTCGGACACGCACACCGAGTGAGGCTTCACCTCCCGGGCGCCCGCCGGAGACGAAGCCGATGTGCTGCCGCTGATCCAGCTCTCCTACGACGTCCGCACCGACGAGGCGGGGCGGGCCGACCGGGGCGCGGCCGTGACGGTCTTCGCCGCGCACCTGCGCGGTGCCGCGGGAGCCGGCACGCTCTCCCCCGTCAGCGTGGAGTTCTCCTACGACGACGGACGGACGTGGCACCCGGCCCGTGACGGCCGTGACGGACGGTTCGCGCTGTCCGCCCCGCAGAAGACCGCGTACGTCTCGCTGCGGGCGGGCGCGCGGGACTCCGCGGGCAACACCGTCAGCCAGACGGTGATCCGGGCGTTCGGCCTGCGCTGAGCCCCGCCGGGCGGCCCGGACCTGCCGGTCCGGCCCGCCCGGCGCCGGACGCCACCGGCGGTGCAGCAGCCTCGATGTCCACCACGCCTGCCTCAGCCGGCGCATCGCCGAGACCCGCGGACGCATCACGCTCATGGCACTGCGCCGCAAACTCGCCGAACGCGGCCGGCAGAGCAGCTACTCCACGTCAGGCGACTGGGCCTTCCACCGCCTGGATCAGCCTCGCCGAACCCCGCGACTGCCGCCGGCGCCGTCCAGTACCCGCCAGTCACCGGCTGGCTCACCCGCCGCCCCAGCACCCTCACCGAGGACGAACACCAACAGCTCAAGACCGTCCTGGACGGCTGCCCCGAACTGGCCACCGTGCACCAACTGGTGCGGAACTTCGGCGACATGCTCACCTGGCAGACCGGCGTGCTGCTGCCCGCTTGGATCGACGGGGCCTTTACCGCGGACCTGCCCGGCCCGACCGGCTTCGCCCGCGGCCTGACCAGCGGCCTCGACGCCGTCACCGCCGGGCTCACGCTCCACTGGAGCTCGGGTGACACCGAGGGCGCCGTGAACCGCATCAAGAAGATCAAAAGGAAGCTCTACGGACGGGCGAACGGTGCCTGCGGCAGCTGCGAGAGGAACAGAGCAGCGTGGCCACCGCCGCCTCCAACGAAAGCTTTTGCGCGTGCCGCCGTCCCGATGATGAGGTGGCACGGTGATCGACCACGATGAGGCGGGGGCCGTCCGACCGTTGACCCTGGCTTGGGTGAGCCGGCACCTGGAGGTCGGCGAACGGATCGTCAGAACCGAGGCGCTGCACGGCGGCATCACTGCCGAAATGAGGCGGCTGACCATCGGCACGCGGGACGGAGGCACCCGCGACCTGGTACTGCGGACCTTCGTCAACGTGGAGCACGCCGAGGACTGGCTGAACAGGGAGGCCTGCGCCCTGACCCTGCTCACGGGGACCGGCGTGCCGGCTCCTGGACTGGTCGCGCTTGATCCGACCGCCGCGCACTGCGAGTATCCGTCGCTCCTCATGACACATCTGGCGGGCCGGACGGTCCTCGACGATGAGGGATTGGAGGCGCGCGTTCCTCTGCTGGCCCGTCAACTCGTGGCGATCCACGCGTTGCGACCCGCCGAGCGGCCCCGGAAGTATGAGGCGTCGACGACCGCCGACACCGTCGTCGTTCCGAAGGGCGCCGACGCGGCGGCATGGGCCGCGGCGACCGATGTGATCCGCAAGTCCGCGCCGCCCTATGAAGGACGCTTCCTGCACCGGGACTTCCACCCCGGCAACGTGCTGTTCGACGTGCCGCCCCCAAGCCCTGCAGGTGCGCGGATCACCGGCGTCGTCGACTGGGCAGCGACCTCATGGGGCCCGGCGGACCTCGATGTCGCGCACTGCTCCACCAATCTCGCGCTGCTGCACGGCCCGGCGTGGGGTCTGCGCTTCGCTGAGGCGTATGAGGAGGCCGGCGGGGTACTGGCTGCGGCCGCGAGCGAGCGGCTGTACTGGCAGGTGCGGGACGGGCTGGCGTTCTCAGAAGAAGTGCAGCAGGTGGCGCAGCCATGGCGTGAGGCAGGGAGAACAGAGCTGACGACGCGAGCCGTGGAGGAGCGGCTGGATGCCTATGTCACCGCCCTGATGGACGCGCTGGGCTGAGTCAAGGCGGTCCGGGGCGCAGGCCCGGCGGCGAGCGCCGGGCCCGGCTGCCACGTCCGGCAGCGGAGCCGATCGCACACCCACACCGGAGCACCCCCGAGTACGGGCCGGCTCCCGGTCGACAGCTCTGCGACGCCTCCGAATCGAACGGCAATATCACTCGCCGTAACGGCTCCCCGTGATCGCTGCCAGAGCCCGTTCGAAGACGTCCAGGCAGTACAGGATCTTCATCGAACGGGACCGACGAAGCCGTCATACCGGGGCCGCTGAACGATGTCCGAGTTGGTGCCTGAAGCGTCTGCTGGTCCGGGGGCTGAGAGCTGTGTGGCCGGGCTTCCAGTGGGCGTCGAGTCGGATGACGTTGAGGGCAGTGGCGGAGAAAGCGTGCTGGAGGCGGACCTTGGGCAGTGCGCGGTAGCGGGCCCGGCGGAGGCCGGTGACGTCGAGGGCCTGGTTGATGGTGCCCTCGATCCCAGCGCGGAGTGTGTACTTGTCCTTCCAGGTCTTCGTGTTCTGCTCAGTTCGCGCTCCGGCCAGGGTCTGGTGGAGTTCTTGCGGCCGGAGGCTGCGGATGCGGGTGCCACGCGCGGAGGTGGTGCACTCGTCCTGGACGGGGCATGCGTGGCAGTCGGTGCGGGCTCGTCCGCGAACACCTCGCCCAGCCGATCGGGCGCCCGCATCGCCAATGTCCCGTGGGGGATCGCCGCCGAGCGACAGCCACGGTCTGAGCCGGGATCTCTGGCAGCCCCTTCGGCTGCAACGACATCTGCTCCACCCCCTGCGGCCCACGAGGCGGCCAAGGCCACAGAAGCGGTCATGCCGCACCCACGACGCTCACTCAGTCAAATTGCGCAGCAGAGTCAACGTTGCGGGCAAAGACTTGGCCGCCCCAGGACGATACCGCTCGGACGACTTGCGAACGTCAGCCTCGGCAGAGCCTCGGCCTTCTTGCAGAGACCCTTGACACACTGAATCAAACACTGTGTGATTACCGCCACTGCAGGGCTGAGAGGGGTCATATTGTGAAGTCGAAGGCAGCAATCCTGTGGGAGACCGGCCAGCCGTGGAGCGTCGAGGAGATCGAACTCGACCCGCCCCGCCAGCACGAGGTCCTTGTACGGATCGAAGCCGCCGGCATGTGCCACTCCGACGATCACGTCCGTCTCGGCGACGGCTACGCCGCACTCCCCACCATCGGTGGACACGAGGGCGCGGGCGTGATCGAGCAGGTGGGCCCCGGCATCGAGCACCTGGCCGTGGGCGACCACGTGGTCTTCTCGTTCCTCCCCGCCTGCGGACAGTGCCGGTGGTGCTCCACCGGACGGTCGAACCTCTGCGACTACGGGCAGTTCCTGATGGAAGGCTCGATGATCAGCGGCGGGTACCGCGCACACGCCCGGGGCAAGGACGTCGGCACGCTCTCCCTCGTGGGCACGTTCAGCGAGCGCACGGTCGTGCACGAGACGTCGATCGTGAAGATCGACCCGGACATCCCCTTCGAGGTCGCCTGCCTCCTCGGCTGCGGTGTGCCGACCGGCTGGGGGTCGTCGGTCAACATCGGCAAGGTCCAGCCCGGCGAGACGGCCGTGGTGGTGGGGATCGGCGGGATCGGCGCGAACGCGATCCAGGGCGCCCGGATGTGCGGCGCGCGGAACATCGTGGCCGTCGACCCAGTCGCCTTCAAGACCGACCAGGCGAAGGTCCTCGGTGCCACGCACACCGCGTCCTCCATGGAGGAGGCGATGAGCCTCGTGCAGGACATCACCCAGGGTGTCATGGCCGATGTCGGGGTGTGCACGATCGGCGTGGTCGAGGGGTGGATGATCCAGCCGTTCCTCGACCTCGTCTCCAAGGGCGGTCGCGCGGTCCTCACCGGCATGGCCCGCAACGTCGACGACAAGCCGACCCTCGGCATGCAGATGTTCGCGCTGTTCGAGAAGTCCCTGCTCGGCACCGTGTACGGCGGTTGCAACCCGCGCGCCGACATTCCCCGCCTCGCCGACCTGTACAGGGCAGGAAAGCTCCAGCTCGACGAGCTGGTCACCCGCACCTACTCCCTCGACCAGATCAACGAGGGCTACGCCGACATGCTCGCAGGCAAGAACATCCGCGGCGTGATCGTCAACCAGTTCTGACCCGATCCCCCTGCCCGGGAGGCGCCATGACGATGCACCAAGCCGACAAGCAGCAGGACCTCGCCGAACAGCTCAGCCACTTCGACATCTTCAGCTGGGAGAACCAGCGGGTGAAGTGGGAGCTGTTCGCACACGCCCGGGAACGGTGCCCGGTGGCACACACCGACGGAAACGGCGGCTTCTACATCGTCAGCCGCTACGACGACGTTCGGCGGGTCATGGAGGACTGGGAGACGTTCTCCTCGACCGAGTCACCGCTGGTCCCGACCGGCTTGCCGTCGCTCTGCCCCATCGACGACGACCCGCCCGTCCAGACCGCGGCCCGGCAGCTGCTCAACCCGCTCTTCTCCCGCACAGCGCTCGCGCCGCACGAGGAGGCGATGCATCAGACCGCCCGTAGCCTGATCGACGAATTCATCGATCGCGGCTCCGCCGAGATCCTCAACGAGTACGCCGGCCCCTACATCGGCCGGATGCTGACGAAGGTGATCTTCAACGACCTCACCGACGAGGAGCTCGAAGCGGCCCAGGCGCTCGCGCTCGCCGTGGCCGAAGGAGCTACGCCGGAGCTGTACGCGCAACTGTTCGCCATGTGCACCGAGTATCTGGAGCGTGCCAAGAAGCGCGGGATCACGGGCGACGGTGTGCTCGCCCGCCTCGTCAACGGCCGCTTCGGAGACCGGCCCATCTCCCAGGAGGAGCAGATCGGTTGCCTGGGCATCCTGGTGATGGGGGGTCTGGACACCACGCGGGCTGCGATCGGCAACATCACCTACCGGCTCACGCAGCACCCTGGACTCGAGGACCGGCTGCGGGACCCCGCTTGGGTGCGCCGGGACATGGACGAGTTCCTCCGCCTGGACTCCCCGGTCGCCGCGATGGCTCGCGTGGCGACCCGGGACGTCGAGCTCAACGGGGTGCTGATCAAGAAGGGCGAGCGGGTGCAGGTCCGGTTCGACTCCGCCAACCGGGACACCGCCAAGTTCCGTGACGCCGACCGACTGGTCTTCGACGAGGCACGAAGCGGCCACACCGCCTTCGGCATGGGTGTCCACCGCTGCATCGGCTCCAACATGGCCCGGATGCAGATCGAGATCGCCTTCGAGGAACTGCTGAAGAGAGTCAGGAACATCCGGCTCGTCTCGACCGCCGACATCCAGTGGGTCCCGGGACAGAGCAACGCGCTCCACGCCGTGGACATCGAGTTCGACCGGGTCGGGTGAGCGACCATGAAGGTCAATGCCGACACCACTCGGTGCCAGGGGCACGGCCGGTGCGCGCTGCTGGCCCCAGACGTCTTCGACGTGAACGACGACGGCAAGGTCGTCGTGCTGCTCGCGGAGATCGGTGACGACCACGTCGCCGACGTCCGCGACGCCGTGACGAGCTGCCCGGAGGCTGCGCTCGAGCTCACCTGATCGTCCCGGCCCGGCGGGGTCCGGGCCGGGACACACCGCACGCCCCCACGACCCGCACCATCGTCAACTCCCCGGCTGCGGGCTCACCGCCGTCAGGCGAGGAGCGCGGCCGTCCCCGGCGTCGGCACCGAGGTCCCCGGCTCGCTCTCCCCGGAGGACGAGACGACCGGGAACGCTGCGATCCCGGCGGGGTTGGTCCCGGTCCATTGCATCACCTGGCTCCCGAAGGAGGCCGATGACGATGACGAGCGCCGTGCAGGCCCTGGCCGCCGCCGCCCGCGCCCCAAGCACTCTGCTTCATGGCACCGGCGATCCGACCTCGCGGCTGTACCGGACGTCGCGTACCGCGTGGGTGGCCGCTGCGGTCGCACGCGAGCGGGCGCTTCCCCGGCGTCCACGCGGCCGAGGGACCGTGCCGGCGACCCCGGACGCGGTCACCGACGCATGGCTGACCGATGTGCTGTGCCGCGATGTGCCCGGCGCCAGGGTCATCTGGTCACAGACCACGGAGGCATCTGTCGGCAGCTCGACCCGCTGGCGCACCGAGGTGCGATACAACCAGACGGGCGACGAGGCCGGACTGCCAAAGTCGCTCTTCAGCAAAACCACCCAGCGTTTCAAGCAGCGGCTGATGCTCGGATTCATCGGCATCCTGGCCGGCGAGCCGACGTTCTATCGTGACTTCCGTCCCCGGCTGGACATCGAGGCTCCCCTCGGCTACCACGGCAGCGTCGACCGGTCGTCGTGGCGCTCGATCGCGGTCACCGAGGATCTGGCCGCGACCAAAGACGCCGAGTTCATCACCGCTCTCCGCCCGGTCTCCCGGTCCGAGATCGAGGACCTGCTCGCGAACATGGCCGTCTGGCACGGCCGGTTCTGGGAAGCACCCGAGGTCACGCGCAACGAGCGGCTGCACCGGCCGATCGAGTACGTACGCCGATCGGCCGAGACCTTCGGCATCGCCGACGTCGCCAGGGCCGGGGTCGACATGGCCGGCGATGCCGTGCCGGTGTCGCTGCGCCACCGCACCGACGACGCCCTCAAGGCACTGTGGACCGGGCTCGAGAAGTGCAGCACCGGCCCCGCGACCCTGCTCCACGGCGACCCGCACATCGGCAACACCTATGTCACCGGCATCGGCCGGATGGGCTTCACCGACTGGCAGATCATCCAGCGCGGCAGCTGGTTCTACGACGTCACCTACCTGGTCAACGGCGCGCTTTCGGTCGAGGACCGCCGCGCCTGGGAGAGCGATCTGCTCGCGTTCTACCTCGACCGGCTCCATGCGGCCGGCGGGCCGAAGCTCGACCAGGAGACCGCGTGGGCGGCGTACCGGCGCCAGGCCGCCTGGCCGTACTTCGCGTGGCTGATGACACTGGGCCACGGCGCGATGCAACCGAACATGCAGCCCGATGAGGTCAGCACGCTCATGGTCGAACGCACCGCGGCAGCGCTCGATGACCACGGAACCCTGGCCTGAGCGACCGTATCGCGGTGGTGGGCGCGTCGCTCGCCGGTCGCGTGCTCGGCCCCCCGGCCCAGCATGCCCTGCCTCTCCGGCAGGCGCCACGACCGGGAGTCCTCGGCCGGCGGGCCGCGCCGGACCCGATCCGTGGACGTGTTCCCGACTGGCCCGAACGACGCTGACCGCACCGTCGTGTCCGGCTCCGATCCGGCTCCGGCTCACGACGATGCGAAGACGCCCTGCGGCAATCACTCTTCCGGGCCGCGTCAACGGGCCGGAGAGGCACAGGAGGTGGTCCGGCGGAGCCAAGTCCGCCGCGACAGCCGCCCATGTCGGACAGTCCGGCAGCCCCGACCAGGGCTGGTCCCCAACCGCCTGCTCACGTTCTTGAGGAGCCCGTCATGCCCCGACCGTTCACCGTCTCCATCCCGCAGGCCGCCCTCGACGAACTGCACCGCCGTCTCGACGACTCCAGGTGGCCCGACATGCTGCCCGGCGTGGGCTGGTCCGCCGGCGCGCCGCTGGACCGGGTGCAGGAGCTGGCGACGTACTGGAGGAACACCTTCGACTGGCGCAGGGCAGAAAAACGTCTCAACGCGCAGCCGCAGTTCACCACCACGATCGACGGAACGAATGTGCACTACGTCCACGTCCGCTCGCCCCGCGCCGACGCGCAGCCGATGCTGCTGATCCACGGCTGGCCGGGCTCGTACCTGGAGTACCTCGACACCATCGGCCCGCTCACCGACCCGGAGGCCCACGGCGGGAGCGCCGAGGACCCCGCGTTCCACGTCGTGCTGCCGTCACTGCCCGGCTACACGTTCTCCGGCCCTGTGCCCGACAGCGGCTGGGGCTCGAAGCGGGTCGCTCGTGCGCTGACGGCCCTGATGACCGAGCTGGGTCACGACCGGTTCCTCGTGCACGGCGGCGACTGGGGCGAGCGGATCGGTCGTGACGTGGCGATCCAGGCACCGGACCGGGTCACCGGAGTGCACCTCACGACGTTCTTCTGTTCCCCTCCGTTCGCCGGCACCGACGGGCTCGACGAGCTGACCGTCGGCGAGCGGGCCATACTCGACGACTACATGTCACGGGACTTCTCGATCGGCTACTTCCACCTGCTCTCCGAGCGCCCGCAGACCGTGGCCTATGGGTGGAGCGACTCCCCCGTCTCCCTGCTCGCGTGGATGGCCGAGAAGTTCGCGGCCTGGACCGACTGGACCGACTCCCCCGACGAGGCGGTTGACGTCGACACCTTCCTCACCAACGTCTCGATGTACTGGCTCACCAACACCGCCAACTCAGCCGGCCGGCTCTACTACGAGCAGGCCCGGACCGGCGAGGCCGGCGTGCCGGACTTCAACGCCACGCCCACCGGCTGCGGTGTCTACCCGCGCGAGATGTCGGTCCCGATCCGCAGGCTCGTCGAGAAGACCAACAACGTCGTCCACTGGACCGAGCACGACCGCGGCGGCCACTTCGCCGCGCTCGAGGAGCCCGACCTGGTGGTCGAGGACCTTCGCGGCTTCGCTCGGGCGCTGTCATGACCGGACCCGTCCAGGCCGTGCGGCGGTGGGCCCGGGAGGTCCATCACGGCACAGGAGTCCCCGCCTCCCGGCCCTACCGCCGTGCCCGGCTGGCCGCGGTCGCACTCCAGGTGGCGCGCGAGAAGCTGGTGGCGCCACTCGCCTACCGGTACGGCGACGTCCCGGCCACGCCCGCCGATGTCACGCCCGAGTGGCTCACGGCAGCGCTGTGCCGCGGCATCCCCGACGCCCGGGTGGAGTGGGCGAAGGCGACCCCGCACTCGGCGGGCAGTTCGACGCGCTGGCAGATCGACCTGCGGTACAACACGGCCGGCGAGAAGGCCGGCCTCCCGCCGACGGTATTCGCGAAGACCACCGCGGCCTACCGGCAGCGGATCATGCTCGGCTTCATCGGCAACATCTCCGGCGAGCCGACCTTCTTCCGCGACTTCCGCCCGCGCCTCGACATCGAAGCGCCGCTCGGCTACTACGGCGCCTTCGACCCGGTGTCATGGCGCTCGATCTCACTGATCGAGGACCTGGTGCGCACCAAGGGTGCGGAGTTCCTGGTGCCGGCCCGCTACGTCACCCGCGACGAGATGACTGGGCTGCTCGACCAGATGGCCACCTGGCACGGCCGGTTCTGGAACTCGCCCGAGGTGCGTCCGCTGGTCAACGCACCCGCGGACTACGTCGGCCGGGCCGGTGACTTCTTCGGCTGGGAGGTCATCGCCCGGCTCGGCGCCGAGCGCGGACGCAGGGTCATCCCGTCCGCCCTCGCCGCCCGGTCCGTCCGCGATCTGAAACCGATGATGGCCGGACTGCGGCTGCTCGGGCGGGGTCCCGTCACACTGCTGCACGGCGACCCGCACATCGGCAACACCTACGTCACCGAGCACGGCCGGATGGGTTTCGCCGACTGGCAGTGCGTGCTTCGCGGCTCGTGGGCGTACGACGTCTCCTACCTGCTCACCGGCGGCCTGACCGTGGAGGACCGGCGCGACTGGGAACGCGATCTGCTGGAGCACTATCTCCACCGGCTCGACGCGGCCGGGGGCGAGCCACCGACGTGGCAGGAGGCCTGGACCGCGTATCGGCGGCAGTCACTGTGGCCGTACTACGCCTGGCTCAGCACCATCGGCCACGGCGCTCTCCAGCCGGACATGCAGCCCGACGAGGTCAGCCTCGACATGGTGGCCAGGACCGCCACCGCAGTCGAGGACCACGAGCCCGTCGCGCTCCTCCGTGAGGCACCGGGTGGGTGAGGTGCGCTCGCGGCTGACTCGCCCCGGCACGGTCCGGGGCGAGTCAGCCGACGGCGACTGTCCTGGTATCGGCTCCGGGAGAGCATGAGGCGGAGTACTGCGCACTTCTGAGGCGGCGCACGTCCCGTCGTCATCGGCCCTGACCCTGCGGGCGCCCGTCCCGCCAGTCCATCGACGGTGGGGCGGGCGTCGCCGTATGCGTTGTCCCAGGCGACGCTCGTGCCCTGCCCTGCCCTGATCGCCCGGGCTGCGGCTCTGCGCGCCCTCGAGGCGGAGTCGTCGTCCGGGGCCGGTTCCAGCACCGCCGTGGCGAGGGCGATGACTTAATCAATCAGCGCTTGGTAATGTGGCGGGGACACGCCTTCCTGCCCCCTCCTCGATGTGGGTCGCAATTTGCATGAACGCGCGGCGGGACGTCGGCGTGCCGCGTGGTCGTCGCATCCACGTGCGGCACAACTCGAATGGAGAGATGTGAGCTCGAAGGAAGTCCTGACCGAACGGATGGGCGCCGTGCTGGTCGTCACGATCAACCGGCCGGAGGCCCGGAACGCGCTGAACCGGAGCGTGGCCGAGGGCATCGCCGAGGCAGCCGACGAACTCGACGCGTCCGAGGAGCTGAGAGCCGCCGTGCTGACGGGGGCCGGCGGAAATTTCTCCGCCGGGATGGACCTCAAGGCCTTCCTGAGGGGTGAGTCTCCGAGCCTGGAAGGCCGGGGGCTGTGCGGCATCACGATGACACCGCCCCGCAAGCCGATGGTGGCCGCCGTGGAGGGCTGGGCGCTGGCGGGGGGATTCGAACTCGCGCTGGCCTGCGACATGGTGGTCGCGGCCGAGACGGCACGGTTCGGTGTGCCCGAGGTGAAGCGCGGTCTCGTCCCGGCCGCCGGCGCCGCACTGCGCCTGCCCAATCGGGTGCCGCACGCGCTGGCTTTGGAGATGCTGCTCACCGGTGAACCGATCGACGCGCCGAGAGCCGCGAAGATCGGCCTGGTCAACCGCGTGACGCGGACCGGCGGCGCGCGAGAGGCCGCTCTGACCCTGGCGCAGAAGGTGGCCGAGAACGGCCCTTTGGCGGTCCTGAGAGCCAAACAGATCGCGAGCGCAGCCCCGGACTGGACAGCGGAGGAGGGCTGGAAGCGCCAGCAGCCGTTCGTCGACGAGGTCTTCGCCTCCGACGATGCCGCCGAAGGGGCACGCGCCTTCGCGGAGAAACGCCTCCCGGTCTGGCGTGGCCGATGACGGCCGACGTTCCGTGGGCATGGCGCCCGGCATCCGTCCCATTGATCGGCAGGAGGAGAAAGTAACGTGGACATCAGGGGATACAGCGCTCTGGTCACGGGAGCGGCGTCCGGGATCGGCGCAGCGGTCGCTCGCCGTCTCGCGGCAGAAGGGGCCCATGTCGTGGTCGCCGACGTGCAACAGGCCAAGGGTCAGGCGTTCGCCGCGGAGATCGGAGGCGTGTTCGCCCCGGTGGACGTGACCGAGACGAGTCAGATCCGCGACGCGGTCGCGGCGGCGACTCGCGTCGCGCCTCTGCGGGCCGTGGTCAACTCCGCCGGGGTCGGCGGAGCCCGGCGGACCATAGGCCGCGACGGTGCCCTCGAATCGGCGCACGACCTCGAGTCATTCACCCGGATCATCGCTATCAACCTGATCGGCACGTTCGACGTCGTTCGCCAGGCGGCCAGTTCCATGAGCACCAACGAGCCGGACTCGGGCGGACAGCGCGGCGCGATCGTCAACATGGCCAGCATCGCGGCCTTCGACGGCCAGATCGGTCAGGCGGCCTATGCCGCCTCGAAGGGAGGCGTGGTCGGCATGACACTTCCGGTGGCCCGCGACCTGGCGGCGGCGGGAATCCGCCTGAACACCGTCGCCCCTGGTCTGATCGACACACCCATCTACGGCGAAGGTCAGGACGCCGAGGTCTTCAAGGAACAGCTGGGCTCCCACGTGCTCTTCCCGAAGCGCCTGGGCCTGCCGGAGGAGCTCGCCCGCGTGGTCCTGGAGTTCCTCACGAACGACTACCTCAATGCCGAGACCGTGCGGGTGGACGGTGGCATCAGGATGCCTCCTCGGTAACGTCCCGAGCCCGGACCCACCGGCTCGCTTCGCGGGTGATCCCTTCCGCTGATCGGGTCGGTGGTGTCCGGGCGCGGGTACGAGATGGTCGCTGGTCGCCCGGCGATTCCGCATTCCGGACCAAACCGCCAAGTGGCCACGAGGAGAGCGTGGTTACGGACGCCGACACAGCGGGCCGCTGCCGGGTGGCCGGAGCCGGCGGTGCTTCCGCCCGCAGCGCCTCGCGACGCACTACGTCCGGAGCGATCCCACCGCGAGACCGGCCGCCATCAGCCGGGGCACCGCACGCCCGGCGGTGGCGAAGCCCGGGCCCGTTCCGACGCCGGCCCGGCGCCGGTGTTCGATGCCGGCCGCGATTGTGCCGATCTTGTAGTAGGCCAGGGCCAGGTGGAAGTCCCAGTGGTCGAGCGCTACGCCGCCCGCCGCCTCGTAGGCCGCCGCCAATGAGGGTGCATCGGGCAACCGGTCACTCGTCCAGGCGCTCGGGGCGCCGAGGATGAGATCGAGGGCTTCGTCCCGGTAGGCGCACATCATGGCCACGTCTGCCACGGGGTCACCGATCGTCGACAGCTCCCAGTCGACAACGGCTGCCACCTCGGGAAGATGACCGTGTCGCAGGATGGTGTTGTCGATGCGGAAGTCGCCGTGCACGATCCCGGTGAAACGCTGCTCCGGGACAGCTGCTGTCAGCCGCCGCTCGAGTTCGGCCGCCGAGGCTCGGATCTCCTCGTCCTCCGGAGCGACCAGATCCCACTGCCCTCGCCAGCGGTACAGCTGTCGTTGTGCGTACGCGTCGGGCCGACCGAAGCGTTCGAGTCCGGCGGCCACATGGTCCACGCGGTGCAGCGCCGCCAACGTCTCCGTCAACGAGGCCATGGCACGGGCCAGCTGCGAGTCGTCGAGGCCGGCCAGGTCGTCGCGCGACTGTATGCTGCGGCCGTCGACGTACTCCACGACCGTGAAGGCACCGCCGAGGACCGACTCGTCCTCGCAGAGGACGACCGGCCGCGCGACGGGTACACCGCTCCCGCGCAGCCCGGACGTCACGCGAAACTCACGTGCCACGTCGTGCGCAGAGGGCGTACGACCCGCACGGGGTGGCGTACGCAGTATCCAGAGGGACGCCCCATCGCTCAGCGAGTAGGTCAGGTTGGACCGCCCGCCGGTGATCAGGGTCGCCTCGAGCGGACCTGCGGGAGCTTCGTCGGCTCCCGCCATGCAACGAGCGACTGCGTCCAGTTCCGCCCGGCTCAGATTGGTCATGTCCCGGCCGACGTGCGCAGGTGGCTCGGTCTTCACGGATGCTCCTTCTGACGGTCGCAGCGGCCTCCGGCCCCGGACCGTGTGGTGGCCGGGGCGGGCCGGGTGTGACGTGATCGTCCCTCTCCACGAACGACCCATTATATCAATTGCCGTTTGGTTTAGCGTAGCATGAGGCCGCCGGACCGCCCGGCCGACCATCCCGGGGGGAGGCGGATACGCGACGGACACCGCACGCGGGCACCGACACATTGCCGTTCTTGCTCCTCGCCCTCTCGGCTCTGGTCCTCTCCTCGCAACAACCGCCCCTCGTCAGCGTTCTCACCGGTATCGAGCGCACGTTCAACATTGCGACGACCCCACGAACAACCGGACAAAGCTCCCTGCACATCGCGGAGAGCGCCGGGCCGGACGCGATCCCGTCCGGCCACGTTCCATGACGCGGCCCTCGAACATGGGCAGCAGTTACCCAAACCACGATGGGTTTTTTCCTTGAGGGAAAGGACAGCCAGTGCTCACGCCGTACGACGAGTTTCCCGTTCACCAGAGCTCCCGGCCGTTCAGCATGGTCCCGTCCACCGACTACGGCTGGGACGACGGCTACTACTTCGGCCTGATGAACCCGGTGGACCGGCAGTTCCTGGACGTCAACTTCCGGGTCAACCCCAACACCGACATGGTCGGCGGCGCAGCCCTACTGGTCGTCGACGACCACCAGTTCGTCGTCCGCACGAACCGCTGCTGGCGTCGTGACTTCGACCTGCGGATCGGACCGCTGCGCCTGGAGAACCTCGAGCCGATGCGGCAGTGGAGGCTGGTCCTGGAGGAGAACGACTCCGGACTCGCCTTCGACGTCCTCTGGCAGGCCGCCACTCCCCCGATCCTGGAGGCGCATCATTACGTGGAACAGCGCGGCCGTGTCACCACCGACCAGTCCCGGTACAACCAGCCCGGCCGCGGCTCGGGGTGGATCAGCTTCCGGGGCAGGACGATCGACGTCACCCCGGAGCGCTGGGGAGCGGCGCGTGACCATTCCTGGGGCCTGTACGTGCAACGCCCGCCCTTCGCGCCGGACCCGTCGCACCTCCCGCCCACCCCACCGCGGAGTCGGCCGCGCGCACTGCGATTCTGGACCATCTTCTCGTTCCCCGATGGTGGACCCGGCGGCTTCTTCCAGGCGAACGAGCTCTCCGACGGCTCCCAGGCAGGGATGACGGACGTTTTCAGCAGTCCCTTCGAAGGGCGCATACACCTCGGGCCCGACGACGAGGGCGTCGACCTGGCCACCTACGAGCACGACATGACCTTCGAGCCGGGGACCCGCCTCCTGCGCACGGCGAGCTTCCGGCTCACGGACGCGGCGGGGGCGACGTGGGAGGTGGACTTCGAGCGGGCCATGATGCCGTGGTCCCCCCGCACCCTCGGCTACTCCGTGGGGAGTTGGCGCGACGGCGGAAACTTCCACTCCTTCCACGGCTCCGAGGAACTGGCTATCGAGTGGGACGAGCCGGTCGACATCTCCGTGCAGCCGATGCCTCCGTTGGCCAACGTTCCCGTCGCTCCCGGGGAGGATCGCTTCCGGATGCGGGCGGACGCCGGCAAGCCGGAGACCGGGACAGTGCTCACCTGCCACGTCGTGCTGCGCTCCCCCGGTGGTCGGAGGTACGACGGCGGCACCTGCCACGTCGACTGCAGCGTGCTGGGGCCCTACCCCCGCTACGGCATTACCGAAGCGACTCCTTGACCGGGCGACCGGTCAGCGCACCTCCCAGCTGTCCGGGCCCTCGATGAGAGCCTGAAGGTCCCCGTCGCCCTTCTGCTCGCGGTCGGCGACCACCTGAGCACGAGCCCGGTCGTCGTACGTGGGGCGCCGGACCGCACGGAAGATGCCGATCGGGGCGCGGGTTATCTCGCCCGACGCCGTCAGCCGCGAAAGCGCGAACGCGACGGTCGGGTCGTCGGCGTGCGCGTTGTGGACCACGATCCGTTCTCTGTTCGCGGGCGTGACGTGGTCGACATGTACCTCGCCGGTGGGTCGGCGGAAGACGCCGAGCCGTCCCTGGCCGTCCTCGGCGGGTGCGCCGAAGCGGACGGGTTCGCCATGGACGAGCGGGATGATCGCGTCGGCGGCGGAGTCACGGTCCTTCAGGACGCCGTAGGCGCCGTCGTTGAAGATGGGGCAGTTCTGGTAGATCTCCACCAGGGAGGTGCCGCGGTGGGCGGCCGCGGCCGACAGCACCGAGGTGAGGTGCTTGCGGTCGGAGTCGACGGTGCGCGCCACGAAAGTGCCCTCGGCTCCCAGGGCGAGGGAGACCGGGTTGAAGGGGTGGTCGACCGAACCCGCGGGAGTGGACTTGGTGATCTTGCCGGTTTCGCTGGTGGGCGAGTACTGCCCCTTGGTGAGTCCGTAGATCCGGTTGTTGAACAGCAGGATCGTCATGTTGACGTTGCGGCGCAGGACGTGAATGAGGTGGTTGCCGCCGATGGACAAGGCATCGCCGTCACCGGTGACGACCCACACCGAGAGGTCCTCGCGGGCGGTGGCGATGCCGGTGGCGATGGCGGGAGCACGGCCGTGGATCGAGTGCATCCCGTAGGTGTCGAGGTAGTAGGGAAACCTCGAGGAGCAGCCGATGCCGGAGACGAAGACGATGTTCTCGCGGCGCAGGCCGAGGCCGGGCAGGAAGCCCTGGACGGCTTTGAGCACCGCGTAGTCGCCGCAGCCGGGGCACCAGCGGACCTCCTGGTCGCTGGTGAAGTCCTTGCCGCTCTGGGGGGCGTCGGCGATCGGGACCAGTGCGGTGCCGCTGTTCCCGTCCGCGAGCGTGGAGACGGGAAGGTCGGTGACCGTCATGAGGCCTCCTGCGAGATCTCGGTGAGGTGGGTCAGCAGCTCCTGCGCGAGCTGCTCGGCGGCGAACGGCATGCCGCGCACGGTGGTGAGGCGCCGTACATCGACCAGATAGCGGTCACGCAGCAGCGTGGCCAGCTGACCCAGGTTCATCTCCGGGCACACCACGCGTTCGTAGGCGGACAGGATGTCGCCCAGATCCGGCGGGAACGGGTTGAGGTGGCGAAGATGCACCTGGGCGATGTCGAGTCCCCGGCGACGCACCTGGCGTACGGCAGCGCCGATCGGGCCGTACGTCGAACCCCAGCCGATGACCAGCACGCGGGCCCGGCCGCCCGGGTCGTCCACTTCGAGGGCGGGAATCGACCTGGCCACCGCGTCGACCTTGGCCTGCCGGCTGCGGACCATGAAGTCGTGGTTGTCGGGGTCATAGGAAATGTCCCCGGTGCCGTCCTTCTTCTCGATGCCACCGATGCGGTGCTCGAGCCCCGCGACACCGGGAGGCGCCCAGGGCCGGGCCAGAGTCTCGGGGGCACGGGCGTAGGGCATGAAGCGCTGCCCGTCGGATGGTGGGGTCGCGAAGCCCGGTTCGATGCGGGGCAGGGACGCCACGTCCGGGAGCCTCCACGGCTCGGAGCCGTTGGCGAGGTAGCCGTCGGAGAGCAGCATCACGGGAGTGCGGTAGGTGACGGCGATGCGCACCGCCTCGACGGCGGCGTCGAAGCAGTCCGCTGGGGACTGTGGCGCGACCACCGGCAGCGGTGCCTCGCCGTTGCGCCCGTACATCGCCTGCAGCAGGTCGGCCTGCTCGGCCTTGGTCGGCAGGCCGGTCGACGGTCCGCCCCGCTGGACGTCGACGATCAGCAGCGGCACCTCGAGCATCACCGCCAGGCCGATGGTCTCCGCCTTGAGTGCCACGCCCGGCCCGGACGTCGTCGTGACGCCGAGCCGACCGCCGTACGCCGCTCCCAGGGCCGCACCGATGGCTGCGATCTCGTCCTCGGCCTGAAAGGCGGTGACTTCGAAGTTCTTTTGTTTGCTCAGCTCGTGGAGGATGTCGGAGGCCGGCGTGATCGGGTAGGCCCCGAGGAACACCGGGAGCCCCGCGAGGCGCCCGGCGGCCACGATGCCGTAGGACAGGGCGGTGTTCCCCGTGATGTTCCGGTAGCGGCCCGGGGCCATGGCGGCCGGTTTGATCCTGTAGGAGACGGCGAACGTCTCGGTGGTCTCGCCGAAGTTCCAGCCGGCGCGCAGTGCGGTGACGTTGGCATCGCGGATCTCAGGCTTCCTCGCGAACTTGGTTTCGAGGTAGGTGACCGTGCCGTCGACCTCGCGGCCGTACAGCCACAACAACAAACCCAGCGCGAACATGTTCTTGGCACGGGCCGCGTCCTTGCGGGAGAGCCCGAACTGCTTGACCGCCTCGACGGTCATCCCGGTGAGGTCGAGTGCGTGGACGGTGAAGGCGGCCAGCGCGTCGTCCTCCAGCGGGCTGGCGGAGTACCCCGCCTTGGCCAGGTTCCGTCCCGTGAAGTCGTGGGTGTCGACGATCACCGTGGCCCCCGGCCGCAGATCCCCGACGTTGGCCTGCAGCGCCGCCGGGTTCATCGCCACCAGGACATCGGGCCGGTCACCGGGGGTCAGGATGTCGTGGTCGGCGAAGTGCATCTGGAAGCTGCTCACGCCGGGGATCGTGCCCTGCGGTGCCCGGATCTCGGCCGGGAAGTTCGGCAGAGTGGAGAGGTCGTTGCCGAAGACGGCCGCCTCCTGGGTGAACCGGTCCCCCACCAGTTGCATGCCGTCGCCGGAGTCGCCGGCGAACCGGATCACCACCCGGTCCAGTTCGGTCACTCGTTCGCTCATCGGGGTGCCTCCAGGTGGGCGCGGACCACGGAGCGGGTGTCATCGGCCCAGCCCTTGTCCGCGGCGTAGGCGATCATCGCGTCGTACCGCTTTCGCCATTCGGCGTCGCGGGGCGTTTGTGCACGGCGCCCGAGTTCGGCGACGTCGAGCCATACGTGTCCGTGTCCGGTGGCCCCCTCGTCGGTGTCCCGGGCCAGGCCGTCTGCCACCAATGCCCGGGGCGTGGCATGGACATCGAGCTCGGTGACGACCGACAGTGCGGTCAGCAGGGAGGGGTCGAGGATGGTGATCCCCTCGGCGGTGACGCGTACCTGCATGACGGCTCCTCTCCTCGTTGCGCGTGGGCGGGCGGCGACGCACCCGTATCAATCATCGTTGGATTATGGTCAAGCCTGTCGCCGTACGAACCCGTCCGATCCGGAGGCCAGTGCGGCCACCGCGGTGTCCCAGAGCCGCTCGGCATTGGCCGGGTCCAGGGCATAGGGGGCCACACCCCCGGAGTAGCCCGGGGAGCGTTCCTCGACGACCCGAGCCGGCCGGCAGTCCTGGTAGTACGCGCCTCCCAGTCCCTCGAGCTCCGGGGCAGTGGCGAGGAGGACCGATGTGGCGGCGCCCTGGGCGACGGACTTCAGGGGCAGACCTGCCGCGTCCCACTGGATGTGCCGCTGCAGTTCGGTGTGGATGATGCCGGGATGAACGCCATTGGCCCGCACGCCGCGGTCGGACCAGCGGTGCGTGATCTCGACGGCGAGCAGTACGTCGGCCGTCTTGGACTGCGCGTATGCCTGCCACGGGTCGTACGGCCGGTACTTGAAATGGAGGTCGTCGAACACCACCGGCGAGCGAAGGTGCGCGGCGGAGCTGAGGCACACCACGCGCGAGCCCGAGGCCTCGGCCAACGGCCTCTCCAGGCCCTGAACCAGCGCGAAGTGACCGAAGAAGTTGGTCGCGAGCTGCTGCTCCCAGCCGTACGGCGTGCGTACCAACTCGGGCAGCGCCATGATTCCGGCGTTGTTGACGAGGATGTGCGCGGGTCCGGTCCAGTCGTCGCTGAACCGACGTACCGAGCGCGGGTCGGCGAGGTCGAGCTCACGCGCCTCGATGCGGTCGTTGCCGGTCTGCCTGCTGAGCCGTGCGGCGATCTCCGCCGCGGCGCCGGTGCGGCGTGCGGCGAGCACGACCCGGGCCCCCGTCAGGGCGAGGGCTCGAGCGGTCTCGGCCCCGATTCCCGAGGTCGCACCGGTCACGATCGCCGTGCGACCCGTGAGGTCGACGCCCTCGACGACCTCGTCGACGGTGGACGCGAACCCGAAACCCTGCAGACGCTCCCCCATGTCAGACATCCGCATCACCCGGTGTCCGAGCGCGCACGGGCTTACGGCCGGCGTCCGTGACCCGCACCGGGAGGCTGCGCAACCCGTGGGAGTTGGTGTGGCCGCCCCACACCACGGGGCCGTCGAGCTCGAGCGGCGGAAGCTCCTCCAGGAGGTACTCGAGGACCGTCCTGAGCTCCAGCCTGGCCAGGCCCTCCCCGAGGCATCGGTGCCGGCCGCTGCCGAACGTGAGGTGTTGGGTCAGGCCCAGGCGGTCGAGGTCGAAGGCGAACGGGTCGGCGAACTTCTCGGGGTCGTAGTTCGCCGCTCCGAAGGCCAGCATCACCTTTTCGCCGGGGCACAACTCCGCGTCCCGCAGGGTCGTCTCGCGCCGCACGGTCCGGGCCATGTTCCAGACCGGCGGGTGCAGCCGCAGGCACTCGTCGATCATCCTCGGCACCAGGCTGGGATCGGTGAGCAGTTTGTCGCGGACACCGGGTTCGGTGATCAGGCGGTAGACCATCGTCCCGATCCCGTCGACCGTGGTGCCGTGGCCCGCCACCACCAGGAGTTGCACCAAGCCGAGCGCCTCGGTGTCCGAGAGGGGCTCACCATCGATTTCGGCGTTGACCAGCTGTCCGAGCAGGTCCTGCGCGGGCCGGCCGCGCCGTACGCGTATCTCTTCCGCCAGGAAGGCCTCGAGCCGTTCGGCCGCGGCCTTGCCCCGTTCGGGGTGGTCGGTGTCGGCGAACGCCGCCATGAACTCCTCACCGAGGTCGTGGATACGCTCCCAGTCCGACCGGATGCCGAGGACGCGGCAGATCACGAGAACCGGAACAGGGCGAGCGAACTCGGTGACCAGGTCGGCGCGGCCCCGCTCGGCCAACGGCGCGAAGCCGTCCGCGACGATCCGGCGGATGTCGGCCTCCCAGGGGCCGAGCGCCTTGGGTGTGAAGTGCGGGAGGACCAGCCTGCGGAACGCCCCATGACGGGGCGGGTCGAGTTCGGCCGGGATCACCGGCATCGACTTGCCGGTCGGCGGGATCATGATGCCGTCGGTGACGGTGAACGTCTCCCAGTCCGCCGAGGCGGTGACGATGTCGGCGTGCTTGAGCAGCGCCCAGAAGCCACCGGATGCCTCGCTCCACGCAACGGGGCACCGGGTCTGCATCTCTGCGAGAGTCTCGAAGAGCTCTCCCGCCAGCTCCGTTCGACGGTTGTCGAGGTCCACGAGATGCCGCTGCCTTCGGTCGTCGGTCACGGATCCTCCTCAATGCGTCGGGCGAGTTAATCTAACAGCGATTGGCTCTGGTGCGGCCGAGTGATGCCTGTCACCCTTGGGCCACAAACCCATCGCTGTAAGGAGCTTGGTGTGTCCTCCACGAACACCCCTGCCTGCGTCCTGATCGAGTACGACGAGGCGGTCGCGACGGTCACACTCAACCGGCCCCGGCAGCGCAACGCGCTCAACTCCCGGCTGATCCAGGAGCTCAGCACGACCATGGCCAGGCTCGCCGGCGACGCAACCGTCCGCGCGGTCGTGCTGACCGGCGCCGGAACCGCCTTCTGTGCCGGACTCGACCTGCGCGAACTGGGAGAGACCGGGGACAACATGCGGCTGGCGGGGCCCTCGGCCGGCGATCACGGGCCGTGGCACCGTCCGGGCAAGCCGGTCATCGGTGCGGTGAACGGCCCGGCGGTCACCGGTGGCCTCGAGATCGTGCTGCACTGCGACTTCGTCATCGCCTCGGAGGAGGCTCGTTTCGGCGACACCCACGCCCGAGTCGGCGTACTGCCCGGCTGGGGCCTCTCCTACCTGCTCCCCCAGGCTGTCGGAGTGCGGCGAGCTCGGGAGATGAGCCTCACCGGGCGCCTGATCGGCGCCCACGAGGCGTTCGCCTGGGGGCTGGTCAACCGGGTCGTCAGGGGTGAAGAGCTCGTCGCCACCGCCCGGGAGACGGCGAATCAGGTCGCCGAACTCGACCCGGAGATCGCCGCCGAGTATCTGGCCCTCTACCGCGACAACGCCGCATCGACTCTCCGCGAGGCGATGCGGCGCGAAAGCTCCCGCTCACTGGCCTGGGCGGACCGCATGTTCCGCCCGGAAAACGTCGCCGCCCGGGCCGATGCGGTCATCGAGCGAGGTCGCGCCCAGAGCTGAGTGAAGACTGGTCCGCAGACGGCAGGCCGAGGTGGCCGCACAGGTTCCGAAGAAACGTGGAGTACCGGCTCACGAAGGCCTCGCGCATCTCCGCCTCGACGTCGGCGTCGGAGTCGAAGTCGCCGTACCACTCGACGAAGGTCTCGTTCGTCCGCGTGACCGGACGGACCCGGATGGTGGCCCGGTAACTGCGTACCGGGAACGGGTTCTCCCCGGGCGGGAAGTCGTAGGAGTACGAGCGGTCGACGGCGTCCATACCGACCAACCGCTCGCGGACGACCTGGCCTCCGTCACGGATCACGAGTCGCCGCACCGCGCCGACGGCCGGTCCCGCGTCGCCCTCGAGCTCGCCCCCGGACAGCTTCTCGACGAAGTCCGCGATGCCCTCGAAGCGGCCCAGCACCGCCCAGACGGTGTCGACCGGCGCGGGCAGGACGTCGCTGACGTAGGCGCGGCTCATGGTTCCTCCAGGGTGATGGTGGTCCGTCCGCGGCGATCGCGCCTGTTCGTGCGTCGACGCGGTCACCGCCCTGCCCCGACCGGCCGGTGCCCGACCGCCGGGAGATTCTGCGGTCCCTGGCCCGGCCGGCCAGACGCCGGCTCTTCGCGCGGGACACCGTCGTATCGGGAATCCCGACCCTGGCGCCACGTGGCGCCGCGGGACAGGTTGCCCCTGGCCACGCACGACATCGCGGACGCGCTCACGCCCGCCGGCCCCTGCGGTACCGCCCAGGTGCTCCGCGGTCCCGACACCTACGGGTGTCAGTGCGTTGTTCCGGTCGGAGTGGGTCGCATGAGTACCTCGGACTCTCGCTTGAACCCCACGACCACCCGGCGCTCGCGGAAGAACCACCGGCCGTCGACGCACGCGAACTCGTCCTCGTAGTCCCCGACAATGGCCGGGCGGGTGTCGACCGCGAGGCCGTCGGCTCTCCGGTCGTCCCGGAGTTCGACGGCGACGGACACACCGAAGGCGTGATCGGCGTCCCGCACGTCGACGGTGACGTTGGTGACGATGTGGCGGGTCACCCGGTCCGTCAGCGCGTCCCGCCTGGCGAAGAAGGCACGCAACTGGTCCCGTCCGACGGCGTCGATCGTGGGGGAACGCCAGGCACCGTCCTCGGTGAAGAGGTCGGCGACGGACACTGCGCTGCCGTGGTCGATTCGGCGGCCGTACTCCACCATCAGCCGCTTGCACTCCTCGATCGCCAGGAGCCGTTCGAGCGGCGACAGATCGTGGACGGTCATGCGTACCTCCATCCTGTCATTCGGGTCGGTCGAGCAGATCGAGCGCCGCGCGGACGACGTGGTCGGTGTCGATGCCGTGCGCGGCGTACAGATCCGGCAGGTCGCCGGACTCACCGAAGCGCGTCACTCCGAGCGTGCGGATGCCGCGCCCACCGGTGTGCGCGGCCAGGAATGCCAGGGTGTGCGGATGGCCGTCGAGCACGGTCACCAGCGCCTGCGGTCGCCGCTGCGGGAACATCTGGTCCAGGATCCAGCTGTCTCCGGGCTCCAGGCCGTCGCGGGCCCGCTGTGCGCGCATCAGCCGGTCCGGGCTGGTGGCCACCACGACGTCCACGTGGTGGCCACCGGCCGCGAGGCGGTCGGCCGCGGCGACCGCCTCGGTCACCATCGCGCCCATGGCCACGATCGCGACCCGCGCGCCTGGCGTGGTGCGCAGCCGGTAGCCGCCCGCGAGCACCTGCCGACGGCGCCGCTCGCGGGCGGCCGCCTCGGTCGGTATCCGCGCCAGCGACTGGTCGACGCGTCGCGTGGACAGCCGCAAGTATGTCGAGTTGCCGCCCTCGCGGCCCAATCGGGACAGGCCGTCGAGCAGGCACCATTCGGCCTCGAGGGCGAAGGCCGGCTCGAAGGCGACACAGCCCGGCTGCTCCAGACCGATCGAGGGTGTGGTGACCGACTGATGGGCGCCGCCCTCGGGTCCCAGAGTGACGCCCGACGGGGTACCGACCAGGATCGACTGTCCCCCGGCATACATCCCGAACGACCAGGGCTCCAGAGCCCGTCCCACGAAGGGGTCGTAGACCACTCCGATCGGGAAGAGCGGGTACCCCCAGCGGCTCCACGTCGCGCCGAGCTCACCCAGGAGCCCGACCAGGTTGACCTCGGCGATGCCGAGTTCGATGTGCTGGCCGGTGGGTCGCTCCGACCAGCGCAGCAGGGTTTCGGCGTCGTCGGCGAACCAGTCGCGCTTCGCCGTGCTGGACCACGTGCCGGCCTTGTTGAGCCACCCTCCGAGGTTGGTGCTGGAGGCGACGTCGGGTGCAACCGTGACCACCCGAGCCGCCACGTCCGGCGCGGACCGGCTCAGGTCGAGCAGGGTGCGCCCGAGTGCCTGCTGCGTCGACGCACGTCCGTTCGGGGTCCGGCCAAGGTCCGTCGGTACGACCGGAGGTGCCGAGGGCACCAACGGCGGCCGGGCAAGTCGGGCCGCGACCGCGGCGCAGTGCCGTCCTTCGGCGCTGTCCTCGGGGAAGGCGGCCCAGGGATCGGCCGGGTCGGCCCCGGTGCGCACGGCCAGATCGCGCAGTTGCTCGGAGGTCAGCAGGTTCGAGTGGTTCTGGGGGTGTCCCGCACTGGCCAGCCCGTAGCCCTTGACCGTGTAGGCGAAGACGACGGTGGGACGTGTGTCGTCGATCCGGTCGAAGGCGTCGAGGACTGCGGGCAGATCGTGCCCGCCGAGGTCGCGGATGGCCTCGACCAGGGTGGCGTCGTCGATGCCCGCGATGACAGTCTCCACCGCGTCGGCGCCGGCCCCGATGCCGGGCAGGCGGCGGCGCAGTTCGCCGGCGTCGCAGCGGAGAAGCCGCTGGTACTCCGGGTTGGGCATCTCGTCGATCCGGCGCTCCAGAGCGTCGCCGCCCGGCAGGTCGATGAGGGCCTGCAGTTTCCGCCCGTACTTGACGGTCAGTACCTGCCACCCGGCCGCGTCGAACATCTGCTGCAGCCGACCGACGGCGATGTCGGGCACCACACGATCCAGGGACTGGCGGTTGAGGTCCACGATCCATACGACTTCGCCGAGTTCTGCCGTGGCGGGATCGAGGACGGCCTCCCAGACCGCTCCCTCGTCGAGTTCGGCGTCGCCGACGAGCGAGTACTGCCGTCCACGGCGCCGGGTTCCGGTGCGGTCGTCGACGTAGCGGCCGGCCACCGCGCCCCAGATCGGCGCGGTCGCCCCGATCCCCACCGAGCCCGTCGAGTAGTCGACCGGGTCCGGATCCTTGGTCCGGCTCGGATAGCTCTGCAGTCCGCCGTACTCCCGCAGGCGGGTGAGATACGACGGGTCCAGCCACCCCAGCAGGTAGTTGATGGCGTGCAGGACCGGCGAGGCGTGCGGCTTGACCGACACCCGGTCCTCGGCGGTCAGACGACCGAACCAGAGCGCCGTCATGATGCTGACCATCGAGGCGCTGGAGGCCTGGTGGCCGCCGACCTTGAGCCCGGACCGGTTCGGACGTCCGCGGTTGGCGTGGTCGATCATCGCCGTCGCCAGCCACAGGGTGCGGCGCTCGAGCGACTCCAGGACCGTCAGTTCGTCCGCCGGCCCGTTGCCACTCGCCGAGGTTGCCTGCAGGAGCGGCCCGCGGTCGGCCGCGGCACCCGCCGGTGGCGAGGGGTGGGTTCTGATGGGGGTCATCAGTGTCTCCCGGTCACTCGTCGCTCAGCCGACGAAGGGTCGTTCCCGTCGCAGTTCCTCGCGGGCGACGGTGCGCCGGTGCACGGCATCGGGCCCGTCGACGATCCGCAGCACCCGCGCCCACGCGTAGAAGTAGGCGAGTGGCAGGTCGTCGCTCACGCCGGCGCCCCCGAAGACCTCGATCGCCCGGTCGACGACCCGGGTGGCGACGGCAGGTGCGACCACCTTGATCTGGGAGACCTCCCCGCGTGCCGCCTTCGCTCCGCGCTGGTCGATCAGCCGGGCCGTGTGCTGCACCAGCAGCCGGGCCTGGTCGATATCCATCCGGGAGTCGGCGATCAGCTGCTGGACCACGGGGTTGTCGGCCAGCCGCTGCCCGAACGCGACCCGTTCCCCGGCGCGCCGAACCATCAGGGCCAGGGCCCTCTCGGCCATGCCCAGCGCCCGCATCGCGTGGTGGATCCGGCCGGGGCCGAGCCTGGCCTGGGCGATGGTGAACCCGTCGCCCTCGCCGGCGAGGAGGTTCGCGGCCGGCACCCGCACAGCGTCGAAGACCAGCTCCGAATGGCCGTGCTGGTCCTGGTAGCCGAAGATCGGCAGGTGTCGCTCGATCGTGAGGCCGGGCGCGCCGCGCGGCACCAACACCATCGACTGCTGACGGTGCGTAGGCGCGGTGGGGTCGGTCTTCCCCATCACGATGAAGACCTGGCAGCGCTCGTCCGCCGAGCCGCTGATCCACCACTTTCGCCCGGTGATGACGTAGTGGTCGCCCCCCCGCACGATCCTGGTGGAGATGTTGGTGGCGTCGGAGGAGGCCACGCCGGGCTCGGTCATCGCGAATGCCGAGCGGATCTCTCCCGCGAGGAGGGGTTCGAGCCACTTCTTCTTCTGCTCGTCGGTACCGAAGAGGGCCAGTGTCTCCATGTTGCCGGTGTCCGGAGCCTGGCAGTTGATCGCCTCGGGCGCTATCACGGGCGACCACCCGGTGATCTCGGCGATGGGAGCGTACTCGGCGTTCGACAGACCGGAGACCGCGGGGAGGAAGAGGTTCCACAGCCCGCGATCACGGGCGGACGCCTTCAGCTTCTCCATCACCGGCGGGTAGCTGTGCTCGCCGTGCTCGCGCAGATGGGCCGCCCAGACCGGTTCGGCCGGGAAGACCTCCTCGCGCATGAAGTCCCACATGCGTTCCTGCAGGGAAGTGCTCATGAATTGCGCTCCTAGTGGCCGGACATGCCGCCGTCGACGGGCAGCGTGATGCCGGTGACGTACGTCGAAGCGTCGCCGGCGAGGAACACCACGACGCCGTCGAGTTCGTGCGGCTCGCCCAGCCGCTTCAGCGATGTGCTGTGCTCCAGGAACTCGGCGAGCGCCGGACGGGGAATCGGTTCGGTCATGTCCGTGGCGAAGTAGCCCGGGGCGATCGCGTTGACCCGGATGCCCTTGCGGCCCGACCACTGCTGGGCGAGGTCGCGGGTGAGGCCGACCAGGCCGGCCTTGCTGGCGACGTAGGCCGCCTGCGGGGCGAAGGGCTTCACCAGCGCAAGCGCGCTCGCGACGTTGATGATGCTCGACCCGGGCCGCATCACCCGGGCGCACGACTGGGCCATCCAATAGGCGCCCATGAGGTTCACGTCGACGACGCGCCGGAACTCCTCCGGGGTCTCGCGCAGGGCGGGAACGGCCGTGCCGACGCCGGCGTTGTTCACGAGCACGTCGACGGCACCGAATTCGGCGACGGCGCGGTCGACGACCGCGGCACAGTCGTCCGGGGACACGATGTCGCAGCGCACCGGCAGCGCACGCACCCCAGACTTCTCTGCCTCCTGGGCGATCGCCTGGAGGCGGTCGACCCGGCGGGCGGCGAGGACCACATCCGCCCCGGCCGCGGCCAAAGCGCGGGCGAAACCAGCCCCGAGCCCGGAACTCGCACCGGTGACGATCGCGACCTTGCCGGTCAGGGAGAACTGTTCGACGCCGGTCCTCGGCGCCGACTGGCCGCTCGCCATCAGATCCGCTCGACCAGAGTCGCGTTGGCCATTCCTCCGCCTTCGCACATGGTGATCACACCACGTCGGCCTCCCGTGGCCTCGAGGTGGCCGAGCAGGGTGGCGAGGATCCGCGTGCCCGATGCGCCCATCGGGTGGCCGAGGGCGATAGCGCCGCCACGCGGGTTGATCTTCGTCAGGTCTACGCCGAGCTCGCGGGCCCAGACCAGTGGTACGGGCGCGAACGCCTCGTTGACCTCGAAGGCGTCGATGTCGTCGACCGTGAGGCCGGCACGGTCGAGCAGGCGTTGCGTGGCCGGGATGACTCCGGTGAGCATCAGCAGGGGATCGCTGCCCGTGACGGCGAAGCCGGTGAGCCGTGCCCGGGGTGTGAGGCCCAGTGCCGCGGCCTTCGCCTCGCTCATCACCAGGGCGGCGGAGGCTCCGTCGGTGAGGGGCGAGGAGTTGCCCGGCGTGATGTGCCACCCGATCTCGGGGAAGCGCTCCCCCAGCGCGGCATCCTGGAACGAGGGACGTAGGCCTGCCAGTTGCTCGACGGTGGTGCCGGGCCGCACGGTCTCGTCGGCGGTCAACTCCCCGAGGGGCACGATCTCTTGGGCGAAGCCTCCGGCGCGGGCGCAGGCCGCGGCCAGTTCGTGGGAGCGTGCCGCGAACTCGTCCAGTTCCCGCCGGTCGAGCTTCCAGCGTCCCGCGATGATCTCGGCCGAGACGCCCTGGCCGACCAGACCTTCGGGGTAGCGACGCGTCAGGGGCGCGAACGGCTTGCCGTCGCGGCCCGGGAATCCGAGCGGCACCCGGCTCATGGACTCCACACCGCCCGCGACCGCCACGTCGTAGGCACCGCTCATCACACCCTGGGCCGCGAAATGCAGTGCTTGTTGCGAGGAGCCGCACTGACGGTCGACGGTCGTGGCCGGCACGGACTCCGGGTAACCTGCGGCGAGCAGTGCGGTGCGGGCCACATTGGTGGCCTGGTCTCCCGCCTGCCCGACACAGCCGGCGATCACGTCGTCGATCTGCGTCGGCTCGATCCCGGTGCGCTCGACCAAGGCCGCGAGCGTCGTGGCCAGCAGGTCCGCCGGGTGCTTTCCGGACAGGGCGCCGCCAGGCTTGCCACGGCCGGAGGGGGTACGCACCGCGTCGACGACGACGGCAGGAGACAACGATGGCATGGATTTCTCCTGGGTGGGACGGTGAGGGCGGAGCCAGGGCGACGGGACCGGGTCAGGCGTCCGCGAGCTGTGGGATGACCTTGCTGCCGAAGAGCTCGATGGCGCTGAACAACTCCTTCTCCGGCATACCGCCCATGTCCATGTAGGCAAGGTGCGTGGTGACCTTGAGCTGCTCGCTCAGCCGCGAGATCCGGTCGACGACCTCGTCCGGGCTGCCGACGATGGCCGGGCCCTTGGTCGTGAGCCACTCGAAGTTGAAGGGGCGCTGGTTCTGCTTGGGGATCGAGGGGTTGACCACGCCGAGCAGCTCGTTCATCCAGGCGTGGTAGGCGCGGTACCGCGGTTCCCACTGTGCCCGCGCCGACTGACTGTCGGAACCGACCCAGACGTGCCAGCCGGCACCGATTTCCGGCTGCCAGTCGTGACCGCATTGCTCCCAGGTGGCGAGGTAGTGGTCCACCACCTTGACGAAGAAGGACGGATCGCCGAAGGCGCTGGGGAGCATCAGCTTCCACCCGAGGCGAGCGGCGAGTTCCACGGACTCCAGGGAGCTGCCGCCGCCGATCCACATGCAGTCGCGGGCTCGCTGGATCGGAGCGGGCTGCAGTGCCTCGCCGTTGATCGACGCCCGGAACCGGCCGGACCAGTGCACCGGGTCCCCGGTCCAGAGTTTGTCGACGAGTTCGGCGTTCTCCTTGAAGCGGGCCGCGGACTCGTCCAGGCTCTGGCCGAAGAGGGTGTAGGTCGAGGCGAAGAAGTTGCCCCGCCCGTGCACCACGTCGACCCGCCCGTCCGACAGGACGTCGACCGTGGCGTAGTCCTCGGCGATGCGCAGCGCGTCGAGGTTGGCGAGCAGGGTGACGGCGGTGCCGAGGCGCAGTGTGGTGGTGCGCTCTGCGATGGCGCCGAGCACGACGGGCGGAGCCGAGTAGATGTACTCGATCCCGTGGTGCTCGCCCATATTGATGCCGTTGAAGCCGGCCGACTCGGCGAGGGCCGCCATCTCGGGAAACATCTTGTAGCGGCGCGCGTTGGTGCTCCGCACACCGGTCACGGGGTCGGTGACGAGATCACCCAGCGACATCAGGTTGAACTTCATGGAGCCTCTTTCACGTCAGGCCGACAGGGCGTACGGCAACGAGCCTTGCTGCCCATTAATCTAACACCCTTAGATTAATGGGTCAATCGTCGAGGAAAGCGCGGATCGCCTTCACGAAAGCGTCGTTGCGGTCACCGACGACCATGTGGCCCGCACCATCGAGCGTGACCGCGCGGGCCGTGGGCATCACCGCGAGGAACTCGCCCACCTCGTCCTCCCGCACGACGTCGCTGGCACCGCCCGCGACCAGCAGCGTGGGCACAGTGACCGACTTCGCGGCGGCGACCGCCTCGTCCGGCCAGACCAGCGGGTTCTGCCCCTCGTTGCCCTCCGGGAGGATCGCGGGGTCCCAGTGCCACCGCCACCGTCCGTCAGCACCGAGGCGCACGTTGCGGTGCAGGTTCTGTTGACCCGAACGCCGTTTGCCCGGGTTGTAGTCGGCGACGGCCTCCGCGGCCTCCGCGAGGGTCTCGAACCCGTCGAGGTGTGCCGTCATGAAGCGCTTGATGCGTTCGATGCCGGCCGGGTGCGGCCGGGGCGTAATGTCGACCAGCACCAGCCGGTCGGTCAGATCGGAACGCCGGGCCAGCCCCATGAGCGCCGTCATACCGCCGAGGGATGCGCCGGCCACGCAGGCCGGGCGGCCCCTGCCCAGCTGGTCCAGGACGCATTCGAGGTCGTCGATGTACCGCTCGATGGAATAGTCCTGATCCCCGGCCCAGTCGCTCTCGCCGTGCCCCCGCGCGTCATAGGTCAGGGTCGTCCAGCCGTCACCCGCGAGGGTCTCGGCCGCGCGGCTCCAGGAATGCCGGGTCTGGCCTCCCCCGTGCAGCAGGACGACCAGTCCGCGCGCGGTGGCGGGCATGGCCGGTTCACGGACGTCGGCCACGATCCTTCCAGCTCCACCGCGGAGGATCAGGGGGACTTCGGCCATCATCGGCTCCAGCTCGCGGGCGTCATCCGCAGAACGCCCAGAATCTCGTCGTTGTGCTCCCCGAGCATGGGTGCACCGCGCCGGATGCCCCCTGGGGTCCGGCTGAGCTTCGGCACCACGCCGGGCATCGGGACGCTTTCACCGCCCAGCGACGGGTCGGCCACCTCCACGACCATGTCCCGCGCGCGATAGTGCGGATCGTTGAGGATGTCGGGCGCGGTGTAGATCCGGCCGGCCGGCACGCCCGCCTTGTCCAGCAGGTCGAGGAGTTCGTCGACCGTGCGACGGCGGGTCCAGTCCGCGATCTCGGCGTCCAGCTCGAGCTGGTGCTCGCCGCGCAGCAGGTGCGTGGCGTAGCGGCCGTCGGGCGCGGCCCACTCCGGGCGCTGCATCGCGGCCGCGAGACGGCCGAACACGGTGTCCTTGTTGGCCCCCATGACGATCCACCGGCCGTCGGACGTGGGGTAGACGCTGGAGGGCGCGATGCCCGGCAGCAGCGGTCCGGAGGGCCCACGCACCTTCCCCAGTTTCACGAACTCGGGAAGGATCGACTCCATGTACATCCACGTCGCCTCATAGAGGGCCACGTCGATCACCTGGCCCCGGGGGGTTCCCGGACGCAGATGGCCGCCAAGCAGTGCGAGCAGCGCGCCGATGAAACCCTGGGTGCCGGCGAGAGCGTCCCCGATGGAGATCCCGACCCGGACCGGCGGCCGGTCCGGGTCCCCCGACAGATGCCTGAAACCGCTCATCGCCTCGGCGATCGAGCCGAATCCGGCCCGGTCCCGCAGCGGGCCCGTCTGCCCGTAGCCGGTGATACGGACCATGACCAGGTCGGGGTTGTCCGCCTGCAGGTCCTCGGGGCCGAGGCCCCAGCGTTCCATGGTCCCGGGACGGAAGTTCTCGACGACCACGTCGGCCGTACGGGCCAGTTCGCGGAAGGCCGCCTGCCCTTCACCCACGCGGAGGTCGAGCGTGACCGACTTCTTCCCGCGGCCGATGATCGGCCAGTACAGCCCCACGCCCTTGTAGAGCCCGCCCCAGCGGCGCATGTCGTCACCCGCCGGGGGTTCGACCTTGATCACTTCAGCGCCGTGGTCGGCGAACAGGTGGGCGCAGAAAGGCCCGCTGATGATGTGGCCGACCTCGAGGACCCGCAGACCGGCGAGGGCGCCGCCCCCGAAGGATGCCCTGCCGGTCACCTGTCGAAGCCGTTCTGCGTCAGCCAGCCGGCGATGTGGTCGACCGCCGACTGCAGATGCTCCTTCTGGCCGCTGTAGTAGTGGTTCGCGCCCTCTATGACGCTCAACTGCTTGTTCTCGTGGGCGATGGCTTCGTAGATGGCCCGCGGGTGTGCCGGCGGGCACGCGTCGTCGCGGGAGTTCTCGAGCAGGAGGACCGGAACGGTGACGCGGGAGGCAGCCTCCACGGCGTCGACCTGCGCGGTGTCGTAGGACCACTGCGAGAGCCAGCTGCGCGTGGTGGTGAAGCGGCCCAGCGCCGAGGGCCCGTCGTTGACCAGGCGGGGGTCGCCGAGGTAGGAGCCCGGTGCCCGGTCGTTGGGGTCGACATCGAGGTCCAGCCAGCGGGGGTCGGCCATGGTGCCCTGCACCACGAAGCAGTGCTCCTCGTGGTGTCGTCCGGCCGCCTGGAGAGCGGCCAGACGCTCCTGGGCATGCGCCGTGATGCGACGGCTGCGCGCCACCTGGGCCACGCGGTACTCCTCCAGGAACTCCTCGGTGTATGGCGGCTGGTTCGGGTTTTCGGGTGCGTACAGGTTGAGGTGGGGGTCGCGCTCGTCGGGGCGCGACTCGTCGAGGATCGAGGCGTCCAGGAAGTCGGTCAGCAGGTGGTGCCGGCTGCGGTGCGCCGCGAGGATCATCACCCCGTCGGCCGGGGTCAGCCGGGTGTCGACGAGCGGGGTGTACTCCCCCGCCCCGGTGAGCTTGATGACCGGCTGCTCGGCCTCTGCCTGATAGCCCATCATCAGCGAGCCGCCGCCGCTCCAGCCGGCCAGGATCACCCGCTCGTAGCCGAGTCGCTCCTTGGCGTCCCTGACCACCGCGCCGAGGTCGAGGAGGACGTTCTCCATGATCAGCGCGGCGTCGCCGTTGCTGTACCGGGTGCCGGCGGCGACGACGTGGAACCCGGCCCGGGCCAGGGCCGAGAACATCGGCAGGTAGCCGGGGGATCCGATCGGGTGCATCGCCACCACACAGGTCGTGGAGGGGTTCTCACCACGGAGCAACTGAGCCTGCAGCACCACCGAGTCACCGATCGTGCCGTAGACGTCCTTGCGCGTGGAGTTGTCCCGTTGCACCACAAGGTAGGGGGTACGGGTGTACTTCACGGACCTGTCCACGGGCATGGGCGTACCTCCAGTGCTCGACGTCGTGCGGCCGGCAGTCCGGTGCCGCCCACAAAACCATACAGTGTTTGGATCAATGGTGTGCAGTCCGGCAGCGGCTACGAGGACGTGTCCCGGGACAGGTAGCCCCTGCGCTCACCGGACACGAAGGTCTCGCGGGCCTCCGTTGCGTCACCGCGCATGTTGAGTTCGAGGGTCAGCGCGGTCTCCTGGCGGTAGAGCGGCCCGATGTCCCGCCGGGCGCTGCCGTTGATCGCCTTCTTGGCCGCCCGGACCACCGACGGCCTCTTGGCCGCGATCACTCCGGCCAGCCGCCGGGCCTCCTTCGGTACCGACCCCTCGTCGGGCACCGCGACCACGGTGCCGTACGACGCCAGCTCCCGCCCCAGCACCGGCTCACACGTGAGCATCGCCTGGCGCAGTCTCTTGTCCGGCATCAGTCCCATCGCCTGCACCGCGCCGCCGGTGGCGCCGTTGTCGACCTCGGCCAGCACGAACGTGCACGCCTCGTCCGCGACCACGATGTCGCTGGCGCCCGCGACCAGCACGCCCAGACCGATGCAGTAGCGGTGGACGGCGGCGATCACGGGGACGGCGCAGTCGTGCAGACCCACGGTCAGGGCGGTGGAGCCGGTGACCTGGCCGAGGATGCCCTCGAACCCCGGCAGCCGCTGGACCTCCTTGACATCACCGCCACCGATGAAACCCCGGCCCTCGCCGCGCAGGATCACCACGCGCACGTCCGGGCGGTCGTCGACGCTCTCCACGACGGCTGCCAGCTTGGCGAGGTCCTCGATCCCGAGGGCGTTGACCGGCGGGGCGTCGATGACCAGCTCGAGGACCCCGTCGGCGGACAGCTTCTGGTGGATCGGCACTGTCTCCTCCTCCGGTCAGCGGCCGCGCTCGTCGCTAGTCAGCGACGGGACCTTCGGATGCGGCATGGGGTGAGCCAGCGGCGGGGCCACGTCGGGGGCCTCGGCCTGGCACAGCTCGACCGCCTTCGCGTAGGCCGCGACCTGTCGGTCCTCGAGCTCGTAGTCGAACTTGCCGGTGTACATCGGATAGGCCTCGGGGGTGGGCGGGTTGGCCCGCAGCCACTCGACGGTCTCGGCGAGCGCCTCGTACGCCGTGACCACGTCCCGGTGGCCGAGCTGGGTGCGGATCTTGGACGCGTCCACCATCATGTGCGGCCGCGAGGCCGGCGCGAGGAACTCGTTGACTGCCGAGGGCGCGATGAGCGAGGGGATGCCGATGAATTCAAGCGGTGTTCCGCAGATGTCCGCCACGACCTCGGCCCACTGCCGCAGGGTGAACTGGTCATCGTCGGCGACGTTGTAGGACTCACCGTTGGCGGCGTCGGGATGGTCGACGATCGCCATGATCCCCGCCGCCGCGTTGCGGGCGGCACAGCGGAAGATCACCCAGAGGCCGTCGTCGGGCAGGATCATGTACCGTCGGCCGTCCTGGATCCGCTTCACCACCGCCCACTCCCACGGCACGATGTTGCGTGGGCCGTAGATCTGGGGGTAGCGGACGTAGGACGCCATGTAGGCACCGTGCGCGGCACGCTCCATCACCGAGCGCTCGGCGCTGAGGATCTGCATCGCGAACTTCGCGGGCACCGCGACGGTGTCGGCCAGCGGGCTGTCCTCGCGGGCGTTGATCTTCATGCCCCACGGCTTGGAGCCCTGCGGCTCGATGAACCCGCGGTAGACCGGCACACCGCCCACGCAGATCAGCTGGGCGGTCCGGCCGGCGAAGAACTCCCCGGTCACCCTCATCCGGCCGTACGTCGCGACCACGAGGTCCCACTCCTGGTCCCCGACCACCTCCTCGAGGGTCTCGGCGAAGTGCGGGTCGGCGTGGATGTGCTTGACGTCGGGAAGAGCCGGCGGCTCGTGGGCGCCGCGGTGCAGCATACTGACGTCGTGGCCGCGGTCGAGAAGCCCCTGCAGAATGTGCGGGCCGGTCGGGCCAGTTCCGCCGATGACCAGGGTCTTCTTGCTCATGCTCAGTCCTCGATTCCACGGCTGGCCGCGGGGGCCAGTCCTTCGCTGAAGGCGCTCTGCCCGCCGTCGACGGGGATCACCGCGCCGGTGATGAAGGCCGAAAGGTCGGATGCGAGGAACACCACGACGTTGGCCATCTCCTCGGGCCGGCCGAGCCTGTTCAGCAGGTGGGAGCGCTCGACCTCGCGCAGCCGCTCCTGCGGGAGGCCGCTGCGGAGTGCGGGTGTGTCGAAGACACCAGGCACGATCGCGTTGCAGCGGACGCCCTGCGCGCTGTAGTGCACCGCCACCGTGCGGGTCAGCCCGATGATGCCGGCTTTGGCGGTGTTGTAGCTCATCCGCCACGTGGCGCCGGTGACACCGCGGGTGGAGGACATGTTGATGATGCTGCCGGTCCCGGCTTCGAGCATCCCCGGCAGCACGTGCTTGCAGCCCAATGCGGCACCGGTGAGCGTGATCGACAGGCTGGTGTTCCAGGCGTCCAGGTCGAGGTTGAGCGGATCGCGGTCGCGGTCCATGACCGGTCCGCCGGTGAGCGCGGCGTTGTTGTGCAGCACCGTCACGGGGGCGCCGAACTCGCGGCGCGTCGTCTGCACGGCCTCCCTCCAGGCCGCCTCCTCGGCGATGTCGAGGACCGCCGCGACGGCTGTGCCGCCCGCCTCGGTGATCGACTTCGCCGTGGCGGTCGCGGTGTCGCCGTTCACATCGGTCACCATGACCTTGGCACCGGCCGCGGCGAGGGCGTGCGCGGACGCCTGTCCCATTCCGGAGCCGGCGCCGGTGACCAGCGCGACCCGTCCCTGAAGGGAACCCATCGTCGTGTTCTCCGTTCACCTCGACGTCAAAACCAAACAGTGTTTTATCAGGTCGTGGGGCACGCAGGAAGGCCGACTAGTCTCCGGCCCGCATGAGGTCGTCGAGGATCGGCGACCGGTCGGCCGCGAAGTCCTCGGGCAGGTACTGCTCGGCGAACTCGCGGGTGTCGTAGAAGTAGTCCCGCGCCCAGCGGATGCGACCGTGCTCGACCTTGAGCGTGCCCATCACCTTGAACGAGTGCAGCAGCCTGCCGTGGTCGTCGACGGAGTCGTCGAAGCGCTCGGTGAGCACGTAGGGGCCGTCGGCGGCGGCATGCACCAGTTCGAACCGGAAGCCCGCCACTCCCTTGCGCGCCCTCGCGTTCTCCAGATCCGTCACCAGCTGGTCCAGGCTGGTCACCCGGGGCGGATCGAAGCCGCCCGAGGCCCACCACAGGTCGTCGTGGCAGAGCCGTCGGGCAGTCGCCACCATGTCGTCGTGCGTCGGTCCGAAGTGCGCGAAGAAGTCGCGCACCACGGCCAGCGGATCGGTGTTCACCTGTTCCCCTACTCGTCAGGCCGACGCCCGGGCGGATGGCGTCGGCGGGCACACGGGCCGCCGCCATGCCCCGAGCGCCGCGGGCGGGCACGGCTCAGGCGTTCTCGTGGTCGTACTTGTACGCCGTGAGCGTGGCCTCGTCCTCGCCCTCGTGGAAGCGGCGGGCCAGGTCGTCGAAGTCCACACGGTGACCGATCGGGTGCCGGGAGAAGGCCGACGAGCGCAGGAACGCGGTCGCCTCCTCGTTGGTGCGAAACCGGTCGATCTGCAGTTCGGCCCGGTTCCCGTCCGGATCGCGGTAGTAGAGCGACAGTGTCGGACCGTGGTTGACGACCCAGGTTGCGTCGATGCCCTGCCCCTTGAGCCGCTCGTACGTCGCCACCAAGTCGCCCAGGCTCGCGTAGGTGAACGCGATGTGATCCAGGCCGGCCGGGTACCCGGCCGGGTCGTCGAGGTCGGCCGGTTGGACGATCGCGACCCGGTGGTGCTCGTCGTCGAAGGTCAGGAAGCCGATGAACCCGTTCTCGAACACCACCTCGGCCTGCAGCAGGTTGGCCCACCACTCGAGCATCGGCCTGAACTGCCGTGTGCGGAGCACGACATGGGCCAGCCGGTCGGGAACGATCGTGCGCGTGGTGTTTCCGGCCGCCGACATCAGCTCAGCTCCTCGAGGAGGCTGCTGTCGCGCGGATCGGCCGGGGCCGCCGCGTCCGCCGGTTCCTCGGCTCCGCCCCCCAGGTAGGCGCTGAGCACACGCGGGTCGTGGCGCACCTCCTGCGGCGAGCCGCTGACGAGCACCGCCCCGGCGGTCAGCACGGTCACCTCGTCGCAGGCGGCGAGCACCATGTCGATGTTGTGCTCGACCAGCAGGATGCCCATGCCCCAGTCCTTGGCGAGTTTGCGCAGCAGGACGGCGAGGTGCTGGGCCTCCGGGTCGCTCAGACCGGCGGCGGGCTCGTCGAGGCAGAGCACCGAGGGGGTGCTGGCCACTGCCCGGGCGATCGCCGCGAGCCGACGGTGGCCCATGGAGAGTTGACCGGGCTTGAGGTCGAGCTCGCCCAGCAGGTCGAACTCACGGGCCGCCGCGAGTGCCGCGCCGTCGAGCTGGATTCTGCCGGGCCGCACGAAGTCGGAGCCGTACCTGAGGGGGCTCCAGCTCTCGCTGGCGATGGCGAGGTTTTCGCGCAGGGTGAGGTCCTCGAAGAGCTCCAGCGACTGGAACGACCGGCCGAGACCGGACTTCAGCCGTTTCTGCGGCGACATCCTCGTCAGGTCGGCGCCGTCCAGGTTCACCGTGCCGGTGTCACATCGTACGAAGCCCGTGACGGCGTCGATCACCGTGGTCTTCCCGGCACCGTTGGGGCCGATCAGGCCGTGCACGGTGCCGGGCGCGACGACGAACGTCGCGTCGGACACGGCGACCACATTGCCGAAGCGCACCCGCAGTCCGGAAACGGTGAGCCGCTTGGCCGTCACCGGCTCGGCCTTGACGACTTCGGCAGCCCTGACGTCCTGGGCGTCGGCCGGCGGCTCGGCCTTGTGCCGGCGTAGCTTGTGCGCGATCCCCTTGACCATGTCGACGTTCATCTGCCAGAGACCGGACGGGTTCTGGACCAGGATGACCAGGAGGATCAAGCCGCTGATCAACGGGAGCCAGGATTCGATCGAGTGGATGCCGGAGAAGAGCTCCGAGCTGACGCCCGACGGCATGAGAGTGCCGCCCATGACGCCGCCGCCGACGTACCCGACGCCGCCGACCACCGTCATGGCGACGACCACGATGGAGTTGAAGGTGTCGAAGTTGACCGTCACCACACTGAAGCTGCGGAAGGTGAGAACCACACCGGCGACGGCTGCGATGCCGGCCGCCGCACCGAACGCGAACAGCTTGGCCCCGAAGACACTGACGCCCAGCGAGGCGGCCGCACGCTCGTTGCTTCGTACGGCGAGCAGCCGGCGGCCGACTGCGCCGCGGCGGACGTTGAGCACGCCGACCGCCACGATCACCAGCAGGATGAACGCCATGATCGCGTAGCGGTCGGGTGACAGCAGGCCGCTGACGTTCTGCCCGAAGATCTCTATGGGCGGGACGACGATGCCGCTCGTCCCGCCGCTGTAGTCGGTGTTGTTGAGGACGATGTTGTAGATGACCACGGCGAGGCCGAGGGTGACGATGGCCAGGTTGATGCCGCGCGTGCGGAGCGCCGGCAGCGCCACCAGCACGCCGAGCAGTGCGGTGACCGCCACGGCACCGAGAAGGGCCGGCAGGAACGGCCATTTGAGATCGGCCACCAGCCGGGCAGCGATCAGGGCACCGAAGCCGGCCAGGACGTACTGCGCGAGCGAGAGCTGCCCGGCGTATCCCGTGACGAGCACGATGGACACACAGAGGATCGCGAAGCCGATGGTGACCGTGAACGCGTTCGTCCAGGCGAGGTTGAGCACCGAGCTGAGCAACCACGCCATGACCGCGCAGACGACCACCGTCGGGATGATCCGCACCTTGCCGGAGCCGATGTCAGCCATGCGGTCCAGCACGTGGCTGCGCAGCGGGATGCCGCGGCCGCGCAGCACCATCACGATCACCACGATGATGAAGGGCACACTGGCCGACCATCCGGGCGCGCTGACATAGCGGGCCATGAGGGACTCGACGACGCCGAGCCCGATGGCTCCGGCGAACACGATCGGGAACGAGTTGAAGTTGGCGATGAGACCGACGGCGAGAGCGGGGATCACCAGCATGGCGAGGACCTGCGGTTGCAGGTAGGTGATCGGCGCAATGAGGGCGCCGGCGAGCGCGCTGAGAGCGGCGCCCAGCGCCCAGTTGACAATGGCGATGCGCTCCGGGGAGTGGCCGAGGCTCGCGGCGACACGGACGTTCTCGGCGACCGCGCCTGTCGCCCGGCCGAACGTCGTACGGCGGTAGACGAACCACAGCGCGGCGGTGGACACCGCCCCGAGGAGGAAGAGGATCAACCGGTCGGCGCCGACGTACGCATGCGGCGCCACCTGGATACTGCCGGTCGGCAACAGCGACGGCGCGGCCTTCAGGTCGCTGCCGTAGAGGAGCACGGCACCCGACGTCAGCACCATGAGCACGGCGAGCGTCGAGATGACCTTCAGCAGGGCCGAAGCCTCCTTCATGGGCTTCAGGACCAGCAGTTGGACCAGTGTGCCGAGGATCGAGCCCACCACAACGGCGAAGACCAGGCCGAGCCAGCGCGGGAGTGAGAAGCCCACGACGGCTTGGTAGTAGGCGTAGCCGCCCACCATCACGAACCCGCCCTGGGCGAAGTTGAGGATGCCGGATCCCCGGTACACCAGTACCAGCCCCTGGGCGATCAGCGCGTACAGCGCACCGGCGCCCAGACCGATGAGCAGGTAACGAAGGAAGTCCATGGACGTTCTCCTGTGAGTGGTGAGGCCGGACGGGAGCGGATCAGTCGGCGCTGTCGTGGCCAGCGAGGTACAAGCGCTGGATCTCGTCCATGCCGTCCGAGGAGTCCCCACTGGCGACCAGCTCACCGCGGCGCATGAGGTACCAGCGGTCGGAGGCGGCCAGTGCCCGGCGCGCCTGCTGCTCCACCAGCAGAACCCCGATGTCGAGCGTGGTCGCGGCGTCGCGCAGCGCTGCGAGGAGCCGGTCCACCACGATCGGCCCGAGGCCCAGGGAGAGTTCATCGGCGAGGAGGACCTTCGGCCGCCGGGCGAGAGCGCGGCCGAGCGTGAGCATCTGCTGCTCACCGCCGGAAAGGAGACCTGCCCGGCGGTCCAGCAGCGCGCCCAGTTCCGGGAACACCTCGACGGCCGGCTCGATGCCGCCGCTGCCCAGGAGCAGGTTGTCCCGCACCGACATGGACATGATCACAGAACGCTCCTCCGGCACGAACCCGAGGCCGGACGCCGCCCGCTTGTGCAGCCCGCCGGTGAGGGGGGAGCCGAACCAGCTGATCTCCCCGCCGAGCGGGCGCAACTCACCGGCGAGAGTCAGCAGTGTGGTCGACTTCCCGGCACCGTTGGGCCCCAGCAGCGCGACGATCTCACCGGCGCGGACCTCGATGTCCAGCCCCCGTACGACGGCGAGGTCGCCGTAGCCGGCGACCAGCGACGTCGCCCGCAGGGCGGCACCTCGCGCCGTGGCGGGCTCGGTGTGGGCGACTGCAGTCACGTCATCTCCCTCAGCGGTGATGGAGCCGGGTGCCCTGCCACAGCCCGTGGCGGCACACACAGCGCGGTAAACACTGTTTGGTTTTACGTCCGCCGCAACCTCAACGCAAGGACCTGACAGGGCCGGATCCTTGCGATCTCTGACGCGAACCGCCCCCCTTGCCGATCAACGCCGAGCACAGTTAACCTAACCGCGTTTCGTTATTTGTGGCAAGGATCCTGTTTCCATAGACAAGGACCCCATGAAGCGACGACTGCTCTCCGCCCTCGCCGTCTCCACTCTCACCCTCGGCTCGCTGGCCGCCTGCGGTCGCTCCTCCTCCGGCTCCACAGCCGAAGGCCCCATCAGGATCATGTCGATCGGCTCCTTCGAGTCGCCTGTGTTCTCGACCCCTCAGATCGCAACCGCGCTCCGCGCGAAGATCGCCGAGATCAACTCGAACGGCGGTATCGACGGCCGTAAGGTCGCGCTCGAGACCTGCAACGACAAATTCGACCCCAATGAGGCAACCTCGTGCGCCCAGCGCGCGGTGTCGGACGGCTTCGTCGCCGTGGTCGGGGGCGCGTCTGCGTTCTCACCCCAATTCCTGCCGATCCTCGAGGCCGCGAAGATTCCCCTGGTGGCCGGAAGCGCGAGCTCCGGCGCCCCCGAGCTGCAAAGCAAGATCTCGTTCCCCGTCAACGCCGGCGCCCCGGGCATGTCGATCGGCAACGGTCGGCTCGCGGCCGAGGCGGGCCGCACGACGGTCGTCATCGCCTCCGACAACGAGGGCTCCCAGAGCGGCGCGGACCTGGCCATCCAGGGCGCCTCGGCCAGCGGGTCCAAGATGACCAAGGTGACGATGAAGCTGGGCGCTCCCGACGTCTCCGCCACGGTCGCGAGCTCTCTGGAGCTCGACCCTGACGCCGTCTCCCTCCAGGTCGTCACCGAGGACGCCTTGAAGCTGGTCAGGGGCTTCCGCCAGGCCGGCTACGAGGGTCTGATCACCGGGCCGGGCTCCAACTTCCCGCCGGCCAGCCTCAAAGCGCTCGGCGACTTCGCCGAGGGCGTCCGGATGACCAGCCGCGTCGTGCCCACCACGTCCACGGACATCCCCCAAGTCCGCGAGTTCCTCGACCAGATGGCGGCCGAGGACCCGAAGGCCCAGACCGACGACCTCGCGCTCAACGCGTGGACGGGGATGTACCTGCTGGCCAAGGTACTGAAGGGCCACAAGATCACCGACGGCGCCTCCGTGATCGCGGCCTTCGACGACATCAAGGAGCCGATCGTGCTGGGCACCGCCCCGGACTATCCCGGCATCCCCGCTGAACCTGACAGCAAGCAGTATCCCAGGGTGCCCGTCTTCGCCACGGTCGGCAGCACGGTGAAACACGGCAAGATCGTCCGCGACGGCGACTTCTTCAACCCCCTCGAAGGAAAGGACTGACCATGGACGTCGTCATCGTCACCGGGGGCGCCAGCGGCATCGGCGCGGCCACCTCCCGGTTGCTGACCGAGCGCGGCTTCCGGGTGGTCGTCGCCGATCTGCAGGACGAGTTGGGCGAGCCGCTGTCCGAGGAACTGAACGGACTGTTCGTCCACCACGACGTCGCGGACCCGGACTCGTGGGAGGGTCTCCTGACCGCGGCGGTGGATCGCTTCGGTCCGCTCTTCGGCCTGGTGGCGGCGGCCGGGGTCAAGAGCGAGTACCTCCTCGACAGTCCGCCGGACCCGGCCCTGTTCCATCGCACCGCGATGGTCAATCAGCTCGGGGTGATCCTCGGCGTCCAGGCCGTCGGACGACACCTGCGGGAGCTCGGTCGCGGCTCGATCGTCAACATCGCCTCCGGGGCGGCGATGCCGCCGGCACAGAGCCCCGACCTCGCCTACGTCAGCACGAAGTGGGGGGTACGCGGTGTCAGCCGGGTGGCCGCGCGACAACTCGCGCCGTACGGCGTCCGGGTCAACACGGTGCTGCCGGGACTGATCCGCACCCCCATGATGGCCACGATCATCAAGAACTTCCCCGATCGGGTGGCCGGCATCGAGGCGGCCATCCCGATGCGGCGGATGGGCGAACCGGACGACATCGCACGGGCGGTGTACTTCTTCATCTCCGAGCTGGGCTCATACGCCACCGGCGCCGAACTGGTCGTCGACGGAGGATCCCTCGCCTGACGGTCGAACACATCGAAAGGCGGCAGCCATGACCACATCCACCAGAGATGCCCTGCACCAGTGCTCCAGTTGCTCTCCGGCCCCGCCGCCGAACTCGGCACCCGCCTCCAGGCCGGTATGTCACCGGTCCCGATCGCGTGGAGTGACGGTGGCGGCTCATCCCGCGGGATCCAGGCGGTGCTCGCCGAGGCCGGCCGATGGTGGGCCCCGACTCCCACGGGCGAGGTCACGATGGCCGTGCTCGACTCCATCGCCACCGGCGGCGCCGCTCTGGCCGAGACCCGCTACCTCACGCAGCACGGCACGGCCCTCGGCCTCGGCCATGCCGTCATCGACCTCACCGAGGGAACGGAGCCGGCGCGCCACCACGGTGACCCGGGCGCCGCCGCCCGCGGCATCGAGGTGCCCGACTTCCCTCGCCCGGCAGCCCGCACTGCTGCCCCCGGCTCGGCCGCGCGCCAGCAGGCAGCCGTCCGCGACTTCTTCGGGATGCACGACGAGATCGGCGGAGTGCTGGCCGCCTGGGAGAAGTACGCCGACCCGGATGTCCTGCTCTGGCACTCCGCAGAGGGAGTGCGCGCCCGGGGGCGCGAGGCGCTGCTCGACTTCTACGCGCGGCAGCACGGGCGTTACGCCTACAGCAGCGTCCGGTGGGAGCTGCACGTGATCGCCTCCCGCCCCGGTTACACGACGAGATCACCTACACGCTGACCCACGAGGCGCATCCGCCGATCGTCCTGCCGGCTTCGTTCGGCGTGGACTTCGGGCCCGACGACCGGATCGTCGCCTGGCGTGACTACTCGCGGGCCTGGATCCCCGGGGAGGCATCGTGAGCCGCCCCTTCTCCAAGGGCTGACCAGTCCGGGTCAGCCCTTGGAGAAGGGGCGCGGGGCCGCGTCCACCCGGTCGCCCAGGAGCCGGCGCAGGATGTGGGTGCTGCCGGTGTCGATGCCCAGGTCGGGGTGGGGGGCGAGCCAGCCGGCATCCAGTGACATCTTGGCCACGCGCATCATGTTGATCGCGCTCTGCACGGCCAGGGCGACGTCGTAGTAGGGCAGGTCGTCGAGCGCGCGTCCGGTGAGCTGACGGTAGTAGTCCAGTTGCTCCGCGCGGGTGGGGAAACCCTCCGGCCGCTCCGCACCGATGCCTTCGGTGAAGTACCGGTCCGCGAACAACCAGTGGGACAGATCGTGGGCGGGGCTGGCCAGGCACGCGAACTCCCAGTCCAGCAGCGCCACCACCTCCGGCCCGTCATCGCTGAACAGGACGTTGCCCAGACGCGAGTCACCCCACGTCAGTACCGGCTCGGCCTCCGCTGCCGGCCGGTTGGCCTCCAGCCAGGCGAAGCCTCGCTCGACGTGCGGGTTCCCGTAGCCGAGCTCGCACGCGGCGTGGTCGTAATGGGCGCGGTAATAGTCCAGCCGCAGGCCGAGCGCGGACCTCCCCGCGGTCGGTCGCTCCAGCGACGGCACGTCGACGCGCGTGTGGTCGACTGCGTGGACCGCGGCCATCGCCTCGATCGCCGCCTCGTGCACGCGGCGGCGACCAGGAGGGTCGAGGTCGACGATCCAGCCCGAGACCGTGTACGGCGGGCTGTCCGGCCCTGGCCGACCCGGCACGTACTCCATGAGGAAGTACTCCGGGTCAGGGCTGCGCCACACCACCCTCGGGACCGGCACGGTGCCGACCGCCGACAGCGCCTGCATCACCTCGCACTGCAGCCCGAGGGTCGGCACATGCAGCAGCGTCGGTCCCTGGGGCGGAGTGCGGAGCACCAGTCGCCGCGTCCCGGGCCCGTCGGTCCCGGTCCATCGCACCCGGAAGGTCCAGGTGCCGTTGGAGAACCCGCCCGAGCTCGGCGTCCCCACCTCGTCGACAGTGATGTCGCGAACACCGTCGTACGTCGCCTCGAGCCAGGGCTGCACCGCGTCGAGCGGCGATACCGGGCCTGCTGTGCTCTCGGTGCTCATACGAGCCCCGAACCAGGCTTGCCGAGGCGGTCACGCAGGTAGTGGGCCGCGAAGTTCAGGAGCATCCTGTGGCCGGCGAGACAGTCCGGCTCCTTGCCGGGCGGTGCCCAGTCGGGAGAGGCCGCGGCCATCAGGTCGAGCGGCCGCAGGTCGACGCCCGGCCCCCAGTCGTACGGCGCCGCGGCGGTCTCGGCAGGCGCGCGGAGGTCCACCACCCGGCCGGGCGGCCAAGTGGGCAGGTGGGTGGGCGGCAGGTCACCGACCCGCGGAGCGTCGCTGCGGAACAGTACTCCGTGCCGGGTGGTACGGCCGCCGGCAACGGGGAGGCCTCCGAGGTCGCGGAGGTTGGTCATCCGGGTGGTCACGCGAAGTTTCTCCTCAGTCCGTCGCACAGAGTGCCGGTGACTCCCCAGAAAGCCACCGGCAGTCCGTCACAGCACTGCTGCGTCCGGTGCGGGATCAGCCCGCCAGCGGGTCGAAGAACTTGCCGTCCGGGACGATCTTGCCGTCCTTGATGGTGCTCGGCTGCACCTCGAAGACCGCCACCCGCGGGAACTCCTTGTGGGGCGGGGTGCCACCGAGTCCCGGATAGTCGGGGTAGATGCCGAACAGGTCCACCGGCTTGGACATCTTGGCGAGGGCGTCGATGACCGACTTCCCGTCGGTGATCACGTGACCGCTCATGATGCCGGGCAGGGCACGCACGGAGAGCCAGCCGTTGAGGCTGATGTCGTCGATCGGAGCGTCGGGGTCGATCGCGTGCACCTCCGTGTTGAACTCAGCGATCATCTTGTTCTCGGTGTACGACGCCGGAAGGCCGCGGCCGGCGAGCACGATGCCCTCCGCCTTGTTGCCCAGCGCCTTGATCGAGGCGGGGTTGACGATCGACGCCGGGCCGGTGATCGGGCCCTTGAAGCCGTTCTCGCGCAGTGCCGCCACGATGCGCGTCGCGGTGTCGCCGGAAGCGGTGAGGACGATGCCGTCGGGCTTGTGGTCGAGCGCCTTGAGCGCAGTCGGGTTGAAGTCGGCGGAGGTGGCCGGTGCGATCACCTGGGTCATGGATCCGCCGGCGCGCTCGATGCCCTGTTTTGCAAGGTCGACCGCTGCACGGCTGGAGCCGACGTCCATGGGGATCACGACGACGTTCGGGCCACCGCGCTCCACGGCCAGCCGTCCGGCACCGATGACGAAGGCGCTCGAGCCGGCGTTGATCGGGTAGAACGCGGGCTTCTCGCCCTCCACGATGCCGTCGCCACCGCCGGGACCGATGAACGGGATCTTCGCCGCCTCAAGAATCGGGGCGAGCGCCCCGGTGTGCGGCGTCATGCCGCCGACGACCGCAGCCACGCCCTCGCTGACCGCGCGCTGCCCGCACGCGGTGGTCTCGTTGGGGTCGAACTTGTCGTTGCAGAACGAGACCTTGAGCTTGCGGCCGTCGATCCCGCCTGACTTGTTCACCGCGTCGACTGAGGCCTGGATGGCGGTCTGAAGCTGGGGGACGGAGTAGGTCGCGCTCTCGAAGGAGGCTATCGACATGATCTTGATGGGTCCGTCGGAGCTTCCTGCGGCCCCGCTGTCTTCCTTGCCGCAGGCGGCGAGCGGCAGGACCAGAGCCAGGAGCGGTACGAGTCTGAGAGAGCGACGCATCGTGTTCTCCAATTGGTGCAACGTTGCTTGGTTACAGGGCGGACATCCTGCGTCGATCACGGCGCAGGACGGCCAAGGACGGCGTCGCCGGGGAATACTGGGCCCGGCCTCAACCGTGCGATGTAGGTGAACTTGGGTGCTTCGTCACGAATCCGGCCGATCGTGCCGCTCAGAACGTCTGCGCCAGCAGAGTCGCCTCGCGGGTGGCCGTGGTGACGCCTCGGGGGGCGATCACGTCGCCGCAGGTGTGCACGGTGACTCCGAGCGCGTCGAGTTCGTGGACCAGCCCGTCGCGCGGGACGGGATGCACTGCGGCCACCACGACGTCGATGCCCAGCAGGTGGCTCTCGATGCCGTCGGGGTCGACGAGCATGGCCTTGCCGTTCTCGAACGACCTCAGGTCCTTGAAGGTCATCGCCGTGATGAGCGGCGACCGGCGGAAGAGGTCCTGGTAGTCGAGCCGGTGGTTGTAACCGCCGTTGGTGACCATCCGGTCGAACGGTGTCACGTAGACGACCTCGTGGCCCTCCAGAGCCAGCTTCTCGACCGCCACGCCGGCCGGGTTGTGGCCGGTGCGGTCCACGACCAGCACCTTCACGCCCTCGGGGAGCTCGCCGACGATCGCGTCGTCGACCGAGACGATCCCCGGCCGGTCCAGGCCGTGAGCGGCGAGGTCGTGCTCGGCGCCGGTGGCCACGACGACCTCGTCGAAGTCCAACGCCCGGATCTCCGCCGCGGTGAGCCGGTGTCCGTACTCGACCCGCACGCCCTCGTGCCTGAGCTCGTTCACCAGGTGGTCGACGGTGCCGAACAGTTCGGCGGCCCGGGTGCCGAGGATGTTCCGCAGCCGGCCGCCCGGATGGTCGCTCGCCTCCACGATCCTCACATCATGGCCCCGCTTGACCGCAACCTCGGCGGCCTGCAGTCCGGCGACACCGGCACCCACGACGAGTACGCTCTTGCGCCGCGCCGGCGCCGGCACTGCGGCGAACCGAGCCTCGCGCCCGAACTCCGGGTTGTGCCAGCACTGCACGACCTTGCCGTCCACGCGCCGGCTGTTGCACTCGGCGACCCGCACGCAGGTACGGATGCGGTCCTCGTCGCCGCGCAGGATCTTCACGCCCATGTCCGGGTCGGAGATGAAGCCGCGGGTCATGCCGATCAGGTCGCACATCTCGTCGGCCAGCGCCTGCTCGGCCATGTCCGGGTCGACGATGCCACCCACGCCGACCACCGGCACCCGCGCGTCGATCGCGTCCCGCAGGCCCTTGGCCAGTTCGAGGTCGTAGCCCTTGGGGTAGCGGAAGGAGGCCACCGCGGGCTGGCTGTACGCCGGTGCCTTGGTGCCGATGGAGAGGTTCATGAAGTCGATGTGCCCGGTGTCCACCAGGCGCCTCGCGACGTCCATGAGCTCCTCGGCGGTCAGGCCGTTCTCCTCCTCGCGCAGCTGGTCGTCGGCGGTCATCCGCCAGCCCAGGATCTTGTCCTCGCCCAGTCCTGAGCGGACAGCCTGGAGCACCGCGGTCGAGAAGGCCAGTTGCTCACCCCATTCGTCGTCGCGGCCGTTTCCCCAAGGGCTGTAGGACTGCTGCAGCAGATAGCCGTGGGCGCCGTGCAGTTCGAGCCCGTCCAGACCGGCCTCGCGGAACACCTCGGCCAGCCGGCCGAAAGCGTCGACCATCAACTGCACCTCGGCACTGGTCATCCGGTGCGCGGCTTCGCCGAACTCGTCCTGGCCACCGTTGAAGGACCACTCCGCCCTTTCGTCGAGCAGCACGTGCGAACCGATCTGACGGCCGAAGTTCACCACCTGCGGAGTGACCAGCGCGCCCTCCTCGTGCACGGCGTCGGCCAGCCGCTTGAGCCGGTCCACCACCGGCCACGGCCAGTCGTGGAACGGTTCGACGTTGACGGGCTGAGCGATGAGCAGCGCAGCGCCGCCCTTCGCGCGGCGGCGGCAGTAGTCGACATAGGTCGTCTCGTCGCCGGCCGGGTGCCAGGGCGCCATGATGCTGTGCCCCGTAGTGATCATCCGGTTGCGGAGCACGTTGCCACGGATGGTCATCGGGCTGAGCAGACGGGCGTATTTCCCATCCGTGCGCGGGGACGTCGGCCCGGTGGTGGAGCTGGTCGTCATGCGTCTCTCCTGTCCGGAAGCCTCGCCGTGCCGGAAGTCCTAGACGGCGAGGATCCTGCGAATCGCGTCTTCGATGTCGCGCTGCCCGACCACCCACTCCTTCTCCAGGACGGGGGCGTAGGGCGCGGGTGTGAAGGGAGCCCCCACGCGCAGCACGGGGGCGTCGAGCGTCCAGAAACCCTCGTCGACGGCCCGGGCGGCGATCTCGGCCCCGATCCCGAAGTCGAGGACCGCCTCTTGCGCGATCACGAGCCGGTTGGTCTTGGCGAGAGAGCCCAGCACCGTCTCCCAGTCGATGGGGGCGACGGTGCGAAGGTCGACGACCTCGACCGAAATGCCCTCGGCAGCCAGCGATTCGGCGACGGCGAGGCTGTCGCGAGCCATGCGCGAGACGCTGACGACGGTCGCGTCGGTGCCCTCGCGGAGCACCTTCGCCTTTCCGATCGGCACCACGTGGTCAGGGGCGAACCCCGGACCGGTCTTCTCGTAGAGGAGGCGGTGCTCGATGACCACGACCGGGCTGTCCTCCTGGATCGCGCTGCGGAGCAGGCCGTAGGCGTCCGCGGGCGTCGAGGGCATCACGACCTGTAGGCCAGGGATGTGGGCGAGCAGAGCCTCGATCGCCTGGGAGTGCTGGGCGCCCGAGGAGCGCCCGGCGCCGAACTGGGTGCGGATCGTCAGCGGCACGCTCACCTTGCCGCCCGTCATGTACCGCAGCTTCGCGGCCTGGTTCATGATCTGGTCGAGGCAGACCGCGACGAAGTCGGAGTACATGATCTCCATGACCGGCCGCATGCCTGCCATCGCGGCGCCCACGCCCGCCCCGACGATCGCGCTCTCGGCGATCGGGGTGTCACGCACCCGTCCGGGGAAGTCCGCGGCCAAGCCGCGGGTCAGGCCGAAGACGTTGCCACCCTCGCCGACGTCGATGCCGGCCACGAAGACCGACGGGTCCCGTTCCAGTTCGCGGCGGAGTGCCGCCTTGACCGCCCGGCTGTAGCGCACCGGTTCTGCGTCGGCGGGCAGCGCCGGCTCGACGACGGGTTTCGGAGGGGTACGAACATACTCGAACAGGCTGCCGGCCGACGGCTCCTGTCCGGCCATCGCGGCCGCCACTGCCTGCTCGATCTCCTCGGTCACCGACGCGTGCACGCTCGCGATCTCGGCCTCGCTCGTGCCGCCCGCCCGCAAGCGCGTCTCGGCGAGCAGGATCGGGTCCCGCTCGGCCCAGGCCGCGGCGAGCTCCGCGTCGCGGTACTTCAGCGGATCGCCCTCGTAGTGGCCGCGGGCGCGGAACGTCACGGCCTCGACGAACGCGGGGCCCTCACCACGGCGTACCGCCGCCACGATGTCCTCCATCGCGTCCGCCATCGCGACCACGTCGTTGCCGTCGAGACGGTGAAAGGACATGCCGTAGGCCGCCGCACGGGCCTCCATCAGTCCGGGCGCCTTCAGGTGGGTGCTGGAGAACTCTGAGAACTGGTTGTTCTCACAGAGCAGGATCAGCGGCAGCCGCCAGTCGCCCGCCAGCGTCGCGCCCTCATGGAACGCACCGGTGCTGGTGGCGCCATCGCCGAAGAAGCTGACCGCGACCTTACCGTCCTGCCGCAGCATGGCCGCGGTGGCGGCGCCGGCCGCGATCGGCACCCCGGCGCCGACGATGCCATTGGCGCCGAAGATTCCCAGCGCCGGGTCGGCAATGTGCATCGAACCGCCCCGGCCGCGATTGGTCCCGGCCTCCCTGCCGAAGAGTTCGGCGAAGGCGCCGGAGAGGTCGAGTCCCTTGGCCAGGACGTGGCCGTGCCCGCGGTGGGTCGAGGTGATCACGTCGTCGGGCCGCAGTGCCGCCGCGGTACCGACCGGCACCGCCTCCTGGCCGACCGAGAGATGCACGAACCCACGGATCACTCCGTCGCGGTAGAGCGCCGCGGCCCGGTCCTCGAACATCCGGATGCGCAGCATGTCGCGGTGGAGGTGGGCCAGGTCCGTCCGATCGCTCGGGGTCGAATGCGGGCGGAGCCTCTCCTGGACGTGTGTCATCGTGCTCCCTGTCCTCGCGGGGGATCGAGTCGCGGCGTCCGTCACGGACCGCAATCGCGACCGGGCTCACTGTCGCACAGGAGGGGGACTTAAACAAGCATTGATTGGTTATTGCTTGCGGAAGCTCATACCGCCGACGTCACGGCGTGCGCTGGTCGGCGAGCCGCATCAGGAGCCGGCCGAGCTGCTGCTGCTCCTCAGGGGTAAGAACGGCGAACCAGGCGCGGTCGCGCTCGGCCTGGGCGCGCAGGCCTTCCATGAGCCTGGAGCTGCCCTCCTCCGTGAGCGAGACCAGCACCTGGCGGCGGTCGCTCTCGCTTCGGTCACGGCTGATCAGGCCGTCGCGCTCCAGAGTGTTGAGAACGGCCGAGGTGGCGGCGCGCGAGGCTCCCGAAAGCCGCGTGAGGTGCCGGGCCTCCAGGGGACCGGCAACCCACAGCAGGTTCATCAAGCGGAACCCGGCCCAGCTCCAGCCCAGTCGACGGTGAACCGACTCGGCGTCCTGGCCGAGTCGGTTCCAGAACTTGGTCAGATTGAAGACCAGGTCGGTGCGGTCGGCGACATCGGGTGGCACGGTGCCCTGCTCGACGAGCCGGGCATGGAGGATGTCGCGAAAGCTCGGCTGCGCCTGCGTGTGACGGGAGTTCACGTCCAGAAGGATAGGGCCACCCACCTCAGTCCTCGATGCCGATGGCCTGCTCGGGGCAGGCCATGGCCGCGGTCTCGGTGTCGCGGCGCAGGTCGCCGGTGATGTCGGCGGCGATCACGCGGGCGTAGCCGTCGGCATCGAGGTCGAACACGTCAGGGGCCATCATCGCGCACTGGCCGTGGCCCACGCACTTGTCGGTGTCGATCACTGCCTTGGTCATCGCTGCTTCTCCTTCGGATCCTGTGGTACGGGGCTCGCGGTCACCACACCCGTCTCGACGAGCCGGTCGGCGTCGAGTCCGAGGGCGGCGAGGATGTCGCGGCTGTGCTGTCCCGGCAAGGGCGGCGGCGTCGGAACGCCGGGGGCCGAACCCGAGAACCGGGGTGCCGTACCGGCCTGGAGGACGCCGTCGCGCACCCCCAGCGACCGCCGGAACCGTATGTGCGGATGGTCGGCGGCCTCGACCAGGCCGAGCACCGGAGTCACGCAGCAGTCCGTCTGCTCGAACTCCGCCGCCCACTCACCGCGGGTCCGGGTGGCGAAGACCGCGGCCATCCGTCGGCGCAGGTCCGGCCAGCGGGACTCGTCGAGCTGGTGACGCGGGTCGTCGTCGAGCCCGAGCCGGCGGAGCAGCTCGGCGTAGAACTTCGCCTCGCCGGCACCCACCGCGACGCACCCGCCGTCGGCGCACTCGTAGACGGAGTAGAAGGGGGCGCCGCCGTCGAGGACGTTCACGCCGCGCCGGTCCTGCCACATGCCGCCGGCGTACATCGCAAGAGTGCTGGAGAGCAGATGGGAGACACCGTCGACGATGGCCGCGTCGACGACCTGGCCCGTGCCGGTGCTCGCGGCCTCCCGCAGTGCGGCGAGCAGGCCGATGACGAGATAGGTCGCGCCTCCGCCGAAGTCGCCCAGGTAGTTGACCGGGATCTGCGGTGGTCCATCGGCTCGGCCGATGCCGTGCAGGGCGCCGGTGAGGGCGATGTAGTTGATGTCGTGGCCGGCGGTCGCGGACAACGGGCCCTCCTGACCCCAGCCGGTCATCCGGGCGTAGACGAGTTTCGGGTTGCGGGCCAGGCAGATGTCGGGGCCCAGCCCGAGCCGTTCGGCGACGCCCGGCCGGAACGGCTCGGTCACGGCATCCGCCCGCTCGACGAGCGAGAGCACAATCTCCACGGCCTCGGACCGCTTGAGGTCCAGAGCCAGGGACCGCTTGCCGCGGTTGAGCAGGTCGAACCTCGGCTCGGCCGCGGCCTCGACACCGCCGTGTGCGGCCCGCGCCCGGTCGATCCGGATCACGTCCGCGCCGAGGTCGGCCATCAGCATGGTCGCAAAGGCACTCGGGCCCAGGCCGCCGAGCTCCACGATCGACAGCCCGCTCAGCGGTCCTGACATGTCTCCTCCTGTGATCCGCACCGGCGCACGGCACCAGTGGCGCCGACAGCGTAAACCAATTACCGTATGGTTATGAAGTCCTCCCGTACCGCACTCGTCGTCGGCGGCACCGGCCCGACCGGGCCGCACCTTCTCACCGGACTGCTGGAGCGCGGGTACGACGTGGAGATCCTCCACCGCGGCGTCCACGAATCGCCGGGACTGCCCGACGTCCGCCACATCCACGCGGACCCGCATTTCCCCGAGACCCTCGACGACGCCATCGCCACCCGTACCTGGGACGTCGTTCTGGCGACGTACGGACGGCTCAGGACCGTCTCTCAGGCCTTCGCCGGCAAGTGCGGGCAGTTCATCGGGGTCGGCGGCGTCCCGGTCTACCGGGGGTTCTTCGACCCGGCCGGCACCAAGCCCTACGGCATGCGACTGCTCGCACGCGAGGACAGCACGCTCGCCGACGCCTGCGAGCCGGTCGCTCCCTTCGCAGCGAAGATGGTGGCAGCCGAGCGGGAGGTGTTCCGCCTCGGCGCGGAGGGGGCTTATGCCGCCACCATGGTCCGCTACTCCCAGATCTACGGCCCTCGCAACATCGTGCCGTGGGAGTGGGCCGTCATGAAGCGGATCGCGGACGGGCGGCACCGGATGATCCTCCCCGATGCAGGCCTGTGGATCGTGACCCGTTGCGCCGCCCGCAACGCCGCCGAGGTGCTGTTGTGCGCGGTCGGCAACCCGGCCGCCGCGGGCGAGGCGTTCAACGTCGCCGACGACGACCAGCAGACCACCCGCCAGTGGGCCGAGAACGTGGCCATGCTGCTCGGCGCGGACATGGAGTTCGTCGGCATCCCGTCCGAACTCGCCCCCTCCGCCATGGGCGAACTGCTCTCCCCCACGGCCCGCCCGCACGTCCTCGTCGACGCCTCGCGTGCCAAACGGCTGCTCGGCTACCGCGAGGTCGTCACGGCCGCCGACGCTCTCGCCGAGACCGTCGCCTGGCTTACCGAGCACCCCGTCACCGCCGAGAACTACCCGACGTACAACGCGCGATTCGACTACGCCATGGAGAACCGACTGCTGGCCGCATGGGACCACGCCCGCGCCTACGTCCGCCGGCACGCGCCGGACACCGCCGTCGAGATGGCGCATGCGATGCCGCACCCCAGGGTGCCGTCACTCCAGGCAGACGCCCGGGGGCGCTGAGGCCCTGACCGGGCCTCAGTGCGGCGTCACGTCCGTCGCGACGATCCGCCGCGGATGGAAGGTGACCTTGCTGCGGGTCTGACCCGGCAGGTCGTGGTCGTGGAAGTCGTGGCCGTACTTCGCGCCTGCCTCGGCCGCGAACGAGAAGTCGGCGTCGGGTTCGACCTCGACGCCGGCGCGGACCTCGAGGGTCCGGAACCTGTTCTCGGGATCGATGATGAAGAGTGTGGCCAGCGGGGTCCGCCGCAGGTTGCGGGCCTTCTGCCGGGAGTCGTTGAGCGAGATGCGGAAGACGCCGTCGGCCTCGTCGTAATGGAATGCGACAGCCGTGACCTGCGGGAGCCCGTCCACACCGATCGTGGACAGGGTGGCGGTCATGGCTCTTGTCAGATCGAGGTGGCTCGCCGGAACCTCCGGGCGCGGGGACGTCATGATGCCGCCCCCCGCGGGAAGCCGCCCGCTTTCGATACCATCGAGGGGACCTCCTTGCCGAGCTTCTTGCCGACGAACTCGGCGGCGGTGACGAGCGCGGGGACGGACAGCCCGCTGGCGTAGCCCGAGCGGTCCAGGGTGTAGACGAGGTCCTCGGTGGCGATGTTGCCCGTCGCCCGGGGCGCGAACGGGCAGCCGCCGATGCCGCCGATGCTCGAGTCGAGGATGTCCACTCCGATGTCGAGGGCCGTCACGGCGTTGGCGTAGCCCGTGTTGCGGGTGTTGTGGAAGTGCGCCCGAAGGGGCGCGTCGGTCAGTCCTCGGGCGATGTCGAAGAGCTCACGCACTTGGCGCGGCACGCCGACCCCGATGGTGTCGGCCAGCGCGATCTCGCGGGCGCCGGCGGCCGACGCCCGCGCCACGAGGCCGGCGACCACGTCGGGCGGCACCTCGCCCTCGAAGGGGCAGCCGAACGCGGTCGCGATCGTCACCGACGCCGGCATTCCGGCGGACGAGGCGAGATCGAGCACTTCCTCGACCATCGCGACGAGGGAGTCGGTGGTGGCTTTCTGATTGCGGAGGTTGAAGGAGTTACTGGCGGCGAGCACCAGGTTGATCTCGTCGACACCGGAGTCCAGCGCCCGCTGGAAGCCGCGTCTGTTGAGCACCAGCCCGATGTAGGACACGTCGTCGCGCCGGGAGACCTGGGCCATCACCTTCTCGGCGTCGGCCATCTGCGGCACGGCATCCGGACGGACGAAGGAGACCGCCTCCACCCGGCGGACACCGGCCGCGATCGCCAGCTCGATGAACCGGACCTTGTCCTCGGCGGCGAGGATCGTCGCCTCGTTCTGCAGGCCGTCGCGGGGGCCGACCTCGACCACCTGCACCGATTCGGCCATGCCCAAAGGCTCCGTCATGCCCTTGCCTCCGATGTCGCTCCCTGCTCCGTGCCGCAGAGCTCCTCGATCCGCGTCGCCGCCACGTATCCCTCCAGCACCGCGGTCCGGTAGGACCGCGGGAGAACCGCGTCGCCGACGTATTCCACCGGGACCCCCAACCGTGCCGTCCACGAGGGCCGCGACGGCGCCGTGCGGGTCACCATCACCACCAGGCCCGCCTCGTGCGTGGACACCGTGTGGCCGAGGAGGTCTTCGACGTCGACGGCGGTCCCGTTGATCGCCACGACCATCGACAGCGGCAGCGCCGTGAACCGGCCGTGGGCGCGGAGCCGGCCGAGCGCGGTCGAGGGGCGTCCGGTCGCGTCCGCCCGCAGTCCGACCGACGCGAACGGCGTCACGAAGGTGACCTGCGCCCCTCTTTCGACGAGCATCTCGCTCACCCCGAGGGCCTCGTACTCACCGATCTCGTCGACCACGACCGCGGCCGCCGGGACGGTGGTCAGTCCGAGAACCTCCCGCGAGTGCATCACGTGCGGCAGGTGCGCGCCCGCAACAGCCGCACCGGGCCGCGCCGTTTGGCGGGCGCCCGGCTTCGGCACCGATCCGGTGGCCGCGATGACCAGGTCGGGCGAGGTGGCGAGGACGGCGTCGACCGTCGCGCCCACACCCAGCCGTACGTCGACGCCCGCGCCGCGCACCTCGCGCTCGGACCAGGCGATCGCGTCGAGCATGCCGGCAGCGTTCGGCATCACCCGCGCGGCGCGGCGGGCCACTCCGCCGAGCTCGTCGGTCTCCTCGAACAGCGTCACGGTGTGCCCGGCCAGCGCCGCGGCCCGGGCGGCCTCGAGACCGGCCGGGCCGCCGCCGACGACGGTGACCCGACGGGCCCGCCGGATGGGGAACGGCAGGTCGCCCGTGGTTCCGGCGCCCGGGAGCGCCGGGTTGACGGCGCACCGGATCGCGCCCTCGGTGATGATCGAGCGCTGGCACTCGTTGCAGCCGATGCAGGGCCGCACCCGCGCGGCCTGCCCGGACGTCGTCTTGCGGACCAGATCCGGGTCGGCTATATGGGCCCGTGTCATGCCGATCAGGTCCGCGGCGCCCGAGGCGATGGCCTCGTCGGCCTGCTCCAGCGTGCGATAGCGCCCGGTGACCAGGGTGGGCAGCGAAAGGCCGCGCGAAGGCAGTTCGTTCCACGGCAGTTCGTAGCCGGCCGGCCGCTCCATCCCGCCGGTCATCAGCGGAAACGCCTCGGGGGTCCGGCCGCCGAGCGAGAATCCGACGTAGTCGACGAGGCCGCGCTCCTGCAGCGCCTGCCCGATCGCGAGCATCACCTCGGAGTCGATGCCGCCCGGGCCGATGTCCGCGCTGAGCCGCACGCCCAGGACGAAACCCGGCCGGGTCTCGGCCCGCATCCGCTCGAGGATCTCGGCGGCGAACCGCAACCGGTTGTCGAAGCTTCCGCCGTACTCGTCCTCGCGCCGGTTGTAGAGCGACGAGAGGAAGTGGTTGACAAGGTAGTGGTGGGCGCCGTGCACCTCGCAGCCGTCCAGCCCGGCGTCCGACATCACTTGTGCGGCGTGCACGAAAGCGTCCTGGATCTCCGCGATCTCGGCATGCGTCATCGCCCGGGCCGGCGCCCCGTTGAGGCCGTCGTTGTCGGACGCGGAATACGCCGGGCGGCCGTCGGGCAGCGGTGGCGAGGCCGCCCCGCCGTGGTTGGCCTGACCGAACAGCACCGCGCCCTCCGCATGGACGGCGGCAGCAAGCCGGGCCAGGCCGGGCCCGACGTCGTCACGGTAGAGCTGGTACGACGCGGGTCGGTACGTCGGGTGGACGGAGCCGGCCTCGGTGATCAGCAGGCCGACGCCCCCGCGCGCCCGGGCGGTCAGGTACTCGACGAGGATGTCGGAAACCAGGCCGTTCTCGGCGTACCCCGTCATGTGGGCCGTCGTCGCGATGCGGTTACGGATCGTCAGCGACCCCACTCGGAGCGGTGAGAGCACGTGCTCGAGATCCATGACACCCCTTCCTCAGACCGAGCTTCCGCCGGAGTAACGAACCCATGTCGCGCGCTGCCAGTTCGCTTCGAAACGGGCGGCGGCCAGTGAACCCTCGGTGATCGCCGGCTCCAGCGTGCGCGGTCCGAGCGCGTCACCGATGACGTAGAGGTCCGGGATGTCCTCGAGCTCGGCGTGCAGTGCGTGGTCGGGCACGGCACCGGACATGAACACGAACGTGTTCACATCCAGCACCTGGAACCGGTTCGGGGCCGCCAGCGGGGCCACGGTGGCCCTGCCCGGCTCGACGGCATGGACGAGGGTGCGTGTGTAGAGCTCGTAGTCGCCCTTGTAGAGCTCTTCCGCATGTGGTGCCGCGGCGTAGTCGTAGGCGACCGGGATGTTGGCAGCGAGGTTCGAGAAGCGGGTCACGTGATGCACCTGATGACCCGCCCGGACGAGAGTCTCGGCAACGTCGATGGCCTCGTAGTGTCCGAGCTCGTCGACCAGCAGCACCGGCCCGGTGATCTCGGCGCCGGACAGGACGTCCCAGCCGGTCAGCAGCTCGATGCTCGCCAGACCCGCCGGCGACTCACCCGGCCGCCATGCCTGGAAGCCGTCGCGACGCGGAGTCGCTCCGGTCGCGACGACGACCCGGTCGGCACCGACCGCGTCGACCGCCTCGCGGGAGTCGAGCGGGGAGTTCAGCACGACCTCGACGCCGAGGCGGGCCATCTCCGCCTCGTAATAGGGCAGCAGCGAGGCCACATCGGAGCGTGACGGGGACTTCTCTATCAGCGTGAGCTGACCGCCCAACCGGTCGGCACGCTCGTGCAGGACGACGCGGTGCCCGGCCAACGCGCACGAGCGGGCTGCCTCGAGGCCCGCCGGACCGCCGCCGATGACCAGCACGGTACGCCGACGCGGGCTGATCCGAAGCAGATGGTCACCGCGGTCCTTCTCGTAGCCGCAGGCCGGGTTGACCACGCATCCCATCAGGCCGCGGCTGGTGAGGCCGCCGGCACACGCCTGGTTGCAGGAGATGCAGGGCCGGACCTCCGCGGTACGCCCCTCCCTGGTCTTCTTGACCAGGTGCGGGTCGGCGATGAGCGCGCGGACCATCGAGACCATGTCGGCCTCTCCGTTGCGCAGGATCTCCTCGGCATCGTGCAGAGAGAGGATCCTGCCGGTGACCATGGTGGGCAGCGCGGCTCGCTTGGTGATCTCCCCGGTGACCTGTTTGACCATGTAGCACCGCGGTTCCCGGGTGACACCGATCAGCTTGGACCGGCGGTAGTGGCTGCCGTAGGAGACATTGAGGTAATCGACCAGACCCTCGGCCTCCAGCCGCTCCACCACCTGGCCGATGTCGTCGGCCGTGGTCATGTTGTCGGCACCGTCCGGAGAGAGCCGCACACCGACGACGAAGTCCGGGCCGACCCGGTCCCGGACAGCGCGTAGAGCCTCGAACAGAATCCGCGACCGGTTCTCCAACGACCCGCCGTACTCGTCGGTGCGACGGTTGGTGGCCGGAGAGAGGAAGGAACTGAAGAGGTAGCTGTGTCCGCCGTGCAGCTCGACGCCGTCCAGTCCGGCCTGTTGGACCCGGCCCGCCGCGGCGGCGAAGCCTTCGACGACCTCCTCGATCATGTTCTTGGTCATCGGGTGCGGCACCAGACCGAGGACCGGGTCCGGCACCGCCGAGGCCGCCCAGGGTGCCGATCCGTCGTGGGCGTAGAGCGTCGGGCCGCCGTGCATGAGTTGCTGGAACAGTTTCATGCCCTCGGCCTGCACGGCCGCCGCCATGTCGGCGAGCCCGTCGAGGACGTCGTCGGTGGTCAGGTCCAAAAAGCCGGGTGAGCTCCAGTGGACCTGCCCGCCCTCACCGAACCCGAGTGCGACGCCACCCCGGGCCCGTTCGAGCTGATAGGCCTTCAGTGTGTCCGTCACCAGGCCCCGGGCGAAGCCGGTGCCGTGCGCGGACCGGACAATGCGGTTGCGGAGCGTGACGTTCTTGATCGTGAGCGGCTGCCAGACCAGTTCCAGTGCCCGCTCGGCCTGCTCGTGAAGATCCCTGGCGCTCACATACGTTCCTTTCGTGCCGTGGTCCTGCTGTCCTGTGGTTTCTGCGGCTCGGATTGCCTCCGTGCGACGCGATGTCAGCTGAGCTGGTCGCGCAGTACGTTCTTCTGGATCTTCCCGGTGACGTTGCGCGGGAAGTCCTCGACGACGACGACCTTCGTCGGCACCTTGTACTTGGCCAGGCGTGAGGCCACGTGTGCGATCAGATCGGACTCGTCGACCGTGCGGCCCGTTTCGGGGACCACCACGGCGTACCCGACCTCGCCCCACTTCTCGTGCGGCATCCCGACGACCGCCGCGTCCTGAACGTCGCGGTGACTGGCGATGACTCGCTCGACCTCGGCACAGAAGACGTTCTCGCCGCCGGATTTGTACATGTCCTTGAACCGGCCCCGCAGCACGACAAAGCCTTCCTCGTCGATCGAGACGGCGTCACCGCACTTGAACCAGCCCGCCACGCTGTCCTCATCGGTCTCGGGATCGCGACGCCAGTAACCGGGCGAGATGGAAGGGCCGCGGACCCACGCCTCGCCGACCTCACCCGAGGCGACCTCCTCGTTGGTAGCGGGGTCGACGATGCGGATCTGGACGTGCTGGACGGGGAACCCGACCGTGTGCGCCTTCGCCACACGCGATGCCTTCGGCATCAGCGTCACGCTCGGCCCCATCTCGGTGGCGCCCCAACCGGCCTGCAGCTCGAGGCCACGCTCACTGAAGTAGGAGCCGACGTCGGTCGGGATCGCACCGCCGCCGACCATGCCGGCGTGGATGTGGGAGAAGTCGGCCGGACCGGATACGTTCTCCATCACCATCCGGTACATCACCGGCGCGGCGTTGAAGTGGGTGAAGCCGTGCCTCTTGTCGCCGAGCAGTTCGGCCGTCCGGGCGGGGTCGAAGCGGCGCAGGATGCCGATCCGGCCGCCGGCCATCAGCGTCGGGTTGACGATTGCGTTGAGGCCGGCCGCGTGGAAGAGCGGCAACGCGCTGAGGTAGCGGGCCGGTGGGCTTCCGATGCGCATCTCGTGCTGGACGTTCATCGCGTGCCAGGCCAGCCCGCCGAGCGTGATCAGCGCTCCCTTGGGAAGGCCCGTGGTTCCTGAGGTGTACAGGATCTGGGCGATCTGGTCGCCGGCGTAGTGGCCGGTGCTGCGGATCGGCGTCGCCAGGTCCATCAGCGCGTCGATGTCGTTGCGGACATCGGCGCACGACCAGCCAGCCAGCTGCACCCCGAGGTGCTCGCCGAGCTTGGTCGCGGTGTCCTGCCAGGTCGCGTCGTGGATCAGCAGCCCGAGTTCGGCGTCGTTGCAGAGCACCTCGATCTCGTTGACCGTCAGTCTCCAGTTGAACGGCACGAAGATCGCACCCGTCCGAATGCAGGCGAATTGCAGGGCCAGGACGCGCCAGTCGTCGTCCGCGATCAGTCCGACCCGGTCACCGTGCCGAATACCGAGATCGACCAGCACCGAGCTGAGCCGGGCGATCCGGTCCTCGAGTTCGATCCAGGTAACCTGCCGGCCGGTGTCAAGGCTTTCCACGGCGACCTCGGACCCGTAGCGGTCCGCGTTGTAGGTGACCCAGTCCGTCAGATGAGTGACCACTCGTGCTCCCTCGCTGGTGGTGGAAGTGGAGGTGGAGGTGCGGCATCCCGAGCCGTCATATGCCCTCAGTCACGTGGCCGAGCGGGCGAAAACCTAACAGCATCGGGTTAAGTGGTCAACGGATCGGACAGCGCTTGGGCGACGCCTCAGATGACCCGGTTCTCACGCACCACCAGGCAGGACACCTTCAACGGCAGCAGAGCGGCGTCGGCCGCCACCGCCAGCGCGACTTCGGCGGCCGAGGCGGCGTCCCGGAACCAGGCCTCCAGCAGCCCGGAGTACGGCCGATCCGACGCGCCGCGCGGCGAGAGCCCCGGGTCGGCGTCCATCGCCGTGCTCCACCGGTGCCCGATGGCCGCGTCCGCCCCGGGTACAGCATCGAGGGCCCGGACCAGCGTCCGGCCGGCGCGTTCGCCGGTGCTCGCCGTCCGCGCGAAGACCATCAGCGTGCGCCCGTCGGCCACCGGGTCCGGCGCCTCGCCGAAGCAGTGCGCCAGCAGTACCGCAGCCATGCTGGACCGGTCGGTGAACTCCGCCTCGTCCGGCACGGCGCGGGCACGGTAATCCGGATGGGATCTGAGTACCTCGATGGCCCCGAGATCCGGGAACGACGCCAGTGCCACCCCGTCGTACTCCCAGCTTGCCGGACGTTCTTGCGGTTGCTCCTCGGGGATCGCGTGCCCCTGGGTGTAACCCACCATGCCCGGCAGCCGCCTGGCGATCGCGGCGTGCTCCTCACGCCAGTGGCGGGAGAACTCCGCCCAATCGAGGCCCCTGCGCCGGCGCACGGGAGCCACGGATCTGATCACAGTGGCGGCGGTATCGGCCGGATGGGCTGTCATCTGGTCAGACATGGGCGAATGCTGACGTGCGTCGCGATTACACGTCAAGGCTTTGACAAGTACTTCCATTACGTCAAGCCTTTGACAATCGATGTTGTGTAAGCCACTGTGGAGGCACCCCCAGTAATCGGGACGTCTTCCAGCGCGAGGAGGGGCCGTGATTCACCACCTGGCCATCACCCCGAAGAACTTCGACGTGTCGCACAGGTTCTATACCGAAGTCATGGGCTTCGAGCTCGTGAAGATCGTCAAGCGTCAGGCCATGGGCGGGTCCAAGGCCGGCTGGACCAAGCACGTCTTCTACGAGACCGCCAAGGGTTCCGGCTCGTACTTCGTGCTCTGGGACCTCCACCTCAACGGCTTCGAGCAGGACGAGGACTGGGATCCCTCGATTTCCGTCGGACTCGGTCTGCCCTGGTGGATCAACCACGTCGCCTTCGAGGTGGAGGGCCTCGACGAGCTCGAGGCGAAGAAGCAGCACTGGCTGTCCCATGGCCAGAAGGTGAGCGAGGTCGTCCACGAGTTCATCACCTCGATCTACACCAGGGACCCGGACGGCAACATGGTCGAGTTCACGACCAACACCCGCCCGCTCACCGACGACGACAAGGCCGAGGCCCGGGAACTGCTCGCCGACGACGAGCCCGCCAGCATGCCTGACTACCCGGGGGTCATCTACCTGCCGGACGGACGGATCATCGAGGCGCCGTCCTCGGAGTGACCCGTGCGGCCACGCCCCGCCGCGACCGTGCCCCCGAAGAGAAGGGGCGCCATCAGCACATTGTCAGTTCTTCCCATGCCCGCTGCCGCCGGCAGCACAGGAGAGGTCAGGCCCATGGGCTGGTCGATGTACACCGCCAGATTCGGAGCGACGAGGCCGGCCTTCCTACCGGCCGTGGCGGATCCTGCTGCCGTCGCCGCGTCGGTACGTGCGGGTCTGGACTGGATGTTCCCCGAAGTGACCATCAGCGCCGACACCGCCACGGTGCGCCTGTCCATGAAAGCGCCCTCTGCCGAGGCCGCACTTGCGCATCTGCGTGGCAGCTACAAGTCGGCGCTCCATACCGCCGGCGTAGGGCAGGTCGGCAACTGGCCGCTGCACCTGCTCACCGTCGAGGCCGGCCTGCCCCTCGAGCTCCGGACCGCGGTCGACGCCGGGCCGGCCGGGACGGTCCAGAGCCACGGCGGTCTCCATCTCGTCGGCTGACGTACGCCGGGCGTCCGACGCACACCCTGCCGGGCGCGCCTCGGACGCGGGGCGCGCCCGGCCACATGTTCACCCCTCCCCACCAGCGGCTTTCCGGCTCCTCAGGCCTTCGAGAGCCGCTCGGCCGCCAGCCGGGTCTCCTTCAGCTGGATGGTGCTCTCGATGATCGAGATCATCGAGGAGGCCATCACCTGGAAGAGTTCCTCGGAGCTCATGCCACGCGCCTCGATGGCCGCGTGCAGCGACGGGGTGGCGATCTCACTGTCCTCACCCTCCATGGGACCGGCCCGGCCGCTCTCCTGCAACGCACTGGTGATCGCCAGCAGTTCCAGGCTCTCCATCAGCGGCGAGATCATAGGCAGCGGCACGCCTTCGGACTGCAGTCGCTGCACGCTCGCCTCGACCTCCGCCAGACCGATGCCCAGCGGTGCACGGCGCAGCATCACCGGGATCAGCTCCGGGTGGGAGATCAACGCCTGCCGGGTGCGGTAGGCGTTGAGCGGCAGCCAGATCCGCCAGTTCTCGTTCTCGGTACGCGGGGTCGCCACGTCGGCCAGTGCGAGCTGGGTGACCCCGACCAGGATCTCGTCCTTGTTGCGGAAGTGGTGGTAGAGCGAGGCACCGTTGACCTTCAGGGCCTCGCCCAGACGCCGGATGCTCAGGGCATCGAGACCCTCGGTGTCAACGATCTCGAGCGCCGCCTCAAGCGCCTTGCGGCGCGAGATCAGCGGGACCTTCGGTCGGGCCATGCGGAACTCTCCTCATCTCCGGGCTCTCGTCCCCATGAACCTTAATCCATCGGCGTTGTATGCCCGGTCCATTTCCTGGCCTGGCCTCAGATCGCGTGCACCGGCTGCATCGTGTCCTCGTGAACGGTCAGGACCTCGGCGTGGCTCATCACGACCACCATCTCATTGCACGGAAAGGACAGTGCCCCAGTGCCCGAGGACCAGACCGATCCCCCACGCACTCGGCCGGTCGACCCCGCTGCAGGGGCGCCACCGAACCCGGACCCGGCATCGGGCGCACCGGCACGCTCGGCAGCGAGCGCAACCAGAATGGTCGTGGTCGTCGCGCTGCTGATGTCGGTGTCGCCCTTCACCATGGACATGTACCTCCCGGCCCTGCCCGAGATGGCCCGCGCCCTGGACGCGACGCCCTCGCAGGTCCAGCTGTCCCTCACCGGGGTGCTGGTCGGCCTGGCACTGGGCCAGCTGGTCGCCGGACCGCTGGCGGACGCGTTCGGCCGCCGCCGCCCCGTGCTGGTCGGCCTCGTCGGGCACATTGTCGCCTCGCTGCTCTGCTTCGTCGCGCGCGACCCCGATCTGCTCGCCGGTACCCGGCTGCTGCAGGGCCTGTCGTGCGCCGCGGTCGCCGTGGTGGCGATGGCCACCGTGCGCGACCTGTTCGCGGGTTCGGGCTACGCGCGGGTCATGTCGCGGATGTTCCTCGTCATCGGAGTGGCCCCGGTGCTCGCCCCCACCATCGGCGGCGGAGTGCTCACGGTCGCCGAATGGCCGTTCATATTCCTCGCACTCGCCGGTCTCGGCGTGTTGCTGCTCGTCGTGGCCGCGACATCGCTCCCCGAGACGCTGCCGCCCGAACGCCGCGGTCAGGCGACGTTCACGGCCGTCCGTGCGTCGTACCGCACGCTGCTGGGCGACCCGACGTATCTCTCCCTGATCCTGGTCGGGGGGCTGATGTTCTCGACCCTGTTCAGCTACGTCTCGGGGGCGTCGTTCGTCCTCCAGGTCCGGTTCGGGCTGAGCCAGCAGCAGTTCGCCTTGGTCTTCGCCGCCAACGCGGTCGGTCTGACGGTCCTGGCCCAGGTGAACCCGCTGCTGATCCGGCGCTTCGGGCCGGCGAACGTGCTCACGTGCGCCACCGTGCTCGGTCTGGTGAGCTCGGCGCTGCTGTTCCCGCTGCTGGTCTTTGGCGAGGGACCGCTGGTCGCCGTCGTCGCGGTCCTGGCGCTGTCGGTCGCCGGGTATGGACTGAGCATGCCGAACAGCCAGGCGCTGGCTCTGAACCGGCAGGGCCACCGGGCCGGCACCGCAGCCGCGTTGATGGGGTTCATGCAGTTCGTCATCGGCAGCGTCGTGGCGCCGGTTGTGGGCCTGGGCGGGGCCGACGGCGTCGCGATGGCCACCGCGATGCTGGCCGCCACGGCCTGTGCCGCGAGTGTGATGTGGTTCGTCGTCCGGCGGCACCCGGAGACCATGGCGGTCCGCTGATCCTTGCCAGCATGAATCAACCACTGTTAGTTTATTGGTATGCCTGAACATCCGCTCGACGAACGACCGCTGGTCGTCGGCATCGGTGGCACGATCCGGAGCAACTCCAGCTCCGAGGCGGGACTGCGCTCCGCACTCGCGGCGGCCGCGGCCGCCGGTGCCCGCACGCTGTGCCTGACCGCCCACGACATCGCGTTGCCCTTCTACGAGCAGCACACTGCGCGCTCGCCCCAGGCGACAAGGCTGGTGGAGGCGTTGCGCGTGGCCAACGGACTGATCGTCTCGAGTCCCGGTTACCACGGATCGGTGTCGGGCCTGGTCAAGAACGCCCTCGACTACGCCGAGGACCTCGCGGGCGACCCGCGCCCCTACCTCGACGCCGTGCCGGTCGGCTGCATCGGCGTCGCCTACGGCAAGCAGGCCGCCGTCGCGGTCATCGACCAGCTCCGCACCGTCGCGCACGCCCTGCGCGGCTTTCCGACGCCGTACGGCGCGGCCGTGGTTGCCCAAGGAGCCGCCTTCCGCGACGGGCGATGCGTCGACCCCGCGATCGACGAGCAGTTCGGCCGGGTCGGGGCCCAGGTGGCGGCGTTCGCCGGCGCCGTCCGGGCCGCCACCACCACGTTCGAGCCCGTCGCATGAGCCCCCGCCCACTGCGCGGGCCGGGACGGACGGTCGGCATCTGGGCCGGCGCGTTCCGCCTCGGCGACCGCGCCCTCGTCGCCCACGCCGCCGCCGCGCTGGAGGAGATGGGCTATGCCGCGCTCTGGTATCCCGGCGGTCTTCGGCGCACCTTCGACACCGCCACGGTGCTCCTCGAGGCCACCTCGCGGGTCGTCGTCGCGACCGGCATCGCCAACATCTGGGCCAACCCGCCGTCTGAGTCGGCCACGGAGTTCGCCCGCCTCGACGCGGCGCACCCCGGACGCTTCCTGCTCGGCCTCGGCGTGAGCCACGGACCGATGGTCGAGCGGTCCGGACTCGGCAAGTACGAAAAACCGCTGGCCAGGATGAACGGCTACCTCGACGAGCTGGACGCATCGGCCACCCCTGTGCCGCCCGAGGACCGGATCATCGGCGCCCACGGCCCGAGAATGCTCGCGCTCTGTGCCGAGCGGTCGCTCGGCACGCACCCGTACCTCGTCACTCCCGAGCACACCGCGGAGATACGCGCGGCCGTCGGTGGCCACGCCCGAGTGATGCCCGAGCAGGGGGTGATCCTCGACACCGACCCGGCCTCGGCCCGCGCCACCGCCCGGGAAGCACTCGCGATCTACCTCGGGCTGCCCAACTACGTGAACAACTGGCTCCGCCTCGGCTTCACCCCCGACGACATCGCGGGCGGGGGCAGCGACCGGTTGATCGACGCCCTCGTCGCCTGGGGGACTCCGGAACAGATCGCAGACCGCGTCCGCGCCCACCACGACGCAGGCGCGGACCACGTGTGCCTGCAGGTCCTCGGTGCCCCCGGCACCCTGCCTCTGGACGCCGCGAGCACCCTGGCCGGAGCCCTGCTGGAGTAGCCCGGTCTACCGGTTCTGGAAGACCGGGTCCCGTTTGTCGAGGAAGGCCGCGACGGCCTCGCGATGGTCGGCGGTGACGGCAGCGGACACCTGGGTGCGGTTCTCGAGGTCGAGGCCGGCGACCTGACTGGAGATCTCCAGCTGCGACCACATCACCTGCTTGGTCATCCGGACACCGTAGGGCGAGTGCGCGGCGATCGCGCGGGCCACCTCGAGGGCGGTGTCCAGGAGTTCCGCACGGGGCACCTGCCGCGAGACCAAGCCGATCCGGTCGGCCTCCTCGGCCTCGACGAAGCGGCCGGTGAGCAACAGCTCGAAGGCGCGCGACGCCCCGATCAGCCGGGGCAGCAGCCAGCTCACCCCGATGTCGCAGGCGGAGAGGCCGACCTTGACGAACGCCGCGTTGAACCGGGCGTCGTCGGCGCAGACCCGGACGTCGGAGGCGAGCGCCAGCGCGAATCCGCCACCTGACGCCGCGCCCTGGACCGCCGCCACGACCGGCATCCGCAGCGAGCGCAGCCGGGTCACGAGGGTCGCGATGTGCTCCTGCACTGACATCCAGTCCGGGATCGTCCTCGACCCGTCACCGCCGGGCGCCGCGCCGTGACCCCCGAGGTGGGCACCGGCACAGAAGTGCTTGCCTGCCCCGGTCAGCACCAGGACGCGCACGTCGGTGCGCGGCGCCAGGCCGGAGAGCACGTCGTGCAGCTCCTGGACGATCACCGCTTCGAGGGTGTTGAACCGCTCGGGCTCGTCGAGCCGGACTTCGAGGACTCCGCCGCCGTGGTCGACAGTCGTCACCGAGGCCATCAGGAGACCTCCAGCGCGGAGAACTCGTCGCCGCCGAGCAGCGCCCCGCCGTCGACGGTCAGCACCTGTCCGGTGACCCACGACGACGCCTCGGTCGCGAGGAACTCGGCGGCCGCCGCCACATCCTCGGGCTCACCGAAGCGCGGCACCGGCCAGCGCCCGTAGACCTTCTCGCCGAAAGCGACCAGCGGCGCGGCGAACCGGGTGTTCACGACGCCCGGCGCGATGCCGTTCACCCGCACCCGCGGGCCGAGCTCGACCGCGAGCTGCGCGGTCAGGTAGTTGAGCGCCGCCTTGCTCATGCCGTACACGCCCGACGGGCTGCCAGGGGTGTCGGCGAGGTTGGAGGAAACCATCAGGACCGAGCCGGGCCGCGTCGCACCCAGCCCTTCCTCGAGCGCCAGCTGCGTCCACCGCAGCGGGGCCCACAGGTTGACCTCCATGATCTTCTGCCAGCGGCCGTGGTCGACCGAGCGGGTCGGGCCGAAGTGCGGGTTGACCGCGGCGCTGTTGACCAGCACGTCGAGTGCGCCCCAGCGGCCACGCGCATCCGCCAGCAGGGTCCGGGCGGCGTCCTCGTCGGAGACGTGCACGCCCGCACCGAGCGCGGTCTCGCCCGAGGGGTCGAGGGCGTGCGCCGCGGCCATCGCGTTGTCGGCGTTGCGGGCACACAGCACGACCCGCGCGCCCAGCTCGTGGAAGCGGCGCGCGATCCCGAGCCCGATCCCCCGCGAGCCTCCCGTGACGACGGCGACGCAGCCCTCCATGCGTCCGGCCGATGGTTTCGACTCTCGTTGACACCCCTTGTCCGGCATGCCTAGCATCCTAAACCCAATACTGGTTGATTAATAGGGGTGCAGATGACGCCCGAACCCTTCGACCACACCTCCGAGGCCCATGCCGAACGCTGGCGGGAGATCCTCGCGGAGGCCCGCCGGACGTGCCCGGTCGTCCACTCCGACCGGCACGGCGGCTACTACGTGCTGACGAAACACGCCGACATCACCGAGGCGCTCCGCAACCACCAGGTGTTTTCCTCCGAGCGGTCCTGGCACGCGGACGGCGCCGACAAGGGCCTCGGTGTCTCGATCCCGCACCAGCCGGTGCGGGTCGGCATTCTCGAGATGGACCCGCCGGAGCACCTGAAGTACCGCCGGCTGCTGACCCCTTGGTTCACCCGCCAGGCCATCGCTCGCGGCCGCGAGCGCATCCGGCAGATCGCGACGTGGGCGATCGACCGGATCGTCGAGGCGGGTGAGTGCGACATCATCACCGATCTCGCCGGGCCGTTCCAGGCCATCGTCATCCTCGACCTCCTGGGCATTCCGCTGGAGCGCTGGTCGGCCTACGCCGACGTCGCCGAACGGATGGTCCGGCAGACCGAGGACCGCGGCGAGGGTGCCGTCTGGATGCGCGAGGACGTGCGCAAGGAGGTCGAGCGTCAGCGCATCACGCCTCGGCCCGGACTGATCAGCGGTCTCAACGACGCCGTCGTCGACGGCGAACCGCTCGGCGTCGAGTGGGTCACCGAGCTCGTCAACATGCTGCTGCTCGGCGGTGAGGGCACCACGATCGCGACCATCGCGCACATGCTCAAACACCTCTACGACCGCCCGGAGGACCGGGCACGGCTCGCGGCCGACACGTCGATCCTGCCGACCGCGGTCGACGAGATGATGCGGTACCACGCGCCGTCGCCAGGCTTGGCCCGTACCGTCAACCAGCCGGTCGAGGTCGGCGGCCACGCGTTCCAGCCCGGGGACCGGGTGCTGCTCTCCTATGCGTCGGGCAACTTCGACGAGGACGTCTTCCGCGACCCCGAGACCCCCGACATCACCCGCTCGCCCAACCCGCACCTCGCCTTCGGCGGCGGTGTCCACCGCTGCCCGGGCGCGTTGCTGGCCTCCACCAACGCCGAGTTGTTCCTCGGCGAACTGCTGCGCCGCATCCCCGACTACGAGATCACCGCGGTCCGGTCCTACGAAAAAATCCCGCTGACCAACGGCTTCTACTCGATGACGATGGCGTACCGACGCGGAGAGCGTGAGGGCAGCGACCCGGGCGACCTGCCCCGGCTGACCGGCGAGCGGGTGCGACCGGCCCAGGGAGGGGTCCTGTGACGTCGGCCCACGCTCAGGAGCCCTTCGACCACCACTCCCCCCGGTTCGCCGAGCGGTGGCCCGAGATCTACGCCGGGATGCGCACCAGGTGCCCGGTCGGGCAGTCGCCGCAGCACGGCGGGTTCTACGCCGTCACGCGGTACGACGACGTCCGCCGCGTGCTCCAGGAACCCGAGACGTTCGCGTCAGGTCGCGAGCTGGAGTTCGACGGCAGGATCGTGGGCGGTGCCACCGTGCCGGTCACGGCCTCGCGGCTCGGGATGATGGAGATGGACCCGCCGGCCTCCCTGATCTACCGCCGGCTCATCGCCCCGTACTTCTCCGCCCGCACGGTCCGCGAATACGTTCCCCGTCTCACCACGATCGTCGACTGGATTCTCGACCGCACCATCGAGTCGGGCCGGATGGACGTCGTCGGCGACCTCGGCGCGATGCTGCCGCCGCTGGTCATCGTCGACCTGCTGGGCCTGCCTCTCGAGCGCTGGCAGCACTACGCGCACGCGCTGCACCAGGGCGCCGGCCACGTGAAGGGTTCGGCGCGGGCGATCGTCGGCGTGATGCGGGAGATGCGGGAACTGGTCGCCGAATGGCGTGCCCGCGGCGCCGGCCCCCCGGGCGTGTGCACGGCGCTCCTGGAGGCCGAGGTCGACGGGCGACCGATCGACGACGACCTGGTCGCCGAGCTGGTGTTCATGCTGCTCACCGGAGGCGTCGACACCACCACGGCGCAGATCTCGAACGTCGTCGAGCACCTGGACGCGCATCCCGGGCTGCGTCTGCGGCTGATCGAGGATCCCGACGCCGTCCCCAGCGCGACGGACGAGCTCCTGCGGCTGTACAGCCCCGGTACCGGGGCGGCCCGCACCGTCGTCGCGCCGACCACCCTCGGCGACGTCGCGCTCCGGCCGGGCGACCGGCTCTTCCTCGGCATCGGCTCGGCCAACCGCGACGAGACGGTATTCCCGGATGCGGAGACCGTCGATCCCGACCGCTCGAACGCGCACAAGCATGTGGCGTTCGGGCTCGGCGTGCACCGCTGTGTCGGCGCGTATCTCGCCAGGGCCGAGTTGGTGGAAGTGGTCCGCGCCGTGCTCCGCCGGATGCCGGACTTCGCCATCGACCGCGAGGCTCTCGTCCACCGGCCGATCATCCCCCTGGTCAACGGCTGGACCGTCATGCCGATCCGGTTCACCCCCGGCCCGCGGGTCGTCCCGGAGCACCTCGCTCCTCTGCCGTGCCGGACGGCCGTTCAGCCGGATCGGCCGCGGGATCTCGCTCCGCCGGACCGGTCGTCCGCCCGGCACGCCTGACTGATCGCAGCAACGGGACGACGAACGGCCCGGCCCCGCATCGGGACCGGGCCGTCGGCCTGCGGCGAAAGGTTCAGGCGCGGGTGGCCTTGAGGGCCGCGAGCGATGCCGAGGTGTTCTCGAGGAGGTCGATGGCCTGGTCCATCATCCGCTCCAGGAGCACCCTGACCGGCACGATGTCCTTGATGGCGGCTGCGACCTGACCGGCGACGACGATGCCGGCCTCCGTGTCGCCCTCCATCTGGGCCAGGTAACCCCGGTCCTCCTTCCACTGGTTGAGCTCGTCGACCGGGATGCCCGTGGCCTTGACGGCCGGCAGGTCCTCCAGGAGGGCCTTGTTCCTGAGGCCGCGGCTGGGCGCGTAGTAGCCCTGGTAGGTCATGTCGTCCCACTCGCGCGAGTCGACGATGTACTGCTTGTAGTTCCGGTGCCACTCGTGTTCCTCGGTCGCGATGAACCGGGTGCCCATGGCGATACCGGCGGCGCCCATGGCGAGCATCGCGGCAAGTCCGTAACCGTCGTGAATGCCGCCGGAGACGATGACAGGGATGTCGACCTCCGCGATCACCTGTGGGGCGAGCACCATCGTGGAGACCGGCCGGAGGTGTGTATGACCGCCCATCTCGTACCCCGAGGCGATGACGACGTCGACGCCGGCCTCGGCGGCCTTGACGGCGTGACGCACGGAGCCCACCTTGTGGATGTGGAGAAGGCCGGCTTCCTTGATGCGCTCGGTGAAGCCACCGGGGAAACCCGCCGAGGTGGTGATGGCGGCGAAGCGCTCGCCGACCGGACCGCCGGCGAGCTTGACCCGGATCGCCTCGTCGATGCATGCCTCGGAGGCGGGGAGCATCTCGCCGGAGGAGAGGGTTCCGACCGGGATGTTGACGGCGAAGGAGCCCTGCGCGTCGACCGCCACCTGCTCCATCCGGTCGCGCAGTTTCTTGCGCAGTTCGGCCTCGGGTGTGAGCAGGCCCGGTGTCGAGACCGAGCCGAGCCCGCCGGCCGCTGACACGGCGGTCGCCAGCGAGGTGGTGGGTGACGGGCCCATGCCGTCCTGCATGATCGGGTACTTCGTTCCGAGTCGGCCGCACAGGGCCTGCCATACCGCTCCCACGTCGATCCCTTCGCTGAGTGCGCAAACGGCCTTCCCGGCCGGATCAACTCAGCCTAACGGCATTTGATTATCGGGCCAAGGCCCCGCCGCTCACCCTGCGGGCCCGCGCCTACCCGGCCCCACTTCCCCTCTCCCCTTGGCCATAGAATCAAATATTGTTAGATTAAGTTGTTGCCGTCCCAGTGAGGTGCGATGTGAGCAACTACGGCCAGGCGACCGCCCCGCCACAGGACTCGCGCTACTTCCGCGACGTCCTCGGACAATTTCCCACCGGCGTCGCGGTCGTCACAGCGCTCGACGCGGAGGGTCAGCCCCACGGCATGGCGGTGGGGACGTTCAGTTCGGTCTCGCTCGATCCACCGCTGGTGGGGTTCATGCCTGCGCGCACATCGAGCACCTACCCGCAGATCGAGGCCGCCCGGCAGTTCTGCGTGAGCATCCTCGGCGCCGACCAGGAGGACGTGTGCCGGATGATGGCGACCAAGGGTGCCGACAAGTTCAGTGGGATCAAGTGGTTCCCGGCGCCGTCCGGTGCACCTGTCATCGACGGGGCTCTCGCCTGGATCGACTGCTCGCTCGCGCAGCGGTACGAGGCGGGCGACCACTTCATCGTCGTCGGCGAGGTCAACCAGCTCTCCGAGCTCCGGCCGGGGCCGCCGCTGGTGTTCTTCCGCGGCGGGTACGGCGGATTCACGACGCCGTCACTGATGGCTGCACCCGAGCGTGACCTCGTCGAGTTGATCCAACTGACGGGTCGCGCCCGTCCGCACATGGAGCGGCTCGCCAGGGAACTCGACCTCGAATGCCTGGCCGTCGGGACGGTCGACCAGCAGTCGGTGTGCCTTGCCATCGCCGACTCCCCGAACGCCGACTACACCTCCTCGCGGGTGGGCTACCGCACCCCGTTCGTGTTCCCGGTCGGCTCGGTATTCGTCGCCTGGGACCCGGACGGCACCGAGGGCTGGCTCCCGAAGGACCCGGCCCGGGCCGCGATCGGCGAGGCCGCGCTCCGGCGCACCCGCCGGCGTCGCTGGTCCGTCGCGATCGGCGACGACGACTACGACCAGCTCGAGCACGCGGTGAGCCGGCAACTGCGCCATCCACCGGAGGACGAACTCGGCAGTGTCATGAGAAGACTGCGCGGGGAACAGTTCGACCCCACACTCGACCAGCGCACCGCGTACGACGTCCGAATGCTCGTGGCACCCGTCTTCGGCCCCCGGAAGGTCGAACTCGGCCTCGCCGTCCGGGGCTTCCGCCAGCACCTCGACGGCGCCGAGGTCGAGCGGATCGCGGCCCGGCTGGTCGACGCGGCCGACGAGGTGAGCAGCAAGATCGGCGGGGCCGACGCCCTGGCCGCGGCGATCAGCGGGGAGGCATGAGCATGGCCGTGCACGTCGACACCGCGCTGCCCATCAAGGGCGGCGCCGATCCGGCCGCGGCGGCACGCATGGCCGAGGAAGCCGGGTACGACGCCGTCTGGGCAAGCGAGCTCGACCGCGATCCGTTCCTGCAACTCGCCGTGGCCACCACCGCGACCGAGCGGATCGGCCTGGGCACCGGCATCGCGGTGGCCTTCGCCCGCAGCCCGATGAACGTCGCCTCGATGGCTCACGACCTGCAACGGCTCTCGGGCGGCCGCTTCATGCTGGGACTCGGCACCCAGGTACGCGCGCACATCACCCGGCGCTTCTCGATGCCCTGGTCCGAGCCGGCCGCCCGTATGCGCGAGTACGTTCAGGCCCTCCGCGCCATCTGGTCCGCCTGGGAGACCGGTGAGCGCCTCGCCTTCGAGGGCCGGTTCTACTCGCACACGCTGATGACACCGATGTTCACGCCGGCCCCGCACGGTCACGGCACACCACCGGTCGTCGTCGCGGCTGTCGGCGACCTGATGACCGAAGTGGCCGGAGAGGTCGGTGACGGCATCCTGTTCCACAGCTTCCTCACCGAGCGCTATCTCCGCGAACACACCCTCACGGCCCTCGAGCGTGGCCGACGGCTTTCCCGGCGTCCGGACTTCCAGCGGGTCGGCGGGCCGTTCGTGGCCACCGGTTCGACACCCGAGCAGATCTCCGGGGCGGCGGAGGCGACCCGGAACCAGATCGCGTTCTACGCCTCGACCCCGTCCTACCGGCCGGTGCTCGAGGCGCATGGATGGGGCGAGCTCGGTGTACGGCTCCACGCCCTGTCCCGCGCGGGCGACTGGAAGGCCATGACCGCGGCGGTCGACGACGAGGTGCTGTACGAGTTCGCGGCGGTCGGCACCCCGGAGGAGGCGGCGGACACCCTGGCCACGCGGTACGGCGACGTCTTCGACCGGTTCACCCTCGTCACGCCGTACGACCTCGACGAGAACGCCCGCGCCCGGGTCGCCGCCCGGCTGCGGGAGCGCACCTGAGGGTGGCTGACGGCGCGTCTGCCGCCGTCAGCCGCCTTGTCCGAGTATCACGTACCACTTTACTGTAACGCTGTTTGGTTTAAGCGCGCACGACAAGGATCCTCCATGACCGAGAGCCGTAAGTCCGAGCACGCGTACTACCTGGACAACACCGATCGTTCTCTCGCCCCACATCTTTTCGAGACGCTGAAAGACGTACAGGCGAAGTGTCCCGTCGCGTGGAGCGACGCGGTCGGCGGATTCTGGATGCTGACGAAATACGCCGACATCACCGCGGCTGCCAATGACTGGGAGACCTACACCGTCGAACAGGGCCACACCATCCCGTCCACCGGAAAGTCGGTGATGCTCCCGCTCGCCGAGGTCGACCCGCCTCTGCACACACCGTGGCGCCGGTTCCTCGTGCCCTACTTCACCCCGAAGACCGTCGAGAGCTACCGCCCGGTGATCGAGCGGATCGTCGAGGATGCCTTCGCGGGGCTGGTCGCGGGAGGCCGCGGCGACCTCGTCGCCGACGTCGCCCGCAAGGTCCCGACCTCCTCGATCTCGGCGATCCTGGGCTTCGACCAGGACTGGAACCACATCTCCGACATCGTCGACGAGTGGATGGCCTCCACGGGCGACACGGCCGATCAGGACCGCGCGCGCCGGGCGGCCGCCGCCGTCGAGGCCGTCGTCAGGGAGGAGATCAGCAAGCGCCGCGGGAAGCCTGCCGAGGACGTCCTCGGCAAGATCATGCAGGGAGAGGTCGAGGGTGCGCCGCTCACCGACGCCGAATTGCTCGGTCTGTGCATCGTCTTCATCGTGGCCGGTCACGGCACCACCGTCGACGGCATCGCCAACACCGTGCACCGGGTGCTCGCCGAACCGGGTCTGATGGCTACGCTGCGGGCCGACCGCTCCGTGCTGGCCAAGGTCATCGACGAGTCGCTGCGTATCAATCCGCCGGTTTGGAACATGGGCCGCACCGCCCGCAAGGACGCCGAGGTGCGAGGCGTCGGAATCTGCCCCGGAGAGAAGGTGATGCTCACCTTCGGCGCCGGTAACTACGACCCGGAGAAGTTCGAGAACCCCGACCGCTTCGACCCCGACCGCCCCGGCGTCCACGGCCACCTGACCTTCGGCTTCGGCCGCCACCGCTGCATCGGCGAGGCACTGGCCAAACTCGAGATCACCATTGTGCTCGAGTACATCCTCGACCACCTGCCCGACCTCGACCTCGACGGCGAGGTCACCACCCGGACCTACTTCACCACCTACGGTCTCACCGCTCTGCCCGTCCGCCACGCCTCCCGGCCGGCCTGACGACCTGTCTCCCCCGGACGCCCGGCACATTGCACCTGCCCACACCCCGCGATCAGCGTCGTGTGGGCAGGTGGCCGTGGAATGCCTCCCTCGCCGTGCCGGACTCAGCCCTGGGGAAGGGTCGTGCCGGAGTTGTACGCCGCGAGGTCCCTCCGCTCCGCGAACCGCCACTGTCCGTCGGTGTCGCGGACGATGACGTCCTCGTAGCGCCCGAACTGGTGGACGCGACCGTCGGGCGAGAGCACGACGAAGTATGCCGCGCCAGTGGCCCGGTCCCCGTCGTAGGAGGTGACAAGGACGTTGACCGTGAGGTGGTGGTAGAGCGGTGCGCCGGAGGCTTTGGTCGCGATGGCGCGCAGACGGGCGCGACCGCGTACCTTCCCGGTCTCGTCGAGGATGTCCAAACCCCTCGCCTGGAAGGACTCGGCGGTGTGGCCGAAGGAGGAGATGTCGGTCCAACCGTCCTCGGTGAAGCAGTCGGCGTAGGCCGCGCCGTCCGCCAGATCGGCTGCCTGGGCGTAGCGGGCGTAGAGCTCGTGGATGGCCAGGCGGTCCGCGACCTCCTGGGTGCTCCGGTCACCGGGGGCGGGAAGCGCCGGGGCCACTACGCCGCTCCCCCGGTCGCCGTCCGGGCGGCGGTGCGGCCGAAGACGAGGGCGTTGCCGATGGAGGTGCCGCCTCCGGCGTACACATCGGCGTCGAGACCGCCGACCACCTCGCCGCCTGCGAACAGGCCCGGAATCGGGCGGCCCGCCGTGTCGAGCACTCGGGCCTCGTGGTCGATCCGGAGCCCGGCGAAGGTGATGCCGATGATGGCCGGCCGCAGCTCCACGGCGTAGAACGGGGCGGTCGAGACCGGCGCCAGCGTCCCCTGCTTCTCGAAGACCGTGTCGCGTCCGCCCGCGACATCGGCGTTCCACTGCTCAGCGGTCGCCTCGAGTCCCGCGGCTGCGATACCCGTGCGCGCGGCGAGTTCGGCCAGGGTGGCGCCGGACGTCACGACGCCGGCCTCTATCTGCCTGCGCAGCATGGCTGCGGTCCAGTTCGACTCCAGGTCGACACCGAGGCCGTAAGGGTCGACGTACCCGCCGTCGGCGACCTTCTGCAGCGCGGCATCGTCGAAGACCGCCCAGCACCTGCCCTCGGGCTGGCGGCCGATGAGGTGCGGCATCACGCAGTAGGTGTCGGTCTCGTCGACGAACCGGTGGCCGTGCTTGTTGACGTAGATGAGCCAGGGCGGGGTGAAGGCGTCGTTGAGCCGGCCGAAGTTCGGCGTCTCGAGCAAGGTGCCACCGCGGCCGCGGAGTTCGCCTCCGGCGGCCAGGCCCATCCGGACCCCGTCACCGATGTTGGTGTCGGGGCCGAGATACCAGTGCCAGTCGCCGTGTCGGACCGCGTCGGGCCAGTACTTCCGCAGCATCTCGGTGCCGGCGCCGAAGCCGCCCGTGGCGAGGATGACGGCGTCCGCCGGGATCTCCTCACCGGTCTCGGTGCGCACGCCGACCACAACCTGGTCCTCACCGGTGAGCAGCGAGGTGCACCGGGTGCCCGTGCGGATCTCGACGTTGTCGGCCCGCTCGACCGCGGTGAGCAGGGCGGCGACGATCATGGCACCGCCCGCCGGGCCGAGCCCGCGGGTGTCACCGGTGGGCATGTGGCCGCGCGGCTTGTGCTCCAGCCCGGCGATGTACAGGCGATCGGGGTTCCAGGTGATGCCGAGGTCTTCGAGCCAGCCGATCACCTGCCGGGTGCCCTCGGCCGATGCGCGCAGCAGCCGCGGCTCGAGTTCGTGCCGGCTCACCGTCATGTAGTAGTTGATGAGCTCGTCGACGGAGTCCTGGACGCCACGGGCCTTTTGGACCGGGGTGTCGGAGGCGTAGACGACGCCCCCGGCCCGGGCTGTCGCGCCACCGACCTGCTCGGCTGCTTCGAGAAGGAGTACGTCGGCGCCGGCCCGGCCGGCCTCGAGTGCGGCGGCGAGGCCGGCGCCACCGGCCCCGATCACGACGATCCTGCGGGTTCCTGCCATGAATGAGCCTTTCTGCACTGCGGTGTCGGCGAAGGCGGCCCCGTCGCAGTCCCTCGCCGACGCCGGGTTACTTGGCGAAGGGATCGAAGAAGCCGCCGTCCGGGACGATCCGGCCGTTCTCGACGGCGCTGGTGCCCACCTCGAACGACGCGACCCGCGGGTACTCCGGCAGCGGAGGGGGATCCTGGATGCCCTTGTAATCCGGGTAGGCGTCGCCCAGGCTGACCGGCTCCTTGATATTGGCGAGGGCCTCGATGACCGACGCACCGTCGGTGATCCGGTGGCCCTCGGCGACCGCGGCGAACAGCTTGACCGCCAGCCAGCCGTTGAGACCGATGTCGTCGACGTTGACCTTGGGGTCGGCGGCCTTCATCGCCTTGGTGAACGTCGCGATCTCGGGGATCGAGGTGTCGGACGCGGCGTGACCGCGGGACGTGAGCAGGATGTTCTTCGCGCCCGTTCCGAGGATCTTCAGGACACCCGGGGTGACCATCGAGGAGATTCCGGTGATCAGACCGTCGTATCCGGCCGCTCGGAGGGCAGCCGCGATCCGGCCGGCGTCGGCGCCCGAGCCCTGCAGGGACACCGCGTCGGGGTGGAGGTCGACCGCCTTGGCCGCCACCGTCGAGTAGTCGGCCGAGCCGATCGGGGCGTAGATCGTGGTCGCCTTGCCGTCGGCCGACTCGACGCCCTTCGCGGCCCATTTGGCGCCGGCGCGGGCGGTCTCGTTGTCTCCGCCGATCACGACGACGTTCGGGCCCCCGCGCTCGACCGCGAGCTTTCCGGCGCCGACACCCATGCCGACGGGGGTCGCGTTGATGGGGTAGGACACCGGGCTGGTCGCCTCGTTCTGGCCGTCGGCACCCCCAGGGCCGATGATCGGAATCCGCGCCTGCTTCATCACCGCCGCGATCGGACCGATATTGGGCGAGAGCGGTCCGACGACCGCGACGACCTGTTCGGACACGGCGCGCTGCGCGCACGCCGTGGCCTCATTGGGGTCGAACTTGTCGTTGCAGGTCAGCATTTCGACCTTACGGCCGTCGATGCCACCCTCGTCGTTGAGCCGGTCCACCGCGGCGGTCACGGCCGTCTTCAGCCACGGCACGGAGTAGACCGGGCTCTCGAACGAAGCGATCGTCATGATCTTGATCGGCCCGTCGGCAGCCGCTCCCCCCGCTCCGCCGCCACCGCATGCGGTGAGCAGCAGCGGAAGCACCGCGAGTCCGGTGAGAGTTCCTCTGCCCATCGGGATCAGCCCCTCGCCGTGTGGACAACCTGCTGCTCGGTGAAGGAGAGCAGCCCGTCCTCACCATTGGCCACACCGAGGCCACTGTGTTTGGCACCGGAGAAGGGCGCGTGGGAGGGCAGCATCGCATGGCAGTTGATCCAGGCCGTGCCGCACTCGAGCTGTTCGGCAACGGCCCCGGCCTTCTCCTCGTCGGCGGACCAGACCGAACCGGACAGGCCGTAGTCGGTGGCGTTGGCACGCGCGACGACTTCGTCGACGGTGTCGTACTTCAGCAGCGGGATCGCCGGGCCGAACTGCTCCTCGTCGACGATCCGCACGCCCTCCGCCACGTCGGCGAAGACCGTCGGCTCGAAGAAGTACCCGCCGCCCTCGATGGGCTTGCCTCCGGCCACCACCCGTGCGCCGCCGGCGACGGCGTCGGACACCAGCTCCGAGACCCGGTCGAACTGGGGCCGGGTGGTCAGCGGGCCCATCGCCGTGACGGGGTCGGTCGGATCGCCGACGACCATCGAGCGCGCGGCCGCGCCGAACGCGTCGACGAATTCCTCGTAACGGTTCGCGGGAACGAAGATGCGCTTGGGGATGCAGCAGATCTGGCCGCAGTTGAACATCGAGAACGCGAACAGGGTGCCGGCGGCGTTCTCCAGGTCCGCGTCGTCCAGGACGATCGCTGCGTCATTGCCTCCGAGTTCGAGGGTGACCCGCTTGAGGTCGTGGGCGGCGTTGACGGCCACGGACCGCCCAGCCGGGATCGAACCTGTGAAGCTGACCTTGCGCGGCGTCGGGTGCGCGGTCATGGCCTTGCCGAGCTCGTCGCCACCGGTGACGATGTTGATGACGCCGGGAGGCAGCACCTCGGCGCCGATCCGGCCCAGCAGCAGGGTCGAGAGCGGAGTGAACGGCGAGGGCTTGAGCACGACGGTGTTGCCGCCGCGCAGGGCCGGGGCGATCTTCCAGGTCCACATGCCGACCGGGCCGTTCCATGGGGTGATCGCGGCGACCACGCCCATCGGGCGGTGGGCCACCTCGATCCTGGCGGCGTCGTCGTCCTGGATCACCCGCTTCGGCCACTCCAGTTCGGCGTAGTAGCGGATCCAGGGTGCCGAGGAGGCGACTTCGCCCGCGGCGACGGCCAGCGGCTTGCCGGTCTCCTGGACCAGGAGCGCGGTCAATTCCTTCTGGTGGGCGTCGACGGCGTCGGCCAGGTCGCGCAGGGCCTGCCGGCGCGCGTCGTCGTCACGCTTCCAGCTCTGGTAGGCACGGGCGGCCGACGTCATCGCCTGGTCGAGCTGCTCCGGCGTGCACTCGGGTGCCTGCGCCTCGACGGCCCCGGTCGCCGGGTTGACGACGTCGAACGTGTCATGTGCGTCGACGGTCTCGCCGTCGATCGTCATGCTCAGCATGGGTTTCCTCCACGTCCGGTTCGCGATGGGTGAGCCACGTCGGCCATGTGGCAGGGCGCAGGCGCGCCAGGAGTTGCGCCGACCGTGATCAGTGACACATTATCCTGACAGTGATTGGTTTCTATATCAAGATCTTCACGCTGATTCCGTCCATCCCCGATACAGCCCTCGAGGGAGACCGATGACCGCCACCTTCCGAGCCTTGACCGCCCCCGTCCCCACACCCGGAATTCACCCCGACCGGGCCGGTGGTCCGAGGACCCAGGCATGAGCGGCGGGATAGTCGTCGTCGGCGCCTCGCTCGCCGGCCTGCGGGTCGCCGAGGCGCTGCGAGGCAACGGATACACGGGCAGGCTGCGGCTGGTGGGCGACGAGCACCACCTCCCCTATGACCGCCCGCCGTTGTCCAAGCAGGTGCTGACCGGCGAATGGGAGGCCTCGCGTACCGCGCTGACCACCCCCGAGAAGCTCGCGGAGGCCGGCATCGAAACCGTGCTCGGCGCTCGAGCCGTCGCAGTGGACACCGAGGCCGTCACGCTGGCCGACGGCGACCGGATCGACTACGACCAGCTCGTCGTGGCCACTGGCGCGGCCGCCCGCACCTGGCCGGGCGCAGCCCCCGACGGTCGCGTCCACCGGCTGCGCACCCTGACCGACAGCGTCCGGCTGCGTACCGCGCTGGCGGACGACGGCCCGATGACCGTCGTGGGCGGCGGTTTCATCGGGCTCGAGGTCGCGGCCGCCGCGCGCGGGTCCGGGCTGGACGTCACCGTCGTCGAGCTCGCGAGCACGCCTCTCGAACCCGTCCTCGGCCCCGAGCTCGGCGCCTGCTTCACCCGGCTGCACCGAGCCGCAGGAGTGCGCGTACTGACCGGCGTCCCCATCACCTCGCTCCAGGAGACGCCCGACACCGTGGCCGTCCGGCTCGCCGACGGCACCGAACTCGTCGCAGCCCACGTCGTCGTCGGCATCGGCGCAAAACCCAACAACGACTGGCTGGCCGGCCTCGGCCTCGATGACGCCGCGGGCGTGCCGTGCGACGCCCGCGGTCGGGCCGCCGACCGGGTGTGGGCGCTCGGTGACGTCGCCGTGTGGGAGGAGCCGATGTACGGCGACTGCGCACGTCACGAGCACTGGACTACGGCGGTCGACCAGGCGGCCGTGGTGGCGGCCGCCGTCCTCGGCCGGGAGTCGGGCCGCCCACCGGCGCTGCCCTACTTCTGGAGCACCCAGTACGACGTGAACTTCCAGCTGGTCGGCCGCCCCGACCTCGCGTCCTCGGTCCACGTACTCGAAGCCGGAGAGGACGGATCCGACCGCGGCACCGTGTTCGCCTTCACCGACGCCACGGACCGCCGCGTAGCGGTCGCCGCCTTCCACAACCCGCGCCGCTTCCTGCGGCTGCGCCGCGATCTCCAGCAGGAGCTCACCACGGCACCTGTCCGGCGCTGACCGGTCACGAGGTCCGTGACGCTCACTCAGAGGAGGGCAGCCATTTCTGCGGCCGCCCCGCCCACCCGTACGACCACCTCGACGAAACTCAGCGCGCATCACTCGACCCGCGCGGCCCGCACGAGATGACGGCCGGTCCGTCAGCCGGTGACCTTCACCCGTCCCGGGTGTTCCTCACTCGTCGTCCCACCAGGGGTAGAACGGGGGCATCCCCGTGTGCGCGCTGCTCGAGAAGCGGGGTTCCCGCTTCTCGAGGAAAGCCCTGACGCCGTCCTTGCCATCTCCCGCGCTGGTGTAGAACATCGCCAGCGAGTCGATCCGGTGCGCCTCCCTCGGGTGCGGCAGGGCGCTGTTGCGGTACATCATCTGCCGCGTGAGCGCGACGGCGACCGGCGACCGGTTCTGCGAGATCCGCCGTGCCAGGTCCTGTGCCTCTTCGAGCAGCGACGTAGCAGCCACGACACGGCTCACCAGTCCGCCGTCCCTGGCTTCCTCCGCCGAAAGGATCTCGGCCGAGTACACCCACTCCAGTGCCCGGGCCATGCCGACGATCCGTGGCAGGAACCAGGTCGACGCCGCCTCGGGGACGATGCCCAACTTGCCGAAGACGAAGCCGATCCGTGCCTCCTCCGACGCCAGCCGGATGTCCATGGCCAGGGTCATCGTGGCCCCGATGCCCACGGCCGGGCCGTTGATCGCCGCAATCACGGGCTTGCGGCATTCGAAGATCGCCAGGGTCACCCGTCCGCCTGTGTCGCGCACGCCCCGCAGGATCTGTGGGTCGTCGAGGTCGCCCATGTCGGACAGCATCGGCCGCTGGGACTCGTCCAGCCCGAACACGTTGCCCTCCGACGCGAGTTCCATGCCCGCGCAGAAGGCCCGGCCGGCTCCCGTCACCACCACGGCACGCACCTCGTCACGCACGTTCACCTCGGTGAACAGCAGCACGAGTTCGTTCGCCATGTCGACAGTGAAGGCGTTCATCCGGTCGGGGCGGTCGAGGGTGACGGTGAGAACCCCGCGCTCCAGTTCGGTCGACAGGGTCTGGAATTTTCCGACGTCCGTTGCCGCGCTCATGCCCCGTACGCCTTTCGTGCGGCTGCGGCGATTCCTGCGACCCCTGCGGGCATGGACACCTGGCCCCCTTCTCGCACCTCAGCCGTATCCACGATCCGTCCCAGCCTTCCGATGGCCCGCATACGATCCCTCGATCCGTACGACCTACCGAGCGTTAGAAAATAATCTACCGATAGGATTATGCTAGTGATCACTTGGAGCGTGCAAGAGCTCGCCGTGCCGGAACAAGCAACGTCCGGTGGGGTGTCCCCTTGTGTCAGGGTTGGTGCGATGCTCGTGTCCCCAAAGGCTCCCAGGTTTGAGGATGGGTCACGTGAGTGAGACGAGCCGGGAATGGCCGCGCCCCAAGATTCGCCCCCGCAAGGCCGAGGTGAGGAACGATCAGATCTTCGAGGCGGCTGCCCGGCTGTTCTACGAAAAGGGGTACGCGGCCACATCCCTCCAGGACCTGGCCGGCGCGGTGGGCCTGAAGAAGGGCAGCCTCTACTACTACATCGACTCCAAGAAGGACCTGCTCTTCGCCATCACGGATTACGCGCACAGGTTCTTCGTCGAGCTCACCGAGAATGCCAAGGCCGAAGGCGGCACGCCGCTGCAGACGCTGGAACGCATGCTGTTCCAGCACGCGAGGTTCGCCGCCGAGCACTTCCACGTGACGGCCGCCTTCTACAACGAGCGGCCGACCCTGTCCGACGCATACCAGGAGCGCATCGTCGCCACCCGCGACGCCTATGAGGCGTCCCTGCGCCGACTCGTCAGGAGTGGCCAGGAAGCGGGCGAGTTCGCCGCGGACCTGGACTCCCGGCTCGCGGTGTTCGGTGTGCTGGGCATGATCAATTGGATCCACCAGTGGTACCGCCCGGAAGGGACGCTGTCGCCGTCCGAGATCGCCACGGCGCTGAGCCGGCAGGCCGTCCGGTCCCTGATGCCGCGCACCGACGCGGGCTGAGCGGGACGGACCTGCCGACCAGCCGCACGGGAGGGGACGGCCTGTCTGCTACGGCGAAGGGGGGAAGTACTCGATACCGTCTTCAGTCGCGGTCGGCGGCCGGTCCGTGGGCTCCCCGCGCATAGCGCGTCCAGGGCAGCCGAGAGCGGTCGAGGTACGACGTGCGGTGGCTGTACCTCCAGCCGTCGGGCGTCCGCACCAGGCGGTCCCGGTACCACCCGCTGGCGAAGAAGGCGTTGTCGCCGTCGCTGCTCTCCCGGCGGTAGAGCAGCACGAAGACCTTCTGCGTCGCCGCGTCGCCAGCTATGTCGACCATGCTGTCGGCCGTCACGTGCCCCATGAGCCAGGCAGAGACCGCAGCGGCACGGATGCCTGCGGCCAGGCTCTCGCGCCCGCAGTTCCGGCTGCCGGTGTTTGCGGACTCGTACACGCCGTCCGGGGTGAAACAGTCCGCGTACGCCTCGGCATCGCGCTCGTAACAGGCCCAGTTGTATCGCGCGTTGAGACGGTGAATCTCGAGTTCGTCCGCGACGGGGAAGCCGTCCGGTGCCATCACGAGGCCTTCCTGGGAGATCGATGATGGCGTCCGTCCGTGAGCGAGACGGGCATCCCGTGACACACCTTGCGTCGCCCGACCTCCGTGGCGGCCTCCCGCTCGTCCCCGTACCAGGTGCGCAGGGACAGCGCGCGCTTGTAGTACCAGTGCAACTCGTGCTCGTATGTGAATCCGATGCCGCCGTGGATCTGCAGGGCGTCCTCACATGCCGAGCGGCCGACCTCGGCGGCGGCGGCCTTCAGGGTCAGGGCCGCGAGATCGAAGGACTTCGGGGGGAGGGTCGCCGAGTCAGCGGCCGTGGCCGCGACAAGACTCTCCAGCATGATCACCCGCTGGGCGGCCGAAGCCGCGATGTGCTTGACCGCCTGGAAGCCCCCGATGGGACGGCCGAACTGCTCGCGCTGCTTGGCGAACCCGACACTCAGGTCGAGTACATGGCGGGCGATGCCGGAGAGTTCAGCGGCGACCAGCACCCGCTGCCAACTCCGCAGTGCGGCCACGAGAGCCACCGCGTCCTCGCCCCGCGCAACGATGTCGCCCGGTCCGACTGCGACCCCGTCGAGGACCACGCGAGCGTAGCTCGCACCCGGGTCCGTACTCCGGTGCCCGGTGACGGTGAGACCGGGCTGGGCGCGATCGATGACCAGGACTGCAGCCGCGCCGTCCGGGGCGCCATCGATGATCGCGACGAACAGGTCCGAGACCGCCCCGAATCGCACCAGGTCCACCGACCCGACGAGCGTGCCGGAGCGCAGGGTCAGCGAGCCGTTGGCCGCCCGCCAGTCGAGTGTGACACCGGGGTCCAACACCGCCACCCGTCGTCTTCCGGTCAGCGTGGCCGCCAGCCGGGTTCGCGCGCCGTCGGTGCAGGTCGTCCTGAGCAGCAGTCCCGGCAGCAGTATCTGCTCCAGCAGGGGGCCGGTCACAAGACGTTGCCCGAACAGCTGAAACATCGGCACGAGAGTGGCGGGGTGCAGTCCGAGGCCGTCCTCCGCCTCGGGCGCCACCAGTGCGAACCAGCCCTGTTCTACCGCTTCTTCGAACAGTTGCCGGTCCTCGCCCTGGGCCTGCAGTGCGGCGCGCCTGCGCTCGGCCGGGTAGTCACGGTCAAGGAACGCCTTGAGCGCCTGCAGGATGTCTTCGTCAGCCACGGGGCAGTCCCAACAGTCGCTCGCCGATGATGTTCTTCTGAATCTGGGACGTCCCCCCGTAGATGGACGCCGCCCGGGAGTAGTAGTGATCCTTGACCCACCGCGGGCCGTCGAGACCGAACGCAACCCCGTCGGCTGCCAGGCGGAACGGCCCGAGAACGTTGGTGATGGATGTGTAGACCAGCTGCTCCACCTCGTTGAGGCTGAGCTTGTCCACCGAGTCGAGAGGGCTGGGAATGTCGCCGGCGAGCTGCCGCTCAATGGTCCGGCGGGTCAGCGCCTCCAGCGACCGCACCGCCGTGTAGGAGCGGCCGAGCTGCTCAAGGACCCAGTCCGAGGGTTCGGTTCCGGTCTCGTCGACATGGTCTCGCAGGTCCCGCACAGCCTCCTCGACTGCCACCTCGTACTCCACGCGCCGGCGGAGCGTGTACGAACCCCGCTCGTGACTCAGGGTGTCCTGGGCGATGGCCCACCCCTCATGGAGCTTTCCGACCAGATTGCCCACCGGCACACGGACGTCCTCGAAGAAGACCTCGCAGAACTCGTCGTCACCGGTCATCTGCACCAGCGGCCGTGCGGTGACGCCGGGGGTACTCATGTCGACGAGGATGTAGCTGATGCCCCTGTGTTTCGGCGCGTCCGCGTCCGTGCGCGCCAACAGTGCGCACCACTGAGCCTTGTGGGCCCAACTGGTCCATACTTTCTGGCCGTTTATGACGAATTCATCACCCTCGATCCGTGCGCGGGTACGCAGCGAGGCCAGGTCGGATCCGGACTCCGGCTCGGAGAATCCCTGACACCAGATGTCGTCGCCGGACAGCAGGCGGGGCAGCAACTGCTCCCGTTGCCATTCGCGCCCATACGTCTCGATCGACTTGCCCACGACATCCACGCCGATCAGGCCGATGGGCTGCGGGGCTCCGGCTCGGGCGAGCTCCTCGGAGAAGACCAGCTGGTGCAGCGGGGTGAGTCCTTGCCCGCCGACCGCCTTGGACCAGGAGATCCCGACGAATCCGGCCTCGTAGAGAGTCTTCTGCCACGCTCGCAGGACAGTGAAGCGGCCTTCCAGGTCGAGGGGCACCTCGGGGACGGTCGCCTGCGCGAGCCACGCTCGGATCTGTCGACGGTAGGCATCCAGGTCTGTGATGTGGGCCATGCCGCAGCTCACTTCCCGGTGTACTGCGGCTCACGCCGCTCGAAGAAGGCGGTGACAGCCTCCTTGGCGTCGTCGTATCCGGAGAGTTCGCCGGTGAGACTCTGCTCGAACGCGTAACCGTCCTTGAGTCCCATGTACTCGATGTGATTCAGGCTGCGCTTGGCCATTCTGATGGCGACCGGGCTGTGCCGGGCGATCCGTTGGGCCAACTCGGTTGCGGCGACGAGCAGTTGATCGCCGGGCACGACGTTGTCGATGCCGCCGTACCTGGCCAGTTCCTCGACCGGGACCATGTCGCCGGTGAAGTGCATGCGGCGCACCAGCGCCTGCGGGACCAGGCGCGAGGCGTGCTTGGCACCGCCCATCGCGCCGACCTGGATCTCGGGGAGGCTGAACCTGGCACCCTCGGCGGCCACGACCATGTCACACGAGCCGGCCAGTGCCAGTCCTGTCCCCACGGCGACGCCATGAACGGCCGCGATCACCGGCAGGGGACAGTCGTAGATCGACCAGAACGCCTCGCGCACATGCCTCATGCGCTCAGCGGCGTTCTCCGGGTTCATGGTCAGGAATTCGTCAAGATCATTCCCACCGCAGAAGTGCTTGCCGGCTCCCGTCAGGATGACGACCCGCGCCTGGGGCGCATGGCGCTCGATCTCACTGAACAGGGCCTTGATCTCGTCGTACATCGGCACGCCGACGGCGTTGACGGGCGGTCGGTTCATCGTGACGGTCGCAACACGGTTCGTGGTCCGCACGTCCAGGAACTCGAATTCCAGCATATCTCCACTCGCTTCTGCCAACTCTTACCCGTTGCCCCTTGACCAACTCAACGGTCGAGAAAAATCGACCGATCGGTAGAATAGTGACAGTCCCTCACCCCCGGCGCAAGCGCTCGGGGGTGCTCCTGTTCGCAGTCGGCGGCCGGGACGAAGTCCTCACCAGGCCGCAGTTGGTCCATATCGTCGATGGGCGTATCGACCGGAGGTGACGGAGCGTCAGTGTGACGGGAAGGCAGGCAAGTTACCGATCCGAAACCCCTGGATCACCAAGACCCGAAGGAGAGATGATCAATTTTGATCACATAACTTCATGGAGGAACAGTGGGACACCCCCCTTTCCGAAGATCAGCCGTGCTGGCTCTCGGCGCGTCAGTCGCCGTGCTGGCCACGGTCCTTCCGTCCGCGGCGGCCCAAGACGCCGCCCTCGACGGGAAGTCGGCAACGTCACCCGCTCCGGGGCCGGCCGCCGGTGCACCGCGGGTGGTCACCCTGATCACCGGTGACAAGGTGACCGTCGCCCCGGGCCCCAAGGGAACGTCGGGCTCGGTCAGCGTGGAACGCCCGCCCGGCGCAACCGGTGTGGTGCGCGTCGTCACCGAGGGAGCCGACACCTATGTGTATCCGGAGGAGACTCTCGCCTACGTCGCCGCGGACCGCCTCGACAAGCGCCTGTTCGACGTCACGCAGCTCATAGCGCAGGGCTACGACGACAGCCGGGCACCCCGGCTGCCCCTGATCGTCACGCACGCGAAGAACTCGAAGCACGCGGCGCTCCGGAGCACCTCCGCCGAACTGCCGGGCACGCAGACGAAGCTGGCCCTCCCGTCCGTCGACGGCGAGGCGATCACCGCCGACCGGTCCACAGCGGCCGCCTTCTGGTCCGCCCTCACCAACGGGGCGGGCACGCCGGCGGCGGGCAGGACGGCCGCCGCCGGCGCCCCCGCCGCGCCTTCGTTCGCGGCGGCCATCGACAAGATCTGGCTGGACGGCAAGAGCGAGGCCACCCTCGCGGACTCCACGGCCCAGATCGGCGCGCCCCAGGTCTGGAACACGGGAACCACCGGCGCCGGCGTCAGAGTCGCGGTCCTGGACACCGGCGTCGACGAGGAGCACCCGGACCTCGCACCGCGCATCGTCGACACCCGCAGCTTCGTGCCCGACCAGGACGTCACCGACCGGGACGGCCATGGGACGCACACCGCGTCCACCGTCGCCGGCACGGGCGCCGCCTCCGGCGGCAAGGAGAAGGGCGTCGCCCCCGACGCCGACCTGCTGATCGGCAAGGTCCTCGACAACGACGGCGTGGGGCAGGAGTCCTGGATCATCGCCGGCATGGAGTGGGCGGCACGGACCGCGCACGCCAAGGTCGTCAACATGAGCCTGGGCAACCGCTGGATCAACGACCAGAACGACCCGATGAGCCAGAGCCTCAACGCGCTCAGCGCCGAGACCGGGACGCTCTTCGTCGTCGCCGCGGGCAACTCCGGTCCCTCCCCGTACAGCGTCAGCGCCCCCGGTACCGCCGACGCCGCGCTCACCGTCGCGGCGGGGAACTCCGCCGACCAGGTCGATCCCCGCTCCAGCGCCGGTCCACGCAAGGGCGACGAGGGCCTCAAGCCCGACCTGAGCGCGCCGGGAGTAGACATCCTGGCGGCCCGCTCGCAGTACGCCCAGGAGGGCGAGGGCTCCTACATGACGCTGAGCGGCACCTCGATGGCGGCGCCCCATGTCGCCGGCGCCGCGGTGCTGCTGGCGCAGGAGCACCCCGACTGGACCGGGCAGCAGCTCAAGGACGCCCTGATGAGCACCAGCAGGCCGACCCCCGGCTTCACCGCCTACCAGGGCGGGTCCGGGCGTGTCGACGCGGCCGCCGCCGCCCACACCGAAGTCGTGGCGACGGGCTCGGCGTTCGCACAGCTGCGCTGGTCGCGGGAGACCCCCGCGCCGGTCGAGCGGCCGATCACATACACCAACACGGGGGACGCCCCCGTGACGCTGCAGCTCGCGGTGGACCCCCGCACCTCGCCCGCCGAGGCGTTCGTCCTGGACGCCGACGAGGTGACCGTGCCGGCCCACGGCAGCTCGCAGGTGAATCTCGTCGCAAGCCGGGGCCGTCTGGCCGCCGGGAACTACACCGGGCAGGTCCTCGCGCGGAACGCCTCGGGCGCGGTCGTCGCGCACACCACGGTGGGCGTGAGCGTCGAGCCCGAGCGGTACGACCTCACCGTCACGGTGAAGGACCGCGATGGCCGGCCCATGGGAGGGCTCGCCGAGATCAAGGGCGCCCTCGGCACCTCCACCATGTTCCAGGAGGTCCCCGACTCCGGCACGCTGACGCTGCGCCTGGCCCCCGACTCGTACTCCGTGATGATGTTCACGGGGGTCCAGGGCACCCACGGAGCGAGCTCCCGGGGGATCGCCCTGCTCGGCGACCCCGAGGTGGAGCTGACGCAGGACCGGGAGATCGCCCTGGACGCCTCGCAGGCGCACCAGGTGCGGGCCCTGACACCGAAGCCGACGGCCCTGGTGAACACCCGGCTGGAGTACTTCCGCTCGTTCGCCTCGACCGTGCCGGCCCCCGGCGACTACCGCTCCTTCGTGAGCACCGCCATGGTCTCCTCCGGGTACGACAGCGTCTGGGCCCAGCCGACCGGTGACAAGGTCGCGCACGGCAGCTTCGTCTTCACCACGCGGCTGCGCGCCGAGCAGACCCCGCTCGACGTGTCCTACGGCGGCCGGCACCTCGACGACACGCTCGCACAGCGCGGGTCCCGGCCACTGCCGGACGGCACGTCGGTGTCCGCCGCGGTGTTCGCCGGCCACGGCTCGGCCGCCGACTACGCCGGCCTGTCCGCCCGGGGCGCCGTCGCCGTGGTCCGCCGCAACGCCGGGGTGTCCCCGTCGGAGCAGGCCGCGGCGGCCCGCGCGGCCGGTGCGGCGCTGCTGCTGGTGGTCAACGACGGCCTGGGGCGCGTCGACGACTGGTACGGGAACGCGGACGGGGTCACCACCGGGCCGCTGCCCGCCGCCTCTGTGACCCACGAGGAGGGTGAGGAGCTGATCCGGCAGATCACCGCCGCGCCGGGGAACCGGCCGGTGCAGGTGCGGGTGACCGCCCACCCGGCGCCCGCGTACCTGTACGACCTCGTCAAGTACCACATGGGCGCCGTCCCCGAGGACGCCTCCCTGACGGCTGACCCGAAAAACCTGGCCCGGGTGGACGTCGACTTCGCCCAGCCCGCCGGGAAGCAGGCCACGGAGTCGCGCACGGACTTCCCGCCCTACGACTGGGCCGCGGCCCCCGCGTTCGGCTACGAGCCCGCCGCCCAGGGACCGCGCACCGACTGGGTCTCGGCGAGCGACGACGTCACATGGCAGCAGTCGGCCTACATCCCGGGCTGGCTCGGCGCGCAGAACGAGCCGACGTCCTACGCGCCGCGCAGCATCCACGAGGAGCGGTGGTTCGCACCGGTCGTCCGCCCCCGGATGACCCACGACGCGATCCCGACGCGCGACGAGACCTCGCTGTCCATGGTGCTCCACGGCTTCAGCGACTCCGGAGCCGCACACAGCGGCGACACCCAGTACGGCACGCAGATGTCCTCCACGGTCACGCTGTACCAGGGCGACCGGCAGCTCCTGCAGACGCACAACCCCTATCTGTACGCCTACGACCTGGCCCCGGAAGAGCTGCCCTACCGGCTGGTGGACGAGACAACCGGCGACCCGGCGTTCAGCCCCTACTCCGCCCGGACCCGCACCGAGTGGGACTTCACCTCCGGCGCGCAGCCCAGCGGCACGCCCGTGCCGCTGGTGCAGCTGGACTACGGGACGGACCTGGACGCCGCCGGGCGGGCCGCACGCACGTCCGACCTGACGATCACGCCGTCGGTGCCGGGCGCCGCCGGAGCCGGCGCGGTGGCCTCCGTGCGGCTGGAGGTCTCCTATGACGACGGCGCCACCTGGCAGACGCAGGTCCTGAAGAAGGACCTCGAGAAGGAGGGCAACTGGCGGGCGTCCCTGCGCGCCCCGTCCGGAGCCCGGTTCGTCTCCCTGCGGACGACTGCGAAGGCCGCCGCGGGAAGTTCCGTCACCCAGACCGTCGTCCGGGCCTTCGGCCTGAGGTGACCTGACTCTTGGAGACACGAAGGGCCCTGCCGTGCGGCGGGGCCCTTCGTGTCCACGGGAAGAGTGGAGATGGCAGTAATCGAACCCGCGTCCTGTGGTGCGGAACCAGGGCTTCTCCGAACGCAGTCCGCTGTGCTTTCTCGGCCCCGGCGGTCACGCGGACAAGCCGCCGACGGGTCCAGCCACATGTGGGGTTCGCTGCCGATCGACGACCTGGAGATCCGAAACATGCCGCGGAGCGTGTCGGATGAGCTGTGGGACCGGCTCGAACCGCAGTTGCCGGTGCGCAAGAGGCGCTTTCGGTATCCGGGCGTTGCGCGCCAGGCCCGTGCCGGGGACGCACGCCGGCGACCGTCGCGCGCCGCACCTCGATGGTGTTGTCGTTGCCGGCGGTGCCGTGGTCCGGGCGGACAGCGCAAGTGTCCGTGGACATGAGCGCGGACGTACTTCGGCCGGTCATGGCGCCGAATGACGCAGGCGTCGCGACACGCTGGGGGAAGCTGGGGACCGGAGGCCCAGGCGCAGCGCCACGTTTACGCGACCGCCCCAGGGCCGCGAAGGTGTCAGAAGACGGCTGTCTCCTCGATGAGACGGTCCGTGACAAGCATGTACGGAGGGTCGAAGGTGATCAGCAGATCGGGCATGGACCCGGCGACGAAGATCCCGCCGCAGGCGGCGAGGATCCGGCCGAAGTTGTCATCCTGCTGCCAGGTGGCGACGACTGAGTACAGGCCCAGGGAGATGACGCCGGCGCCGGCCCAGATCCAGCCCTTGTGTGCACGGATGCCCTGCCACACCAGCCAGGCGCCGCCGATCTCGAACAGAGCGAGCGACAACCAGGCCGGTGACCCTACTGACGGCCCATTCCGGTGATCTTCACTGGGTGCGGCGACGACTGGCACCCGCACCCGTCCTCACCAGCCGCTTCGGGCGTGCAGGAGCAGGCGTGGCGGCGTTGTCCGAGCCACCAGGTTCCGCCGGCGAGCACGGCCAGGACGACGGCGAGGGCGGGCAGCCAGCCCACCACCGCCCCGGCGCCGGCACCCAGGACTCCCGCGGTGATCAGGACGGGCAGCGCGCAGCACGCCACGCAGGCCAGGGCGGCCAGAGCCGCGAGCACCCTCGGCGTCTTGCGGGGGTGCGGATCAGCAGCAGGGGCCGGCATGGCGGTTCTCCTCGGCGAGGTCGGTGAAGGGAATGGGGCAGCAGTCCATCGAGGCGCAGACGGTCAGGTCGTCGCAGCCCGCTTCGACGGCCGCGGCCAGGGCGGTGCGGATCGTACTGAGGTCGGCGATCTTCGCGTCGACCTCGGCGAGCTTGGAGGCCGCCCGCTCCTGCAACCCGGCGACCGGGCGGCCGTGGCGATGGCGCCCGGCCTCCAGCAGCTCGGCCACCTCATCCAGCGTGAACCCCAGGCGCTGGGCGGCCTTGATGACCCGCAGCGCGGTCACTGCCTCCTCGCCGTACAGGCGGTGCCCGCCGTTGCTGCGCTCCGGCTCGGCCAGCAGACCGCGCCGCTCGTAGTAGCGCAGCGTCTGGACATTCACCCCGGCCGCCTCGGCCACCTGCCCACTGCGCAGGCCCGTGCTCACCGCGCCTCCCCCGCCGTGCCCGTCCGCGCGGCGATGGCCGCCAGAACGGCCTCGTGCGCCTGGTCCACCGTGATCTCCAGGTGGACCAAGTCCTCGCCCGGAGTGACGGTGAAGGCGAAGAACGAGCAGCAGCCGCCCTCACGCTCCGCCAGGTCACGGATCCGGTCGACGACCCCCGGTCCTCCGACCAGGTCGAGGCGCAGGCGCAGCGCCTGGGGGTGGGCCAGGGCGGTCAGCCGCTCGGCGAACAGCGCGTCCCACTCGGCGACCCGCAGAGGCCGCTCCTCGGTGGGCAGTGTGCAGGACTGCGGCACCCACGCCATATCCGTCATCGCACTCACTCCCGTCATCACATCCCGCCGCTGGGGACACCTCCGACGGTAAACCTGTACCCAGGTACCGGTTGCAAGCGGCGTCTGTCCGGGCCGGGCGGCGGTCAGGCCCGGTTCGGCGGCAAGCAGGTCCAGCAGAGTCTCGCGTTCGTCGGCCTCGGCCCCGGTCAGGGCGAAGGCGATCGGCAGGCCCTGCAGGGTGCACACCAGGTGCAGGCACAGGCCACAGAAGAAGCGGCTGTGGCTGGCGCAGTACCCGTACTCGGCCCATCCGGCCGGGTCGGAGCGTTTGACGGTCTCGCGGGAGTGTCCGCACTCCACCGGCGTGGAATCCACGATCCACACGTCGTCGCTCCATACGGAGGTGTCGGTGGCCAGCAGCCGGGTCGCTCGCCGCAGCAACTCGGCGGCCTTGCGCAGGCACTTGTTGTAGCCGGGCTGCTTCGGCAGGCAGGGGAAGAGATGCCGCAGGTGGGAGCGGGCGTAGCGAAGCCACTTGGCCTCGGAGGTGAAGCCCGGCATGGCCTGCATCATCACGAGCGTGACCAGCTCGGCATCGGCCGGTTGCGGAGCCATCCCGATGAGTGCGGTGGCGAGGGAGTCCAGCTCTGTCCTCACACACCGACGTTGGGCTCCCTCCCCTTGTGCGCGCAGCCGATCCCTTGGATTCGATCATCTAGATCCAGCGGCGCGCCGTCGCTTCGATGCCTGCCTGGAAGCGGGTGTCGGCGCCGAGGCGGGTCATCAGGGCGGCGATCTTCCGGGTGACAGTGCGGGGGCTCCAGCCCAGCTGGCGCGCTATGGCCTGATCCTTGAGCCCCGCCTTGAGCATGGACAGCAGCAGGGCCTCTTCCCGGCTGGGGCCGTCGTCGAGCGATGCGGTGGCCGACCGGATCGGCTCGGCGCGGGCCCAGTAGGCCTCGTAGAGCTCGATGAGCGCGTCCAGAAGTCCCGAGGGGCGCACGACGGCGAGGCCGTCGTAACCGCCACCGATCAACGGGACGAGGGCGACCTTCCGGTCGACGATGTGGAGCTTGAACGGGAGCCTCGGCAGGAGGCGGGCCTTCTCGCCGAGTTCGGTCAGTTCAAGGACGGTGTCGAACCTTCCCGGACGCTCCATCGACTCGGGGCAGTAGATGGAGCGCACCTCCACACCGCGCCGGAGCCACTCCGTGGTTTGGGCCTTCTCCTCATCGTTGCTGTGCGGGTCACCGTCGACCCGTTCCACATAGGGAGGTTTGTCGAGGACCCACAAATGCGTGCTGATCGTTCGCCTGAGCTCGTCCATGCGCTCCATGACGACGTCCCGTCCGCTCAGTACCTCGACAAGGTTGCCCGGGTCGGTGCGCAGCCGCCCGGCCCGGTACTCCTGTCTGAGGTCCTCCACCGCCGAGCGCACCTTGTCGAAGGCGGACTCGGCCTCCAGCCGGCGCCTGGTCAGCAGTGCCGTCAACGCCTCCTCGGGCCGCGCGGGTTGGTAACGGGCCCGGCTCGTACGGCGCACCAGGCCGAGTTCGGCGAGCCGGGCAAGCGCACGCCGTGCACCGCCCGGCGAAACGGCGGCCTGCTCGGCGGCTTCCTGTGCCGTCATCTCTCCGTGTGCGAGTAGGGCGCGGTATATCCGCTCGTCGAAGTCGCTGATTCCCAGGGCATCGAGCACGGCCTCACTCCTCGTCCTCACGTTCCTGCCAGCAGGAGACCACAGACGGCACACCGTGGCGTCCTCGGCCATTGGCCAGAGGACGCCACTCGAGCCCCTGGACGCCGCCCCTTGACGCATCGTTCACTTCATTGTCGCGAACACATCGAGGTCGAGGCGTCAACTTCGCTCCCCCCAGGGCTCGTCTCGCTCTCGTGCTCGCGCTTCCCCGCCGTACGGGCCGGAGCAGCACCCGCTCCGGCCCCTCCCCCTCATGGAGGACCCTGAGTTGGCCCCCACCCCACGCGGCAGATCCGCCGCGCTCGCGACGATCGCCCTCGTCGCCGCAACCGCCCTGCCCGCGACCATGCAGTCCCCCGCGGCCGCCGCTGCTCCCGCTCCCGTCCCGACCGCGTCCCACCTGGCGGCCGGCCGCTACGTCGTCACCCTTGCCGACAAACCCATCGTGACCTACCAGGGCGGTGTTGACGGCATCGCCGCCACCGCACCGGCCAAGGGCGCAAAGGTGAACGTGGCCAGCGCCAACGCGCGGCGCTACCGTGACCACCTGACGCGGCAGCAGAACGGTGTCGCGGCCACCGTCGGTGCCAAGGTCAAGGACCGCTACGCCGTCGCCACGAACGGCTTCACCGCCACCCTGTCCGCCGCCCAGGCCGTCAAGCTGACCGGTGAGCCCGGGGTCCTGTCGGTCACCCCGGACACGTGGAACAAGACGAACGACGACAAGAACTCCACCGATTTCCTCGGCCTTTCCGGGAAGCACGGCCTGTGGGCGTCGCTCGGCGGCACCGCGAACGCGGGCAAGGGCGTGGTGATCGGTGACATCGACACCGGAATCTGGCCGGAGAGCCCCTCGTTCGCCGCCTCGCCGCTGGGCACCGCCAGCCCGACGGCGAAGAACCCGTACCGCCCCTACCTGCAGGGCTCCACGACCGTGATGCACAAGGCCGACGGCAGCACGTTCACCGGAACCTGCCAGACCGGCGAGCAGTTCACCATGAGCGCCTGCAACAGCAAGGTGATCAGCGCCCGTTACTTCGGCGACGGATGGACGTCGATCGTCCCCCCGGAGCGCCGAGCCGACTACATCTCCCCGCGGGACGGCGAGGGCCACGGCACGCACACCGCGTCGACGGCCGCCGGTGACGCCGACGTCGATGTCACCGTGGGCAACCGGGACTTCGGAAAAATCTCCGGCGTCGCGCCGGGCGCAGCGATCGCCGTGTACAAGGCGTTCTGGACAGGCAAGTCGGCCAGCGACTCCGGGGCCCTGAACTCGGACATCGTCGCCGCTGTGGACCAGGCCGTCGCCGACGGCGTGGATGTGCTCAACTACTCGGCGGGGTCGATCATCGAGACCGGCCCCGACAGCCCGGTTCAGGCGGCCTTCCGCACAGCGGCCGCCGCGGGCATCTTCGTCTCCACGGCCGCCGGCAACTCCGGCCCGGACCCGTCCAGCCTCGACAACGTCGCACCCTGGACGACGACGGTCGCTGCCAGCACCATCCAGCCGTACGAGGCCACGGTGCAGCTCGGCGACGGCCACAGCTTCGTCGGCTCCAGCACCACGGTCGAGACGACGGTCGGCCCGAAGCCCCTGGTGCTCGCCGAGAACGTGAAGAACGCAAGCGCCACCACCTCCGACGCCCAGCTGTGCCAGGACGGCTCCCTGGACCCGGCGAAGGTGGCGGGCACGATCGTGGTCTGCGACCGTGGGGTCAACCCTCGGGTGGCCAAGTCCGCCGAGGTCGCCCGGGCCGGCGGCGTGGGCATGGTGCTGGTCAACCGCACCGACCTGGAGACCGACGCCGATCTGCACAGCATTCCGACCGTGCACCTGAACGTCCCGGACGCCGCGAACGTACGCGCGTACGCCGCGACGCAGGGCGCCACGGCCAGCCTGGTTCCGGGCGGCACGACGGGCCAGCCCTACCCGCAGATCGCGCCGTTCTCATCGCGCGGACCCTCCGTGGTGAACAAGGGCGACCTGCTCAAGCCCGACATCGCCGCTCCAGGAGTCGGCATCCTCGCCGCGGTGGCGCCCCCGTCCAACTCCGGCCACACCTTCGACTTCCTCAGCGGCACATCGATGGCGACGCCGCAGATCTCGGGCCTCGCCGCGCTGTACCTCGCCCAGCACCCCACCTGGTCGCCGATGGCGGTCAAGTCCGCGATGATGACCACCACGGTGGACACCAAGACCGCGTCGGGCGCGGACAACACGGATGTGTACGCCCAGGGCGCCGGTGAGGTGAACCCCTCCGACATGCTCAACCCCGGCCTGGTCTACGACTCCTCGGAGCAGGACTGGCTGGCCTACCTGGAGGGCCTGGGGGTCGACACCGGAACCGGAGTGAAGGCCGTTGGCCCCAGCGATCTCAACTACCCGTCCATATCGATCGGCCAGTTGGTCGGCTCGCAGACCGTCACCCGCGAGGTCACGGCGGTCGCCGCCGGCACGTACCGCGCCACGGTCGACGTGCCGGGCATGAAGGCCACCGTTCACCCGTCCACCCTGACCTTCAACAAGGCGGGGCAGACCGCGAAGTTCACCATCACCTTCGAGCAGACCACCGCACCCTCGGGCGAGTTGACCACCGGCTCGCTGGTGTGGACGCACGGCGGCACCGAGGTGCGCAGTCCCGTCGTCATCACGCCGTGGAGCGTGCTCGCGCCGAACGCCGTGAGCGGCCCCGCGGGCAGCGGCAGCGCGGCCTTCTCCGTCACGCCGGGCACCGCGAACCTCACGCCCCAGGCGATCGGTCCCATCGTCGGCCCCTCGGTCAAGGGATCGGTGTCCTCGCCGGACAACAGCGAGCAGGACTTCGCGTTCACCGTCCCCGAGGGCACCAGGGCCGGGCAGTTCTTCGTGACGCCGGACAACCCCGACGCCAAGCTGACCTTGCTGATCGCCTACAACCCGGGTGACGGCCAGAAGCCGTTCGTGGTCGGCGACATCGCTCTCGAGCAGAACCGGCCGCTGGTCAGCCTGAGCACCCTCAAGCCGGGCAACTACGTCGCCATCGTGGTCAACCTCGGGAACGCGCCGGGTACCACGAGCACGCCCTTCACCTTCCAGTCGAACCTGGTCACGCCGGACGGCCCGACCGCACCCGGCACCTTCACGGTGTCGCCCACCCACCCGGCGACCACCCCGGGCGTCCCCGTGACGCTCACCGCCTCGTGGTCGGGCGTACCCGGCGACAAGCCCGCCACAGGCTACGTCGCCTACCCGAACGGCGCCGGGACCCTGGTCACCATCGGCTGACCTGCCGTCCCTCGCCTTCCTGACCGGCCCCGGGCCGGGGGTTCACCGACCCCCGGCCCGGGGCCCACCACGTTGTGCGGCCTTGTCCCCGACTTCGCCCCCGGACCATGACACATCAGAAGGGGGCCCAGTCCATGCACACGAGCGGTATCCGCCCTGAGTTGGCCGCCGTGCAGGAGGCGGCGGGTCCGCTGGGGGAGATATTCGACAACGCTCGGCGCGGCAGCGCGGCCGTACCCGCGACCAGGACGATCAGCGGCCCGGAGGCGGTCGGTGACCACTACTACCGTCTGAAGCAGGCCGCCCAGGAGGAGTTCTCCGCGCTGGGACGCCCGCCGTTCCTCCTCGCTCCGAACGAGCCGATGGACGAAGCCGCGATCGGGCGCGGCGTGCGGGTGCGTGCCGTCTACGCCGCCGCCAGTTTCGACACCGAAGCCAGCTGGCAGGAACTGGGCAGTCTCGTCTCGCGTGGCGAGGAGGCCAGGGTCGTGCCGTCCCTGCCCATCAAACTGGCAATCGCGGACCGGTCGGCGGCCATGGTGTCACTGGACCTGTCGCCCGACAGTCCTGAGTGCCTCTACACCGAGGCGTCCCCCTTGCTGGACGCGCTCACCGAGTTCTTCGAGCACTACTGGAGCGCCGCCTCGCCCCTGAGCGGTGTCCCCGGCCCCCGGTCGGCGGCGCCGGCCGCGGTGAGCGATCAGCCCCGGCCCCCCACCGAGGACGAGCGCAAGCTCCTCGCGTTCTTCGCCGCGGGTGTCAAAGACGACACCATCGCCCGCCAGTTCGGGATCTCGACGCGGACGCTACGGCGCCGCATCCAGGACCTCTACGGGGAACTGGGCACCACCAACCGGTTCGGCGCCGGCGTGGCAGCGGCCCGACGCGGGTGGGTCTGAAGTGCTCCGATGACACACGGTTCGGCTCAATATCCGCGCAAGACACAACGGCGTCAACCATGTTGAGCACAAACATCTGACACTGCGGCACAGGCCGGAGAGGGACACAAACACACCAAGCACACCAAGACGATCAACGCCGCCCTTGCTTCAATGCTTCCGTACTTCGCAGGCGGCAGCGGATGGTGGATTCTGGGACAACGGGCAGTTGTCTGGCCGCGCGGCTATCGACGACCGTCGCGTTTACGCTCGCTGCGCCGCAGTGCGCGACGCTGCTTTCCCGGCAGGGTGGCGGCCAACTCGCCCACCAGGGAGACGTCGTGGCATTTGCCGTCCCGGCTGCCCCGGCACCACCACACCGGTGGGCCGGCCGCGTCCGTTTCGCCCTGGTACCAGCAGTCAGTCGTCCCTGCGGGACGAGGGTGCATTCCGATCTTGTGTTCCCAGCAGATCGGCCAGACCTGCCAGAGCAGCTCCATGATGGTCGCCTGCGCCGCATCCGCGACCACGGTCAGGACCGTCGGCGCATCGTCCGGCTCTGGCGGGTCGCCCTCCTCCAGGTCGCGCGCGTTCACCGGATTTCCGTGCCAACGGCCGTCTGGCATCGCCACGTAGACCTGGCCTCTGTCAATCCCGCTCGGGGGCAAAGGCCGCCAAGACGGGGCAACCATCAGTATCAGCCGGTCTTGACCCGGCAGAGTCGCCATCAGGTCGCGGTTGACCACGGCGAGTGCAGCCTCCAGCTTCGGCCACTGGCCGGGCTCGGCTCGCCTCGGCTTCGGGAGATGCCGCCGGTCATGACCAGGACCGATGCTGGAATACGCGAAGTGGTTCACTGAGGCATCGTCTCAGCCGAGCCGTCCTTCACCGGTAGCTGAGGACGAAATCACCTCCCTGCTTCGCGGGTAGTTCGTTCAGGTCTCTGGCCAGCGGGGTGTGTCGGTTCCAGGCAGAGGAGGTCGTGCACGCGGAGATGTTTCGCCCTGGGCAGCGTCCGATCAGGCCGCCCCTGACACCCACGGCGCGGCGTCGGACGACGACCGTGCCGACCGCGTGCTCACGGCGATGGTTGCCCGGCCCCCGCTGCAACTGTTGCCCCCCGGAACAGGGGTTGGTCCTGGTGCACCTGTACTGGCACGGCAGGACCATCCAGGAGTCGGCAGGCATCCTCGGTGTACCCACGGGAACGATCAAGTCCCGCCACTGCAACGCCTTGCGAAACTGCGTGGCCGGGTGGCGCAGGAAGCGGCCTGAGCCTGCGCCTCCCCGCCCCCGACTGGCGCCGGCCGGCCCGGCTTCACCTGCCACGGTCGGTGGAGGCCCGTTCTGATAGCGGCAGTGACGAGGCGTCAGTTTCGCCGTACGGTGCGACCGTCGAGGCCAGGGGCCATCCGGGGATTCAGCATGGGCAGGCCGGTGTTGAACGATGGGCTGTGCGCCCGAGTTGGTAGTTGGCCGCCTCTGCGACCTGCCAGGATGCGCTGCGAGCGCGGATCCGTAGGTGTCGTTTCGCCCAGCTGGTCCCCAGCAGTGTGCCCCCGTCGCTCGCATGAGGCGCCGGGCTGGAGACGCCGCCGTCCGTGCCCGATGGGGGCGGTCACATGTGGAGGGCGGCGTCGTCCGCCTATCACAGGCCCTCGGTGAAGGCCAGAAGTGGCACGGCGGTCCGCGGCGGGTCCTCGAGGTTGGGTGAGTGGCCGTAGGCCGGGCAGCATCGTGACCGTCGTACCGGGGACGGCGCGGTAGTCGGCTGCGGACGTGGGGAGCCACCTGCGGTCCTCCTCGCCGAAGAGCACCAGCAGCGGCTTGCCGAGCGGCGCCAGCCGTGCCGGGAGCGGCCGCTCGTCGAGAAACGCGTGGATCGCCTGCGACGTCGCCCCGAACACGTGGAAGTCGATGTCTCGGAACTGGTCCACGTAATCCTGGGGGATCTCGAAGCCCTCGTGGAAGCCGTCGCTCATGGCCAGGCGAATCTGGTCGTCTGTCAGGTCCGCCCACGACGTCACCCGGAGGGGGACCTCCGTCGCAATGTAGGCGGCCATGTGGGGTCCGGTGTTGATGAGCACGATCGCGCTGACGAGGTTGGGCCGTTGCTCGGCGAGGGCGGTGGCGAACACCCCACCGCTGGAGTGGCCGACGACGCCGGCGTGGTCGACGCCGAGCCAGTCGAGTGCTTCGCCGGCCCGGCGGGCCTGGTCTTCGACCGCGTAGCTGGCGTCGTCCAGTTTCCCTGACCGGCCGCACCCGAGCAGGTCGATCCGGATGACCCGGTGTGACCTGGTCAGCAGCGGAACCATCGGTTCCCACGAGCGGGCCGACGCGGCGGTCCCGTGGATGAGCAGGAGTGTGGGGGCGTGGCGGGGGCCGTCCTGGCAGACGTGGATCTCGCCGTCGGTCAGGGACAGGGTCGTTTCCTCGGTGGTGGGGCGTGACGTGTTCTCGGAAGTAGCCATACAGGCACTGTGGTCGCCGGTACGGGCCGCCGGCTTGGACAAATGCTCCGGTCGGCCAACGTGCGTAGCATCGAAGAATGAGGGCCGAAACGGACGACCTGCTGTGGCAAATCACCTGTCCCACGCGGCCCATCCGCGTGCCTGGGGTCACCATGGCCGGGTTCCGTGACCGTGGCATCACCCCGCCCACCCTCCGGCTCATCCCGCACCCGGCCGTGGCCCTGGTGCTGGTGTTCGGCGGCACGATCGCCGTGGAGGACACCACCGGTCGTCAGCAGCAGGGCAGCTTCGTCACCGGGCTCGGGTTCGGCGAACGCCTTGCCGCGCTGCGGGCCGACGCCTTCGAGTGCCTCCAGGTGCGCCTGTCACCGGTGGTCGCACACGCCGTTCTGGGCGGTGTCGTGGCCGATCTCGACAACACCGCGGTGACCCTCGACGACCTGTGGGGCCGGGAGTCGGCGCGGATCAGTGAGCGTTTGGGCGAGTTTTCGTCCTGGGCGGACCGCTTCGCGTGGATCGACGCGTGGCTCGTTCGCCGATGTGCGGCGGCGTCGCGGGTGGCCCCGGAGGTGGCCTGGGCCTGGCGCCGGATCGCCGCCAGCCGGGGCACGGTCCGGATCGAGTGCCTCGCGACCGAGCTCGGGTGGAGCCGTAAACAGCTGTGGTCCCGGTTCCGGTCACAGGTCGGTCTGTCGCCCAAGCGCGCGGCGAAGCTGGTCCGCTTCGACCACGCCGTCCACGGCCTGGTCGCGGGGCAGGACGCGGCGGGAGTCGCGGCCGACGGCGGCTTCTCCGACCAGTCGCACCTGCACCGGGACGTCGTGGCGTTCACCGGGTTGACCCCCGCGACCGTGATCAACGAGCCGTTCCTCGCGGTCGACGACATCGCCTGGGGCTGGGCAGGATCGGCGCGGAACCAGAGCGCTGGTCAGGGATGCGCGCGGACCTTGTCTTTGTGCCCCTCGGCGGCCAGCGACCAGACATCACCATCGCGCAGCGGCGTCACCTCGGCGGCACCGGTGGCACGGAGATCACTATGACCCTTGCACGACTGGGGTCTCGTTGCGTTCGTCAGGTGGGCCGGCCCGGCCCGGAATACCTGACGGTACGTCATGGTCTTTGAGGGAGACGATTTTCCGCCTGTGAAAGGGAGAGAACTTCACGGGGGTACGCGCCTGGTTCCTCGACAGGATGCAGCCGGCCGACCTCCTCGCGCCACACCGGCCATCCCACTGGCCTCGGGCTTTCACGAGCGATGCATGCCGTCCACCACTTGATCATTCTGCGGTGAAGCGTATTGACCTGTATCCGCATGTCCGCGTCCCGGGCAACGGCCGTGAGGCCGTCGGTCAGGCGCGTGGGGGTGCTGCTGGTCGAGACAGTCACCGTGCTGGAGCGAGCCCGCTGGCCTCTCCCCCAGCATCGCCGTACTGGTTGCAGCCGCTGGACTCGCCCTGTCCCTGTGGCACGCCGTCGCGGCTCGATAGCCCCTCTCGGCTCGCGTCCCACCGTCAGAGTGCCGCAGAAAGGAAGCTCGGAGAGCCTTGGTCAAGAGCTGGACCCCTTATGTATCCCGTTTGGGCAAGGCACTGGATCCTTGGCCACGTCCTGCCTCAAAGTGGCGATATGAGCGATCACTCCAAAGCGCCTGTCGCGCCCGTCGAGGCCTATGAACCCCCCTACTACGTCGCTGTCTTCACTGCGGTGCGAACCCAGGACCAGAGCGGCTACAGCGAGACCAACGCACGCATGGAAGACCTGGTGAAGGACGTCCCTGGGTTCCTGGGGATGGACCACGCGCAGACTCCTGGTGGGCTGTCCATCACCGTCGGGTACTTCCGCGACACCGACGCCCTCACGGAGTGGCGGAGCAACGCCGAGCACGGCGCGGCGCAGAAGCGCGGGCAAGTCGAGTGGTACCAGAGCTACACGCTGCATGTCGCGAAGGTGGAACGGAGCCACGGGTTCAAGCGCACATAAGAGCCCATATCGGCCCGATGCCGACGACGGGCTCAATCTCGTCGCTGCCCACCGCGGCGTAGGCTCACCTGGGAATCAAGCACCCGCGTGGGCGGACCGTCCCGAGGGGAATCTTTCCCAGGAACCGTCCGACTCGGAGCACGAGTTGTTCGCCTGCTGCTGCCGATCTCTAGCCTCGAGCTTTCACGAGACAGGGCGTCCGGTGGGATGGGGTGGTCGAGGCCGCAGCAGCACGCTTCGGCCCGGCCGGAGACTGAGAAGTGCACACGATAGAACTCGGCCACGGCGGCCACGTCGGCGCGGCCGAAGGTCGTCCAGACGGCGGCCGAGTCGATCGAATCTGAGCCCAGGACGTGACGACGCTCGCCGAGCGATGCGGGGTCGGCGTCCGAGCGCTCCAGCACGGCTACCGCCGCCTCCTGCGGCTCTCGCCGATGGCGCACCTCCGCGCGGTGCGACTGTGCTGCGGACAGCGGACTCCTACACCGTCAGCGTGGCGGTGATCACACGCAGGTGGGGCTCCAGCACGCCGGCCGGTTCGCGGCCGTGCACGAAGCGGAGCACGGCGAGACCCCGCTTTGCACACTGCGTTCGAGCCGGTGATCGGACCCGGGCGCCGGGGCTGTGCTCAGCTCCGCCGCCCGGGTCCGGCCAGTGGCTCCACGACAGAGACGTGGAACGCGTCGGAGAGCAACGGCCGAAGCACGGTACCGAGCTCAACGGCCGCAGCGCTTCGCCTGTGAGTCAGACAGGATTCCTGGTCCGCCCATCGTTCCACGATGACGAGCATGCAGTCCGGAGCCAGATACGGTTCGTAGGCCACGCAGCCAGGTTCGTTGCGCAGTACCTCCGTCAGGGCTGGCAACTTGCTTCGCACGGTCAGGGATGCGCCCTCGATGAAGGGGGGAACCGCGCGATCACGGTGGTCAACGCCATGAATCACTCCCATTCGGTCGGAACGCCCATCGGGCCGGCCCTGCCGGGCCCGCCCGATGGCGTCCTGTTTCACAACGGCGCTCACGGGCGCGGACTTTTGCCCGACTCCTGCCGCCCCCGTCGACGGGCAGGACGACACCCGTGAGGAAGGCTGCCTCGTCGCTCACGAGGAACGTCACTGCCGCGGCCACGTCGGCCGGCGTCCCGACGCGATGAACCTTGCTGTCCAGCTGTAGCGGTGGGTTACGCCGAGGTGTCGAGGACGACACGGAATCGGGCATTCCCCGACATCATGTGTTCGTATGCCTTGGGGGCGTCGGACAGTGGCATCACCTCGGTTGTCGGCCGGATGCCGTGTGTGAGGCTGAAGCGCAGGTTGTCCTCGTTGTCGATCGGGGTGCCGGTAAGACGGCCGCTGATCGTGCGGCTGCCGAAGACGAGGTCTGCCGTGTGTACAGCGATGGGCTCGGCATCGACACCGAGTACGACGAACTGGCCGCGAGGTCGGAGCCCGGGCACAAGGGGCGACATGGAGGGCCCGCTTGCTGCCGTGGCGATAACGGCAGCGGCGCCGCCCAGACCCTGCAGTGCCTGACCCGGATCTTCGGCGATGCTGTCGATGTAGTGGTCAGCGCCGAGCGACCGCGCCAGTTCTTCCTTCTCCCTGCCGCGAGCGATCGCGGCTACGCGATAGCCGAGCTTTGCAGCGTACTGGAGCGCGAGGTGGCCGAGTCCGCCGATGCCCTGTACTGCTACCAGGGCTCCCGGCTCTGCCTCGACGGACCGCAGTCCCATGAAGGATGTCAGCCCGGCGCACAGCAGTGGCGCGGCCTCCACGGGAGAAAGTCCTTCCGGGATGCGGACAAGACCGTTCGCTCGGGCGATCACAACGTCGGCGTATCCGCCGTCCACCGTCGTACCCATCTGTTGTTGGTTCTCGCAGTGGATGAAGATCCCGCGTCGGCAGGACTCGCACTCGCCACAGTGCCCGGCGAGGAATCCGACGCCCACACGTTCTCCTACACGCCAGGCGCTGATCCCCTCGCCCACCTCGTCGATCACGCCGACGATCTCGTGGCCGGGAACGATGGGCGTCGAGGGGTCGGCCCGCAGTCCCTCAACCGCCAGTGCGTCCGAGTGGCACACACCGCAGGCCTCGACCCGCAGGCGCACAAAGCCGGGTCGCGGCGCCTCCTGAACGCGCTGGACGGCTGAGAAGACGCGTGAGCCGGTGACTTGGACTGCTCGGTATTCAGACATGGAAACCCTCCGTGGACGCGAATCCTTGATCGGTGGCGGATTGGCCGTGCCGGCAGTAGGCGGCAATGGCTCGAGCTGGTGGTCAGCCCTGGGCACCTGCGGCTGCCGCAATAATGACCGGTCACTTTAAAACGGTCAAGGCGATCCCCCGCGGTTGACACAAGAGCAAGACGACTGTTCATATTGGACGACGGAGGTGCTCATGGCCAGGCGAAGCATGCGCGAAGAGATCGTCAACGCGGCGGTAGACCGGTTCCATACACACGGCTACAACGCGGCCGGCATCAAGGACATCGCAGAGGCGGCCGGCGTGCCGAAGGGTTCGGTTTACAACCACTTCGAGAGCAAGGAGGCCCTGGCTCTTGTCGTCCTGGAGCTGTATGGGGAGACAAGGCGCCTGGGTGAGCTGTCCGACCGATCCGTCGAACCGTTGGTGCGACTTCGCAGACATTTCGAGTTCTTGCGTGATGAGCAGGAACAGTACGGGTTCACCCGCGGCTGCCTGCTGGGAAACTTCGGTGCTGAGGTGGCCGACCACAGCATGGCGCTGCGCGGCAAGATCCACGAAGGCTTTGACCAGTGGAGCCATGCCCTGGCCGGGGCGCTGCGCGACGCGGTCATGACGGGGGATGTCGACTCGACGGTCGACCCGGATACGACCGCGATCTTCCTGCTGTCCTCATGGGAAGGGGCTCTCGTGGCGGCTCGAAGCAGCCGCTCAGCAAAGCCGTTCGACGCCTTCTTCAGCAGTGTCTTTGACCGGCTCCTTGTGCCCGGGCTGCGGGAGCCCGCTTAGCCGACGTTGCCCGAAACCCTGGCCTTACCGGGTTCATCGGCTGAGAGTCGTGATGATGAAAGCCGTCGTGTATGAAAGGACCGATGCCGCGGCGAAGGTGCTGCATCTGGTCGAACGCGAGGTGCCCCAGCCCGGGGAAGGCCAGGTCCGAGTCCAGGTGGTGGTCTCGGGAATGAATCCGGTGGACTACAAGTTCCGTCAAGGCTGAGGTGAGCCCACGCCGTTCCCGCAGGTGGTTCCTCATGATGACGGCGCCCGATGGATCGACGCAGTGGGGCCCGGGGTGCAGAGACTCCAGGTCGCAGAGACCGTGGAGAGGGTCGGCGGGAGCGCCAGGCGAGCAGCCGGACTCAAAAGACGTTGAGCACTCTCATCGCCATCTGCACGGACAGGACATGCCCTCGCCGGCCATCACCGCGACGGCCTCGAAGCGTCTTTGGGGGGCACCACCTTACCAATGAGCTCGGCTGCCCGGCGGTGGAGGAGGCGATTCCGCCTCCAGTTCGGCGATCCGCCGTCGTGCCGCCACGAGTTCGGCTTGGTCCTCGCTGGTCGGCCCCGGCAGTTGCCCGGTGTCGATGATGTGCTGACGACGCCAGACGTAGATCGTCTGCTCGCTGATGCCAAGGTCGTGGGCGATCTGAGAGAACGGCCGGACGACTTCGACCAGATCGAGGACCTTGCGCCGGAACTCGGGTGGGTGACTACGAGGCGCAGAAGCCTCCTTGAATGTCTGGAGCATCATCAGTCCACGTATCCGAAGTGCGCGCTCATGCAGACCTTTCGGGCCGCCGCGTCGGAACACCTGGGCGCGCAGTGGCCACTCAATACGCCACCTCCGTTGGCGGCCGTGGCCGACGGGTTCGCCTGAGCGGTGGTCGTTGCGAGGTTCCTGCTGAACTGCCGTTTGCCTGCGGTCATGCGCTGGCGGAAGCGACCATGCAGCATGCACCAAGGCCGCCGCGGGCCACGCGGTCACCATTGCTGACGACCGCTACCAGGGCACTGCCCCTCATCATCCCGCAGCGCCGCAAGAGAGGGCAGGCGCCCCCATCTGGTGAGGGCCAGATCGTGCAGGTGGGCGATGCCGAGGATGGCGTGGCGGACGCCGTCGCCTCTGAAGCGGCAGTCGCGCTGGATCTTCCAGGTCTTCATGCGGGCGGGACATGCCCGAACTTCCAGCCTGGAAAGAAGCGCACAACTCGCACAAGCAAGTTCGAGCCCGAGTAGAGAGTCCGTCGTACCAGCGGGTACGATCCGCCCCCAGCACTAAAAACACAGCACATAAGGGGCAGGACCATGACCGAAGTCCAGTCACACACAGCCGGCATCAAGGCCCAGTACGCCGAACAGGTAACGGCCGATCTCGAAGGCAACACCAAGGAACAGGAACGCATCAGCGCCGAAGTCGCCTCTCTCCAGCAGCAGTTGAACGCACTCCAGCACGACCAGGCCGTGCTGCTCGGCGTGCAGAAAGCCCTGGAGAACGACACCACGGTCCCCATCACAGCCGAAAAGACCGTCCCCGCGCCTCGCACAACTGCGGCCGCCTCCCGCCGCAAGACGGCCACAGCGCCCAAGCCCACAACGAAGAAGACCTCGGCCAAGACAGCGAGTGTCAGCAGTGACGCGACTCAGCCCACGCTCGTCGAACTCGTCACCCGGCACCTGTCACAGCAGACCGACCCCCGCTCCGCCGCGGAGGTCACCGCCGCACTCGCTCAAGCCCACCCTGAGCGCAACATCAAGACCACGGTCGTACGCACCACCGTCGAGAACCTTGTCGCCAAGGGCCTCGCCGAACGGTCCAAGCAAGGAAGGTCCGTCTTCTACACCACAACAGCAGGCGAAAAGACTCCCGAACAGCAGGAGCAGCCGGCCTCGGACTCCGAGGGCTGAGCAGCGCCTACGCGCAGGCGGGATGTCGCAGGTCTGCCAGTTTGGTCTCGTCGGTCCGCACTGGAGCACTCCGCCTGTGAGGAGGAGGTCCCACGCAACGTCTACACCGGCACACGCCGGCACCGACAGCAGTCGCGACCAAGGAGCTGCCGCCACCGACGCGGAAATAGGCTGCGCAAGGTGGACTGCTGGGAGGAACAGTCCGTCGCGGCCGCGTGCGACGACAACGCGGCGGTTTCCGTAGCGCAGGAGTGCACGGAGGCCCCATGGCCCAAGAACTGGGACACGTGGTCGACGCACACCTGGAAGGCACATGAGCAGGCGCCGGACGTGGCATGGGCCTGGAGATGGGTGAACTCGCCCTGCTTCTACTGGGACGCCGCGTCCGGCCGGCCGGTCGGAGACCGAGGACGCCGCCACGCCCTTCGAGGGCAGCCTGGAAGTGCGCTCACGGTTCCCTCACTCGGCGCTGCTGGCCGTGACCGGCGGAACCAACCACGCCAACACCCTCAACGGGAACAGCTGTGTCGATGACGCTGTCGCGGACTGCCTGGCGACCGGCGACCTGCCTCACCGCAAGCCCGGACGGCAGGCGGACACCACGTGCGCACCTCTTCCCGAGCCCGCCGATTCATGAATCGGCGGGCTTCGAGGATCAGTCCTGGGGCCGTGGGACGAGCGTCCCGAACAGGCGGCGCGTCACTCCTGGCTGAGCATGTCCCGAACCATGGGGGCGACCTTGGTGCCGAACAGTTCGACGCATCACAGGACGTGCGCGTGCGCCATGCCGGCCATGCCGTATTTCAGGTCGAACCGGGTCGCGCCGAGAGTTCTGAGGGAGTCGGCGATCTTGCGGGCCACCGTCTCGGGCGATCCCACGTGCAGGGCTCCGCCGGGCGCCACGTCCCGCATCAGCTCGGCCCGGGTAGGGGGACGGAAGCCGCGCTCGGCCGACACCTTGCGCATCGTCTTCTCCAGATGCGGCAGGAACTCCTCCCACGCCTGTTCGTCCGTGGCGGCCACGTGGCCGGGCGCGTGCACGCCCACCGGCCGCACCGGCTGCCCAAACTCAGCCAGTGCCCGTCCGAACAGCTCGGAGAACGGTGCGAAGCGGGCGACGTCGCCCCCGATGATGGCGAGCATCAGGGCGAACCCGTGGCGTGCGGTCCGCACCACCGACTCGGGGCTGCCGCCAACGCCGACCCAGGTCGGGATCGTCCCGGACTCGGTGTGCGGGAAGACGCGCAGGCCGTTGAGTAATCGGCGGCCCGACAGCGGGCAGGCCGAAACGGGTCCCAGGGGCGCCTGGTTCTGCCACGGCACCCGGCAATGCGCCAATAACGGGGACAGAACACCGCCCGAGCCACGGGCCCGGTTTTCACTCAGGGACGCACAGCGGTCGGTTCGTGCGCGTGGCCGTCATGACCGGCAGCCACTACGCCCTCGCGGTGCCGGAACGAATGACAGGCCTGCGGCGAGGGCGGGCGGTCCCTGGGGGCCGCTCGGTGGCGAGGGGGCCGTTTCACTGCGGAGGGCCGGCCTGAAGGGGAGGGACCGGACAGGGGAAGGGACACCCCGGTCAGGCACGGGGGACCCTCGGACCGTGCAGAGGACCCGCCCCGGCGCGGCTCTGGCAGAGGCTACTCGTATGGGCCACGCATGCCATCCAGTCGGGGCGTCCCCTGCGACCCTTCCTTCAGCCGTTCCCCAACGCCGAAGACCAGCGGTGAGCGTCACCGGCGGCGACGATCACCACGCCGCGGCTGGGACCGCTGCCCCCTTGCCGTCGTTCCCGCTCGCGCCGCTGCTCGGCGGCGATCCATCGCCGGGTCCGTTCGAGGTCGGCTC
>NZ_BMQA01000024.1 GCF_014647875.1 Streptomyces brasiliensis | reverse complement strand
GTGGACGACGTGGTGGTGATGCTCGACGCCCACCAGACGTTCCGCAGGTACGCCGACGAGGACATCGACATCTACTGGGGCGCGTACATAGGCACGCCGGACGAGATCCTGGCGTCCGGCCCCATCGCGGAGGCCGGCCCCCGCATCGAGCGACTGCGTGCCGAGGCCCGGGAACGCAAGGGCTGGATCATGGACACGTATCTGCTGCGCCGCAATCCCGGGGCACGCTGAAAGGGGCGGCTGAGGGGTGCAGGCTGAAAACCGGGTGCCCGGCGTCCGGACGCCCGCCATACTCACGGCATGTCTCCGGCTCCCGTCCGCTTCCACGACCCGGGTACGACGCTGTGCGCGTTCGCGGACTCGGTGCTGGTGCGCTGTCCGCGGTGCGAGCGGCAGGTGCCGCACCCGCGCAGACTCGGCAGGCCCGCCGAGTTATCTGCCGGTCCTGTGGGCTGTGCCGCACCTCGTGGCGGGAGGGGACCGGGCGGCCGGCTCTGTGGCTGCAGGGGACGACGCGGCACGGTGTGGTGTGGGCGTACAACCTCGAACACCTGGATCTGATCCGCCGGTTCGTGGCCGCGTCGCTGCGCGAACGGGACCCCTGGTACGAGCACGGACGCAAGATGACCTGCGTCGCCCGGTTGCCCGCCTGGATCAAACGCGCCAAGAACCGTGACGAGGTGCTGCGTGTCGTCGATCGGCTCAGGGCGTCGCTCGTCGCCGGTTGAGGCCGAGGCGTTCCAGGGCGCCCGTCACGTCCGGGCCCGTCGTCACCCCCGCCGGGAGCGGGGGGCGCTGTACTACGACCAGGGGCAGTCCCGACTGCCCGTGCGGCCGTCAGTTTGGCGGCCGTGGCTTCTCCCCCCACCTGTTCGACTTGGACGCCGTTTATCCGGTGGAACCAGAGGTCGTGAAGGAGCGTGTCACCCATGGCCGTTCATGATTGTGGTTTCGGTGACCGTCCGTGGCTCTGGCACTCAAAGTGAGCCAGGACCCCGGACGGCGGCTCGCCGCGCGAAGTGCTCTCATGCTGGACGCGGAGCCGCCGCGCTACATCGCCCCTGACAGGGGGAGATATCCCCCCTGCGCCGCCCCTGGACCAGCCGTGCCTGACCCGGTTCGACGACCGGAAGCGCTGCGGACGAAGGAGGGCTACCGGTCGTCCGCGGCTCGCGTCGAACGCACCGGAAGCGAGTCCACGAAGAGCGCCCCGGCGAGCAGGGCCCCGCTCCCGCGCGGGCTCCAGCCGCGGCCTCGGAGGTCGGCGTGCGCACTCACCGAACACCTCGCACGCGTCAACAAACTCGAACCGCTCACGGACGGCTCCTGCCTGGTCACCGCCGCCGGAAGTGTGGAGTCCGCTTCTCGGCGAAGGCGCGGCGCCCCTCCTCGGCGTCGTCGGTGGCGAAGCAGACGGTCTGCAGATCGCGCTCATAGGCCAGCGCCTGCTCCTCCGGCATGCTCGCCGCCGCGCGCAGGTTCACCTTCGCTGTCTCCGTCGCGATCGGTGCGCGTGCCGCGATGGATGCGGCCACTGCGCGGGCCCGCGGCAGGAGGTCCTCCGGCTCTGCCACCTCGCTCACCAGGTGCCAGTCGAGGGCCCGGGCCGCGTCGATGGGATCGCCCGTCATCAGCATAAGCGCGGCGTTGCTCGGCCCGGCCGCGCGTGCCAGGAAGGCGGACATGCCTCCGCCGCCGATCCACCCCAACTTGACCTCCGGGGCGCCCAGTCGGGCCGTCGCGACGGCGATCCTGATGTCACAGCTCAGCGCCGTCTCCAGCCCGCCGCCAAGCGCGTAGCCATTGATCGCAGCGATGGTCGGTTTGGCCAGCCGCCGCAGCGCGTCGCAGTAGTCGACGCGGTTGCGGAAGTCCCACGGGGTCGCGTACGCGTCGAGGGCGCGGATGTCCGAGCCGACGCTGAACGCGCGGTCCCCGGCGCCGGTCACCACGATCGCGCGCACCTCGGGGTCCGCGTTGCAGGTCTCCACGGCCTGCGCCAGTTGCCCGGCCATCCGCGGTGTGACGGCGTTGAGCTTCGCCGGGCGGTCGATCGTGAGGGTGGCCACCAGGGCCGAGCTGTCGCGTTCGAGGCGGATGGTGCCGTCCATGTCCGTGCTCATGCGCTTCCTCGCAAGGGGGTGAGTGCCGCCGACCGTTGACGTAACTTCTATGACATCATATGTTTGCGCCGGTCTTGGGAGGGAGCGAACGTGCAGATCGTGCGAGCCCGATACGGGAACGGTGTCGGCCTTCACGGGGGAGTACTGACCCGGCAGGGATTTCATGCGCTGCCAGTGGACTTGGACGAACTGCTGGAGTTCCCGCTCCGGGAGCTGCGCCGGGTTGTCGAGGACGCCGCCGCGGCGCCGCCGGCCCGGCCGTCGGAGGAGGTTCCCCGGCTGGGCGCACCGGTCTGCGGACTGACCGAGGTCTGGGCCGCGGGCGTCACCTATGAGCGCTCTCGCGCTGCGCGCATGACGGAGAGCGAGCACGAGGCCGACATCTACGAGCGGGTCTACGGCGCCGAGCGGCCGGAGCTGTTCTTCAAGGCGGCATCCTGGCGGGTGGTCGGCCCGGACGAACCTGTCAGCGTGCGCGCGGACTCCGCCGTCAACGTGCCGGAACCCGAACTCGCCGTCGTCGCCAACCGGTTCGGCGAGATCGTGGGCTACACGATCTGCGACGACGTCAGCTCCCGCTCGATCGAGGGCGAGAACTCTCTCTACCTGCCGCAGGCGAAGGCGTATCTCGGCGCCTGCGCACTGGGCCCCGGCATCACTCCGGTGTGGGAGGTGAACAACCCCTACGCGCTTGGGATGGAGCTCACCATCTCCCGGGAGGGACGGACCGCCTGGGAGGGCCGGTCCTCGACCGAGCTGCTGCGCCGTGAGCTGCCCGAACTACTCGCCTACCTCTTCCGCGCCGACGAGTTCCCTCAGGGCGTGGTGCTCGCGACCGGCACCAGTCTCGTGCCGGAACTCCCCTTCACTCTGGCGGAGGGCGACGTGGTGCACATCGGTGTGGCCGGTCTCGGTGCCCTGGACAATCCGGTGGTCGTCGGCAAGGAGGCGATGGCCTGGCTGCTCGACCGGGCCGCACACGGCCGCGCGTCGGGAGGGCGGCGTGCGATGAGCGCCGCGGCCGTCGCAGGGCACACCACCTCCAGCGAGCAGGAGGCCTAGCCGTGTCGGTCCTCAGCGGATACCGGGTCCTCGATTTGTCGATCGCCATGGCCGGACCGCTGGCCACCATGCGGCTCGGCGACCTCGGCGCGGATGTGCTCAAGATCGAGCCGGTGACGGGGGAGTGGCAGCGGCACACTGCGGCCGGCGGCGCCACCGGAAACAAGGTCAACGCGGCCTTCCTGTCGCTGAATCGCAACAAGCGCAGCCTGGCCGTCGACCTCAAGCAGGACAGCGGCCGCGACCTCGTGTACCGGCTCGCCGCCCGGTCCGACGTCTTCCTTCAGAACTACCGGCCCGGAGTGGCCGACCGGCTAGGCCTGGACTACGAGTCGGTCCGGGCCGTGCGGCCCGACATCGTCTATGTCTCCATCTCCGGGTACGGCGAGAGCGGGCCGTACGCCCATCGGCCCGGGCAGGACCTCCTCCTGCAAGGTCTCACCGGCGCACTGCACAGTGGGGGAGCCGCCGACGGGCCCCCGCAGCCGGGACCGTACTTCGTCGCAGACGCCATCACCGCCTACTCCGCCTTCGAGGGCGTGCTCGCCGCGCTGCTGCACCGCGAGCGCACCGGAGAGGGACAGCGGGTCTCGGTCAACATGCTCGACGCCATGATCGCGATGCAGATGCAGGAACTGTCGGTGCGCACGGTGGGCGGCGTTCGCCAGCGCCGCGGGCACGAGATACACGCCCACACCTATATCCGCGCCCCCTACGGCATCTTCCCGACGCAGGACGGCCACCTTGCGCTCGCCTTCGCAGATCTGGCAGTCCTCGCCGAGGAGTTCGGCGACCCGGCGCTCGCCGCGTGGGACGCTGAACGCGACGGCTTCACGCACCGCGAGGAGCTCTCCCGTGCCGTCGCCGCCCATCTGCTGGGCGACACCACCGAGTCGTGGCTGCGCCGGCTCGGCGGGCGTGGGGTCTGGGTCGGACCCGTCAACTCCTACGATGACGTCCTCGACGATCCGCAGGTCCTTCACAACGGCAGCTTCATCCGCTACGAGCACCCGACCGAGGGCCAGGTCACCACACCTGGCTTCGCATTCCGCATGGACCGCACTCCACCCGCGCTGCACCGGGGCGCGCCCACCTGCGGCGAACACACCACAGAGATTCTCGGTGAACTGGGCCTGCCCGCCGCTGAGATCGAGGACCTGTTCGCGAACGGGGTGATTGCGTGACCGAGGCCGTGCCCGCCGCCGACCCACGCCCCCGCGACCCGGGTGGCGCGCCGCTGACCGGCATGACCTGGGACCACCCGCGGGGCCACCGTGCCCTCGACGCCTTCGCGCAGGCATTCGACGCGCCCGCCGTAGACTGGCACCGGCAGCCGCTGTCCGCGTTCGAGGCACATCCCGTCGCTGAACTGGCCAGGGAATACGACGTCATGGTCATCGACCACCCAGGGCTCGGCGCGGCGATCGAAGCGGACGCCCTGCTGCCGATCGAAGAGGTCGTCGACGCCGGGCAACTGGAGACCTGGCTGGCCGCCACCGTCGGCCGCAGCGCTGCCAGTTACCGCATGTGCGACCGGACGTGGGCGGTTCCGATCGACGCCGCCGCACAGGTCGCAGTGCACCGGCGCGACGCACGCGTACCGGTGCCCGCCCGCTGGGAGGAGGTGCCCGACGTCGCGGCCGAGTACCGCGTGACACTCTGCCTCGGCGGCCCGCACGCGATGCTGACCCTGCTGGCGATGTGCGTGCAGGAGTCGCCGGCTGTCGGCGAGGCCGGCCAACCGGTGTCTGCCGAGCCGGCCGGCGTCCGGCAGCTGCTGCCTCAGGAGTCGGCCGTCGCGGCGCTGGAGTTGTTGCGGACCGTGCACCGGGCGGGTGACCGGGAGACCTCACTGCTCGACCCGATCCAGGTGCACGAGGCCATCGCAGCCGGAGGCCCCGGCCCTGTCTGGTGCCCGCTCGCCTACGGTTACGTCTCCTACGCCCGGCCCACTACGGGGCACGCTCTGGCATGGGCCGACGCACCGGGACGGCGGGGCAGCGGACCGCTCAGCGTCCTCGGTGGAACCGGCCTCGCCGTCTCGCGCCGGGCCGAGGGCAATCCGGCAGTGGGCGCCTGGCTGACCGCCTACCTCCGCGACGAGGTGCAGACGGGACTGGTCCCCGCGGCCGGGGGCCAGGCCGCCCACCGGGGGGTGTGGGCGGGGCCGCACACCAGCTCGGACCGAGGCGGCTTCTACGGCTCCACCGTCGCCACCCTGGAGGCCGCCTGGGTGCGGCCCCGCATGCCCGGCTGGACAGGGCTTCAGGCCGAGGGCTCGGAGCTGGTGCGCGAGGCCATTGTGCACGGCGGCTCCGCGCGCAGTGTCGTCGACCGGATCAACCGCGACTTCGCGGCCCTGTGCCGCCGTACCCGCTCTGACCTCGAGCCGGCTAAGGAGATGTCATGAGTGTTGCCGTCGTCACCGGAGCCGGTGGCGCCCTCGGTCGTTCGATCGCGCTGCGACTGGCCCGCGACGGGCACAGCGTGGCGGTCGTCGACGTCCACGAACCGTCCCTGGCCGAGACGGCCTCCGCCCTGGCCGACGAGGGCTCCGACGCCTTTGCGCAAGACGTCGACTTGCGTGACGAGCGGGCTGTGAGCGCATTCTTCGACGCCGTTCGCGAGCGCCTCGGCGACACAACCGTCCTCGTCAACAACGCGGCCGTCTACCCCGCCGTGCCCTTCCTCACGATGCCGCTCGCGGAGTACGAGCGGGTCCACACGGTCAACCAGCGCGGTTACTGGCTGTGCGCCCAGCAGGCCGCGCGGCAGATGGTCGCCGCGCCACAGGCCGACCGGTCCATCGTGAACATCGCCTCGATCACGATGCATGGCGGCTGGGAGGACCTCGCCGCCTACACCGCCACCAAGGGCGCCGCGGTGGCCCTCACCCGCGCCCTCGCGCGAGAGCTCGGACCGCACGGCGTCCGCGTGAACGCGGTCTCCCCCGGCGCCTTCAAGACCGCCGCCGAAGAGATCCACGAGGATCCCGAGTCCTACAGCGAGATGGTCGTGCAGCGGCAGGCGCTCAAACGGCGCGGCAGTCCCGACGAGCTCGCGGCAGTGGTGTCCTTTCTGACCGGCCCGGACGCGTCCTTCGTGACTGGTCAGACGATCGAGGTCAACGGCGGATGGGTGATGGCGTGAGCGGGCACCACGAAACAGGCGGCGCACAGACGCATCGGCGGCCGGTGCCGGGCCGACTCGACATCGCCCGGCACGCCGGGGAGACCAGCGCGTACGGAGGCATCCGCGCGGTCGTCCTGGACGACGGCGTTGAACGGGGTGTGCGCGCCCTGGAGTTCACCACCGGAGGTGGACTGCGCTTCGACGTCCTCGTCGACCGGGCCATGGACATCGGCCTGGCCGAGATGGACGGCGTGTCGGTCGGCTGGCGCTCGCGCACCGGCTTTCGCCATCCGGGGCTGCACGAGAACGCGGACGAGGAGGGCCTGTCCTGGCTGCGCAGCATGTCGGGGCTGGTGGTCACCGCGGGCCTCGACCACACGCTATTTGGCGGCGATGTCGACGCGGGGCACTACCGCTACCCACCGCGGCCCACCGTCCGGCACGGACTGCACGGCCGCGTCGCCAATATTCCCGCCCGGCTGATCGGTTACGGCCACGAGTGGACGAGCGAGGACCGGTGCGTGCTGTGGGCCGAGGGCGAGGTGACGCAGGCCACCAACTTCGGAGAGCACCTGACGCTGCGGCGCCGTATCGAGGCCGACCTGGGCGGCACCGAGATCCGGCTGCACGACGTGGTCACCAACGCCGGCTTCGACCCCACTCCCCACATGTTCCTGTACCACGTGAACGTGGGCTGGCCCTTCCTCGACAGCGGCACCCGCTTCGTCGCCGACATCGACGCCACCGTGTGGCAGAGCGACAGCGTGGCCGAACAGGGCGTCGACCATCTGTGTTTCGATCAGCCGCTGCCAGGCTTCGTCGAGCAGGTCTACGAGCACCGCCTCGTCGCCGACGAACAGGGTCGGCACCGCGTGGCACTGGTCAACGAAGCGCTCGGCCAGTCCTTCGAACTCGACGTGGACGCGGCCGCGTTCCCGCACTTCTTCCAGTGGCTGAACCTGCGCGAGGGCGGCTGGGCGGTCGGTCTGGAACCCTCCACCCATGCGGTGGCAGGTGACGCGGCGGCACGCGAGGACGGCAGCATGATCTGGCTGGCTCATGGTCAGCAGCGCAGCTACGACAGTGTGTTCCGCTTCGGCGGAATCACCGCCACGCGCTGAGCGTCGCCTTCAGCCCTACCCGCTTTCACTGTTCGCGCCCTTTGCGAGCACCGGGACTCTGCTTCGAAAGTCGACCGTCCCCGCAGATCAGGCCACTTGCCTTGATTGGAGGGGCATGTGATGGCCGAGTACGTCGAGCTCGCTGACCTGGGGGCGGGTCTGCCGGGCTCGGCCGGTTCGCTGGATGAAGCAGTCGCCTCTGGGGTCGTGGTACTCGGCGTCGCGGGTGAGCATGTGCCAGATGGCGCGGTGCGCACCGGTCTGGTGGACCGGATGCTGGAGAAGTGCCCCGACCCCGGGCGGGAGCGGGCCGCGCTCGATGACCGTCGGGCTACGGGCCGGACGGTCATCACCGTTGAGGCCGCAGGCGCCGTCGCCCGTTCCGCCTCAAGGTTTGACCCTGGAGCTGAGGCGAGGGCCTCACTCTCCGCGGGGGCGGCGTCGCGACCAGGACTGGGTGATGTGGTTCCGCATGGCCGCTGCGGCCGCCTCGGCGTCACCGGCGAGGATCGCCTCGTGGATGCGGATGTGCGCGGCGTGCGTCGCGTCCAGGTCCGCGCGCTTCGGATTGCCGCTGTACTGCGCGGAATTGAGCGCCTTGGACTGGATGTTGGCGACGATCGCCCGGCCGAAGGCGTCCTGCGAGATCTGGTGGATGATGTTGTGGAACGCGATGTCCGCCGCCGCGTAGGCCTCGGCGTCGTCCAGGAGACCGGCCATGGACTCCAGGTGCTCGGTGAGTCGGGCGGTGTCCTCTTCGGTGAGCCGGTCCGCGGCCGAGGACGCCATGGGGCACTCCAGGTTGATCCGGATCTGGATCAGGTTGTCGAGAAAGCGCAGACGGTCGTGGCGCCGGAAGAGCCCGTCGAGGATCAGCGGGTCGAGCAGGTTCCAGTGGCTCTGGTCCAGGACGACGGTGCCCCAGCCCTGGCGCGTGCTCACCAGTCCCTTCTCCGCGAGCGCGGTGGTGGCCTCGCGGATGACCGTACGGCTGACCTCGAACATTTCACAGAGGGTGCCGGCGGGAGGCAGTGCGGTGCCGCTCGGATACTCCTTCGTCACGATCGCCATGGCGAGGTTCTGCACTACAGCTGCGGCCAGCGGGGGCCGGTTCCGTCGCGGGGGAGCAGACGTCGTCGGGACCGAGGGTAGGTTACTCATCGTTGAGAGCGCTCCATCGTTGTCGTAGTGCGCCACTGGGTGTCGGGTGCCAACACCTCGCCCCGGGCGAGGAATTCACTGCATCGTCACCAGACGGGCCAGGCTAGCGCAGCCTTGTTGACCGATAAGTTGTATGATAAGTTACCACCGCGCTTGTGGGGGCAGCGAAGTCACGAGGCCCGCCGACCGGCAACGGACCGCGGGCGTTTCTCCTTCCCTCTTTTCTTTGTTGCGGCCGAGGAGTGCCGTGACGGCATGGAGCGCTGCGTATGAAGATCACGGGATATCGAAGTCTGACGACCGTCCACCGGTGGGGACGCCCGGTCGGTGACGCGAACGGGGTCATCGCGGACGGTGTGACGGAGGTACCCGTCGTTCTGCTGGAGACGGACGGCGGAGCCGTCGGTGTGGGCCTCGGAGCCCACGCGGACGCGGCCCGCGTCTTCCCCGCCCTGGAGGGACAGGACCCCCGCGCCGTCACGGCCCTGTATGACCGCATGTTGGCCCACACCTTCAAGACCGGCCACGGAGGTGCCACCTTCGGCACCATCGGCGCCCTGGACATGGCGCTGTGGGACCTCAAGGGCAAGCTCGCCGACGAGCCGCTGTGGCGCACGCTCGGCGCCGCCGACCGCTTCGTGCCCGGCTACGCCTCAGGTCTCGACATCGCCCTGTCCGACGAGGAACTGGTCGCCCTGTACGAGTGCTGGGCGGAGCGGGGGTTCACCGCCGCGAAGATCAAGGGTGGCCTCGACAGTGAGCGGGACGTCAGCCGACTGCGCCTCGTGGCCGACGTGTTGCGCGCCAACAACCCCTCCCCGGCGATGATGCTGGATGTCAACGAGAGCTGGGGCCGCCATGAGGCGACCCGGCTGCTGGCGAAGATCGAGGAACAGGTCGAGCTCACCTGGATCGAGGAACCGGTCCGCCGCTGGGACGTGGCCGGCCACCGTGCCGTCAGCCGGTCCGCGCGCGCGGCGGTCGCCACGGGCGAGAACCTCACCGGTCTCGAACAGTTCCGTCTGCTGCTGATGCGTGACGCCGTCCAAGTCGTACAGCCCGCGAGCGTCTGGGGCATCACCCACTTCCTGCGGGTCGCGGCACTCGCCCACGGCCACGACCTGCCCGTCAGCCCGGTCGGGTACAACGCCGATCCACTCGCGCACGCCGCCGCGGCCGCCCCCAACCACCTGGCCATCGAGGTCCAGGACCTGAACCTGCCGGTGGGACTGACCGCCGATCACACCGTAACCGACGGGGGCATCGTGCTCGGCGACAGCCCCGGACTCGGCATCACCGTCGACGAGGAGACCATCATGACACTGGCCGAGACGGGCGACTGGTCCCATCCCGACGGGCCCCACGTCCGGCCGGCCGACGCCGGGCTGCGCCTGGTGCCGAAGACCGATCGCCCGCGCACCGGTACCCCGTGTGCACAGCATGCGCCGCTACGGCCCGCGGCCGACGCCGCGAACACCGCCCCGACGACGAGCGTGACCTCGTGACGGGCGGACAGGCGACGACCAGGGCAGCGAGCCGATCCGCCGACGGGCTCCCGCTGCCGCGGGCCACCTTCGCCATGAACCCCGCCTCGCTCGTCGGGGAACTCTTCGACGAGCGGGCGCTCACCGAACTGCGCCGCGTCGCCGACATCGACCCCGGCCTCGTACTCACGAGCCTCGACGACGAGGCCGCGCAGAGCGAACTCGCCCGTACCGAGATCCTCGTGGCCGGCTGGGACGCTCCCGTGATCACCGCTGAGCAGGCGGCCCGCGCGACGCGCCTGCGCGCCGTCGTCTATGCGGGTGGTGTCGCGGCCACCTGTCTGGAGGACCCGGCAGCCCTGGCCGCGCGCGGCGTCGTCGCCTCGCACGCCCGCCGGGCCAACGCCGTACCGGTCGCCGAGTACACGCTCGCGACGATCCTGCTGTCGGGCAAGCGAGCCTTCGCCGCCGAACGCCACTACCGCGAGCATCGGGCAGCCCCCGACCGGTCGGCGACGGCCGACATCGGCAACTACGCCCGCACTGTCGGGATCGTGGGCGCCTCGCACGTCGGCCGGGCCGTGCTCGACCTGCTGCGCCCCTTCGACCTGGACGTCGTCCTGCACGACCCCACCCTTCCCGAGGAGGAGGCCCAGCGCCTCGGCGCCCGGCTGCTTCCCCTGGACGCCCTCATGGCGGCCGCCGACGTCGTCTCGTTGCACCAGCCGCTCACCCCCGCCACCCGGGGACAGATCGCCACCCGGCAGCTCGCCCTGATGCCCGACGGCGCCACCCTCGTCAACACCGCGCGCGGCGCGGTCGTGGATCAGGACGCCCTCGTCGCGGAGTTGCGCACCGGCCGCATCTCGGCCGTCCTCGACGTCACGGATCCCGAACCGCTCCCGCGTGCCAGCGTGTTGTGGGACCTGCCCAACGTGGTCCTCACCCCGCACATCGCTGGCTCGATGGGACGCGAGCTGCGACGCCTGGGCGACAGCGTGGTCGCGGAGGTGGCGCGGTTCGCCGCGGGCGAGCCGTTCGCCCACCCCGACGACCTCGCCGTGTCGGCACGCCGCTGACGTCTACCGAATCGACACCGCGCTGCTCGCCGTCGCGCACAAGGCGACGGCCTGAGACGGCCTGGAAGGACGACCATGAAACATGAGACGGCCCTGCCGGACGTCGGCGCCCTGTCCCGGTGGATGCGGACCTGGGTGACTCCCGAGGGGGCGATCAACGGATTCCACAACCACAGCGTGTGGGGTACCAACCCCTTCACGTTTCTCGACTTCACCAGCGGCCACGCGGCTTTCTCCGCGCCCGCGGCGGGAGCTTGGGCCCAGGCCCTCGCCCGCGATCCTGACGAGCGGGCCCTCGCGCTGCTGCGCAGCGTGCTGCGCCACCAGGCCACCCGCGTGCAGTCCGACGGTCAGTTCCGTCACATCGGCTTCCAGGTCGGGGAGTCGGCGACCTCCGGGCTCATCCACAACGCGGTCGGAGCCCTCGGACTGCTCCTGGCGCTCGACCATGCACGGCACCTGCTGCCCGAGGAGGAGGTGGCCGACGCCCTGCGCGCCGTCCGCCGCAACCTCGACGCCTGCCGGATCTACGGCGGCGGTCGCCCAGGCAGGACGGGCACCTGCAACCAGGAATACGCCCGGGTATGGGTGAAGCTGCTGTACTCCGAACTCAGCGACGACACCACGTTCGTCAAGGAGATCCCCGAGGACCTCGACACCCTGATCGAGCTCTTCCACCACCGCGGGGTTCCCGACGCGAGCAGCTCGGGCACCTTCCGCACGGTCGAGGACCGCGAGCGGGGCGGCATCCTGGAACCCGCCGAGTACTACGGCCTCATGATCGTCCCCCTCGTCCTCGGCGCCCGGCGTTACGGCCGCGCGGACTTCCTGGACGAGGCCCGGCGGCTGTGCCGGCACGTGGCCCGCTCCGCGTGGACCGACACCGAGAGCGCCACCCGCTACCACCGGTACTGGTACGTGAAGGACAGCCGGGCCCACAAGACCGATACCCCGATGCTGATCGCCGGCATGGGGCTCACCCTGCACGGCATCGAAACCGTCCTCGCCGAGGGCGCCGACAGCGAGCTGGAGGACTTCGTCGCCCGCTGCCTGGCGACCTACGCCCGTTACCAGACGCCTGCCGGGTACTTCGCCTCCGCCAGCGGCTGGCACAACGAAGCCGATCTCGCGCCCAGCACCGCGTGGCACGCGCACGACCTGATGTTCCTGGTGTCCCGGCTCGGCGTGACCGACGACTTCTGGGACCGCACCTTCGCGGCCTGGGACCGGCAGTCCGTGCTGGTGAGCGACCGCGCCTACTGGGCCGAACACGGCCCGCACTGGTGCATCCGCAGCCCGCTGACGGCGGGCGACCTGTTCATCTACGGGCGCAAGGACCGGGCGGTGTTCGCCCGGGAGTTCTTCTCCTGGACCGATCGCGAACCGCTCCCCGAAGGGCTGCGCTACCCCGAGGTGCCGGAGTTCTTCGTCGCGAACGACGGGATCTACCGCATCGACACGAGCGGGCGCCCGACCGACGTCTCCGTCGTCGGCCCGGTCCCCTACCGGGGGAGCCTGTGAGGCTCAGGCCGCTCCCCGCAAGGACACAAGGACACACGAACACGAGGACACGAGGAATAGAGGTGCTGACAATGAAGTCGACGCACAGAGGACGGCGCTCACGGAGTGCCGCCGTGGTCACGGTCGTGTCGATGACGCTGCTCGCGGCGTGCTCGTCCGGCGGCAACGCGGGCGGCGGTGGCGACGGCGAGATCCGGATGATGGTCAACCTCACCGACAACCTCAACCAGGCCTACTGGGAGAAGCTGGTCAAGCCCTTCGAGGACAAGACCGGCCTGAAGGTGAAGATAGAGGGGCCGAGCGGCAAGTCCGTGGCCGAGTCCTTCCCGCAGCAGCTCGCCGCGGGCACCGCGCCGGACGTCATCCAGTCCATCTTCCCGGACGACGACACCGCCCCCGAACTCCTCGACCTCAGCGGGGAGAAGTGGGCCGCAGGCACACCCATGTTCGACGACTACGCGATGGGCAACGCCCACTATGCGGTAGGCGTGGGCGAGCAGGCGCAGTCCCTCGTGTACTACAACAAGACCGCCTTCAAGAAGGCCGGCATCTCCGAACCGCCTGCCGCCTGGGACGAGTTCACCGCGGACCTCGGCAAGCTGAAGAAGGCCGGCTACACGGCGATGCAGACGGCCGGCCAGTACCAGACCGGCCTTCAGCTCCAGCAGCTCGACCACCCCACGCTGAATATCGCCCATCCCAAGTGGCAGACCGCGGTCAAGGACAAGAAGCTCTCCGTCGGCGACGCCTACGAGCCGATGTTCCGCAAGTACGCGGACTGGATCAAGGCAGGATACGTGGCCAAGAGCGACGTGGGCCTCGACCCCTCGCAGGCCGACGGCAACTTCATCGCGGGCAAGGTGGGCTTCTACCCCAACGGCAGCTGGTTCACGAGCACCGTCGACAAGGCCGGCAACCTTCCCTTCGAGGTGGGCGTCTTCTCCCCGCCCACCGACAGCGCCGGCAGCCATCCCGGTCCCCAGGGCGCCACCATGGCTGACCCGTACATGGTCCTCAAGGGCGCGAAGCACGAGGACGACGCGAAGGAACTCGTACGCTACCTGGTGACGGACGCGACGGCCATCGCGACCCAGCTGGAGGCCGACGGAGTGTTCCGGCAGGGCTCGACGGCGAAGCACTCGGCCGTCGGCACGCAGGTGCAGTCGATCCTGGACGACGCACCGTCGCTGGTCGCGGTGGGCGAGGGAATGGGCAACACCCGGCTACCGGTCACCGGCTTCAACCCCAAGTTCACCGAGGTCGCGCAGAGCCTGTACACGGGGGCGACGCCCGAGCAGGCCGCGAAGTCGATCGACCAGTGGGTCGACGAGAACCGCTGACCATGACACGCAAAAACGTCTCACGGATCGGCGCGTGGCGTTCAGCGGGTGTCCGCGCCGGCATGGTCGCCCCCGCCGTCCTGATCTACGCCGCACTGCTGGTGGTACCGGTCGGCTACGCCTTCTACTACAGCTTCACCGACTACAACGGGTTCCCGAACCGCGTGCCCGAGTTCATCGGTCTGGACAACTACCGGACGATGTTCGAGTCGCACGACATCACCGGCACCATGGTGGTCACCGCGATCGTCGCCGCGGTGGGCGCCGTCGCGGTGAACCTGGCCGCGCTGGGGCTGGCCCTCCTGCTGCAGAAGACGAACCGCTTCAACACTTTCGGCAGGGTGGTCATGTTCTACCCGCACGTGCTCAGCGCCCTGGTCGTGGGCTTCCTGTGGCAGGCGATCCTCGGACCGCAAGGCGTGATCAACACCCTGCTGGAGAAGGCGGGCACCAGCTCACTGCCGTTCCTGTCCGACCCCGACGGGGCGCTGTGGTCGATGATCCTCGTGATCGTGTGGTCCCTGTTCGGCGTCCAGCTGGTGCTGTACCTCGCCGGTCTTCAGGCCGTCCCCCAGGACCTGATCGAGGCGGCGCGCATCGACGGCGCGGGACGGTGGGGCACGTTCCGCGCGGTCACCTGGCCATCGCTGGCCTCCACCGTCACCGTCGCGGTCATCACCTCCTGCATCTCCCTGCTGAAGACGTACGACGTCGTCGTCTCGCTCACCGGGGGTGGACCCGCCGGATCGACCAAGACCCTCGCCTACTCGATCCTCGCCGTCTCCTTCCCGCAGCGGAAGATCGGGGTCGCCTCCGCGCAGGCGGTCCTGCTGATCGTCGCGGCGGCGATCATGGCCATCACCGTGCTCGTCCTGCGCAGGCGAGCCGAGAACGACGCGGAGTCGATCGGATGAGCAAGACACGAGGCGCAACGGCCCTGGCCCGGGCGGAAGATCGGGGTCGCCTCCGCGCAGGCGGTCCTGCTGATCGTCGCGGCGGCGATCATGGCCTGCACCCTGCTCGTCCTGCGCAGGCGAGCCGACGCGGAGCCGATCGGATGAGCAGGACACGAGGTTCAGCGGCCACGGTGCGGGTGGTGTTCGTCGGCCTGGCCTCGCTGGCCATGCTCACCCCCCTGTACATCCTGGTCGTCAACGCGTTCAAGAGCCAGCGGGAGATCCTGGCCAACCCGTTCGCGATCGACTTCTCCACTGCCACGTTCCGTTATCTGGCGGATGCCTGGAACAACCCGGACTTCAGCATCCTGAAGGGGTACGGGATCACCCTCGCGCTCGTGGTCTGCGTCAATGTGCTCGCCATCATGGTCTGTGCACCGGCGGCGTACGTACTGGCGCGGACCCCGGATCTCGTTGCCAGGCTGCTGCTGTTCTTCTTCATCGCCGGCATGTTCATTCCGACGCAGACGGTCCTCGTGCCGGTCATCTTCGTGCTCAGGGCGCTCGGGCTGATGGGCACGCTGACCGGGTTGATCCTGTTCATGACGGCGACGACGATCCCCTTCACCCTGTTCGTCTTCTTCGGATACATCCGCATGCTGCCGCGATCCCTGGACGAGGCGGCGGCGATCGACGGCGCGGGGAAGTACTACACGCTCTGGCGGATCATCCTGCCGTTGATGCGGCCGATCCTGGCCACCGTGTTCATCCTCAACTCGCTGAGCGTGTGGAACGACTTTGCCAGCCCGCAGATGATCCTCGGGCCCGGCAGCGGCATCTACACCGTCACCACCGGGGTGTACGCGGCGGTCGGCCAGTACTCCACCGACTACAGCAAGGTGTTCCCCACTCTGCTGCTGGCCGTCATCCCGATCTTGGTCATCTTCGTGGTGATGCAGCGTCACATCATGAGCGGTCTGGCGGCGGGAGCGGTCAAGGGCTGAGCGGGGCAGGCAGGGCAGACCGGCGCGATCAAGCCGTCGCGCCGGGCTCAGTCATGTCAGCGCAGACCCTGCGCTGAACAGCAACTCCCTTGAAAATCAGGACCGGTTCGCCCTCGCCGAGAGGGTTGAAACCGGCCCCGAGCGCCGTTAGCGTCGCTACACAGAACATGTATGACCTATTACAGGAAGTCAGATGGTGAGGGACACATCGCCGTTCGCGTACGTCCCCGCCCGGGAAGGACACCACCCACATGGCACAGAGATGGAAATGGCTCGCCGGTGCCGCGGTGACACTGCTCGCCGCCACGACAGGCGCCGGTCCAGCGGCAGCGGACCAGGCGGACGACGGTGCGGCACAGCTCACCGTCTTCGTCTCGCCCGACGGCCGGGCAGGGGCCGTCGGCACCGAGAAGGACCCCTTCGCCACCGTTGAGCAGGCGCGTGACGCGCTGGCGGGCAGGACGGACTCCCACCACCGCGGAACCGTCTACCTGCGCGGCGGTGTCTACCCGCGCTCTGAGACCGTACAGCTGAAGGGCGCGGCGAACTCCTATGTCACCTACGCCGCTTACCACGGCGAGGACGTGGAGTTCACCGGCGCGGCCAACCTCAAGCCCGAGGGCTTCAGCAGGCTGAGCGACGTCATGAACAGCACCGACCCCAAGTGGTCGTCACGCTGGCGCATACCGGAAGCGGCCCGGGACAACGTGTGGGTGTACGACCTCGGAGCGGCCGGCATACCGGTCGGCGACATCTACAAGAACGGCTTCAACTGGGAGCCCAGGCCGTTTGCCCCGCAGCTGGTCACCGACGACCAGGCGCAGACCCTCGCGCAGTACCCCAACGGCGACGGAACCATCAACTCGCAAGGGCTTGTCCTCCGTCAGGGCTTCAATGGAGCGCGGGACTACTTCTCCGACAAGACCCCGGACGGCAGCAGCCTGCCCTACGAGGACATGCTGAAGCTGCCCGGCCCGGTGTTCGAGGCCTCCGGCGACGTGGCACAGCGCTACCAGTCCTGGGCCCCGCCCACCGACCTCAGCTCGGAGAGCACGACCAACCAGCCCGACCGGAAGATCGACAACACTCGCTACGAGACCGACGGCTGGCTCTCGGGCTACTTCGGCAACAACTACGGCAACGACAGGGTGCGGATCTACTCCGTCAGCAAGGAAGGCCTGGACGACGACGGGAACGCCGCCGGGTGGAACGTGCGCACCAAGTACCCGACGATGTACGTCACGAAGGACAAGTGGACCAAGGTCGTAGCCCAGAACATCCTCACCGAGCTGGATGCCGAGGGCGAATACTACATCGACCGCTACGCCGGCCACGACGTGCTGTACTACTACGCGCCGGGTGGCACGGTCGACGGCAAGAACGTCACGCTGACCGCGTTCGACCAGCCCTTCTTCTCGCTGGACGGAGTGACGGGCGTGACGTTGAAGGGCCTGCGCCTCAACGGCTCGACCGGCACCGGCGTACAGATGCTCGACAGCGCTTCCTGCACGCTCGACCACATGGAGATCCTGAACGTCAGCCTGGACGCGGTCACCATCGGCGAGACCAACAAGGTCCCCACGGCGCTGCCCGAGTTCACCACCAGCCGGGGCGGCCACGACAACCGCGTGATCAACAGCCGGCTCCACGACCTCGGGGGTGGCGGCGTCTTTGTGGCCGGCGGTGACCGCAAGTCACTGACTCCGGGCCACAACCTCGTGGCGCACAACGAGATCTACAACTTCTCCAAGCTGGCCACCTACACGCCCGCCGGATACATGGACGGCGTGGGCAACACCTTCGCCTACAACTACGTGCACGACGCTCCGCACATGGCGGTCCAGATCATGGGCAACGACATGAAGATCGTGCACAACCGGTTCGAGAACCTGGTGACCAACGCCTCTGACCAGGGCGTGATCTACGCCGGCCGCGACTTCACGTATCTCAACAACGAGATCGGATACAACTACTTCGGCCACATCAACCGCCACGACAACCAGGCCGTCTACATGGACGACGGTGCCTCCGGGCTCGTTGTGCACAACAACTACTTCGAGGACGCCGAGTACGGCATCTTCTACAACTCGGGACACAGCAACGTCGCCTTCGACAACGTCTTCAACAACGTCACGAACGTCGGGCACGACAAGCTCTACCACTCCGACGGCCAGAAGCTGCCGGTGTCGAACTCCCAGGTCGTCATAGAGCGCTTCGACGACATGCTGAAGCCCGGCGACGGCACGGGATTCACCAACACTCCCGCCGACATCCGCACGTGGTACGAGGCCTACGCGCACCAGTACCCCAACATCAAGGACTGGTACGTGCCCGTCGACCGCGCGGGCCAGGTCTGCGGGGCCATCGGGACCACCGACTGCACCAAGGAGTACGTCTGGGAGAACCCTGACTCGCTCTACGTGCCCTCGCATAACGTGCTGACCCGCTCGGTGCGCATCGGCACTGGCGACTTCGCCTACACCACGGGCGCGCAGGGCCAGAACGTCAAGACGTTCAGCCCCGACTTCAACTCCGCCAGCGTCTCGGGCGATGCCCCGTCCGCTTTCGGCTTCGACACCGAGACCGGCAAGTTCAGCAAGACGTCCTCCCTGAACAACATGCCCGGATTCGGCGAGAAGTGGGTGGCGGCCTGGAACAATCACTTCACCCTCGAGGGGATCGGCCCGAAGAGCTGACCTTCAGGGGTGAATCGATGCCGGGCGCGAGGCTCTGACGGCAGGCTCTTCGCTCTGGACCACTCCGTCGGAGCGTTGCTGTGGGCCGATGCCGGCAGGCCTCGCGCGCCGGCTCGGCGCCCGCTTTGACGAGCTCGTGCATGGAAGGAGGTGAGGCGTCGAGGGCTCGACCATCGATCATGGTCGTGTGGTGGGGAATGGGTTTCGTGCAGCGATCATCAGCGATCGTAAGATCACGGGCCGGTCGGCCGCTGTGTTTGCTGAACTCGTGGCCGAGGTAGGCCCGTTGAGCGGTGAACGGCACCAGGGCAGGCGAGCGTCCAGGCCACGGAAGCGCCCGGTGGGCGCCGGTGCGAAGCACCGGCTGGTCATCGCCGACCGGCTCCTGGCTACGCTCGCGCACCTCCGCCACGAGACCATGCACGACGTGCTGGTTCGGCTTCCGCTACCGGAATTCAGGTGCGCGCGGCCCACTCAAGACCGCGGCCGATGATCGTCGCCGTCTGGGGCACCTCGAGGTCCGCGACGCGGTGACCCAGGGTGCAGATGAACACCCGTCCCGCTCCCCAGCGTCGTGTCCATACCACGGGGAACTCGACCGGGGCGTCCCACTGTCCGCCGACGGAGGGTGCCAGCACGGACGTGGCCAGCACCGTGTTGAGGGCGTCCGTCAGCACCCAGTAGTGCTCGGTGACGACCTCGTAGTCCTCGACGCCCGCGGTGATCTCTCCGTCTTGGTCCGGCGAAGGGGCGACACGCACGGTGAATTTCTGGAAGCCGTCCGGGTGCCACAGGAACCGGCCCCCGACCATCCGAAGGTAGCGTGCGTTGCCGACGTTCGTTCCGATGACACCCCCGTGCCACCCGGCGAAGCCCGTGCCCGCCTCCACGGCCGCGACGAGGTTGGTCTCCTGCTTCGCACTCAGGTCACCTCCTGACCAGGAGTGCACGATGAGGTCGGTGACGGCGAGCCGGTCCGTGTCGTCGTAGACGGCCAGGTCCTCACTGACCGATACGTCGAAGCCCGCGCGCTCCAGATAGGGCGTGAACACCTCCGTGCAACCGACCGGGTCGTGTCCTTCCCAGCCTCCGCGGACGACCAGGGCCTTTCGCGTACTCACCTCGAACTCCCTCCCCACCGCGCCCTGGGGCGCGAGTCACAGACAGGCGTCGGGGCGAACGCGATCTTGTGCAGCTCTGGTGCGCACCCACAGACACCCCCGTACACCGTCAAGCCGGGCCCATCGAGGCTGCCCACCCGGTCTTCGACGAAATGCCGTTCCTGATCCAGGGAGTAGCCGCCGAACGCTTCTGTTCAGCGGCTACGCACCGCATGCGCCGGGCGGTCACTTTCCCGGCGTGGGGCGGCGCCGGCGCCACGAATCCACGATGTGCGCGTACATGGCTCGCTGGGCGGCGTCGGTGTCACCACTTTCAATCGCTTCGAGGATCGCCTGGTGGTCGTCCAGCGTCCGGTCGATGTCGGTCTGGGACACCTCACCGTGGTATCGGCCAGTCATGCGCGCCTTGCCGTGGATGCTGGTCACGATGGCCAACCCCAACCGGTTGCCAGAGGCCTGCATGACGGCTTCGTGGAAGCGGACGTCGGCCGCTGAAAACTCCGCGGGGGAGGCGGCAACGCGGCGCATCTCCTCAAGCGCCTCGCGGATCGGGCCGACACCCGCCTGGCCGGACAGCGCTGCCGTGCCGGACATCTCCCGTTCCAGTGCCGCCCGTACGCGAACCAGCTCGTCCAGAATCGCCAGCGAGGAGTCATGTTTCACCAGGGATGACAGGATCACGTCATCAATCAGGTCCCATTCCTTGGAGGGGTTGATCCGGGTGCCTTTGCCTTGCGCGATCTGAACGAGTCCCTTGTCCTGCAGGATCTTCAGGGACTCGCGCACGACTGTGCGGCTGACGCCGAAGCGGTCGCACAGCTCGGCCTCGGTCGGCAGCGTCGTGCCCGGGGGATACACCGCGCTGACGATGTCGTCGACGAGCTGACGCACGACTGCCGGGCCGAGCCGTCGACTGGCAGCCGCCGTTCCGCTGCCAGGGGCGCGGTTGGCAAGTACGGCGGTCGGGTCCGATTCCAATGCAACCTCCTGGGTTCGGCGGGGACCGAGGTGTCGGGTACGGGGGCTGAGCTGTCCCGTCAGTTTAGTTCATTGAAGTGACGTCACTTGTATGACAACATACGACTGTTCAGGGCGGCATGCGGGGCTTCACTGCCGCGCAGATGCGGTCGAACGACAGTGTGATCCAACTGGCGCGCGGGCTACTACGGCGGCGCGTTCAGGTCCACGAGCGTAGGCGCGGGGCATGGTGAGCGCATAGACCACACATGTAATACGTCATATCATTCGGGGTGGATGGGACGCCAGTGGGCATGCTCCCGAGCCCGAGCAGGCTCCCGCGTCCAGGCGAGCCAGGAGGGATACGGCTCCCGGACCAAGGAATGTCGAGGGCCGCAGACGACAGGGCGGTCCCGGGCAACGGGCGGACTGATCTCCGCAACGGGCGGAGACGAAGGGGTAGGACATGCGCATCACTGGGTACCGCACCCTCACCACAGTGCACCGGTGGGGCCGACCGATCGGTGACGCCAATGGATGCACGCCCGCGGGCGTGACGACCGTACCGCTCGTTCTGCTCGAAACCGATGCCGGTCTCACCGGCGTCGGCCTCGGCTCGCACCGCGGTCTGGACGAGGTCTTCCCGGCCATCGACGGTGAGGACCCCCGTGCGGTCGGCGCGCTGTACGACCGCATGCTGGCACAGGTATTCAAGGCCGGCCACGGCGGGAGCACGTTCGGAGCGATCGGCGCCTTCGACATGGCACTGTGGGACATCAAGGCGAAGGCGGCCGACTCGCCGCTGTGGCGGCTCCTTGGTGCCCGTGATCACGTGGTGCTGGGATACGCGTCCGGCCTCGACGAGCCCTTGGACGACGACGAGCTGATCGCACTTCACACCGCGTTCCGGGACCGGGGCTTCCAAGCCGTCAAGCTGAAGGGCGGCCTGGACCGGGACCGCGATCTGCGCCGCCTTCAACTACTGAGCGGCCTCTACGCCCAGGCCACCGTAGGCAGGACCCCCCGGCTCATGCTCGACGCCAACGAGAGCTGGTCGCGCAAGGAGGCCCTCGGGTATGTGGCCCACCTGGAAAAGTCGCTCGATCTCGCCTGGATCGAGGAGCCGGTACGGCGCTGGGACGTCGAAGGGCACGCCCTGGTCACCCGCGCCGTCCGAGCCGCTGTGGCCACCGGCGAAAACCTCACCGGCCTCGAGCATTTCCGTCCGCTGTTGCAGGCCGGATCTGTCGACGTCGTCCAGACCGGAAGCGTCTGGGGAATCACGCACTTCCTGCGGGTGGCGACCTTGGCGCACGCCTTCGATCTGCCGGTGAGCCCTGTCGCCTACAACGCCAACCCCCTTGCCCATGCCGCCGTCGCCATTCCCAACCACCTGGCAACGGAGGTGCAGGATCTCTCGTTCCCCGAAGGGGTCCACGCCGACCAGGAATTCGAGGACGGCAACATCGTCCTCGGAGAGTCGCCCGGCCTTGGGCTTGTGGTCGACGAGGACGCCATCGCGGCCTCGGCGCCCTCGGCAGGCCGCACCGGCTCGGAGAGCCAGCATGTGCGTCCCGAGAGCGCGGGCAAGCGCATGCTCGGCGCGGACGTACACGTATTCGCCATCGACCGGTCGGTCGGAGTGGTCTGCCGATGACTGCACCGGAACGTGTCGACGCCCACCACCATGTCTGGGACCTGCGCCGCAGACCCCAGCCGTGGACTGAGGGCGTGCCCGCGCTGCGCCGGTCGTTCTCTTTCGAGGAACTCAAGCCGCAGCTTGTGGCCAACGGTGTCGGGGCGACCGTGGTGGTGCACACCGTCGCCTCCCTCGACGAGACCCACGAACTGCTCCGGCTGAGCGCGGGCCAGCCGGCGATCACCGGCGTGGTCGGCTGGTTCGACCTCGCCTCACCCGCACTGGCGGACGACCTCGCCGCTGCCCGCGCGATTCCCGGAGGTGGGCATCTGGTCGGTGTGCGGCACCAGCTCCAGGAAGAGCCCGACACTCAGTGGCTCGACCGACCTGCTGTCCGGCGCGGACTGCGCACCCTGGCTGGACATGAGCTGGCCTACGACATCGTCGTCTCACCCGAGCAGCTGCCGACGGCCGTGCAGGCCGTCACCGAGAACCTGGAACTCCGGTTCGTACTCGACCACGCGGGAAAGCCGCCTCTGCGCACCGGAGCTCTCGCTTCCTGGAAGCGTGACCTCACCCGCCTGGCGCTGCTGGACAACGTCACCGTGAAGCTGTCCGGCCTGGTGACGGAGGCCGACTGGCAACGGTGGAGCGTGGCGGACCTGCGCCCAGTGGCGGAGACGGTTCTCGACCTCTTCAGTCCCGGACGCACGATGTTCGGCTCCGACTGGCCCGTATGCCTGGCTGCCGGTGCCGACTACGCGCGCGTGGCCGATACCTTCGAAGAACTGGTCAGGGGCCTCGACGAGACCGAGCGCGCACTCGTGTGGGGCGGGACCGCCCGCCGTGCCTACCGCTCGGAGGCCGGGTGACCAGGCGACGTCTGGGCCGTACCACCGTGGAGGTCACCGATCTGGGGTTCGGTGCGGCCTCGCTCGGCAACCTCTACCGGGCCACCACCGATGCCGAGGCGGAGGCGGCTCTGGACGCCGCACTCGACGCCGGCCTGACCTACTTCGACACCGCGCCCCACTACGGCCTGGGACTGTCAGAACGCCGGATCGGCAGGTGTCTCCGCGGTGTTCCACGCGACCGGTTCGTGGTGTCGACCAAAGTCGGCCGGCTGCTTGACCCCAACCCCCGGCCCACTGGTTCCGATCTCGCGTCCGGCGGCTTCGACGTTCCCGACGACTTCGTCCGCCGATTCGACTTCACCGCCGACGGAGTACGCCGCAGTCTCGATGAGAGCCTCCAGCGACTCGGCCTCGACCGGGTCGACATGGTCTTCGTGCACGATCCGGACGACCAGGCACAGGAGGCGGTCACGCAGGCCGTCCCCGCCCTGGTCGAGCTGCGGGAACAGGGCGTCATCGGCGCCATTGGTGTCGGAATGAACCAGTGGCAGGTACCGATGCGGATGGTCCGCGAGACGGACATCGACGTCGTCATGCTCGCCGGCCGGTGGACTCTGCTCGACCGCAGCGGCCAAGCTCTGCTCGACGCCTGCCTGGACCGAGGCGTCTCGGTGGTGGCGGCAGCTCCGTACAACTCCGGACTGCTGGCGAAGAATCGACCTGACGCCAACGCGTACTTCAACTACCAGCAAGCACCGGGCAAGTTGCTGGAACGTGTCGGCGCTATGGCCGACGTCTGCGAACGGTTCGGAGTGCGTCTTCCGGACGCGGCGACCCAGTTCCCCTTGCGGCACCCAGCGGTTGCGTCCGTGGTCGCCGGGCTGCGCAGCCCGGCGCAGGTTGAACAGTTCGTCGCGCGCCGCCGAGCGACCGTTCCCGAAGCGGCGTGGACGGCACTGGAGGCACTGTCGCGCCCGGCTGCTGCGGACGGGTGAGCCGTACCGCCCTCTGTTCCCCGACCCCGCTACGAACAGGAGCAGCGCATGCTGTCCGCTTGTTACACGGGCCACCGGACCATCGACGTCCGGGAGACCCGGACGCCTCCACCGGGACCGGACGAGGTCCAGATCCGCGTGGCTTGTACCGGCATCTGCGGCACCGGCCTCCACATCTTCCACGGGGCCATGGACGGACGGGTGACCAGGCCGGCGGTGATCGGTCACGAGATGTCCGGGACGATCGCCCAGGTGGGCGCCGACGTCACTGGCCGACGCGTGGGTGAGCCGGTCACGGTCATGCCGCTCGCCTGGGACGGCGACTGCGCGGCCTGCCGAGCCGGAGACGAGCACATATGCCAGAACCTCGACATCGTCGGCATCGATTCGCCCGGGGCCCTGCAGACCCACTGGAGCGTCCGCGCCGATCAGCTCGTCCGACTACGTCCACGGCGTCGTCCTTCCGGTCGACGGGGGATGGCTCGGTCGGTGACACCGGCCTTACATCACCGGGGCCGCACCCTGCGTACGACAAGCAACTCTGGAGGAGAACATGCGTCTGGTACGTCTCGGATCCGCCGGGCAGGAGATCCCGGCGGTCAGATCGGGCGGGGTCCACTGGGACCTGCGCCCGCTGCTGGGCGGACGCGAAGGCCGCTTGGGCGGGGGACATCGGACCGGCGTTCTTCGCGACCGGCGGCATCGACCAGATCACCCAGGACCTCGAGGAGGGCAGCCTGCCACGTCTGGAAAACGCCGTTGGCCTGCGCACAGGAGCGCCCATTGCACGGCCCGGAAAGATCATCTGTGTGGGTCTCAACTACCGCGACCACGCCGCGGAGACCGGCGCCCAGATACCCGGCGAACCTGTGGTCTTCCTGAAAGACCCCTCCACTGTGGTGGGTCCGTACGACACCGTGCTGATTCCCCGGCACTCCCACAAGACCGGCTGGGAGGTCGAACTGGGAGTCGTCGTCGGCACCAGGGCCCGCTACCTCGAATCGCCCGCGCGGGCCCGCGCGCATGTCGCAGGCCACCGGTCGAATGGTCGCCGCGCCCGAGGTGGCCTCTGCCGTCGCCTACCTGGCAAGCCCATTGTCGGGATCGACGACGGGAACGGCGCTCGATGTGGATGGGGGAGTAACACACCTGCGGGTCCGCCGCAGCTCGTGATCCTGCCACGCGAGCAGGCCTTCCTGTCCCGAACGACGGCTGGTGACACTGCGGGCAGGCGAGCTCTCCGCGGCGCTGCGCCTGGTCGATGAGGAGCTCCAGGCTCATCCGCGCGGAGGCGTGCGCGTCGGCATTGTCCGGGTCGGGCACATGGACCAAGAGTTTGAGGGCGGGCTCCTGCGTGCGGAGGACTCCGGCTCGCTCATCAGCAGCTGCAGATCGCGTGGGTGATGCGATCATGGACGGTCACGCGCTGCTGCGCCTGGCCGGGTTTGCGTGACCGCATCCGGCTGCTGCGTCGGTCGCCGGCGGCCCGGTCCCAGGCCTTCATCCATTCGGGAAGGTCGGCCTTGCGGACGTTGCAAGCCTCGGCGAAGGCCGCCACGAACGTCCGGCTGGGCGTCGAGCTTCCCTTGAGGACCCGCCCGACCCGTCCGACCGTGCCGTGCGGCAGCCGCCCCACACCGCCCAGACGGGTGTCCAGACTACGACGCAGGGGCGGACTGCCCTCGTCGTCACAGAAGTCGCCTGCGACGGCCGCTGAGCACGCCCTGGGCGCGGGCCTCATCACGCCGGGCGTGCCTCCACAGCTGTTCAGCCTCCTTCGTGTTCCGTCCGCAGGCCCTCGCGTGGGCGACAACCACGGCACGAGCCGCTCATAGATCAACCCGGCCGGCACGCAGCCACGTCACCAGGGCCAGCAACGATCTGCTGTACCAGGGGATCGGATTCCCGCGGCGGGCCACATGTCGGTCAGGCTTCCGTGGCCCGCGTCTGCCCCGAGTCGCTGCGGCGCGGCCGCACATGCGGGTGCCGAGTGATAGGTCCTCAGCGATCTGGAAGAGCACGCCGGCAGCTGACAGGCCGGCAACGGCCAGGACGTTGGCGATGGTGATCACGATGAGGACGTCGGCCTCCGGCAACGTCAGAGGACGTGCCGTGGTGCAAGAAGGGTGTTCAGCTCTCACCTACCTGTTCGCACCAGGGACCCGACTACTCCTACTGCGACGAGAGCTGAGGTCACGTCAGTTCATTGCCGCCACCTGGGTGGTCGGTGATGGTGCAGCTCCCGCCCGCAGTCCTGACCATTGAGCGAGCCATTCCGTCCCGCCTGGCGGCGCAGGCGATGGTGATGGGCGATCCGCGCCGGGGTCGGGTCGCACAGGGCGGCCACCGCAGGTGCGGACGCCTGGCCAGGACGGAGGTGCACAAGCGGGCTCGGGAACCCGTGCCCACCACGGCGGCACGGGCCGGACGGGAGACGTCATGCGGGACCTTCCACAGGTCGGCCGTTGACTGTCACGCGGTGCACCGACACGTCCGTGACGGACTGGAGCAGTATGTCCTGCGCGGCGTCGTGGAACACGAGCCGGTCCAGGCGGACGTCACTGACCGGCGCCTCGGGCAGGGCACGGACGCGCACCGGATACTCGCAGCGGCCGACCGACCAGCGCTCCGCCGACAGGCCGGACACCTCGGCCGGCTGGTCCCCGCCCGTGCCGCCCGCGTACTGGAAGGTGACCTCGAAGGGCACGTACATCCAGGCCGGCGCGTCGACGTCGGTGACGCGGACGTCCCGTACGTAACCGCCCCGGGTGGGCGTTGACTTGACGTTGAGGACCGAAGTGACGGATGCCTCGCCCAGGTCCGGGTCGGAGGGCAGGTACAGTCCCTGGGCGACCACGTCCGAGACACCGCCGCTCATCTCGCTGCCGATCGCCACCGCGGCCCCGCCGCTGAGATACACGCAGTCCCGGATGCGGATGTGCCGGGAGGGCACTGCGACCCGCCGGCCGTCCTCGTCGCGGCCGGACTTGACGGCGATGCAGTCGTCGTGCGTGGCGAAGGTGACGCGCTCGATGGTGACGTTCTCGCACGAGTCGGGGTCGCAACCGTCGCTGTTGGGGCCCTCGCACTCGACCCGGACGTCGCGCACCGTGATGTTCCGGCTCAGCACCGGATGGATGTTCCAGAACGGGGAGTTGCGCAGCGTGACGCCCTCGATCAGGACGTTTTGGCAGGCATAGGGCTGGACGAAACTGGGCCGCAGGTAGTGCCCGGCGCCCAGGACACGCTCGGTCACCGGGACACCCTGCGCGCCCCACTGTTCCAGGGTCGCCCAGTCCGCACGCTCGTTGGGCATGCCGGACTTCCATCCGTACTGTCCGGATCCCTTCCACGGCCACCAGTGCGCGGTGTCGCTCCGCGCGTCGAGGACCCCGCGGCCGGTGACCGCGATGTCGCGTTGGCGGTAGGCGTAGATCAGGGGGGAGTAGTTGTGGACCTCGATGCCCTGCCAGCGGGTCCGTACGACCGGCAGGTAGGCGGCCGGGTCGGTGTCGAACAGCACGGTCGCTCCCTCGGCCACGTGCAGGTCGACCCCGCTGAGGAGGTGGATGGCACCAGTGGCCCAGCGGCCGGCGGGTATCAGCACATGCCCGCCGCCGGCGGCGTGGCAGGCGCGGACCGCCGCGCGGACGGCGGCCGTGCAGTCGGTGGTTCCGTCGCCGACGGCCCCGTGGTCGGTGACGGGGAACCAGGCGTCGGGGAAGCGGGGGCGGTCCTCGCCGGCGGCGGCAGCCCCGGTGGCGTGGGCCAGGGGGACGGCTGCGGCCGCGAGGGCGCCGAGGCGGAGAAACTGTCTGCGTGCAGGATCACTCATGCGTGTGCCCCTCGGTGAGGTGGGCGGGTGGTTGGGTCGCTCCGGTGTCCGGTCGGTGTCCTGGTCCCGGACTGGTCGGGAAGGTAGCGCGAGGCCTCGCCCGCGGCGTGGGCGGCGAACATCGGTCCGGCGACGTCGGGGTCGCCGGAGCGCAGGACGTCCAGGAGTTGCGCGTGGTGCTCGGCCATCGCGCCCCAGCCGCCCGCGTAGCGCGGGTCGCCCAGCACGTGCAGGTCCCACAAGCTGGACTCGATCATGCGCCACAGGCGGATCAGCGCCGCGTTGCGGGCAGCCTCGCACACATGGCGGTGAAATGACATATCGGCGTCGCGAAAAGCTCCGATGTCGTCCTTCGCCGCCGCCCTGCGCAGGTGGGCCACGTCTTCGGTGAGCAGCCGGGTGTGCTCGGCATCCAGCCGGCCGGTCACCCGGCGGGCCGCGTACTCCTCGAACATCACGCGGATGTCCCGTACGTCCTTCGCCTGCGGTTCGGAGATCTGCGCGACGTAGGTGCCGCGACGCGGCTGGGAGATGACGAGACCCTCGTATGACAGCCGCTTGATCGCCTCGCGGGGCGGGGCCTGGCTGGTGCCGAATCCGCGTGCGATCTCCGACTCCACAAGGCGCTGCCCAGGGGCGAGTTGACCACTGACGATCCAGTCGCGCAGCAGGGTGTACACGTGGTCGGACAGCAACTGACGCGGCATGCGTGACGCCCCTGACAAGGGTCCGTCACCGGCCTTGCCGGCCTCCTTGCGGGTCGGGCGGCTGCGTGGCCTCGGCGGCTCGGGGAGCCCTGCCTGTTGCTCCCGCCAGATCCGGGCGATCGTGGACTGCGACAGCCCCAGGGTGTGCGACAGGGAGCGGGTGGAAGGCACAGGCGCGCCGTTCCGGGCCTGTTCGAGCACGGCGGCGACATGTGCCTCCGCCTCCTGCCGGGTGGCGCCGCGCGGTCGCCCGGACCGGGGGGCGTCGCTCAGGCCGGCCATGCCTTGGCGCAGGTAGCGTTTCCGCCACTTGGCCACTGTCGCGGGAGAGACCTGGAGCCGTTGGGCGATCTCCGCGTTGGTCAGCCCCTCGGCACAGGCCAGGACGATACGGCTGCGCAGCCGCAGTGCCCCGGGTGGCTGCTGGGAATACTCGGCCAGGGTCGCCTGGTCCTCTTCGCTCAACCGGGGAAACGCCGGGGGATCAGGAACGGTCATGGCGCGGCACCTCCTTGAATGCGCGAACTTGTGACTCGGATGCTGTGAACCTGCCGTCTCTCAGTCACCAACTTCAGGTTTACGCCCGGCTATTGACGCACCATCGGCACGTACCTATTAACTATCGTTGGTCGATCAGTGACCCACTAGACGGTGTGTGCATTGTGCTGCACGGGCCTGCCGGGATGCCATGTCCCAGGCCGGTCTCCGCTTCCGGGCCCATGACATGTCCGCCGCCCGTGCGGCGCTCCCGGGTGACGTCGGCACCACCGCACAGGGACACGAGCCGGCCCGGTACGTCGCACACATGTGACGCCACAGATCGCTGACCGGTCCATGGATCCCGACAACGACATCAGTATCTACGCGGCAAGGAGGCCTCGTGCCAACCACCCAGGTACGACCAGTACGACGCAAACCAAGACTTGTGCTGCTGCTGGCGGCCGGCGTCCTGCTGGCCGGCGGGGCGATGCTGGACGTTCCGGACGCCAACGCGAAGCCCGCCGACTGCGAGGCCACGGAGCTGTTCGTGTCACCCGACGGAAGCGACAAGGCCAAGGGCACCGAGAGCGAGCCCTTCAAAACCATCGAAGGAGCACGCGACCACATCCGCGACCATGGCCTGAACCGCCCCGGGCGGATGCACTGCGACATCAACGTCAATCTGCGCGCCGGCGACTACCCGGTGACCCGTACCATCGACCTCGACGACCGCGACTCGGGCAGCGACGGCCACCGGATCGTCTATCGCTCCTACGACGGCCCCGGCAAGGCCCGCGTGATGGGCGCCAAGCCGGTCACCGGCTGGACGGAGTACAAGGACGGCATCTACCGCGCCGATGTCGGCACCGACCAGCCCTTCTACACCCTGTTCGAGGACGGCAAGCGCGCCACCACGGCTCGTTACCCCAACCGCAAGTCCGACGACGAGTGGGCTCCGTACCTGACCTCGGTGCTCAAGGAGCCGGAGAAGGAGGCCGTGCACCAGTGGCTTTACTCCAACCCCGGTGAATGGGACCCCACCTGGGACCTCAGCAACGCCCAGGCGGTGATCTGGTCGGGCGGCAGCTGGAGCTGGTTCACCGACACGGTCCCGATCCAGAGCTGGAACCAAGCCAAGAACCAGATGACGCTGAAGTACTGGACCCGCTACGCGCTCATGAACTCCCGCAGCGGCTCGCGCTACTTCCTCCAGAACTCCCTGGACTTCCTGGACCAGCCGGGCGAGTACTACATGGACTACAAGAAGGGTGAGCTGTACTACAAGCCCCGCGGTGACATCGACGACGTCACCGTGATGCGTCCCACGGTGACCACCTTGTTCAATCTGGCCGGCGCCGACCCGGACCGTCGGGTGGAGGGCATCACCCTCGACGGGCTCGCCCTGCAGTACACCGACTTCGTCGACTGGTACCGCTACGGCTGGATCAGCGGCGGCGACTCCGGCGAACCGCACAAGTACCCGGAGTACGACCGGCAGATCGAGATGCCTCGCAACCGCTTCGGCACCGTCACCGTGACCAACAGCGAGGACATCACCCTCTCCCGGATGCACATCTCCGACACCGGTTACCATGCCGTATACGCCCTCTTCGCCAACAAGGGGCTGACGGTCCGCGACAGCCTGCTGGAGAACATCGGCGGCGACGGGATCAAGGTCGAGGGTCCGTACCCCGGTGAGGGCAACACCTCCAACGGACACCTGCTGACCAACAACTACATCACCCACTACGGCGAGCTGGTGCCCGGCGACGCTTCCGGTGTCGAGCTGCTGAACACCGGGCACAACACTGTCAGCCACAGCCACATCAAACACAGTGCGCGCTACGGCGTGAGCCTCGAAGTGCGCCCGGAGGTCACCGCCGAGGACAACTACGCCCGCGACAACACCTTCGAGTACCTGCGCATCGACGAAGCCGGCCTGGACAGTGGTGACATGGGCGCCTTCTACGTCTACGGCGTCAGCAACTTCGAACCGCACACGATCGACAACCGTGTGCGCCAGGTCGTCATCGGCGATGTGATTCCGGACGCCTCGATGCCCGACAGCGGCACGCGCGGCGTCCACATGGACGCCGGCGGCTGCGGCTTCAGCTTCGAGGACATCGAGGTCGGCAAGACCACCGACCAGTCGTACCAGAGCTACCAGTGCAACGACGTCAAGAACGCCAACTGGGAGAACGGCTACGACGCGTCCAAGATGGAGTACGACAAGATCGGTGTCAGCGGCGACTTCCCCTACCCCCTGCCCGAGGGCGACACCCAGTGAGTGGTCTCTGAGCGACCGCATCCGATGAGCCCCCCGGGCAGTGTGTGTCCCGAACCGCTGCCCGGGGGCGTGGTGAGCGCGGGAGGCGCGCCTCCGTCCGCCGTCCGATTCCGTGGCTGCTGCGCGAGGCCTCGACGCGGCAGCGGGCCCGCGCCTTGCCCCGCCTGTGCCGAACGCACAGAACCAGACCGTTCTTACGACGTACCTGGAGGCATTCCATGCCCGAGTTGTCCCGACGAAACATCCTGGCCGCGGCCGGGGCATCCGCGGCGGCGACCGCGCTGAGCGCCGGCGCCGCACACGCCGCGCCTCAGGCGGCGGACGCCACCGCATCGGCCGTGCCGGAATCCGGCAGCGGCCCCAATCCGATGCGGCTGTGGTACCAGGCCCCGGCGGGGGAGTGGCTGGAGGCACTGCCGGTCGGCAACGGCCGGCTCGGCGCCATGGTCTTCGGCGGCACGGACACCGAACGGCTCCAGCTCAACGAGGACAGCCTGTGGGCCGGCGGCCCGCACGACTACGCCCGTCCCGACGCTGTGAAGCACCTGGACGAGATCCGCCGCCTGGTGGTGGAGGAGAAGTGGAACCAGGCGCAGAGACTGATCGACGCCGAGTTTCTCGGCAGCCCCTCGGAGCAGGTCGCGTACCAAGTGCTCGGTGACCTCGAACTCGCCTTCACCGGCACCGACGAGGTCACCGACTACGAACGCGAGCTGGACCTGGAGACCGCCGTCGTCCGCACCAGTTACACCCGCGGCGGAGTACGTCACCTGCGCGAGGTCTTCGCCAGCTCCCCCGACCAGGTCATCGTGGTCCGGATGACCACCGACACCCCGGGCGGTATCGGCTTCACCGCCCGCTTCACCACCCCCCAGCGGGCGAATGACTCCGCTGTTGACGAGCGCACCATCGCGCTCGACGGTGTCAGCGGCGACTGGTACGGCCTGCCCGGCTCCGTGCGATTCCGCGCGCTGGCCCGGGCGGAGGCCGAGGGCGGGCGGGTGCGCACCGGTCAGGGGACGCTGACCGTCGAGGACGCCGACACGGTCACTCTGTTGATCTCCATGGCGACCAGCTACCGCAACTACCTCGACGCCGGCGCCGACCCCGAGGCCCGCGCCCGCCGCCACCTGGACCCGGCGGCGAACCAGCCGTACGAGCTTCTGCGTTCCCGGCACGTGGCCGACTACCGGCGGCTGTTCACCCGGGTCGCCATCGACCTGGGGCCGTCGGACCGGACCGGCCTGCCCACCGACCGGCGCATACCGCTGTTCGCCGACGGCAAGGACCCGCAGCTGGCCGCGCTCTACTTCCAGTACGGCCGCTACCTGCTGGCCTCCTGCTCCCGCTCGCCGGGCCAGCCCGCCAACCTCCAGGGCCTGTGGAACGACAGCATGAATCCGGCCTGGGAGTCCAAGTACACCGTCAACATCAACTTCGAGATGAACTACTGGCCCGCCGGCCCCGGCAACCTCGCGGAGTGCTGGGACCCGGCCGTGCAGATGGTGCACGAGCTGGCGGAGTCCGGCGCCCGCACCGCCAAGGCACTGTACGGCGCTCCGGGCTGGGTGCTGCACCACAACACGGACGGCTGGCGCGGGACGGCGCCGGTGGATTACGCGCAGTACGGCATGTGGCCGACCGGCGGCGCGTGGCTGTGCGTGATGCTGTGGGACCACTACCAGTTCACCGGGGAGACCGGCGCGCTCGCCCAGAACTACCCAGTGATGAAGGGCGCGGTGGAGTTCTTCCTCGACACGCTGGTGGTGGACGCGCAGACCGGCTGGCTCGTCACCAACCCCTCGCAGTCCCCTGAGGTCACCCATCACCAGGACGAGGGCGAGAGCGTCAGCATCTGCGCCGGCCCCACCATGGACATGCAGCTGCTGCGGGACCTGTTCGACGCCTTCCGGCATGCCGCGCAGGTGCTCGACCGCGACCCCGGTCTCGTCGAACGGGTCACCGAGGTCCGCGACCGCCTGGCACCCACCCGGGTCGGCTACCTCGGCCAGATCCAGGAGTGGCTGGTCGACTGGGAGGAGGCGGCGCTGGTCAAAAGCCGCCACGTCTCCCACTTGTACGGGCTCTTCCCGAGCGCGCAGATCACCCCGAGGGGGACCCCGGAACTCGCCAGGGCCGCGGCGAAGAGCCTGGAGCTGCGGGGGGCGGCGGGGCAGGGCTGGTCCCTCGCCTGGAAGATCAACCTGTGGGCCAGGCTGCTGGACCCGGCGCGTGCCTACAAGCACCTCTCGGACCTGCTCACCCCCGCGCGCACCGCGCCCAACCTCTTCGACCTGCACCCGCCGTTCCAGATCGACGGCAACTTCGGAGGCGTGTCCGGCATCACCGAGATGCTGCTGCAGAGTCACGCCGGTGAGATCGAGCTGCTGCCTGCCCTGCCCGACGCCTGGCCGGTCGGCTCCTTCCGGGGGCTGCGGGCCCGCGGCGGCTTCGAGGTCGACCTGGAGTGGACGGCGGACGGTGTGGCGCACGCCGAGGTGCGTTCCCTGCTCGGCAAGCCGGTGCGGATCCGCACCCCGCACCCGGTGGACGTCGAGGGCGCCGCCGCCGACCGCCCCGAGGAGTGCGTGGTGTCCTTCGCGACGCGCCGGAACGGCCGGTACCGGCTGCGCTCAGCCACGTAGCGGCGTCCACACCCGCATCGCGCCGTCGCCGCGGTTGTCCGCGATATCGGCGCCGACGGCGGCACCCCGACTGGCACCGGGCCGCGCGGCGCGGGGTCTGCCGTCCCGGCGGACTCCTGTCGCGCCTTCAGCAGCCGTGTACTTCCCCGCCCGCAACCGGGCGAGGGGCCACCGCAGTTCAGGATGCACCCATGGGCGGGGCACCTCCGTGTCGCTACACGCGGCTGTGCCCCGCCGGCTCAAGTCGACCGACGTACCCGGGTCCGGTCAGCCTCAGCTGTTGGTGATCCGCAGGACGAACGGGTAGCCGTCGCCGTTCGGGTTACGGTCCGGAAGCTCGATCTCTACGCCCGATCCGGTACGCCGGAAGGGGACCTTGTGTCCTTCCGCGCCCAGCAGCCTGATCTGCGAGTGATCGTCGACCGGCAGGTCCGCCGGCACGGTGAGCAGTGCACCGGGCCAGTTCAGGCCCAGGACGTTGAACGAGCGGTCGGAGACGGTGTAGCGCAGGTCGCCGTCTGCTGCACGGCTCCAGGGAACGGTGTCATAGATGGCAGAGCCGTTCCTGTCGAGCCATGCGCCGACGGCCAGCAACCGCTCGGATTGCCAGGAGGCAATCGTTCCGTCGGCTTTCGGGCCGATGTTGAGGAGCAGGTTGCCGTTCTTGCTGACGATGTCGACGAGCAGTCGCACGATCTGCGGCGACGATTTGATGGAGGCCGGGTCCTCGTTCGTGTCGTAGCCCCAGGAGCGGCCCAGCGTCAGGCATGCCTCCCACTTGTCCGCCCGCAGCGCGTAGCTCGACTTGTCGCCCTCGAGCGTTGCGTAGTCCCGGTGACTGGCCTCGAAGCGGTCGTTGACGAGCACTTCCTTCGGATGCGGCCGGGTGGTGGCCTGGTTGTAGTAGTAGGCGAGGATCTCATTGCCGCGCCAGTCCATGTCCTTCGGTTTGAACGCAGGGCCCGCGCCGAGATCGGCATGCCAGTGCTCGCCGTCGGCCCACAGCAGGTCCGGGTCGTAAGCCTCGACGAGGGTCTTCAGCATGACGTGCAGATACTCGTCGACGTAGTTCTGGACCGGCTTGTACCCGACGTATGGGACCGGCGCCTTGGTGTACGGGTTCCACGGAGGCGTTTGCAGTGCAGGGTTGAAGAACTCACCGAGCGAGTGGTAGATCCCGCGCTTGAGGTGGCTGGTACGTGCGGCGTGGAACAGCTCGCCCACCAGGTCGCGCCGCGGCCCCATCACGACCGAGTTCCGGTCGGATGCGGAGTTGGGGAAGAGCTGGAAGCCGTCATGGTGCTTGGAGGTGAGCACGAAGTAGCGTGCTCCGGCGCGCTCCATGAGCTCGATCCAGGCCGGGGCATCGTAGTGCTCAGCCCGGAACCGCGGGATGAAGCGGTCGTAGTCGAAGTCGGCGCCGTAGGTCTGCAGATGGTGCTGATAGGTCTGGTCCGGGTCGCTGATGTGCATCGCGTACGAGTACCACTCCGCGCCGTGGTAGGCGGCGCTGACCCCCCAGGCGGGGACCGCGTAGACGCCCCAGTGGATGAAGATGCCGAACTTCGCGTCGCGATACCACTGGGGTGCGGTGTGCGCTGCCAGTGACTCGGGGGTCGCAACATACGGACCTGGCGCCTGGAGCAGCGGGGTCGCAGAGGCGGCGGTCGATGCGGACGCTGTCTGCCGGCCTGCGAGCGATGCGAACGCGGCGCCCGCGCCGATCGCGCCGGTGCGGTGGAGGAAGCCGCGCCTGGTGACGTCGTATCCGGGCATGGAGGAGGTCCTCTCAGTCGTAAGTCGGGGGATGGCAAGAGCAGATGCGGCGAAGAGATCCGATGAATCTCTATCGGGCGGTCTTGGGCATGTCAAGGTTCTTCGCCGTCCGGGAAGCCGGTTCGTCATGTTAAGTGGGCCTTTGGTAATCCCTCAGCACAACATGGGGATCGGTGCGGCAGAGCGGCGAGGTGGGTAATCCATTCCAAGGGGTCGATACATCCGATGGATATCGCGAACTGTGCCGCTTGATGGCCGCCACCGGGGTGCCGGTGGGCAGCACGCGGCCGTCCGGGGGGTCGCCCAACGGTGGAACATCCCGCGCTGACTGGTCCGCCGCGTCCTGGACTCCGCAGTCTTTCCCGACGGCCAGACCCGCAAGCGACGATCCGCCATCACGGAACCGGTCAGACGGCACTGAGGCTGCTGCCGGTCCGCGTCAGCCGGCGTCCCCTGCATACAGCCGCCTGCAGAGATGCGTGTGGGTAGCCCGACGACTGCCGGCCAGGTCGAGGATCAGACCCGCAGCCCCACCGGCCAGGCCATATCCGCCACGGGACATCCTCGAGTTCGCTCGAGGCCGCCCTCGCGGTCGCGGAGACGGCGTGGCCGGGTCGGTTACAGGGCGGGCGCAAGATTCTCCCAGTGCACGACCCACCCTTGCTGCGGGAAGCCGGGAGCGCTGCCGTCTCGTCCGCCTCGCCCGCTCGCTCCAGGTACACCTGACGGTGAGTCGCTCCACCCGGCGCACATCATCGCGACGGCGTACAGCAGGCCCCCAGCGGAGGGGAAGTACGGAGAGGGCACACCGCTCTTGCCACTCGCAGGCAGGCCGGTGTCCGTGAACCCGTAGCGCTCGTGGAGCAGGTAGTCGACCGCGGACTCGGCGTCGCCCAGCCGTGCTGCGTTGAGGGCGAGCAGAGGAAAGTCCCAGGCGTACAGGTCGGTCACGGGCCAGGTCTGCCGGACGCGCTGCGCGGTTGCCCGCATGATGTCGACGTCGACACCGTCGCCGGGCAGCATGCCGTATGCGGCGATGGGGTCCGGGTGGTTGGTGTTGTGCTTGGTCCACATGTCCGGCACGCCCTCGTACAGGACATAGACGCCGTCCTCGGCCGGGAGCGGCGCAAGGTGGTCGAGGACGTCGTCCCAGTGCGGATCGCGTCCCTGCCCCAGCCGTTCCCGCCACTGTTGGGCGATCCTCAGCCCGAATTTCCAGTAGGACAACTCGAAGGTGGGGTTCGTGGTCGACTCGGAGTCGTTGCGCTCGTTGCAGCACATGATCGGCGGTCCGATCACGTATCGACCGCTCCCGTCGCGGTTCGCGAACGAAGCGATGAACTCAGCGCCCTCGTGGACGACCTCCTGCCACCGGCGCAAGGTGTTGTGGTTGGGGTGCGCCTGGTAGTCGAGCTCGGCGAGGAACAGTGAGTGCGGTTGCTGCCACAGGAGAAGAGCCGTGGGCTCACCGGGCGACTCGCGGCCGATCGCGTCGCCGTACGCTGTCGTCATCTTCGGCCACCGTGCCCCGCGGAAGCCCTGCGACTCGGCGCGCCGGCGCGCGGTGGGCAGGAAGCGCTCGTAGATGGCGGTGCTCCGTTCGAGCAGCGGCCACCTGTCCCACAACGCGTAGTGGAAGGCGTGCCACCAATACATTTCCATGTGGAACTTGCCGTACCAGCCGTTGTTGACCAGGCCGGACTCCTGCGCCGGGTCATTGCCCGCGTCGTTCACCGCAAGGTGGTACTGGCTCAGGACGATGCGTCGCTCCAGTTCCTCCCAACGGGAATCGTCGCTGGCGGACAGGTCTACCGCACCACCTGTCCTCCAGAACCGTGGCCACCAGATCTCGCTCTGCCTCATCACGTCGGCTGCCGACGGCACCCGGCCTCTGACCTCGGGCGCGAACAGCGCGGCGACGTCGACGGCGTCGCCGCGACTTGTGATCTCGTAACGGTGCTGTGCTGGGTCGACGCGCGCGATACGGGCGCCGGGTGACAGGAACAGTCCGACCTGGTATCGCGTGGCGTCCATCGTGTGTGTCAACACGGTGCCACGGAGATCGGTCGTGTGCAGTTCCGGGCGGTCGTAGAAACCGGTGTACGGTGCTTCGAACTTGTTGAGGCCGGCGCGAGTCGCATACGGAAAGTCGAGGAACACTCTCAGGCGACCTTGGCCGACCAGGTCCGATCGGATCCGTGTCCCGACAACGTCGGCACCCGGGTGACAGGCCGTCTGAACCGTGACGAGAGTGCCCTCGAGCCGGAACTGGCTGTGCAGGAGGCCGGTCCAGGGATCCAGCTCCTGGACGACATCGGTCAGGTCGTTCTCCTGGGCCTCCGTGCCGTCCTTCTTTGTCAGCCGCAGGCCGATCCTTCCGAGGTTCGCCCGATGCGGGTTCTCGCGCAGCCAGTTGTTGAGTTCAGGCTGGTTCTTGTCGCCAGTCCAGTAATAGACGTCGCGTCCATAGGTCTCCCAGATCGTGCCGCGGTAGTCGGAGACCTGCTTTCCGGGCGGAAGCGCATCGACGTGCCAGCCCCAGTCGGAAAGCGTGTTGAACGGAACAAAGGTCTGGAGCCCAGTGACGTCGGCACCGAAGGCGAAGCGGCCATTCCCCACCTGGACGGGCAGGTTGAGATCGCTGGCGTGGCGCACCACCCGATGGCGGGTGACGAGCGCCTGCCGATCGATCCTCCCTTCAGATTGCCCTGCAGTCCTCGGGGCGGCCGCCGCCTCCCCTTGGAGCACCCGCGTCATCAGGGTTGCCGACGTGACGCCGGCGAATCCCCGCAGGACCGTCCGACGGTCGAATCGCAATTGGCGTTCCATTGATGTCCTCCCTGTGATGGCTGATAGGTGGGCTGATGGGCAGCCGCGGAACGTTGGTGCCGGTCAAGTCGACGGCGTTCCCGGCGCTGACAGACTGGCGACTCGCCTCTGCGTGAGTGGGGGCCTTCTTCCTGTGCCGAAGTCACCTCCCATGGCAGTTGGCTGCCTCCGGGGGGTCACTTGTGCCATCTGCGGCGCGAGCGGCAGCACCACCTGTCGCGCTACCGCCGGGACGGGCCAATGGCTGTCCCTGGTAGCCAGGCAATTGGTCAGCCGGCCGCCGCCGGGATATTCACCTGCGCGTGGCCCTGCTGCGGCCGCAGCTTGAGGACGATGCCACCGAAGGGGCCGGAGGTGAACGTCCAGCCGGTCTCCATCCCGCGCAGCCGGCCCGTCGACCCGGCCCGTGGCAGGGTCCGGCCGTCGACGGTGATGCGGTCGGGAGCATGGTCGGCCAGCACGACGATCTGTGTCCGGGCCGGCGCGCCGGTCAGCTGCAGACTGCTGCCCTCCGCGCCGGAGGACGCCGTCATCCGGCCGCCGTCGGTGCCGATGGCGCTGGTACGAACGGCCGACGCACCCGACGGCGGCGGCGCGTACAGCCAGCCGGCGAGGCCGGGCTTGGACAGGGTGTCGGTCCCCCAGCCGTCCTGCCACAGTTGCGGGGCACGGTCGTTGAAGCCAATGGCCGTGCCCGCCTTGAGGTAGAGGGGGAAATCGTCCAGACCGGTGGGGCGGCTGATGGTCCGTCCGCCGTCGACGACCTCACCGGTGAAGACGTCCACCCACCGGCCCTTCGGCAGGTACACGTGGACAGGCGTGTCCTGGCCCGCGGCGCCGTCGGCCTCGGCCCGGTCGTCGGTCACCGGCGCGGCGAGCAGATCCGGGCCGACCATGAACTCCTGGTCCTGCCCCCACGCCTGCTGGTCGGATGGGTACTCGTAGCCCACAGCGCGCATGATCGGCACACCAGTTGCGGCAGCCTGCTTGGCCAGGGCGTAGAAGTACGGATACAGCTCCGTGTGCAGCACGGCGCTGTCTCGGAAGCGATCGACCGTCTCTGTCGGGTAGAGCCACGGGGTGGCGTTCAGCCCCGCGCCTCCCACCTCGAAGACGGGGCTGACCGAGCTGAACTGCGACCAGCGGGTGAAGAGCGCAGGGGTGGGGCTGTTCGTGGAGTTCGCCGGGGCCTTGGGGTCGATGCCGCCGGTGTCGGAGCCCCATGCGAAGTGGCCGGTCAGCGACTCGCTGATGCCGTAGCGCAGTTCGGTGCGCAGACCGGTGAAGGTCTGCGTCGTGTCGCTGCCCCACATTCCGTGGGTGTTCTGGGCGGTGCCGGGGACGCCGGCGCGCACCAGGGTCTCGAAGTCGTTCCCGTTGATGTTGCGCAGCGCCTGGGTGACGGCCTTCTGGTAGAGAGCGGGAAAGCGCAGGTACTCCTGGGAGCCCGGCCCTGCGGCGAGGGTGGCGGTCTCCAGCCGGTACTCCTCCCCGCGGTCCTCCTTGGCCATGTCGACGCCGAGTGAGAAGACCTTGGTGAGCTGTGCGACGTAGGCCTGGTAGGCGGCCGGGATCGTCAGGTCGATGTAGTTGGTTCCCGGGATCAGCCAACCATTCTTCGCCCACTGGTCGTTGATGCCGGCGCAGGAACCACCTCCCTGGGAGGAGCTGGGCGAGCCGACGCGCGGGGTGACCCACAGGCCGAACTTGACACCTTCGGCGTGGATCTTGTCGATCATCGCCTTCGGGTCGGGGAAGAAGTTGGTGTCGAAGCTCCCGCTGTTGGTGCAGGCGCTGCCGTTGATCCGGTGGGTGTTACCGGCCGGCTGCTGCTCCCACGGGTTATCCACGAAGATCGTCCCGATCGGGATGCCGAGCTTTTTGAACTCGGCGACGTCGTCGAGGACCTGGGCCTGGTCGGCGCTGACATCGCGCCATTTGATCACACCGAACTCGCTCGGTGGCGGCAGCAGGGGCTTGCCGACGGTGCGGTAATAGGCGGTGGTGACCTGTTGCGGGCTGCCGGCGTAAATGTCGTAGGCGAGCTGGTCGTCCTTGACGCAGGTCTGCACGCGGTCGTCCTGCGCCGTCGCGGCGACTGGGCAGCGCGTCGGCGCTGGGGCGCCGTTGGGCACGGATGGGGTCCTGCCGCAGTTGGGCCCGTCGGCGGTCTCGGTGGCGCCGGGGAAGGCGAACCGGCCGATGTGGTCGGTGTCGGCATGGAAGCCGTAGCCGCCGGAGCTCAGATAGAAGGTGCTGGCCGCCTGCTCCTGGTTCTGGCAGTAGTCGCCGGCCTCGTTGCCCTCCTTGCCGGGACTCCAGCCGCGGATATGGCCACGCAGGTCGACGTAGGCGGCGGAACTGCCGCCCAGATAGTGCTCGGTGGAGCCGGCCGAGAGCGTTTCGAACACGGTGGTGACGCCTGTCGAAGGGGTGAAGGTCCATGCCACATGCGCGCCCTCCGGGGTACGGGTGACAGTGACCGTGGCGGTGCGCCCGCTCTCGTCGGTGTCCACCGTGTACTGAGTGCCGCCCTTGACCGGGTGGCTGGCCCGTAAGGTGGTCAGCCGGTGATAGGCCGTGCCGCCGCGCCCGTCGTCCACCTGGTACGCCATCCGGCCTCCGGGCCCCGCGGTGTCACCGGGTGCCTGAGCGGCCACCGTGCGACCGCCTTGCCGGTAGACCAGCCGGAAGTCCTGGCCCTGGACTTGCCAGTCGACAGGTCCCCCGGCGGCCGTGCTCGCCGGCGGACTGCCGGCCGTGTCCTGGCGAGCGGCCCAGGCGACGCTGCCGACGGTGGCGGGCAACAGTCCGGAGGCGAGCGCGAGCACCGCGGTCGGCGCGGTGATACCTGCCATGCGCCGACTTCTGCGGCGGCTCCTGGTCTGCTCCGTCATGCGATGGTCTCCTCACACGCTGCGGTGGTGGGACGGTCGAACGGTGCAACTGGGGGCGGACCCCCGGCGGGGGGTGTCGGCAGGTCAGCCGGCCGGGGCGAAGCGGTGGTGGGGGCCGGCCGCAGCGGGTCGCACTGCGGCCGGCCCCGGTCAGTGGCGGCGGTGTATCAGCCGACCGGGGTGAAGACGCTGTGCCCGGAACCGACGGTGTGGGGCTGCCAGCCGAACCGCGGCGTGCCCTCGACCTCCAGCGGCCGGGACTGGTCACCGACCGTCAGGTGCTCCGGGGCGTGGGGCGCGTGGTCGGGCGGCGCGGCCACGGCCACGCCGGGCGCGGCGGACAGGACGGTCAAGATCGCGGTGGTGATCAGGACGCTCCTGCGCCGTGGACGGGCAACGGTGTTTCCGCGGGCGGATGACATGGTGTGGTGCGCTCCTCGGTGGCAGCTGACGGTTCAGGGCGGTGCGGCGGAACCGGCGTGGACGGGCTGCGACGGCCGGACGGGGCGGCGCGGAGCCGGGATCGCCGCTGACCCTGCGGAGTGTGGACTCCTCGCGTCGCCGGGTGGGCACCGCAGGCGCATTGAATCGACTCAGGCGAGGGGAACTTAACTCCGCGTCCGCCGCCGCGCAAGGGATTGCGCACCGATCGCTCGTCCAGGAATCGGAAACGTAGCGTGCCCGCTTACGGACAGCGGGCGGAGATACCGCCATGAGCTGGGACGATCCGACCTCGAGGGCACCATCGCCGTGATGTGGGGGTCCGCCCGACACGGGACCGTTCCCTCATCGATGCCGACCGGCTGCGCGAGTATGAAAGGTACGCGGTTGAAACGTTCAATCCTCATCCTGCCCCACCTCCCGAATCCGGGGCCGGGTGCGCGCCGGACCCGTGCGATCGGGCGGGTTCCGGCATCCCCGCCATGACAGCCGAGACCTTGCCGCCCCGGTGGCCGGTCGCGCAGCTCATGACGTAGCCACGGGCGTGGACGGCTCCAGGCGAGGCGTCCTGTGGTGCTGATGTGGAAGGCGCTGTCTGCCGCAGCACCTCGTGCGCGGACTGAGCATGCGGAACGGTGAGGCTGAGAGGTTTCATTATTTATCCCTGGTGTTGTGCATGTAGCGTTGGAGTTGTTGCGTATGTCCAGGGCTGCGAAGCGTCTCGGGTTATATCCGATGACGCTTCGTCAGTGGGCTATCGACGGCAAGATCCCGTTCACGTGGGTCGGCCGTGAGCGCCGGTTCTCCTGGGTTGATGTGGAGAACTTGAAGCGTGGCAGTGACTCCTCAACCGCCCGTTCTCGGCTTGAGTTGCTGTATGTGCGTGTGTCCGGCTCGTCCGGGCGGGGATCCTCGCTGGAAGTTCAGGAAGCCGAGCTGCGGGCCACTTCCACCGGTGAGTTCGTCAAGGTCGTTCGGGACCGTGGCTCCGGTTCGAAGGAGAACCGGCCTGGTCTGAACCGGGTGTTGGCGATGGTCTCGGACGGCTCCGTGAGTGTCGTGCGTGTCACATATGAAGACCGGCTGGCCCGGTTCGGGGTCGGCTGGCTGAAGCGCCTGTTCGCCGTGTACGGGGTGAGCGTGGAGGTGCTGCACCCGAAGAAGCTCGGCGGGCGGGAAGAGCTGCTGGCGGATTTCGTCTCCCTTGTGACCACGTTCGCAGGGCGCTTGTGCGGCATGCGCAGTTGGGAGAACCGCCGTCGTCAGCTGTCCGAGTCCGGCCGATGCAGCGACGAGAGCAGGGCCGCGTGAGCAGGAAGCTGCCTCTTGCTGAGGGCGAGGCTGCCCGCACCGCTTGCGCCCGCGCCCTGATCCGGTCGGGAATGGACGAGAAGACCGGCGAACTCCTTACCGCGTCCGGCCTCGCCGAGCGTGTCGGCTGGTGTGCCGACCTGGTGGCCGGCATGACGGGCACGCTGCTGGTCGGGCACTGGAACATTGCTGGCGTCGACATGCTGGCCTCTGGCGTGGATGCCGGGGGCAGGAAGCTGCCGTCGACTGTGTGGATGGCGCTGCGCCGCCTCGGCTGGAGCGTCATCCCAGCCGGGGGTGTGAAGGTGAATGACCGGATCGTGCGCATGGCGCAGGAGACGGCCGGGCGTCCGCTGCGTTCGGTGAAGTGGCGTGCCGACCTGGCCGCCGGGATCCTGGCCACCTGGCCTGCCGACCCCGCCAGGCGCACCTTGGAAGAGTGGGATCAGGTGCGCGCCGCGATCCTCGGCGGCCCGTATCTGCCGTCCAGCACCATCCGCTCCCGAACGCGCCAGATCACCGCCTTCGAGCGCAAGAACGGGCACCTCCCGGCCGATGTGTTCGAGCTGGAGCCCATGCCGCGTGTGGCGCGGATACTGCTGCTTGCCGCCTGCGACGGACAACAGTCCACCATCGAACGCTCCGACGACGGACAGCGGATACTCCCGCGGCTCCAGCTCCCGACCCGGCCCGATCCGCAGAGGTACGCGGACTGGACGTGGGTGGCCTGCCCCGTCACCCTGCCGCCCACCATTGCGGTGAACGCGGTGATCCAGCTGCCCACACTGCGTCCTGCGGGCGGCAAGGTGTGGGCTGACATCGCCTACACCCACCCTGTGCCCAAGACCCGCCGCCCACGCTTCCCCACCCCGGTGGGCAGAACCCACACCGGACCCGTGGGCAGAGTCCTCGCCACCGGCCAGCCCTGCCAACGGCCTACACATCACAAAGTGGGAACGCGAAGCCACGACGCACTGCATCAGGCTGACCGGCCAAGCCGGCTGCCACCGTGCTGAGTTCGGACCGCATGAGACAAGCTGAACTCCTGCGCCAGACACTTCCATTGCGACCGCGTCAGAACATCTTCGGCTGGATGCGGGGGTCGCGGGCCAGGAACTCCTGCTCGGTGTGCAGCACTCGGTCGCCCGCGAACTGGTCCAGCGCAGCGAGGATCTGTTCCTTGTCGGCGCCGAAGCTCCCGATCGTGGCGATGACGCGGTAGCCGAGCTCGTGCAGCTCGTCCGAGAAGCGCATGCCTCTGGTCGAGTGGAACGGAACATCTGGCCGCAGGCGCACCACTAGCAGGTGGTTGCCCTCGTAGACCTGGGTCAGCTTCGGGTTCACCGAGCCGCGCTTGGGAGGCAGGACGCCCACGTGCGAGATGTCCTTCCACGGCGTCCGCAGCGTGCCGTCGCCGGCCGTGCTCCTGTGCAGGTGCACTGTAATGGCCGAACGGTCGATGACCAGTTCCGTCTCCATAGGCAAGGACCGGCCGACCAGAGCGGTGATGAGCCCCATCACGGCCGCACAACCGCCCCCGTACACAGGGATCGCCCACAGCCAGCTCGCGTCGTGGTTCAGCCCTGCGAAGAGCACGGGCAGCCCGACTACGATCATGGAGACGATTCCAAGAGGTTTTCGCATGTTCCTCTTCATCTGCGTCTTCGCCGTCGCTCGGTCGCGGCGGAACCGCACTTCGTCCACCGGGTCGGTCGGCGGGCTGTCGGGTTCGGCTGGGCCTCGCGCGAGTGCCAGGGCTCCGGCGGTGTCGGTCGCCCGCTGGCGTGGCCGGGGCAAGCCGCGGGACTGGAGCTCCGCGGCGACGCTGCGGTAGATCTCGTCGAGAGTGAGCGGCCGTGGGCTGTCCAGCGCCGCCAGCAATGCCCCGGTGAAGGCGGTGTACCGCTCACCGGCGAGCGCGTAGGAGGGGGCGTTGGCGCTCGTGGACGTCATCGTGTACGTGCCCGCGATGGAGAGCTGGCCGTCGACCAGGCCGTCCTCGCCTGTCATGACCTCGATGGCTCGTCCGGAGAAGCAGCAGTCCAGAACGAGGACGCGGGCGGCGGCGCCGCTGCCGCCGAGGTCCTCGCGCAGCAGGTCGACGCCCAGTGCGCTGTACTTCGGAGCGTCGGCCCGGGTTGCGTTCGTCGCCAGGTACAGCCGTCCCCGGTCGTCCACCAGGCCGTGGCCGGCGTAGTAGATCAGCAGCATGTCCGAGGCTTCCGCAGCGGCCTTGCTGATGGCGCGGCCGATGTCGGCGGTGGAACTCGCCGGGTCCGCGATCTCGCAGTGCCCCGGTTCCAGCACGCCCGTGGTGTCGTTGGTGAGTCGGCGCCACAGGCTCGCGACGTTCTCCCGCACGGCCGGGAGGTCCGCCAGTTCGGGGGATTCCGGGAAGTGGCTGACACCGATCAGCACGGCGCGTGACCGGGCCGGGTCAGGGAACCGGCTCACTCCTGCTGCTCCGGCGCGTCGACCAACTGCCTGATCTCTCGTATCAGGCCGGGTACATCGTTCTGGAGTAGGTGCGCGTCGACCTCGACGCTGCGACCGTCCGGACCCCTGACGGTGACTTTCACGTCCGCGTGGCGGTGGGTGAGCCAGGTGGACAGCGAGCGGGCGAGGACCGCTCCCGCCCCGCCGGAGCTCAGTGCGATGGTGAGCACGTCGAGCAGACCGCCCATCTCTCCGCCGGTCCCGCTGCCTGAGGGTTCCAGGCGCAGCCGCCCGCGCAGTTCGTCCTCATGCCTCAGCCAGTCGAGCAGCGACTGCAGCGCGTCGGGGTCCTCGGCCACGGTGATCCGCAGCAGCGGTTCGGTTTCCGCTTCGGTGTCCATGACGCCTATCGTGGCAAGGGCGGGGCCAGCCCGTCATGAACTGAGTCGTTCTCCACATACATGTGACGGGAAGTCAGCGTTCGAGCAGGGAGTTCCGCACGCCGCCGGGGTGAGAAGATGACCCCTCGCGGCCACGGTCGCCATCCTGACCGCGCCCAAGCCCCCGGCCGGCCGATCCGGCCAGGGAGGCCGTGCCGGGGAGCGCCACAGCAACCGTGATCCACGGCCGGTCACACTCCGGTGGCGGGACCTTTCACAGAATGCCGGCTTCGCACCGCTTGTCAGGGCGATCTCGTTCGTGGAGACCTGGTGTCCATCCCGACGGGCGAAGTAGCGGTTCACCTTGGCCTGGAGGGCGTCGGCCTGGTCCTGAGTGAGGCCGGCGGCGAGGGCCCGCTCGTCGAATGCCGCTCTGGACTGTGCCGTCCCCGCGGATGCCTGGCCGGTCATTCATACCGCGCGGAGGGCGACGGCTGCCGTCGCGACGGATGACAACAGGGGCGGCCTGAGCCTCGGCCCGGGACCGGTGACCCTCGCCTGGACGGCGGCCATCGTCTGCTTCGTCGGTTATGTGGCCGTCTCCCGTCGGGACGTGCAGAGCTGAGCCGCGTGTTCACCCCTCGGCGCGTAACGTCCCGCTCGGCGACGGTTCGACGACGGCAAGAGCGCGGCGTCACCCGGCTGGCTCGTGTGCGCAGCCCGGCCGGAAGTCAGGAGCCTTCCGCCGGGAGCAGCACGACCAGCCGGGCGCTGGGACGGTTGTCCTCAACCAGTTCGCCGTTCGAAGTCCGGAGCTTACCTCCTACGACCAGTAGGAGTCGCCGGGTAGCCTGTCCGCAGGCAAGGCGACGGAGAGGAATGCAACGGTGCACCACCCGAGGGACGACGAGGCCGGCGGCACGCCCGGCCGACGGGCCCGAGGCGAGCTCGAGAGCAACGTGCTCGCCGCCCTCTGGTCCGCCGACGGTCCGCTGACCGCGCGACAGGTCCTGGAGCGCCTGCCGGGCGGTCTGGCCTACACCACCGTTCTGACGATCCTGTCCCGGTTGTACGACAAGGGGATGCTCGTCCGGCACCGCGAGGGCCGCGGATACGCCTACGAGCCGGCCCGTGACGAGGCGTCCCACACCGCACAGCGCATGAAGTCGCTCCTGGAGGGCGGCTCCGACCGCGAGGCGGTACTGGCCCGGTTCGTCTCCGGACTCTCCGAAGCAGATGAGCAGTTGCTGCATCAACTGCTGTCCGGACACGACGGCCCCCACAGCGCGGGGCACGTGGACGACGGGAAGTGACCCGGTGCTGATCAGCGTCTATGTTCCGCTCGCCGTGACGGCCGTGCTGACGGTGCTCGCACCCCGGGTGGCCCGCCGACTCGCCCCGCGCCCCGCCGCCTGGGCCCTCGCGTGCATCGCGCTGGTGACGACGGTTGGCTGGGCAGGATCGCTGGCCCTGCTGGCGTTCACCGGGATCGCCCAGATTCCGCAGGTCGCGGCCGAGGGCCGCTGGTCGGTACCCGCCCTGCAGGCCGAGGACCCGGTCTACCTCACCGTCGCGGTCATCAGCGCCCTCTTCCTGGTAGCGGGAGCCGTCGGTCTGTTCCTCGCCGCCGTACGACAGGCCCGCCACCTCCTCTGGGCGCGACGCGAGTGCGCCCGGATGCCCGGCGACAGCGAGCTGGCCGTCGTGGACGACGACACTCCGCAGGCGTTCGCCCTGCCGGGCGCGCCCGGACGCATCGTGGTGTCGAGCGGCATGCTGCGCTGCCTCGGCGACGAGGAACGCGAGGCCCTGCTGGCTCACGAAAGAGCCCATCTCCGCGGTCGCCACCACGTGTTCCAGACTCTGTGGCGCTTGGCTGCGGCCCTCAACCCGCTGCTACGGCCTCTGGCTGATGCCGGCGGCTTCGCTCTGGAGCGCTGGGCCGACGAAGAGGCCGCGGCGCGGGTCGGCAGCCGCCGGGTCGTCGCCCGCGCCGTCGGACGGGCCGCCCTCGCCTCCTCGTTCCGCGCATCGAGCCCCCCGGCGCTCGCCGTCACCGGCGGCGCCGTACCCCAGCGGGTCCGGGCCTTGCTGGCCCCGCCCCCGCCGCGCCGCACCTTCCCCATCGCCGGAGGCGCCCTGCTGCTGACCCTGTGCTGCGCCGGCCTGGTCAACGCGGCCTCCGACAGCGACAAGATGCTCGACGACGCACAACGGGCGCAATGCGCCGCATCGATCACGCACACGAGAACGCCCCGGCCCGAAGGCTTCGGCCACGAACCGGACGTCTGCTGCGAGCACCGCATGCGGGCCGAGCGTGCAGAGCATCTCGCTTGACTGGGAGACCCTGTTCGTGACCGCTGCCCGGTATGGCCCGCGCCGGGCCGGCAGGTGGGACGCCCGAGAGGCTTCTGACGTGTTCGCGGGCGGCGGGCCGTGGCCGAGGAAGTGCTGCGTAAGCAGCGCCAGCCGCTGGTACGACGCCCAGGACCTGGCCGCTGCACCATACAGAATCACCGGTGCCACATGGGGAGCGCGGCTGCATGCACCCCGCCGCCGGCACGGGTCGACCCGGATCTGCCGAGCGCGAACATCCGCATCGGCTACGTCCGCCGCTCGCCCCTCGGCCAGGAACTCGACTTGCGGTTCGGGTCCGCCCCCAGTTCGAGGAGACGCTGAAGACCGCGTAGGAGATCAAGGCGCCCGCCCCGCACTGCCGGGTCGTCTGCACGGTGTACGGGACGAAGCAGCCCGGCCGCGCCGGCGAACTCACCGCGCTCGCCGTCACCTGACCGCCTCTGTTGCCGGCACCGCGCGCGAAGTGGGAAGCCACCGACACCGCGGCCGTCAAATGCGCGGTTGACGAAAATCATCCCGTTCCGCAGGGGCGAGGATGTCAGCAGCGAAACACAAAGTGAGAGTTCGGCCCGGACAACGCCTGCCCGGGCCTCACTCGCGTCACGAGCACGCCGGCCCTGGGACCCCGGGCGCGGGTGTGCCTTGTGACCGGGGACGCCGTCGTGGGGTGGAGACCTTCCGTAAGCGAAGTGCGGTGTGCCGTGTCGCTGTGCGGAGGCCGGTCAAGCCTGCGGGCCGCCTACGGACATCTGCGGCGACGTCACGCCTGGCCACATGCCCTGCCCGACCGCCGACACCCGATGCGGGGGATGTGCATTCATGCCGGTTCGGTGATGCGGCGCACGGCTTCGACGAGTGCGGCGCGGTGTTCGTCCGTCCGGTCGGGGGTCATGGGATCGGTGTCTGCGGCCGCGTGCAGCGCGGGTGGGGCGCTCAGCCAGCTCTCGGTCATCCGCAGCACGATCGCGAAGAGATCGATCGCGGGGATGCTGTCATTGACCTTGCCGGCGCGCTGAGCGGCTGCGACCGCCTCGACGTTCACCCGGTAGCTCTCCGACTCGGCGGCCGTCGGCCTGGACCGCTCGAAGGCGCGCCACCCCGCCAGACGGCGGGCCGCCGGATTGGTGAGCATGTAGTCGAACCGGGCGGCCGCGAAGGCGGTGAGGTCCCCCTCCTCGAACGGGACCGCCTCGCCGAGCCGTGCGATCTGACGTCTGAGGACCGCGTCGAACAGGCCGTCCTTGTCGCCGAAGTACGCGTAGATCATCCGCTTGTTCGTGTGTGCCCGCTCCGAGATCCGGTCGATCCGCGCACCGGCGAAGCCATACTCCGAGAACTCCTCCGTCGCCGCCGTGAGCAGGAGTTCCTTGGTCGCCTCCGGGTTTCGGGGCCGGAACGTCTTGTTGCTGTCGGTCGCCGCGGTCATGAAATCCAGGCTAGCAGAAGTAACCATCTTTTGACTTGGTGCGCCCGAGGGGAGTAACTTCATAGTTACTTAGTCCTCGTAAGGAGCATCATGCCTGGTCACACGTCTCTTCAGACCCTCACGCTCACCGACGACCTGACCATCACCCGGATGGGATACGGGGCCATGCAACTGGCCGGCCCCAACGTCTTCGGTGAGCCCCGCGACCGCGGCGAGGCCCTCGCCGTGCTGCGCGAGGCCGTCGACGCCGGTGTCACCCACATCGACACGGCGGACTTCTACGGCCCCGAGGTCACCAACCGCCTCATCCGTGCGGCGCTCCACCCCTACGACGGCATCACCATCGCCACCAAGGTCGGGGCGCGCCGCGGCGACGACGGCTCCTGGATCCCCTCTTCGGACCCCAAGGACCTGCAGGCCCAGGTCCACGACAACCTCGACCACCTCGGCGTCGACGCCCTCGACATCGTCTACCTGCGTCTGGGCAACCACGACGGCACCACCGACGACTCCCTGGAGGCGGAGTTCACCGCGCTCGCCGAACTGCGGCAGAAGGGTCTGATCCGGCACCTCGGCCTCAGCGGAGTCTCCGCCGCCCAGCTCACCGAAGCCCAGCGGATCGCTCCGGTCGTGGCGATCCAGAACCTCTACAACCTCGTCAACCGCCAGGACGACGAACTCGTCTCCCGCGCCGCGCGCGAGAACATCGCCTTCGCCTCGTTCTTCCCTCTCGGCGGCTTCTCCCCTCTCCAGCACGGCACCCTCGACGCGGTTGCCACCCGCCTCGGCGCCTCACCGCAGCAGGTCGCGCTCGCATGGCTGCTGCAGCGATCCGCCACCACCGCCGTCATCCCCGGCACCTCCTCCCTCGCCCACCTGCGCGAGAACATCGCCGCCGCCGACCTGGAACTGCCCGCCGACGCCATCACCGAACTCGACACCATCGACACGAACGCCTGAGACCGCACTCTCAACCGCCCGGAACTGCCCGAGCGAAGCGCTCACAAAGGAAACGGACATGACCGATCTGGCGGAAACGCCTACTCGACGCACGGTCGGGTTCATAGGCCTGGGAGACCAAGGCGCACCCATCGCCCAGGTGCTCGCCGACTCGCCGTACCCACTCGTGGTGTGGGCCCGTCGGCCGGCATCACTGGACGCGCTGTCCGGCCACTCCTGCACCGTCGCCGCCACGGTGGCCGAACTGGCGGCCGCCAGCGATGTCGTGGCCCTGTGCCTCTCGCGGGACTCCGACAACCTTCACATCGCCGTGGAGGGAGGCTTGTTGGAGAACATGCGTCCGGGCTCGATTCTCGTCAACCACGGCACCGGGCTGCCGTCACGGGCACGGCATCTGGCCGATCTCGCCGCGCCGTACGGAATCACCGTGCTCGACGCGCCCGTCAGCGGCGGCCGCACGGTCGCTCTCGCCCGCGAGCTCACCACCATCGTCGGCGGGCCCGACGACGCGGTCGGGCGGGTGACGGACCTCTTCGCCACCTTCTCCAAGCGGATCATCCACGCGGGGCCGGCCGGCTCCGGGCAGTTCGGCAAACTGTTCAACAACGCGCTGATGATGATGAACCAGCAGAACATCGCCGAAATCGTGGAGACCGCGACCCAACTGGAGTTGCCGCTTCAGCCTCTTCTCGAGGTGCTGCGCTCCGGCTCGGCGACCAGCTTCGCCCTCCAGGCCTTCGGCCCGTCCGTCACGACCGCGAATGCCGCCCACCTCAGGGAACTCGAACTGATCGACATGGATCTGTTCCGGGAAGCCGTCGACGGTCTGGGGGACCAGGCGAAGCGTGTGACGGACCGGGCGGTCTCGGGTGCCGAGCAACTGCCCGAACTCACCGCGGCCATAGCGGCCCACACAACACCGGCCGCGTAGACCTCGGACCGCCCCGGCGGTCGGAACGGACCGAACAGCTTCGGACGGGGCCCGCAACGTGGCCCTTCGCCGCGAGGAGGGGCAGGCCATGTCGACCAGCACATCCGGAGAGCCGGATCCCCGCACTCCAGAGGCGGAGCGGAGCAAGGAGCGGCATGCCGGCTGGCTGGAGCTGTTCTACGACCTGCTCTTCGTCGTACTGGTGGCGCAGCTTGCGCATCCGCTACTGCAGCATCCGCAGTGGCAAGCCGTGCTTCGGCTGCTGGTGCTGTTCCTGCCGGCCTGGTGGATGTGGGTCGGATCGACGCTCTATACCAACCTGACAGGGGAAGCGGAGGCCGAGCGACGCCTGGATGTGGTGGCGCAGATGGCCATCCTTGTGGTGATGGCCGGGGCGGCGACGCAGGCGGCGCACGGGCACCCGTCGCTGTTCGCGGGCGCGTATGCGGCCTCGCGCCTGGAGGTGGTGGCCTTCCGGGTGCTGGCGCGTCGCCGATGGCCGACGGGGGGAGCCAACTGGCCGCTGATTGTCTCAGCGGTGCTGTGGGCTGCCTCGAGTTTCCTTGACCGTCCGGCGGCGTATCTGCTCTGGTCGGTGGGACTAGCGGTGGAGATCGTCCCGTGGCTCGCGGGCCGGCCGGGTGGCTCCTCACTGCGCACCAGACTGGTCGAGGGCAGGGTCGAGTCCGGACATCTCGTCGAACGGTTCGGACTTTTCATGATCATCGTTCTGGGTGAGGGGATCGCCCAGATCGTCGCCGCGATCACTGCGACCGACGCCGCCGCATCCGCGGTGATCACAGGTCTGGCCGCATTCGCCGTAGTGGCCATGTTGTGGTGGCTGTACTTCGACTTCGGTTCGTCTGCGGCGGAGGAGACACTCAGCGCCCGCCCCGAAGAGACGTTCCGGCTGATCCGGTCGGTCTTCATGATCGGGCACTTCCTGCCCGTGGTCACCTTGCTCGCGCTTGCGGCAGGGCTGGGCGGCCTGGTGAACTCGGCGGCACAGGACCGCCCGGCGGGCGATGCGCTGCGGCTGTGCTGTGTGGCACTGGGAGCCTATCTGCTGAACAACGCGGTCACGGCAGTGCGAATGCTGGGCTACCCTCTCGGCCGAGTGCTCCCATGGTTGGTGCCCAATCTGGCGCTGTTGCTGGTTCTCGCTCTCCTCGCCGACCACCTCATCCCGATGGTGGCGTTGTTCTCGGTCTCCGTTTGCCTGGCGATGGAGACCCTGCCGACCATGAGACGCAGGGGCACGCCCGGGCAGACACGTGCGGCCACCGGCCAAAGGGGATCCGCGCCATGGGCACCTCGCCGGTGGCCTACTTCACTCCGCCGCTGAGATGACTGGGCACCGAGTTCCACGACTGGCTACGTGCTTCAGCCGTTGGCGAAGCAGGGCTCGGGACGTCGGCCGCGTAGCGCGTGACCGCCGTGTCGAAGGAGGCAGAAGCGTACGTCGCCTGGCGCGGGCGGGTGTGAGGCGAACAGGTGATCAGGACTGGACGGATGTGGTGACCGTCGACTACGGGGGTGTCTTCCCCCTCGAGGGCCAGGTCGAGGCCGACGTGCTGAAGTGCACCATGGCCGAGGTGATCGGCCCGATCCCACTGACGCAGCACATGGTCACCACCCCTGTCGCGGACAGCGAAGGAGACACGGCCACGGTCCGGTTCCACCTGGAGGCCCTGCACCACCACCCTGGCCTGGTCAAGGACGAGCGGACCACCTGGACCCTGTGCGCCCGCGATGTGATCGGCCTCAGCCGGATGCCGGACGGATGGAAGATGCCCTCCGATCAAGCGATGATCTCTCACGATTTGCGGACGAAAGAGCAGGCATGGGCGACAGTCCTCCGAGGGAGCTCATCTTTCTCGCTGATGACGAGGGGAATAGCGTCACGGTCAACGTTCTGGGACGTAACCCCAGGTGGACCGCCGGACTGGACGCCGAGATCGTCGTCCAGACGCCCTTCGTGTCCGGCCGTATCGACCTCGCGCTGTGGGTTTCGAGGCTGGAAGGCTGGGCCGACGCGCTGGACCGGCTCGACGCCGGCGTAGATGTGGCCTGGATGGAGATGAGCAGGGGGCCGTCCGTCTTCATCCAGCTCTCCGGCGAGCGTGGCTGCCCAGAGGTGGTTGTGGAAGACGAGTCTGGGTCCATGGTCACTGTGCGGGTCCCACTCGTCCCGCCGGACGACTGGATTGCTGACCACCGTCGGCGTCTGCGCCAGGTGATGGATCATTGGGTTCCAATGCTGTCAGGGTAGGGAGACAGGCCGCCGCCAGCAGATGAGCGCGCAGCCGAGGGCCAGGAAGGCTTCGTGGATGTCGTCGCGGATCTCCCAGCGGATCCGCAGTCGGCGGATCCAGTGGAGATGGGCGAACGCGCTGTCGCCTTCCTCCGATGACCCGCGCCGACACCCGACACGACCCGGTGAACCGTCCCGGGCACAGCACCAGGGCCCCTCTCACGCCGGTGCGGTGCTGTGACCCGGTGGCCGGCGGAGCAGGTGCAGACAGACGACCGAGGCGACGACGGTCCGCCGTTCGGAGGCGTCCAGGCGAGGGTCCATTTCGACCACGTACTGCTGCAACCCGATCCACGAGTCGATGGTGCTCACCGTGACCCGGCCGAGAATCTCCGGCGCCGGGCCCCCGTCCGGATCGGTCTCCGTGAGCTGCCATTCGGTGTACAGGAGACCCAGCCGCGTGAGGAGGAGTTGGCGTCCTTGCTCCGTCTGGAGGCTCAGCTGCCGGGTCTTGATGTGTCCACGGGCACCGGCGGTGCCGACCTCCCGGTCCGCGGCGTCGGTGAAGCGGAACTCCACCGGCCCGAACTGCTCGATACGGACGATGAACTCGCCGGACGTTTTCGTGAGGACGGCGAACGTGTCGTCGGTGTACGTCACCGAGGCGAGCGGGGTCCCCTTCACGGTGGACACGGCCAGGGCGGGGCCCATGTATCTGCGCCACCGTGAACGCTTCGGCTGCCCCACCACGACTGCTTCCAGCTCGAACAGATCGGGTTCCGTCATCGGTCTTCCTTCCCCCGCCACGGCTTCCCCCTCGACCGAGTACGTCCACTGTGACTGAGAACCTGCCGGACTCCCATCCCTCGGGCGGACATCGACGCCACGTGAAGTCGCCCTGGACGATGCCATTCTGGTAGGGCGTGTTTCGGAAGTGGATCACGAGCATGAGATGATCTTGTTCCGTGGAGCGTGGAGATCTGATGGACGCGCAGCGGGCCGCGCTGGAGCTACGAGGCAACCGTCCTTATCGCGGCCGTCAACGAGTGGCTGTAATTTCTGATTCCGCGACACGCCCCGGACCGTGTTCCGGTCTCAGGTGCGACGTTGGTAGACCGCCAGGCCGATCCCGTACACGGCGACCAGGCCGGCGAAGGCGAGCATCGGCCATACGGCCATGTCACTGTCCGCGACGAGTCCGGTGCGATCGGTGAACTACGTCTTGACCGGTCGGATGTTCCCCAGCCAGATGAACTGGCACCTCGATTCTACCGGCGGTAGAATCGAGGCTATGGGCGACGCGACCAGCATCAAGACCACCGAGGCGGTGCGGGATCGGCTGCGCCTGCTGGCCAAGGAGCGTGGTACGACGATCACGCAGCTCCTGGAGGACCTGGCCGCAGGCGAGCTCACCGCAGCCGAGAAGGAGCAGCGCGCCATCGAGGCCGCCCGGGAGCTGGGCATCGAGTACACCCCCGCGGTTCAGGAGGCCGGCCGGTCCGCCTGGGAGCAGATCCGCTCCCACCAGGGCGGCGCTGCCGCATGAATTTGACGGCCGTACTGGACCACACCGCTCTCGCCGCTCTGTACCGGGCGGATCACTTCTTCACAGGCCTCTACATCGAGGCCTCTCGTGGCACCGGCCGCGTCCTGATCCCGTCGCTGTCCGTCCTGGCCGCAGAGCGCGAGGTTCCCGGCGCCGGAACCCATGCAGCGGCGCTGCGCTTCGCTGAGCAGGTGCCGTTCACGGCAGTGCATGCCGTGGACGGCATGGCCTGGCCGGCTGTCGAGTGGCCGGTGGTCCACTCGGCGGCGATCGCCTGGCAGGCGGCGAAGGCGGGCGAACCCGTCACGGTTCTGTCGCTGGCCCCTGAGCTGTATGCGGGAACGGGTATCACTCCGCTGAATCCCGGCTGATGCGCCGGCAGCGGTGGCGCGGGCGGCATCGTAGGCAGAACCCCGGCGCCGATGGGCGGAGATCGGCGAAGCGGTCTGGGCCGTCCACGTCGAGCGCCTGCGGCGCTCGACAGCCAGTATGAAGATCAAGGAGCAGTGATCGACAGCAGGTGTGGGAGAGATTCCGCCGCATGGATCTTGCGTCTCTGCTTGCCCCGATCCACTGGGGGAGACCGTCGTCTCGTGAAAAGTTCAAGGTTGTCGCGGCGTCCGCGGTAGGAACCGTGTTCGAGTGGTAGGACTTCTTCCTGTATGCGTCGCTGGTTCCCGTCATCGGCGGGATGCCCACGTTCTTCGTCGACGACCACCGTCTTCAATGCACGTTCGGCATTGCGAGTTTGTCGGCGGCGGTACGAGCGGCCCGGGAACGGGCGACCTTCGCCGCCTGAGGCGCCGGCCCGCAAGCCGCCACGGTGGCCCGAAACGCCTCGTGCCGATCGTCCCGCGCGGTGGAGCGGACACGTGTCAGGGCGCGGAGGCGGTCCCGCGCTGTGACGGCGGGCGCAGCCTGCGCATCGGCTCCGGTTGCACCTGATCGTCCGTGACACCGAGGACGAGGCGTGGGCCGCCGCCGACCGGCTGCTCGAAGTCACCCGTGAGGTATGCCCGGCAGCTCGGCGGGCGGGCGAGGGCGGGGTGGGCTGGCGGCGCCAGTTCCGACAGCACGGCGGCCGGGTTCCCGCGCGGGCCCCTGGAGACGCACCCGAACCTGTGGCCGGGCATGAGCCTGTTCCGGCCCGGCCCCGGCACCGCCGTGGTCGGTTCGGCCACGCAGGTCGTCGAGCGGCTGGCCGAAACGCTGCTGCCCGCCCTCGGAGTCCGCACATGACGAGCAGCCGTCTCAGCGTGCGTCGCAGCCATTTGACATTAGATCCTCTTATGGAAGATAAAGTACATGCTTTGGCCAGCTATTCGCGCGGCGCGATCAGCGCTGCGTGAGGCCGACAACCCGACTACACGAATGAGCCCGACCGTGTCCCACGCCATCAGCGACCAGCCCGCCGACGATCCCGAGGGCCAGTGGGACACCTGGCGCGCCGAGCGGCACCAGGCGCTCACCTCACCGACGGGGAACCTCGCACTCGTCGAGACCCGCTGGTTTCCGGCCGGTGAGCATCCGGACGCAGAGAAGGCCCGCGCCGGTCGGCCGGACACCGTGACCGTCACCACGCTCCAGCGCACCGACCTCGTCACCGGCGAACCCGAGCACGGGCTGCGCTTCTGGGACGCCGACTCGCCCGCCATCCGCCACTTCGACCGGGTCGACGCGTTCGCCTACGACCCGGCCTGGGTGCTGCACGCCACCTACACCCCCGTGCCCGGAGCTCGAAGCGTCCCCTTCGAGCACATTCGGGACAACGGCGGCACCCGCGACCTCGTCGTCCCCGGCGACATCACCCTCACCGTCGACGGGCGCGACTACACCCTCAGCGCGTTCGACGACGACGGCACTCTCCTGCTCGTCTTCGGTGACCCCACCAATGGGCACACCACCTACGGCGCCGGCCGCTTCCTCTTCGTCCGGCGCACCGACGACGACCACCGCGTCCTGCTCGACTTCAACCGCGCCTTCGTACCGCCGTGCGGGTTCTCCGACCAGTACAACTGTCCGATGCCGCCGCGGCAGAACCGCTTCCACCTGCCCGTCGAGGCAGGCGAGAAACTCCCCGTTTTCCGCGACGGCTTCGCCGCAGAGCACTGACCGCCCCAGCGTCCCCGCACCGCAGCACGAAAGCGCCCTTCACCATGAACGCCAAGAAGACCTCCCTGTACGGCACCGCGACCGTGGCCACCCTCGCCCTCACCTTGACCGCCTGCGGTGGCTCCGGCTCGGGCGGCAGCGCCTCGGGCGGCTCCTACGACAAGAACGCAACGGTCAACATCGGCTCCCTCTACGAGCCGCAGAACCTCGACAACACCGCCGGCGGTGGCCAGGGTGTGACCGAGGCTCTCAACGGCAACGTCTACGAAGGGCTGTTCAAGCTCACCGACGACGGCAAGGTGGAGAAACTGCTCGCCCAGGACTACAAGGTCAGCGGCGAAGGCCTCACCTACACCTTCACCCTGCGCGACGGCGTGAAGTTCCACAGCGGCAAGCAACTCACCAGCGCCGACGTGAAGTACAGCCTGGAGAAGGTCATCGCGGACGACTCCCAGTCCGCCCGCAAGAGCAACCTCGAGGTCGTCAAGGACATCGCCACCCCCGACACGCGCACCGTCAAGGTCACGCTGTCGCAGAAGTCGATCTCCTTCGTCTACAACCTCTCCTACGTCTGGATCATCAACTCCCAGGCCAAGAGCCTCAAGACGACCGAGGACGGCACGGGCCCCTACACGCTGGACAAGTGGACCCGCGGCTCCGCCCTGAGCCTGGACCGCTTCCCCGGCTACTGGGGTAACGCCGCCAGCAACAAGCAGGTCGTCTTCCACTACTACAAGGACGCCACGGCCCTCAACAACGCGCTGCTGACCAACGCCGTCGACGTCGTCACCAGCGAGCAGTCGCCCGATGCCCTGGACCAGTTCAAGAGCAACCAGAACTACAAGGTCAACGACGGCAACTCCACCACCAAGCTGCTGCTCGCCTTCAACGACAAGGCCAAGCCGTTCACCGACGTCAAGGTGCGCCAGGCGGTCTCCGCCGCCATCGACGACAAGAAGCTGCTGGAGTCGATCTGGGGCGGCTACGGCAAGCCCATCGGCTCGATGGTGCCGCCTTCCGACCCCTGGTACGAGGACCTCACCAAGGTCAATGCCTACGACCCCGCGCGCGCCAAGAAGCTGCTCGCCGAGGCCGGGTACGCCAAGGGCTTCGCCTTCACCCTCGACACCCCGAACTACGACCCCCACCCCACAACCGCTACCTTCATCAAGTCGCAGCTGGCCAAGGTCGGCATCACCGTCACGATCAACACGATCACCCCGGACGAGTGGTACACCAAGGTCTACAAGAACCACGACTTCACGGCCACGCTCCAGGAGCACGTCAACGACCGCGACCTGGTCTGGTACGGCAACCCCGACTTCTACTGGGGCTACGACGACAAGCAGGTCACCCAGTGGGTCAAGGAGGCCGAGGAAGCCTCCACGACCGCCGAGCAGACCGCGCTGCTGAAGAAGGTCAACGAGAAGACCGCCAAGGACGCGGCCAGCGACTGGCTGTACCTGTACCCGCAGATCGTGGTGGCCGGCAGCAAGCTCTCCGGCTACCCGCTCAACGGCCTCAACTCGCAGTTCTATGCCTACGACATCAAGAAGGGCTGATGGCGCGCTACCTCCTGCGCCGCCTCGCCTTCCTGGTGGTGTCCCTGGCCCTGGCGAGCATCGTGCTGTTCGTGCTGCTGCGTCTGCTGCCCGGCGACCCCGCCAACGCGCTCACCTCGGTGGGTGCCAGTCCCGAGCAGATCGCCGCGGCACGGCACTCGATCGGGTCGGACAGGCCGCTGCCCGAGCAGTTCACCCACTGGCTCGGGCAGTTGGCGAGCGGCGACCTCGGCACCTCCTTCGTCAGCTCACTGCCTGTGGGCCCCGAGGTGGTTTCGCGGCTGAACGTCACCGTCCCGCTGACCCTCGCCGCCTTCGTGCTCGCAGTCGTCATCGCCGTGCCCGCCGGGTTCGTCGCCGCTCACAAACGGCACACCTGGTACGGCGCTTTGCTCAGCGCCGTGTCCCAACTGGGCATCGCCGTACCGGTGTTCTGGCTCGGCATGATCCTCATCGCCGTGTTCGCGCTGAACGCGGGCTGGCTGCCCGCGGGCGGCTTCCCCCAGGACGGCTGGTCCGAGCCCGCCGAGGCAATCCGCTCCCTCGTCCTGCCCGTGGTCACCATCGCCCTGGTGATGAGCGCGTCCCTGATCCGCTACGTCCGCTCCGCCACCCTGGACGTCCTCGGCAGCGACTATCTGCGTACCGCCCGCGCCCTGGGATCGTCCTTCGGGTCGGCCATGTGGCGCCACGGCCTGCGCAACGCCTCCGTTCCGGTGATCTCCGTACTCGGTGTCGAACTCGCCTCGACCCTGCTCGGCGCAGTGGTCGTGGAGTCCGTCTACGCACTGCCCGGTCTGGGCTCGATGCTCGCCACCGGCATCGCCCAGCACGACTATCCCGTCATCCAGGGCGTGCTGTTCATCTCCACCCTCTTCGTGCTGTTCATCGGCTTCGTCGCCGACCTGGTCCAGCGGATCATCGACCCACGGCTGCGCGGACGGCTTTCGGGAGGTGCCCGATGACCCTCACCGAGACACGCCCCACGAAGGCACCCCGCTTTGGGCGGAGCTCCCGCCGTTCCGCGACCCTCGTCGTGGGATGCGTCCTGGCCGGTCTCATCGCGCTGCTCGCCCTGGTCTCCCTGGTCTGGCTCCCGTACGCCACCGACGACACCTCTGGCGGACGGCTGACAGGACCCGGCGGGGGACACCTGCTCGGCACCGACAAGCTGGGACGCGACCTGTTCACCCAGTTGATGACAGGCTCCCGGATCGCCTTCGAAGCGGGTCTCGGGTCGGTGGCCGTCGCCGCGGCCCTGGGCATCACGCTGGGCGTGCTCGCCGCGTTCGCGCAGGGCTGGCTCGACGACACGCTGTCCGCGTTCCTCGACATCCTGATCGCCTTCCCGACGCTGCTGCTCGCCATGCTCATCGTCGCCGCGCGTTCGGCGACCCTCGGCTCCGCGGTCCTCGCGATCGGCCTGGCGCAGAGCGCCGTCGTGGCCCGTCTGGTGCGCGTCCTGGTCAAGCGGGTCCTGACGCAGGACTACATCACCGCCGCCCGCACCTCGGGTACGTCCTGGCCGCGTACCGTGCTCGGCCACGTCCTGCCCAACATCTGGCCCACCCTCGTGGTCAACCTCGCCCTTCAGTTCGGGCTCGCCGTGCTGGCCGAGGCGGGTCTGTCCTACCTGGGCCTGGGCGCACCGCCGCCCAACGCCTCGTGGGGGCGCATGCTCCAGGAGGCGCAGGCCACCTTCACCACCGCCCCCGCGGGAGCCCTGGCCCCCGGCGTCCTGCTGGTCCTGCTCGTGATCGGCGTCAACCTCATCGCCGACGGCCTGCGGGAGACCCTCGACCCGGCGACCCGCCGGAGGCGCGCATGACTCTCCTCGACGTACGCGGACTGACCGTCCGCACAGCCGACGGCCGGACCCTGGTCGACGACCTTTCCCTCACCGTGGACAGCGGTGAACGGCTGGGCCTCATCGGCGAGTCCGGCTCCGGCAAGTCGCTCACCACGCTCGCGATCCTCGGCCTGCTGCCCGACGGCATGACCGCCACCGGCAGCGTCGACCTCGCGGGCACCCAGATCGTGGGCGCCACTGAGAAACGACTTGCCGCGGTCCGCGGCCGGGACGCCGCCGTAGTGTTCCAGGAACCGCTGACCGCGCTCGACCCGCTGATGCGCGTGGGACGCCAGATCGCCGAACCTCTCGCCCGACGCACCTGCCTGAAGGGTGCGGCCCTGCGTGAAGCCGTACGCGGGGCGCTGACCCAGGTACGACTGCCTGAACCCGAACGCATCGCCCGCGCCTTCCCACACGAGATCTCGGGCGGGCAGCGCCAGCGTGTCGCTCTTGCCATGGCCCTGGCCTGCGCACCCCGCCTGCTGATCGCGGACGAGCCGACCACCGCACTGGACGTCTCCGTGCAGGCCGAGATGCTGGATCTCATCGACAGCCTCGTCCGGGAACGGAAGATGTCGGTCCTCTTTGTCAGCCACGACCTCGCCGTAGTCGCTCGGGTGACCGATCGCGCCCTGGTGATGAAGGACGGCCGCGCCGTGGAGGAAGGGGCCGTCCACGACCTCGTCCGCCTGCCGCGCGAGGAGTACACCAAGGCCCTGGTGGCCAGCGCCCGGAGGCTGGAGTCAGCCCTGGACCTGAGGAGTGCGCGGTGACACCCGTACTGGAACTGGAGAACGTGGCACTGCGCCACCGGGGAAGCACTGCCAACGTGGTCGAAGACGTCTCCCTGACCGTCGAGGCCGGGCACAGCCTCGCGCTCGTCGGTGAGTCCGGAGCGGGCAAGACGACGCTTCTGCGTCTGCTGCTGGGCCTGTCCCGGCCGACCTGCGGCAGCGTCCGCTTCGACGGCGCCGGCCTCTCCCCGCGTGACCGGACCCGGATGCGCGACTTCCGGCGCAGCGTGCAGTGCGTCTTCCAGGACCCCTACTCCTCGCTGGACCCGCGCCGCCGCGTCGGCGCCATCGTGGCGGAGCCGCTTCGCTCCCTGGGTCTCGACACGCGCGCCACCGCGGCACCGAAGGTGGCCGCGACCCTGGAACGGGTCGGTCTGCCGGCCGACACGGCCGACCGCTACCCTCACGAGTTCTCCGGGGGACAACGCCAGCGGATCGCCATCGCCCGCGCCACCGTGTGTCACCCACGGGTGCTGCTCGCCGACGAACCCGTCAGCGCGCTCGACGTCACCACCCGGGTGAAGGTCGTGGATCTGATCGCCGAGCTGAAGCAGGAACAAGGGCTTACACTCGTGATGGTCTCCCACGACCTCTCGGTCGTGGCCTCTCTGTGCGAGCGCACCGCTGTGCTGGAGCGCGGCCACATCGTAGAACAGGGCGACACCGCCCAGGTTCTGGGCGCCCCCACGCACCCGTACACCCGCCGCCTGATCGACAGCGTGCCGCGACTGCCCGCCTGAACTCTGCGAAGGCGAACGCCGGTCGTCTGCTGAGCCGGCCGACGCGCAACGCGGTGGTGATGCTGTCGTCCGCCGCCTGCGACGCCGCATCCCCGTTGCGTGATAGCAGCCGGTCCGCTGTTGCCGCGAGATCGGACATCGCCCAGCCCACAGCGCTGCCCGTCGTCGACATCTCCCGCTTGCGCGCCCCGGACAAGGCCTGCGACGCCTTGTCACCGAAGTCCGGACGGCCGCCCATGGCGTCTTGATCCGCCTCCGCCACAGCGCCATCTCCAGGGCGACCAGCGGGAGTCCGCATGCGGCCGGCGACCTGCCGGCCGACGATCGTCCGGGAGAAGACGTCCGGAACGCACGTCACATACACCCAGCCCGACTCCGAAGAGATCCGGGCCAAGGCTGAGGCGCTGCCGTAGCAGGCTGCCCAGCCGGTGCCGGGGTCCTGTCGGCGTCCCATTGGCCCGTGGGCCGACTCTGTGGGACGCCGCCGGGCGCTGTTCGAGGCCAAGGCACCGGACTGCGGCTGAAGGGTCAGACCGCCGGGCGCGCGTGATGGTGCGTGAGGAGGGCTGCTGCTGCTTGGGCTTCGAGCCATGCTGTCGCCTGGGGGTAGGGCCAGCCCAGTTCTCTCACGGTGCTCCACGCGGAGGTGCCGAAGTAGAACCACATGATGTCGCGTGCCTGTTCGCGGGTCACCTCGGCGCGTACTTCACCGAGGTCGAAGAGCCGGTCGGCGATGACGTCCAAGAGGTCTCGGTAGTGCCCCATCTTGTAGTCGGCGGCTTTGGCTACGTCTGCGTCGGAGTTGCGGGCGTCCATCAGCACCGTGAACGTCTTGGCGTGCCGTTCGATCACCTCGCCTGTGCCCACGGCCGTCATCCGATGTCGAAGGCACACGAGCCCCAACCAGATGCACAGGCCCGCCGAACGGCGCCGCACGACCGTCCTGAGCTGATCTTGGACATCGAACGCGTGCTGGACGTCTCCGCACGGCAGACCATCAGGACGGAATTCCGGTTCGACTCGGAGGCTCCCCTGGTCGTGTCCATGGAGTTCGTCATCGAAGGCGGCCCGCGGGTCCTGTGGCGGATCGGCCGCGACCTCCTCCACCAGGGGCTCTACTCGGTGAGTGGCCTCGGTGACGTCCAGATCCGGCCGTCGTCCTTGGAGGACCAGGCCACCGCGTGGCTTCAGCTGGCCTCCGGGAACATGGCGGCTCTGTTCGAACTGCCCGTGCCCCCGCTGGCCAAGTGGCTGGAGTACACCTATGAGCTCGTTCCCGACGGCCACGAGCTCGCCGGAATCGACTGGGACGCCGCCACCGCGGACCTTCTCCAGAGCCCCACGGCCCACTCCGACTGATCACCAGCGACGCATCAGCACCGTTCAACAGGGTGACACTCCCTTGGGGTGATCGCCGAGCCGGCACCACGGTGGCCGCCGAACGGCAGCCGTACTCGGCCTCGGAGTCCTGGCTCAGAGACCCGCAAGTAGGTTCCAGAGGTTCAGGTCCGCCGTTTCCCGGCGCCGCGCACCCGTTCCCGGAGTTCATCGAGGAGTTCCCGCAGCCAGCAGTGGAGTACGTCGCCGGGCTGGTGAAGGTGCCTGCGGCCGAGCTGGCGAAGTACGACCTGGCGGGCGCGAAGCGGCACCGGAAGCAGATCCGCGAGGCGCTGGGGCTCCGGCCGTCGGCCTTCGCGGGCGAGGGGCAGCTGACGGTGTGGCCGACCGCGGAGGTGTGCCCGGTTGAGTCGGTGGAGGACCGGCACCGCGAGGCCCTGCTGGTCGAGTGCAGGGCGAGGAAGATCGAGCCTCCGGGCCGGACCCGGATCGAGAAGGTCCTGGTCGCCGCGCGGGGCCGGTGGGAGAAGGCGTTCTGCACCCGGACCATCGAGCGCCTGGGGAGGCGGGGCACGGCCCGGCTGCCGGCACTGGTCGCGGAGGACGACGAGGACGGCACCGCCCTGCCGGCCGTGCTCAAGCGCGCCCCCGCCGCGGTCGGCCGGACTCCCTGTTGACGGAGATCACCAAGCTGGATGACGTACGCGAACTGGACCTGCCGGACGGGCTGTTCGCGGACTGCTCGGAGAAGCTGCCGGCCGCCTGGCGGACGCGGGCGATCAAGATGTACCCATCGGATTCGATGCTGGTTCTGCCCCGGCTGGTCTCAGCTCACCGCCTTCTTCACGAGCGCGCTGATGCGCTGTTCGTCGGCCGCGGTCAGCTCCTTCAGGGCGTAGGCGGTCGGCCACATGGCGCCGTCGTCCAGTGCCGCCTGGTCGCTGAATCCGAGCGTGGCATACCTCGACTTGAACTTCTCCGCGCTCTGGAAGTGGCAGACGACCTTGCCGTCCCTGGCGTACGCGGGCATCCCGTACCAGAGCTTGGGCGCGAGGTCCGGAGCGGCGGCCTTGATGACCTCGTGGATCCGCTCGGCGAGGATGCGGTCCGCCTCCGGCATTTCGGCGATCTTGGCGAGCACGTCCTGCTCCGCTGCCGCCTCCTTCTCCGCCCGGGACGAACTGCGCCGCGCGGCCGCCTTCTTCTGCTCCTGCGCGTGCTCCTTCATCGCGGCCCGCTCCTCGGCGGTGAATCCGTCGTACTGCTCGGCGGTCGTGCCGGAGTTCTCGGCGGACGACTTCGTGGACGGCATGGCAGGTTTCCTCTCGGGCAGGGGGAGACGGGGCGGTGCGGGAGTGCAGGTTCGGGAGTCAGGACGGCGGGGGGCGAGCTACGCCGCGGCCTCCCAGGCGAATCCGTCCGGGTCGGTGAAGGGGCCGGCGGTGGTGCCGAGGACGATACGGTGCGAGCCGGTGCCGTCGGCGGGGATGCCGAGGTCCTTGGCCAGGCCGCGGCGCTTGTACAACGCCAGCTTGACGGGGCTGGATTCGCCGGAGGCGAACTCGGCGTACTTGCCTCCGAAGCTTCGGGCCACGGTCAGGCCCCGGCCGACGTAGAACTGCTTGGTGGCCTTCACGTCCTCGACGCCGAGCAGGAGGACGACCTCGTCGATCTCGCGGGTGGCCGGGCCGGTGTCCTTCTTCGCCGACGTCGCGACCTTCCAGATCGTCCCGTCCGGGGCCTGGACAACGCCGCCGTAGCCCCACAGCGACTTCGCGGCGGGCTTCAGCACCGTGGCGCCGGCGTCCATGGCGGCGCCGACGAAGCTGTCGACGGTGGCCGGCCCGGACACCGTGAGCGCCAGGGTGAAGCCGCGGAAGCCGGTGGAGTGCGATTCGGACGCCCGCAGGCGTATGTGCGAGTCCACGCCAAAGGCGGTGTAGAAGCGGTGGGCGGCCTCGGGGTCGGCCACCTCAAGGGTGACGGACGCGAGGGACATGGTGGCTGCGGCGGAAGTGGTGGTTGCCATGGCCATCACGCTAGGGGCTGCGCGGCGGCCGGGACTTCTCGATTCCTGACCGGTCTTGTCACTTGCTTCGCCACACACGCCGGCATCCCCTCCACCGTGACCGAAAGGCCCGCACCGCCAGTCGTACCCGCAGCATCAGCCTGGTCGGCCGCCTCCGCCGCCTGGCGTCGGAAGGCCCCCGGCGGCATGCCGACCAGCTCGGTGAAGCGGGTGGTGAACGTGCCCAGCGACGCGCAGCCGACCGCGAAGCAGACCTCGGTGACGCTGAGGTCGCCACGCCGCAGCAGCGCCGTCGCCCGCTCGATGCGACGCGTCATCAGGTACGAGTACGGCGACTCACCGTAGGCGGCCCGGAACTGCCGGCTGAGGTGCCCGGCGGACATGTTCACGTCGCGGGCGAGCGCCTCCACGTTCAGCGGCTGCGCGTATTCCCTGTCGATCCGGTCGCGGACGCGGCGCAGCCGCGCGAGATCAGCCAGGCGCTGCGCCTGGACGCGTGCACGCCGCCACTCGGGCTGACACATGAGAACACTCCCCTTTTTCATTTTCCAACGACGTCTACGAGCGCCCTGGGGTGCCTGCCGAGGCAGGCACCCCAGGGCGCTCGCTCGGTGGTGATGACCGGCCCCGCCGGAGTCGATCAGCAGGTCGAGCAACTGCTGGACAGCAACGGGATGGAGTCCGGACCCGTGGCCGGTTCAACGAGGATCCGGAGGCGGCCCTGGTGGGCAGCCGGCAGGGCGAGAACCTCCGCGCTGGTGCACCGCCGCGTTCCTTGCAGGTCGGATGTCGGCCCGCACGGCCGCATCGATACCCGTACGGCTCAGCGAAGCTCCTGAATGCGGACCAGGTTGCCCGCAGGGTCGCGGAAGGCACAGTCACGGATGCCGTACGGCTGCTCGATCGGCTCCTGTACGACCTCGGTATCACCGGCCTGCACCTTCTCGAACGTGGCATCAAGGTCCGGGGTGGCCAGCAGGATCCAGCCGTAGGTGCCCTTGGCCATCATCTCGGTGATGGTGCGGCGCTCGTCTTCGGTGACTCCCGGGTCGGCAGCCGGCGGCGCCAGAAGGATCGACGTGTCGGGCTGGCCGGCCGGGCCGACCGTGATCCAGCGCATCCTGCCCTGCCCGACGTCGCTGCGGACCTCGAAGCCGAGGACGTCGCGGTAGAAGGCGAGCGACGCATCCGGGTCGTCGTGCGGGAGAGAACTCGTGTGAATGGTGATGTCCATGACGGGCAGATTAGAGGCGGCTCCGTCAACCGCGCTTCTCGATTCCTGATCGATCCGGACGCACTCGGACGTTCACGGGCATGTCACGCGGATTGCACATGTTTCCCGCGCATGCGCCCGACACCCCGTCAGCCGTCCGCCAGGGGGCGACGGAGGCTGCGGGCCGGCGTCGACCGGTCGAAGAGGCCGCGCACCCAGCGCACGCCCTCGGGGGCGAGGCCATCGAGCGGCTCGTCGAAGAGCAGTACGGGCGGGTCGCCCAGCAGGGCGGCGGCGATGCAGAGCCGTTGTTTCATCCCCAGGGAGAACCCGGCGATCCTGCGGTTGGCCGCGTCCGCCATGCCTGCCTCGGATACCAGCAGGATGCCGGGCGCAAGGCCGCCTGGATCTGACGCTGGGTATCTCGGTCCAGATCGGCCGACAAGCCCTGGAATGAGATCTTCCGCACTTACCTGCGTGGCCCAGTGACCTTCTCCACGTCGAACAGACGGGTGGCTCGGACGAACGGTCCGCCATCCCAGAGGTGGGCATGGGCGCCTCCGGCGCACGGGAGCAACCGTCCTCAGGCGGCCTTACCCTTGAAAACATGTTAAGGCTACCTGTTCAGGTTGCCTGTAGTATTGATGTCATGGAGATACGTAATGCGACGTCGGCCCGTCACGCGGCCGGCAAGACGGGAGGGCGGCCGAGTGAAGGCCGTGAGGCCGCGAGCCCGGGTTGGCGGTTCACCCTCCCCCTCATGCTCGGGTCGTCCCTGAACCCGATCAACAGCTCGATCATCGCCACGACGCTGATCGCCATCGGACACACTTTCCATGCCGGAGCGGCATCCACCATCTGGCTGGTGTCCGCCCTCTACCTGGCCAGCGCGATCGGCCAGCCCACCATGGGGCGGCTCGCCGAACGCCTCGGCCCGCGCCGCGTCTTCGTGGCCGGCCTGACCCTGGTCGGGATCGGCGGCGCGTTGGGCACCGTCGCGATGAATCTGCCGACCTTGGTGGCGGCCCGCGTCATCCTCGGCGTGGGCACCTCGGCCGGCTACCCGACGGCGATGGTGATCGTGCGCCGATGGGCCGCCGACCATGAACCGGCGCGAACCGGTGGCACACTCGGCGCGCTGGCCATCGCGGCGCAGGTCACCTCGGCCCTCGGTCTGCCACTGGGTGGTCTGCTGGCAGCGGCCGCCGGATGGAGGATCACCTTCTTCATCAACGTGCCCTTGGTCCTGATCGGGGTGCTGATGACGCTCGCCTGGGTGCCGCGCGACCTTCCCCGTGCCGAGCGGACGGGCGAGAGCGCACCACCGGCCCGGCTGGACATCCCCGGAATGGTGCTCTTCTCGGGCACGATCGCCTCCCTGTTGTTCTTTCTCAACGACCTGCACCACCCACGGTGGGGGCTCTGCGCGCTCCTGCTCGTCGCCCTGGTGCTGTGGGAGCGCCGGGCGGACGATCCGTTCGTCGACGTCCGAATGCTGTCCAGGAACAAGCCGTTGAGCGCCACCTATCTGCGGGTCTGCCTCACCTTCCTGCTCAACTACTGCATCCTCTACGGCCTCACTCAGTGGCTGCAGGAGACGCGGGGTCTGTCCGCCGTCGGCGTGGGCCTGCTGATACTGCCGATGTCCGTGTTCGCCGCGCTCATTTCCATCCCCTTCGCCCGGCGCAACCTGGTGCGCTCCGCCCTGTACTGCACAGCCGCCGCGGCCGTGATCGGACCGGCCGGTCTGCTGCTGTTCACCTCGGCCACTCCGATCTGGGTCCTGGTACTGATCACCATGGTGTTCGGCGTCGTCTCGGGCCTGGGCGTGATCGGAAACCAGGCCGCCCTGTACCAGCAGGCACCCGCCGAGGCCGTGGGCGTCGCCGCCGGACTCATGCGCACCTTCACCTATCTGGGCGCTGTGCTGTCGTCGAGCCTGATCAGCCTCTCTTTCGGCGCCCGGGCCACGGACAGCGGCCTGCACACGATCATCTTCGCCCTCCTCGGCCTGGGTGCTGTCCTGTTCGCCATCACCCCGTCGGGAGCCCGCAATCTGAAGGCGTCCTGAAGGCTTCCGCGGCGCCGCCGACGCGATGAGGGGATCATCCGCGTCGGAGCAGGAGCCGGAGCCGGAACCGGCCGCCCTGGTCGCATCTGCGCCCGGTGATGACGTGACCAGTCCCAACGCCGCCTCCATCGCCGGCCCTACCGCTCGCACCTCGCCGCGGTGTCACCTCTATGGCCCGAAGATGTTCTGAGGCGCTCCCGTGCACGGTGTTCGCCGTGACATCCATGCCTGCGTGATCACAGGTGGCGGGTCTGCAAACGGAGCCTCCCTCTTTGCGGTCCCGGGCGTCGAATCGTTAGTAAGAAACCGCATCACTGCAAGAGTGCCGCGCTGCTCGGCCCACCTCGGACCGCTCATCTCGAGCGTCACGGCCTCGACTTGATGCGCAAGGTCACCCCCTCTAAGGTGGAGGCATACCTCCGGTTCGGGAGGACGGGCTTGGTGCCCATGTTCGCCTCTCTGGCCGTGGTCGCCGTCCGAAACACCCAAGGTGAAGGTCGTTTCCCGACAGCCGTAATCGCCGCCCCGTCATCTCCGCGGGGCTGTTCGGCACTGTTTCCTCCCCTGGGGAGGCAAACGGGAGCGGCACCGGCCGACCGCCCGCCCAAACGCACACATGTTGACAGCGGCATGACTGCGGGCGCACACCCTGCAAGCGATGTCCCGCAGGGTGCACACTTCGAAGCACGTGCCTGATACAGGAAGGACATGCCCATGGATATGCAATTGACCGGAAAGCGGGCCCTGGTGACCGGTTCGAGCTCCGGGCTCGGTCAAGCGATTGCCGAGGCGCTCGCACGCGAGGGAGTGACCGTCGTCGTGCACGGCCGGGACGAGGCGCGCACCAAGGGCACCGCCGACCGCATCCTCGCCGAGGGCGGCCGGGTGGAGGTGACGGTCGGAGACCTGAGCACGGCAGAGGGTGCGCAGGCCGTCGCCGACAAGGCACTGTCCGCGGGCACGATCGACATCCTGGTCAACAATGCCGGGGCGTACGACCAGGTCGGCTGGATGGACGCCACGCCTGAGATCTGGGCGGAGACGTATCAGACCAATGTGCTGTCGGGTGTGCGGATGATCCAGAGTCTCGTTCCGCGCATGCGGGAGAGCGGGTGGGGCCGGGTCATCCAGATCGGTGGCGGCCTGGCCGCCCAGCCCATGTCGGCGCAGCCCCATTACAACGCCTCCCTCGCCGCCCGCCACAACCTCGCCGTTTCTCTGGCGCGCGAGCTGAAGGGGAGCGGCATCACCTCCAACACGGTGGCGCCCGGTGCGATCCTCACCGACGCGGTCCGGGACCTGCTGTGGCAGATTGCTCCCGCCCACGGCTGGGGCGACACGTGGGAGGAGATCGAGCGCGCGGCCGCGGAAAGCTGGGTGCCCAACGATGCCAACCGGTTGGGGCGTCCCGAGGAGATCGCCGCCGCGGTGGTCTACCTGGCGAGCCCCCATGCCGACTACATCAGCGGTGCGACGCTGCGCGTGGACGGCGGAACCATCCGCCATGTGAACTGACGCGACAGACAGCGTCCTGCGGCCCGGTCGGCAACGTCACCGACCGGGCCGCATGTGTCTCACCGTGCGGCCGCGCAGCCATGCCATGAGAGCCGGGATGTGTCGTCGAGCAAAAAGTCTACAAGTGTATACTTGGCTGTAGCGACACACCTCCCCGTGCCGTGTCGGCGTGGGGGGAGTCCGAGAGAGGAAGAACATGGACCTGAATCTGAACGGAAAGCGCGCGCTCGTCACCGGTTCGAGCTCCGGGCTCGGTGAGGCCACCGCGAAGCTGCTGGCGGCCGAGGGCGCCGCGGTCGTGGTCCACGGCCGGGACAAGGACCGCACGGAGAAGGTCGCGCGGGAGATCCGCGAGGCCGGGGGAAGCGCCACCACGGTGCTGGGCGACCTGGCCGACGACGCGGTCGCCGCCGAAGTCGCCCGGGCGGCCACTGCGGACGGCCCCGTCGACATCCTCGTCAACAACGCCGGTTTCTACCGGCACCTGTCCTGGGCGGAGGCCGCCCCGGACGAGTGGCGTGACACCTACAACGTCAACGTCGTCTCGGGCGTGCGGATGATCCAGCACCTGGTGCCGGCGATGCGGGAGCGCGGCTGGGGCCGGGTCATCACGATCGGCGGCGGTCTCGCCTCCCAGCCGATGAACACCCACCCGCAGTACAACGCCACCCTGGCGGCCCGGCACAACCTCGCCGTGTCGCTCGCCCGCGAGCTCAAGGGCACCGGTGTCACCTCGAACGTGGTGTCGCCCGGCGCGATCCTCGTCGAGGCGACGAAGGAACTCGTCACGGAGATCGGCCCCGCCCGCGGCTGGGGCGACACCTGGGAAGAGATCCAGCCCAACTCCGTCAACGCCCTCATCCCCAACGACCAGGAGCGTTTCGGCGAGCCTGACGAGATCGCGGCCGCAGTCGCCTACCTGTGCAGCGACTACGCCCAGTACGTCAGCGGAGCCACCATCCGCGTGGACGGCGGACTCATCCGCTCCGCCTTCTGAACCCACCGCGGGCAGGCGGCCGTGGCCGGTGCGGGTGCCGAACGACAACGGCACGGCACCCGCACCGGAGCACCATGCCATCCCTTCCCGCCACAGAGTTCCCCGTCTTCACCGCGCTGGGTACCGGCACAGCGCCTCGATGACGCTCCCGGCACCGGGCACGGTGCGCTCGGCAAGCATGTGTGCGATGGCACACGACAGAACCCCGGCCAAGCTCGCTCACGTCATACCGGCCGCACGAGGCCGTGTATCGGAGGTGTAGATGTGCCATCTCATGACATTGGTTCCTCGCTGTCAGGCTCGGCGGGCGAAGGACGCGAGGCGATCGGCGAGCGCGATGACGAGATCGCGCAGTTCATCGGGGCGCTCGATGACGAACGGCCGGTCGAGTGAGGCGAGTGCCGGAGGCAACCAGTCGAGCCGCTCCACCCGTAGCTCGGCGCGCAGCCAGCGCTCGGCCGCTCGGTCCTGGCCTGCCGCGGGCTCGTGCTCCTCCAGCCTCGCGATGCTGGCGGGAAGATGGGCGCGGATCTGCTCAACTGTCCCGTGGATCCGCAAGGTCACCTCATGCTGGTACTCAGCCGTGGCGAATCCTGACAACACGCGTTGTGCCGGACCGGGACCGACGGGCGCTTCGAATGAGCCGGGCAGGGTCCGCGCATCTGCGATGCGATCGAGCCGGAAGGTTCGGTCCTCGCCGATTCGGGCGTCCTTGCCCGTGACGTACCACCGGCCCGAATGGGCGACGATCCCGTACGCGTGCAGTGTGCGATCGCTGCGACGGCCGTCGCTGTCGGTGTAGCGGATCGAGACCGGTCGGCGGTGGCGCACCGCATCGGTGATGGTGAGCAGGACCCCGGTGTCCGGGGTGTCGAGTTCACCCGGCTGGTCCGTGAAGGCAAGAGATTCCAGGAGTGTGTCGAGCCGTTGGGTGGTGTGCTTGGGCAGCACTCGCCGGATCTTGGCCGATGCCGTCTCGCTTGCCGTGTGCTCCGTCGTCAACCCTGCTCGGCGGCCGGCGATCAGGCCGAGCAGCACGGCCAGCGCCTCGTCGTCGCTGAGCATGAGCGGAGGCAAGCGGTACCCGGAAGCGAGCCGGTACCCGCCGTAGCGGCCGCGCACCGATTCCACGGGCACGTCGAGGTCGATCAGCTGGTCCACGTACCGCCGCACGGTGCGCCCTTCGACGCCGAGCCGATCGGCGAGTTCCGCCACCGTCCGGGTGCCGCCCGACTGCAGCAGCTCCAGGAGTGTCAGCACGCGGCCGGTGGGTCGAGGCATGTCCACAGCCTACGTGAATACAGGACCGATTCTGTCCACTATTTCTCCTAGTCTGCGGAGTGCAGCGATTCCAGCAGCCAAGGAGATCCCCATGGATTTTGTCTCGATCCGCATCATCACCAGCGACGTCGCGCGCCTCGTCAAGTTCTACGAGCGAGCCACAGGGGTGCAAGCGATCTGGGCCACCGAGGACTTCGCCGAACTCAAGACCCCCAACGCCACCCTCGCGATCGCCGGCACCCGCACCGTCCCGCTGTTCGCCCCTGGCTCTGCCCGCCCGGCGGACAACCACAGCGTGATCACCGAATTCCTCGCCGACGACGTGGACCGCGTGCACCAGAACCTGACCGGCTTCGTCACCGACTTCGTCAATGAGCCCACCACGATGCCCTGGGGCAATCGGTCGCTGCTGTTCCGCGACCCCGACGGCAATCTCGTCAACTTCTTCACACCCGTCACCCCGGCGGCCATCGAGAAGTTCGCACGTTGACGCCACGCATAGCCGTTCACGCTGGATACCAGGGCTCCCGGTGAACGCGTCCGCCGAGTCCAGGTGCGCCGACAGCAGGAGGCACCGGAACGCACCGCTGACCCCGAAGGACGTCTGCGGTTGTGTCTCTCAAGCCCACACCGCTTTGACCACGGCGTGGCCTGCTGAAGCCGCCCGCCCGTAGAACCCTTGGAGGTCCCTGTGATGGTCGAGGAACTCCTGCCTGGCCTGCGCCTCCTCCCGGACGCGGCCGCCGAGCTTGGCACCGGCAACGTTCCACAGCTCGTCGAAAGAGACAGTCGCGAGGAACTCTGCGGCCTGTGACACCCCAGGCGGCTCCAGAACCATCAGGGGCGGGTCGGAGGGGTCGGCATCAGCTCTGTGTGCCACGGGGCGACCGCCGTAAATCGGCAGCGTCCAGGGCTTGTCGGCGTCTGCATCGAAGACATCGGCTGCGGCGTAGAGGTCATTGACGGAGTTGAAGACCTTATCGATCGAGTCGGCGATACCGGCCGCGTACTCGTCGGGGTGGTTGTCCCAAGCCTCGGACATGAACGCCGCAAGCCAGGTGTGGTCGTCCCGGATCTCGGATTCCGCGACGGCGCGAAGGTGCAGGTGGATGCTCACCGCGACGAGTCCCCAGTTCGGCGGCCCGCCGGTCGGGCCGGACTTTCAAGTGTTCGGGCTCCGGATCCAGTATGTATGCAACTGTAGACTTGTATCGTCGGCTTGACTACATTGGCCGCGTGGAAAGTGACTTGTCTCATCGAGGACCCCCTCGACGGTCAGCGACCGCGCGGCACCGAAGAAGCCGGCGTTGGGTGTCCGGCAGCCGAGCACGCCAAGTCCGCGACGACAGACAAACGGGTCATACGTATGCAGGAGTGTGTTTATAATGGGTTTTCGTCGGTGAGACGATCGACCGTCGGGTTTGCTCAATCACACCGTGGCCGGACTTGGTGACCACACCGCGCCTCGGTGCCGAATCAGCCCGCTGACGACATATGAGTTTCCGCGGAGTGCAGACCCGGACATTGGCCGCTGTGGCACAGGGTTTCCGAACCCGTCTGCCCGGCGAGGTTCTGTTCCCGCTCGTTGTCGGTGCACTGCGTCGGATCGTCCCCCGACTCGCGAAACCAGCTCATGCTCATCGGCGCTCGCAGCGCCGATGCACCGTAGGCGCTGCGCGCTGAAGCCTTCGAAGAGCGCGCGAACAACCATTGCGTGCAAGGAGGAAGTCATGGCCGAACGAGGGCCGCTGGACGGCCGTGTGGCCATCGTGACCGGTGCCGGACGTGGCATCGGCCGGGGTGAGGCGATCGCGCTGGCGACTGCCGGGGCGAAGGTCGTCGTCAATGATGTCGGCGTGAGGGCTGACGGCCACGGGGCCGCCGAGGGACCGGCCGACGAGGTGGTGGAGTTCATCCGCGCCCAGGGTGGCCACGCGGTGGCCAGCTACGAGTCCGTGGCGGACTGGGAGGGCGCGACCCGTGTGGTCGACACCGCGGTCGAGCAGTTCGGCCGACTCGACATCCTGGTGAACAACGCGGGGATCGTCCGACAGCACAAGATCGAAGATGTGACGGAGGAGGACTTCGAGCTGACCATCGACGTCAACCTCAAGGGAACCTTCGCCATGTGCCGTAGCGCGATTCCGGTGCTGCGGCAGTACGGCGGCGGACGCATCGTCAACACGTGCTCGAACCAGTGGGCGGCGCCGATCGGCAACCCCGAGTACGCCGCGTCCAAGGGCGGTGTCGTGAGCCTGACCTACGAGCTGGCCTGGGAACTCAACACCGACGGCATCACGGTCAACGCCATCGCGCCGTTCGCCCTGACCAGGATGACCGAGGACGCCAAGCAGCGCGACGCCGCGCTCGTGGCCTCCGGTGCCATGAGCGAGCGCCGGCTGAAGGCCAAGGAGGCGCGGGCCGACGCGGGCATGGTCGCGCCGATCGTCGTCTACCTGGCCTCGGACGCCGCAGCCGATGTGACGGGCTGTGTCTTCCGGGCCGGTGGGGGCAAGATCGGCATCTACAGCCATCCCGTCGAGACGCGGACGATATTCCGCGACGAGCAGAACGGCCCGTGGTCGTACGACGAACTCGTCGACCTGCTGCCGCGGACCGTGCTCGCCACCGGCAGCAAGGCCCCTCACATCCTGTGACGCGGACGCTCGTCGCCGGGCCACTCGCAGACCCTGCTCAAGTGGCCCGGCAGGTCCGACGGTGCGCGGCCGGATGGTCGACGCGTCGATTCGTGGCGGTCACGCTCCGGGACGTGTGAGTGGTCAGCACCCTGTTCGCGCGAGTCAGGAAGCCCGGTAGGTCCCGTTGCCGGACGATGTGCGGGCGAACCAGGTCCGCGCCTCGTCGGTGGACAGGACGCGGGTCAGCTCGGCCGTACCCGGGAGCAGTGGGAAGAACCGGTCGGCGTTCCAACTGCGTCGATACATCGGCTCGTCCAGCACAAGCAGGCGGCATCCCTCCACCACCGGGATGTCGTCGGGCAGCCCTTCGTTCCAGATCCGCTCGCCGTCCGGGGCGAGGAGTTCGAAGGCCCCGGTCGCGACGGCCTCGGTGCGTCCTCGGGCGGGCTCGGGGCCCGTGGCCAGGCGGACGCTCTCAGCCGAAGGCGCGGTGCCGGGCACGTGCCCGCCGCCGACGAGGACGTGAGCGAGCAGCGTGTGCAACTGGAAGTTGTCCCCGATGCCGCCGATGCGCACCTCGAACCCGGTCCCGGTGGGCCGGTGCAGCACGACCAGGGGCTCGTCGTCCAGGACCGCCAGTGCGTAGGCCAGGCACTTGAGGTCGTGCCGCTCCAGGTCTGCCAGGTCGCGGCAGGCGGGGAGGAGCGTGGCCGCATGCCGACGGCGCACCTCTGCGCTGCGGCACAGCACGGCCAACGCGGGCGGCTGCCATTCATCGACCGAGCACCAGGCCAGCGCCAACCGCGTGGCCTCGTACGCGTCGCCGCCCAGGCGGGCCAGTAGCGCATCGTCGATGATCTTCTCGTCGGGCTCAGGCAGTTCGTCCTCGGCCCCGCCGGCGGCTGTCCAGCGGCGGGCGAACTCCAACGCGTCGAGCAGGTCTCGGTGTACGCCGCCGAGGATCGGTTCCGCGCAGGCCGTCGGATCGGCCCCACGCTCGACGCAGAAGCCGGCCGCCGACGCCAGTAGGGGGCGCGGGCCGGTGGGCGGAAAGACGGGGAGCAGTGCGGCCAACCGGGGCCCCGCCAGGACGCGTTCGGCGTCCGTCGCCTGTTGCACACCCTTGATCGCGGCGGCGAAGGCACGCTCGGTGCGGGTACCGTCACGAGCGTCAACGGCCTGCTCCAGCTGGGACACGGCGGCGCCGAGGTCCGAGGCCTTCTGCTTCCTCTTGAAGATCACCGGCACACCTTAGGCCCGAGGGCTGTCCGACGTCATCAGGCGACGGACCGTTCGAAACTTCCGGACCGCTCTGTGCTGTCGAAATCGATGAACATCTGCTGTCGGGTTCTCGTGAACGCCTGCCCCGCCGACCCGGCACGGGCGGTCCGGGAGGCGGCCGAGAAGAGCGGCGTTCTGCGGCCCTCCGGCGACGACGCCGCTCGCGCCATGGACAAGCGGCCGCGTACGCGGTCGTCGTCACGTGGGGCTCGGCGCCCGGCCGGACAGCCGGGTGCGGGCGTGAGGGGAACCCGGGGCCACTGCCGGTGGGCCGCGCCCGGCCCTGGACAGTGATTCGCATTCAGGGTAATCATAGGAGCAATCTAGGGAGACCCGGCGTTTCCCGGTAGCAGCCGCCGTGTACTCCAAGGGGATCCGCGGCCGCGTTCCAGGAGGTCTTGAACGTGACTGTTGAACCGATCGTCGTCATTGACGGAGCACGGACGCCGGTGGGCGGTTTCGGCGGCTCGCTGAAGGAGGTCCCGGCGCATCAACTGGGTGCGCAGGCGGTGGGCGAGGCGCTGCGGCGGGCCGGCGTCGACGGGAAGGACGTCGACGAGGTCGTCATGGGCTGCATCGGTCAGGTGGGGCCGGACGCCTACAACGCTCGCCGGGTGGCACTGGCGGCCGGACTGCCGGTGAGCACTCCCGCCTACACGGTCAACCGGCTGTGCGGCAGCGGATTGCAGGCGGTCTGGTCGGCGGCCATGCAGATGCGCTGGGGAAGCGCGGATGTCGCCGTGGCCGGTGGCGACGAGAGCATGTCCCGGATGCCGTTCCTCGACTTCGGCGCACGAGCCGGCTATCAGTTGGGCGATCGCACCCTGCTCGACGGAACGGTGGGCATCCTCACCGACCCGTTCCACGGTGTGCACATGGGCCGCACCGCCGAGATGGTCGCCCGCAAGTACGGCGTGAGCCGTGCGGAGCAGGACGAGTTCGCGCTGGAGAGCCAGCGGCGAGCCGCAGCAGAGGCTTCCCTCGCCGTGTTCCGGGAAGAGATCGTGCCGGTCGAGGTGCCCGGCCGCCGAGGTCCCGGTGTGGTGGACACGGATGAACACCCTCGGCCCCAGACCACGCTGGAGGCTCTCGCTCGCCTGCGACCGGCCTTCGAAGCCGAGGGAACAGTGACGGCCGGGAACTCTTCCGGGATCAACGACGGCGGCGCGGCCGTCGTACTGGCGCGTGCCTCTGTGGCACGGCAGAAGGGCCTGTCGGGTCTGGCGTCCCTGGAGGCGGTGGCAACTGCCTCGCTGGAGCCGGAGTTGATGGGATACGCCCCGGTTCTGGCGTTGAGCAAGCTGTTCCGGAAGACCGGTCTCAGTCCCCGGGGCGTCGGGATCGTCGAGCTGAATGAGGCTTTCGCCTCACAGGCGGTTACGGTGATCCGGGACGCGGGGCTCGATCCGCAGCGCACCAACCCGTATGGCGGAGCCATCGCCCTGGGGCATCCGGTCGGTGCCACGGGTGCCATCCTGACGCTGCGTGTCGTGAAGGACCTCGTGCGCCGTGATCTCGAATTCGGCGTCGTCACCATGTGCATCGGTGGCGGGCAGGCGCTGGCCGCCCTGTTCCGGCGGTGGGACGGCTGAGCCGGAGCGGTTGCAGGCGCAGGGGCGGCCGCAACGTCTTCGCCGCGTTGATGGACGCCGCCCGGGTGTGCTCACTGCAACAGGTCACCGAAGCCTTCTTCGAAGTCGGCGGTGAATACCGCAGCAACGTCTGAACATCCCCTCGAGACAAGGATTGCCATGGAAAGCGTGTCCCGCCTCGGCATCGTCGGCTGCGGCCTGATGGGGTCCGGCATCGCGGAAGTGGCCGCTCTGCGCGGACTTGACGTCCTGGTCGGTGAAGCGACGCCCCAGACCGCGAAGGACGGTCGCCGGCGCATCACCGGCTCGCTCGAGCGCGGCGTGCGGCGCGGCAAGCTCACCGAGGAGCAGCTGACGGCCGCGCTCGGCCGTATCTCGTTCACCCATGATCTCGCCGACATGCAGGACCGTCAGTTCGTCATCGAGGCCGTGGCCGAGAAGCGCGAGATCAAGGCCGAGGTGCTGGCGATGCTCGGCAAGGTCGTGCAGGGCGACGATGCGGTCATCGCCACCAACACGTCCTCCATTCCCATCGTCGACCTGGCCATGGCCACGCAGTGCCCCGACCGGGTCATCGGCCTGCACTTCTTCAATCCGGTACCGGTGCAGCGCCTGGTGGAGGTCATCCCGTCCCTCGCCACCAGCGAGCAGACCTTCGCCCGTGCCCGTGACTTCGCCACCGAGCAGTTGGGCAAGCGGACGGTGACCGCCACCGACCGGTCGGGCTTCGTGGTCAACGCACTCCTGGTGCCCTACCTGCTGTCGGCGGTGCGCATGCTCGAGTCGGGCCAGGCCAGCGCTGACGACATCGACCGCGGTATGGAGCTGGGCTGCGCCCACCCGATGGGCCCGCTGCGGCTGCTCGATCTCATCGGCCTCGACACCGCGCAGTCGGTCGCGGAGTCGATGTACGCGGAGTTCAAGGAACCGCTGTACGCGCCGCCCGCTCTGCTGCGGCGCATGGTCGCGGCCCGGCAGCTGGGCCGCAAGAGCGGCCGCGGCTTCTACGCGTACGACGTCTGACCTGCGGTGCCGTTGATCCTGTGCGCGGCCGGACCGCTCAGGCCCTCATTTCGGCTCGGGGTCTTCCAGCAGGACCCGCAGGACGTCTTCCAGGCGGCGGGTGAGGTCGTCGGCGTCGGCCTCGACCAGTGCGGTGTCGCCGATGACCTTTCGCATCAGCCACACTCCGGCGATCACTGCGAGGGCCAGTGCGGAGCGTTCTCTCGCCTGCTCGCCCGTGAGCATGCCGGTCAGTTCCCGTTCCACATGCCGCTCGATGCCGGCACGGGCGATCTCGGCGGTACGCGGGTTGGGCGCCGAGCGCAGCATCAGCAGGAAGGGACTCAGGTGGTCGGCTTCCGGGCCGGTGCGGTCCACGAGCGACTTGGCGATGTCGCGGCTCAGCGTCGCGGGATCGTCCGTCACGACGGTGCGCGGGGCGAAGGAGGCGTCCACGGTCTCGGCGAAGAGCTGTTCCTTGGACCCGAAGTAGCGGTTGACCAGCATCGCGGTTACGCCCGCTTCCTTGGCGATGTCCCGCACGCCCGCCCCGTCGTAGCCGACGCGGGTGAAGGCTTCCACCGCGGATCTGAGGATCGCCTCACGGGTCGCTGCCGCGTTGCGCGGCCTCTTGGCCGCGGGAGGACCGGATGGTGGCTGAGGCGATTCACTTTCCATGGCCCGCAGTGTAGTCAAACGCAAAAAACGAGTCTACGGTCGTAGACGTTCCGGGTTGGGGTGTCTGCGTGCCCCCTTCAGGCGCGAAAGGAGGAGCCCCCGCGTCCCCCTGCAACACCCTCGTCGCGTGGCTGACGACCTCACGTCCCGCGCCGGCGCGGCAGAGCAGTTGTACATCAGCTCTCCAGGGCAGTCCCGACTGGTCTGGTGCCGGACGGCAAACACGCCCCCACGAGGCGCACCGCATGTCCTCGGCGTCTCCGTGACCAGTGCCCTGCCGGCTCCCCTTTTCCGGACCATCGACGCCATTTCGGCGTGCCCGGGGCAGCGACGGGGACGAAGGCAGGCCGTAGGAACCACCCACGGGCATAGGCCCATCCGATTGGCGGGCCATCTGAGGTCGGGTCACACGTATCCCGCTCCGTCGCACACCTGAAACGACGGCACGGGCTGCGTGGGCCCCTGTACGAAGGTTGGGCGAAATATGAACGACTTGGCGCGCGCCGACTTCCGGCGCCGTGTGGAGAACGAGGGGCCTCTGATGGTTCCTTACTGCCCGGACGCCCTGACGGCACGCCTGTGCGAGCAGCTGGGCTTCGACGGCGGCTACCTGGACGGAGGCGGCCTTGGCTATGCGCTGGCGGTTTCGGAGGCCCTCCTGACGATCACCGAACTCGCGCAGGCCGCCGCCGCGGTGCGCCGGCGCTCCGCTCTGCCGCTGGTGGTGGACGGCGGAGTGGGATTCGGTGACGCGGTGCATGTGGCGCGCACGGTCTGGGAGCTGGAGAACGCCGGGGCACATGCCATCGAACTGGAGGACCAGGTCGCGCCCAAACGTGTCAGTCACCACCGGCACGTGGAGCACCTCGTGCCGACGGAGGTGATGACGGGCAAGATCAAGGCCGCGGTGGGAGCGCGGCGCGATCCGGACCTGCTCCTGATCGCCCGCACCGGCGCGGTGCAGAACGAGAGCTTCGACGCCGCACTGCAGCGCTGCGAGGCCTACTTCGAGGCGGGCGCCGACGCGGTCATGCTGCTGACGCAGAATCCCGAGCAGCTCGCCGAGGCGCCGCGCCGCCTGCCGGGTCCGGTCGCCACCTTGACCTCGTTCGACCTGCACACCCCCGAGGAGTGGGCACAGCTCGGCTACGCGCTGGTCATCGACCCCGTGACCGGCCACACCGCCGCGTTCAGTGCCCTGCGGGAGGCGTACGAGCGCCAGCGCACCGGACGGCCCAGCGGGCGCTCGGTGGCCGAGGCGTTCGAGGTCTACGAGTCTCTGCAGCACCTCGCCGGCTTCGAGGAGCTCTACGACATCGAGCGCGCCACCACCGAACCCGGCACCTGAGCCGGTCAGTACTGCCGCACCGAGCATGAGGGTTGACACCTCCCGCATTGCTCCTATGATTACCCTAATAGCGATCCGCGTAGTGAGTGAGCCGCTGGCCCCGGCGGCGATGAGGCCGCAGGGGCGTCAAGAGATACGAGGACGCAATGCTGCGCTCTGACGTAAACGAACGTTTCAGCCGCGTCGGCGCCGGAACCCCCGCGGGCGAGCTCTATCGCCGGCACTGGCTTCCCGTCGCGACCGAATCAGAACTGGCCGACAATCCCGTCAAGCGGGTGCGTGTTCTCGGCGAGGACCTCGTGCTGTACCGCTCGGATTCCGGCGAGCTGGGCCTGGTGAGGGAGAGGTGTCCGCACCGCGGTGCCTCTCTCGGCTACGGCTTCCCGGACGGTGACGGACTGCGCTGCCCCTATCACGGCTGGCTGTTCTCGCCGCAGGGCGAATGTCTCGAACAGCCCAACCAGACACCCGACTCCCCCCAGCTGAAGTCCCGGGCGAAGATCACCAGTTACCCCGTCCAGCCTCTGGGCGGCCTGGTCTTCGCCTACCTCGGCAAGGGGCCGGCACCGGCTCTTCCCCGGCTGGACCTGTTCACCCTGGGGGAAGGGCCGACCCGCTTCCGGGACATCGGCTACGCGGTCATCCCGTGCAACTGGCTCCAGATCATGGAGAACTCCTTCGACCCGACGCACGTCGAGTGGCTGCACGGCCGGCTGTTCAACTACCACCTGGAACGCGAGGGCAAGGAACCCACCGTCCTGGCCGGGCACCACATCAAGATCGGTTTCGATCTCGTCGACTACGGCATCATCAAAAGACGCCTGCGCGAGGGACAGACCGAGGAGGACGAGGACTGGAGGATCGGCCACCCCGTGGTCTTCCCCAATGTCCTCAAGGTCGGCGGCTACGGCCTGAGCTCCTTCCAGATCCGGGTGCCCATGGACGACACGCACACGCTGCACTTCTGGTACTGCTGGTACGACGTGCCGGAGGAGTACTCCGGCTTCGTCGACGACATCCGCCACCTGCCTGACACCTACGAGGTCACCCTGCAGGGACCGGACGGCTCCTTCCTGATGGACACCATCGACTCGCAGGACGCCATGGTGTGGGTGACACAGGGCCCACTGACCACGCGTGACGACGAGCATCTGAGCTCCTCCGACCAGGGCATCGCGCTGTACCGCAACCTGCTGCGCAGTCAGCTGGAGGCCCTGGAATCCGGCGGACAGCTGATGAACGTCGTCGCCGCCGAGGAAGCCAAGGACGTCATCGAGCTTCCGCAGGAGCAGAAGGAACTCGGCATCGGCGGTGGCGGAGGCAACCCGATGGCCTCCTTCCTCAGGACACAGGCGCTCTACAGCCGGCGCCTGACCACCCTGTCCGACCGCATCGAGTCCGCACTGCACAAGGCCGGTTGAGCCGACCGTGGAACGGCACAGCGATCTGAGCTCGCCCACGGACCAAGCCGTCTCCTGCGGCAGCGGCCGGCACGAGGACATCGGCGGCATCTGCGGGGTCTGCGGAGAGTGGCTGCCCGATGCCAAGTGCCGTGCGCCGGGATGCGGCTGGACGGCCGCGCTCGGCGAACGGACCCACGAGGAAGCCGTCCGGCACCTGTGCGCCACCGGCCACACCATCAGGGTCCTCGTCAACTGAAGCAGCGGTGGACCGCGCCGCGAAGAGTGCGGTCCACCCAAGCCTCCGTTCCCGTAATGAGAACCACCACATGCCGCAGTCAGGAACACCCACCCCGGCCGCCGGTGTCACCTTCGGCCTGTTCACTCCCATAGTCCAGCCCATCAACCTCCAGGCCTGGGAAGACATCGCGGGCCCCGACGAACTGGCGAGCGTGGCAGTCTCGGCCGAGGCGCTGGGCTTCGACTTCGTCACCGTCGGCGACCACGCGGCCCTGGCCGAGGACGAGAGCGCCTACTACGGCAGCGCCCGCTTCTTCGACCCCGTCGCCACCATCGGCTTCCTGGCCGCCCGTACCCGGCGGCTGCGGTTCGCCACTCATGTCTACCAACTCCCCCTGCGCAGCCCGCTGATCACCGCGAAGGCCTTCGCCACCCTCGATGTGCTCTCGGACGGCCGGATCATCGCCGGTTTCGGTGTCGGCAGGCGCCCGTACGAGGCACAGGCTGCCCGCGTCCGGTTCGCCGAGCGGGGAGCGGTCGCCGACGAGTACCTCCAGGCGGTGCTCAAGCTGTGGAGCGGACAACCCGCGAGCCAGCAGAGCCGTTTCGTCGAGATGGACGGGCTCGTCTGCCGGCCGCGGCCGGTCCAGCGGCCTCGGCCCCCCGTGTGGGTCGGCGGTGACCGCTTCGTCGGTCTGCGACGGGCACTGGACCTGGGCGACGCCTGGACACCCTGGGCGCTCACCCCGGACCAGGTCGCCGGCTTCCTCGCGCGGGCGGCCCAGCACCGGGGCGGCCTGCCGCCCGGCTTCAGGGTCGTCGTCCCCATCGCCCCGCTCGGCGGCCGCGCCCCGCGCGGCGAACCCGCTCCACCGCGCACCACCCCCGGAGCACGGGCCGCACAAGCCTGCCTCCAGCTGTTGAAACGCTGGCGCCTGGCCGGTGCCACCGACTTCATCGTGGACCTGCCCAGCCCCAGCCAGGCAGCCCTGACCGAGGCGATGGCGTGGTTCAGCTCCGACGTTCTGTCCCACGTGGAACACACCGCGCCGCCGGACGGCGCCGCCACACCTCATCCCTGACCCACCTCGTCACACCGCTTCCAAGGAGCACTTGCCATGCCGCGCAAGATCGTCGACGTACACGGCCACATCGTGGCGCCCTCCGAGCTCTACAGCTACCGGGAGTTCCTCATCGGCACCCGCGGCCACTACGGCCGCCGGCTGAAGGGCTTCTCCGAGGAACGCGAGGGAATGAGCCACGGCCGCACCGGTGTCATCCCGCCCGAGGAGCTCAAGCACTTCGCCGAGGAGCACATCGCCTGGCTCGACCGGGTCGGCACGGACGTGCAGCTCGTCTCGGCCAGGCCCTACAGCCTGATGCACTCCGAGAAGCCGGCCCGCATCGTCCACTGGTGGGCCCAGACCGTCAACGACGCCATCGCGACCCAGGTGCAGTTCTACCCGAACCGGCTGCAGGGCATCGCCAACCTGCCCGTGGTGTGGAACGAACCCGTCGATGTCGTCTTCGACGAACTGGACCGGTGCGCCAACGAACTCGGCTTCGTCGGCGTCCTGTTGAACCCCGACCCCAGCGAGGGCCGGGCTCCCATGGACGTCCCGGGCCTGGGCGACGAGTACTGGTACCCGCTGTACGAGAAGCTCGTGGCCTACGAGATGCCGCTGCTGGTGCACTCGGCCGGCTGCGTCTCCATCCGCGAGAACCAGAGCCTGCACTTCATCAACGAGGAATCCATCGCGGTGATGTCGCTGGTGCAGTCCGACGTCTTCGAGACCTTCCCCGACCTCAAGGTCATCGTCCCGCACGGCGGCGGATCCATCCCCTACCAGGTGGGGCGCTTCCGCGGCACCTACTGGGAGGGCACCGGCCGCGGCGGCACCTTCGACGAGGCCGTCCGCCGGCTGTACTTCGACACCTGCCTGTACACCGAAGAGGCCCTGGACCTGCTGGTCAAGGCAGTGGGCAGCGACCGCGTGGTGCTGGGCACGGAACGCCCCGGCGACGGCTCCCACAAGAAGACGCCCGCCGAGGGCTGGGCCGACGACATCACGGCCGTCCTGCGCGGCAACGCGAACAACACGGCCGCCGACCTCGATCTGATGCTGGGCGACACGGCGCTGGACATCTTCCCCCGCCTCCGCAAGAACCTCGAAGCCGCGGAGACGGCGCGATGACGAAGGACCTGCTCGAGGCGGCTCCCGCACCGGCGGAGCGAGAAGAATTCCTGCGCCTGGTCCGCACGTTCGCCCAGGAACGCGTCGCGCCGCGAGTCCAGGAGTACGACGCCGCGGAGAAGATCCCGGACGACCTGCTGACGGAGATGGCCCAACTCGGCTTCTTCGGCGGGGTGGTACCGCTGGAGTGGGGCGGACTGGGCCTGGACCACGTCACCTTCGCGCGGATGATCGAGGAGATCTCCCGGGTCGACCACTGCCTGGGCGTGCTGATGAGCATGCCCTCGGCTCTGGTCGGCAGCGGCCTGCTGACCTTCGGGACCGACGACCAGAAGAAACGCTGGCTGGTCCCGCTCGCCGAGGGCAGGATCTTCGGCGGTGCCGGTGTCACCGAGCCTCGCTCCGGCAGCGACGTCGCCGGCACCCAGACCCGCTACGAACGCACCGGCACAGGGTTCGTGCTGCGCGGCGCGAAGGCCTGGATCACCAACCTCGACCGGGCCTCCTTCTTCGTGACCTTCGCGACGAAGGACCCCTCTTTGGGCCGGGGTGGCCTGTCGGCGTTCATCGTCCCCGCCGACACCCCCGGCGTGCTGAAGAACCCGGTGCACAACAAACTGGGCTTCCGTCCCCTGTGCTCGGGCGACCTCACGTTCGACGAGGTCGAACTGGAGCCGGACGCCCTGCTGGGCGAGGAGGGCCAGGGCTTCTCGGTCGCCATGAACGCCGTCGAGCGGGGCCGGCTGTCGGTCGCCTCGCGGGCGGTGGGACTGGCCCAGTCGTGCCTGGAAGCCTCCGTGCGCTACGCCGAGGAACGCGTCGTCTTCGGCCGGCCGATCAGCGACTTCCAGATGGTCCAGCAGAAGATCGCCGACATGGCGGTGTCCGTCCAGGCGGCACGCCTGCTGACGGAGCAGTGCGCGGTGGCCATGCAGCGCGGCGAGCGAGCCCGCATCGAGGCGAGCATGGCCAAGCTGTACGCCAGCGACACCGCCCAGGCGGCCGCCACCGAGGCGGTGCAGATCCACGGAGCGTACGGCGTCTCGGAGGACTACGGCGTGGCGCGCGCCTACCGCGACGCGAAGGTGTTCCAGATCGTCGAGGGCGTCAACGACATCCACCGGCTCCTGATCGCACGCAACGCGTTCGCCACCGGAGGGCGGGAGAGCCGGCCATGACCGACACCTCCACGCCGCTCGGCGCCACCGGCCTGAGCACGGCGACCGTGGACAGTGCGTTCGCCGCCCCGGCGACCGGCGCCGAAGCGATCGCCCGGGTACGGCGCGCGCTCACGGCGTACCAGCCGGGCACGGCCCTGGGCGAAGCGACCAGCCGGGCCCTGCTCGCGCCGCTCGGACTCCCCTTCGTGCCTTCACGGACGGCCGACTCAGCCGACGAAGCCGCAGCCATCGCCGCGGTCCTCGCCGGCCCGGTCGTGCTCAAGGCGCTGTCGGACGAAGTGATCCACAAGAGCGACGCCGGGCTGGTGGAACTGGGACTCGTCACCGCCGCCCAGGTCCGGGACGCATACGGGCGGCTTGCGGCCCGGACCCGAGCGCTGGGGCTGACCCGGCCGGCCATCGTCGTCCAGCCCATGGCCGATGACGGCACCGACATGTTCCTGGGCTGGGTCCGCGACGAAACGTTCGGTCCGGTCGTACTCGTGGGCATGGGCGGGGTGACCGTCGAGCTGTTTCGCGACGTGGCCCACGCGGTGGCGCCGCTGTCGGCCAACGACGCCGCCCGCCTGCTGGGATCGCTGGCCTGCGCTCCACTGCTGGCGGGCTACCGGGGCCGGCAGGCCGTGGACACCACCCAGTTCTGCCGGCTGGTCGCAGCCGTCGGCGACCTGGCCCTGGCCCTGCCCGAGATCGCGGACCTCGACCTCAACCCGGTGCGGATCCTGCCGGACGGCACCTGCCTCGCCCTCGACGCGAGCGCCGTACTCGCTGCCCGCCCGGCTGCCGGAGCCGCCCGGCATCCCCGGGCGCCCCTCGACCTGCGGCCGTTGACCCGGCCGCGCAGTGTCGCCGTCATCGGCGCCTCACGGGACACCGCCAAACCCGGCGGGCGTGTGCTGCGCTCCCTGCGCCGCCACGGATTCCCCGGCGCGATCCACCCGGTCAACCCGGCGGGGGGCGAGGTGGGCGGGCTTCCCGCCGTCACCTCACTGAGCGCCCTGCCCGTCGTGCCCGACCTCGCCTGTATCGCTCTCCCGGCTGCCGCCAGTGTCGAGGCGGTGCGCGAGTGCGTGCGGCTGGGGGTTCCCGCCGCCATCGTCTACGCCTCCGGGTTCGGTGAGAGCGGCCCCGAGGGCAGCGCGCTGGACCGCGAGTTGCGCGATGCCGTCACCGGTTCCGGCATGCTCCTGTGCGGGCCCAACACGATCGGGGTGGTCAGCTCCCATCACCAGATGGCCGCCACGTTCAGCCAGGCGGTCGACACCTTCGGCCTGCGCCCGTCGGGAACATGTGTGATCGCCCAGAGCGGTGCCGTCGCCGGCAGCCTGGTCTCGCACGAACTGGCCCACGGCTACGGCATCGGCGACTGGGTGACCGTCGGCAACCAGTCACAGCTCGATGTCGCCGACTACGTGTCGTACTACGCCGGCCTGGACAGCACGACCTGCATCGCCCTGTTCCTGGAAGGGGTGGCCGACGGTCCCCGCTTCCAGCAGGCCCTCGAGACGGCCCGGACCACACAGGTACCGGTGGTCGTGTACAAGACCGGTGTGACCGCCGCGGGGCGGCGCGCCGTCGCGTCCCACTCCGGGGCACTGGCCGGCAGCGAAACCGCCTACCGCGCCGTGCTGGAGCGGGCGGGCGCCCTTCAGGTGCCCGAGATGACCGCGCTGCTGGAGGTCGCCTGGGTCCTCGGCCACACGCCTCGCCCCTCGGGCCGACGGGTCGCCGTGGTGACCACGTCCGGGGGAGCGGGCAGCGCCACCGCCGACCTGATCAGCATGCAGGACCTAAAGATCGCGACGTTCGGTGAGGCGACCCGGGCCGCCTTCGCGGGAGTGCTCCCCTCCTTCGCGAACGTGGACAACCCGCTCGACGTCACGGCCGAGGGCGCCTTCACACCCGGCACCCTGCGCACGGTGCTCGAGGCGGTCTCCGGCGACCCCGGCGTCGATGTCGTCTGCGTGGTCCTCACCAGCATCACCGGCGACGACGCTGTCCGAGTGGCCCAGGAGATCGCCGACGCGGCTGGCCCCGGCAGGCCGCCGCTACTCGTCTCCTGGCTGGTCTCACGTGCCCTCGCGGAGGACGGCATGCGTCTGCTGGCCCACCAAGGGATCCGCGTCTTCACCGAGCCCGCCCGCATGGCCGCCGCGGCGGCTCTCCTCGCGAAGGAGGCTTCCGCATGACCGTGCAGAGCACCTTCTCCGCCCCGTCGAAACCATCCGAGAGGAGCCACCCCTTGAGCACCACCACGGACGTGGAGGACCTGCGCACCCTGGTCGCGCTGTCCTGCCGAATCCTGGCCGCGACGGGCTGCGTCCGGGAGATCACCGGCCACGTGAGTGTCCGGGTGCCGGGCACCGAGCAGTTCCTCGTCCGGTGCCGCCCCCCGCGGGACCCGGGGGTCGAGTTCACCGTCGTCGACGACATCAAGCTCGTCGGTCTCGACGCGACCAACGCCGATCTGGACGGCGGCTACGCCCTGCCCGGTGAATGGGCCATCCACACGGAGCTGTACTGGGCCCGACCGGACATCGGCGCCGTGGTGCACGGCCACCCGCGCGCCTCACTGCTGTGCGGCGTCCTGGACCTTCCGCTGCAGCCGGTGATCGGCGCCTACGACCCGGGCGCGATGGAACTCGCCGTGCGCGGCGTGCCGGTGTACCCGCGGGCGGTGCTGATCAGCGACCGCGAACTGGGCGGTGCCATGGCCGCCGCGATGGGCGACGCGGACGCCTGTCTGCTGCGCGGACACGGCGTCGTCGCCGTGGGCGAGGACGTCCGGCAGGCCACCGTACGTGCGATCAAGCTGGAGACACTGGCCGATCTGACCCTCGGTCTGCACAGCGTCGCGGGCGCGAAACCGATGCTGCTGAGTACCGAGGACAGCGCCGAGGTGGCCGAATTCGTCAGCAGCCGCAACGCGGCGCGGACCTACGCGCAGTGGACCTGGGACTTCTACCTGCGCTCACTGGGCGCGGCAGCAGACGTCACGAGGAGGAACTGAGATGGCACTTCTGGTAGGCGGTGCGGGCGTCTCCCACAGCCCGCAGCTGTCGATCGAACCGGGCGGCTGGCGTGCCCACGGTGACCTGGAGCAGGGCCGGCTCGCCGAGTTGGGCCTGCCGCCCACGGACCGGACGGCCGACGAGCTGGCGGGCGAACTGGACGAGCGGGTGATCACGGCTCGTCACGAGGCCTGCCAGCGGGCTCTCGAGGCGACGCGGCGGGAATTGCTGGCGATGCGGCCGGACATCCTCGTGGTGATCGGTGACGACCAGCGTGAGCTGTTCCTCGACGACATCATGCCCGCGCTGTCGATCTTCTGGGGCACCTCGCTCGACGACCGGCCGCCGGGCATGACGGCCTACCCGTCCACCATGGAATCCGCCTACCGCTACTACCACGCGGAGCAGGAAGACACCTATCGGACCGAGCCCGGGCTGGGGTTGCATCTGGTGGAGCGGCTCGTGGAGTCGGGTGTCGACGCCGCGCAGTTCACCGAGCAGCCGGCCGGCCGCACGCTGGGCCATGCCTTCACCTTCATCTACCGGCGGCTGTTCGAGGGCCTGCCCCGGCTGCCCCTCGTGCCGATCATGCTCAACACCTACTACCCGCCCAACCAGCCCACTCCGCGGCGATGTGTGGAGATCGGCCGGGCGCTGCGGGCGGCGATCGACAGCTGGCCGTCCGACAAGCGGGTCGCCCTGATCGCCTCGGGTGGTCTGACCCATCCCATCATCGACGAGAAGCTCGACCGCAGGCTCCTGGAAGCGCTCGAACGGCACGACTGCGACGACCTGGCGCAGCTTCCGGCGGAAGGGCTGACCGAGGGCAGCTCGGAGATCCGCAACTGGATCGCCGTCGGCGCCGCCCTGCACGGCATACCGGGCAGGACCGTCGACTACATCCCGGCCTACCGTTCCGCGGCGGGTTCGGGCTGCGGCATGGGGTTCTTCGCCTGGAACGGGGACGGCTCGTGAACGACCACGGCAAGCGGCTGGCCGCGCTGGACGTGTGCGTGGTCTCCGATGCGCTGGACGCACTCGGTCTGCCGGGTGCGGTCGCGGGCGTGCTGCCGGTGTGGGAGGGCAGCCGCCTGGCCGGCCGCATCATTCCGATGCGTACGGTGCCCGCGCAAGGCCGCACAAGCACCCAGCACTTGGGCACCGCGGCCATCGAGCGGGCAAAGCCCGGCGACATCATCGTGGTGGAGCAGGCCGGAGCCGGTGCCGCCCCGGTCTCCGCCACCTGGGGCGGCCTGCTCGCCCAGGCGGCCCGGTTGCGCGACATCGGCGGCATCGTCATCGACGGCGCCTGCCGTGACGTCGATGAGATCCGCGAGCTGGGACTGCCGGTATCTGCCCGCACGGCCGTTCCCTTCACCGCGCGCGGCCGCTACGTCGAGGACACCGTCGGCCGGCCGATCCGGGTCGGGGAGGTCACGGTGGCGGACGGCGACTGGGTCGTCGCGGACGCCAGCGGGGTGGCCTTCATCGCCGCCTCGCGGATCGAGGACGTCCTTCGGCACGCGGAGCGGCTGGTGGCCAAGGAACGACTGATGGCCGAAGGCCTGCGGCGCGGAGATCTCCCGTCGGCGGTGCTGGGCCGTGACTACGAGGAGATGCTCAATGGGCAATGACGACATCGTCGAGCGGCTGCGCGACATCGGCACGTCCACGCTGTCCGACGCCCTGGACCGGATCGGCCTGCCGGGTGCGGTGCCGGGGATTGTGCCGTTCGACGCCCGCCTGCGGTTGTGCGGGCGGGCGTTCACCGGGCAGTACGAGCCCGTCGACGACACCGGGGGGACGGTCGGCGACTACATCGACGACGTCGCCCCGGGCGAGATCGTCGTGCTGAACAACCAGGGCCGCCTGGACTGCACGGTCTGGGGCGACATCCTCACCTACGTGTCCTCCTCCCGCGGCGTGGGCGGCACCGTGATCGACGGTGTCTGCCGTGACGTGCGGCCCAGTCTGCAGCTCGACTACCCCGTCTTCGCGCGCGGCCGCTCCATGCAGACCGGCAAGGACCGCGTCCGGCTCGCCGACACCGGCCGGCCGGTCCTGCTGGGCGAGGTGACGGTCGCGCCGGGCGACATCGTCGTGGGCGACGCGGACGGGGTCGTCGTCCTCGCCGCTGCCGAGGCCGAGCGGGTGCTCGCCGTGGCCGCCGAGATCGACGAGGCCGAAGACCGTATCCGGCAGTCCGTCGCCGCCGGGTCACGCCTGGACGCGGCCCGCGCCGCGACGGGCTACCACCGGCTCCAGACCCCTGGCAGCCGGCCATGACCGGGGTGGCAGTGGACCTGCACCCCTTCGGTACGGCCACCCTGCACGAGTCGGGGGCGGCCCCGTTGCCCCCACAGATCCGCCCGCTCGACCGGAGCTGGTGGGTGTGCGGGCGGGTCTTCACCGTGGACCTGGCGCCCGGCCACAACATCTGGCTGCACCGGGCCATCTACGCTGCCGAACCGAACGACATCCTCGTGGCCTGCGCCAACGGCGGCTTCGAGTACGGCTATTGGGGCGACATCATGGCCCACGCGGCGGCCGAGCGCCGTCTGGGCGGCCTGGTCATCGACGGATGTGTCAGGGACTCGGCCGATCTCCTGCGCCTGGGCCTGCCCGTCTTCGCCCGCGGCCTGTGCGTGCGCGGCACCGGCAAGGACGCCGCGCAGGGCGGTCTGCAGGTCCCGCTGACCATCGGCTCCACGACGGTGCGGCCCGGCGACATCGTCGTCGGGGACGCCGACGGAGTCGTGGTCGTTCCCCCCGCTCACCTCCACGATGTCGCCGCGCGCGCCGAGCAGCGCGAGCAGAAGGAGGAATCCGTCAGGGCCCGTCTCGCGGCCGGGGAATCGACGCTCGACATCTACGGACTGGCATGAGTACCGCGCGTGGTCTGGGCATCGTGGGCTGGGGTGCAGCCGGCCGGCTGATGGCCGCCGCGGCCGAGCGCACCGGCCGGTTCCGGCTGTCGGGCGTCGCCGACATCAGCGAGGACGCCCGGGCCCATGCGGCCCGGGAGGCGGGCTGCTCGGTCTGGGCGAGCGTCGACGAACTGGCCGGTGCGCGAGACGTCGATGTCATCTATGTGGCCTCGCCGACGGTCCATCACAGGGCCGCCGTCGAGACCGCTGCGGCGCATGGCAAACACGTCATCAGCGAAAAGCCCCTGGCGGTGACGCTGGAAGAGGCGCAGCGGGTGGTCGAGGCGGCGCAACGGGCCGGTGTCGTGCTGCTGGTGGGAGCCACCCACAGCAGTGACGCACCGGTGCGGGCCCTGCGCCGCCTGGTGGAGGAGGTCCGGCTGGGCGCGCTGCTGTCTGTGGCGTCCGCCTGCCACACGGACTGGCACCGCAGGCCCCGCTCTGCCGCCGACCTGGACGCGGGGCAGGGCAATGGGCTGGTGCTGCGTCAGGGAGCCCATCAGTTCGACATCCTGCGCTATGTGTGCGGTGGCGTCGCGCAACGGGTCTTCGCCATGACTTTCGGTGGCTCGGCGGGACGGGAGCGTGGCTTCTCCGCCTGCATCAGTTTTGGCAACGGTGCGCAGGCAAGCGCCTATTACAGCGGCACGGGCGGCTTCGACAGCCGGCTGCTGACCTGGGGCGTGGGGGAACTCGCCACCGTCGACATCGATCCGGGGCCGCCGCTCGGCCGCTACTTCGCGCTGCCGGGGCGGGAGGCCGTCACGCAGGTGTCTCCCATGTTCGGCACCACGGTGGCCACGTTCAGCGAGGGCACGGTCTGGCTGACGCCGAGGGGGCTTCTGATCCACGAGGAGACCGGGGTGCGGGAGCAGTCCGTGGCCGGACAGCTCTCGGGCTGGGACGCGGTGCTCGACGAGATGGACTCGGCGCTCGAAGGGCGTCAGCCGGTCCATGACGGCGCGTGGGGTGTTGCCACGTTGGAAACGTGTCTGGCGGTGCACGAATCGGCGCGTACCGGCGCGCCGGTGTCCCTGGAGCACCAGGTGGCCTTGCCGACCGCCTCGCATTTCACTGCATTGAAGGAGATTTCATGATCATCGACGCCCATGCGCACCTGAACGCGCCGGCGGAGCTGTACGCCTATCAGGCCTCCCTGCTGTCCTCGCGAGGGGCTCATGGCAACTTCGGCGCCGGGGTGAGTGATGCGCAGCTCAAGGAGCGCGGGGAGTACACGCTGGGGGTGATGGACAGCGTCGGCACCGACCTTCAGCTGATTTCACCGCGTCCCTTCTCCTGCGCGCACTCCGCGCAGCCGGCCCGCATCGTTCACTGGTGGACGGATGCGGTCAACGATGCCATTGCCCGGCAGGTTTCTCAGTTTCCCGGACGGCTGGCGGGTGTCGCGGGTCTGCCCCAGGCTTACGGCGAGTCGCCGCAGCAGTGGGCTGCGGCGCTCGAGCGGGCCGTCACCGAGTTCGGCATGGTGGGGTGCGTCCTCAACCCCGATCCGTCGGAAGGCACCGGGGACGTCGCGCCGCTGGGCGACGAGTGGTGGTATCCGCTCTACGACAAGCTGGTCGAGCTGGACGTGCCCGCGCTCATTCACTCCGGTGGCTGCCACAACGGCCGGGAGACCTACAGCGAACACTTCATCACCGAGGAGAGCATCGCGATCCTGTCGCTGCTGAACTCGGAGGTGTTCCTGCGCTACCCCACGCTGAAGATCATCGTCGCCCATGGCGGCGGGTCCGTGCCCTACCAGATCGGCCGGTGGCGGGCGGCCCGCGCGCACCAGCGGCTGCGGCAGGGGCAGGTTCTCCAGGAGTCGTTCGACGACAGCCTGCGCCGTCTGTGGTTCGACACCGTCCTGCACCATCCGCTGGCCCTGGAACTGCTGCTGAGGACGGTGGGATCCGACCGTGTGCTGTTCGGGACGGAGAAGCCGGGCAGCGGCAGCGCTCCCGACCCGCAGACCGGCCGTGACTTCGACGACATCCGCCCGGTGATCGAGGGCTTCGATTTCCTCGATGCCCAGCAGAAGCGGGCGGTTCTGTCGGAGAACGCGCTCTCGGTCTTCCGACTCCCCGGTGTGGGCCGGGAGAGCTGACACAAAAGGAGGTGCCGGCCCTGGATCGAACTCCAGGGCCGGCACTTCGGCGTTCATCGGGTTTCTCCTCGGGGTGAAACCCTGTGTTCTTTCCTTGCCGATGCGCTCAGGGTTTTTCCGGAGCGGGCCGGTGGCTGCGGCGCGCGGCAGACGGAGCGTCCGAGTCGGCCAGGCGCTCCAGGATTCCCACCAGAGCGGTCAGACCCTCGCGTTCGCTGCCGGTCAGCGTCTGGTCGATGGCGGCGGTGAGCCAGGCCTCTCGCGCTTCGAGCCAGCGCTCGGCTTCTTCTCGCCCGCGCGGGGTGGCCGTGATCAGTATGCGGCGGCCGTCGTCGGGGTCGGGGCTGCGCGTGACCAGGCCGTTCTGTTCCAGGACGGCCAGGGTCTGGGCCATGGACTGGGGGCGCATGTATTCGGCCGCGGCAAGGTCGCTCGTCGTGGCAGGCGGTCCGTAGACCACTCGGTGCAAAGCGGCCAGTTGGCTACGGCTCCAGGGGCCGGCGCCCATGCCGGTCTCCGAGCGGATGCGCCCACGCAGGCGGTCCATGGACCGGACGAGCTCCAAGGCCAGGTTTGCCGAAGGGTTTTCGTTCAGCGCCACCCATGAATCATACAGGTTACCTGCACATTAAAGAGGTGAGAACTCCCGGAAATGTGGTCCGGCGGCAGAAGTCTCAACGTTGCAGGAAGCTCTCGATGGCGTCCTGGGCGTGGCCCGAGGATGCCAGGGAGGAGATGAGGTCGCTCTCGCGGGCGAGTTGATCGTGCAGGCTCCTCGTGTCGGCCGGTTGCCGGAAAAGGCGCTTGGTGGCGGCGAGGGCCTCCGCCGGCGCTTCGGCCAGCGTCCGCGTGATGTCGCGGGCCCGTTCGATCAGATCGGTGTCGTCGACGACATGGCTGGCCAGTCCCCAGGTGACGGCTTCCTCGGCGCTCAGTACACGGTTGGTGAGGGCCAGCTCCACGGCTCGGCGGGGACCGAGCAGCCGGGGCAGGATCCAGCTGCTGCCCATGTCGGGAGAGAGCCCCACGGCGGTGTAGGCCAGCCGGATCCTGGCGGAGCGTGCCACGACGACGATGTCGCCGCAGAAGGCCAGGCCGACGCCGGCGCCGGCCACGGCGCCCTGTACGGCGTTCACCACCGGGACGGCGAGGCCGCTGAGATGTTCCAGCGCCTCGTGAGCGGCGGTGGCCACGGCTTCGACGTAGCCGCCGAGGCCGTCTTTGTGGGCGGCGAACGAGCGCAGGTCGCCTCCGACGCAGAAGTTCCTGCCCTCGGCGCGCAGCAGAACCGTACGCAGTCCTGGCATGCGGGTGAGTTCGGCGGTGGCGCTGCGGAGCTGTTCTGCCGTGTCGAGGTCGAGGGCGTTCGAGCGCTCCGGCGCACTGAGCACCAGTTCCGCCCTGCCTGAGTCGTGATGGAGCTGCACCATTGGGCTGGTCACGGGATCTTGTTCCTCGGCTGACGTCGCTGTCGGGTCATGCGTGGACTGTGGTGGGGCGCCGTCGGGCCCGGGCAGTGGATGCGCCGGGCCGCAGCGGCCTACAGGTCGAGGACCAGTTCGCCGGACGCACAGCTGCCGACGCAGATCATCATGGAGGTGTTGCTGTCGCATTCGGCCTCGGTGAGCACGGTGTCGCGGTGGACGGGGGTGCCGTCGAGGACCTTGGTGTCGCAAGTGCCGCAGAAGCCCTCTTCGCACGAGTAGGCAACCTCGGGGCGCAGCCGGCGCACGGCCTCCAGGATGGTGGTGCCGTCGGTGACCTGCACCGTCTCCCCGGTCCGTGCCAGGACCACGGTGAACTCCCGGTCGTGCTGGTCGGGCGGGGTGTCAGAAACGTCGCCGGTCTCAGGGGCGGGCGCGGTGAACAGCTCGGTGTGCAAGGAGACGTCCGGCCGGTGCGTGACGGAGTCGCGCAGTGCCGCCAGCATGCCGGAGGGACCGCAGCCGTATACGGCCGCGCCGGTGCCGGCCGACTCGACGATGTCCTTCAGGGGGAGAAGCCCGTGGCGGTCCTCGGGCAGGACGGTCACGGGGGCGCCGGCCGCCTGGGCGAGATCCGTGATGTCCCGGGTGAAGGCCATGGAGCGGGCGGATCGGCCCCCGTAGTGGAGGGACCAGGGCAGTCGGCGGGACGTCGCATCGCGCGCCATGCTCAGGATCGGGGTGATGCCGATCCCTCCGGCGATGAAAACGTAGGACGGTGCGGGCTGGAGCGGGAACTGGTTGCGCGGGCCGCGGACGCGGAGTTGTCGTCCGATGAGGGCGGTGTCGTGGATCTCCGCCGAGCCGCCCCGGCCAGGCTGTGCGCGCAGGACGGCGATGGTGTAGCTGCGGCGGTCCTCCGGATGTCCGCACAGGGAGTACTGCCGCGTCAGACCGGAGGGCAGACGCACTTCCAGATGGGCGCCGGGCTGCCAGGGTGGCAGCTCTGCGTCGTCCCTGCGGCTGAGCTGGAGTGAGACGACGTCGTCGGCTTCCCAGCGGATCTGCTCGACGTGAAGGTGCAGTTCCTGGTTGTCCGGGGAGGTGGTCATGACGCCCCTTGGCGTGAGCGGGTGCTGTTCATGGTTGCTCTCTTCCTGCGTGCCGTCCGTGGCTGGTGGGGCCCGCAGCGGAGGGCCGGCCCCGGTCTGGCTGGTACCGGCCGGCCTCAGGGGTGCGGTTTCCCGAGGCCGGCCGGCTTTCTCGGCCGTGTGCCCGGGCCCGCTGCTCGGGCGCCCCGCGAACCGGTTCGTGCCGCCGTACCGGCACAGCGGCAGCTGGTGATGCCGGCACCTGGGCGCGGACCGTACAGGGCACCTGATGAGCCGCGGCAGCGGGCCGATGAGCCACCCTCAACGGCCCGCACAACTAGGATAATCAATGGACCATTACTTTGCTACAGCTGCGGCGAACTGCTTCCGCGGAAACAGCGCGACGACCCTGATCGCCGCTGGGCGTGCCTTCCACGCCGGGGCTGCCCCACCATCCCGACTGGTGTCGGCGCTGTATCTGGCCAGCATGCTTCTCTCCTCCTGGCGTACCATGAATCGAATTTTTGGAGCGGTAGCGCGGGAGGCGAAAGGGTGGGCGACATGGCCGAGGAAGTGTCCGGCACCGGCGGGGCCGCGGAGGGGGCAAGGACCCCTCGGCGCCGGCCCCAGAGCCGCAAGGCACAGAAGGCAGCCCTGCAGATCGCCCAGCAGATCGTCGACGACATCACCGAGGACGGCCTCGGCCCGGGAACGAAAATGGCCAGCGAACGCGACATGCTTGCGCGGTTCGAGGCGGGGCGCGGCACATTGCGGGAGTCGCTGCGCTTTTTGGAGATGAACGGGGTCATCACGGTGAAAGCCGGACCTCAGGGCGGCCCCATTGTGTCCGAGCCCGACGCTCAGGACCTCGCGGGAGTGCTGGGCCTCTTCCTCCAGCTACGCGGCCTGCCGTTCAAGGAACTGGTATCGGCGCGCGAGATCCTGGAGCCGGAGCTGGCCGCTTTGGCCGCCGACGCCTCAGGAGGTGACGTCGCCGACGAGATCACCGACTCGATCGCGGGAATGCGGGCGTTCCTCGACGACGAGCAGAACTTCCTGGCGGAGAACGACCGGTTCCACGCGGCCGTGGCCACCGCCGCCGGAAACGGCCTTTTCGCTCTCCTCATCTCCTCGCTGCATTCCATCACCGACGGCATGCCGCTGGGCGTGAGTTATCCCCGGGAGCGGCGCGAGGCTGTATTGCGGGCGCATGAGGCCGTGGGCGAGGCCATCACGGCGGGGGACGCGGAAGGGGCCCGCTGGGCCATGCGCCGTCATATGCGCGAGTTCCGCCGGTATGTGGAGGAGAAGTTCCCCATGGTCTACGAGCGGACGGTGCGCTGGCGCGACGTCGCCCCCTGACAGCACCTGGTGCTCACCGCGGACCGCGTCGCGGTGAGCACCGGGCAAGGTTCATGGGGTTTAATTCGAATGAACCAGCTCCCAGGCGGCATTGCGCAGCGCCATGAACTCGTCCGACACCTGGTAGGCCAGCGGGCGGGGCCGCGGAGTGGGGCAGGAGAGCACCTTGCGGACCTGACCGGGCCGTCCGGTGAGGATCACGACCCGGTCTGCGAGGTAGACCGCTTCTCCTATGTCGTGGGTGACGAAGACCGTGGTGGTGTTCGTCTGTACGGCGATGCGCTGGAGCTCGATCTGCAGTTCTTCCCTGGTCTGGGCATCGAGTGCGCTGAACGGTTCGTCCATGAGGAGGAGTTCGGGGGCGATGGCCAAGGCGCGGGCGAGATTGGCGCGCTGCTGCATTCCTCCGGAGATCTGATGCGGGTAGTAGTCCTCGAATCCCTCCAGCCCGACGAGCCGGATCAGGTCCTGTGCCTGGCGGCGCACCGCGCGCCGGGAGCGCTCGTGCCGGTTGGGCGTGCGGGTGCGCAACTCCATCCCGAAGGCGACGTTGCGCAGCACGGTCCGCCAGGGGTAGAGGCTGGCCTGCTGGAAGACGAAGCCGGTGCGGGCACTGGCCGCGGTGCTGTCGCCGACCGCGATCGTGCCCGCAGTGGGCGCCGTCATCCCGGCGATGAGCCGGAGCAGGGTGGTCTTCCCGCACCCCGACGGGCCGACTATGGCGATGAACTCCCCTGGCGTGACCTCCAGGTCGATGCCTTCGAGAGCTGTCAGCGTCTGTCCGGTGTGGGGTTGCGGGAACTCCATGCCCACACCGGACAGGAGCAGGCGCGCTCCTCCCGCGACGGCGGTACGGGTGTCGGTGTGCGTGGCCTCGGCGGCCATATCAGCTCGCATCTGTCCTCCAGGGGCAGACCTTGCGTTCCACAGTGCGCAGGAAGGTGGTCAGGACGACGCCGAGGGCCGCGAGCAGGATGGTGCCGACGAAGACATCGGCGGTACGGAACTGCTGCGCGCCCTGGAGGATGAGGAAACCCAGGCCCTTCTGGGCGCCGAAGAAGTCGGCGACCACGATGCCGACCAGACCGCGGCCGACAGCGAGGCGAAGGCCCGTGAAGATGTAGGGCAGGGAGCCGGGCAGGGCGACCTTCACGAAACGCTCGAGTGCGTTGGCCTTGTACGAGGCGGCGACGTCCTTCCATTCCCGGGCAAGGCTCTCGACTCCGGAAAGGGTGTTGATGGCGACCGGGAAGAAGGCCATCAGGACGACGATGAAGGCCTTGGCCGCGAATCCGAATCCGAGCCAGATGATGAACAGGGGGGCCAGGCCGATGCTGGGAGTGGCGTACAGGGCCAGTACCCAGGGTTCGGTGGCATAGCGGACGTAGCGGAACTGCCCCATCAACAGGCCGGTCAGGACGCCGAGGGCTCCGGCGATGACGAACCCGACCGCGAACTGACGCAGGCTGGTCGTCAGATGCCCGGTCAGTTCGCCGCCGGAGCTCATCTCGGCGAAGGCGTGGGCGATCTGGGTGGGTGAGGCGAGCACCAGCGGGTTCACATGGAACACCACGGTGGCGCCTTGCCACAGAAGGAGTCCGCCGAGGATGGAGGCGCAGCCCACCCAGAAGCTGACGCGGTTGCCGCGTCGGCGGCCGAACGGGCGCAGCGGGCGGGTCCTGCGGGATGCCGCGGGGACCGGTGCTGGGGCGGCAGGGCGGCTGGTGGTCACAGCGACTCCGTGGCTCGGTCCAGGTAGGTATTGACGACGAACCCGTCGACGCTGGTGACCTTCTTCATCGCCCCGTGGTCGACGAAAGCCTTGATCGCGCCGTTCAGCGCGGGAAGGTCGATCTTTCCGTCCGCCGGGAAGAGCGCTTCGGCGCGCTTCCCGGTGAGCCAGTAGCCGTAGGCCTGCTCGATCACGGGCTGCGGCGTCTTGAGGATCTTGGAAACCCGCTGGACGAGATCGTGCTCGTTGGCCGGGTCGTGCATCCAGCGCAGGGTGCGCAGCCATCCCCGGGAGAAGCCGACCAGTTCTGCGTCATGGTGGGCGGCGAAGGTTTTCGTCGTGACGACGAAGCCGGAGGCGAAGTTCGGCATGGCGTCATAGAGGGAGCCGAGGTTGCGCAGGCCCTGGTCGACCGCCTGGAATTCCAGGGGCGAGGTGACCACTGTGGCGTCGGCCTGGCCGTTGCGCACCGCGGTGAAACGTTCCGCCGTACCGCCTGCCGTGAACTGCCGGTAGGAACCGGGGGGAATCCCCTGACGCTTCAAAGTGGCGACCAGTGCCACGGTCGACACCGTGCTGGGCCCGGAGGTGGCGATCGTCCGGCCGCGCAGCTGGTCGAGACCGGTGATCCCGGGCTTGGCCACCACGCTCCAGATCGGGCTGTTGCACATCCCGTCGATCGCGATGAGGGGCGCACCCTGCTGGCGGGCCACCACCAGTTCCGAACCGCCTATCTGCAAATCGAAGGAACCTCCCATCAGGCCTGCCGTCATGGTGCTGGTGCTCTGCCCGATCGTGACCGTGACCTCTATCCCCTCCTGTCGCATGAAGCCGAGGTCCTGGCTCAGCGTGAGGGGGATGGTCGCAAAGTTCTGTTCCTGCACGGCAAGGCGGACGACCTTCCTGCCGGAGCTCCCCGCGGCCGATCGGCTGCCGCCGGCCGCGGTGCCGCAGCCTGTCGCGATCGCTGATGCGAGGAGGAACTGGAGGGTCTGCCTTCTTGAACACGCGCCGAGCATCGTTGCTCCTGTCTGTGCCAGAACGCTGATCACCCGGGAGGATCGCGCTCGGCGAGCACGTTCCCGGTTGCTCCTATGATTAGCCTGTAAGCGGGACGAGGTCTAGCCACGTGCACGAAGTCGTCCGCGGGCAGGCCGGAGCACCGGAGAACGGCGTGATCGGCAAACGGCGGCGGCCGTGCAGCGCTTCTCCTATGCGCCGGCCCTCCCCTGCGCCCGGGCCCGGCGCAGGTGAGGGCGGGTGGCCGTGCCGGCCTGTCGAGCCGATCTGCCGACGTGCCTCGAAGTGCCGTCGCAGCCGGTCCTCAACAGGGCGCCTCCGTCGGGTCGTTCGTCTTTGGCCGCGGGGATGACACGGCGTGCGAAGTCGTGCCCGACTGGCCTGCCTTCGGGCGATCCGCCGGCGGAAGGACTGGAGTCGTCCGACGCGATTGTCTCGTCCGACCTGTGAACCCGCCACGGCACCAATCCCGTTGCCCTAGAGAAGATCTCCTGCAGTCAGGGTGTTCATTGGCTGGCCTGGCCGCAGGACGGGGCGGTCGTCCTCATGCTCTTCCCCGACATGAGGGCGGCCGCTCCACCCACCACAGCCGACCTGATGCCGCCGACACCCCATGGGCCTACGGGAGGTCAGGGCTTCGATGTGAGGTTCGCGCAGTCGGCGGCCCGAGCCGCTTCCATGACGGTCCGCAGTCCGGTGGCGGCGCGGCGATCTTGCGGACGCCGAGGTCGATCCAGGCACCGAGGGTCCGCACAGCCGCTTCCTCCCCGCTCTCGCGCGACATCGTGTGCTCGAACCGCCATCGTGCCCCGTCCTCGATCGGCCCGATGACGCGGGACGCCACGGTGACCACTTCGGCCGGGAAGACTCGCGCAGGTAGCGGACCTCGTCGATGAGCGTCCTGCTCATCGACCGATGTGAAACTTCTACGGCGCTGGTGTGCTGAGATGGCACCGCAACAGATACATGTGACGACGTCGTGAACCACCCGGCCGACATCAGGTGTGACCATCCACACCTGCTCCAAGATTGCACCGTCTACTCCGGCACGGCAGAGTGTTCCAACTGCCGGACCCGACAGGTGAGACACCTGCAACAGTCGCGGCACGACCCTACGGACGAACCGGAAGGAAGACGCGTGAGCCCGATTTCGGTCCGGGGATTCGCGGTGGTCTCCGCCACCACGGTCACCGCCGTCGGAAGCGTCGTCGGCGTTGCTTCGGGCAGCACCGCACAGAACAACGACGCAGAGGCGCCAGCAGCAGACACCACGCTCCTCGCGGACATACCCGCGGGTCACCAGGCACAGGTACAGATCGCCTCCCTGACGCGCCAGGCCGACACCCAGGCCATGCAGGCGGACATGAGCGCGAGGAAGGATGCCGAGGAGGCCGCCCGCAAGGCCGCCGCCCGGACCGCGATCCAGAAGAAGGAAGCCGCCGAGAAGGCGGAGCAGGAGGCCAAGGAGCGCGCCGAGGCCAAGGCCGCCGCCTCCCGGGACGCCTCCAGCTTCCCCGTCCGGAGCTCCTACACCGTCGCGCAGATCCAGGCGATGGCCGCGCAGATGGTGCCGGGCGCCCAGTTCCAGTGCTTCAGCAACATCGTGGACCACGAGTCCAGCTGGAACTACCTGGCCGTCAACGCCTCCTCCGGTGCCTACGGCCTCTTCCAGGCCCTGCCGGGCTCCAAGATGTCCTCCGTCGGCGTCGACTGGCGCACCAACCCGGCCACCCAGATCAAGTGGGGCCTCAACTACATGAACAGCGCTTACGGGAGCCCGTGTGCCGCCTGGACGTTCTGGCAGGCGAATCACTGGTACTGAGCCCCGTTCCGGGCCAGCCGGCCGCCCCGGCCACACGTACCTTGACGCCGCGCAACGGGTTCCCCGCCGGCGACGTCAGGTCCCCGCTGGTCCGGTCGCCATGTGTCTCGGAACGGTCAGGTCGAGAGAAGGCCGGTATCGTGACCCGGGAGGGCAGGGTATGAGCGGGATACCGAGGGACATCGGGCCTGTGGAGGACGCGGCACTGACACGGGCCGCGCAGGCGGGCGACACATCGGCTCTGGCCGTGCTGCTGGAGCGTCACCGGCCCGGGATGCGTGCGGTGGCGCTCAGCCTGCTGGGGCCGGGCCCGGACGTGGACGACGTCATGCAGGAAGCGGCGCTGGTGGCGTTGCGCCGCATCGTGGACGTCCGCGATCCGGAAGCGGTGGGGCCATGGCTGCGCATGGTCGTACGCAACAACTGCCGGACGCTGCTGCGCGCCTCCCGCCGTGTCGAGCCCATGGAGTCGGTGCCGCTGCCGTCGAACGGGGCCACGCCCGAACAGGTTTTGCAGAGCCATGCGCTGCGGGACTGGATCTGGGAGGCCGTCGAGGCGTTGTCCCCGGCTCTGCGCCTGCCGCTCGTTCTGCGCTATTTCTCCACCGGGATCACCTCGTACCAGCAGATTGCCGAAGCATGCGCGGTTCCCGTCGGCACCGTGCGCAGCCGGCTGAGTCAGGCACGCGGCACCCTCGCCCAGGCTCTCAGCTCCACCGCGGCCACGGCACACGAGGACGCGGCACGCCGTACCGAAGCCAGCTGGCAGGAGGCGCACGAGACACTCGCGGCCGCCGAGCGCGGCGAGTTCGGCAAGGTGGTCAGGGACCGCTACTCCCCCGGGGTCTCGCTGCTGTCCGGAGGCCGGCGGCTCGGCGGAGCCGACCTCCTGCTGACGGGGATGGACGGTGACCTCTCGGCCGGTGTACGCCAGCGCCCGCTGCACGTGGTGGCCGGCCGGTCCCTGGTCATCTGGGAGATGGAACTGATCAACCCGCCTGACGATCCGGACCACTGCCCGCCCGGTGTCGCCTGGATCATGTCGCTGGACGGTGGCCGCTTCGACCGGGTTTCCCTCTGCCACACACCACGCCCCTAGCAGGCAGTCCCCGCTCCTGCCGCCGCCTGAGTGCAGGCCATGCCGCGTCTGCCCGGAAACATGACCCAGATCACATTCTGACGATCGAACTTCTCGGCACCCGGAGCGTCTTGCCGGTGTCACAGACACCTGCAGACCCCACGGAGATCCCGATGAACGCACCCACCGCACACACCGACGGCCCGGCGTCCGGCACCGAAAACCTCTCCCCCGGAACCCACTCCTATGAGACGGACGGAATCGTCCAGCGCTATCACGTCCACGGCAACGGCCCGGTGTGCGTGGCGCATTCCGGCGGTCCCGGCATCTTCTGGAACTACCTGCGCATGCCCGCCCTCGAAGAGCACCTGACGATGGTCTACGTCGAACCCATCGGCACCGCCGAGGACAGCCGTCTCCCCTCGCACCCGCACGGTTACACCCGGGAGAGGTACAGCCGATTCCTGGAGACGCTGATCAACCGGCTCGGCGTGCCCAAGGTGCACCTCCTGGGGCATTCGCACGGCGCGTTCGTGGCCGCCTACCACGCCCTGCACCGCCCCGAGCGGCTGGCGGGCGTCGTGCTGTACGAGGGCGCACCCGTCACCGGCCCCGAGCACGGGGCGGAGGCGGGCCGCATGGTGGAGGCGTTCGCCGCGAAGCACGCCGGTCATCCCGGACTGCCCGATGTGCTGGCCGCGTTCGGCGCGATGTCCGGCATCTCCAGCGACGAGCAGACCGTGGCGGTCGCCAAAGGTGTGCTGCCGTCGTACTTCGCCGACTACTGGGGCGACGAGGAACGGCTGGCCCCGTTCCGGGACGCGATCCAGGCCACGTACATCTCGGGCCTGGACGTGGACCTCACGCCCGACGTCATCGACGATCGCGCCGCCCTCGAGGGCCTGGAGACACCAGCTCTGGTCGTCGTGGGCCGGCACGACGTGATCTGCGGGCCTCGCTGGGCGCGAGAACTGAACGAGCTGATCCCCGACTCGCACCTGCTGGTGCTGGAGAACAGCGGGCACATGGGGCACATCGAGGAGCCCGAACTGTTCGCGGGCGCGGTCCGTGACTTCGTCCTTCGGACCAGCACCTCGCAGGACGGTGCCGCGTAGGCCACCGGAGGCACCTCACGCGGGTCGGCCCCCTCCTCGGGTCGACCCGTGTGAACCTCGTGCGGTACTGGGCTCGTAGTGGTGATGGAGAGTTGTCTGCACGCCCTGTATGAAGGATCCCGTGCTGTGCCGTGCCAGGGAATCAGGGCGCCGACGCTACGGCCACCGTCCCGCTCTGTGACCTGGGCGTCTTCGCTCCCGGCTTCTTCGGGGCGATCGTGCGCGGGTCGACGGCCTCACCCGGAGCCCCCTCGCGGTAGAGGCCGTCGGGAAAGCTGTCACGGTCATGGGGAAGCAGGAAGAACACCCGGCGCTTGTACAGGCCGCTGTCAGGATCCGGAGAAGCGTCCTCGTCCAGCAGTGCGTAGCCCACCATGCGCCCGTCGCGCGCGTACGGTGGCTTGGTGTTGCGCCGCCTGGTCTTGTCCAGTGCCTGACGGACGTAGTCCAGCTTTTCGAGGTTCTCCAGCCACACCACCTCGTCCTCGTGGATGAGGTCGCTCTCGGTCAACAGCGAACTCATGGCTGCAGCCCCTCCTTCGTCGGCGTGCTCCCCGGCCATGGGGGCATGTCCGGGCATCTGTCCGTCTCTCTCCGGCCCGCTCGCCGCCAAGTGGCGGGCCGCTCTGCTGGGGCCGCCGCATGCGGGACCGGACCACCATCGTAGAGCGCACGACGACACCGGTGTAGGGCCCATAGTGTGGATAGCTGACCTATGTCAGCCGTCATGCGTGCTCCAGTAGTGCGATACCTGGGTAGTATTTTCGGCCATTCGACTTGATCATGTCGGTCGGCGAGGCCACGCCCACCTCCTGTCGGACGCGGTTCGCAAAGGCTCGGGGAGTCGCGGGCCGGATCCCTTCACCGACGTTGCACCAGGAGCTGTACTCCGAGTAGAGCAATCCCTGTTCCACCCTCAGGTCCTTCCCCGAGTCTCCGTCCCGCGTGCAGCATTCGGCCAGGAAGCGGCCGATGTGATCCTCGGTGGTCGCGTAGGCCGTCGTGGCCATACGGACCCTGTCAGGGCCCTCCAGCGGGTCTCTGGTGCGCAGATAGCGCTGCGCCCCCTCGATCAGCCACTGGAGGATCCCCGGGCCCTCGTCGCGAACGAGTTCGAAGGCGAGGTTGTCGATCCTTCGGTGGGCCGGGACCGTCCGGGTGAAGGGCAGCAGGCGGATGCGTCGCCAGAAGGCGAAGCCGCCGGTGGAGACCTCCGGACGGTGGTTGCCCAACAGCCACAAGTGGTGGGTGGGGGTGAACGAGAAGTAGTCCTGCCGCATGCGGCGGGCCTTGATCTTGTCACCACCCGTCAGAAGTCGGACGCGTGCCTCGTCGAACTTGTCGTTCGGCTTCAGTTCGCTGCACACCACCAGACGACGCCCGTGCAGTTCGGTCAGCTCCGTGGAGTGCTCCGAGAAGGCCCCCCGGTCCATCAGGAAGCCCGGCGGGGCCGCGTCCGCATAGTCACCGAGGATCTGGATCATGATGTCGAGCAGCACGGACTTGCCGTTCTTGCCCTCACCGTGCAGGAAGGGCAACACCTGGGCTCCCACGTCGCCCGTGATGGAGTACCCCAGCAGCAGGTGCAGGAAGTCGATCATCTCCCGGCCCTCGTCATCGTCACCGAAGGTGTCGGCGAGGAAGCGGTGCCAGCGGGGCGTCTCCATCTCCTGCGGGGCGACGCTGGTGGCACGGGAGTGGAAGTCACGGGTGGGGTCGGCTTTGCGCAGATGCCCGCTGTGCAGGTCGACCACTCCGACGGGGGTGCACAGGGCGTAGGGATCCCCGTCGAGCCTGTCGGGATCCACTGAGATGTCCGGGGACGCCTTCGCCTGCGTCAGGAGGGCCTTCAGACCGGCGGTGGACAACGTGCGCCGCTTGTGGTGCCCGAGCTCACGGTCGCTGAAGACACCACGCGGATCGGTGGCCGACATGTCCTCGGCCATCTCCCCCGCGGCCCACAGAGCGGCCTTCTCCCCTCCCCCACGCTTCCACCGATAGCCGTCCCACGCGAACCAGCCCAAGCCCTCCACATGGCGGAACTGGTCGTGATGCAGCTCCACGAAGAGACGGGCGTTCCCCCGGTCGGACAGGGAGGGAGGCAGCAGGGCCGAGGCACCGGCTCCCGGGGCGACAGGTGAGGCAGAAGCACCGATGAAGCCCTGTGCGGGCAGCCTGACGGGACCGGGGACCAGTTCCGCCGACTCGAGGTCGAGCATCTGCTGAGCAGCAGCCTGCGGGTCGAAACGTGGTGAGCCTTCGGCGCTGCTGCTCATGGGCGTCCTTTGAGGTGAAGAGGACGGACGGACCCCACGGCAAGGGCGTCGTCAACGATCTTTTCGTTCCGAGACTGCTGCCAAGGGCGGGCATAGTGAGCGACACGGACAAGTCGGTCGCGAATGGCGGTGTGGTCGAGATGCCCCGCTCCGATCAGACCGCCGGCCGTGTAGGCAGCCCTGTTGAGCTTCTCCGTGAAACCGGTCCCCTCCGGGGCGACGGCACACTCCGCGACCAAGGCGATCAGCGGGTCGATGACCTGATGGGCGGGAGCCGCGCGCCTCGGGGCGCGCGCTGGGGAAGCGGCTACTGCGAGGGGTACGGCAACCGCGGCCGGAGTCTGGCTCTCGATGACATGTCCCGTACGGCGGAGTTCACCCCGAAGCCATTCCGGAAGTATGGCCGGATGCCGCGCCGCCCCCACCGCACGGTAGACACCCTGTGGCGTACGTGTGCCCGGAGCCACGATGTAGCCGCCGTTGGCACGCACGTCGACCTGCCAGGCGAGCGCCGTGTTTCGACCGGAACCGGTCGAGCAGCGGTAGCGGGTGGACGTTTCGGGATTGCGGTACCAGACATGCAGGCCGCCGGAAGGCGTACGTACACGCAGCGTGCTCTCGTCCTGCGCCGGATCCTTCGCGCCCCGGTAAGCCGCCAGCAGCGCCAACGTGTCGAAGCCAGAGGCCAGACCATCGAGCTCGACCTGCTCGGGGATGGGAATGCCAGGCAACAAATGTGCCCGGTCTGCGACAGACACCTGGTGAGCGTCGATGTCGATCACGACGAGGCCGGCAGGGCCGCAGGCGACACCCACTCCAGCGGACGGGGTGTCGGCCCACCATCGATCGACAAGGCCCGGATCGGTCGTCGCAGCGTGGAAACCATGGCAAGGGCGTCCTGCAGGCAGGCAGGGGCACGACGTCGGCTCGTGTCTGGCTCCTGAGCAGGAGGAACAGTTCCCGACAGGGGTCTTCCGACCCGGGGACAGAGGATGGACAGGCCAACCCTGCGCAGCACACCACCGCGCGACGGCTCGCGGTGACGTGGGCGCGTTTCTGGCTGCACTGTCTCGGTTCTCACCTTCGCGCGGCACAGGAATCGTCCTCGTCACTTCTGTCGTCTGCCCGATCACTTCACACCCCTGACAGGGAGCCCGCTTCGTCAGGGACCGAAGGGACTCTGATGCGAAAAGAGTGTAAGGCCCACCTTCGCCGAAAAAGGGTCTGTCCAACCCGCGAGCCGTTTCTATCAGGTTCCTGGTCCCTTGGGTCCCTTGACTCGGAGGTTTCTTCCAACCCTAGGGGCTGAAGGGACCGACGCGCAGAAGGCATGTCGCGTTTCGAGGGGGCGGCTGCACCAGGGAAGGGACGGAAGGGTCCAGGGACCGAACGGCAGGGGCTGTGCACATCGCCGGTTCCTGGTCAGTCACTGAGCATCAGTGCAGGTCAGGGCCTCATAACCGCTCGAGAGAGGGACTGTAGGGACTCAACTTCGCCATTATGAGCTGTTTTTGATGTGGTGTTCGTATGCGCGCGCGTACGAACACATCACTTATCTACGTCATAATTGCGTTCTTCAGTCCCTACAGTCCCTGGCGGAGGGGAGGGAACGGCTCTGACCTGCGCAAACGTCAGGGACGGAAGGTCAGGGACCGAAAGAACCAGAGTCCCTCCCAGTCCCGGGCAAGGTCCCTCAGCCCCTCCCCCGTAAGACCGGCTCTTCGAAAACGGCTGCCGGGGCGACCGTGGTGGCGGGCCCCAACGGAATCTGTTCAGTCCCTGCTTCGCGTTCACTCGCCCCGCGCGCAGGACCCGCCATTCCGGCGCCGTTTTTTTTGCGTCGGATGCCTCTTTGTCGGGAAGGTGGCTGATGTCGGGTTGGAGAAGATACGTTCCTTTGCCGTGAGGTGCACGTATCGCTCTGTCCGGCCAGAGCCCACAGCCGTCGTCGGTGCTGCTGGCGGGCTCCTGAAGCTCTTGGAGGCACTCCCCCGGCTCTCGCCTACAGGCTCGTAATGGGGCTCAGGTATGTGCTTGGGCTGAAGCCTGTTCCTGCAGTCTTTTTGCAGGAACTGCGTACTGCCATCCGGGAGGATGGACGTGATAGCCAGCGGCACCTGGACGTCGCCACTGCCGAGGCCCGTGCGGCCCACTATGGGCAGGTCATCGGTGCTGCACGGGGCGGTTTTTTCCCCGACATCGAGGCACCGCCTCTACGGCTCCGTCCCGTGCGAAGGGAGCCGGGAGTCGCCGTCCCCCCATCTCGACGTGACCGTACACGCGGTCGAAGCGGAGGCCCGTCAGGCCCTGACGGCGGATCATCCAGCTGACGACACCCGAGTCCAGCCACCTGACCTCCTGGCCGCAGAGCCAAGTGGCCAGCAGAACCCAGTCGTCGGTGTCCTTTGTGTTTGCTGCCTTCGGCTCACTGTCCCGGGCAAGGAGAAGGGGATCGTCGTTCATGATGAGCGGGTGACCGGCGAGTGCGAAGGTCTAGATCGGCCACGAGCCCCCCACCTGCGTCCAGGCGTCCTGCAAGTCATCGGCCAGTTGGTACTCCTCGTCGTCGGGGTCGTCGTCCCACGTCATGGCGAAACTCTCCGGCATCGGCGGGGACAAGTGATGTCACATCGTGCGCATGTCCTGTGATGGGAACGGCTCGTACGTGGTGGCGACGTGCCGGACCGCCGTCGGTGCCCCGGCGGGGACGTAGCACACGGCGTCGTTCCTCTGGCCACGAAAGTCCAGGTCGGGGTCGGCGAAGAACAGCAGGTGGCCGTCGCCCGGCAGGGGAAGTCCGGCCGCGCCCGTCGGCAGCAGCGCACAGTCGACGGAGACGACGAGGCTCCGGCGCGGGTCCGGCCCGCCTTCCGGCAGCATCGGGGCGCCCCCCCCATCCGGACCGCGAGCGGCCCGTCACCGCCCTGCGTGAAGAACGTGCCCGGCACGGCGAGCCGTATCCACTCCTCAACCTCTTCCGTCGGCAGCCCCCGGGACGCTGCCTCGGCGCGGAAGCGTTTGACTCTGTCCATGTTCCAGTCGTCGATCACCGCACACCCTAGTCTTCTGAGTCAGGCGGCTCCCCGGGCTGTGGAGCACGCGCGCAGGTGTGAGTACCGACCCTGCTCGGCGGGCAGCTACCGGCCACAGGTGAACAGCAGTGGAGCCCGGAGCAGAAGGTGGCTGTGGTTCGAGGTCGCGCAGTTATTCGCGCAAGGGGTGGCACCGCCACAAGGCCATCCGAGGCGCCGAGTTCCTGCGTCGCTCCGTCGACGGAGACGTTCCTGATGGTCTTGAGCTTCAGGGTCGCACCGCGCTGACAGCCGTCGGCCATCGGTCTGAGTCGGCTTGCGTTTGGCCCTTCAGCGTCAACCCCTTGCACACAGGCAACGAACGCCACTCCCCCAGCCTCACGCCGTGGTGACGCCGACTACTCATAGCGCGAGAGACAAACGAAGTACTGGTAGCTCCTGGCCCCTAGTGGACGGAGTGCTGTTTGATCAGTCGGAGGCTATTACGGCGTAATAGCGGTCTGGTTTGCTGTCCCGAAGTGGCACCCGGCGGGCGTGGCTTACAGAGGTGGCGTCGGGTCTCGCTTGCCTGAAGCCAGGGGCGGCACTGGTGTATCGGTTGTGTCGCGTCAGATGTTCGTGGCCGAGTTCCGAAGGCAGAACAAGGGCCCGTTCTCACTCCGAGTCCGCTGTGTCAGACGAGTGTTTCTGCCCTGTTCCCCGAAGGCACTGGCCCACCTGGCTGCGGATGCCATCGGCGCGCGCGGGTTCGGTCAGTCGCTCTTCCGGTAGCTCATGAACCAGTGGGTGTCGAAATAGCGGGCCATCGTGTACGGGTGGTGCGGGTCGATGAGGATGCGGCAGACGAACTCCGCGGCCTGGCAGTCGAAGGCGGCGTCCTTGCCGTCGAAGGACCGGACGACGACGGGCCAACGGTCGGGGTCGTCGCTGTCCGCCCTCCAGCAGTACAGGTCCTCGTGCTCCGTGCCCGCCCAGATGAGCAGCCCGTCCTCCCTGAGATCCGCCCACGGCTCCTGGTTCAGGTCCAGGTATCCGTCGAAGGCGCCCACGCCGAACGTTTCGACCATGCGCTTGTAGTCCCTCGGGAGCGCGGTGCCCAGCCGCGACTCCACCTCCGCCCAGTACACGTCCGGCCGCTGGGCGGGCTGCGTCCAGCCGGTGATCCCTATGAGCCGCTCCATCCAGTCGACGTCCTCGTCCGGAGCGACCGCCAAGGGTTCTGGCACCTGCCGGTGAGCGACCACCAGCACTGGCCGCTCGACCCCTTCGGTGTCTCGCGCCGCACCCGTGCCGACCCACTGATTCCCGTACGCCCACGCCCGTATCTTCACGGCTCGGTCCTCGAAGGGGACGAGGAGAGCCGCGCCCCTGGAATCGTCGACCGTCGGATCGGTGAAACCGTCGAGGACGAGGGTGCGCGGGGCGCCGTACCTGCTGGCGAGCAGGTCGGTCAGAGCCTGCGGGTCCAGCTCGCTGGACAGATACATGTAGCTGTCCCCCGGGCCGAGCTGGGCCAGCAGGTCGTTGACGGTCGCTTGCGTGAGCTCCATGGCGGACAGTGAATCGCACCGCACTGACAATGGCCGTGCTCAGACTTAAGAGACATGGATCAAGCCGTCGTTCCTGCGGATGATGTACCGCTGCGGGTGGGCGCCAAGGAAGGGCAGGAGACCGTCCTCGCCGTCGAGATCTCCCGTGAAGGCTTCGAGTGGGCGCTGGAACACACCTGCCTGTCCCACTACGAGCACGGGCTCCACGCCGACCGCGCCACGTGGAAGCGCCAATTGAAGCGAGCTCCGGCCCGGGTGCAATGGGCCCCCGAACGCGACCTGCACCTTCAGCCGCTCCCCCACCGGTACCTCACGTGCACCTCGCCCACGATCGTGAGCGGGACGCCCGTCGATGAAGCTGTCGAGAATCCTCGTCGTCTGGCCCGAGCTGGAGGAGACGCCCTCCTGTCGAACCAACTGCCAGCGCTACGGACCTCTGTGGCACAGCATCAGCTACGTCGGCATGGCCAGCGTGGCTGATGAGGAAGCTTGCTATTACGCCGTAATAGGCCCATGCCCATCACAGCCATGCGTTGGAGCAGGGCTGTTGTTTTTTGCTCGGGTTGCCTCATCCTCGAATGAGCCGTTTCACATTCTGTGAAACGGGCCCAGTGGGCCAGGATTGTCAGCATGACGAAACGCAAGCGGAGCTCGGCTCGCCCCACGAAACCGCTGATCAGAGCATCGATGCGGATCGGTCCCCTCGATGCTCCGGCTGTTGTCGGCGAGCTGCGTCAGATACACGAGGAGGCAGAGGATCCGGACGTGGAGCGCATGCCGGCCGACGACGAGCTGTTCGGTGCACTGCTGTATGTGGAGAAGCACGTTCAGGCGCTACGGAGGCAATCGACTGAGGTGCAGCGTGCCGCAGCTCTCAAGCGAGTGCAGTTGTGGGAGTACCTGCGCGAACAGACCGAGATCCACCAGGCACGCGCAGTGGATGACGCGCGAAACGCAGGAGCCCAATGGATCCAGCTGGCTCCCGCGATGGCAGTGGGTGCGCCGAACGCTGCTTACAACAAGGCGAAGCGGCTGAAGGCTGTCGAGCTGATCGATGAGACTCCCCTAGCAAACCATGTGCGCCGGACCCCCGAGGCGGTTCTCAAAGCGGAGCGCCGACTTGCTCTGGAGCAGGCCGCCGAGCGCCGAGCCCAGGAAGCAGCGCAGCGACTGCATGAGCTCATGGTGCCGGTTGCCACTCGACTGTTGGAACAACGCGAGGCCTTGCTGCGGGACGACGACATCGACTACTGGCTTGAGGAGATCGAGGCAGTACTGCCCCACTGCCAGACACCGCTGCAAATGGTGAGCCTGAACCGCTATCTCGACGCGGCGCTGCGGGCCCTGACCAAATTGGAGAGGCGCTCGGCTCGTTCTGCCGCACTGACCGAGGAGGCCCGTCTGGCGCTGGCTGCTGCTGTGGAACTCCAACAGGGACAGGTCTTGAGCAACGAGGCCGGCTTCTCAGACGCCCAGGTGCCGGGGGCGTGAATGTGTTTGTGGTCTGTACCTGGGACCGTCGGCCACCTGGCTGCTCTCCCTCTACCTATTACGTCGTAATAGGTAGAGGGAGAGCAGCCAGGTTGTAGTTGCACCAGTCCAGCCAGTTGCAGCAGACCGACGCGGTGCTGCTCCCGCAGTTGACACCACGCGTTCCTCGACGCCGGGGCTGCCAGGGCGATTGGTGAGGTCGGCCGGGGCAGTCGTGCATGCGGACCGCTCCACTCGGGCGTTAGCGGTCCGCGGTCCCCCGGCATTTGCACGGTGGTGTGGCCGGCCTGGCAGCGCTCGGCGGCGCCGTGATGGTGCCAGCCGTCGCGCCGGCCGGCTGGCGCCGAGCGCAGTCGCCGAGCGCAGTCTTCTGACACTCATTGGTATGACCATCCAGATCTGCCGACTGACGAAGCCCTGACGCACAGCACAAGGGCGGCTCGAACCACGACCATTGAGCGAGGCATCGGACGCTTCGGGCAGAGCAGAGTGATGGGGAGGCCGAGCTGTCCATCGTGCTGTGGCTATTACGCCGTAATAGATCTGAGGGCTCGACAGACCCGCACCGCCCGGGGCCACCATCTGGTTCGTCAAGGAAAATCGGGTTGGGGCTGGGTTGGATGGCGGGCAGCATGACGGGGTGTCCGAGCTGCTATGGGCTGACGTCGCGTGCTTCTTCGCCCCTGACCTGATGGGGTCGCTGCCAGACGTGCGCGTGTCAGACGCCTCGGTGGAGGACTGGCAGGCGCTCCTCGACCTCGTTGGTGAAAGCGGCTGGAAGTGCCAGTACTCCGAAGGCGAGACGATGCTGCCTGTACCCCGGGCCGAGGTAGTGCTTTCCCGACCGGTTGACGCAGAGTTCCCTGAGTTGCGGGTCTGTCCCTCTGACGATGTGCTGGCGATCTTCCGCTTCCATGCGGCCGATGAGATCGACTTCGATGTGGATCTGCGAGAGCTTCAGGGGCAGGAACGACTCGACGTGCTCTGCGTTTTTCTTCGGGCGATCGGGCGATCGGGCGATCGGGCGATCGGGCGACGGCTTGGCAAGCCGGTGTTGATGGATCCAGAGGGCGACTACGGCCATCCAGTACTCGGGTTTGATGCTGAAGCCGACCGCGTCGTGATCCTTGCTGAACCGCCGGTCATGTGACCGCTGCTGCCGCCTGAGGTTCGTAGAAGGTGCCGTCGTGGAGTATGGCGAACAGGACGTCGGCTCGGCATCGGGCGAGGCGGAGCAGGGCCTGGGTGTCGTGCTCGACCTGGCTGATCTTCCTGTCGTAATAGGCCCTGGATGCCGGGTCGGCGAGAGCGGCGAACGCGGAGAGGAAGAAGCCCGTTTGAGTTGCTTGTTTCTCCTCTGCGACGGTTGTTCGCGCCGAATCGAGGATCCCGAACTCCTCGTCGCGGGGCAGGCCGCGGAGCCAGTTGCTGATCCTGTTGGCTTCTCCGGCCAGGTCATCTTCGAAGCCGACGATCACCTCCAGCTCGGCGATGGTCTCGTCTTCGAGCTCGACCGAGCGCAGCGTGTGAGGCATGTCGCGGGCCGCGTCCGCGATGACGACAGCGTCCAGTCATGCCGGCTCCGGAGACCGGGAGCCCGTTGCGGGGCCAGGGCTGGCAAGAAGGTAATGGGGGGCTCAAGGGCTTGTGGGGGAGACGCCGCTGAGGAGCGGGGATGGCCTCATGCGCCTGGGGTGAACCCGACGGAGCTATTACGCCGTAATAGGGGTGTCAGGCCCCTACGCGTCATCAAGTCGCACTAACTAACGTGTCGATACAGCAGATGATCTAGGACGTTAGTAAGGTAGCGCCATGAGTATGCCAGCAACCTCGAGCGACCGGGCCAAGGTCGTCTCCAAGCTGCCAGGATGGCTCCGGCAGAGCCTCAAAGTCAGAACCGCCCAACTCGGCATCGAGATCCAGACCGCCGTCGAGCAGGGCATTGACGCCTGGTGCGACCTTGCCTCAGCCACGGCTTCGGTCGACACCGCTGGAGCCGAGTCCTTCTCCACCTTCCTGCCGCCAGGGCAGTGGGAGGAGTTCCGAAGCATCGCGGAGGACCGGCGCGTATCCCTCATTCAGGGTCTCGCCCAGTCCGTCCAGCTCTGGCTCGACACGAACCCCGCGCCGGATGTCCAGCGCCCGGACGTCACCCGTCGCATCGTCGTCTGCAACCAGAAGGGCGGCGTGGGCAAGACCGCCATCACCGCGGGCGTGGGGGAGGCGCTCTCGGAGGACCCGAACCGGTTGTTCCCCGTGCGCGTCGCCAAGGCCCTGGCCGCCGCTCTTCGGGCTGGAGATGCCCAGGCCGACGCGAGCGACACCGATACCGACCCGCTCGACATCGAGAAGCTTCCGGGACACGGACTCCGTGTCCTCCTGGTCGACTTCGATCCGCAATGCCACCTCACCAACCAACTGGGCGCTGCCCCTCTGGCGATGAACGGTGACAGCCTCACCAACCACATGGCAGGCGAGCCCAAGGGTGACCTGCGGGATCTGCTTGTCTCCGTCGACGACGAGCACTTCGGGGGGCGGCTGCACCTCCTGCCCGCATGTCATGACGCCTTCCTGCTCGACGTACGCCTGTCTGCGGTGCGCGCTCGCGAGGCGGCCCTGGAGCGGGCACTGATGCCACTCGAAGCCGATTACGACGTAATCATCGTGGACTGCCCGCCCAGCCTCGGCCTCAGCATGGATGCGGCCGCCTACTACGGGCGCCGGCGTGACGGTGAAGGGCCGGGTCAATCCGGAGCCCTCATCGTCGTCCAGGCTGAGGACAGCTCCGCTGACGCCTACGACCTGCTGACGAACCAGATAGAGGATCTCCGTAACGACCTCGCCCTCGACATCGACTACTTGGGCATCGTCGTCAACCTCTACGACGGCCGACGCGGATACATCGCCACGTCGTCTCTGCAGGGATGGATCGACATAAAGGATCCGCGAGTCGTCGGCCTCATCACCGACCTCAAGGAACAGAAGGAGGCAGTCCGCATGAAGCAGCCCCTGCTGAGCTACGCGCCCGCCTCGCAGCAGGCCGTTGCCATGCGCGCACTGGCCCGGGAGATCTCATGAGCAAGGCCGCCCAACTGGGATCCGGACGCTTCGGCGACGGTACCCGGCCCGTCAGCGCCCGCCGAGCCGCCATTGGTGCCGCCACCGGTGTACCGACCGAAGGAGTGGCCCCTCCGACACGGCTCCCCGTCAGCCGCATCAGCCCCAACCCCGAGAACCCCCGCACCACCCTCGGCGATCTGACCGAACTCGCGGGCAGCCTCGAGGAACACGGCCAGAAGCAGGCCATCACGGTCATGAACCGTGACGCCTACATCAAGGCCAACCCGGCCCGTGCGAATGACCTCGAGCCCGACACCACTCATGTCGTCGTGGACGGCAGCAGTCGACTGGCGGCCGCTCGCGAGGCGGGCCTCACCCACCTCAACGTCATGGTCGACGATGAGCAGGGCAGTGACGGGGACGCCATCCTTGAATCGGCACTCGTCGCGAACATCCATCGAAACGACCTCGATCCCCTCGACGAGGCACGGGCTCTGCAACGCTTGCTCGCCATTCACGGGTCACAGGTCAAGCTTGCCAAGCGGCTCCGCAAATCCCAGGGTTGGGTGTCCCAGCGCCTTTCTCTGCTCAATCTGAGCCCAGAACTTCAGGCAGTCGTGGGGGAGGAGCCTGTCGAACTTCTGCGTTCCGTTGCCAAGGAACCGCAGGACCGGCAGGAAGCCGCCCTCCAAGAGCTCAAGGCCGAACGCGCGCGTAAGGATGCGGAGCGGAGGGTGCCCGCACCAGTCGCGCCCTACGAAGAGACCACGCGGGAAGTCCCCGTGCCTTCCCAGGCCGTCGACGACCGGGAGGTCGCTGAGGAAGTACCGACCCCCGAGCCGCCGAAGATCGTTCCTCCCACCCGCACAAGCACGCGTGAGCCTGCGAGCAGCCCTTCCACCGGTGCCGGTGCTGCTGCTGCCGACATAACGCCAGCAGCAGCGGAGGCAGTTGATCCCCCCGAGCAGGACGCTTCAGTCGAGCAGGGGGAGAGCGTGCCCGATCCCCGGGCGGCCGACAGGGTGTCTGCCGATGAGGAGCCGGGCAAGGCGGAGTCGGGGTCTGCTCGCCGACTCCCTTACGACGACGGTGCGTTCATCGCAATGCACCTCATCCAGAAGATGAGTGACGAAGAGTTCGACAAGATGCTGGACATCCTGAACGAGCATCAGAGCCAGCGTTTGGGGTCTCGGACCCGCGCTTCGTGATCATCGCGCCTGTGGCCGGCACGAGCACTTCCTCGTGCCGGCCACAGGCGTTTTCTCGCTATCACGCGGCAATAAGCGGACAGGCCGTCGGTTGATCAAGTCCGCCTCTGGTCGCCGCGCTTGCCCCGATCGGCTCTGCTCCTCCGGCCGCGCGCCGTCCTCCTGGGTAGGGGTCCGCAGTCGGCCAGCCCTGGTGGGGCTTGCGGCGTCCCGGCGTATCGCCTGCGGTTTCGTCGGCGGCTGCCTCATTGTGGTGGGTTCAAAGACTTGTGGCGTGGCTGGGCCCAGTGGGGGTTGACCGAGGCACACGTGCGGCTGAGAGACCGTGTACCGGTTCGTCGTGGCTGACTTTCTGTGGTGCGGGCGCACAGGGGGGAAGTGTTGCCGAGCGGCGGTGTCATGGACCAAGCCGGTCGGAGTGCCGGATCAAGCAGTCGCTTGGAGACGGCCCATACGGGGTCGGGTGGGGTGGGGGAGTGGGATACGGCCCTGTGTCACAAGGTAAGAGAGCAACGTCTCCAACACGGGTCTGACCTGCGGAAATAGGCGTTTCGACCAAGATCGTACGAACTGCCAGGCAGATCCTGTGACAGTGGAGGCGGATCGGAGGAGCTGAGTACCCAGTTTCAGGAGACGCGGTCCCCAGTCTTTCTGGACTGCCAAGCAGTCATGAGGAACCGCCACCACGTCCACAGCAACTGAGTACCGCTGTTCCAGGATCGTTGTAGATGTACGTCACGTTCATCTCTCGCGCGGCGATGAGGCTCTGGGCGAGGGGTGCGCATGTGGCCCGACAGGCAAGCGACACGGCCGACAGGCGTAGTTAATTGACTTCCTGCTCATGTACGTTAAGTTCATGAGAGCGGTCTGAAGACCGCCCCTATGGAACAGCGCGGCAATGACCGATGCACGGAGGGCGTGTTGGGAGCAGTACGCAGGCTGGTCGACGCCGACACGGGTGAGCCGATTCCCTATGCGCCGTATGCCTTCTCCGGCAGGCATACCCAGGTGGACAAAGCCAGGGTCGAGGCCATCACCGAGTCGAGGGCCTTCACCCCCAGTGAGAAGTTTCTCGTCCTCTGGTGGATCGGCGTATCTCCCGAGGGGATGGAGCCGTTGAGGGCCACGGGAGCCGACATCGCAAAGAGGGTGGGGATGTCGACGGACGCGGTCGGAAAAATCAACAGGAAACTCACCAAGCACCGCATCCTGGTCGTCCGTGGACGTATCGGGAACTACAAGCTCTACCGCATCAGTCCTTACATTGCTTTCCATGGAACAGGCTTGGAGCAGCGTGAAGCGGTGAAAGCATGTAATCCACCAGACATCCCTGGCTTCAACGAGAACACCCCAGCACGGTGGGAGGCAAAGTGACCAGTGAGGCCAAGCAGCAGAACCTCAGGTTGCTGGAGGCCACGGCGGGTATGACCGCCAACCAGCGTCTCGTCGTGATGCTTTACGCCTTGCACCCGACTGATCGTTCAGGTGCCGTTCTGGAGACCGCGGCCCAGCTGGCCCAGCTGGTCGGCATGGCGCCGCCCGTCTTCTCCAGAACCCGGAAACAGGTCATCGGACTCGGCTGGCTCGAGGAAACCGAGAAGATCGGGCACATCAAGTACTACCGGCTCACCCCCGGGCGGCTGGGGGAGCGGGTCGTCGTTCCTCTCCGTCGGGCTACCTGAGACGTTCCGTGGATCGTTCCTCATGTACGTCACGTCAATGAGGAACGATCTGTAGGACGCCTTGCTTGCCGTCCGGGCAATCGTGCCGCTCTGCCGCTCGTGTCGCGTACCCCAGTCCCTCCTCGACGAGTGAGGGCGGGGCAGCGGCGGCGCCCTCACTCGAATCTCGTAAATGGGGCGAACGGTAGCCAATCCGCGCCTAATTCGAACAGTTCGATTCTTCGCTCAGAACGATTCTCCCGGAGATGGCCGCATGCCCGTTCGGAGCGATTTCGGCGTCGCGGCGGTACCAGAGCAGGCGGTTCGGAGGTTTCAGGCGCGGACGATGTTCTCCGCCCCCGGACCCTTCGTCCCTGCGTGATCTCGAACGCGACCTCTCGCCCTTAACCGGTTCGCGACAGCCGGCGCCCACGATCAGCGGGTGCGGAGCCGCTTCACTGTGCCGTCAGCGATTTTCCCTCATCGATGTCAATGCCCTGAACCGCCTTGCTCATGGGGCCGCCGGCGGACGATGACAGATCGCGTTCACACCCCGCCCTGCATCATGCATGCATCGTACATCGAACACACGTATTTTGCTTTCTGTGACACATGTTTGCGCAGCGATACTGCGCACGTGTTTTTCCTCACTCCTTCAGCAGGGGTGTGAACCCGCACCGGCCCGGCACCGCTTATGCAGGGGCGAGGTATTACGCGTCACCTCGAAGTCCGCTCGGCACCACCGGGACACATCCGAAAGGTCAGATATGGGAAGCACCGAACTCACCGACAAGGCAGCCCAACTCCTCGAGAAGCCGGGGCCGTTGAGCATCATCCAGGCGGGCGATCCCGTACTCCGCCAGAAGACCGATTCCTACGACGGGCAGCTCGACGATGACATGCTGCAGCGTCTGATCGCCAGGATGCGCGAGACGATGGAGCAGACCCACGGAGCCGTCGGACTGGCCGCGCCCCAGGTCGGGCTTCCACTGCGGCTCGCGGTGCTGGCGACGCCTGCGGAGTTCTCCGCCCGGCTGATCGAGCGCGGACAGCAGCCGGTGCCGTTCACCGTGCTGGTCAACCCTTCGTACAAGGCTGTGGGCCGACCGCGGACGGCGAGCTTCGAAGGATGCCTGAGTGTGGCCGGCTGGCAGGCCGTGGTGGCTCGTCCCGACCGGATCAGGTTGGACCGCGAGGACGAGACGGGACAGCGCCTGGTGGAAGAGCACGCCGGGCTCGGGGCGCGGATCATGCAACATGAGACCGACCACCTCGACGGGATGCTCCACCTCGACCGTGCCGAACTGCGGTCCCTGTCCACGGCGGAGCAGGTGGTGGAGCGGTGGGGCGCCGCCGGGCTCGCAACCGCCGCGGAGCAGCTCGGCTTCCCGCTGCCGTAACGGACCAGGTGCCGCCAGTCTCTGTGTGCGATCTGGCTCAGTGGGACGCGATGATCGCCGAGATCATCATGGGAACGGTGATCAGCAGGGCAGATCGCTCTACAGAGAGCAAGGATCGGAGGGCGGAGAAGCCGCGGGGAAGTGGCTTGATGCCCAGGTCGGCCAGCGCCAGTCGGGTCACGTGTGGGACCTCCCCCTGAGTGGTGGACACCCTGACGCCGACCCCGGTGGGGGTCGGGAGAGGG
>NZ_BMQA01000023.1 GCF_014647875.1 Streptomyces brasiliensis | reverse complement strand
TACATCGAGAACCAGAAGCGTCCCGGCTGAGGCCAACAGTGCGGACCCGTGCACCCGTGCACCCGTGCGGGTCACCCCTATCTTGAGAAGCGCTTCCTCCCGGGCGTTAACGCCCGGGGTTCCGCGCTAGATCATGCTGAAAGACCGCCGGGCGCGCGCCGCGAGGACGTCGACGCTCTTCTCGGTGTAGCGGGTGTCCGAGTCGGCGACCGTCAGCGACTGCCGTCCAGAATGACGCGGGCGACGAGCGCCGGGTCGTCGTTCATCGGGCAGTGGCCGCAGCCGGGCAGCCGTACCAGCCGGGCCTTGGGGATGATCTGCTTGGCGCGGATCCCCTGACGGCGCACGAGCAGCATGTCGCGGGTGCCCCAGCCCACCGTGACGGGAATCCCCGGGAGGTCGTCGGTGAACCGTACTTCGGTGCCGGCTCGCAGGGTCGCGTCGAACCCGATGGCCCGCGCCAGGGCGAGCGTCTCGGCGACCACGGCATCCGGTGAACGCCGCGCCGGCCGGGCGTAGATGGTGCTCGTCAGGGCGGTGCGACCGGCTGCCGTTCGCGCCAGCCGCTCGACCAGCGGCACCGGCAGCCGCTGGGATATCTGCCGCATGGCGATCAGCACGCCGAACGCGTAGCGCCGTTCGGCCTCGGACCAGAACCCGGCGGGGGAGAGGGCGGTGACGGACCGTGCGAGCCGCTCGCGGCCGAGTTCCAGGGCCAGCAGGCCGCCCAGCGAGTTGCCCGCCACATGTGGGCGGTCCAGTTCCAGCGCCTCGAACAGGGCGCCGAGCACGGTGTTCGTCGTGGGCAGGTCGTAGGCCAGGCCGCCCGGCAGACCCGGTGACGCGCCGAACCCGGGCAGATCCACGGCGATCACGTCCCGCTCGGCCGCGAGGATGTCCACCACCGGGTCCCATGCCTGCCGGTGGTGCCCGATGCCGTGCAGCAGGACCAGCGGCTCTCCGGTGCCCACGCGCGTGTAGGAGACGTTCACGTCGTGCGGGCCGCGCGGGGTGGGGACCTGGAAGGAGACGGTGGCGGACATGGGGGTGCTCCTCGTCTGGGGTCTGACTGGCGGACGGCAGGGACAGCTTGTCAGCAATTGCTACCGACGGGTAGCCCCCGGTCGCCGTTCCTCCTGCGGCTCGTCCCGCCCCGCGCCAGGGGCCGTACGCCCGTCAACGCGCTCTGCGAATCTCCAGGTTGACGTCCGGATGCCCGAACAGTTGGAAGAGGCCGATCCACGGCGACAGCCACATCTCCCCCGCCGGCTCCACCCTCCTGCCGCCCAGCGTGCGGCCGGCCTCGACCACGCCCGTAGCCGCGTACCGCACCCGTGCATCCCGTACCGCTCCGCCGACCGCTGGCGGCCCGCGTGTCATTCTGGTCGGGGCACGAGGCGGGACGGATCGATTCCGCCTGGACAGCCCGGCGCCGCGTCGGTTGGGATGGTGCGGTGACCGCCGAAACCGCCACCGACGTCTTCGAAGAACACCGTCCTGTCCTCATGGGGGTCGCGTACCGGATGCTCGGGCGCGTGGCCGACGCGGAGGACGTCGTCCAGGATGCCTGGCTGCGCTGGTCCGGCACGGACCACACGGAGGTCCGTGAACCGCGCGGCTACCTGGTGCGCATCACCACCCGCCTGGCCATCGACCGGCTGCGCCGCATCCGCACGAGGGCCGAGTCGTACGTCGGCCCCTGGCTCCCGGAGCCCTACCTCACCGATTACGGCGACGCCGTCCCCGACACCGCCGAGCGTGCCGTCCTCGCCGACTCCGTCTCGTTCGCGGTTCTCGTCGTCCTGGAGTCGCTGTCGCCGCTGGAGCGCGCCGTGTTCGTCCTGCGGGAGGCCTTCGGCTACCCCTACGCCGAGATCGCGGCCGTGCTCGACCGTGGGGAGGCGGCCGTGCGTCAGCTCGCCGGGCGGGCCCGCCGGCACGTCGACGAGCGGCGGCCGCGCTACGAGGTCGATCCGGCCCGGCGCCGGGACGTGACCGAGCGGTTCCTCGCCGCCGCGGCCGGGGGCGACCTCGAAGGGCTGATGGCGCTGCTCGCCCCGGACGTCCGGCTGGTGGGCGACAGCGGCGGCAAGGCCAAGGCGCCGCTGCGGATCCTGGAGACCGCGGACAAGGTGGGCCGCTTCGTCATCGGTGCCGTGGGCAAGGACGGGACCGCCGGGATCTCGTTGCGCTTCCTTGAGGTCAACGGCGGCCTCGCGGCACTGGCGATGGCCGGGGACAAGCCCGACAGCGTGATCCAGCTGGACGTCGTCGACGGTCTCGTGCGCGCGGTGTACATCGTGCGCAACCCCGACAAGCTGCGGTCCTTGCCGACCGGCTGATCTCCGGCCGCCCCGAAGCCCCCGTCGTGCGACGGGGGCTTTGCCGTGATGTCACGAAGACGGCTTCGTGAGAACGCCTCATGAACGCTCCGCTGCAGGTGGCACGCGCGTCGCGCAAGGGATCGATGATTGGTCTTGACCAAGGGTGAGGGCCGCCCTATGGTCGCAGATAAGTGCAACAACCTTTAATAAACAAGGGCGCTAAAACGCCGCCGGATCACGGCGATTGCGGAGGACAGGGTGGGGACCACGCAGCTGGAATCGGTGCCGGAACCGAAGTACTGGCATCTCAAGACCGTGCTCAGTGAGGCACTGGACTCCGAGTTCTCGGTCGGCGAGATCCTGCCCAACGAGCGCGACCTCGCCGCCCGCTTCGGGGTGGCCCGCGCCACGCTGCGCCAGGCCCTCGAACAGCTCGAGCTGGAAGGCCGGCTCCAGCGTCGGCGCGGTGTCGGCACGACCGTCGCGCCCCCGCGTGTGGGTGTGGCCGTCGGTACCGAGCAGCACGCCTGGCCGGGTGCCGCTGGTGATGCCTGGCAGCCCCTTGACTGCACCGAGTCCGTGCCGCCGTCCGCTGTCGCAGCGGCCCTGGAGACCGGCGCCGACGAGTCAGTGCACACCGTGCGCCGCTCCCGGGTGTCCCACGGACAGCCGGTCGCCGCCGAGCTGCTCTACGTCCCGGCGTCCTCGGTGCCCGATCTGTCGGGGATCGACGCCCCGTCCGGGCCCGCACGCGCGCGTGCCGTGCTGCGCGAGCTGCAGCGTCTGGAGCTGGAGGGCGAGGACCGCGCCGTGGAGCTGGGCTCGGCCAGCGCGGGCGACGCCAAGGAACTCGACCGGCTCCCCGGGGCCCCGGTCCTCGTCGTCACCACCCGCTTCTTCGCCGAGGGACGCACCGCGGCCCTCTCCGTGGCCACGTACCGCGCAGACACGTGCCGCCTGACCTTCGCCGACTCGGGAGGCGTCGAGATCCACCACGGCCCGGAGCGGCAGGCTTCGTAGGAGGACCGCGCGGCAGCGCTCCTGGAGCAGCCGCCACAGCGTTCGCGCCCCGGAACCACCGGGGCGTGCCGCGTTCACCGGCCGCCCTGGGGGCTGCCCGAGCTCGGCGTCAGCGGTGTGCGGCGTGCGCGGTGTGCGAGGCGTCAGCCGTGCCTGGCTTCAGCGCTGTGCGGCGTCAGCTTTGTACGGCGCCCGCCGTGCCCGGTGTCAGTAGCACCCGGCGTCATCGGCGCCCGGTGTCAGCAGAGCGCGGCGGCAGGGCCCGGCGTCAGCGGCGCGCCCCGTGTCAGCGACGTGCCGTCACCGTGCCCTCCACCGCGAAGAGCTGTTCCTCCACGTGGTCGAGGGCGAGCCGCAGGGCTCCCGTGGCGACGGCGGCCTCGCCGAGCAGGGACAGCGTGACCTTCGGCGGGCGCAGACAGTACCGGGCGAGCTCCCGGCGCAGCGGCTCCAGGACCCCGTCCAGACCGGCCGCCCAGCCGCCGATCACGACCAGCTCCGGGTCGAGGGCCAGGGCGAGCGCGGCCACGTCGTGGACCAGCCGGTGGATGAAACGCTCGACCGCCGCGCGGGCCCGCTGGTCGCCCTCCCGCGCCAGCGCGAACACCTGGGCGACCGCCTGCTCGTCCAGCGGGTGCAGGGGCTCGTCCGTCGTGGACAGGAGCGTCTCCGGGGTGACCTCCCGGCCCAGCAGATGCAGCGCCCCGATCTCCCCGGCGGCCCCGCCGTACCCGCGGTGCAGCCGCCCGCCGATCAACGAACCGGCGCCGGGACTGAGCCCGGCAAGCACGAACACCACATCGTCCGAGTCGGTCGCGGAGCCCTTCCAGTGCTCGGCCACCGCCGCCGCGTTGGCGTCGTTCTCCACCAGCACCGGGCACTTGAAGGACCGGCTGAGCCGTTCGCCGAGCCGCAGCCCCGTCCACTGGGGCAGCGCGGTACCCAGCCGCACCGTGCCGTCGGCCTCGACGATCCCCGGCGTGCCGACCCCCACCGCCCGCAGCGAGCCGCGCGCCACGCCCGTCCGCCGCAGCAGCTCGGCGACCGCCCCGCGCAGCCGCTCCAGGCGCTCGTCGGCATCGGCCGTCTCGTCGACCTCCTTCGCCTGGGCGCCCAGCACCTTGCCGTCCAGATCGGACAGGAGCGCGGCGACCCGGTGCGCGCCTATCTCCAGGCCCAGCAGATGTCCGGCCTCGGCCCGGAACCGGAACCGCCGCGCGGGCCGCCCCTGACGGCGTGCGGTGCCCTCCTCGGCCGCTTTCTCCACGACGAGCCCGGCTTCGATGAGCCCCTCGACGACCCCCTCGACGGTCGGCCGGGACAACCCGGTGACGCGGGTGATCTCCGTGAGTGTTGCGCAGTCCGTGGCACGCAGCGCGTGCAGCACCACCGCGGAATTGATCCTTCGCAGCAGCGAGGGATCGCCGCCGGTCAGCCCCGCCAACGTCCGTCCTCCCAGCTCGTGCGCGTGTGGGGCGGATCGTACTCGGCACGGCGGACCCCGGCGAGTGCCGGGCGAACCGTATCCGTTCGACGCACCGGATCAGCCCGGGGCCACGAACCCCGACTCGTACGCCGCGATCACCGCCTGCGTGCGGTCGCGCGCCCCCAGCTTCGCCAGTACGGCGCTCACATGGGACTTGACCGTCTCCGTGCCGACCACCAGCCGGGCGGCGATCTCCGCGTTCGACAGCCCACGGGCCATCAGCCGCAGTACCTCCGACTCCCGCTCCGTCAGCCGGGCCCGCTCCAGCACGGCGCGCGCGGCCCGGTTGCCGCCGGCCTCCGTGCCGTACCGGGCGGCCAGTTGCCGCACCGAGGCCGGGAACAGCAGGGACTCGCCCTCGGCGACCAGCCGTACGGCGTGCACGATCTCGGCGGGCCGCGCCCGCTTCAGCAGGAACCCGTCGGCACCCGCCCGCAGGGCCTCGTACACGTACTCGTCGTTCTCGAACGTGGTCACCACCAGGATCTTCGGCGGATCGTCCACGGTGCGCAGCACTGCGCGCGTGGCCTCGATGCCGTCCAGGAGCGGCATCCGTACGTCCATCGCGACCACGTCGGGCCGCAGTTGGCGCACCAGCGGGATCACCGCGGCACCGTCGGACGCCTCGCCCACGACCTCGATGTCGGACTGCGCTTCGAGCACGGCCCGCAGACCCGCGCGCACCAGAGGTTCGTCGTCGACGAGCAGGACGGTGACCGGCATCCGGCCAGCCTAGATCAACCGAGCGGCAGCTCGACGCGCACCAGCCAGTCACCCTCGTCCGGCCCGGTGTGCGCGCGGCCCCCGAGCAGGGCCGCGCGCTCGCGGATGCCGCGCAGCCCGCTGCCCCGGCCGGGCCCCGGCACCGGTGCGGCGAGCGGATTGCGCACCTCCAGGCCGAGCTTCCCGTTCTCGACCCCGACCAGGACCCGCACCGGCACGGGTCCCGCATGCCGCACCACATTGGTGAGCGCTTCCTGGAGGATGCGGTAGCCCTCACGGGAGACCGGCCCCGGCACCGTTTCCACCGGCCCGCTGACCTCCGCCTCGAGCTTGGCTCCGGAGGCACGCGCCGACTCCAGGAGCCGGTCGGCATCCGCCAGCGTGGGTCTGCCGCTCACCGGCCGCTCCGACTCGCGCAGCACGCCCAGCACCCGCTCCAGATCCTCCAGCGCCGCCCGGCCGGTCTCCTCTATGGCGCTCAGGGCACGGTCGGTGAAGTCCGGGTCGCCGGCCGCCCGCGCCGCGCCCGCCTGCACCACCGCCACCGTCAGCGCGTGACCGATGGAGTCGTGCAGCTCACGGGCTATCCGGGTGCGCTCCAGGAGCTGTTCGGTGCGCTCCTCCAGGGCGGCGACGCGCTCGGCGGCGGACGGTCCCAGCAGGCGCCGCGCCGCCGCGGTCACCAGCTCGCCCAGGCCGACGATCACTCCGTAGAGCAGGAGGAGGGGGAGCGGCACCAGGAACGCATGGGCCCAGTGCGGCTCCAGGCCGCGCACGATCGGGTCGTCCAGGGTCCGGTGCCCCGCGGCGGATCTGGCGAGGTCGTACGCCAGGAGCGGCCCCCACACCGTCGCGAACGTCGCCGGTACCGTCAGCAGCATCCGCGTCTCCAGCCACAGCACCGTCCGCAGCCGGTCCCGCCAAGTCGCCGACGGGGTCACGGAGATGCCGGAGTCCTCCTGGCCGGGAGTGAGCAGGAGCCGCGCCTGCACGCCCTCGCCCATCCGCACGGCGGGGATCAGCCCCAGCGGAATGAGTACGAGCGCCGGTATCCACGGGGTCGACATGTCGATGAAGAGCCACACGCTGACGATCAGCATGGGCACCCACAGGTGCAGCAGACGCGTGTACGTCGTCCCCCGCAGCAGCGGGCGCAGGAACCGGACCATTCCGCCATGGTGACAGCCGTCACCGACAACGAGCCTCCCCCGGCCGGGGGAGACGATCTCCACCGGCGGGGGAGGACCCAACACCCCCGCGGACGCGAGGGTGTTGCCATGACCAGCATCGACGTCCGGGACCTCACCAAGGTCTACGGCTCCCGGCGGGCCGTGGACCACCTCACCTTCACCGTCGAGCCCGGCCGTGTCACCGGTTTCCTCGGTCCCAACGGCGCCGGGAAGTCCACCACCATGCGGCTCGCCCTGGGCCTCGACCGCCCGACCTCCGGGACCGCCACGATCGGTGGCCGCCCGTACACCGAACTCCGCGAGCCCCTGCACCACGTCGGCGCCCTTCTCGAGGCGCAGGCCGCGCACGGCTCCCGTACCGGCCGCGACCACCTCCGCGCCCTCGCGGTGAGCAACCGCATCCCGCTGAGCCGGGTCGACACGGTCCTGGAGGAGACGGGGCTCGCGTCCGTCGCACGGAGGCGAGTGAAGACGTACTCCCTGGGCATGCGCCAGCGCCTCGGAATGGCCGCAGCCCTGCTCGGCGACCCCGGGGTGGTCCTGCTCGACGAGCCCGCCAACGGCCTCGACCCCGAAGGCATCGTCTGGATACGCCAGTTGCTGCGCCGCCTGGCCGGCGAGGGCCGCACGGTCCTGGTCTCCAGCCACCTCATGAACGAGACCGCGGCCTTCGCCGACCACCTCGTCGTCCTCGGCCGCGGCCGGCTGCTCGCCGACACGCCGGTCCAGGACTTCATCCACGCACGCGTGCAGCCCGGTGTCCGCGTCCGCACGACCGACGGCACGGGACTCGGCGCGCTGCTCTCCCGCCACGGCTACGAGGCCGCGCAGGACGGGAACGGCGCATGGACGGTGCGTCACGCACGCGTGGACGACATCGGCCGCCTCATGTCCGAGGCGGACGTGCCCGTACTCGAACTCACCGCACAGGAGGCCACGTTGGAGCAGGCATACCTCGATCTCACGTCGGCCGAGGCCGAGTTCACCGCACAGCCCCAGGAGGCCTGACCATGTCGTTCCAGCCCGTCCTCCACGCCGAGTGGATCAAGATCCGTACGCTGCGCTCGCTCGTCGGCAGCCTGTGTGCGGTACTGCTCGCCACGGCCGCGTTCTCGGCGCTGGCCTCGGCAGACGCCGACGACTCCGACCCGCTGTTCTCGGCGTTCTTCGGCGTGAACTTCGGGCAGATCGCGGCGATCGCGTTCGGCGCGACGGCCGTCTCGTCCGAGTTCCAGGGCGGCGCGCTGCGGCTGACGTTCGCCGCCGTACCCGACCGCGGGCGCTGGTTCGCGGCGAAGGCCACGGCGATAGCGCTGCCCGCGCTGGCCGTCGGACTGGTGACCGGGGGAGTGACCGCGGTGGTGGGCGGCGCGACGCTCGGGTCGGCCGGACCCACGGGCACCGAGGCGCTGCGCGCGGCGGTGGGCTGCGGCGTCTACCTCGCGCTGATGGCCCTGTTCGCGGCGGGACTCGCGGCCGTGCTGCGCAGCGGCGTGGCGACGCTGAGCATCCTGATCCCGTTCCTGCTGATCGTGTCCTTCGTGGTCGGCGACATGTCCGGCAACGTGGCCGACTTCCTGCCCGACCGGGCAGGCCAAGTGGCGCTCCACAGCGACTGGGACGGCACGCTGGGCCCGTGGACCGGCCTGGCCGTCACCGCGGTGTGGACGGCGGCGGCGCTGGTGGCGGGGGCGTGGAGCCTGCGCCGGCGGGACGCCTGACACCCAGCCAATTGTCAGCGCCGCACGCTTTACTGGATCACATGGACATCGCGAAGGCCCTCACCCGGATCGACGTGCTGCGCGCACGTCAGTTCCCGGTGGCGCACACCAGGACGGACCAGGGTGAGAGCGGGCCCGGCTATCACATAGCCGAATTAGAGACGAGTGACGAATTCTGGGAGGACGACGGCACGGCGCACGAGGAGACGGAGGAGCAGTACGAGGCGGACCGCGACGGCCTCGGTGAACGGCTCGCCGAACGCTGGGGGCCGTCGCAGCACATCAGCCTCTACAGCACGTCCCACCGGGCGATGAACGGCGAGGACGTCGAGGAGCCATGGGCACGCCTCAGCGGCCACGTGCCGGACCTCCACCTGTGGCAGGACCCCGAGTCCGGCCGGTGGATCGCCCTCGGTGTGTCCCACTGGGACGAGGAGCTGGCGTTCCAACTCCTCGCGGTGGTCACGGAGACAGACCCGCCGTGACCTCCTCGCCGTCGGCAGCCGCCCGCAGCCGTGCGAACTCCTCCGCCATCGTCGCCGCCGTCCAGTGCGCGTTCAGCCCGCTGGGGTTGGGCAGCACCCACACCCGCGTCTCCCCGATCACCCGCTCCTGCGGCCCGACCCCCGCCGTGCGGTCGCCGAACGCCGCCCGGTAGGCCGTCACCCCGACCACGGCCAGCCACCTCGGCCGCAGGCGCGTCACCTTGGCCGAAAGCAGCTGGCCGCCCTCGACGTACTCCGCCGCGGACAACTCGTCGGCCCTCGCGGTCGCCCGCCCCACCACGTTCGTGATGCCGAGCCCGTACGACAGCAACTCGCCCTGCTCCGCGGGCTTCAGGAGCCGGGGCGTGAACCCGGACAGATGCAGCACCGGCCAGAAGCGGTTGCCGGGGCGGGCGAAGTGATGGCCCGTCGCCGCTGTCATCAGGCCGGGATTGATGCCGCAGAACAGAACACGGAGGCCGTCCGCGACCACGTCCGGGACGAGACGGTCGCGGGCGGCCTCCAGGTCCGCCTTGGTGAAGCGGGTCAGAGGATCGCCCCCGGGGTGTAGCCCGCGGCCGCCGGGTGCTGCTTGACGAGCTCCTCGATCCGGGCGACGACGACGGCGACCTGGTCGGCGGCGGCGCCGGTGAAGGACAGCTTGTCGGCCATCAGCTCGGCGAGCTGCGCACGGTCGAGCGGCAGGCGCTCGTCAGCGGCGAGCTTGTCGAGCAGGTCGTTGCGCTCGGCGCCCCGCTCGCGCATCGCGAGCGCGGTGGCGACGGCGTTCTCCTTGATCGCCTCGTGCGCGACCTCGCGGCCGACACCGGCCCGCACCGCGGCCATCAGCACCTTGGTCGTGGCGAGGAACGGCAGATAGCGGTCCAGTTCGCGCGTGATGACGGCGGGGAAGGCGCCGAACTCGTCGAGGACGGTCAGGAAGGTCTCCAGCAGACCGTCCAGCGCGAAGAAGGCGTCGGGGAGGGCCACCCGGCGCACCACCGAGCAGGAGACGTCGCCCTCGTTCCACTGGTCGCCCGCCAGCTCGCCGGTCATCGAGGCGTAGCCGCGCAGGATCACCATCAGGCCGTTGACGCGCTCGCAGGAGCGGGTGTTCATCTTGTGCGGCATCGCCGAGGAGCCGACCTGGCCGGGCTTGAAGCCCTCGGTGACCAGCTCGTGCCCGGCCATCAGCCGGATCGTCTTGGCCAGCGAGGACGGCGCCGCCGCCAGCTGCACCAGCGCGGTCACCACCTCGTAGTCCAGCGAGCGCGGGTAGACCTGGCCGACCGACGTGAACGCCTGCGAGAAGCCGAGGTGTCCGGCGATGCGGTTCTCCAGCTCGGCGAGCTTCGCCGCGTCGCCACCGAGCAGGTCGAGCATGTCCTGGGCCGTGCCGACCGGGCCCTTGATGCCGCGCAGCGGGTAGCGGCCGAGCAGCTCCTCGAGACGGCCGTACGCGACGAGCAGTTCGTCGGTGGCGGTCGCGAAGCGCTTGCCGAGGGTGGTGGCCTGCGCGGCGACATTGTGGGAGCGGCCGGCCATGACCAGCTCGCCGTACTCGCCGGCCAGCCTGCCGAGGCGGGCCAGGACGGCCACGGTACGGTCGCGCATGAGCTCCAGCGAGAGCCGGATCTGCAGCTGCTCTACGTTCTCCGTGAGGTCGCGGGACGTCATGCCCTTGTGGACCTGCTCGTGCCCGGCGAGGGCGTTGAACTCCTCGATCCGCGCCTTCACGTCGTGCCGGGTGACCTTCTCGCGCTCGGCGATGGAGGTCAGGTCGACCTGGTCGAGGACACGCTCGTAGTCGGCGATCGCCGCGTCCGGCACCTCGATCCCGAGGTCCTTCTGGGCCCGCAGCACGGCGAGCCAGAGCTGCCGCTCCAGCTTCACCTTCTGCTCGGGCGACCAGAGCGTGGCGAGCTCGGTGGAGGCGTAGCGTCCGGCGAGGACGTTCGGGATGCGGGGCTTGGCGGGAGCAGAAGTCACGTAGACGGATTCTACTGGCGATTCGTGCAGGCCAGCGCCATGGGCCCGTTCGGCGGAACCTACGAGACGCGGGTCACGCCGTCCTCCTCGGCCGTGTCCGCCAGCTCCGCCAGCACGTCCGCGTGGCACGGCTCGGGCGCGCACCAGCAGGCCAGCGTCCTGCCGCGCAGCTCCGGGATCAGCTCGAGCAGCTCGGGCCGCTCCAGCAGATACGCCCGGTACATCGCCATGACCTCGGCCCGGGTGCCGTCCCGCTTCTTCTTCGGGGTGTCGTACGCGAAGGGGTTGTAGAGGGGGTGCCGGGGGAGGTCCCAGCCGCCCATCGTCCAGCGCCGGCCGACGTACACGACGTCCGGCGGGGCGTCCTCGAGCCGGGGGCCGAAGTCGTGGATCCGGCCCCTGACGTTGATCACCCGGGTGGCCATGACAGGGAGGCTACGCCGCCGGGCCCTCGTAGGGCAGCAGCTCGGGGCGCTTGGGAGGGCGGCCGTCCCCGGACGAACGGCCGGTCAGCCGGCGCCCTATCCAGGGCAGCAGGTGCTCCTTGGCGAACCGCGCGTCCGCCACCCGCCGCGTCACCCACCCGGGCGGCACGGTGGCCGGCATCGGCGTGCGCCACTCCGCGTCCTCGGGCTCGTACCCGAGCGTCTGCCAGACCGCCTCGGCGACCCGGCGGTGCCCCTCGGCCGTCAGATGCAGCCGGTCCACGTCCCACAGCCGCGGATCGCCCAGCGAGGGGGCGCCGTACAGGTCCACCACCCGCGCGCCGTGCCGCTCCGCCAGCTCGTCGACGCAGGCGAACAGCTCCTCCATGCGCGGCCGGAACCGCTCCAGGACCGGGCCCTGCCGGCCGGGGCTGCGCATCAGCACCAGCTGCTTGCAGGACGGGGCAAGGCGCTCCACCGCCTCCGTCAGCAGTCCCTTCACCCGTCCCATGTCGCACTTGGGCCGCAGTGCGTCGTTCAGCCCGCCCACCAGCGTGATCACGTCGGGACTCATGGCGGCCGCCACGTCGACCTGCTCGTCGACGATCTGCCCGATGAGCTTGCCGCGCACGGCGAGATTGGCGTACCGGAACCCGGGGGTGCGGGCGGCCATCCGTGCCGCGAGGAGATCGGCCCAGCCGCGGTAGGTGCCGTCGGGCAGCAGGTCCGACATGCCTTCGGTGAAGGAGTCGCCGACCGCGACCAGGCTGCTGTGAGTGGGATTCGTCTGCATGGCGACAGAGATGGTATCCCGCACGCATACCCGCCGGTCGGTCGGCCTCCACACCCGCGACGGCCCTTCGGCGCGCGGCCCGAACAGCTCCCGTCGTCCCGTCAGACGCGCTGTCCGAACAGCTCCCGCAGGACGTCCTCCATCGTCACGAGCCCCGCCAGTCGGCCGTCGTCACCGAGGACGGCCGCCACGTGGGTGCGGCTGCCGCGCATAGCGGTGAGGACGTCGTCCAGGGGTGTGTTCTCCCGCACGCGCGCGATGGGCCGTATGTCCCGCAACCGGAACGGCATGTCCCGGGGCGAGGCGTCCAGCGCGTCCTTGACGTGCAGATAGCCGACGATCCGGCGGCCTTCGTCGACCACGGGGAAGCGGGAGAACCCCGACTCCGCCGACAGCTGCTCCAACTGCTCCGGAGTGATGCCCACGCGCGCGTACTCGACACGTTCCAGCGGGACCACCACGTCCCGCACCGGGCGGCGGCCCAGCTCCAGGGCGTCGTGCAGTCGCTCCAGGGCGCGGTCGTCGATCAGCCCCGCGTCACCGGCGTCCTTCACGATCTGCGCCAGCTCCGCGTCCGAGAACGTCGCCGTGACCTCGCCCTTCACCTCGACCCTGAGCAGCTTGAGCAGGCCGTTCGCGAAGGCGTTGACCGTGAAGATCACCGGGCGCAGCGCCCGGGACAGCGCCACCAGCGGCGGACCCAGCAGCAGCGCGCTGCGCACCGGCTCGGCGAGCGCGATGTTCTTCGGCACCATCTCGCCGAGCAGCATGTGCAGATACGTCGCCAGGCTCAGCGCGATCACGAACGACACGACGTGCCCGGCACTAGTGGGCACGCCCAGCGCGTGGAACACCGGCTCCAGCAGGTGCGCGATCGCCGGTTCCGCGACCACACCCAGCACCAGCGTGCACAGCGTGATGCCGAGCTGGGCGGCGGCCAGCAGCGCGGACACGTGCTTCAGCCCCCACAGCACACTCTTCGCGCGCCGGTCGCCGTCCTCGGCATGCGGCTCGATCTGGGAGCGGCGCACCGAGATCAGGGCGAACTCGGCGCCGACGAAGAAGGCGTTCGCGACCAGCGTCGCCAGGCCGATCAGCAGCTGTACGGCGGTCACTTCGCGCCCTCCTCGTGGCCGGCGGCCTCGGTGTCGAGGGGCGCGTGCAGCAGCACCCGCGCCGCCCGGCGCCCGGACGCGTCCACCACGTCGAGCCGCCAGCCGGCGACCTCGACGGCGTCCCCGACGGCGGGGATCCGGCCCAGCTCGGTCGCGACGAGGCCGGCCAGCGTCTCGTACGGCCCCTCGGGGACCCTGAGGCCCACGCGCGCGAGCTGGTCCGTGCGGGCGGCGCCGTCCGCCGAGTAGAGCGCACGGCCCTCCTCGTCGGCGCCGGCCGGGGCCAGGTCGGGCGTCTCGTGCGGGTCGTGCTCGTCCCGCACCTCGCCGACGACCTCCTCGACGATGTCCTCCAGGGTCGCCACACCCGCCGTACCGCCGTACTCGTCGATGACGACCGCCATCGTGCGCTTGCCGCCGAGCCGGTCCAGGAGCCGGTCGACGGTCAGTGACTCGGGCACCATCAGCGGCTCGCGCATCACCTGCGCGACGCTGGTGCGGGGCCGGTCCTCGGCCTGCACGGCCAGGACGTCCTTGATGTGGGCGATCCCGACGACCAAGTCGAGGCTGCCGCGGTAGACCGGGAACCGGGACAGCCCGGTCGCCCGGGTCGCGTTGGCCACGTCCTCGCACGTCGCCTGCGCGTCCAGGGCGACGACCTGCACGCGCGGGGTCATGACGTTCTCCGCCATCAGATCGGCGAGGTTCAGCGTCCGCACGAACAGCTCGGCGGTGTCCTCCTCCAGTGCGCCCTCCCTGGCGGAGTGCCGGGCCAGCGCCGCCAGCTCCTGCGGACTGCGCGCGGAGGCCAGTTCCTCGGCGGGCTCCACACCGAACCGGCGCACCACACGGTTCGCCGTGTTGTTCAGATGCGTGATGAACGGCCGGAAGGCCGCGCTGAACAAGCGCTGCGCGCTGCCCACCCGCTTGGCCATGGCAAGGGGAGAGGAGATCGCCCAGTTCTTGGGTACCAGCTCGCCGACGACCATCAGGAACACCGTGGACAGGGCCGTACCGATGACCAGCGCGATCGAACGCGCCACCGACGACGAGACCCCGAGCGACTCCAGCGGCCCCGCGATCAACTTGGCGATGGACGGCTCGGAGAGCATGCCGACGACCAGGTTGGTCACGGTGATGCCGAGCTGCGCCCCGGACAACTGGAACGTCAGGTTCCGTACGGCCTTGAGGGCGCCCGCCGCCCCGCGCTCGCCGCGTTCGGCGGCCCGCTCCAGTGCGCCGCGCTCCACCGTGGTCAGCGAGAACTCGGCGGCCACGAAGGCACCGCACGTGACGGAGAGCAGCACCGCCACGAACAGGAGGAGCACTTCGGTCATCGGGTCACCTCCGTCCCATGGTCGGACAGGGCAGACGGGAACGCGCGATCTCGCGTACTGGGAGGCTCGCCCATGGGCGGACGCTCACACCTTTCACGGAAGGACGGGGGAGGACCCGAGGGACCGAAGGGGAATCGAACGCCTCCAATGGTAAAGGACGAGCAAAGCGGTTCAGTCGGTGAGCGGCTTCACCCAGCGCCGCCAGTGCTCCTCGGCCGCGTACCCGGCGGCCCGCCACGCATGCTGCGCGGTCTCGTTGCGGACCAGCACCATGGCGTCGCCGCGCCGCCCGCCGAGCCGTACGAAACGCTTCTCGGCGGCGGCCAGCAGCGCGGAGCCGATGCCCTGGCGCCGCCGCCCGGGATGCACCGCGAGCCGGTACAGATGGCAGCGCCAGCCGTCGAAGCCGGCGATCACGGTGCCGGCCAGCTCTCCGTCCAGTTCCGCCAGGATGAGCGCCTCGGGGTCGCGCGCGACGAGTCGCTCCACGCCGTCCCGGTCGTCGCTGATGCTGGTGCCCTCGGCGGCGGTCTTCCAGAAATCAAGCACGGTGTCGAGATCCTCGGGCCCGGCGGCCCGTATGCGCAGTTCGGTCATGGGAGCGAGCACATCACGCACCGTCCGGGACGGCCCGGAATTCCGCCATACGGACGGGCGCCCCTTCCGGCTACTCGTCCCGCAGCCGAGCCAGCACCGGCGCGAACTCCTCCATGTACGGCTCCAGCACGGTCAGATACGAGAACCCGTACCGCTCGCGCTGCGCCCGCAACCGGCCGACGATCTCGTCCAGGGTGCCCACCAGGACGACGGGCAGGGCCAGCGCGTCCTCGAGGGTGAGGTGCGGCTGACGCTCCAACAACGGCTCGAGGACGGTCGCGGGGTCGTCGGTGACCGCGACGAGCTGGAGGAGCAGGTTCAGTTCGGCCGGGTCGGGACGATCGGCGGCCAGGTCCCGGTAGCGGGCCACGCGCTCGTCGAGTTCCGCGGCCGAGATCGGCTCCAGCTTGCCCGTCGTGCTCCCCGGCACCGACCGCGCCCCCGTGAAGGCCGCGATGTCGGCGTGCTCGGCGGTCAGGCGCAGCATCCGGTCGCCGTTTCCGCCGATCAGCAGCGGCACCCGGGACTGTGCAGGGGGCGGCCGGTGCTCCTCCGACCCCAGCAGCCGCTCCAGTTCGACCACCGTGCGCCGCAGATGGTCCACGCGCTCGCGCGGCGAGCCGTAGGGCAGACCGGCCGTGTCGTGCTCGGCCTGTACGTACCCCGTGCCCAGCCCGAGTTCGAGGCGGCCCCCGGTCAGCGCGTCAGTCGTGGCCACCTCACGGGCCAGCAGGGCCGGGTTCCAGAACCCGGCATTGAGCACGAACGTGCCGAGACGCGGACGCTCCGTCGCCTCGGCGGCCGCGACCAGGGCCGGGAACGGCGCCGGCATGCCGAGGTGGTCGGGCACCAGGATCACGTCGTACCCGAGTTCCTCGGCGCGCCGGCACGTGGCCCGCCATTCCGCCGCGGGTGCGGGAGTGAGCAGGCTGACTCCGAAGCGGAACGGACGCGGCATGAACTCTCCTCGGTGGAAGGCGAATCGAGCCCCGCCCGCGATTCCATCACTCGTGCGCGATGGCCGCCAGCACATTCATGCGCGACGCACGCAACGCCGGCAACAGCGCCGCGACGATGCCCACGACCGCCGACCCGATCACGACCGCGACGATCGTGCCCCACGGGATCGCCAGCGCCGTCATGCCCTGCAACGCCAGGACCTGCTGTGTGCACACGCCCCACACCAGGCCCAGCGCCAGCCCCAGGATCGCGCCGAACACCGCGATCACCACCGACTCCAGCCGGATCATCCGCCGCAGCTGCCGCCGGGCGAGTCCGATCGCGCGCAGCAGACCGATCTCACGGGTGCGCTCCACCACCGACAGCGCCAGCGTGTTGACCACGCCGAGCACCGCGATGACGATCGCCAGCCCGAGCAGCGCGTAGACCAGGTACAGCAGCACCGCGATCTGGTCGTGGACCAGCTTCTTGTAGTCGGCCTGGTCGCGCACCTGCACCTGGGGATACGCCTCGAGTGTCTTCTCCAGTCGCGAGCGCAGCTGGTCGGCGGTGGTGCCGGAGGCCCTGTTGACGTACAGCGACGACTCCTGGCCGCCGGGGACGTACTTCTCGACGGTGGCGATGCCGAAGAACAGCCCGCCCTGCATGCCGAATCCGTCGCCGCCGCCCTGGTCGGTGAGGGCGCCCACCGTCATCTCGGCGGTCCGGCCGCCCTGGAACTCGACCTGGACCGTACTGCCCACGCGCACGCCGTGGTCCTTCGCGAAGTCCACGTCCATGCCGAGACCGCCGTCCGCGAGCGCCGCCGCCGTGTCACCGGCCGCGTAGGTCACATGGGCCACGTCGTCGACCTGCGGGTCGTACCCGGCGGCGGTCGTCTCGATCCGCTTCCCGTCGGGCAGCCGTACGGCCAGGGGCGCGAACCGCTGCCGTACGACCAGGCCCACGCCCTCCGTGCCGCGCACCTTGTCGGTGATCTCCTGCGTGAACGGCAGGAAGTTGCCGTTCTGGATCACGAAGTCGGCCCCCAGCGTCTTGTCGATCTGCTGGTCGAACGACCGGGACATGGACGCGCTCGCCACCGACATTCCGCCGACGAGCGCCAGGCCCACCATGAGCGCGGCCGCGGTGGCGCCCGTGCGGCGCGGGTTGCGCAGGGCGTTGCGCTGGCTCATCCGGCCGATCGAGCCGAACAGCGCGGGAAACGCACCGCCCAGCACCCGGATCACCGGCCGGACCAGCAGGGGCCCGGCGATCACCGTCGCGACGAGCGTCAGGACCACACCGAGGCCCAGCAGCGAGGCGGCCGAGGCCGTCTTCGTCGCGACCGCGCAGCCGACGAGCGCGGCCACCCCGCCGGCCCCCACGAGAGAACCGACGATCGCGCGGGTCCTGAGCGGCCGCCCCACACCGGCGATCTCGGCGTCGGCGAGCGCCGCCATGGGGGAGACGGTCGCCGCGCGCCGGGCCGGGAGATAAGCCGCGACGAAGGTGACGCCCACGCCGACGACGTACGACGCGACGGGCGTCGGCCAGCCGATGACCATCTCCGTGGCCTTGAGGTTCATCCCGAACGCGCTCATGAGGTGGATCAGACCGAACGCGAGACCGATGCCGGCGGCCAGTCCGAGTGTCGAGCCGACCACACCGAGCAGGACCGCCTCGGTGAGCACGGACCGCCGCACCTGCCGCCGGTCGGCGCCCAGGGCACGCAGCAGACCGAGTTCGCGTGTGCGCTGCGCGATCAGCATGGAGAACGTGTTGACGATCAGGAACACGCCGACCAGGACGGCGATCCCGGCGAAGCCGAGCATCACGTACTTGATGACGTCGAGGAAGCCGCCGAGGTCCGCGGCGTCCGACTTCGCCTGCTCGTCGGCGGTCTTGAGGTCGTACGGCCCGGTGCCGATCGCCTCGGCGACCCGGGCCTTGAGCACGTCGTCGCTCACGCCCGGCGCCGCGTCCACCGAGATGCTGGTGGCCCGGCCGGCGGAGCCGAGCAGTTCCTCGCCGGCGACCGCCGGATCCAGAAAGACGAGTGCCGCGCCCGGGTTGGTGGTGGTGAACGTGGCGATGCCCACGATCCGCACCTCGAAGGTGCCGGGCTGCGCCTGCACCGTCAGCGTGTCACCGATGCGGACGTGCTTCTTGTCGGCGGTGTCCGCGTCCAGCAGAGCCTCACCCGCACCGCGCGGCGCGTTGCCCGACGTCAGCTTCACCGGGCTGCGGCCGGTGACGTACCAGGAGGTGGCGATCGTCGGTGCGCCGGTCGTCGGCCCGACGGACTCGTTGTGGCGGTCGACGACCACGATGTTCTCGACGGACACGTCCGCGTGCGTCTCGGCGACCCCGTCGACCTGCGCGATCCGGTCCCTCAGCGACGCGGGCACCGACTGGACCGCGCCGGTCGGCACGGACGACGTGAGGTCCTCCTTCGGCTCCACCGTCACATCGGCCGAGGTGGAGGCGAACAGCCGGTCGAAGGTACGGCTCACCGTGTCCGAGAAGATCAGGCTGCCCGCGACGAACGCCACGGACAGGACGACGGCCAGCGCGGACAGCATCAGCCGCCCCTTGTGGGCGAGGAAACTCCTGAGGGTGGCCTTCAGCACCGGCTCACGCCTCCTCGGCGGCGTTCGCGCCGTTGGTGTCCACGGCGCTGTCCAAGGGGCCGCGCCCCCCCGTCGAAGCGCTTCATCCGCTCGAGGACGGCCTCCGCCGTCGGCCGCTCCATCCGGTCCACGATCCGCCCGTCGGCGAGGAAGAGCACCAGGTCGGAGTGGGCGGCGGCGCCCGGGTCGTGGGTCACCATGACGACGCTCTGACCGAGTTGGTCCACCGCGTCCCGCAGGAACCCGAGGACCTCCAGCCCGGCGCGCGAGTCGAGGTTGCCGGTCGGCTCGTCGGCGAAGATCAGCTCCGGCCGGGAGGCCAGCGCCCGCGCGCAGGCGACGCGCTGCTGCTGACCGCCGGACAGCTGCGCCGGACGGTGCTTCAGCCGGTCCCGCAGCCCGAGTGTGTCGATGACCTGTTCCAGCCACTTCTCGTCGGGCTTCTTGCCCGCGATGTCCATGGGCAGGGTGATGTTCTCGGCCGCGTTCAGCGTCGGGATGAGGTTGAACGACTGGAACATGAAGCCGATCCGGTCCCGCCGCAGCCGGGTCAGCTCCCGGTCCTTCAGCCCGGTGATCTCGGTGCCGCCGAGCCACACCTGACCGGCCGAGACGGTGTCGAGCCCGGCCAGACAGTGCATCAGCGTGGACTTCCCGGAGCCGGAGGGCCCCATCACCGCGGTGAAGCGGCCGCGCGCGATGTCCACGTCCACCGCGTCCAGCGCGAGCACCGCGGTCTCGCCCGCGCCGTATGCCTTGGTCAGCCCGCGTGCGCGGGCCGCGATCCCGTCGGCCTGCGCCGCACCCGGCGCGTGCTCCGCAGCAGTTGTGGACAAGGCCCCTCCCCGGTCAGCTTCACGCCCGACTCCCCGTCCCGCCCGAGGGTAGTGTGACGCGCCGCACAGCTGGTATCCCCCTTGGGGTCGAGGCCGTCTCCACCACAGGTCGGGCCCCCGATACCCGTGTAAGGGACACCCTCCACCTGTGGGCGGAGACTCGCAGGAGGGCTTGCCGTTGCTAGCGTCCGAGCGCTAGCTTCGAGACATGGCGAAGACCCAGCTGAACGTGCGCGTGGACGAGGGCACGGCCAAGGCTGCCCGCGAACGCGCCCTTGCTCGCGGGATGAGCGTCAACCGCTACATCGAAGAGCTGGTCAGACAGGACACCGGAGAAGCGGGCCGTACGTTCGTGGAGGCGGCCGCCGACTTCATGAAGCAGTACGAGTCCGTGTTCGCCGAAGAGTTCGGTGAAGGGCGTACGGCGTCTTCGGGCGAGGTGCGTGCGACGGCTTCGGCCGAAGGCCGTGCGACGGCTTCGGATGAAGGCCGGCACTGATCCGTTGAACAACCTCACCATCGATCTCGCCTGGCTGCTCATGCTCGCCGAGGACAAGACGCCCGGCGACCCGCAGATCACCGACTGGGGCGCCCTGGTCGCCGCCGTGGCCCGCCACCAGGCCGAGATATTCGACGTCCCCGTCTACGACACTCCGCACGCCCGGGCGGCCGCGCTGCTCCAGCTCCTGATCCACGTACCGGCGCTGGAACGCTCCAACGCCCTGTTCGCCTCCGCCGTCGCCTACGCCTATCTGGTCGCCAGTGGAGCCAAGGTCATCATCTCGCCGGAGCAGGTCCGCGATCTGGCCCGGCTGGTCAAGACCGGCGAGGCCTCGGTGCACGACATCGCGCGCGAGCTGCGGCAGTGGACCCTGTGATCAGCGCTCTGCCGTCGGGTCCGGGGCCCCGGGCCGCCACGCCGTGCCCAGCACGCACGACGAGGTGGGCAGCGCCGGGCCGTTCTCCGGCAGCGACACCCGCCGGTACGGCCCCAGTTCGAACCCGGCATTCCGAAGTGCCCCGATCGGGTCGCGGGCCACGTGGCAGCCGCCGGTCAGCAGGGGCCACACCGTCCGGTCCAGGGCGCGCTGAGCGACCATCATCGCGGAGCCGCCGCCCCGGCCGTGCTCGAAGAACCGCACCTGACCGCCCGGCCGCAGCACCCGCCGCACCTCGCCGAGAGCACGCGACACATCCCGCACACTGCACAGCACCAGCGACAGTACGGCCGCGTCGAACGCCTCGCTCTTGACCGGCAGCGCCTCCGCGACACCCGGCGCCACATCGACCGGCACCTCCGAGCGCAGGGCGGACTCGACGGCCAACTGCCGCAACAGCGACTCGGGTTCGATCGCGACGACCTCCGCGACCGTGTCCGGGTAGTGGGCGAAGTTCAGACCGTTGCCCGCGCCGATCTCGATCACCCGTCCGGACAGCCCGGCGAGCAGCCGCTCGCGTATCCCGGCCATGCCCAGCTTCGTCTCCGCGCTCACACTGACACGGGCGTAGTAGCGGGCGAACAGTGGGTGGTGCACGGGATCCCGCGCCACCTTGCCGGAGCCTGCGGACAGCAGCCGCATGACGACCTCCCGGACACGACGGACCTACCGTGATTCTCCCCCGAGGGAGCCGCTCGCACCCCCGTGCCGACGGTGGAAAAAACCGAAAAGCGCCGCTTCAGTCGAGGAACTCGTCAAGAAGCGGCAGCAGCAGGGACGTTCGGCGCATGAGGGCCATGTGCGTGGTGGCGGGCAGGACGGCCAGCCGTGCCTGGGGAATCAGCCGCTGCATCTCGGCGGCATGCTCGACGCGTACGAAGTCGCTGTCGCCGATGAGCAACAGCGTGGGCGCCCGCAGCGCCCGCAGGTCGTCGGCGGTCCAGGGCAGCGGCGCGTTCGCCGCCGCCGTGCACTTGGCGAGTAGGTCCTGGAAGCGCTCGGGGTGCGGGGCGGTGGCCGCGTACGCGTCGGCCATCTCCTGGAAGTCGGCCTGGCTGGGCAGCCGAGGGGAGGTGAAGTCGGGGGCGCGGACGTCGTCGTGGATGCCCTCCTGGTCGTACTGGGCGGCGGCGAGCACCAGCCGCCCGACACGCTCAGGTTGGCGGACGGCGATCTCGAGCGCGGCGAGCCCGCCGAGGCTGTAGCCGAGGAAGTCGGCCCGCGCGATGTCGAGTTCGTCGAGCAGCGCCACCACGTCGGCGGCCAGATTCGGCACCGTCATCTCACGGTCGGTGTCGGCTGTGTGGCCGTGTGCCTGGAGTTCGGGAGCCACCACGCGCCGGCCGGCGGAAAGAGCAGGCAGGACGGCGCCGAAGGCCAGACCGACGGTGAGGACGCCGCCGTGCAGCAGTACCAGCGGGGGTCGGTCGTCCTGACCGGGGCCGTGGCTCTCGTAGTACATCTCCAGGCCGTTGACCTTTGCGTATGCGGAGCTGTCAGGCATGGCCAGCACTTCCGTTCCGGGGAGGTCGTAGGCCAGGAAGACCCCTGGGACGCGCGGAACTCATCGGTGCGGAGGCCGTGAGCACCGGCACGGGCACACAGTCCTCCTCTCAGGGTGCCTCCCGTGCCCGGAACGCCTCCGCGTCCCACGTCCCGTGCAGCCGCGGCGCGAGCCAACCGGGCGCCGCCCTGCGGAAGCCGGTGGGCTGCAGCGCCCCGGCGCCGGCGGGCAGTGCGCCGAGCAGGGGAGCGCAGGCCACCTCCGGCAGATCGGCCACATTGCACCGCGAGGCGAGATCGGGTGAGCCGGGCCAGCTGCCGATCACGACGCCGAGCAACCCCAGCTCCCGCGCGCGCAGTTCACGCGCCGTCAGTTCCGTCGTGTTCAGCGTGCCCAGGCCCGCCGACGCGACCACCAGCACCGGTGCGTTCAGCAGCCGGGCCGCGTCCGCGAGCGTTCCGCCTGTCGCGTCGAACCGTACGAGCAGCCCGCCCGCGCCCTCGACCAGCACCAGATCGTGCTCGGTGGCCAGCTTGGCGGCCGCCTCCGCCACGTCCTGCGGGTGCACGGGCGTCAGGCCCGCCCGGCGGGCCGCCGTCCCCGGCGCCAACGGCTCGGGAAAACGGGCCAGTTCGGCCGCCGTCACCGTGCCCGCGAGCCGCGCGACCTCGTCGGCGTCTCCGCGCTCGTGCGGGCCCACACCCGTCTGCGCCGCCTTCAGCACGGCCACCGACCGGCCGGCCGCGACCGCGGCGGCGGCCACCGCGGCCGTCGTGACCGTCTTGCCGACCTCCGTGCCCGTGCCCGTGATCACCAGGACCGGCATCTCATCCCTCCCGCGCCGCCGCGCACACCGCGCGCGCGATCCGTGCCACGTCCGCGTCCCCGGTGACGTACGGCGGCATCGTGTAGACGAGGTCGCGGAACGGCCGCAGCCACACGCCCTCTCGGACGGCCGCCCGGGTGGCGGCCGCCATGTCCACCTCGTGGTCGAGCTGGACGACTCCGATGGCGCCCAGAACCCGTACGTCCCGCACACCGGGCAGACCGGCGGCGGGCGCGAGGCCGTCCCGCAGGCCCGTCTCGATCCGCTTCACCTCGGACAGCCAGTCCTGCCCGAGCAGCAGTTCCACCGACGCGCAGGCCACGGCCGCCGCCAGCGGATTGCCCATGAACGTCGGACCGTGGGCCAGCACCGGCACCTCGCCCCGCGAGATCCCGTCGGCCACCCGCGGCGTGCACAACGTGGCCGCCATGGTCAGATAACCGCCCGTCAGCGCCTTGCCCACGCACATCACATCCGGTGTGACCGAGGCGTGGTCCGCGGCGAACAGCGCTCCGGTGCGGCCGAACCCGGTGGCGATCTCGTCGAACACCAGCAGCACGTCGTGCGCGTCGCACGCCTCGCGCAGCACTCGCAGATAGGCGGGGGAGTGGAAGCGCATCCCGCCCGCGCCCTGCACCACCGGCTCGACGATCACGGCGGCCAGTTCGTCCGCGTGCCGCTCGACCATCGCGCGCAGATGCCCGGCGTACGACTCCTCGTAGGCGGCCGGCGGCACGTCCGCGAACACCTGGCGCGGCAGCACCCCCGACCACAGCTCGTGCATTCCGCCGTCGGGGTCGCACACGGACATCGGCTGCCACGTGTCGCCGTGGTAGCCGCCCCGCCAGGTCAGCAGCCGCCGCTTCTCGGGGCGGCCGAGCGAGCGCCAGTACTGCAGGCACATCTTGACCGCGACCTCGACCGACACCGAGCCCGAGTCGGCGAGGAAGACATGCTCGAGACCATCGGGCGACATGTCGACAAGGAGCTTCGCCAGGCGTACGGCGGGCTCGTGCGTGAGCCCACCGAACATCACGTGGCTCATCCGCGCCAACTGCCCCTGCGCGGCCTCGTTGAGCACCGGGTGGTTGTAACCGTGGATCGCCGACCACCACGACGACATCCCGTCGACGAGTTCGCCCGACCCGTCCGCGAGCCGCAGCCGCACCCCGCTCGCCGACTCCACGACGAGCGGTTCCACGCGCCCGGGCATCGGGCCGTACGGATGCCACACGTGCCGCCGGTCGAGCTCCAGCAGCTCGGGCACGCCCAGGTCAGGCATTGGGCGCGAGGTCGGTTCCGGCGCCCCGGCGGCGCACCGCGACGAGGTCCGTACGGGCCTCCTGTACCGGCTGCGCGGCGACGGAACCACAGACGCCACCGCCCTCGTGCGACCCGCACCCGGCCTCCGCGGCCGCCCGGTGCTCGGGCAGCGTCACCTGGTCGGCGCCCTCGACCTCGAACCCGGCGTCGGCGATCATCTCCAGGTCGGCCTTGCCCGCCTGGCCCTCGCTGGTGAGGTAGTCGCCCAGGAAGATCGAGTTGGCCAGGTGCAGCGCGAGGGGCTGCATCGTGCGCAGATGCACCTCACGGCCGCCGGCGATGCGCACCTCGACGTCCGGGCAGACGAACCGGACCATCGCCAGGATGCGCAGACAGCGCTGCGGGGTGAGGTTCCACTCCTTGGCGAGCGGCGTGCCCTCGAACGGGATCAGGAAGTTCACCGGCACCGAGTCGGGGTCGAGCGCGCGCAGCGAGAAGACCACGTCCACCAGGTCCTCGTCGCTCTCGCCCATCCCCGCGATCAGACCGGAACACGCCGACAGACCGGCCGCGTGCGCCTTTTCGACCGTGTCCACCCGATCGGCGTAGGTGTGCGTCGTCGTGATGTCCGCGTACGTTCCCTCGGACGTGTTGAGGTTGTGGTTGTAGGCGTCGGCGCCCGCCTCGCGCAGCCGTTCGGCCTGACCGTCGGAGAGCAGGCCGAGACAGGCGCACACCTCGACGCTTTCGTTCCGGTCCTTGATCGCCCTGATCGTGTCGGAGACCCGGTCCACGTCCCGGTCCGTCGGGCCGCGCCCGCTGGCCACCAGGCAGACCCGCTTGGCGCCGCCGGCCAGGCCCGCGGCGGCCGCCTCGGAGGCCTGGTCGGGCTTGAGCCAGGTGTACTTCAGGATGTCGGCCTTCGACCCCAGCCGCTGGGAGCAGTAGGAGCAGTCCTCGGGACACAAGCCGGACTTGAGGTTGACCAGGTAGTTGAGTTTCACGCGCCGGCCGAACCAGTGCCGGCGCACCTTGCCGGCCGCGGCCACCACATCGAGCACGTCGTCGTCGGAGGTGGCCAGAACGGCGAGTGCTTCCTCGCGGGTCGGCAGCTCGCGCCGAAGCCCCTTGTCCACCAGCGTGTTCAGCAGGTCCATGAGGTCCGATCCTGTCCTACGTGACCGCCTCGGGCAAAGGAGAGTTTGCACAACGGAGACGGTTCGCCGTGTGGGTATTGCCACACCCTGGGCGGCTAGTTGTCCGGCTAGTGTCTGTCCACTGCCTACAAAATCCCCGGAGGAGCCATGGCGTTCGGCTGGATCGTCGACCAGGCGGAGCAACGCCGCCGCGCCGGACTGGTCCGGACCCTGCGACCCCGCCCCGCCGACTGGCCGCTCCTCGACCTGGCGAGCAACGACTACCTGGGCCTCGCCCACCACCCCGAGGTCACCGAGGGCGCGGCAGCGGCGGCGCGGACCTGGGGCGGCGGCTCGACCGGCTCCCGGCTCGTCACCGGCACGACCGAACTCCACACCGAACTGGAACGCGAACTCGCCGCCTTCTGCGGTTTCGAGGCGGCGCTGGTCTTCTCCTCGGGATACGCCGCCAACCTCGCCGCCGTCACCGCCCTCGGCCCGCACGGTTCCCTGATCGTCTCCGACGCCGGCAACCACGCCTCCCTCATCGACGGCTGCCGACTGGCCCGCGGCACCACGCAGGTCGTCGGACACGCCGACCCGGACGCCGTCCGCAAGGCGCTCGTCATGCACGAGGGACCCGCGATCGCGGTCTCCGACACGGTGTTCTCCGTCGACGGGGACGCCACGCCGCTCACCGGGCTCGCCGAGGCGTGCCGGGAGCACGGCGCGGGGCTGGTCCTCGACGACGCACACGGACTCGGTGTCCTCGGCGACGGGGGGCGGGGCGCGCCGCATGCGGCCGGGCTGGCGGGCGCCGACGACGTGGTCGTCACGGTCACGCTGTCCAAGTCGCTGGGCAGTCAGGGCGGCGCCGTGCTCGGCCCGGCCAGGGTGATCGACCATCTGCTGAACGCGGCACGGACGTTCATCTTCGACACGGGGCTCGCGCCCGCCGCGGCGGGCGCGGCCCTGGCGGCGCTGAGGCTGCTGAGTCGTGAGCCCGGGCGGGCGGCCCGAGCCCGCGAGGTGGCCGGCGAACTGCACGCACGCCTGACCGCCGCGGGTCTGGAGGCGGTGCGTCCGGACGCCGCGGTGGTCTCCGTGCGGGCCCCGTCCCCGGAGAGGGCCGTGCGCTGGGCGGCCGACTGCCGTACGGCGGGCCTGGCCGTGGGCTGTTTTCGTCCTCCTTCCGTGCCCGACGGCATCTCACGGCTCAGGCTGACCGCCCGAGCGGACCTCTCCGGTGCCGAGATCGAACGCGCTGTACGTGTGATCGGCGAAGCGCGGCCATGAGTCGGCGTGACACGGTCGTGCGTCGCCTGCCGGAAACGGATCCGTAGGACTGGGTCGGGTCGGCCCGTGGGGGATCAGCGAAGCGCGGTCACGAATCCCGCCCAGCTCTCGGGGGAGAAGAGCAGCGCGGGTCCGGCCGGGTCCTTGGAGTCGCGTACGGCGAGCAGCCCGGTCCAGGGACCGGAGTGCGGCCGGGCGGTCTCCACGCAGTTGTTCGCTCCTGTGCTGTAGCTGCTGCGCAGCCACCGCACACCGTGCAGATCGGTACTGGAAGGTACGTTCCGAGGCAGTGCAGTCATGGTGCCTCCTTACGCGCCGTCAGCTATCCCGGCGATGTAATCCAACGAGTCCTCGGGTGAAAGGGCGTGGATCTGAAGGGTGTTGAAGGCCTCTGAGTAGGCCTGGAGGTCTTCTTTCCGTTCGAGGTAGAGGCTACTCGTCAAGTGGTCGAGAACAACCACGTCCAGATCAGATGTGCTCGGAAAGGAGAAGATAACGAAAGGCCCGGTGATGCCGATGTGCGCACCAGCCGCGAACGGCAGTACGTGGAGCCGGACTTGGGGCAGCTGCGCCGCCTCCACCAGGCGATTCAGCTGCCGCGTCATCACGTCCGGACCGCCGACCTCCCGTCGCAGCACCGCCTCGTCCAGTACGGCGGTCAGCTCCAGCGGCGGATTCGACCGCAGCACGTCCTGCCGGGCCAGCCTCACCTCCACCAGGGTGTCCAGCCGGTCGTCCGGCGCGTCGTCCGCCCCGCTCACCGCGGCCCGGGTCACCGCACGCGCGTACTCCGGCGTCTGCAGCAGCCCCGGCACCACCAGCGTCTCCAGCGTGCGCATCCCGCTCGCCTGCGACTCCAGACTGATGAAGTCCCGGTAGGCCGGCGGCAGCACACCGCGGTAGGCGTGCCACCAGTGATGCCGGCCGAAGGCGTCCTCGGATACCGCCAACGCCAGGAGAAGCTCCCGGAGTTGACTGTCCGCCACACCGTAGGCGTCCAGGAGTAAGCGCACATCGGCCGCCTTCACGCCGCTGGCGCCCGTCTCGATGCGGCTCACCTTCGACTGGTGCCAGCCCACTATCCGGGCCGCCTCACCGCTCGTGAGACCCGCACCGCTGCGCAGGGTGCGCAGTTCGGCGCCCAGCTTCCGGCGGCGTACCGCGGGACCGTGCTGCATGGGCTACTCCTTACTCGCCATTACTCCTTGCGCGCCGCCCAAATACGGTCTGCCGTCGCAGAGTTCACCGCTTCGAGCGACAGATATATGCATATCTTGGTGGATCGCCACCCGTGACCGACGCGGTAATGGCAGTCTGGCGACGAAGCACCAGTCCGGGACCGTACTCGAACCATCCGCTCCGTGTCGGACTGCGGTCCCGTGGGAAAGGGACGACATCGCCATGGCAGACCATCTGGAAGCATCCGTCACTCTGCCGAGCGATCCCGCCTCGGTCTCCGCGGCCCGCTCCTATGTACTGGGCACCCTCGCGGAGTGGGGCCTGCCGTCGGACACGGAGGTGGCCGACACGATCCGGCTCATCGTCTCCGAACTCGCCACCAACGCCGTACAGCACACCTTCGGGCAGTCACCCACCTTCACGGTGGACATGGTGCTCATCCGCGACGAACACCTGCTCATCGGCGTCACGGACAGTCATCCCCGCTTCCCCAAGAGACTGCCCGCGGCCGTCCAGCAGGACAACGGGCGCGGCATGGTCATCATCCGCTGGCTCACGGCGGAGTGCGGCGGCAAGATGCGGGTCCGCCCGACCCGTGAGGGCGGCAAGACCGTCTCCATCGAACTTCCCTGGACCGTCACGGCCCAGCCGGTCACGACGGCGACCCAGCAGGAGCCGTGAACGCTCCGGCTGCTGCTGGGTCGGTCGCCGAGGCCGTGACCAGGTATCCGTGGCCCGTGTCATCGGTCAGGTCACTTCACGCGTCCGTACCAGACGCTCCGAGTCCAGATCTTCTGCAACTTCACTACGTCGCCGGTCTTCGGTGCGTGCCAGATCCTTCCCTTCCCGGCATAGATGCCGACGTGGTAGACGCTCGAGCCATAGTGGAAGAACACCAAGTCACCGACCTTGCGCCTCGTGGCGGAAATGTGACGTGTCTTGTTGTACTGCTGGGCCGCCGTCCGCGGCAGCTTCTTGCCTGCCTTCTTGAACGAGTACAGCGTGAGCCCTGAGCAGTCGAACCTGCGCGGTCCGGTGGCACCCCACTGGTACGGGGAGCCCTTCTTCGAGGCCGCGATCCGAAGTGCCTTCGTCCCAGTCGTCCCGGCGACGGCGTCGGCCGCCGCGCCCGGCACCACGATCGAGGCGCCCACGGCGGCGATGGTGAGCGCCGAGGCCGTGCCGGCCCGGGCCATGAGCGACGGGACACGATTGAGCGCAGTCATGCGCAACCCTTCGTCAGCCGCCTGTGAAGGATGACCTGTCGGATTCGGGCTGGCGAAGTGGCCCGGCCGCGGTGTCGCGGCTTCACCCCAAGGGCTGCTCGGAACGAACGTTCAGATGAACGAACATCCGTTCAGGCGACCCGTCTTGCCTGGGTCCTCCACTCCTGCCGATCCACTGCCGTCGACCGGTCGTCCGGGCGGCGGCAGGACTCGGCGTCCGCCCGGACCGCCCCGCCGCTGCGGCGGGGGCTTGTCGTCAGACAGGGATCTTGGCTCACATGTGTCCGAAAATCCCAATAGAACCGGGTGTGTACGGTTTTGCTCACCACTCGTCCGTTCGGGTTGGACACCGCTGTGTTCGAGCGGCGTCGAAGTGTTGACGAACCCTCGGACCAGCACGGGAGCACCTTGCAGCGCCATTCGCACCAGCCCGTCGCGCAACCCGCGGGGCGCCGAAAAAGAACGCTCGTCTACGCCGAACAGGGGTACGTCGTTTGGGCCGTTTCGGCTCTGGCCGGGGTGTCCGCAGGACGGGCGGGCGGGCACTCCCGTTCCCCACGCCCGCGTCAGCGCGCGCACTCGGGCGGCGGCAGCGCCACGCGCGCCGTGCGGCGTTCGCCGTCCAGGACCCGCAACGCCCGTGCCAGCGTGGCCGCGTGCAGTTCCGTCTCGCCCCGCTGATGCATCACGGCCAGCGCGTCGCGCAGCTCCACCGCCTTGCGGACCAGCGCCTGCGCCGCCCGCAGCCCGCGGTACGTGTCCTTGTCGACCGCCGGATTGATCCGGCCCAGCAGGTCGACGACTTCGAGGTAACGGTCGATCAACTCGCCCTCGGCACGCGTCAGCGCGGGCAGCGGCGGGATCTCCGGTGGCAGCATCGGCGGCTCACCCCGCGTCCGGCGTACGGCGGGACGCTTTACGGCTCGGGATGATGCCGTCCACCAGGCCGTACGCCAGCGCGCCCGGCGCGTCCAGGATCAGATCCCTCTCGAGGTCCTCGTGGACCTGCTCCGTACCGCGTCCGGTGTGCCGGACGAGCATTCCTTCCAGCAGTGCGCGGACGCGGGCCAACTCCTCCGCCTGGATGACGAGATCGCTCGGCTGGCCCTCCACCGGCTCGGGCAGCGACGGCTGCTGCACCACCATCCGCGCGCCCGGCAGCGCGAACCGCTTGCCCGGCGTCCCCGCCGCGACCAGCACCGCCGCCGACGAGCCGGCCTGCCCCAGGCAGATCGTCTCCACGTCGCAGCCGACGTACTGCATCGTGTCGTAGATCGCGGTCATCGCGCTGAACGAGCCGCCCGGGGAGTTCACGTACAGCGAGATGTCCTGGTCCGGGGCGTGGTGTTCGAGGTGCATGAACTGCGCCATCACGTCGTTGGCCGACGTGTCGTCGATCGGTGTACCGAGGAAGACGATCCGCTCCTCCAGCAGCTTCGAGTACGGATCGAGCGTGCGGTGACCGCTGCTCGTGCGCTCGGTGAACTCCGGCAGGACATAGCGGGCGGACGGTCGGGTCATGGCATACCCCTCCTCGCGGCAGAGCCGTCTCCAGCAGAGAGCTCTCTGTAGAAAATGTACAGGACGTACAGAATGCGGGAATGGGGGATCCCCGTAAGCTGGGGGCATGGCCTACGAGATTCCGGTGACGCAAGCCAGGGCTGAGCTCGCCGACCTGATCAACCGGGTGGTGTACGGCGGTGAGCGCGTCGTCGTGACACGGCACGGCAAGCCTCTCGTCGCCCTCGTCTCCGCCACCGACCTCGACCGCCTCGAGCAACTGGAACCCGAGGGCGAGCAGGTGATCAGCTCGGTCTCGGGCGTCCACGAGGCCACGGCAGCGCCGCGGGAACATCGCCGTTTCGGTATCGCGGCGGAGCATCGGGGGACGGGCGGGGCGTAGGCGGCAGAGGCGGGCGCGCTCAGGGTCCGAAGGGCGCGACAAGGCCGACGCGCGCGAGACCGTGCGTCACTGTCCGCTGCGGAGCGGACACCCCTCGTGGTACGACACCGAGCGCGGCAGCGTCGTGCCGGCACCCGGCGGCAGCCACCGACCGATCGCGCCGACCGGCTGAAGCGGACGCCGCACCGGAGAACGGCTTCCAACCCCCGTCGAGACAGGAGCCGTACATGCACCTCGACCACGCCCACCACGGTCCCGCCGCCGTCAGCGCCGACGCCCGCCGTCCCGACGGCTCGCGGCGCGCCCTGCGCATCGGGCTCGGCGGCCCCGTCGGTTCGGGCAAGACGGCCACCGTCGCCGCGCTCTGCCGGGCGCTGCGCGACGAGCTGTCCCTCGCCGTCGTCACGAACGACATCTACACGCGGGAGGACGCGGTGTTCCTGCTCCGGGAGGCCGTGCTGCCGCCCGAGCGGATCACGGCGGTGGAGACCGCAGCCTGTCCGCACACCGCCATCCGGGACGACATCTCCGCCAACCTCGAGGCCGTCGAGGACCTGGAGGACGAGGCCGGGCCGCTGGATCTCGTCCTCGTGGAGTCGGGCGGGGACAAACTCACCGCCACCTTCTCCAGGGGACTGGTCGACGCGCAGATCTTCGTGATCGACGTGGCCGGCGGTGACGACATCCCGCGCAAGGGCGGGCCCGGCGTGACCACCGCCGATCTGCTCGTCGTCAACAAGACCGACCTCGCGCCGTACGTCGGCTCGGACCTGGGCCGTATGGCCGCCAACGCGAAAGCGTAGCGGGCCGAACTCCCCGTTGTGTTCCAGTCGTTGAGAAGCCAGGACGGAGTCGCGGAGGTCACCGCCTGGGTGCGGGCACAGTTTGCTGCGTGGACGGCATGACCGCCGGCGGCGTGCGCGCCCTCGCCCGGATCGCCGCCCGGCCGGACGGGTGCGGCGGCACCGCGCTGCCCGTCCTGGAGAGTCAGGGACCCCTCGCTCTGCGACGCACCCGGGCGAGTGGCGCCGAGGCGCGCGTGATGCTCGTCGGGGCGATGAGCGGACGGCACGGGGGTGACCGCCTCGCCGTGGAGGCGCACGTGGACGAGGGCGCCCGGCTGGACGTTCGATCCGCGGTCGCCACCATCGCGCTGCCGGGACAGACGAAGGAGGAGGCGCGGTACGACATCCGGCTCACCGTCGCCGACGGTGGTGAACTGCGCTGGCTGCCCGAGCAGTTGATCTCCGCGGCGGGCAGTGAGCTGTGCGTCGCCACTCGCGTCGACCTGGGGAGCGCGGCGCGGCTCGTGCTGCGCGAGGAGCAGGTGCTGGGGCGCGCCGGGGAGGAACCCGGGCGGCTCGCGAGCCGTCTCATCGTGCGGGTGGCCGGGCGGACCGTGCTCCACCAGGAGCTGGCCTGCGGGCCGGGCGCGCCGGGCGGCTGGGACGGGCCCGCCGTGCTCGACGGGCACCGCGCTGTCGGGCAACTCGTCGTCGTTCGGCCGGAGTTCGTGGCGGCAGCGCCGCGGCGCCCGCATACTGGGGGAGGGCGCGATGCTCGTTTCGCTCGCCGGGCCCGCCGTCTTGGTGAGTGCCGTGGCGGCCGACGGGCTGCGGCTCAGGCGGGTGCTGGACCAGGCGCTGGAGCTGCTGGGTTAGCGCTCCGCTGAGCGGGACCTGTTCCTCCGGTTATCGGATTGGCAAAGAAGGTCAACAACCCCTGTTCTCAGGCTGCTCACAGCCGCGAGGATCCCCCGAGACATTCGCAACGATGTACGGGGAGGGGCCCACTTGAGGGACATCAGACCCAAGAACCGTGTGCTGGCGCTCGGTTCGGCCGGTGCGCTCGTCACGGCGACCCTGATAGCCGGAGCCGTGTCGGCGCCCGCGGCCAGCGCCAACGGCGGCCACGGCCAGGACCGCGAGGCCCGCGGCGCCGCGATCGCCGCCGAGCGGGCCGCGAAGGCGGGCGTCGACTGGCAGGACTGCCCCGCCGACTGGGGCCTGGCCAAGCCGATCCAGTGCGGCTGGGTCAGCGTGCCGCTCGACTACGCGAAGCCGTACGGCAAGCAGATCAAGCTCGCCGTCGACCGCATCGGCAACACCGGCACCACGGCCGAGCGGCAGGGCGCGCTGATCTACAACCCCGGCGGTCCCGGCGGCTCCGGCCTCCGCTTCCCGACCCGGGTCACGGGCAAGAACCCCGTGTGGGCCAACGTGGCGAAGGCCTACGACTTCGTCGGCTTCGACCCGCGCGGCGTCGGCCACTCCGCGCCGATCTCCTGCATCGACCCGCAGGAGTTCGTCAAGGCGACCAAGGCCGACCCGGTGCCGGACTCCGAGGCCGACAAGCGCGCACAGCGCAAGCTGGCCCGCGAGTACGCGGACGGCTGCTACGAGCGCAGCGGCGAGATGCTGCCGCAGATGACGACGCCGAACACCGCCCGCGACCTGGACGTCATCCGCGCCGCGCTCGGCGAGAAGAAGATCAACTACCTGGGTGTCTCCTACGGCACCTACCTGGGCGCCGTCTACGGCACCCTCTTCCCGGGCCACATCCGTCGCCTCGTCGTCGACAGTGTGGTCAACCCGGCGCGCGACAACATCTGGTACGAGGCCAACCTCAACCAGGACATCGCGTTCGAGGGCCGCTGGAAGGACTGGGAGGACTGGGTCGCCGCCAACGACGCCGCCTTCCACCTCGGCACCACCCGCGACGCCGTCCAGGCCCAGTGGCTCAAGCTGCGCGCCACCGCGAAGAAGAGTCCCCTCGGCGGGGTCGTCGGCCCGGCCGAGCTGATCTCCTTCTTCCAGAGCGCGCCGTACTACGACTCGTCGTGGGTGCCGGTCGCCACGGTGTTCAGCAAGTACGTCGCCGGCGACACCCAGGCGCTGGTCGACGCCGCGTCCCCCGACCTGTCGGACACCGCGGGCAACATCTCCTCGGAGAACGGCAACGCGGTCTACACGGCCGTCGAGTGCACCGACGCCAAGTGGCCCACCAGCTGGCAGCGTTGGGACCGGGACAACACCCGGCTCAACAAGGACTACCCGTTCATGACCTGGGCCAACGCCTGGATGAACCTGCCCTGCGCGAGCTGGCCCGTCCGGCAGCAGACCCCGGTCGACGTGAAGACCGGCAAGGGCCTGCCGCCGGTGCTCATCGTGCAGTCCACCCGTGACGCCGCCACCCCGTACGCCGGCGCCGTCGAACTGCACAAGCGCTTCAAGGGCTCCCGTCTGATCACCGAGAAGGACGCGGGCTCCCACGGCGTGACCGGTCTGGTCAACCCTTGCATCAACGACCGCGTCGACACCTACCTGCTCACCGGGAAGCTGGACGCCGCGGACGTGACCTGCGCCCCGCACGCCACGCCCAAGCCGTAGCAGCGCCTTCGTGCGACGCCGAGGGGCGGCCGGGATTCCTGTCCCGGCCGCCCCTCTCGCTCACCGGGCGCGCAGCCAGGCGTCCTCCGCCGCGTAGTCGAACAGGTCGGGATAGACCCCGGCGAGCCGCGGGAAGCACTCGCGCCAGTCCCGCACGGCGAGGTCGGAGCGCAGCCGGTCGACCGTCCCGGGCAGGCTCTCGGCGTACGACACCACCGGGCGATAGCCCAACTCCCGTGTGGCCGCGGTCATGTCGAGGACGACCGGCAGCGGTACCGACCACGGCGAGAGGCCCACGGAGGCGCCCGGCGGTGGCCCGTCCACGAGGACAGTGTCCGGCCGGACGGCCATCACCTCGTCGATCGCCGTCCCGATCTCCGCCACCGTCGGCGCCTGCGGATCCCCGGCGTTGAGCACCCGCGCTCCGGGGCGGGCCGCCGCCAGCCGGATCAGCTCGGCGACGTTGCGGGCGCTCACCGGATGGAACCGGCTCTCCCCGCCGTACGCGAGCACACGCGCCCCACGGCCGTCCAGGTTCCGTTTGACGAAGTACAGCTCGCGCGGGAGCGGGCTGTGCGGGCCGTGCACGGCACCGGCCCGCAGCAGGGTCGTCGGCAACCGGCCGCCCGCGCCCAGGAGTTCACGTTCGAGGCCCGCCTTGCGGGTGCTGTACGACGCCTCGCCCGGGGCCACAGTCGGCTGGGCTTCCGGGATCGGCACCGGATACCGGGGGAAGCCGTCGGGTTCGTCCTGGGTGTCGAAACCGCGTCCCTTGTCGTCCTCGTAGACCGAGGCACTGGAGATCACCACGGCGGACCCGATCCGGTCGGCGAGTCCGGTCAACTGCCGTGCGTGCTCGGGCCCGTAGGCCACCATGTCGACGACGAGATCGCAGCCGTCACCGACCAGGGCGGCCAGGGCCGCGTCGTCCGCGCGGTCCAGCCGCGCCGCCCGTACGTCCGTGGGCCACTCCTCGTCCCGGCCGCCGCCCCGGGACGCGGCCGTGACCTCCCAGCCGTCCCGCGCCAGCGCGTCCACCGTCGGCCGGCCGAGCTGGCCCGTCGCTCCGATCACCACAGCACGTCTCATGGAGCGACCGTACGAGGCATCGGTGCCCTGCGGCCCGCGGCTCTGCCGACAGCAGAGGTCAGCTCAGCGGCGCCCGGGGGAACCTGCGCTCCTTGGCACCCTCGGCCTCGGCCGCCTCCGCCTTGGCGACGGCCGCGTACTGGTCGACGTACTCCTGCTCGGACAGTGTCAGGATGGCGTACATGATCTCGTCGGTGACGGCCCGCAGGACGGCCTTCTCGTTCTCCATGCCGGCGTAGCGGGAGAAGTCGAGGGCCTTGCCGAAGCGGATGACGACCGGGTGGATGTTGGGGATGACCTTGCCCGGCGGCTGGGCCTCGAACGTGCCGATCATCGCGCAGGGCACGACCGGGACGCCCGCCTTCAGCGCCATCACGGCGACCCCGACCTTGCCCTTGTAGAGCCGGCCGTCGTGCGAGCGCGTGCCCTCCGGGTAGATGCCGAGCAATTCGTCCTTGCGCAGTACCCTGAGCCCTTCGCGGATCGCGGCCTGACCCGCCTCCTTGCCCGAGCGGTCGACGGGGATCTGCCCGGCGCTGCGGAAGAAGAACGCGGTCAGCCGGCCCTTGATACCCGGCCCGGTGAAGTACTCGGCCTTCGCGAGGAACGTGATGCGGCGCTTGAGGATCGCGGGCATCAGGAAGTGGTCCGAGAAGGACAGATGGTTCCCGGCGACGATGGCCGCGCCCGAGGCGGGCACGTTCTCCAGCCCCTCGATCCGGGGCCGGAACACCAGTCTGAGCAGGGGCCCCAACAGCACGTATTTGAGCAGGTAGTAGAACAAGAGGGGTAGCTCCTCGGCTCGGCGGGCGGCTCAACCGTCGCGTTCTCGCAGGTCACCTGCGTGGGGTGGGGTCAGTGTAGGTCCCGGAACCGGAGGTCGTAACCTTGCGCGCCGTCCCTGCCGCCGGTCGTGGCCCCGAACCGCCGAGCCGATCCGGTTCACTGCGGCCGTTGCCTCTCGTGGAGGTGGCCTGCCCCGGGGAAGTCTGGTGGGGCCGCCGGCAGTACGGCAGTGAGGTCATAGCCGCACTTGTGTGCCACGCGGCAGGACGCCGTGTTGTCGATCTGGTGCAGGAGCCGGAGGCGGGCCGGTCCGTCGGCGGCGAAGGCCCTGAACGCCCAGTCGGTCACCGTCTCGACCGCCCGTGGCGCCACCCCGCGCCCGCGCGCGTGGGCGGCGGTCCAGTACCCCACCTCGGCGGTGGCGGAGCCGGGCGCGCCGCGTTTGAGCACCACGTGCCCAGCCGGCCGGGGGCCCTCCGCGCCCGTGGTGGTCTCCACCACCGCGAACGCCAGACGGTCCCCGGACTCCCAGCCGCTCATCTGCTCCCGCACCCACCGCCGCGCGCCCGCCAGGTCCGTCACGGCGGCGCTCGTCCACCGGCGCATCGCCTCGTCCCGGCCCAGCTCGACCAGGGCGGCGGCGTCGGACGGCCGCCACGGGCGCAGGAGCAGGGCGGGGGCGGTCGTGGTCGGGTCAGCGGCCAGTTCCATGTGCGGCGGTCTCCGTCGGTTCAGCGCGTCTCGGTCAGCACCTTCCCCAACGCGCCGAGAGCCGAACCGAGTTCCTCGCCCGTGATGGTCAGCGGCGGAGCCAGCCGGATCGTGGAGCCGTGGGTGTCCTTGACGAGGACGCCCTCCCGCATGAGGCGTTCGCTGACCTCGCGGCCGGTGCCGATCGCCGGATCGACGTCGACGCCCGCCCACAGCCCGCGCGAACGGAAGCCGACCACACCCTTGCCGACCAGATCGGACAAGCCGTCCCGCAGGATCACGCCCAACTCGGCCGCCCGGCCCTGGAATTCACCCGTCTCCAGCAGCTCGACCACCGCCGTGCCGACCGCCGCGGCGAGCGGGTTGCCGCCGAACGTCGAGCCGTGCTCGCCCGGCCGCAGCACACCCAGCACGTCGCGCCGGCCCACCACAGCGGACACCGGCACGATGCCGCCGCCCAGCGCCTTGCCCAGCAGCAGGACGTCCGGGACGACGCCCTCGTGCTCGACCGCTAGCGTGCGGCCCGTGCGGCCGAGGCCCGACTGGATCTCGTCCGCGATGAACAGGCAGCCCTTGCGCCGGGTCAGCTCGCGCACCCCGGTGAGGTAGCCCTCGTCCGGGATGATCACGCCTGCCTCGCCCTGGATCGGCTCGATCAGCACCGCCGCCGTCGTCTCGTCGACCGCCGCCTCCAGCGCGGCCAGGTCGTTGTACGGGACGATCCGGAAGCCCGGCGTGAAGGGGCCGAAGCCGGCGCGGGCCGTCTCGTCCGTGGAGAAGCTGACGATCGTCGTCGTACGGCCGTGGAAGTTCTCTGCCGCGACCACGACGGTCGCCCGGTCGGCGGCGACGCCCTTCACGTCGTACGCCCACTTGCGGGCCACCTTGATACCGCTCTCCACCGCCTCGGCGCCGGTGTTCATCGGCAGCACCATGTCCAGGCCGGTCAACGCGGCCAGCCGCTCGGCGAATTCGGCGAGCTTGTCGTTGTGGAAGGCGCGCGAGGTCAGCGTCAGCCGGTCCAGCTGACGGTGCGCGGCCTCGATCAGGTCCGGGTGGCGGTGGCCGAAGTTGAGGGCCGAGTAGCCGGCCAGCATGTCGAGGTAGCGGCGGCCCTCGACGTCCTCCACCCAGGTGCCCTGGGCGCGAGCGACCACCACGGGCAGCGGGTGGTAGTTGTGCGCGAGGACCGGCTCCTCCGCCTCGATCAGCTCGGCGGACGTACGGGTGCGCGCGGGTGCGGTCATCAGCGGATCTCCTGGGTGCAGCACTTGATGCCACCGCCGGCCTTGTGGAGCTCCGACAGGTCGACGGGGACGGGGACGTAGCCGTGGTCGGAGAGGCGGGCGGCGAGGGCCTCGGCCTGCGGCGCGATGAAGACGTGGCGTCCGTCGGAGACGGAGTTCAGGCCCCACGCCATCGCGTCGTCGCGGGTCGCGAGCACCGCGTCCGGGTAGAGGCGCGCGAGCACCTCGCGGCTGCCGGGCGAGAAGGCCTCCGGGTAGTACACGATGTTGGTGTCGTCGAGGACGAACAGCGCCGTGTCCAGGTGGTAGAAGTACGGGTCCACCAGGGTCAGGCTGATCACCGGGTGGCCGAAGAACTCCTGCGCCTCGCGATGGGCCTCGCGGGTCGTGCGGAACCCGGTGCCGGCCAGCACGTACCGGCCTGTCCACACCAGGTCGCCCTCGCCCTCGCTCACCGACTCGGGGCGGTGGACGTCGAAGCCCGCCGCCTTGAACCACAGGTCGTAGTGCGTCGACTCGGGGCGCCGCTCGGGCGCGTGGAAGAGGGAGCCGAAGACGCGGCCGCCGACGACGACGGCCGAGTTCGCGGCGAAGACCATGTCCGGCAGGCCGGGGACCGGCTCCACTGCCTCGACCGTGTGGCTGTGGGCCCGGTAGGCGTCGATCAGCGCCCGCCACTGCTCCTGGGCCAGGTCGACGTGGACATGGGTGTCGGGATGCATCCAGGGATTGATCGCGTACTGCACGGCGAAATGTCTGGGTTCACAGACGAGGAAGCGCCGGGAGCGCGGCACACGGCTGTCGGACACAGAGGTGTTCCTCCGCTTTCCTGCGGTGTCGACTGGGGGTGTCACCAAGGTAGGAAGCGACGGATACGCCCGACAAGCGACGAAAGCTGCGTGTCCGCGCAGGAATGCTGCGTTGTGATCAGGCATGACGCAGCGATGATGCGTCCGTACGGGTTTACTCCGGCGCCGCCTGCGTGGCACCCGCTTCCGGACTCTCCGGCAGCAGGTGGGACAGCACCATCACGCTGATCGTCTTGCGGATGAACGGCTCGACACGGATCCGCTCCAGCACCTCCTCGAAGTGCTCCACGTCCCGCGCCCGCACGTGCAGCAGCGCGTCCGCGCCGCCCGTCACCGTCATAGCCGCCGTGATCTCCGGATGATTGCGCACCACCTCCGCGAGCCGCCGGGGCGGTGCCGCGCCCTCGCAGTACACCTCCACGTACGCCTCCGTGCGCCAGCCCAGCGCCGACGGTTGCACCGTGGCCGTGAACCCGGTGATCACGCCCGTCTCACGCAGCCGGTCCACCCGCCGCTTGACCGCGGTTGCCGACAGCCCGATCGCAGCGCCGATCTCGGCGAAGCTGCTCCTCGCGTTCGCCATCAACGCAATGATGATCTTCCGGTCGAGTTCGTCGAACGGGGCGGTCCTGCTGTTCATGTCGGCACTGTATCCAGCGGGAACGTGCACGCCCGGCACATGTCCAGCCGTACGGATTCCACCTAGACTCCACGTTCATGCTGCGCGCCCTCGCCGTCGACGACGAACGCCCCTCGTTGGAGGAACTGCTCTACCTCCTGCACGCCGACCCGCGCGTCGGCAGCGTCGAGGGTGCCTCGGACGCGACCGAGGCCCTGCGCCGCATCACCCGCGCCCTGGAGTCCGGACCCGACGGGCCCGAGGCCATCGACGTCGTCTTCCTCGACGTCCAGATGCCCGGCCTCGACGGCCTGGAGATGGCCCGGCTGCTCACCGGCTTCGCCCGGCCCCCGCTCGTCGTGTTCGTCACCGCCCACGAGGACTTCGCCGTACGCGCCTTCGACCTCAAGGCCGTCGACTACGTCCTCAAACCCGTCCGCAAGGAACGCCTGGGTGAGGCCGTGCGCCGGGCCGCCGAACTGCGCGGCACCGCCCCCCGGATACCCGTGCACGAACCCGACCCCGACCACATACCCGTCGAACTCGGCGGCGTCACCCGCTTCGTCTCCGTCGACGACATCACCCATGTCGAGGCCCAGGGCGACTACGCCCGTCTGCACACCGACCGCGGCAGCCATCTGATCCGCATCCCGCTGTCCACCCTCGAGGATCGCTGGCGCTCCCGCGGTTTCGTGCGTATCCACCGCCGCCACCTCGTGGCCCTGCGCCACATCGGCGAACTCCGCCTGGACGCGGGAACCGTGAGCGTCCTGGTCGGCGGGGAGGAACTCCAGGTCAGCCGGCGCCACGCCCGTGAACTGCGGGACCTGCTGATGCGCCGGACCGCCGGATAAGGGAGGCCGCAGTGGAACCCACCGAGCGCCGCGTCGTCGTCACCGGACCGCCCCGCCGTACCCGGCTGACCTCCGGCTACTACCGGCCGCGCACCGAGATCGACGAGCAGACCACCCTCGGCCACACCTACGTCCGCTCCCTCATGCGCAGCCAACTGCGTGCCGCCCTCACGGTGTTCGCGGTCCTCGTGCTCCTCGTCGGCCCACTCCCGCTGGTCTTCGCCACCACCCCCGACGCCCGCCGCCTCGAATGGCTGGTGCTCGGCTTCTGCCTCTACCCGCCGATGATCCTGCTCGCCCGCTGGTACGTGCGCCGCGCCGAACGCAACGAACGTGACTTCGTCCGCCTCGTCGAGGACCGCTGACGGCCGTGAACTCCAGCTACGCCGTCCCCGCCGTCGCCCTCGTCGTCGTCGCGACCGTCCTCGTCGGCGCGTTCGGGCTGCGCATCTCCCGCACCACCTCCGACTTCTACGTAGCCTCCCGCACCGTCGGCCCCCGCCTCAACGCGGCCGCCATCAGCGGCGAGTACCTCTCCGCCGCCTCCTTCCTCGGCATCGCGGGACTGGTCCTCGTCCAGGGCCGCGACATGCTCTGGTACCCGGTCGGCTACACGGCCGGCTATCTCGTGCTGCTCCTCTTCGTCGCCGCCCCACTGCGCCGCTCCGGTGCCTACACCCTGCCCGACTTCGCCGAGGCCCGCCTCGCCTCCCAGGCGGTACGGCGGCTCGCCGGGGCCTTCGTCGTCGGTGTCGGCTGGCTCTATCTGCTGCCCCAACTCCAGGGCGCCGGGCTCACCCTGGCGGTCCTCACCGGTGCGCCCGATCCGCTCGGCGGGATCATCGTGGCCGTCGTCGTGGTCGCCACGGTCGCCGCGGGCGGCATGCGCAGCATCACCTTCGTCCAGGCCTTCCAGTACTGGCTCAAGCTGACCGCCCTCCTCGTCCCGGTCCTCTTCCTCGCCCTCGCCTGGCAGGGCGACGGCGCGCCGCGCCACGCCTTCGACGAACCGGCGACCTTCCGCGAGCAGCGCAGCGTCCGCTTCGACGACACCGTCGACCTCAGGCTGGAGCGGCCGCTGACCGTCACGGTCAACGGCACCGTCGACGCCCGCCCGCACGCCGCCGCCCAGGTCTCCCTCCCGCCGGGCACCCACCACATCGAGCGCGGCACCCGCCTCACCTTCGCCGCCGGCAGCGCCGTCCCCGTGGCCGACCGGGGCAGCAACGGCGGTATGTCCACCTCGCTCGCCACGGGCCGCGAGGAGCGTCCGCTGTACGCCACGTACGGACTGATCCTCGCCACCTTCCTCGGCACGATGGGCCTGCCGCACGTCGTCGTCCGCTTCTACACCAGCCCGCACGGCGTCGCCGCCCGCCGCACCACCGTCGCCGTCCTCGCCCTGATCGGCGGCTTCTATCTGCTGCCGCCCGTGTACGGCGCGCTGGGCCGCCTCTACGCCCCCGAACTCACCATCAGCGGCGACGCGGACGCCGCCGTCCTGCTGCTGCCCGACCGCATGATCGGCGGCCTCGGCGGCGACCTGCTCGGCGCGCTGGTCTCCGGCGGCGCGTTCGCCGCGTTCCTGTCCACCACGTCGGGGCTGACCATGGCGGTGGCCGGCGTGCTCACCCAGGACGTCCTCCCGTCGCGCGGCGTACGGCACTTCCGGCTCGGCACCGTGCTCGCCATGGCCGTACCGCTGGCGGCCAGCGTGCTGGTGGGCGGGCTGCCCGTGGCCGACGCGGTGGGGCTCGCCTTCGCCGTCTCGGCCTCGTCGTTCTGCCCGCTGCTCGTGCTCGGCATCTGGTGGCGCAGGCTGACCCCGCCGGGCGCCGCCACGGGGATGCTGGTGGGCGGCGGTTCCGCCTTCGTCGCCGTCGCCGCGACCATGGCGGGCTTCCCGGGCACCGGCCCCCTGCACGCCCTGCTCGCCTGGCCCGCGCTGTGGTCGGTGCCGCTCGGCTTCCTGACGATGATCCTGGTGTCCCTGGCCACCGCGGCACGGGTCCCGCCCGGAACGGCGGCGATCCTGGCCAGGTTCCATCTGCCGGAGGAAGTACGGGCGGAGGCGAAGGCATGAACCGACCGGAGCGGCACACGTTCACCGGGGCGAGTGCATGAGCGGCTTCGTCGCGGGCCTGTGCGTCGCCGTCCTCCCACTGCTCGCCGCCGGATTCTGGCTCGGCCGGCGCACCGCGCGCCCCGAGAGCCTTGCCGGACTCGGCACCCCCGTCGAACACGCCACCTTCCAGACCCTGCACACCGCCACCCTCGCCGCGCCCCCGCTGCGGGCCGGACTCACCGAGGAGACGGCGCGCAAGTCGGCCCGCCGGCTGCGCACGCTGCTCGGCACGGACGCGCTGTGCCTCACCGACGAGAAGGAGGTCCTCGTCTGGGACGGCGTCGGCGGACACCACCGCACCGAGATCATGGAACGCCTCGCCGGCCCGCTGGAGACCGGCCGCGGCGAGGCGTTCCCGCTGACCTGCGCGACCCCGGACTGCCCGGTCCGCTGGGCCGTGGTCGCGCCGCTCACCGTCGACGACCGGGTGCACGGCGCGCTCGTCGCCTGTGCCCCGCGCGAGTCCGCCGTCCTCGTCCGCGCGGCCGGCGAGGTGGCCCGCTGGGTGAGCGTCCAGCTGGAACTGGCCGACCTCGACCAGTCCCGCACCAGGCTCATCGAGGCCGAGATCAAGGCCCTGCGGGCCCAGATATCCCCGCATTTCATCTTCAACTCGCTCGCGGTGATCGCCTCATTCGTCCGCACCGACCCCGAACGTGCCCGCGAGCTCCTGCTGGAGTTCGCCGATTTCACCCGCTACTCGTTCCGCAGGCACGGCGACTTCACCACCCTCGCCGACGAACTCCACGCGATCGACCACTACCTGGCGCTCGTCCGCGCCCGCTTCGGCGACCGCCTCGCCGTCACCCTGCAGATCGCGCCCGAGGTGCTGCCGGTCGCCCTGCCGTTCCTGTGCCTGCAGCCCCTCGTCGAGAACGCCGTCAAACACGGCCTCGAGGGCAAGTCCGGCGCCTGCCACATCCAGATCACCGCGCAGGACGCGGGCGCCGAGGCCCTCGTCGTCATCGAGGACGACGGCGTCGGCATGGACCCCGAACAGCTGCGCCGCATTCTCGCGGGCGGCACCAGCCCCTCCGGCGGCATCGGCCTGTCCAACGTCGACGACCGGCTCCGCCAGGTCTACGGCGACGACCACGGACTCGTCATCGAGACCGCCGTAGGAGCGGGAATGAAGATCACCGCCCGGCTGCCGAAGTACCAGCCGGGCGTGCACTCGGCCGGACGCCTCGCGGCCGAGTGAGCGTCACTGGCTCTGGGTGACCACCATGGCCAGGGTGAGCAGTCCCAGCACGACCCAGCCGAACCACAGCCAGCCGTTGCTGCCGAGCGCCACCGTGTAGGCCGTCACCACGACGAGGCCGCCGACGGTGAGCACCCCCATCGCCTTCGTGGAACCGTTCGTCGAACCGGGCATCGCGACACCCTCCTCGAACTGCATGTCTCCCCATGGTGCACGGTTCGGTGTCAGAAGGGCATACGCGGGAGGACGCGGGACGGAGCGACCGCTACGGAAGGTCAGCCCTCGCGGGCGTTCAGTGAGGCCAGGTACGCGTTGTAGGCCTCGAGCTCCTTGTCGCCGTCCCGGTCGGCGGCCCGGTCCTTGCGCCTGGCCTGGCGTTGCTCGGAGCTGTACCACTGGAACAGCAGCGCGATCAGGACCAGCACGGACGGAACTTCGCTGAACGCCCAGGCGATCCCGCCGGCCGCGCTCTGGTCCGAGAGCGCGTCGATGCCCAAGGAGGCGGGCGGGTTCTTGAACGTCTCCACCATCGGCGTCGACGCCATCATCAGCGCGATGCCGAAGAACGCGTGGAACGGCATGCCCGCGAACAGCTCCAGCATCCGCATCAGATGACCCGGCCGGTGCGGACCGGGGTCGACCCCGATGATCGGCCAGAAGAACACCACGCCCACGGCCAGGAAGTGCACCATCATCGCGACGTGACCGGCCTTCGATCCCATCAGGAAGTCGAACAGCGGGGTGAAGTACAGCGCGTACAGACTCGCGATGAACATCGGGATCGTGAACCCGGGATGCGTGACGACCCGCATGTACCGGCTGTGCAGCAGCGCCAGCAGCAGCTCACGCGGCCCCTTGCGGCCCCGGCCCGCGACCGGCAGGGCACGCAGCGCCAGTGTGACGGGTGCGCCCAGCAGGATCAGGATCGGCGACAGCATGCTGATCACCATGTGCTGCACCATGTGCACACTGAACATGACCATGCCGTAGTCGTTCAGCTTCGTGCACATCACCAGCGCGATGGTCAGCACACCGACGACGTACGACACGCTCCGCGCGACGGGCCACGCGTCGCCGCGCCGCCGCAGCCGCACGACACCCCACGCGTACAGGCCGAGCCCCAGCAGACAGGCGACGAGGAAGAACGGATCCGCCGACCACCCGAGCCCACGCCCGAGAGTGAACGGCGGCAAATCCATGGTCATGCCATGCCCGCTGTGATCCATTCGGCAGGCTCCTGTTTCGTGGGGGTTGTGCGCTTTCTGTCCCCAGACAGATTAGAACCGAGCCCGCCCGCCTCTTTGACCGGGGTCGGCACCGGCGCCCCGGAAGGGGCGCGCGGCCGTATCGATGTGCGGCTCCGCCGCGTGGGCGCGAGCACCCCCCGTCGAACCCGCACTCGCCGGACGGCTACAGCACGCACTCCGCTTCGGCATAACGATCCGCCGGCACCGTCTTCAGCGTCTCCACGGCCTCGGCCAACGACACCATCACGATGTCGGTCCCCCGCAATGCGGTCATCCGCCCGAACTCGCCCCGGTGCACGGCCTCCACCGCATGCCACCCGAACCGAGTGGCCAGCACCCGGTCGTAGGCCGTCGGCGTCCCACCCCGCTGCACATGCCCGAGGATCACCGGCCGCGCCTCCTTGCCGAGCCGCTCCTCCAGCTCGATCGACAGCTGCCGCGCGATCCCGGCGAACCGCTCGTGGCCGTAGACGTCCTTGCCGCCCTCGTCGAACTCCATGGTGCCGGGCCTCGGCTTGGCCCCCTCCGCCGCGACGACGATCGCGAACCGCTTGCCCGCCTCGAAGCGCTCGCCGACCCGCGTCGCCAACTCCTCGATATCGAAGGGCCGTTCCGGTACGACGATGGCGTGCGCGCCGGCCGCCATGCCGGAGTGCAGCGCAATCCAGCCGGTGTGGCGGCCCATGACCTCCACGACGAGGACGCGCTGGTGCGACTCGGCCGTCGTCTTGAGCCGGTCGAGGGCATCGGTCGCCACACCGACGGCCGTGTCGAAGCCGAAGGTGACGTCCGTGACGGCGATGTCGTTGTCGATGGTCTTCGGCACGCCCACGATGGGCAGACCGCTGTCCGACAGCAGCCGGGCCGCCTTCAGCGTGCCCTCACCGCCGATCGGGATGATCGCGTCCAGGCCCAGCTCCTCGACATGGCCCCGGGCCCGATCCACACCGTCCCGCAGATGGGAGGGCTGGACGCGGGAGGAACCGAGGATCGTGCCGCCGCGGGCGAGGATGCCGCCCACCGCGTCGAGGTCGAGCTTGAGGTAGTCGCACTCCAGGAGGCCCTTCCAGCCGTCCCGGAAACCGATGACCTCGTCGCCGTGGTCGACGACGGCACGGTGCACGACGGACCGGATGACGGCGTTCAGGCCGGGGCAGTCGCCGCCGGACGTGAGGACACCAATGCGCATAGCCCGAAATACCTTCTCGACGTGGGCCGGGGGCCGGACCGCGCTGTCCGCCCGTCTCCCGGCCACCCTACCGGCGTGAGGTGGTGGCTCCGTACTGGGCGTCCGCCTGCTGGACGTGTCCGCACATCTGAGCGGAACGGCCGTCAGGCGGGCCCGGGAACAACCTGCCGGAAGGCGCTCGAAGGTGCCTTCAGTACCTCTGGAACCCCACGCTCACGCAGGCTGCTGAGCAGCCGCGATGCGCTCGTTGCGGAGCGCCTCGTACCAGCGGTCGTCGATCGGCGGCAGCGCGTTGACGTCGAGCGCCAGCTTCAGCAGCAGGTCGGCGATCAGCGGGTTGCGGGCGAGGACGGGCCCGTGCATGTACGTACCGAACACGGTGTCGTTGTACGCGCCCTCCGTGCCGTCCCCCGTGCCGTTGCCGCGGCCCAGCCGGACCTGGGCGAAGGGGCGGGCCGTGGGGCCGAGCCGGGTGACACCCTGGTGGTTCTCGAAGCCGGTCAGCTGGGGCAGGCCGAGACGCGGGTCGATGTCCGCGAGGACGTCGCCGACACACCGCTCGGCCGTGCCGCGCACGGTCGTCACGTCGAGCAGGCCGAGGCCCGGCTCGCGCTGCCCGAGGTCGTTGATGAACTCGTGGCCGAGGATCTGGTAGCCCGCGCACACGGAGAAGACGATCGCGCCGTTCTCCACCGCCCGGTACAGATGACCGTCCCGGCGCAGCCGCTCGGCCGCGAGCCGCTGCGGGCGGTCCTCGCCGCCGCCGATCAGATAGATGTCGCCGGAGGTCGGGATCGGCTGGTCACTGCGCACGTCGAGCCGGGCCACGTCCAGACCGCGCTGCCGCGCCCGGCGCTCCACCACGAGGGCGTTGCCCTGGTCGCCGTAGGTGCTCAGCAGGTCGGGGTAGATCCACACCAGCCGCAGTTGGTTGTCGCTCATGAAGTGATCGCCCTTCGTGGTCAGTTGCCGACGCGGCGGCGCAGATCCTGGAACGCGGTGTAGTTCGCGATGACCTCGATACGGCCCGCCGGCGCCTGCTGCACGGCCTGGTCGAGGTTCTCGCAGACCTGGAACTGCTGGTTCGCCACCTCGAGGCGCACCGCGAGGTCCAGCTTCCGGTCACCGACGACGAAGATCGGGTGGCCGGTCAGACGCGTGTAGTCGACGTCCCACAACCAGGAGGTGTCGGTGCCGTCGGCGCCGCGCGCGTTCACGGAAAGGATCACCGGGGCGGGCGGCGGATCGATCAGGGAGAACGTCTCGAGCCAGCCCGCCGGGTTCTTCGCGAGCAGCAGCCGCAGGTCGCGGCCCTGGAACTGGACGACGTCATAGCGCCCGGCGACCGCCTGCACCTGGTACATGCGCTCCAGGGCGACCTGCGGCGGCACCCCGAAGACGGCGGCGACGGCCGCGGAGCTGGCGGCGTTGGCCTTGTTGGCGCGGCCCGGCAGCTGGAGGTGGATCGGCCAGGCCGAGCCGTGCGGATCCAGCACGTGGTCCCCGGACAGAGCCCAGCTCGGCGTCGGTCGGCGGAACCCGCACTCGCCGCAGAACCAGTCGTCGCCGGGACGCTGCATCACACCGCCGCAGGACGGGCAGGACCAGGCGTCGTCCTTCCACATCTGGCCGGCGGCGACCCAGATCACATTGGGGGAGGAGGACGCGGCCCACACCACCAGCGGGTCGTCGCAGTTGGCGACGACGACGGCCTTGGAGCCGGCCAGGCCCTCGCGCCAGTTCTCCGCGAGCATGCGGGTCTCCGCGGCGCGGTCGAGCTGGTCGCGGGAGAGGTTGAGCAGCGCGATGCACTTCGGGGAGGTGTCCCGCGCCACACCGGCGAGGTACTTCTCGTCGACCTCGATGACACCGAACTTGGCGTCCGAGCCGCCCGCCAGCGCGGAGGTGATGCCGGCCGGCATGTTGGCCCCGAGCGCGTTGGACACGACCGGGCCCGCGGCGCGCAGCGCCTCGGCGATGAGCCGGGTGGTCGTGGTCTTGCCGTTGGTCGCGGAGACCAGGGTCACGTCCAGGTTCTGGGCGAGCCGGGCGAGGAGGTCGGGGTCGAGCTTGAGAGCCACGCGGCCACCGATCACCGATCCGCTGCCGCGCCCCGCGGCACGCGACGCCGCCGCGACCGCCTTGCCCGCGGTCACTGCGAGCTTGGCCCGCGGCGTGAGCGCGTCCGAGTTGCCTGCCATCAGTTCTCGATCCTCCTTGCGTACGCGCCGCGCGTGAGCCATCCGGCAACGTGGTGTGGACGTCAGCCTATCGAGATCCATTCGCACACCCGAATCGCGGCCCACGCCTGCGCGGCGGGGGTGGGCCGATCGAACCGTACCCTTGCGGCCATGCGACACGGTTCCATTCCGGGCGCCCGCGGGCGGGTTCGGCCTCTCACCCTGCTCGGCGGCGGGGCGCTGCGCGAGCGATGCCGCGAAGTCACCGACTTCGGCCCCGATCTGGCTTCCCTCGTGGAGGATTTGTTCGCGACGATGTACGCGGCGCAGGGGGTGGGTCTGGCGGCCAACCAGATCGGCGAGCCGCTGCGGGTGTTCGTCTACGACTGCCCCGACGACGAGGACGTACGTCACCTGGGACATGTCGTGAACCCCCGTCTGGTGGAGGCGGACGGCGTGGTGATCCGGGGCCCCGAGGGCTGCCTGTCCCTGCCGGGGCTCGAGGCGGGTACGGAGCGGTACGACCACGTGGTGGTCGAGGGATTCACGGTCACGGGGGAGCCGGTGACCGTCCACGGCACGGGGTTCTTCGCCCGGTGTCTGCAGCACGAGTGCGACCACTTGGAGGGGAGGCTGTACGCCGACCAGCTCACCGGCTGGCGTCGGAGACGACTCATGAGGCAGGTGGCGCGATCCTCTTGGTGCCGCTGAGGATGCCGGCCCAAGGGGCGCGAGGCCGTATCGATGTGCGGCTGCGGCGCGTGGGCGCGATCAACCACGACGCACCCGCACCCGAAACGCACCGTCAGAACCCCGGGCCCCCGACCCGGTCTCCCGCCGCAGCGAGCCGACCCCACAGAAGGTCCGCCAAGCTCTTCACCAACTCAGCGCGCGAGCAAGGCCGTTCACCCAGCCACCAGTCACCCGCCGCATGCATCATCCCGACGATCCCGTGTCCCCACACCCGGGCGAGCTGCTGGCTACCGGGCCCGAGATCCAGCCGGTCCTCGATCACCTGAGCCAACTCCTCGCCCATCCTGCGGAGCAACGGCACACTGTGTTTGCCGACGTCGAACCCCTGGTCGCTCTGGGAGCCCTCGGACGGATGCATGAGGAATCGATACACCTGGGGCCGTGCCTCGATCGCGGCCAGGTAGGTGTCCAACGTGGACTCGACGCGCTCCCGCCGCTCCGCCGGAGCGTCCAGCGCTGCCCGCAACGAATTGAGCAGCGCGTCCGTGTGCCGCTTGGCCAGGGCGGCGTAAAGCCCGCCCTTGTCCCCGAAGTGCCGGTAGAGGATCGGCTTGGTGATGCCGGCTTCCGCGGCGATCGCGTTCATCGAGGCCTGCGGACCGTCACGCAGCACCACTCTGTCCGCGGCCTCCAGCAGCTCGCGTCGTCGGCGGGCCGCGGACCGCTGCTGATCGGTCCGCTGCGTGGTGTTCATGATCTCTCCCCACCCGTGCTGTTTCGGTGACGCCTGCGCAAACTAACACTGACCCCACCCCTGACATCGAACGGGATGCCGACCGGCCGTCGGGAGTTGACTTTTCCTACCGGTCGGTAACACACTGCGAGTTACCGCAAGTAACAGGCACGCGCCGCCGCTGGAGGGGACATGGCCGAGTTCACCATGGAGCTCAACGACGAACAGAAGGAGGTCCGGGACTGGCTCCACGGCTTCGCCGCGGATGTGATCCGCCCCGCGGCCGCCGAATGGGACGAGCGTGAGGAGACTCCCTGGCCGGTCATCCAGGAGGCGGCCAAGATCGGCATCTACTCGCTCGACTTCTACGCCCAGCAGTACTTCGACCCTACGGGCCTCGGCATACCGATGGCCATGGAGGAGCTGTTCTGGGGCGACGCGGGCATCGCCCTCTCCATCGTCGGCACCGGCCTCGCCGCCGTGGGCGTCCTCGCCAACGGCACCGAGGAGCAGATCGGCACCTGGATCCCGCAGATGTACGGCGACGCCAACGATGTCAAGGTCGCCGCGTTCTGCTCCTCCGAGCCCGACGCCGGCTCCGACGTGGCCTCCATGCGCACGCGTGCCGTGTACGACGAGGCCAAGGACGAGTGGGTGATCGACGGCACGAAGACCTGGGCGACGAACGGCGGCATCGCCAACGTCCACGTGGTCGTGGCCGTGGTCGACCCGGAGCTCGGTTCCAAGGGCCACGCCTCCTTCATCGTCCCGCCGGGCACGCCCGGGCTCGCCCAGGGACAGAAGTTCAAGAAGCACGGCATCCGCGCCTCGCACACCGCCGAGGTCATCCTCGACAACGTGCGCGTGCCCGGCTCCTGTCTGCTCGGCGGCAAGGAGAAGCTCGACCAGCGCCTGGCCCGGGCCCGGGAGAGGGCCAAGGCCGGTGGTGTGGGGGTTCCCCCGCTCGAGCGAAGCCGAGAGTCGGAGAGGGTGAAGAACGCGGCGATGGCGACGTTCGAGGCGAGTCGGCCCGCCGTTGGAGCCATGGCGGTCGGCACCGCCCGGGCCGCCTACGAGGTCGCCCTCGACTACGCCAGGACCCGTGAGCAGTTCGGGCGGCCGATCATCGACAACCAGGGCGTGGCTTTCCAGCTCGCGGACATGCGGACGTCGATCGACGCCGCGCGGCTGCTGGTGTGGCGGGCCTCGTGGATGGCGATCAACGGCAGGCCGTTCACCGCGGCCGAGGGGTCGATGTCCAAGCTGTTCGCGAGCGAGACCGCGAAGAAGGTGACCGCGCAGGCCGTTCAGATTCTGGGTGGCAACGGTTACACGCGGGAGTATCCCGTCGAGCGGATGCACCGGGACTCCGCGATCTACACGATCTTCGAGGGTACGAGCGAGATCCAGCGGTTGGTGATCGCCCGTACGCTCGCCGGAATGCCGATCCGGTAGCGCCGGTCCGTGGGCGCGACTTGGGCCACGAGTGCGTCGTGGCTCGTCGCGCCCACGCGGCGGAGCCGCACATCGGCACAGCCCCGCGCCCCTGCGGGGCGCGTTGCACTCACCGGTGTTTCAGCGGTGTCAGTTGTTCGATGTCGTAGCGCTTGCGCAGGTCCTCGATCGCCTCGTGGTCCGGTGGGCCCCCTACGCCCAGGATCTCGAGCAGCTCCTCGAAGTAGCGCTCGTGGTCCGGGGGCGGGGACGCCTGGAAGAACATCCGTGCCGGGGTGTCCGTCGGGTTCGCGAAGGCGTGGGGGCAGCCGGGGGGCACGACGATCACCGTGCCCGGTGCCGCCCGTACCACCCTGGTGCCGGAACTCGACTCCCAGCGCTGCCAGTTGTCGGGGGTTCGGACCCGGGGCTCGAAGGCGAGGACGTCCAGCTCGCCGTCGAGCACGTAGAACAACTCCTCGCTGCGCGTGTGGACATGAGCGCCGACGTCGAAGCCGGGCGGGACCTCCACCTCGAACGTGGACGCCGTCCGCGAGTGCGTGCCCGTCACCTTGAACGTCACGCGCTGGGCCGGAGTCTGGACGACCCGGCCGTGGCCGGGCGGTACGAGCAGGCCCTCCGTCGCTGTCATCGTCGCCTCACCAGGTCACGGGCAGGGACTCGGGCCCGCGGATCAACGCGCCCTTCCTGAAGGGCACTTGTTCCGGCGGTACCGCGAGCCGCAGGCCGGGCACCCGGTCGAGCAGGGCATCCAGCAGCAGCTCCGCCTCGAGTCGGGCCAGCATGCCGCCGGGGCAGTAGTGCGGGCCGAAGCCGAACGCCACGTGCGCGTTGGGGCTGCGGTCGAAGTCGATCCTCTCCGGGTCGGGGAAGACGTCCGGGTCACGGTTGGCGGCCAGGTACGACACATAGATCGCGTCGCCCGCGCGGATCCGCACGCCCCCGACGTCCACGTCCTCCATGGCGATCCGGGACAGTCCGACCGCGTTGCGGTGCGGGATGTAGCGCAGCAGTTCGTCGATGGCCTTCGGCCTGATCTCCGGTTCGGCGCGCAGCCGTCGCACCAGGTCCGGGCGGGTCAGCAGCAGATAGAACATCTGCCCGCTGTTGTTGGTGACCGCCTCGCCGCCGATCTGCAGGAGGACGGCCAGTCCGACCGCCTGCTCGAGTGTCACCTCGCCGTGGCCCACGGCGGCGCCGAGCAGCGAGGTGACATCCTCGCCCCTGCTGCCCTCGCGCAGGCCGATGAGGTCGGAGAAGTAGGCGCCCATCTCGTTCCTGGCCTTCTCGCTGACCGGTCTGCCGTGCGAGGACGAAAGGATCAGCTGAGTCCAGGAGTGCATGCTGTGCCGGTCGACGGCCGGCACCCCCATCAGCTCGCAGATCACCGAGATGGGGAACGGGCCGAGCACCGCACTGGTGAGATCGGCGGGCGGGCCGTCCTCGAGGAGTTCGTCGACCAGCTCGTCCAGCATGCCGCGGGCCTTGTCCCGGACCCGCTCCACACCGTTCGCGGTGAACGCGGTGGCGACCGAACGGCGCAGCCGGGTGTGGTCGGGCGGGTCCAGGAAGCCGACCGCGCCGCGCTGCGGGATGAAGTGCGGGGCGAGCCGGGTGACCGGGTGGTCCATGACCGCCTCGCGGCTGAAGCGGGGGTCGTTGGCCACCATCCGTACGTCGTCGTACCGGGTGACCAGCCAGGCCCAGCCCTCGCCGTTGGGCAGCCGGACGCGGGTGACCGGGTCCTCGCGCATCAGCTCGGTCAGCACGGGGTCGAAGTCGACCCCGGTCAGATCGAGCGCCGGCCAGTGCCGGGCGGGGGGCACCGTCTCGGTGAGCGTCTCGTCCGTCATGGCGCCCTCAGCTCCCCTGGGTCCAGCTGCCGACGGTCATCTCGGCGGTGATGCCGGGACCGAAGCCGGCGAGGAGGCCGCGCGCCCGGTCCTCGGCGCCGCCCTCGTCGAAGAGCCGGCGCAGCGCGTCCAGGACGACGGCGCTGGCGATGTTGCCGTACTCGGTGAGCGTCGCCCGGCTGAACCGGAAGGCGTACGGCTCGACCTTCAGGAACTTGCTGAGGTCGTCGAGTATTCGGGGACCGCCCGCGTGAATGATGTAGAAGTCCAGGTCGGTCGCGTCCCAGCCGTGCGTGCCGGCGAGGTCCTTGAGCGCCGGGGCGAGCGGTTCCATCGTGGCGGGCACCCGCTTGTCCAGCAGGAAGTGGAAGCCGGTGGCCCGGACGTCGTACGCGATCCAGTCCTCGGTCTTGGGGATCAGATACGACCCGTTGCGTTCCAGCTGGACGCCCGTGCCGCCCCGGCCGCGCACCACGGCCGCGGCGATGCCGTCGCCGAACAGGCCGTTGGACAGGAGCGAGCCGACGCCGAGGTCGGTGGGCTGGTAGCACAGCGAGCAGAACTCGCAGGCCACGATGAGGGCGTTGGCCTCCGGGTAGGCCGTGCAGAAGTCGTGCGCCCGGTTGATGGCCGCCCCGCCGGCCGCGCAGCCCAGCTGGGCGATGGGCAGCTGCCGGGTGGTGCTCGGGAAGTCCATCTCGTTGATCAGCCACGCGGTCAGCGACGGCATCATGAAGCCCGTGCACGACACGTAGATGATGACATCGATGTCGGATGTCAGAAGCTCCGCGTCGTCGAGCGCTCGCTGGATCACCTCGGGGACCCGGGCCTTGGCCTCCGACTCGTAGAGCTTGTTGCGCTCCTCGAAGCCGGGGTGTTTCAGGGTCTCCTCGATGGGCTGCACGATGTGCCGGGTGTGTACTCCGGTGTTCTCGATCAGCCGGAGAGCGAGTGGCAGGTGCGGGTTGTCCGCGTGGTGCGTACGCGCCAGCTCCAGCGTCTCCTCCATCGTGATCACGTGCTCCGGTACGGACACCGAGGGTCTGCACAAAGTAGCCATGAGCCGTCCCTGCTTTCTGCCTTCCGGCAGGCCTTCGCCCGCCGGTCAGAAGGTGGTCCATTCAGACTCACCCGACAGGGCGGCGATCTCGCGCGGGACTACTCCGAACCGGGGATGGAGGGTAAGGGGCGCCATCGAGCCCGGGGGACCGCAAGGCGCCCCGGAGGGGCGCGGGGGCCGTATCGATCTGCGGCTCCGTGGCGGGGGCGTGACCAGCCTCAGAGCGACCCGCACCCGGCAACGCGCAAGACCCCTACGGCGCCCCGCTGCTATGAGCAATGCACGCCACATCAATACGATCGGCCAGCTTCGCCAACTCGATGGTCAGCGCAGCGACCGTGTCCTCGTCGAGCCCGTCCTCCCCCGCCTCGACCAGGGTCAGCCACCGCCCCCCCACCGTACGGAGCAGCTTGCTCACGTCGGCCGCGGCCACCTGCAAGGTCCCGCGGTCGTCGACGATCAGAGGGAGTGTCACTTCGCGGTTCACAGACGGATCGTAGCCGCGGAAACCTCACGCGCCGTGCCACACCGTGGTGATGTTGCAGAACTCGCGGATCCCGTGCCCGGACAGCTCACGCCCGTACCCGGACCGCTTGACCCCGCCGAACGGGAACGCCGGGTGCGACGCGGTCATCCCGTTGAAGTACACACTGCCCGCCTCCAGGTCCCGGACGAACCGGTCCACCTCGGCCTCGTCCCGGGTCCACACGTTCGAACTGAGTCCGAACGGCGAGTCGTTGGCGATGAGCACGGCCTCGTCCAGGTCGCCGGCCCGGTACAGCGTGGCCACCGGACCGAACGCCTCCTCACGGTGGATCCGCATCTCGCGGGTGATGCCGGACAGGACGGTCGGCGGGTAGTACCAGCCGGGCCAGTCCGGGCGCTTGCCGCCGCACAGCACGTGCGCGCCGCTGCGCGTGGCGTCGTCGACCAGTTCCTCCAGGTCGGTCCGTCCCCGCTCGCTGGCCAGCGGGCCGACGTCGGTGTCCGCCAGCTGCGGGTCGCCGACCTTCAGCGCCTTCATGCCCTCGACGAAGCGCTCGGCGAAGGCGTCGTACACGTCCGTGTGCACGATGAACCGCTTGGCGGCGATGCACGACTGCCCGTTGTTCTGGACGCGCGCGGTCACGGCGATCTGCGCTGCCCGGTTCAGGTCGGCGGACGGCATGACGACGTACGGGTCGCTGCCGCCCAGCTCCAGCACCGTCTTTTTGATCATCTGGCCGGCCGTGGAAGCGACCTCGCGTCCCGCGGGTTCGCTGCCTGTGAGGGTGGCCGCCCGGACGCGCTCGTCCAGCAGGATCCCGCCGACCGCGCCGGAGCCGATCAGCAGGGTCTGGAAACAGCCCTCGGTGTAGCCCGCGCGGTGGAACAGATCCTCCAGGTAGAGCGCGGTCTGCGGGACGTTCGAGGCGTGCTTGAGCAGGCCCACGTTGCCCGCCATCAGGGCCGGTGCCGCGAACCGGATCACCTGCCACAGCGGGAAGTTCCACGGCATCACCGCGAGCACCGGCCCGAGCGGCCGGTAGCGGACCCGGACGCGTGACGCGCCGGAGTCCCGTACGTCGGCCTCCGCGGGCTCCTCGTCGGCCAGCAGTTCCTCGGCGTGCTCGGCGTACCAGCGCATTGCCTTGGCGCACTTGGCGGCCTCCGCGTGGGCCTGCCGGATCGGCTTGCCCATCTCGGTCGTCATCGTCCGCGCGATGTCCTGCCGGTCCTCGTCCAGGAGGTTCGCCGCCTGGATCAGCAGACGGGCACGGTCGACGAAGTTGCTCGCCCGGTACGTTCGGAAGGTGGCTTCGGCCAGCTGGAGCCGGCGCTCGATCTCCTCGTCGCCCATGGCCTCGTACGTCTTGAGCGTCTCGCCGGTCGCCGGGTTCACCGTCGCGATGGGCATGGCTGACCTCCCTGGGAGCGGGCTTGTAACGACCTTCGCGCGCGACGCCGGGGACCGCAACGTGTGAGCATTCGTTCAGCCCGGGTGCTCGGCCAGCCGGTCGAGAAACGCGGTCTGGGCCCGGACGATCACGTCCGCCGCCCGGTCCAGGCCGAACCACCGGACGCGGTCCAGTTCCGGGAACTGCTGGGTCTTCCCGGACCTCGGCGGCCACTCCATCTCGAACGTGCCGGGGGTGATCGCCGCCGGGTCCAGGTCCGCCTCGACCGCCCACGCCGTGACGATCTTGCCGCCCGTCTGCTTCACCTCGCCCAGCGGTACGGCCCGTCCGTCCGGCGGCGGCACGCCCAGCTCCTCGCGGAACTCGCGCCGGGCCGCGTCCCAGGCCGTCTCGTCGCTCCCGTACTCGCCCTTGGGCATGGTCCACGCCCCCGTGTCCTTCTTCGCGAAGAAGGGGCCGCCCATGTGGCCGAGCAGCACCTCCAGGCCGTCCTCGGTGCGCCGGAACAGCAGGAGACCCGCGCTGTGCCTCTCCGTCACGGCCGCACCTCCGGGTGCGCGGCCAGCAGGGTCTCGACCGTGTCCGCCTCCTGCGCCGCCTTGTCCTCGCGGTAGCGGACGACGCGGGCGAAGCGGAGGGTGACGCCGGCCGGGTAGCGGGAGGAGCGCTGCAGGCCGTCGTAGGCGATCTCGACGACGAGTTCGGGGCGTACGGTCACCACCCAGCCGTCGTCCTCCACGGCCAGCTCCTGGAGCCGCTCGGTCTGCCAGGTGAGCAGCGCGTCCGTCAGGCCCTTGAACGTCTTGCCCAGCATGGCGAAGGTGCCGTCCGGGTTGCGGGCGCCCAGATGCAGGTTGGAGAGTCTGCCGGTGCGCCGCCCGTGCCCCCATTCCGCGGCGAGGACGACCAGGTCGAGGGTGTGGACGGGCTTGACCTTCAGCCACGCGGCACCACGCCGGCCCGCGCTGTACGGGGCGTCCAGGGCCTTCACCACCACTCCCTCGTGACCGCGCGCGAGGGTGACCGCGAGGAATCCCTCGGCCTCGGCGATGTCCTCCCCGCCGGCCACCAGCGTCCGGCGCACCCGCATCGGCTCGGGCACCAGCCGGGCCAGCTCCGCGTGCCGGGCATCGAAGGGCAGGTCGAGCAGATCGCGGCCGTCGATGGAGAGCGCGTCGAAGAAGACGGGGGAGACGGGGACCTCCTGGGCGGCCTTCGCCACGTCCACGCGGGAGCCGACGCGCCCGGCGGTCTCCTGGAACGAGCGCGGCCGGCCGTCTGCGCCGAAGGACAGCACCTCACCGTCCAGAATGAACCGCTCACCCGCCAACTCCAGTGCCGCGGACGTCACTTCGGGCAGCCGGTCGGTGATGTCGTCGAGGGTGCGGGTGTGGATGCGCACCATGTCGCCGTCCCGGTGGACCTGGACGCGGATGCCGTCCAGCTTCTCCTCGACCGCGCAGGCACCCAGTCTGCCGACCGCCTCCGCGACGGAGGAGGCGGTCTGCGCCAGCATCGGCAGGACCGGGCGGCCGACGGTGAGCCGGAACCGGTCGAGCGCCGCGGACCCGTCCGCGAGCAGCGCCTGCGCGACCGTCTGCAGCGAACCTGCGAGCATCACCGCACGCCGTACGTCCGCGGCGACCGCACCGGTGGCCTGCGCGAGGCCCTCCACGGCGACCGCGTCCAGGGCGCCCTGGCGCACCTCGCCGGTGATCAGACCGAACAGGAAGCGTTGCTCGCCCTCGGTGGCCGCGCCCATCAACTCGCCCACCAGACGCGCCCGTTCGGCCTGCGAGCCCGGCCCGGACAGCTTGCCCAGTTCCGTGAGTCGGGCGTCCACCTCGCGCACGGTGAGCGACGACTCCGCCGCCGGAGGGACCCGATTGCTCAGCACCTTCCAGCCGACGCCGAGCCGCCCCTGCGGCAGCCGTCCGGCCAGATACGGGATGACGATCGGCACGTCGTCCGGCTCAGCTTCCCGGAACAACTCGGCGAGCAGTGCGGTCTTGCGGGAGCGCGCCGACGCGGCGGCGACCTCCCCGGACACGTCGGCGAGCCGGCTCAGCAGCATGCAGCCATGGTGCAACGGAGTCGCGGGGTCTACACCCGGATCGCCGCGTCGAGGTCCGCGAAGAGCAGCTCGCCGTTGATCGCGGCACCGGCGCGGTAGCCCCGGCTGGCCGCGTTGACCACCTGCTCCGCGAATCCGCTCGCGTTGCCCGCCGCCCACAGCCCCGGGACGGTCGTCAGGCCCCGCTCGTCGATCACCGGATAGGTGCCGAAGGGGGTCTCCTTCATCTCCGCACCCAGCCGGGCGAGGAGATCCGTCTGCGGCACCGCGCGCGGCGCCACGAACAGCACCTCGCGCTCGTACGCCCTCCCGGCCGCCAGCCGCACCCCGGTCAGCCGGTCGCCGTCGACGTCCAGGCCCACGACGGCGCTCGGCACGACCCGGACGCCGGCCGCCGCCAGCCTGCGCAGGTCGTCGTCGGCCAGGTCGGCCTCCGCGACCTCGTGCAGGAAGAGCGTCACGTCCTTGGACCACTGGGTGACCATCAGCGCCTGGTGCACGCTCATCGGTGACGTGGCGAGCACGCCGAACGCCCGGTCCCGCACCTCCCAGCCGTGGCAGTACGGGCAGTGCACCACATCCCGGCCGAAGCGCTCGGCGACGCCCGGCACCGCCGGCAGCTCGTCCTTCAGACCGGTCGCCACGACCAGCTGCCGGGAGTGCACGGACCCTCCCGAGGCGAGGCGGACCGTGAAACCGCCGTCCCGGGCCACGTCCACCGCCCGGTCCCGGACCAGCTCGACGCCGTACCGCGCGATCTCCTCGCGCCCGGCGGCGAGGAACTCGGCGGGCGGCATCCCGTCCCGCGACAGATAGCCCTGCATGTGCGCGGCGGGCGCGTTGCGCGGCTCGCCCGCGTCGACGACCAGGGTGCGTCGCCGGGCCCGGCCCAGCACCAGCGCGGCGGACAGCCCGGCCGCCCCGCCTCCGACGACGACCACTTCGTAGGTCGCGGTGTTCTCGGTCATGGTGACCACCTCCGGGGGGAGACGGTCGCTCCGAGGATGCGGGATTGACAAACGTCTTTGCCGATCCTGCAATACCGGTATGAGTGCAGACGACGTTCTCGCGGAGGTGGGCCCGCGGCTGCGGCGCATCCGCAAGGAGCGGGAGGTGACCCTGGCGGGGCTGTCCGAGGCGACCGGCATCTCCGTCAGCACCCTCTCGCGACTGGAGTCCGGACTGCGCAGACCCAGCCTGGAGCTGCTGCTGCCGATCGCGCAGGCCCATCAGGTGCCCCTGGACGAACTGGTCGGCGCGCCGCCGGTGGGCGATCCGCGGGTGCGGGCCAAGCCGATCGTGCGGCACGGGCGCACCTATCTGCCGCTGACCCGCCAGCCCGGCGGCCTCCAGGCGTTCAAGGTGCTCCTGCCGCAGCGGCGGTCGGAACCGGAGCCGCGCACGCACGAGGGGTACGAGTGGCTGTACGTCCTCTCCGGGAAGGTCCGGCTCGTGCTCGGCGAGCACGACGTGGTGCTGACTGCGGGGGAGGCCGCCGAGTTCGACACCCGGGTGCCGCACTGGTTCGGGTCGACGGGGGAGGGGCCGGCGGAGTTCCTGAGCCTGTTCGGACCGCAGGGCGAGCGGATGCACGTACGGGCGCGGCCGAGCCGTTCGTGATGCGTCCGGCTGTTCCCTGATCGGCAAGCGACCGCTTAGTGTGCGATCGACCCGGTCAGACGAAGCAGTCCCGTGGAGGCACCGCATGCAGGCATGGCAAGTGCACGAGAACGGCGAGCCGAGCGAGGTGATGCGGCTCCAGGAGGTGGAGCGGCCCACGCCCGGCGAGGGTCAGGTGCTGCTGAGGGTGCGTGCCGCGAACATCAACTTCCCGGACGTGCTGATGTGCCGGGGCCAGTACCAGGTCCGGCCGCCGCTGCCGTTCACCCCGGGCCTGGAGATCTGCGGCGAGACCGAGGACGGGCGCCGAGTGATCGCAAACCCGGCGCTGCCGTACGGCGGTTTCGCCGAGTACGCCGTCGCGGACGCCGCGTCCGTGCTGCCCGCGCCCGACTCCCTCGACGACGCCGAGGCCGCCGCGCTGCACATCGGCTACCAGACGGGCTGGTTCGGCCTGCACCGCCGGGCGCACCTCGAAGCCGGCGAGACCCTGCTCGTGCACGCCGCCGCCGGCGGGGTCGGCAGCGCGGCCGTGCAGCTCGGCAAGGCCGCCGGGGCCACGGTCATCGGTGTCGTGGGCGGCGCCGACAAGGCCGCCGTCGCGCGTGAGCTGGGCTGCGACGTGGTGATCGACCGGCGCGCCGAGGACGTCGTTGCCGCGGTGAAGGAGGCCACCGGCGGCCGGGGCGCCGACGTGATCTACGACCCGGTCGGCGGCGAGGCGTACACGCAGTCCGCCAAGACCGTCGCCTTCGAGGGCCGGATCGTGGTCGTCGGCTTCGCCGGCGGCACGATCCCGAGCCCCGGGCTCAATCACGCCCTGGTGAAGAACTACTCGATCCTCGGCCTGCACTGGGGGCTGTACAACACCAAGAACCCGAAGCTGGTCCAGCGCTGCCACGAGCAGCTCACCGACCTGGCCGCCCGGGGCGCGATCAAGCCGCTGGTGAGCGAGCGGGTCCCGCTCGACGGCGCCGCCGCAGCAGTGCAGCGGGTCGGCGACGGCGTCACCACCGGCCGCGTCGCCGTCGTACCGAACGGGGCCCTCGCATGACCGACGCAGCCGAACTGAAGCGCCGTACGGCGGACTTGCTGGCCGCGTACCCGCCCCCCGACACCGACCGGCCGGCCTTCCTCCGGGCCCGCTTCGACGCGGGCCTGGCGTGGGTGCACTACCCGGAGGGCCTCGGCGGGCTCGGCGCCCCGCGCACCCTCCAGGCCGTCGTGGACGCCGAGCTGGAGGCCGCGGGCGCCCCCGACAACGACCCCCGGCGCATCGGCATCGGCCTCGGCATGGCCGCGCCGACGATCCTGCGCTACGGCACCGAGGAGCAGAAGCAGCGGTTCCTGCGGCCGCTGTGGACGGGCGAGGAGGTCTGGTGCCAGCTGTTCAGCGAGCCCGGCGCCGGGTCCGACCTGGCCGCGCTGGGCACGCGGGCGGTCCGGGAGGGCGACTCGTGGGTGGTCGACGGACAGAAGGTGTGGACCTCCAGCGCCCATCTCGCCCGCTGGGCCATCCTCATCGCCCGCACCGACCCGGACGTGCCCAAGCACCAGGGCATCACCTACTTCATCTGCGACATGACCGACCCGGGCGTCGAAGTGCGGCCGCTGCGCCAGATCACCGGCGAGGCCGAGTTCAACGAGGTCTTCCTCACCGACGTCCGCATCCCCGACGCGCGCCGCCTCGGTGAGGTGGGCGACGGCTGGCGGGTCGCGCAGACCACGCTGATGAACGAGCGCGTCTCCATCGGCGGGATGCGGCTGCCCCGCGAGGGCGGCATGATCGGCCCGGTCGCCAGGACCTGGCGGGAACGCCCCGAGCTGCGCACCCACGACCTGCACCAGCGCCTGCTGAAACTGTGGGTGGAGTCCGAGGTCTCGCGCCTCACCGCCGAGCGGCTGCGCCAGCAGCTCGTCGCGGGCCAGCCCGGCCCCGAGGGCTCGGGGACGAAGCTCGCGTTCGCCCGCCTCAACCAGGAGATCAGCGGACTGGAGGTCGAACTCCTCGGCAAGGAAGGCTTGTTGTACGACGACTGGACCATGCGCCGCCCCGAGCTGGTCGACTTCACCGGCCGCGACGCCGGTTACCGCTATCTGCGCGCCAAGGGCAACAGCATCGAGGGCGGGACCAGCGAGGTCCTGCTGAACATCGTCGCGGAACGCGTCCTGGGCCTGCCGGCCGAGCCGCGCACCGACAAGGACGTCGCATGGAAGGACCTGGCCCGATGACGACGCAGCCCGATCTTCTCTACTCGGAGGAGGAAGAGGCGCTCCGCGCCGCCGTCCGCGACCTGCTCACGGACCGCTGCGCCCCGGCGTCCGTGATCGCCCGCACCGAGTCGGACGCCCCGCACGACGTGTCGCTGTGGAAGGCACTCACCGAGGGCATGGGCCTGGCCGGTCTGCTGGTGCCCGAGGAACACGGCGGCCAGGGCGCCACGCACCGCGAAGTCGCCGTCGTCCTGGAGGAGTTGGGACGGGCGGTCGCACCCGTGCCGTATCTGGCGAGCGCCGTGGTCGCCACCGAGGCGGTGCTGGCCTGCGGAGCGGACGACCTGCTGAGCCGGTTGGCGGAGGCGACGGCGATCGGCGCGCTCGCGGTCGGCCTGCACACCGCTCCCGGCGCCGCCTTCAAGAGGGTCCGCCTGGAAGGCGGCACGCTGCACGGCGAGGTGACGGGGATCGCGGACGCGGCCGTGGCCGACGTGCTGCTCGTGCCCGCGGACGACGGCGGACTGTACGCGGTCGACGCCTCCGCGGCGACCGTCGTCCCGCAGGTGTCCCTGGACCTCACCCGGCCGGTCGCCACCGTCGTCCTCGACGGAGCCGCGGGCACTCGCCTCGGCGAAGCCGCACCCGCCGTGCGCCGTGGCCTGCGCGCCGGGGCCGGGCTGCTTGCCTCCGAGCAACTCGGGCTCGCCGAGTGGGCGTTGACGGAGACGGTGCGGTACCTCAAGGAGCGCAAGCAGTTCAACCGTCCCGTCGGCGGCTTCCAGGCACTCAAGCACCGGCTCGCCCAGCTGTGGCTGGAGGTCGTGAACCTCCGGGCCGCCGCCCGTGCCGCCGCCGACGCGCTCGCCACGGGTACGGACACCGCCGTGACGGTGGCCGTCGCGCAGGCCTATGCCGGGCCCGTCGCCGTGCACGCCGCCGAGGAGGCGCTGCAACTGCACGCCGGGATCGGGATGACCTGGGAGCACCCGATCCATCTGTACCTCAAGCGGGCCAAAGCCGACTCGATCGCCTACGGCACAGCGGGAGCCCACCGCGAGAACCTGGCCGAACTGGTGGACCTCCAGGCCCCCTGACGTACATCTGAACGACGCCGGGAGAAGCCCGTCCCACCTGGGGCGGGCTTCTCCGCGCGCTGCCGCCGTGAAGTGAACGCACGACGGCGGTCCGGCCGACTCCCCGCACGAACGGGCATCTTGGGCCCGGATCGCACGCATACTCCCTTCGGTCCCATAGGCCCTACAAGGGAGGCAGAGCATGGCCCTCACCACCCGTCGCAGAGCCCTCACCACCCTCGGCGCCGCCCTCGCGGGCGCGGTCGCGCTGCCCGCCACCTCGGCGTGGGCGGGCGGTCACCACGGCCCGAGCCCGCTGTGGCGCGCCCACGCGCACAACGACTACGACCATCCGCGCCCGCTGTTCGACGCCCTCGACCACCGGTTCGGCAGCGTCGAGGCCGACATCTTCCTCGTCGGCGACCAGCTCCTCATCTCCCACGACGCCACCGACCTCGACCCGACCCGCACCCTCGAGTCCCTCTATCTGGACCCGCTGGCCGCTCGAGTCCGGGCCAACCACGGTTCGGCCTACCGGGGTTGGCGCAGACCTCTGCAGCTCCTCATCGACATCAAGACCGAGGGCTCGTCGACGTACACCGAACTCGACCGCCACCTCAGGCGCTACCCGCACCTGTTCACGACCTACGCCCACGGACGCGTGCACCCGGGCCCGGTCACGGCGGTGATCTCCGGCGACCGGGCAGCCCGTGTCCCCATGGAGGCGCAGACCGTCCGCCGGGCCTTCTACGACGGCCGGCTCAGCGACCTCGGCACCTCGGCGCCCGTGTCCTTCGTGCCGCTGATCAGCGACAACTGGACGCTCAACTTCACCTGGCAGGGCACAGGCGCCTTCCCGGACGCCGAGCGGCAGAAGCTGCGGACCATCATCCGGGCCGCGCACGAGAACGGGCAGCAGGTTCGTTTCTGGGCCACCCCGGACGCGGCGGGCCCGGCGCGGGACGCACTGTGGACCGAACTCCTCGCCGCCGGCGTCGACTACTTCAACACCGACGACCTCGCGGGCCTGGAGGCCTTCCTGGACGCCCACGCCTCGGCGTAGTCAACAGCGGACACCACTCGATCGGGGGACGTGTCAGCCGCCCGGACGACTCCTCCGCTACGCCACACTTGCGGCCGAACGCCGCGAAATGGGCGTGGCGGAGGAGGTTCGTGATGGCCGTGTCCATCTCAGTGGTGCTGCTGCTCCTGATCATTGCCGTGATCTTCATGCGCAACGGCGCGCTGAAGATCTCCCACGCCTTGATCTGCATGCTGCTCGGGTTCTATCTGGCCGGCACGACCATGGGGCCGACCATCCAGAGCGGGCTGACCGCGACCGCGGACCTCGTGAGCAAGCTGCGGCCCTGAGTTCAGGGCGTCGAGAAGACGCCGATGCCGTTGGGCACGGGGCGCTCGGCGCCGCCGCTCGGGTGGTTGCGCACGCTCACCGTGTTCGCTCCCGGCTGCCGGGCGACCAGCGTCGTGGAACCGCCGCCGTCCAGGCTGAACGCGTCCTGAGACCCCAACGCCCGCATCTCGTCGGCTACTTCGGCGATCGTCAGACCGGTGCGGTAGGCGGGGCCGCCGTCCACGGCGAGCAGCAGCAGGCGCCGTCCGCCGTCCGCGATGCCCACGGCGGTGCGTACCGCCGCGGTCTTGCCGTCGAGACCGGCGAGCGGCTGTCCACCGCGCAGCACCGGGCAGCCGCCGAGGGCGAAGCGGTACGCGGTCTTCGAGGCGGACGCCACCAGCCGGTGCCGTACCGTCACCGGTTCGCCCTTGGACAGCTTCCGCAGTTGCTGCGCGCCCGCCTCGCGGCCGACCAGGACCGTGGTGCCGGGGGCGATGGCACCGCCGCCGGGGGTGTCGGAGGCCGAGACGACGCGGCCGGCGCGGACCGTCACCTCGTAGGTGTCCGTGCTGCACGGGGCCGCGCGGTTCGTGTCGGTGCCGCAGGTCGCGCGCACCCGCGAGACCGAACCCCACTGCGAGGTGAACGCGCCGACCGAATTCTCCGGCAGCGCGTACTGGTTGAGCCCGCCCAGCGTCAGGGGCCCCCCGGGGGTGCGGACCGAACCGAGCAGGGCCAGGTGATCCAGGCGGGCCCGCCGGTCGGCGCCCACGCCGAAGACCTCCCGCGTGTCCGTGCCGGGCGGCAGCCCGGGTCCGAACCGCTGCCCCTTCGGCACCGCGTACTTGAGCGCGACGCCGTGCGCGATCGCCGGACCGACCGTCGCGCCGGTCGCCTCGACGCCCGGGTGCTGGGTCTCGTCGATGTCGAAGAAGTCGCCGTTGACGCCCGCGACCGCGCCGGCCGAGTCGGCAAGCCGGGAGACGGGGGCGCGTGCCGCCACGGTCCCCGGGTACAGCAGGTCGAGGCGGACGTGCGGATCGCTCAGATCGACGCGCAGCAGATGGACGTGGGTGAGGCCCTTGGCCCCCTGGACGTCGAACTCCTCGTAGCGGACGCCCGGTGCGACGGCGGTGCCGGCCTGGACGGCGCCGGCCGGTGCCGCCCCCACCAGGGCCGCACCGGCCAGCATGCCGAGCGCCGTGAGTACCGTCAGTGCCGATCTGCCCGCGAACCGTCCATGACGACGCGTCACTTCTCCCCCTGATGTCTCGTCAAGTGCTTCAGGACTCAGGGGAAGTGCATCAGACGGCGGTGTCCGGAGGGGTGGCTAGCCGTCGACCACACGAGAACGGGTGAGGAAACGCACCCCTTCCGGCGCCTCCAGCGAGAATCCGCTACCGCGTCCCGGTACGACGTCGACGATCAGCCGCGTATGACTCCAGACCTCGTACTGACTCCGTGACATCCAGAACGTCACCGGCTCCTCGACGCCCTCGACCTGCAACTCGGCCAGCAGCACGTCCGAACCGCCGGTCCGGAACTCGCCGTCCGGATAACACATGGGCGCGCTGCCGTCACAGCACCCGCCGGACTGATGAAACATCAGCGGACCGTGCGACTCCCGCAGCCGACGCACGAGTTCGGCCGCCCGCGGGGTGAGTTCGACACGCGGAATTACCTGCTCCATGGTCACCGTCCTGAGCCTGTGCAGCGGTCGGGACCAGTCTCACGGGTCATCAGCAGGCGCGTCCACCATGCGTCACGTACGGCATGAAGAAGGCCGGCGCGTGCTATCGGCGATGGCTCAGCACGTTCACCACGCGGCCATCGGGGTCGCGGACGAAGAAGCGGCGTACGCCCCAGGCCTCGTCGGTGAGCGGGTGCACGATGTCCGCTCCGCGGGTCCGCATCGCCTCGTACGCCGCGTCCACGTCCTCGACCTCGATGCTCAGGTCCGGTGCGACGGGAGCCGTGCGGTCGGCGGTCATCAGGCTCAGTTGCGCGGTGGGGTTGCCGGGGGAGGCCAGGGTCGCGATCCAGCCGAGGTCCATGACCTCGCGCAGGCCCAGCGCCTCGTAGAACTCCGTGCTCTGCGGCAGGTCGGTCGCCCGGAGGTCGGGGACGACGCGGCGTACGGACATCTCGCGGCTCCGCTGGTCGGCCGGACGCGCTGGACGGCGCTCAGACCAGCCCTTCGCGTGGTCCGCCACCGCGATGGTGCCCTGGGCCACCGCGCACAGTTTCTCCGTGCCGGCGGCGTCGGTCGTGGACAGGTCGCAGCGGCACACGGCGAGGGTGCGTCCGGCGCGGACCACATGGGCGTGGGCACGCAGGACCTCGCCGGCCGCCGGGCGCACGTAGTCGATGCTGTACCCGGCCGTGATCAGCCGCGGACCGAGGATCGAGCCCGCCGCGAAGGTCAGGGTGTTGTCGGCGGCGTAACCGAGCACGCCGCCGTGCAGGAAGCCGTAGTGCTGGAGCAGTTCTTCGCGGATGTCCAGCTCCAGAGTGGCCTCACCGCCGCCGAAGGCTGTCAGCCGCGCACCGAGGAGCACGCTGAAGGGCTGCGCCGCCAGGGTCTTCCGGGCGATGTCCAGGTCCAGGACGTCAGTCATGAGCGACCTCACTTCACTACTGAAGTGAGGGTGGCGGCCACCCCTGCCGTCTGTCAAGATCGGCCCATGTCCGAGCCCTCCGACCAGCGCCTGTTCTTCCTGCTCCAGCGCGCGGCGCACCAGCTGCGCACCGCGGCCGACCGGCGCTGTCTGGCCGCCTCGGGGGTCACCACGGCCCAGCTCGGCGCGCTGTACGCGGTGCGCGACCGGCCGGGCCTGACCCAGGGCGAGCTGGCCCGCACCCTCGGGCTGCGCGAGTCCGCGGTCACCGGGCTCGTCCGGCGGCTGGTCCAGGCCGGATTGCTGGTCAGGTCCCCGCATCCCCGTGAACACCGGGCCATGGTCCTGGAGTTGACCGACGCCGGGGGCGCCGCGCTGGACGCCGCCCAGCCCGAGGTCGACCACTTCAACACCGAACTGCGGGACCTGCTCGGGGATGACGGGTTCCTGCGGACCGCGGAGGCGCTGCGCCGCCTGGCCATCTGGGAGTCGTAGGGCCTCCGCGCGCCGTAAAGGCCCAAGGGTGCGTGGACGGTGCCCGACGAGGGACCATGGAGCCACGTGCACGGAGGGCACCACCAGGTGCCGCGCGCCGCGGGCCTCGAGGTGGCACCCGCCGACGGACGGAGGGAGGGAGGAGCGGCATGGCGACCGAATCCTTCCGGGCCGACGGCGTCCTGCGGCACGCGGGGTCGACCGACCGGTACGGGCTGCTCGACGTCCTCGGCGTCGCCGCCGTGGTGCTGGACGCCGACGGCCGGATCGTGTTCTGGAGCTCCCAGGCGGAGGACCTGTTCGGCTACACCGCGGGCGAGGCGCTCGGGAAGTACGCGGCCCGGCTCTTCGTCCACGAGCAGCACTTCGACCTGGTGCGGGACCTGTTCGCCCAGGTCATGCTGAGCGGCGCGAGCTGGGCCGGCGCCTTCCCCATCCGGCACAAGGACGGCAGCACCCGGATGCTGGAGTTCCGCAACATGCGGCTGCTCGACAACCTGGGGGACGTCTACGCCCTGGGCATCGCCGCCGACCACAACACCCTCCAGCGCGTCGAGACCGACCTCGCGCTGTCCGAACGCCTGGTGTCCCAGTCGCCCATCGGTCTGTCGATCAAGGACACCGAGCTGCGCTACCTCACCGTCAACCGGGCGCTGGAGAGGATCAACGGCCTCCCGGCCGACGCACATCGCGGCCGCACCCTCCGCGAGATCCTGCCGGGCCTGGACGCGGACTGGATCGAGGGCGCCCTGAGTCAGGTGCTGGAGACCGGGCGCCCTCAGCTCGACCTGCACACCGTGGGCCGTACACCTGCGGATCCCGACCACGACCACGCCTGGTCGGTGTCGTACTTCCGGCTGGAGGACCCCGGCGGCCGGGTGCTCGGCGTCGCCGGATCCATCGTCGACGTCACCGAGCGGCACCACGCGGCTCTGGAGGCCGAGCGGGCGAGCAAGCGCCTCGCCCTCGTCGCCGAGGCGTCCGCCCGGGTCGGCACCACCCTGGACGTGAACCAGACCGCCCGTGAACTCGCCGAGGTCGCCGTCCCCGGACTCGCCGACGTCGTGGCGGTCGAGGTACTCGACTCGGTACTGGCCCTCCAGAGCCGCGCGCAGACCCACGGACCGGCGCTCTTCCGCGCCCTCGCCCTTGTTTCCGCCCATCCCACCGAGGCCACCCGGGCCGCCGACCCGCCCGGTGAGCTGGCCACTTATGCCGCCGACCGGCTGGTCACGCAGTGCGTCCGGACCGCGCGGCCCGTCCTGGTGGAGCACGTCACCGAGCGCGATCTGGCCCGCATCGCCCGCTCCCCCGAGGCCGCTGCCCTGCTGGCGCGCGCCGGTGTGCACTCCTATCTGGCGGTCCCCCTGATCGCGCGTGGCGAGGTGCTCGGGGCGTTCGACCTCAAGCGGGCGCGCAATCCGCTGCCCTTCGGCCAGGACGACGTCGTCCTGGCCGGTGAGCTGGCCGCTCGGGCCGCGGTCAGCATCGACAACGCCCGCTGGTTCCAGAGCGTGCGCAACACCGCGGTCACCCTCCAGCGCAGCCTGCTGCCCGACGACCCACCCCGGCTCACGGGCCTTGAGGTGGCCTCCCGCTATCGCCCCGCGCACGCCGCGAGCGAGGTCGGCGGCGACTGGTTCGACACCATCGCCCTCGGCGACGGGCGGACCGTACTGGTCGTCGGGGACGTCATGGGCAGCGGCATCGCCGCCGCCACCACCATGGGACGGCTGCGCACCGCCGCCCGCACCCTCGCCGACCTGGACTTCGACCCCGCGCAGGTGCTCCAGCACCTCGACCAGACCGTCAGCGGCCTCGAGCAGTACATCGCGACCTGCCTGTACGCCGTCTACGACCCCCGGTGCGGCGAGTGCCACCTGGCCAACGCCGGACATCTGCCGCCCGTCCTGGTGCGCGCCGGCAAGGCCCCGCAGCTGCTCAAACTGCCCACCGGCGTGCCGCTCGGCGTCGGTGGTGTCGCCTTCCTCAGCGCCACCGTCGACCTGGCCCCCGGCGATCTGCTCGTCCTGTACACCGACGGCCTGATCGAGACCCGTCACGACCCCATCGACGAACGCCTCGACGTCCTCCTGCGGCTGCTGGCCGTGCCCGACCGGTCTCTGGAGGAGACCTGCGACCGGCTCCTCGACGCGCTGCGCGTCCCCGAGGGGCACGACGACGCCACCCTGCTCGTCGCCCGCACGCTCGCCACCGGCTAGCCGGTTCCGGCCCTGTGTCCGCTCGCTGCGTCCGCCGGAAGGACGCGCAGCAACTTATGGTGGGGGGAGAGGATGGGTTTGATGGCATTTGGGCGAAATGGATCCGACGCGCCTCCCCCCGAAGGACCGCGCGAGAATTTCGACGCGTCCAACGACGCGGCGGCCGTCGTCCGCGCCGACGGCACGGTGATCGGCTGGACCCGCGGCGCCGAGGCCCTCCTCGGATACACCGCGCAGGAGCTCGTCGGCGGCTCCGCCGCAGGCCTGCTGGCGCTGCCCGGACACCCGCGGCGCGTGGCCGGCATCGCCGAGCGGTGCCGCACGGGCCAGGGCTGGAGCGGCCGGGTCCTGCTACGGCACCGCGACGGCCACCGCGTCGACGCCGGCCTGCGCGTGTCGGCCGCCTTCCGCATCGGCGACGACGAGTGCTTCCTCGTCTCGATGCGCGAGCAGCGGCCGCAGTGGGAGGCGCCCCGGTCGATCCTGGACGGCTTCCTGACCCGCGCGCCGGTCGGCATGGCCGTGATGGACACCAACCTGCGCTACGTCTGGCTGAACGACACACTGGAGAGCTTCGGCGGTGTGCCCCGCGAGCAGCGGCTCGGACACCGGATCAGCGAACTGCTGCCCGGACTGCAGGGGGAGACCCTCGAGGGCCTGATGCGCAAGGTCATGGCCACCGGCCTCCCGGTCGCCGACTACGAGTACGCGGGCTGGAGCTGGGCCGACCCGCACCATGAGCACGCCTACGCGTCGTCGTTCTTCCCGCTGGTGGACGCCGACAACAGGGTCACGGGGGTCTGCTACCTGGTCACCGACGTCACCGAGCGGTGGCACGCCCGACGGCTCCTGGCCCTGGTCAACGAGGCCGGGAGCAGTGTCGGCAGCACCCTGGACGTGCTGCGGACGGCACAGGAACTCGCCGACTTCGCCGTGCCCCGGTTCGCGGACTTCGTGGCCGTCGACCTGCTGGAGCCCGTCCTCAGCTCCGAGGGACAGGGAACCTGGCTGTCGGACGCCGGACCCCCGTCCGCGCAGCCGTTGATGCGCCGGGCCGGCCTGATGTCGGTGCGGGAGGGCAGCCCGGAGGCGGTGGCGCAGGTCGGCGACCTGGTGGACTTCGTGCCGCCGCCCCACGATGTGACCAGACTCATCGACTCGGACCCGATCTTCATTCCGATCATGGACCCGGACGACAGGGCGTGGGAGGCTGGACGGCACGACCGTGCGCCCGGCATCCGCGAGTTCGGCCTGCACTCCCTCATAGCCGTGCCGATGCGGGCGCGGAACACCGTTCTCGGTCTGACCACGTTCATGCGGTCGGCCAATCCCGCCGCCTTCCAGCAGGACGACGTCCTCCTCGCCCGGGAACTGGTGGCGCGGGCCGCGCTCTGCGTCGACAACGCCCGCCGCTACACCCGGGAACACACGGCCGCGATCACCCTGCAGCGCAGCCTGCTGCCCCACGCCCTGTCGGGCGGTACGGCGCTGGAGGTGGCCTCCTCGTATCTCCCGGCGGACGCGACGGGTGGGGTCGGCGGCGACTGGTTCGACGTGATTCCGCTGTCCGGTGCCCGGGTGGGCCTCGTCGTCGGCGACGTGGTCGGCCACGGCATCGCCGCCGCCGCGACCATGGGCCGGCTGCGTACGGCCGTACAGACCCTGGCCGACATGGAGATGCCGCCCGATGAACTGCTGGCCCACCTCGACGACCTCGTCCTGCGGCTGAGCGAGGGGGCGTCCGGCACCCCGGACCCCGGCGAGTCCGCCACGTCGTTCCTCGGGGCGACCTGCCTGTACGCCGTCTACGATCCCGTCACCCGGCGCTGCACGATGGCCCGCGCCGGGCATCCGCCGCCCATCGTCGTCGCCCCGGACGGCCGGGTCTCCTTCCCGGAGTTGCCCGCGGGACCACCGCTGGGGCTCGGCGGGGTGCCGTTCGAGGCCGCCGAGATCGAGCTCGCCGAGGACAGTCTGCTCGGCCTCTACACGAACGGCCTCGTCGAGGGACCCGACCACGACATGGAGACGGGGCTGGCCCGGCTCGGCGCGCTGCTGGCCCGGCCCGGCCGTGACCTCGACGAGCGGTGCGCCGCCGCCGTACGGCAGCTCATACCCGTGCCGCAGCCCGACGACATCGCGCTCCTGCTGGCGCGCACCCACGTGCTCGGCCCGGACCGCGTCGTCTCCTGGGACGTGCCCGTGGATCCCGCTGCCGTCGCCGATCTGCGGACCCGGGCGACCGAACAGGTGGTGGCCTGGGGCTGCCCGGAACTGGCGATGACGACGGAACTCATCGTGAGCGAACTGGTCACCAACGCGATCCGCTACGCCACGCCGCCCATCCGGCTGCGGGTGATCCACGACTCCCGGCTGACCTGCGAGGTCGCCGACGCCAGCAGCACGGCGCCGCGTCTGCGGCACGCCCGCAGCACCGACGAGGGCGGCCGAGGCCTGTTCCTGGTGGCCCAGCTCGCCCACCGCTGGGGCGCCCGCTACGAGGGCGGCGGGAAGGTCATCTGGGCCGAACAGGAGATCCCCGAGCCGCCCTGAGCCCACGCCGGCCCGGACCGGCCGGGTGTGTCTTGCTGACTCCCGGTGCCCGGCGCACGCTGGTCATATGGGTGTTGCCGACGGCCCCACGCTCATCAGCTCCGTACAGCGGGCCTTCCGCCTGCTGGAGGCGGTGAGCGCGCACGAGAACGGCGCGCCGGCCAAGCAGCTGGCACGGGAGACGGGCCTGCCCCTGGCCAACCGCCTACCACCTGCTGCGCACGCTGGCGCACGACGGATACGTACGGAAGCTGGACGACGGCGGGTTCGTCCTCGGCGACAAACTCCAGACGCTGCGGGCCACCGGCCGTGGGCAGGCACTGCTCAGCCGGGTCCGGCCCACGCTCGCCGCGCTGCGGGACGAGCTCGCGACCGCCGCCTACCTGACCTTCTACGAGGACGGCGAGATCCGGGTCGCCGAGATCGTCGACGGTCCCCGGACCCCCAGGGTCGACCTGTGGGTGGGCTTCGAGGACACGGCCCACGCCACCGCGCTGGGGAAGTCCGTGCTGCGCGAAATGGACGCGGACGCCCGCAAGGACTACCTCTCCCGGCACCACCTCGCCGACCTCACGCCCCGGACCATCACCGATCCACCCGAGCTGCTCCGGCGGATCGACTCGTCACCCGTGGCCCCCGCCGTGACAGACCTGGAGGAGTACGCCCTGGGCACCGTCTACGTCGCCGTCCCCGTCTACAACGGGGACACACTCGGTTCGCTCGGCGTGTCGCTGCCGGTGGACCGGGCGGCCCGGCTCGAGGAGATCCGGGCGCGGCTGCTCCCGACCGCGAGCCGGGTGAGCAGGCGTCTGTCGCTCACTATCTGATATTCGTGTCCTTGTGACGCCCAACTCGAACGTATTTCCTGGATAAAAGGGACATAGGGGAGAGAGGTCCTTTGTTATGGATCTCGCGTTCGCATCTCGCCCACAGGAGAGGACTGCGGAAGACACATGCGTCAGGCCCGAGACCTTCATGGCAGCCGACGGCGGCCGATGCGGCTGATCAGGAACCTGGTGGCCGGTCTCGGAGCGCGCGCCCACCGCCGTGGGGCAGCGCAGCTGGCCGCCGGAGCGCCCGTCCTGCCCGTGCTGATCGTCGCCGCGATCGTGCTCGTCGATCACTTCGACGGCCCCGGGACGCACTGGACGCCGCTCCTGGTGGCGGGGCCCGCGCTGGCCGCCACCACCAACGGGGCGCGCGGAGTCCTCGGCGTGGGCCTCCTCGCCGCCGGGCTGGGCTGGATGATCGGCGTCCAGGACGGCGTGTCGAGCCGCGAGCTGGCGGCGGTGCTCTCCGCCCTGCTGGCCGTCACGCTGGCGAGTGCCCTGGCCAGCACGCTGCGCGGCCGTCGGGAACGGGTGCTCGCTGCCGTGCGGTCGGTCGCGGAGGCCGCCCAGCACGCACTCCTCAAGCCGGTGCCCGAGCGGGTCGGACCGTTCCGGGTGGCCGTGCTCTACAGCGCCGCGGCCGCGGAGGCCCGGATCGGCGGGGATCTCTACGCCCTCGTGCCCACGCCGTACGGGATCAGGCTGATCGTCGGTGATGTGCGCGGCAAGGGACTCGCGGCCGTCGAGACCGCCGCGCTCGTGCTCGGTGTGTTCCGCGAGGCCGCCTACGACGAGCCCGATCTCCTCGCCGTCGTCCGCAGGATCGAGCGGAGCCTGGCCCGCAACCTCGGACACGACGACTTCGTGACAGCCGTGGTCGCCGGATACCCGCGGCCCGACCGTCTGGAAGTGGTCAACTGCGGACACGCCCCGCCACTGCTCGTCCGCGGCTCCGGCACCGTCATGGCGGTGGAGTCGACCGATCCGGCCCCGCCCCTGGGACTCAGCGCCCTGTCGAGCGGGGTCCCCGGCCTGCAGGTGCTGCCCTTCGACGACGGGGACCGGCTGCTGCTCTACACGGACGGCGTCACCGAGGCCCGCAACCGCGCCAGCGAGTTCTATCCGCTGGCCGCAGGGCTGGCCCGTCACCTGTCCGACGAGCCGTCCCGCATCCTCGACGCGCTCCACGACGAACTGCTGGCACACGTCGGCGGCCGGCTGCACGACGACGCGGCGCTCCTCCTGCTGCACAAGCCCGGCCCCGCCGAACGCGGGCTTCCCGCGCAGACCGCTCCCGAACCGGAGTCCGAGCCCCCTCCGGTCCCTCCTGTCCGGCCCGCCACCGGGAACAGCACCTGGCCGACCGAGAGCGCGGTGGACCCGGGGCTGCCCCATGCCGCCTTCTCCGCCGTCGAGCCGTACACCTTCATGCCGCGGCGTCTCATGCCGCGACGAGAACCGCCCATCGGGTGACGCCGCCCGCGTGGACGTGGATGCCGTGCCGCGTCGCCAACGCGTGGACGATCTGCTCGCCCCGGCCGTGTTCGTCGGGGTCGATCCCTTCGGGTGACTGACCCAGGGCACGTCCCGCGTCGGTGACCTCGACCCGGAGGATGCCGAGCCCGTCGTTGCCCTCCCAGGTCAGCCGCAGGTCCGCCGGGGGCAGGGCGTGGATGACCGCGTTCGTGAGCAGCTCCGAAGCCACCAGGAGCGCGTCGTCGAGGATCTGCTCGCACACGCGCCAGTCGGCGAGAACCGCCTGCACACGGCGGCGTACGACCGAGACGGCCTCGTCGATGTGCGGCAGCGGCCACACCTGTTCCACTGCCACCCGAGGCGTCGTATTGAGCGGTAGAGCCATCTCGTCTCCTGGGGGGAACGCCGTCGACCGGTCGCCGGGACTCGGCGAACGGCGCCGGGCCACAACGCACGCTATGGAGCCCGGCGAGGAGGGTCAATGAATCGTGGTCGGCATTACCGAACGGCGGCCCACCACCCCCTGTGACCTGCCGACCTGCACGTACGGCGGACCTGAAGACGCGGCACTACGCTCGTTCTATGGCCGGACCGGTCCAGTCGATCGAACGGGCGGCGGCGATCCTGCGGCTCCTCGCCGGCGGGCCCCGCCGACTGGGGCTGGGCGAAGTGGCGGCCTCGCTCGGACTGGCGAAAGGCACCGCCCACGGCATTCTGCGCACCCTCCAGCACGTGGACTTCGTGGAGCAGGACGCGGCGACCGGCAAGTACCAGCTCGGAGCCGCCCTGCTGCACCTCGGCACCAGTTACCTGGACGTCAACGAACTGCGGTCGCGCTCCATCAACTGGGCCGACGCCCTGGCCGCCCGCAGCGGGGAGGCGGTCCGCCTCGGCACCCCGCTGGAGGGCAAGGTCCTCGTCGTGCACCACGTGTTCCGGCCGGACGACACGCTGCAGACCCTGGACGTGGGCTCACTGCTGCCCCTGCACGCCTCCTCGCTCGGCAAGGTGCTGCTGGCCTTCGGAGCCGCACCCTTGGAAGCCGCGCTGGAGGCCGGCCTGGAGACGTACACCCGGCACACCCTGACCACCGCGGAGCAACTGGGCCGGGCGCTCACCGAGATCCGGGAGCTGGGCTGGGCCGCCGAGATCCAGGAGATGAGCATGGGCGAGGCCGGTCTCGCCTCGCCGATCCGGGGACTGGGCGGCCTCGTGGTGGGCGCCATCGGGCTGTCGGGCCCGGTGGAGCGGATCTGCGACGGTCAGGGGCGCCCGAGGCCGAGCCTGATCACCCTGCTCCGGGAGGCCGCGCGGGCGATCTCCAGAGACCTGGGGGCGGCCCGCTGGTGACCCGTCGCCCGGTCCAGACGTCGGAAGGCAGATCCGATCATGGTTGAACGGTATGTAATGTCCATCGATCAGGGCACCAACTCCACCCGATGCATTCTGTTCGACCATCAGGGACGACTGGTGACGGTCGCCCAGCGGGAGCACCAGCAGCACTTTCCCAGACCCGGCTGGGTCGAGCACGACGCCCTGGAGATCTGGCGCAATCTGCGGCGCGTGGTGCCCGAGGCCCTGTCCGACGGCGGTGTCGCCGCCGACGAGGTCGCCGCCATCGGCATCGCCAACCAGCGCGAGACGACGGTCCTGTGGGACCGGCGGACCGGCACTCCGGTGGGCCGTGCGATCGTCTGGCAGGACACCCGCACGGCACCGCTCGTCGACGACCTGAGGGAACGGCCCGGCGACGAGTTCTTCCTCGAGCGGTGCGGACTGCCCCCGTCCACCTACTTCTCCGCGCTGCGCATCCGCTGGCTGTTCGACCACGACGACGGCCTGCGGCAGCGCGCCCAGGACGGCGAGGTGCTGTTCGGCACGATCGAGAGCTGGCTGATCTGGAACCTCACCGGCGGCGCGGACGGCGGCCTGCACATCACCGACCCCACCAACGCCAGCCGCACCATGCTGATGAACATCCGCACCCTCACCTGGGACACCGAGCTGCTGGACTTCTTCGGAGTGCCCCGCCCGATGCTGCCCGAGATCCGCTCCTCCGCCGAGACCTACGGCGAGGCCCGCACGCTCCTGCCCGGCGTCCGCATCACGGCAGCCCTCGGCGACCAGCAGGCCGCCCTGTTCGGCCAGACCTGCTTCTCCCCGGGCGAGGCGAAGTGCACCTACGGGACGGGCAGCTTCCTCCTGCTCAACACCGGCAACGAGATGGTGCGCTCCCGGCACGGACTCCTCACCACCGTGGCCTACAAGATCGACGACCAGCCGACGGTCTACGCCCTGGAGGGCTCCATCGCCGTCACCGGCTCCCTGGTGCAGTGGTTTCGCGACCGGCTGGGGCTGATCAGCAGCGCGCCGGAGATCGAGACCCTCGCGCGCACGGTCGAGGACAACGGCGGCTGCTACATCGTCCCCGCCTTCTCCGGTCTGTTCGCGCCCCGCTGGCGCAGCGACGCGCGCGGCGTCATCGTCGGGCTCACCTCGTACATCACCAGCGGACATCTGGCCCGGGCCGTCCTGGAGGCCACCGGCTGGCAGACGCGTGAGGTCGTCGACGCCATGAACGCCGACTCCTCGGTGCCCCTGAAGGAGCTGAAGGTGGACGGCGGCATGACGGCGGACAACCTGCTGATGCAGTTCGTGGCCGACGTGCTCGGCGTGCCGGTGGTCCGGCCCATGGTCGCCGAGACGGTCTCCCTCGGCGCCGCCTACGCGGCCGGCCTGGCCGCCGGCTACTGGTCGGACCTGGAGGTCCTGCGCCGCAACTGGCACCGGGCCGCGCAGTGGCTGCCCGACATGGACTCCGCACACAGGGAGGAGGAGTACGACAACTGGCAGCGCGCCGTCGAACGGTCCCTGGGCTGGATCAGACCACCGGGATCCCGCTGAATCGGTGTTCCTGCACGGCGAGTTCCTTCATGGCGGCTGTGGGGGCTGTCAATCCATTTGTCAGGACATCCCGACAAACTAGTCGGACGGGCGTCAGGTCGCGATCACGGGGCCGGCTCCGGATCGATCAGGAATCGAGAAGCGCCCGGCCGTGGGTCCCACGTAGCGTGGCCCCCGGCATGCACCCGAGCCGCCTGAACGGCGATTCCGGCGCTACCGCGAGCTGCCCGGGTGCGGGCTACTATGCGCGACGGCCGTCGGCCGGTACGACGCCCCGGCCGCAGGCGGCGTGTGGCCGCGGCCCCGCACTCACGGATGGAGACACGATGAGCATGGCCACGAGCACGGAGACGCAGACGTCCGCGCCGCACGTCGCCGACAGCCACGAGGTGATCCGCGTGCACGGCGCGCGTGAGAACAACCTCAAGGACGTCAGCATCGAGATCCCGAAGCGCAGGCTGACGGTGTTCACCGGTGTCTCCGGCTCGGGCAAGAGCTCCCTGGTGTTCAACACGATCGCGGCGGAGTCCCAGCGGCTGATCAACGAGACGTACAGCGCCTTCGTGCAGGGCTTCATGCCGACGCTGGCACGCCCCGACGTCGACGTCCTCGACGGGCTGACGACCGCGATCACCGTCGACCAGCAGCGGATGGGCGGCGACCCGCGATCCACGGTCGGCACCGCCACCGACGCCAACGCCATGCTCCGTATCCTCTTCAGCCGCCTCGGCAGGCCGCACATCGGCTCGCCCAAGGCGTTCTCCTTCAACGTCGCCTCGATCAGCGGCGCGGGTGCGGTCACCGTGGAGCGGGGCGGCCAGACCGTGAAGGAGCGGCGACAGTTCAGCATCACCGGCGGCATGTGCCCGCGCTGCGAGGGCCGGGGCTCGGTCACCGACATCGACCTGGCCCAGCTGTACGACGACAGCAAGTCGCTCAGCGAGGGCGCGCTCACGATCCCCGGCTACAGCATGGACGGCTGGTTCGGCCGCATCTTCAAGGGCAGCGGTTTCTTCGACCCGGACAAGCCGATCCGCAAGTACACCAAGAGGGAACTGCACGACCTCCTCCACAAGGAGCCGACCAAGATCAAGGTCGAGGGCATCAACCTGACGTACGAGGGGCTGATCCCGAAGATCCAGAAGTCGATGCTGTCCAAGGACATCGACTCCCTGCAGCCGCACATCCGCGCCTTCGTCGAGCGGGCGACGACGTTCTCCGTCTGCCCCGAGTGCGACGGCACCCGGCTCGCCGAGGCCGCCCGGTCCTCGAAGATCGAGGGGATCAGCATCGCCGACGCCTGCGCGATGCAGATCAGCGATCTCGCCGTATGGGTCCGTGACCTCGCCGAGCCGTCGGTGGCGCCGCTGCTCACCGCGCTGCGGCACACGCTCGACTCGTTCGTGGAGATCGGTCTCGGCTACCTCTCGCTGGAGCGGCCGTCGGGCACGCTGTCGGGCGGCGAGGCGCAGCGCGTCAAGATGATCCGGCACCTCGGCTCCTCCCTCACCGACGTCACCTACGTCTTCGACGAGCCCACCACCGGCCTGCACCCCCATGACATCCGGCGCATGAACAACCTGCTGCTGCGCCTGCGGGACAAGGGCAACACCGTGCTCGTCGTGGAGCACAAGCCGGAAGTGATCGCGATCGCCGACCACGTCGTCGACCTCGGTCCCGGCGCCGGTACGGCGGGCGGCACCGTCTGCTACGAGGGCACCGTCGAGGGGCTGCGAGCCACGGACACCATCACGGGCCGCCATTTCGACGACCGGGCCCGTCTCAAGGAGACGGTGCGCAAGCCCACGGGCACCCTGCCGATCCGCGGCGCGACGACGCACAACCTCCAGGGCGTCGACGTGGACATCCCGCTCGGCGTGCTCGCCGTCGTCACCGGTGTCGCCGGCTCCGGCAAGAGCTCGCTCGTGCACGGATCGATCCCGGCCGGCGCCGGTGTGGTGTCGGTCGACCAGGGAGCGATCCGCGGCTCGCGCCGGAGCAACCCGGCGACGTACACCGGACTGCTCGACCCGATCCGCAAGGCGTTCGCCAAGGCCAACGGCGTGAAGCCGGCCCTGTTCAGCGCCAACTCCGAGGGCGCCTGCCCGACCTGCAACGGCGCGGGCGTCATCTACACCGACCTGGCGATGATGGCCGGCGTCGCCACCACGTGCGAGGAGTGCGAGGGCAAGCGGTTCCAGGCCTCCGTCCTCGACCACCACCTCGGCGGCCGCGACATCAGCGAGGTGCTGGCGATGTCGGTCACCGAGGCCGAGGCGTTCTTCGGCGCCGGTGAGGCGCGCACGCCGGCCGCGCACCGCATCCTCGGCCGCCTCGCCGACGTCGGGCTCGGCTACCTCACTCTCGGCCAGCCGCTGACCACCCTCTCGGGCGGCGAGCGGCAGCGCCTCAAGCTGGCCACGCACATGGCCGACAAGGGCGGTGTGTACGTCCTCGACGAGCCGACCGCCGGCCTCCACCTCGCCGACGTCGAGCAGTTGCTGGGCCTGCTCGACCGGCTCGTCGACTCGGGCAAGTCGGTCATCGTCGTCGAGCACCACCAGGCGGTCATGGCGCACGCCGACTGGATCATCGACCTCGGCCCCGGCGCGGGCCACGACGGCGGCCGCATCGTCTTCGAGGGCACACCGGCCGACCTGGTCGCGGCCCGCTCCACGCTCACCGGCGAACACCTCGCGGAGTACGTCACCGCCTGACGGGGCCGCCCAGCGTCCTCCAGACCCGCCGGGGCCGCACGTGGCCTCGGCGCCTCACTGTGCCCGGATGCCGCCGGACTGCGCGAAAGAACTGGATGAAATCCATTTCAGCGGCGGGTAGGGTGTGGGGCACAACATGGTGAAAGGACGCGGACCCAGGTGGTGACGATCCAGGACGTGGCGCGAGCCGCGGGAGTTTCTCCGGCAACCGTCTCGCGTGTCTTCAACGGCGGCAACGTCACGCCGGAACGGGTTCTGTCGGTACAACAGGCGGCAGCAGCCCTCGGGTTCGCGCCCAACCGGCTGGCGCGCTCGCTGCGCACCCAGCGGTCCAGTGTCATCGCCCTCATCATCCCGGACATCGAGAACCCGTTCTTCACCTCCCTCGCCCGCGGCGTCGAGGACGCCGCGCAGCGCACCAGCCTCTCGGTCGTCCTGTGCAACTCCGACGAGGACACCGACAAGGAGCGCCGCTACCTGGAGGTGGCGCTCGGTGAGCAGATGGCGGGCGTGATCGTGGCGGCGGCGTCCCAGGACGAGACGGATCTGGGGCCGCTGGTCGCCCGGGGTGTGCCTGTGGTCGCCGTCGACCGCCGGCCGGGCGACGCCGAGGTGGACGCGGTCTCGGTCGACGACCGGCACGGCGGTGAGGTGGCCACCCGCCATCTGCTGCGGGCCGGCTACCGCAGGATCGCCTGCATCACCGGGCCCGAGGGCGCCTCCACCTCCGAAGAACGCCTGGCCGGCTACCGTGCGGCGCTGAGAGGGGCACGGGACGAGGCGGCCACGGCCGGCGACATCTACGTACGGCACGCCGACTTCCGGGTCGAGGGGGGCCGTTCGGCGATGCGTGACCTCCTGGCGATGCCCGAGCCGCCCGATGCCGTCTTCGTCGCCAACAACCTCATGACCATCGGAGCCCTCGACGCCCTCGAAGAGGTCGGCCGCACCCCGCCGGGTGTCGGTGTGCTCTCCTTCGGCGACGTGCCCTGGGCGTCGCTCGTGCGGCCGTCGCTGACGGCCGTGGAACTGCCCTCGTACGATCTGGGGCGCACCGCCGCGGAGTTGCTGCTGCAGCGCATCGACGGCACCACGTCGCCGCTGCAGACCGTGGTGCTGCGCACCAAGCTCCAGGTCCGGGAGAGTACGGCGGGGCCCGTCGAGGGCTGACGCACCGGGACACCGGACGACGGAAGGGGCGCCGCACTCCTGCGGCGCCCCTTCCGTCGTCACGGCGTCACTTGAGGCCGGACGTCTTGATCGACTCCACGATCTGCCGCTGGAAGACGAAGAACAGCACCAGCATGGGCAGCGCGGCCACCGTCGCCGCCGCCAGGATGTAGTTCCAGTTGGAGGTGTACTGCGTCTGGAACGAGGCGATGCCGAGCTGGATCACCGTGAGGTCCTGGTTGTTGGTGGCCACCAGCGGCCAGACGAAGGCGTTCCAGTTGGCGAGGAAGAAGAAGATCGCCAGGGCCGAGAGGATCGGCCGGGACATCGGCAGGACGATGTTCCAGTAGACCCGCCAGTGGCCGCAGCCGTCGACGATCGCCGCCTCCTCCAGTTCCTTGGGCAGGCCCAGGTAGAACTGCCGCAGCAGGAAGATGCCGAACGCGTTGAAGATCGCCGGGATGATCAGGCCGGCGTAGCTGTCGAGCAGGCCCAGCTGGCGGGCCACCAGGAACAGCGGGATCAGCACGACCGGGATGGTGACCAGGAGGGTTGCGAAGATCGCACCGAACACCTTCTCGCGGCCGGGAAAGCGCAGCCGTGCCAACGCGTAGGCGGCCATCGAGTGGAAGAACAGGGCCGCCACGGTGATCACGGCGGAGATGAAGAAGCTGTTCCACAGATAGCGCCCGAACGGCACCTCGGTGAAGACGTAGACGAAGTTCTGGAAGGTGAATTCCCGCGGGATCAGGTTCCCGTCGGTGACGGTGGCACGCGTCTTGAAGGACGACGTGACCATCCACACCACGGGGAAGACGCTGATCAGCGACAGGACGACGGCCAGGACCGTCAGTCCGGTGCGTGAGGAGAGCGGCCGGCGCCGGCCTGCGCTCGTGTGGGCCCGGCGCGCCATGGCGTCACTCGCCATCGTCGAACCTCCCGCCTCTCGTGAGCTTGAAGATGACCGCGGAGAGGACGACCATGATCAGTACCAGGAACGAGCCCATGGCCGACGCATAGCCGTACTCCCCGAATCCGAAGGCCTGTTGGTAGATGTAGAAGATCGCCAGCGAGGTGCCGTTGGCGGGGCCGCCGTTGGTCAGGACGAAGATCAGGTCGAGTCCGCCGGTGATGGCGGCGACCGTCGACATCAGCAGGACGAAGAAGCTGGTGGGGCGCAGCAGCGGCCAGGTGATGGTGCGGAAGGTGGTCCACGGTCCCGCGCCGTCGAGCTTCGCGGCCTCGTAGAACTCTTTGGGGATCTCCTGCAGGCCCGCCAGGAAGATGATCATGTAGTAGCCCATCATGACCCACACCGTGACCGCGATGAGGCAGCCGAGGGCCAGGGACGGGCTGCCGAGCCAGGACTTGCCGTCGAACCCGGCCGCCCGCATGGCCCGGTTCACCACACCGGTCTGCTCGTCGAGCATGAACTTCCACAGCACGCCGACCACCACGAGGCTGATGACGTACGGCAGGAAGAGCGCGGTGCGGTAGGCGCCCATTCCGGGCAGCTTCTGCTTGACCAGCAGGCCGAGGCCGAGGCTCACGCAGAACAGGACGGGCACGAGGATCACGACGTACTCGCCGGTGATCTTCATCGAGTCCCAGAACAGCGGGTCGTTCATCATCCGCCGGTAGTTGCCGAGACCTATCCACTCGTAGCTGCCGAAGCCGCTGACCTGGAAGAAGCTCAGCACGATGGAGAACACCATCGGGATGGCGACGAAGATCAGCAGCCCGAGCACGTCGGGGGCGAGGAACAGGCCGGCGGCCAGCCACTCGCGGTGTTTGCGGCTGAGCCTCGGCCTGTCGGACGAGGCGGGCGTCCGCGTCGTGGCCACGGTGGCCCGGCGGTTCTCCTGTGCGGCGACGCTGCTCATACCAGGCTCGCCCCCTTGTAGCTCTTGGTGTAGGCCGCGATGGACTGGGCGGCTCTCTCCGCCTCGCCGGCAACCCCGCGGCCGGCGAGCATGGTGCCCTGGACGGCGTCGGAGATCGCCTTGTAGACGACCGGGGGGTAGCGCGGTTCGGCACGGCCGCCCGGGAAGATGTCGTCCTTGAACTTCTTCATGATCTCGGAGTCGTAACCGCCCTTGGCGGCTCCGCGCTCCAGGGCGGTGGCGCGAGGCGCCACGTCGGACTTTGCGCCGACGCACCAGTCGACCATCCGGTCGATGGAATCGTCCTTCATGGACCCCAGCGCCCAGACGCAGAACTCTGCCGCCGCCTCGGGGTTGCGGCCCTGCGCGTTGGCGCAGAAGGACCAGCCGCCCAGGGTGGTGACGTACTTGCCGCCCGGCGGCACCGGCAGCCTGAAGACGCCGTAGCGGTACTTGGGCGCGAACGCCTTGAAGCTGGAGACGTTCCAGATGCCCTGCTGCCACAGGGCGACGTTGCCGCCCTTGAAGCCGCCGATCACATCGCCCGCGGCGGGCACGGTGCGCGGGGCGATGCCGTGGCGTACGGCGTCCTGCCACAGCGCGAGGGCCTGGCGGGTGGCCCTGGAGTCGAAGATGACCTTGCCCTGGTGGTCCAGGACATCGCCGCCGCCCTGCCACATCCACGGGTACCAGGTGAAGTTCTGGTAGTAGCCGGGCTGGGTCTCGAAGACCAGGCCGGCCCGGGTCTTGGTGCGCAGCTTGTCGCCGATGTCCAGCATCTGGTCCCAGGTGGTGGGGATGTCGGCCTCGGACAGGCCGGCCTTCTCCCAGACGTCCTGGGCGTAGAACATGGCCAGCGGCTCGATCTCCATGGGCAGGGCGTAGACCTTGCCGTCGACCCTGCGGCTGTCGAGCGCGGAGCCGAAGTCGTCGATGGCCTCCTTCTCCATGTGCGGAGTGAGGTCGGCCAGCACGCCGCCGTTGTAGTAGCGCAGGAAGTCGCCGGGGGAGAGGAGGAAGATGTCAGGGCCCTCGCCGGTGGCGAAGGCGGACGGCAGCTTGAATCCGTTGAGGTAGGTGGGCTGCGGCAGGTAGACGAGGTCGATCTGCGTCTTGTGGGTGGCGTTCCACTTGGCGACCATGTCGACGAACCACTTGGACTGCGCGTTGATCGCCGGGTCGGGCGAGCGCTGCGGTCCGTAGAAGTTCCAGAACTGGAGGTTGCCGCCCTTCGCCTGGGCCGTGCCGCAACCGGTGAGCAGGGCCGGGGACGCCGCGGCCGCTCCGGCGCCCGCGACCGCGGTGAGGAAGCGGCGGCGTGAGGTGCCGGAGGGGAGACCGGGGCCTGAGGTGTTGGAGTCGCGGCCTGAGGTGCCGTGCGCTCTGGGGGGACGCTCGGCGTCGTTGCCGTGCTGGAGCATGCGTGCGCTCCTGTCGGAGTGGGATGGGGCTGGGAGAAGTGGGTCAGTCGACTTCGAGCGTCAGCAGGTCCGGCGTGGCCGGACGGGACGCGGAAGACGGGGCGTCCAGGTAGAACAGCGACGTGCTCGCGATGTCGTCACTGGTGTGCCGGTAGCGGTGCGGCAGGCCGTTGCCCTGGCCCGGGCCGATGCCGAGGCTCTGCACGGTGACGCGAAGGTCCTGGGCGAAGCGCACGGGGTCCAGGACGTGCCAGCGGTACATCCCGAACCGCTGCTGGCTGCGGTACAGCCCGTCCGGGCGCAGGATCTGGTTCAGGCCCAGGTAGGGAGTGGTGTAGGCGGTGTAGCCCTGGCCGGGGACGTCGAAGTTCCAGGCGCCGCCGAAGTAGTCCTCGGTGCCGGTCCCGCAGATCGTCGGGAACTCCCCGTCGCCGTCGAGGAAGAACTTCAGCTCGCCCTCGCCCCACCAGCCCGGGCTGTTGACGCCCCAGGCGAGATAGGTGCCTACATAGCTGCCGGCGCCGATGACGCCGTCGAGCAGGGTGTGGACCTCGCCGAACGGCACCGGGTGGCTGCGGCGCCACTGGGCGTGGAAGTAGGAGGCGTCGTCCGTGACTTCGTCCAGCTCGTAGTCCACCTGGTAATAGAGCGTGACCTTCTCGGCGGTCAGGTTCTCCAGGGTGATGCGTGCCCTGCGGCGGAACGGCATCGGCCAGTACGCATTGAAGCCGCCGTTGGGGTTCACCGCGACGGGCACGGACGAGACCTGGCTGAAGGTGTTCCAGCCGTTGCAGAAGAAGTCGCCGAGCGGGACCTCGACGGCCGGCTCCTCCTCGTCCTCCCAGTACATGCGCAGGAGCGTGCCGCGCCAGGCCCGGTGCGGGTCGGTCGTGCACCACAGGTGGCGGACGGTGCCCGGGCCCGCGATGTCGGCGAGCACCGCCGTCGCACCGGGGGCGATGTCGATGCTGGGGGAGATCTTCCAGCCCGGTCCCAGCCGGCTCGCCGCCACCGCTCCGGTGCCCTCCGTGGCGCGGCCTCCGCCGGACTTGGTGCCGGTGACGTTCTCGGCGCTGATGGAACGACTCACGGCACGCGTCCTGCGGGAGATGCCGTCGAGTCCAAAGGTCGTCATCGTGTCGTGCCCTCGTGGGTGGGGTGCGGGTCGCACCGTCATGCCGGTGGTGGGGGTGCCGTCGTCATGCCGGTGAAACACCTTTGAAATCCATTTCACCGGAAGGTAGGTGCGGTCCCCGGGCGTGTCAAGGGGTGGGACCGACGGCTGCTTTCGTGGCGGACAAGCACTGATCGGATACGGCGAATCTTGGGGAAAACGGCAACTTTTGCGCGCTCCCTTGACGTTGAAATCGATTTCTGCCAGCGTGCTCGCCATGCTTCGCAACGCAGTCATCGGTGTGGACATCGGCACCTCGAGCAGCAAGGGAGTCCTCGTCGGTCTGGACGGTTCCCTGATCCGCTCGGCCGTACGGGAACACACCCCCGCACGCCCCGGCCCCGGCCGCTTCGAGATGGACGCCTCCGTGTGGTGGCGCGAGTTCACCGAGCTGACCCGGGAGTTGACCGCGGCGGGCGACACCTGCGTGGTCGCCGTCGGAGTGAGCGGCATGGGCCCCTGCGTGCTGCTGACCGACGAGGACGACACCCCGCTGCGGCCCGCCGTCCTCTATGGCGTGGACACCCGCTCGGTCCGGCAGATCGAGCGCATCGAGGCGCGGCTAGGCGCCGACGAGATCATCCGCCGCTGCGGCTCCGCACTCACCACCCAGGCCGCCGGCCCGAAGATCGCCTGGATCGCCGACGAGGAGCCCGAGCTCTACGCCCGCGCCCGCCGTCTCTACATGCCGAGCTCCTGGCTGGTCGGAAAGCTGACGGGCACCTACGTCCTGGACCACCACTCGGCCAGCCAGTGCACCCCGCTGTACGACACTCTCGCCGGCGAGTGGTACGCCCCCTGGGCCGCCGAAGTCGCCCCCGGCATCGACCTGCCGCCGCTGCGCTGGTCCGGCGAGGCGGCCGGCACCCTCACCGCCGAGGCCGCCCGGGAGACCGGACTGCCGGCCGGTATCCCGGTGACCACCGGCACCATCGACGCCTGGGCCGAGGCCCTGAGCGTGGGCGCCCAGCACACCGGCGACCTGATGCTCATGTATGGCACCACCATGTTCCTGATCCACACCGTGCCCAAGCCGCTCACCAGCCCGTCCCTGTGGGGAACGGTCGGCGCGCTGCCCGGGACCCGGAACCTGGCGGGCGGCATGGCCACCTCCGGTGCGGTGACCAACTGGCTGCGCGACCTGTTCGACGGCACCGACCACGCCGAGCTCACCCGCCTGGCCGCCGAGTCCGGCCCGGGCGCCAACGGCCTGCTGATGCTGCCGTACTTCTCCGGCGAGCGCACCCCGGTCATGGACCCGGACGCCCGCGGAGTGATCGCCGGGCTGACCCTCTCCCACACCCGCGGCGACCTCTACCGGGCCGCCCTGGAGGCCACCGGGTTCGGGGTCCGCCACAACATCGAGGTCATCGAGGAGGCCGGCGGCGACATCCGTCGCGTGGTCGCCGTCGGCGGCGGCACCCAGGGCTCCCTGTGGACGCAGATCGTCTCCGACATCACCGGCCGCCCGCAGGAACTGCGCACCACCACCATCGGCGCCAGCTACGGCGGTGCGCTGCTGGCCGCCCAGCTCGTCGGGGACGCGTCCATCGACGACTGGAACCCGGTGCGCGAGACGGTGACGCCAGGCGCAGCACACACCGAGCGCTACGACGCGTCGTACGCCCTCTACCGGCGGCTGTACCCGGACAGCGCGGACGTCGTCCATGCCCTGGCGGCACTGCAGGAGCGCTGACGGGCACCTCGTACGTGCCCGCGGACGGCCGCCTCCACCTGCCCGCGGGACGGCCGCCTCCACCTGCCCGCGGGACGGCCGCCTCCACCTGCTCGGCGACGGCCGGTCGCCGCCCGCTCGTCGGCGGCCGGCACCGGCCTGCGCCGAGGCCCGTCACACCGGATTCACCCACTGCTCGACACAGTGGCCCCGCTCCGGGGCCGAACGCACAACCTACGGAGACCGCATGACCACGTACTCCCTGCCCGAGCTCAACCGGCCGCCGGCCGCCGAGCCGCACACCGTCTACACCGTGGCCAGCGGCGACCTGCGCCCTGCCGCCAACGTCACCTGCTGGCACACCCAGGAGAGGCTGGAGAGCGACCTCGCCGCGGCCGTGACGGACCTCGGCTGGAAGCTGCGCCGCGGTCACGCGGTCGACGAGGCCAAGGGCCACGGCTTCATCGACAGCCAGCGCGCCGGCATCGAGGTCTTCAAGACCCTGCCCAAGGACGCCCCGCTGATCGTCGTCGAGGCCGTCTGGCAGTACAGCCACCACGTCCTCGCCGGTCTGCGCAGTCACGAGGGCCCGATCCTGGTCGTGGCCAACTGGAGCGGTGAGTTTCCGGGCCTGGTCGGCCTGCTCAACCTCGCCGGCAGTCTCACCAAGGCGGGACGCGACTACTCCGTTCTGTGGAGCGCCGACTTCACCGACGAGTGGGCGCGCGAGGGCCTGCGCACCTGGCTGGAGACGGGCACCCTCACCCACGACACCGGCCACGTCCGGCCCCTGCCGCCCCTGCCGCGGGACCCGGAGACCGAACTGGGCGTGGCCCTCGCCCGCCGGCTGCGCGAGGAGAAGGCGATCATCGGCGTCTTCGACGAGGGCTGCATGGGCATGTACAACGCCATCATCGACGACGAGTTCCTCAACCCTCTCGGTATCTACAAGGAGCGCCTGTCGCAGAGCGCCCTGGTCGCCGAGATGAAGAAGGTCTCCGAAGAGGAGGCCCGGGCGGTCCGCGTCTGGCTCGACCACGCAGGCATGGCCTTCCACACCGGCACCGACGAGGCCACCGAACTGACCGACGCGCAGCTGCTCAGCCAGTTCAAGATGTACATAGCCGCGCTGCGCATCGCCGACGACTTCGGACTCGACGCGGTCGGCATCCAGTACCAGCAGGGCCTGAAGGACACCGTCCCGGCCAGCGACCTCGCCGAGGGACTGCTCAACAACGTCCAGCGCCCGCCGGTGCTCAGCCGTGACGGCGCCCGTGAGCTCTACGCGGGCGCGCCGCTGCCCCACTTCAACGAGGTGGACGAGGGCGTCGCCGTCGACTCCCTTGTCACGAACCGCATCTGGACGGCGATGGGCCTCGACCCGGCCACCACGCTGCACGACATCCGCTGGGGTGAGGAGTACGACGGCCGGTTCGTCTGGGTCTTCGAGATCTCCGGCTCGGTGCCCGCCTCGCACAACGGCGGCTACGACAAGTCGTACAGCATGCGCCAGCCCCCGATGTTCTTCCCGCTCGGCGGCGGCACGCTCAGCGGTGTCTCCAAGCCGGGCGAGATCGTCTGGTCGCGCGTGTTCCTGATGGACGGCCGGCTCCACGTCGACCTCGGCCGGGCCACCTCGATCGAGCTGCCCGAGGAGGAGACCCGGCGCCGGCTGGATGCCACCAACCACCAGTGGCCGATCATGCACGCGGTCCTGCACGGCGTCACCCGCGACCAGTTCATGGCCCGCCACCGCGCCAACCACCTCAACGTGGCCTACGCCCCCGACGCGGTGACCGCCGACAAGGCACTGCGCGCCAAGGCCGCGTTCTTCGCCGAACTCGGCGTCGAGGTGCACCTGTGCGGGGACGTGACGCTGGAGCCGTGACCGGACCGGCCGGCTTGTCGGGCGTCGATCGCGCCCGGGCCGGCTCCCAGGGCGGTGCGCACGAGTGCCGCCCCTGACAGCGCCGCCGGGACCAGACGCCGTACCGGACCAACGGGGCGAGGGCGTCGGCGAGTTCTCCGTCCAGACCCCACCTCGATCGCCGAGGAGTTCGGCCGCCGCCCAGCCTCGGCCATGGCGGCGCTTTCGGCCGGCCCCGGACTGGAGACCGGCGGGTAGGTCTGACCGCTGGTGAACAAGCAGCACGCAAGAAGGTCGGCGAAGTGGTCTCGGGAACCGCCGACGCGGGCGCCCGCCTCCTGACCGGCGGCACGGCCCCCGACCGCGCGTGACAGTCCCCAGCGGCCCGGACCCCTCGCAGATGCCACCAGATCCGGGCCGTGGTCAGTGGGCGGGCACGGCCGTGCTGTCGGAGACGGCGGACAGCGCGAGCCGGAATCTGTCCTCGTTCGCGCTGCGGGGCGGCGCGCTCAGGATCACGATCTTGAACTCGGACTCGCCGTCGGTCAGGACATCGCAGTCCACGTCGACGGGACCGACCGTCGGGTGCTCGATCGTCTTGTGATCCTCGCGGTGCGCGGCCACGGTACCGCTCGCCCACAGCCGGGCGAAGGTCTCATTGCCCGCGGTCAGGTCCCGGATCAGCTCCGTCAGGCGTGTGTCGTGGGGGAAGCGGCCGGTCGCGCGGCGCAGGTCGGACACGATGGCGAGGTCCGAGCCGGCGCTGTCCTCGACGAACACCGGCCACAGGGAGATGCGTACGCGCTCGGAGCCGACCGGGAACCTCTCACGGGCGAAGTTGCGCAGTTCCTGCGGCGAGTTCGACGGGTCGCCGAGAAGCGCAGCCCACCCGGGGTTCCACCAGATCATCTGCCAGTCCGCGGCGAACACGGCGACCGCAACATCGCCGAGCCGGTTCAGCACACGGTGAACGCCAGGTGGGACGCGATCGGGGATCGGCCCGTCGAGCGGCGGGACCAGTCCGGCCATGCGGTAGAGATGGTCGCGCTCGGTGGTGGCCAACTGCAGGGCGTGCGCGAGGGAGGCGACCACCTGCGCGGAAGGCGTCGTTGCCCGGCCCTGCTCCAGGCGGACCACGTAGTCGACCGACACACCGGCACGTTCGGCGAGTTCCTCGCGGCGCAGCCCGGCCGCCCGGCGTGCCCGGCCGCCTTCCGGCAGCCCGACGGACGACGGTGACAACCGCTCCCGCCAGGCGCGGATCGTCGGGCCCAGTCCGACGCCGTCCTTCGTTGCCATGTCGTCCATCCTCCCCCATCCCGTCGAGGGTGGTACTTCGTTTCCTACGGCCGAACCGTCCCTGGAGCAGCTCCGGCGCGTCGCGGACGATCGACGCATGACCATCACGTTCATCACGGGAGCCAGCAAGGGACTCGGTCACGAGACCGCCCGCCGCCTCATCGAACTCGGTCACACCGTGCTCGTGGGGGCCCGCGATCCGGAGCGGGGCGCCGCGGCCGCCGCCACGCTGGGCGCGCGATTCGTCACCATCGACGTCACAGACGACGCCTCCGTGGCCGCGGCGGCGGCCGACGTCGCCGAACACGAAGGCCTGATCGACGTCCTGATCAACAACGCCGGTGTCCACGGTCCCCACGGCGATCCCAGCGACCTGACCGGCGCGGACGCTCTCGCCGTCTTCGACGTCAACCTCTTCGGCGTGGTCCGGACGACCACCGCCTTCCTGCCGCTGCTGCGCCGGTCCGCGGATCCGGTCATCGTCAACGTCAGCAGCGGGATGGGATCGCTCGCCATCACCCACGACCCGTCGCGGGCCGAGTCCTCGGTGGTCGCGCCCCTCTACACCGCCTCCAAGGCCGCCCTCACGATGCTGACCACGCAGTACGCCAAGGCGCTCAAGGACATCCGCGTCAATGCCGCCGACCCCGGCTATACGGCGACCGATCTCAACGGTCACAGCGGCCCCCAGACGGTCACCGAGGGCACCGACGCGATCGTCCGCCTGGCGACCGAATCGTCCGACGCCGGCTCGGGACGCTTCATCGACCGCCATGGTCCGATCGACCGGCCCTGAACAACGCTTCGGTCCGAGCCGAACTGTCCGGATCCTAGGCTCCGAAGCATGCGCACCGAACCACGTGGCACCGCACCGGAGCCCACTCGCCACATAGTGATCGAGCCGAGCATCCTGTACTTCGGGACACCCGTGGTGCTCCTGTCGACGGAGAACGATGACGGCACCTTCAATCTCGCCCCGATCTCCTCGGCGTGGGCGCTCGGGCAAACGGTGGTGCTGGGACTGGGCCGCGACGGGCAGACGGCGCGGAACCTGGGCCGCCGGCCCGATCTTGTGATCAATCTGCCCGCCCCGGACCAGTGGCAGGCGGTGGAGCGACTGGCGCCGCTGACCGGACGGGATCCGGTGCCCGCCACCAAGGCGGTGGGCTGCCGGTTCGAGCCGGACAAGTTCGGCGCGGCCGGTCTGTGCGAGAGCCCCTCCGAGGTGGTCCGGCCTCCGCGCGTCGCCGAATGCCCGATCCAGCTGGAGGCCCGCGCCGAGCGGGTGCAGCCGGACGTCTCCGGGGACTTCGTCATCGCCGAGACCGTCGTGCGGAAGGTCCACGTCGACCCGCGCATCGTCGTGCCCGGCACGGACCACGTCGACCCCGCTGCCTGGAGCCCGCTCATCTACAACTTCCGCCACTACTTCGGACTCGGCCCGGAACTCGGCCACACCTACCGCAGCCAGACCCCGCGCCGCCCAAGGCACTCTGTGGCGACCAGCGTGGCCTGATCCCGCACCGAGCCCGGCGCGTGACGGGTGAAAAGATCCGTCACGCGCCCCTGTCCCGGCCTCCAGAAGAAGCCCGATTTCTTCGGCGAGTACGGCACCAGGAGGTTCTCCGTCCGCTGGTGGTACCGCGATCGCGCGCTGACCGGCGAAGAGAGCCAGTCTCGCGGCCGATGGCGGACCACTGGTCCGGGAATGGTCCGGATCCTGGTGCAGAACCGCTGGAGGCGGGCCGCAGCGTGCCTGCTTCGCTGACAGTCGCGTAGGACCCATGCCCACGTGAGGCTGAGGCCGGCGGGCATCGGCGGACACCATCGCCTCCCGTGTGGCTCCGCACATCGCAAGTCTTGTCCCGTACCGACGCACCCACTCACACCATTGCGCGATCAACTCGTCGGTCACCCACGCGGGTCGAGAACTCGACGCCCCAGTGGTCGAAGGCGCCGGGCCCTGATCCTGCTCCGTGGCCATGGGGGCTTCTCCGGCGTACGGGCCGGGGACCAGCGTCGGCAACGACCCCTCGGTCACCACCATTGCCGACGGTGACACACCTCGCTATGTTAACGAGAAATCACATCACTGAGCAGGATCCGAAGCGTGATGTTGGCGCAACTGGCATGCCGCAAGCGATGCATAGCACCGTCTGATCCTCAGGGAAGCGGGTAAGTCAATGCAAAATCTGAACAGGCGCAGAGTCCTGTCCCTCGGTGTCGCGCTCGGTCTCGTAAGCGTGGTGGACAGCGCCAAGGCGTGGTCGTGGTCGTCGGCGGGCTCGGTGGCCGGAACCGGCACGGGTGCCGATCCGGAGTACGTCTGGGACAGCGCAGTGGATCCTCTGATGGCTGCGCTGATCGACAACGGCCAGGTTCCGTCGGTCAACACCGTGATAAAGGGGTGGGTGAACAACGGTGACCCGCTGCCCAGCGGCCTGCCGGCCGACCTCACCGCACATCTGCAGCAGGTCAACAAGCTGCCCTCCTGGGCCGACCCCGCCAAGCTGGCCCGCGCAGCCGACTTCAACCGGCGCAGGGACACCTACCTGTTCATGCTGTATGGCCTCGGCAGCGGAATCATGAGCACCGTGATCCCGCGTGAGGCCAGAAGCGTCTACTGGTCCGCGGGTGGCGCCAACATGCAGGACCGCGCGGCCAAGACGTTCACGTTCGGCTACGACCTGTCCCAGTTGGGAGCCTTCGAGCCGACGGGACAGTTCGTCGTCACCGCCAACAAGACGCGGCTGGTGCACGCCGCGGTGCGTCACCTGCTGCCGCAATCGCCGCAGTGGAAGGCGGTCACCGACGAGGCCATCCCGATCAGCGCCGCCGACATCCTGGTCACCTTCCACAGCCTGGGAACCTACGTGCGCAGGAGGCTGCTCGACTGGAAGGTCCCGTTCCCGGCCGCGGACCAGGAGGCCTTTCTGCATTCGTGGCAGGTCGCTCTTCACCTGCTCGGTGTGCCGGACGAGTACATTCCCCAGACCTGGGCGGCCGCGGAAGCGCAGTCGGCGCAGGTGCTCACCCCGATCCTCGCCCCGACGACCGAGGGCATCGATCTGGCCGAGGATCTGCTCGGTCTGACCGCACAGGTCGATCTCGGCGTCACCCGCGGGTTCCTGAACGAGTTCGTGCGCTACGTCCTCAGCGACGAGATCGGCGACTGGCTGGGACTGAAACGCGACTACGCGGCAGCGGCCCTGGTCCGCACCGCATGGCCGGCCTACATCCTGTTCCGCGAGGGGCTGTCCCCCGTCGTCCCCGGCGCCTTCTACATGATTGACCAGTTCGTGCGCGCCCTGGCCATGCTGTTCCTCAACAAGGGCTCCTCCGCGACCACCACCCCCATCACGATCCCCACCGGCAACAGGCCGGCCGGCTGAGCTGCCGGTCCGATCCCACCGGTGCCCGTCCCGCGGCAGGTGCGCCGAGGGGCGGGCACCTGGGTGACTTCCACGCGAGGCGCTCGGCGGCGCGGCGTCTCATCGCGTGCTTGGTGCCGGTGCCCGTTCACAGGCCCAGGGCACCCACGACCAGAGCGGTCACTGCGTCACGGTGGTCATGGCTGTCCTGCCACCGCAGTCTGCGTCCGGCCTCGACCGCCACGCCGAACCCCGCGTGCACCAGCACCCGGGTCTGGCGCGGGTCCAGCTCCGGACGGGCCAGCCGCAACTGCTGCTCCCAGACGGCGATGTGTTCACGCTGTGCGAGGACCAGGGGCCGCCGCAGGTCGTCCGGCAAACCGGCGAACTCGGCTTCGGCAACGCTGTTGAGCGCGGTGTACTCGAAGCTGTAGGCCACGTACGTCGCCGCCAGCGCGACGATGGCGTCGTGCGGGCCGGCCACCTCATGAAGACTCTGGTCCACCCCCTGGGCCAGCAGTCCCGCCGCCTGAAGGCACGCCGCCGCCAGGATGTCGACCTTGCCGGGGTAGTGACGGTAGAGCGCGGACGGTGCCAGCCCCACCGCCTCCGCGATCTGTCCGTTCGTGACACTGGTGAACCCGTCCCGTGCGAACAGCGGGATGGCGGCCGCGAGGATCTCCGCGCGTCGGGTGCGCGGCACCGGCTGGGCGGGCAGCTCGACGGGGCGTGCGCCCCGTCGGGCCGCCGCGGGATCGGTCGCGGCCACGCGGAGCGCGGATGCCAACAACAGTTCCTCGACCCGGCGTTGAGCGATAGAGGTGTGATGCATCGTGATGGACCCGATCGCACCGAGGGCTGCCACGGCCCGCAGGCCCTCGTCAGGCAGCGAGTACTCGCGCTGCACCGCCTCGTCGACCCGCCCGACGAGGTGCCCGAACTTCGCCCTGAGATGCCGGCGGTCCTCACGGTTGAGGTACCGGGCCTCCCATCGGTACACGCCGCCCGACGCGCGATGCGCGACGGTGACCCGGGTGACGGCGGTGAGCACATCCCTCAGAGTTGCTCCGGGCGGCACCTCGTCGAGCGCGGCGACAAGCCGGTCCGCCATGACGTCGGCGCACTCGGCGAAGAGCGCGTACTTGTTCGGGAAGTGCCGGTACAGGGCCGCCGCGGTGATGCCCACGCCGGCGGCGATCTCCTCCATGGACGCCCTGTGGTAGCCGCGCTCGCTGAAGACTCGGCCAGCCGCCTCGACGATGAGCTGCTTGCGGTTGCGGGGCCGAGTAGCCGTGGTCGGATCGGCGGTCACGGCCGAACGGGCGGATACGGAGACGGGGCCATGCGGAGTAGTCAATCACACGTCGCTCGAAGGTCTTGGGCTACGACGGCGCGGACTGCACGGGACGCGAATCCCGAATCACTTCCCATGTCGTCCGGGTGGCGCCGGCGAGGCATGAGTGGGTGGGGCGACCCCAATCCGGTCTCGGTGAGGGTGGACGGCATCCTGGCCGACGAGCCGGTCGTGACGAGCCGGCACACGAACCCGGCGGACGCCGTGCCTCTCTCGTCGTGACGGTTCTTCCGCGCCTGCCCCGCCTTCGCCGTGTCCCGCAGGGAGCCGGCGGACGACACCCGGGAGATCCATGGCGTCGTCGCGCACCGTCGACGAGCGGCACCGACGTGGCCTGGGACGCGGACCCGGTGGGCATCACGGGGCATCCGTGGGGCGACGCGCCGGGCCGGGGCGGCCGGCCCGGTGGCGTCCGGTCAGGTGAAGGTGAGGACCGGCTTGACCGCGCTGCCGTCGCGCATGGCGGTCACGGCGGCGTCGATGTCCTCGAAGGGGAACGTGGTGACCAGTTGGTCCACCGGGAAGAGGCCGCGCCGGTGCAGAGCGACCAGTTCGGGGATGAAGCGGGCGGGGTCGGAGTCGCCCTCGATCACCCCGTGGACGCGAACCCCCTTGGCGATCAGGCTCTTCACGTCGAACGTCACCTCACCGCCGAGGGCGAGGAGGGCGAGTTCGCCACGCGGGCGCAGCGCCCCGACGGCATGGTGGAGCATCTCCGGACGGCCCGTGGTGTCGACGACCTGGTGCGCCCCACCACTGGTGAGGTCGCGCAGCGCCGCCACCAGACCGTCGCCCGGGGCCAGGGCCGCCTTGGCGCCGAGTTCGACGGCCAGGGCTCGCCGGGAGGCGCCCGGGTCGACGGCCACCACCGGGTCGCAGCCCACGGCCACCGCGGCCATCAGCGCACTCAGCCCGACCCCGCCGGCCCCGAGGACCACGAGTGAGGTGCCCGGTTCGGGGCGCAGTCGGTTGAGCACGGTCCCCGCGCCCGTCTGCCCTCCGCAGCCCAGCGGCGCCGTGACCGCGGCAGGCAGGCCGGAGGGCACCTTGACCACTCCCCGTTCGTGGACGACGGCGTACGTGGCGAAGCTGGACTGTCCGAAGAAGCCGCCGTGGAGCGGGGCGCCGTCGATCTGAAGCGCAGTGGTGCCGTCGCCGCGTCCGCCGGAGAAGTTGAGGGCCCGCGCGGCACGGCAGTACGCCGGGTGGCCCGCCGCGCACTGCCGGCACGCGCCGCAACTGGCGAACGTGAGGCAGACGTGGTCCCCCGGTGCGACGCCGGTCACCTCTGCGCCCACCGCCTCGACCCGGCCGGCGCCCTCGTGGCCGAAGACCATGGGGGTGAGCTGCCGGGGCCAGGTGGCCTGCATCCCCAGGTCCGTGTGGCACACCCCGACCGCGGTCATCCTGACCAGCACCTCGCGCGGCCGTGGGTCCTCGAGCTCCACGTCCCGGACGGTGAACGGTGCGCCCGGCGCCTGGGTGACCGCGGCGCGGACGCGCCTCACGAGCCTTCTCCGGACCGGTGCATCCCGTGGGTGGCCTCGGCGATGCGCTCGAGGAAGAAGTAGAAGAAGGGGCCGTCGGCGGGGACGCCCTTGACGTTCATGATCCCCATGAGGGTGGTGTCGTCGACCCGCTTGAAGTGGTCGAGGACCGGCTGGCCGTCGTAGACCATCGTGGCCGTCGACTCCCCGCGGAACTCGACGGTCCACAGGCTGGCCTCGCCCTTGCCGAGCTCGCGGTTGGAGTACAGCTCGCCCGTCGCGTCCCGGCAGATCAGCGGCTTGGCGTCGTGCACGGCGGTGAACGTCTTGCCGTACCAACCCGCCTTTGCCAGCTTGCCGTTGAGGGGGTGGCCGGTGTGGAACTCGCCACCCTTCCACTCGCCGAGGATCTCCTCGGGCCGGACGGTGTCCAACCCGGCCCAGATGTCGTCGAGTTCGGCTGCCTTGACCGGGCCCTCCGTCTCGCGGAGCGCCCGGAAGCGGGCACGAGCCTCGAGCGGGTCCATACGGTGTCCTCTCGTCGATGCTGAAAACCGTGGAGACGGTTCGGAAGTGCGGCAGGAGCACGGAACCTCTGCCCGCCCGCGTCACCGGGAGGCGTGCGGGGCCGAGCCCTGGGGGGTGGAGGGCCGCGCGGGAGAGGGGTGCCGGAGGGGAGCCCGCCGGGGGAACGGGAGTGTCGCTGCCCCGGTGAGCGCGCCGGGGTGCCCCACGGTGCCGAGGCTCAGCAGTACATGGCGTTCGGCGACCTCCTCCGCGGTGAGCGGGCCGTCGGGGCGGAACCAGTTGGCGACCCCCTGGCACATGATGAGGACCGAGCGGACGGCGTCGGCCGGGATCGGCGTGGTGAACACGCCCTCGGCGCGGCCCGCTTCGACCGTGTCCAGCAGCATGTGCTGGAGATAGTCGCGCAGGGCCACGTAGCGGGCCCGGTTCTGCGGCTCCAGGCTGCGGATCTCGGTGTCCAGGAAGGCCAGGCGCCGGCGGTGGGCCATGTAGAGCACGATCGACTCGACCATGCCGCAGAACCTCGCCAGCGGATCGTCCGCGGCCTCCGCGGCCGCCGCCCGACAGCGGTCCAGGACGTCCCTGATGGACGTCTCGAGCAGGGTGGCGAGCAGGGCCTGCTTGTTCTCGTAGTGGTAGTACAGCGCGGGTACGGTGACGCCGACCCGGCCGGCGATGTCCCGGACCGAAGTGCCGTGGTAGCCCTGCTCGTTGAAGGCCTCCATGGCGTGCACCAGGATCGGGTGCAGGTCGAGCGGCCCGTAGGAGCGCCAGTGCTGCGCTGGGGCCGTGGTGTCCTGGCTCGGCTCGGTGCTCAACGACTCTCCTCGGAACGCGCGTCGACGGGCGACATCGTACGGCCGTGAGTCCGGATTTTCTCCTCCCGAATACTTAGCGATCGATCAGGGAATCGCCGCGACCGGTGTCGGTCTCCGTCTCCCTTCCCTGACGAGTATCGCCAAAAACTCCTGGCAATCAGGGAGTTGACCGATCAACTGCACGCTCCTACGTTCTTAACGAACGCTCAGTAAGGTCCCGGTCGAGCGGCGGCGAGTCCGCCGTTCACCGAGAGAGGAACCCATGAGCCACCACCCCCCTGACTCACAGGGCCGCGGCAGCGCCGGGCCGCTGGACGGAGTGCGCGTGGTCGAGCTGGCGGGCATCGGCCCCGGCCCGTTCGCCGCGATGCTGCTCGCCGATCTGGGCGCCGACGTGGTGCGCGTCGACCGCCCCGGACCCGCGCCGCTCGGCGGCGACCCCGCGTACGACGTGACCAACCGCAACAAGCGCTCGGTCCTGGTCGACCTCAAGTCGCCCGAAGGACCCGAGACCGTACGGGAGTTGGCGGCGCGCGCGGAGATCCTGGTGGAGGGATACCGCCCGGGTGTCGCGGAGCGCCTCGGGGTCGGCCCCGAGGAGTGCATGGCCGTCAACCCCGCGCTGGTGTACGGCCGGATGACCGGTTGGGGCCAGCAGGGGCCGCTCGCGCCCCTGGCCGGACACGACATCGGCTACATCGCCATGGCGGGCGCCCTCTCCATGGTCGGCGCGCCGGACGGACCGCCCGCCGTCCCCGTCAACCTGCTCGGCGACTACGCCGGCGGCTCGCTCTACCTGACCACCGGTCTCCTCGCGGCGCTGCTCACCGCCCGCGCCACCGGCCGCGGCCAGGTGGTGGACGCCGCGATCGTCGACGGCACGGCCCACCTCACCGCACTCTTCTGGGGCATGCTCGCCGAGGGGACCTGGCGGGACGCCCGCGGACGCAACCTCCTCGACGGCGGCTGCCCGTACTACTGCGTCTACGAGACCGGCGACGGCGGCTGGATGGCGGTCGGCGCCCTGGAGCCGCAGTTCTACACCGCGTTCGTCTCCCTGCTGGGCCTGGACGGGGACGACCTGCCGGACCGCGCGGACCCGCGCAACTGGCCGGAGTTGCGAGCCCGGTTCACCGCGCGGTTCGGGACCGCGTCCCGCGACGAGTGGACGGCCGTCTTCGAAGGCACCGACGCCTGCGTCGCCCCCGTGCTCTCGCTGCGCGAGGCGGCCGGCCACCCGCACCTGACCGGGCGCGGCACCTACACCGAGGCGTACGGCATCACCCAGCCCGCTCCCGCGCACCGCTTCTCCGCCACCCCCGGCACCCTCCGCCTGCCTCCGGCCGTCCCCGGCGCGCACACCGCCGAGGTGGCCCGCGACTGGGACATGCCCGAACTGCTGAAGGACCACCGCTGATGGAACTGTCCTCGCCCCTGACGTACGCGGGCGACCCGCGCGCCGCCGCGGACCAGGCCGCCGCCCTGGAGTCCGCGGGACTCGACGCCGTCTGGGTGGCCGAGGCCTACGGCTTCGACTCCGCGACGATCATGGGATACCTGGCCGCGAAGACCGAGCGAATGCGGATCGGCTCGGCCATCCTGAACGTCTACTCGCGCACCCCCGCGCTGATCGCCCAGACCGCGGCCGGACTCGACGCCCTGACCGGCGGCCGCGCCCTCCTCGGCGTCGGCGCCTCCGGACCGCAGGTCGTCGAGGGCTGGCACGGCCGGCGCTACGACCGCCCGCTGGGCCGTACCCGCGAGGTGATCGAGCTGTCGCGGCGGATCTGGCGGCGCGAGGTGATCGAGCACCACGGCATCACCGACCTGCCCCTGCCGCCCGAGAAGGGCGGCACCCACGGCAAGCCCCTGAAGCTGCTCACCCATCCGGTCCGCGACGCCATCCCCGTGTACGTCGCCGCGCTCGGCCCGGCCAACGTCCGGATGACCGCCGAACTCGCCGACGGCTGGCTGCCGTTCCTCTACGCGCCGGAACACGCCGCCAAGGTGTGGGGCCGGTCCCTGGCCGAGGGCGCCGCCAAGCGCGACCCCGCGCTCGGTCCGCTGTCGGTCGTGGCGGGCGGCCTGCTCGCCATCGGCGACGGCGCCGACGCGGTCCGCGACCTGATGCGCCCCACCGTCGCCCTGTACGTCGGCGGCATGGGGGCACCCGGCCGCAACTTCTACCACGACCTGGTCTGCGCCTACGGCTACGAGGCCGCCGCGGCCACCATCCAGGAGCACTACCTCGCGGGCCGCAAGAAGGACGCCGAGGCCGCCGTGCCGGCCGAACTGCTGGAACAGATCTGCCTGGCCGGCCCGGAGGGCTATGTCCGCGACCGTGTCGAGGTCTTCCGCGAGGCGGGCGTGACGATGCTCAACGTCACTCCGGTCGATCCCGATCCCGCTCGGCTGATCGAGCGCGTGAGGAGTTGGTTGTGACAATGGAGCGAGACCTGTACGGCCCCGACCACGAGGCCTTCCGCAAGACCGTGCGGACCTTCCTGGCCAAGGAGGTGGCCCCGCACCACGAACGGTGGGAGAAGGAGGGCGTCGTCGACCGCGAGGTGTGGCGCTCGGCGGGTCGCCAGGGCCTGCTGGGCCTGGCCGTCGGCGAGGAGTACGGCGGCGGGGGGACCGAGGACTTCCGGTACAGCGCCGTGCTCATCGAGGAGTTCGCCCGGGCCGGCGCCTCCGGACTGGCCCTGAGCCTGCACAACGACATCGTCGGCCCGTACCTGACCCGGCTCGCCACCGAGGAGCAGAAGCGGCGCTGGCTGCCCGGGTTCGTCTCCGGCGACATCGTCACCGCGATCGCCATGACGGAACCCGGAGCCGGTTCCGACCTGCAGGGCATCCGGACCACCGCCACCGACCAGGGCGACCACTACCTGCTCAACGGCGCGAAGACCTTCATCTCCAACGGCATCCTCGCCGACCTCGTCGTCGTGGTGGCCCGCACCACGCCCGAGGGCGGCAGCGGAGGGCAGAGCCTGCTCGTCGTCGAGCGCGGCATGGACGGCTTCGAACGCGGCCGCAACCTCGACAAGATCGGCCAGAAGGCGCAGGACACCGCCGAGTTGTTCTTCAACGAGGTGCGCGTCCCCAAGGACAACCTGCTGGGGGAGGAGAACCACGCCTTCACCTACCTGATGGGCAACCTCGCCCAGGAGCGGCTGGCCATCGCGGTCGGCGCCGCCGCCGCGGCCGAGGAGATCCTGGACGTCACCACGCGGTACGTGAAGGAGCGCGAGGCGTTCGGACGGCCGCTGGCGAAGCTCCAGCACATCCGCTTCGAGATCGCCGAGATGGCCACCGAGGCCGCGGTCACCCGGACCTTCCTGGACCGCTGCATCACCGAGCACAGCCAGGGCCGGCTCGACGCCGTGCACGCCTCGATGGCCAAGTGGTGGGCCACCGAACTGCAGAAGCGGGTCGTCGACCGATGTCTGCAACTCCACGGCGGCTACGGCTACATGAACGAGTTCCGGGTAGCCCGGGCGTTCCTCGACGGCCGCATCCAGACCATCTACGGCGGCACCACCGAGATCATGAAGGAGATCATCGGCCGCTCCCTCCTCGGTTGAGCCACGTCCAACTGCCCACATCGGCACCTGTGCTGCATGCGCGGCTTCTCACGACCCGACATGGAAGGCACCCAAGGTGAGCACCGAAGCGTACGTGTACGACGCGATCCGCACCCCGCGCGGTCGCGGCAAGGCGAACGGGGCCCTGCACGGCACCAAGCCGATCGACCTGGTCGTCGGCCTGATCCACGAGACCCTCCGCCGCTTCCCGGACCTCGACCCGGCAGCGATCGACGACATCGTCCTCGGCGTGGTCGGCCCTGTCGGTGACCAGGGCGCCGACATCGCCCGCACCGCCGCCATCGTCGCCGGACTGCCGGACACCGTGGCCGGTGTCCAGGAGAACCGCTTCTGCGCCTCAGGTCTCGAAGCCGTCAACATGGCTGCCATGAAGGTCCGTTCAGGATGGGAAGACCTGGTCCTGGCAGGCGGCGTGGAGTCCATGTCCCGCGTCCCGATGGGCAGCGACGGCGGAGCCTGGGCGCTGGACCCGCGCACCAACCACGACACCGGCTTCGTCCCGCAGGGCATCGGCGCCGACCTCATCGCCACCCTGGAGGGCTTCACCCGCCACGACGTGGACGCCTACGCGGCTCTCTCCCAGGAGCGGGCCACCGCGGCCTGGAAGGACGGCCGCTTCGACAGGTCCGTCGTCCCCGTCCGGGACCGCAACGGGCTGCTCGTCCTCGACCGCGACGAGCACATCCGGCCCGGCACCACCGCCGAGAGCCTGGCGGCGCTCAAGCCCTCCTTCGCACAGACCGGCGAGCTGGCCGGCTTCGACGCCGTCGCCCTGCAGAAGTACCACTGGGTGGAGAAGATCGACCACGTCCACCACGCGGGCAACTCCTCCGGCATCGTCGACGGCGCCGCCCTGGTCGCCATCGGCAGCAAGGAGGCCGGCGAGCGTCACGGCCTGACCCCGCGTGCCCGGATCGTCTCCGCCGCCGTCTCGGGCGCCGAGCCCACCATCATGCTGACCGGGCCCGCCCCCGCCTCCCGCAAGGCGCTCGCCAAGGCCGGGCTGACCGTCGAGGACCTCGACCTGGTCGAGATCAACGAGGCCTTCGCCGCGGTCGTCCTACGGTACGTCAAGGACATGGGGCTTTCCCCGGACAAGGTCAACGTCAACGGCGGGGCCATCGCCATGGGCCACCCGCTCGGGGCCACCGGCGCCATGATCCTCGGCACCCTCGTGGACGAACTGGAGCGCCGCGACCTGCGGTACGGGCTGGCGACCCTGTGCGTCGGCGGCGGTATGGGCATCGCCACCGTCGTCGAACGCTTCTGACCGCACCGTCCACCTGCGCAGCCGTTCACCTTCACAGGAGACCTCAGCCATGGGCCCCACCGCACGACCCTCCACCATCCGCTGGGAGGAGTCCGACGACCACGTCGTCACCCTCGTCCTCGACGACCCGAGCCAGTCCGCCAACACCATGAACGCCGCGTTCATCGACTCGCTGGACGCCGTCGCGGCGCAGCTCGCGGGACGCCGTGACGACATCCGGGGCGTCATCATCGCCTCCGCCAAGAAGAGCTTCTTCGCCGGCGGCGACCTGCGCGACCTGATCTCCGTCACCCCCGAGACCGCGAAGGCGTCCTTCGAGGCCGGCATGCGGGTCAAGCGCTCGCTGCGCATCCTGGAGACCCTGGGCAAGCCGGTCGTCGCCGCGATCAACGGCGCGGCTCTGGGCGGCGGTTACGAGATTGCCCTGGCCTGCCACCACCGCGTGGTGCTGGACACCCCGGCCGTCCGCGTCGGGCTTCCCGAAGTCACCCTGGGCCTGCTGCCCGGAGGCGGGGGAGTGACCCGCACCGTCCGGATGTTCGGCGTCGCGGACGCCCTGCAGAAGGTGCTTCTGGAAGGCACCCAGTACGGACCGGCGCGCGCCCTGGAGGCGGGCCTGGTCGACGAGATCGCCGCCGATCAGGGCGAACTCCTTGCCAGGGCACGGGCGTTCGTGGACGCCAACCCAGAGTCCGCCCAGCGGTGGGACGCCCCGGGCTACCGCATCCCAGGGGGCACACCCTCGACCCCGAAGCTCGCCGCCCAACTCCCGGCTTTCCCCGCGCTGTTGAAGAAGAAGACGGGCGGCGCCCCCTACCCGGCGCCGCGCAACATCCTCGCTGCGGCCGTGGAGAGCGCCCAGGTCGACGTGGACACGTCCTTCGTCGTGGAAGCCGAGTATCTGACCGAACTCGTCACCGGGCAGATCACCAAGAACATGATCCAGGCGTTCTTCTTCGACCTCCAGGCGGTCAACTCCGGGGCCAGCCGCCCGAAGGGGGTCGAGCCGCACAAGGTGACCAAGGTCGCCGTGCTGGGCGCGGGCATGATGGGCGCGGGCATCGCCTACTCCTGCGCCAGGGCGGGCATCGAGGTCGTTCTCAAGGACGTGTCCGCCGAGGCGGCCGCCAAGGGCAGGGCCTACTCCGAGAAGCTGTGCGCCAAGGCCGTCGCGCGCGGCCGCACCACGCAGGGAAAGGCGGACGCCCTGCTGGCCCGTATCACCCCGACCGCCGAGGTCCACGACCTGGCCGGGTGCGACGCGGTGATCGAGGCCGTCTTCGAGGACACCGGACTCAAGCACAAGGTCTTCCAGGAGATCCAGGACGTCGTCGCCCCCGACGCTCCCCCAAACTCCGTCCGGGGGTACCCCCTGCTGTGCTCCAACACCTCCACCCTGCCCATCACCGGCCTCGCCAAGGGCGTCGAGCGACCACAGGACTTCATCGGCCTGCACTTCTTCTCCCCGGTCGACAAGATGCCGCTGGTGGAGATCATCAAGGGGGAGAAGACCGGGGACGAGGCCCTGGCGCGCGCCTTCGACCTGGTGCGGCAGATCCGCAAGACGCCGATCGTGGTCAACGACTCGCGCGGCTTCTTCACCTCCCGGGTCATCGGCCACTTCATCAACGAGGGCGTCGCCATGGTGGGCGAGGGCATCGACCCCGCCTCCGTCGAGCAGGCCGCGGCGCAGGCCGGCTACCCGGCCAAGGTCCTCAACCTGATGGACGAGCTCACCCTCACCCTCCCGCGCAAGATCCGCGAGGAGAGCCGCCGCGCGGCCGAGGAGGCGGGGCACAACTGGGAGCCGCACCCCGCGGACGCCGTCGTGGACCGCATGATCGACGAGTTCGGCCGCCCGGGGCGCTCAGGCGGCGCGGGTTTCTACGACTACGTGGACGGCAAGCGGGCCGGGCTGTGGCCGGGCCTGCGCGAGCACTTCACGGACCCCGCGAAGCAGCCCGCCGAGCTGACCGAGCTGGTGGAGAGGATGCTCTTCGTGGAGGCGCTGGACTCGGTGCGCTGCCTGGAGGAGGGCGTGCTGGTCTCGGTGGCGGACGCCAACATCGGCTCGCTGCTCGGCATCGGCTTCCCGCCGTGGACCGGCGGCGTGCTCCAGTACATCAACGGCTACGACGGCGTCGCCGGGGCAGGTGTCGGGTTGCCCGGCTTCGTGGCCCGGGCGCGGGAGCTGGCCGGGAAGCACGGCGAGCGCTTCGCCCCGCCCGAGCTGCTGCTGCGCAAGGCCGGGCAGGGCGAGACCTTCACGGACTCCGATCCCATCCGGGGGTCCGCGGCGCCCTCGGCCCGTACCCGCACCTCCTGAGCACCGACCGGCCACCGTGGGCCGGGTCGTCCGTTCCGCGCGGCCGGCCCACGGCAGCCCTCCGCACTTCCTCCGCGCTCCTCCCGGCACGCCTGCCGGGGCGCCCCACCGCCCCGGTCTCCCCGGACGTTCCCTTCCGACCCGCAAGGAGGCCCAGATGACTTCAGCGCCCCGCACCACCGGCGAACTGCCCGACGCCCCGGCCGACCGGACCCTGCCGCAGCTGCTGGCCCGCAACGCCCGTGATTACCCCGAACTCCCCGGCCTCTCCTGGCGGCCGGCGGACGGGAACGGCGACTGGACGAAGCTCACCTGGGCGGAGATCCACGAGCACACCGAGAGACTGGCGGCCGGTTACGCGGCGCTCGGCGTCGGCCGCGGCGACCATGTGCTGCTGATGATGGCCAACCGGCCCGAACACTGGCTGTCCGACCTGGCGCTCGTCCGCCTCGGGGCCATCCCGGTCAGCGTCTACGGCACCGCGGCCCCCGAGCAGATCACCCACATCGCCCGCAACTGCCGGGCCCGTGTCGCCGTCGTGGAGGGGACGGCGCAGGTGGAGGTCTGGGAGCCGCTGCTGTCCGACGCCGACACCCCGCTGGGGCGGCTGGTGGTGGCCGAGGCGGGCGCCGAGGGCAGCCACTTCCCGTACGCCGCCCTGCTCCGCGAGCCGGTACCGGAGCAGTTCGCCAAGGAGCTGGACGCCGCGCGCCCCGACGACCCGCTGACCGTCGTCTACACCTCCGGCACCACCGGGGAGCCCAAGGGCGTCGTCCTCACCCACCGCCAGGTGATGGCCAACGCCCTTGCGCTGGACGCCGTGGTGGAGCTGCCGCCGCACGTCGAGCACATCTGCTACCTGCCGTTCGCCCATATCGCCGAGCGGATGCTGGGCATCTACCTGCCCTGCCACCGGGTCTCGCACGTGTACCTCTGCGCCGACCCCACGGGCGTGGGCGAGGTCGTGCGCAAGGTGCGCCCCGCGCAGTTCTTCGGCGTGCCGCGGATCTGGGAGAAGCTGTGCGCCGCCGTGCGGGCCGTCCTCTCCCTGATGCCGGCCGAGCAGCGGGCGGTCATCGACGAGGCGTCCGCGGTGGCCCGCGAGCACGTCGGGTACCGCGAGCGGGGCGAGACGCCGCCCGCCGAGCTCGAGGAGCGCTACGCCCGCGCCCGCCAGGCGGTGCTGCTGCCGCTGCTGGCCGCGGGCGGACTGGACCGGGTGACCTGGGCGGCCAGCGCGTCGGCGCCCATGCCGGTCGACGTGGTGAACTTCTGGGCCGGGTTCGGCATCGTGATCATGGACGCCTGGGGGCTGACCGAGACCACCGGCGTGGCCACCACCAACAGCCCGCGGACCGGCTTCCGGCTCGGCTCGGTGGGACGCCCCGTGGAGTCCGTGGAGGTCCGGCTCGCCGAGGACGGCGAGATCGAGGTGCGAGGGTCGTCGGTCTTCTCCGGGTACCTCCAGACCGACGGATCGGTGCGGTCCGCCCTGGACGCCGACGGCTGGCTGGCCACCGGCGACATCGGCCGGACGGACGAGGACGGCTATCTCTGGCTCACCGACCGGAAGAAGGAGATGATCATCACCTCCACGGGCAAGAACGTCTCGCCGGCCCTGGTGGAGAACGCGCTCAAGGAGCACCCGCTGATCGGCCAGGCGCTGGTGCACGGCGACGGGCGCTCCTACCTCGTCGCCCTGCTGGTGCTCGACGCGGAGGCCGCCCCCGCCTGGGCCGCGGCCAACGGCGTCGAGGCGGACGGCGGACTCGCCGGGCTGGCGCGACATCCCGCCGTCCGCGCCGAGGCGGAGCGTGCGGTGGCCGCCGCCAACTCCCGGCTCAACCGCACCGAGCAGGTCAAGCGGTACGAACTGCTGGCCGAGGAGTGGGGTCCGGCGACCGGCGAGCTGACGCCCTCGCTGAAGATGCGGCGCCGGGTCATCCGGGACAAGTACGCCGACGCGCTGTCCGGGCTCTACCAGGACTGAGCCGGGGCCGCGCTCCTCCGCGCTCCCCGCCGTACGAAAGGATTTCGCGCTCCCCGCATACGCGACGCCCCGCGCTTCCCGCGCTGGGAAAGCGGCCGCCCACCCCGGTCGGGGGTGGGCGGCCGCCTCGTGTCCGGGCCGGCTCAGAGGCCGTAGGTCTTGCCGATCACCTCCCGCTGGATCTCGCTGGTTCCGCCGTAGACCGTGGAGACGACCGCCGCCCGCAGATGGCGCTCCATGTCGAACTCGGTGGTGTATCCGTAGCCGCCCATCATCTGCATGCCTTCCAGGGCGGCCCGCTTGGCGGTCTCGGTGGCCTTCAGCTTGGCCATGGACGCCTCCCGCGGGAACAGCTTGTCCGGCTGCGCGTCGCAGTCCAGGGCCACCTCACGCACGAGCAGCCGGGTGCACTCGATCTCGGTGGCGAGGTCGGCGACCCGGTGCCGCAGCGCCTGGAAGGAGCCGACGGGCCGCCCGAACTGTTCGCGTTCGCGGACGTAGGCGACGGCGTCGTCGAAGGCGCGGCGCGCCAGGCCCAGCATGTTCGCGGCCAGGAAGAGCCGTTCGTAGTTCAGCCCGGCCATCAACTGCCGCCAGCCGTTGTTCACCTGGCCCACGACCGCGTCCGCCGGCAGCCGGACGCCGGTGAGGAACACGTCGTTGACCTCCCGGCCGCCCATGGTCTCGATGCCCCGCACCTCCACGCCCGGGGCGCCGGCGGGCAGATGGAACATGGTCAGCCCGCCGTGCTTGTCCTCGCCGGTGCGGGCCACCAGCAGAATGCTCTTCGCGCAGTGCGCGTTGGAGATCCAGGTCTTCTGACCGTCGATCACCCAGGCGCCGTCGGCCGCCTGCCGGGCCTGGCAGCGCAGCGCGCCGACGTCCGACCCGGCCCCCGGCTCCGACATGGCGATGGACAGGACGTCGCCGCGCACGGCGCCGGACAGCACCTCGTGCCGCTGCCGCTCGGTGCCGAACCGTTCGTACGCCTTGGCGGCGATGACGGTGGTGATGAAACCGCCGGCCGGGACCATCCCGTACGAGGTCTCCTCCAGGAACAGACACGCGTCGGCCAGCCCACCGCCGGCGCCCCCGTACTCCTCGGGCAGACACACCCCGAGCCAGCCCAGCTCGGCGAGCCTGCCGTACATCTCGGGGTGGTGGGCCTCTCGGCCCCCTCCGGTCAGCGCGTCACGCTGCTCGCGGGTACCGCACTCGCGCTTGGCGAAATCACGGACGGCCGCGGCGAACGCGGCCTGTTCTTCGGTGAGACGACTGCCCATCGGGTCCTCCGGAGGTCCGGGCGCCGGACGGCGGCTCGGATCGTGTCGAGTGAGAGCCAAGGTTACAAAGATATAATAAATGTTTCATAGTCGCTCTGGAGGGGTGCACCGGTATCGTGAGCAGCGCCATGAAGACTGACGCGAACGACTCGCTGCTCGCCCGGGCACTCGCCCAGCCCGAGACGGAGGACCGGATGGCGCGGCAAATCCTCGACGCCGCGCTGGAGCAGTTCACCGTCTTCGGTCTGCGCCGCTCCTCCGTGGACGACGTCGCCAAACGGGCCGGCGTCTCCAGGGTCACCGTCTACCGGCGCTTCCAGAACAAGGACAAGCTGGTCGAGCACACCCTGCTGCGTGAGCTCAGCCGGTTCTTCCAACGGCTGGACTCGGCGGTGGCGGCGCTGCCGACCATGGAGGAACGGGTCGTCGAGGGCTTTGTGGTCGCCCTGCGCCACACCCGCGCACATCCGCTCTTCGGCGGCCTGCTGCGCCTCGAACCCGAGGTGGTGCTGCCCTATCTGACCGTGCATGGCGGCTCCTCGCTCTTCGCCACGGTCGAGTACCTGACGGGGCATCTGCGCCGTGCGCAGCAGGCCGAGGGCCGCCCCGACGAGGACCCACGGCCGGTCGCCGAGCTCATGGTGCGGGTGGCTGTCTCCTTCCTGCTCAACCCCGCCAGCTGCATCGAGATGGAGGACGAGGACCAGGCCCGGGCCTTCGCCGGCCGCTACCTGGCCCCCCTGCTGGACGCCTGACCGGCCGGCGGAGCGCCGCCCGGCGGTTCAGTGCCGCAGGTGCAGCGCCCGGGCCAGCCGCACCGCGCGCTCCCGGGCGGCGGCCGGTACCTCGAAGGAAGTCAGCGCGATCGGCGGGGTGAACCGCTGCACCGTCGTCGACTGCACGGAGGTGAAGGCCCGCAGCCCCTCCTCGCCGTGGATCCGCCCGAAGCCGGAGTCCTGCGAACCGCCGAACGGCAGCGCCGGCACGGCCGCGAAGCCCAGCACCGAGTTCACCGACACCGCCCCGGCGCGCAGCCGCGCCGCGATCGCCGCTCCGGCGCGCCGGTTCCGGCAGAACACCGCGGCCCCCAGGGCGTACCGCGAGTCGTTGGCCCGGGCCACCGCCTCGTCCACGTCGGCCACGGGGTTGATCGCGACGACCGGCCCGAAGGTCTCCTCCCTCATCGCCGCCGCGTCCTCCGGCACATCGGTCAGTACGACGGGCGCGACGTACGGCGACTGGACGGACTCCGGGCCGCCCAGCAGGGCTCGTGCGCCCGACGACACCGCTCCGGTCACATGCCGCTCGACGATCCCGATCTGGCCCGGCAGGGTCATCGGACCGTAGGCTGCGTCGCTTTCGGCACCCGGGCGCAGCGTCCTGGCGCGTTTCACCACCCGTTCGCACAGTGCCGCATGGATCTCGCGCACGGCGTAGACGCGTTCGACGCCCGCACAGGTCTGTCCGGCGTTGCTCAGAGCGCCCCACACGATCGCGTCGGCGGCGGCGTCCAGGTCCGCGTCCGCGGTGACGATCACGGCGTCCTTTCCGCCGCACTCGGCGAGGAACGGCGTCAGCGTCTCGGCGCACACCGCCATCACCTTGCGCGCCGTTCCGGGCGAGCCGGTGAACGCCAGCTTGTCGACCCCGGAGCGGGCCAGTGCCTCTCCGGTTGCCGCGGCGCCGGTGACGGTGGTGAGCAGTCCGGCGTGTGCGGGCACGGCCGAGTCGAACAGCTCGGCGAGCAGGACGCCGGTGCCCGGGGTCAGCTCGGACGGCTTGAAGACCACGGCGTTCCCGGCCGCCAATGCGTATCCGACGGAGCCCATCGGGGTGTAGCAGGGGTAGTTCCAGGGCCCGATCACGCCGACCACGCCCAGCGGCCGGTGCACCAGCGAGGCCCGTTGGTGGACGGTGAACAGTCCGGTGCCCACCCGGCGCCGGCGCAGCACGCGTTCGGCGTTGCGGGCGGCCCAGCCCAGGTGTTCCAGGGTGAGGACGACCTCCAGCGCGGCGTCACCGGCCGGCTTGCCGGTCTCCTCGGCGATGGTCCGGGCGACGGTGTCCAGGTCGGAGGCGAGGGCCCGCTTCCAGCGCAGCAGATGGTCACGGCGCCGGGCCGCGGGCAGCGCCGCCCAGCCCGACTGGGAGGTCCGGGCCCGGGCCACGGCGCGGGAGACCTGCTCGGGACCGTCCACCGGGTGCTCGGCGAGCGGCTCGCCGTTCGCCGGGGAGTGGGTGGTGAACGTCGCGGTGCGGGGTGCGATGTCGGGGGTGGTGTCGGTCATCGGGGCTCCTGGTGAGCAACGTGCGGGGTGGCGGGCTGCTCCGGGACGGCAACCCGTTCCGTCGGTGTGTCGTCATTCAGCGGGACCAGCGGCCGGGAATGGGCCCAGTGCGGGCCGAGGTCGTCGAGGGTCCAGCCGAAGGGGTAGGTGCGCGCCTTGGGGTTCCGCGGGAACCGTTCCGGCCGGCCCGGCAGCAGACGGATCAGCGCGGCCCGCGTACGCAGCGCGCGGTGGGTCACCGCCTGCAGCCAGCGGGGTTCCGGGCGGAAGCCGAGCGCCTTCAGCAGCGGTTCGTCCAGAATGGCGAGCGGGACCCGGGCCGCCAGCCGCCGCACCGGGGCCGGATACCAGGAGGCGAGGACGCGCAGGGTGGCCGCGGCCACCCTCCGGTTGGCGGGGTCGTAGGCGAACATCTCCCGCTCGTAGTCGTCGTGGAGGCGCTCGAAGGCGGCGTAGGTGCCGGGCACGCCGGTGATGCCCATCAGCTCGCCCATCCGGCGGCCCACCAGCGCCAGGCTCTCGGTCTCCTGCTCGGACAGCCGCCGCCAGCCGTACCGGTCGATCCACCGTTTCGGCCCGACCACCGTGGTGGCCAGGACGTAGAGGAAGTCCTCGTTCGGTATGCGGTAGCGGCCGTGGATACGGTTGAGATGACGGGCGGCGGCCCGGCCGTGCTCCGAGTCCATTCCCTCGCGGACCATCTCGTAGGCGATCAGCACCGTGTCGTCGTACCGCTTCTGACCGGCCCGCTCGAACTCCTGGGTGCGGTCCAGGAGCCGGGAGATGCGCGGGACGCCGTAGTCGCGCAGGAAGGCGATCGACGTCCCGTGGAGGTAGTCGCGGGGGAACTCGTAGTGGGTGATCCACCGGTAGATCTGCTCGAAGTCCTGCCGGGGATCCATCTGCCGGATGCGGCGGAGCCGGCTGTAGCGGCCCATGGGCGATCTCTCCTATCGGGTTCGCGCTACCGGCTCACGGTGCGCGCGGTCAGGTCGATGGACGGTCGCAGCGTCGACCAGCACCTGGCCGGCCTCCAGCGTGCTCACCCCCAGCTCGGGAAGCTGCACGGCGATCGGGAGATCGGCGGGGAGGACGTCGGCGCCCGGGCAGATTCGCGGAGAGCTGACGTCCGGGTTCGGGACGACGATGGCGCCGGTGAGCCGGGTGACGTAGATGTCGACCTGAGAGAACAGCAAGCTGAACACGGCTGAGTCCGCCCTTCGTCGCCATCAGCAGCACTGCTTGCCGGAACGGCTGATCTCGATCTCCAGCTCGTCCGGCGTCAGCGTGCCGCCGCTGGCGGAGTACGCGGTGCTGCGCAGGTCGTGGGTGACGGCGCTCCTGGCCCGGACGGAGAAGGTGTCCTTGGGCCGGGTCACGCCGGCGGCCGTGAGAGTGGAGGCGTCGCGGCCGGCTTCCACGCCGGTCACGGCGCCTCCGCCACCGGTCGGACCGACGGAGTTCACCACCAGGTTGCCGTCCTTGAGCGGCTTGTCGCTGCCCGGGCGCACCAGCAGGGAGATCTCGCCGGTGAGCGGAACCTTCTGCTTGGCCGGGGCGCAGGAGCCGGTGAGCGTACCGGTCTTGACGGCCGCCGGCAGTACGGGCTTCACGTCCGCCGCGCCCCGGGGGAGGACGGGAAGGACGACACACCCTCCGCGGTCACCTCGCCGGCGGAGACCTTGAAGGCGGCCCCCGAGACCGGGAAAGAGGCGGCGACCGCCCCCGGGACGATCGGCGATGCCCAGCGCCACGACGGCCATGGTGCAGGGGACGAACACGACGGCGCCGAGCTTCCAGTGCGTACGGTGCTCTCCTGAGCGGGCCGTGGTGGAACCGGCGGCTGTTCTGGGTTCCATGACGAGCCCCCTGAGAGTCGAAGATACAAAAACTATTGACTTGTTTCATAAGCGCGTCAATACTCCGGCCGCAACCGAGAAACGGAGGCGCCATGACCGCTCTTCACACCCGTCCGGACAATCAACCCACTTGCAGCACGCGGAGGTTGGCCAAACGTCCGAGGGTTCGGGCGTCGCGCCGGGGTGGTCCGGCCTGACGGCGCGTCTGCCGAGACGCTGGGAAGGAACTGCGCATCGGCGCGAGACGGTCACGGCACTCGACCGCGCTTGTCGTGCGCGGGATCGAGATCGACGGCGGGAGAGCCGACAGCTCTGCTCACGCTCGGACCGCCGCTCTGGACGGAGAGAGTCCAGAGTGACCTCAGCCACCGACGAACAGCTGCGTCCCGGTGAGAGAGGGCGGACCTTCCGGGGAGGAGCGACCCAGTCCGGTGACGGTGGGGAACGGCGGAGCCGGCGCCATGAGCGACAGAGGCTCGTTTTGTGTTCAGGGAGCCCCTGTATACGCTCGATCCCGGGGGTGCCTATGACAAGCAGGGATCCGCAGTCCCACCTGCGGGGACGGCAGAGCGAATGTGAGGTGTTGCACCGGCACCTGGCGGCTGTGCGGGCGGGGCACAGCGCGGTTGTGGTGCTGCGCGGCGAGGCCGGCATCGGCAAGACGGCATTGCTGGAGTACCTCTCGGGCCAGGCGCACGGCTGCCGGATCGTGAGAGCGGCGGGCGCCGAGTCCGAGATGGAGCTGGCCTTCGGCGGCCTCCACCAGCTGTGTGCCCCGTTCCTGGATCAGCTCGACCGTCTGCCGGATCCCCAACGTGCCGCGATCGAGACCGCGTTCGGCATGAGTGCGGGAACGCCACCAGACCGCTTTCTCGTCGGTCTCGCGGTGCTCAGCCTGCTCGCCGACGTGGCTCAGCAGACGCCGCTGATCTGCCTCGTCGACGACGCCCAGTGGCTCGACCACGTCTCGGCGCAGATCCTCGGGTTTGTCGCACGACGCCTGATGGCGGAACAGGTCGGACTGTTCTTCGCCGTGCGCGAGCCGGACGGCGAGCGCATCCTTCAGGGGCTTCCTGAGCTGGTGGTGGAGGGCCTGAGGGAACCCGACGCTCGCGCGCTGCTGGAGTCGGCGATCCCTGGCAGATTCGACGAGCGCATCCGCAGCCGGATCCTCGCCGAGGCCCGGGGCAACCCGCTCGCCCTGTTGGAGTTGCCCCGCACATCGTCCGCGGCCGATCTCGCCGGCGGGTTCGCCTCACCCGGACCGAGGCCGCTGGCGAGCCGGCTCCAGCACAGCTTCATCCTGCGGGTGCGGGCGCTTCCGCCGGTGACACGGCGACTGCTGCTGCTGGCAGCTGCCGAGCCGATCGGTGACGTCTCCTTGTTGAGACGTGCGGCGGAGAAGCTCGGCATCTCGACCGATGCGGCCTCCCCGGCCCTGACGGCGGGCCTGCTGAAGCTGGGCACCCGGGTGCGGTTCCGGCATCCGCTGGTGCGCACGGCGATCTACCACGCGGCGGCCCTGCCGGAGCGCCGGGAAGTCCACAGAGCTTTGGCCGAGGTGACGGATGCCCGGTCCGATCCCGATCGCCGGGCATGGCACCTTGCACGCGCCGCGGCGGGACCGGACGAGACGGTGGCCGGCGAGCTGGAGCGTTCGGCCGGCCGGGCGTGGGCGCGGGGCGGAATCGCGGCGGCGGCGGCATTCCTGGAGCGAGCGGCCGAGTTGACCCCCGATCCGTCGCGCCGCGGGACCAGAGCCCTGGCGGCGGCGCGGGCCAAGTATCAGGCGGGTGCGTTCGACGCCGCGCTGGAGCTGTTGGCCGTGGCGGAGCTCAGCGCCCTCGACGACCTCGAACGTGCCCAGTCGAGTCTGTTGCGCGGGCAGATCACCTTCGGAGCCAGGAGCGCCGGCGCAGCCGTGCCACTGCTGCTCAAGGCGGCCCGGCAGCTCGAGCCGCTCGATGCCGAGGCCGCTCGGGAGACCTACCGTGACGCGTTCTACGCGGCTCTTACCGCGGGCCGGCTGCCCAGCGGCCCCGGCATCGAGGAGATCGCCCGGGCCGTACGCACCGCGCCGCGGTCGCCGCGGCCCGGGCGCACCGGTCTGCTGCTGGACGGCTTGGCCGCGGCCACCGCCGACAGCTACTCCGCGGGCGCGCCGATGCTGCGGCGGGCGCTGACCGCCTTCCGAAGCGAGAGCATCTCCTCCGAAGAGGGCCTCGGCTGGCTCCCGTTCGCCTGCCGTATGGCCCACAACGTGTGGGACTTCGAAAGCTACAGCGTGCTCTCCGCGAACCTTGTCGATCTGGCACGCGAGACGGGGGCCCTTTCGGTACTGCCGTCGGCTCTCCTCCTGCGCCTGTCGAACCGGGTCTTCGCCGGCGACCTCGCCGGCGCGGACTCGCTGGCCGTGGAAGCTGTGACCATCGGTGAGGCGACGGGCAGTCGCTTCATGGCGCAGTACGGAGCCCTGGTGATCGAGTCGTGGAGGGGGCGGGAGGCCGCGACACGTCAGGCGGTCGACGCGGTCACCAGCGACGGCGCCCTTCGAGGCGAGGGAAAGGTGCTGACCGCCACCCAGTGGGCGCTGGCGGTTCTGTACAACGGCCTCGGCCGGTACGAGGAGGCCTACGCGGCGGCCGAGCAAGGCTGCGAGCACCCACAGGAGCTGGGACTGTCCAGCGCGTCGCTGGTCGAACTCGTCGAGGCCGCCGCCCGTAGCGGAAAGCAGGAGATCGCTGCCGAGGCCACCGACCGGCTCGCCGGGATGGCACAGGCCAGTGGCACCGACTGGGCGCTGGGTATCTCGGCGGGCGCACGTGCCCTGATCAGCGACGGCGAGGCTGCCGACGCGCTGTACCGGGAGGCGATCGAGCGGCTTGAGGCCGCGCAGGTGGGGGCGATGCTCGCCCGCGCTCGGCTCCTGTACGGCGAGTGGCTGCGTCGTGAGAACCGCCGCGTCGAAGCACGCGCACAGCTGAGCACCGCCTACGAGACGCTGAGCCGGATCGGAGCCGAGGCGTTCGCGGAGCGCGCACGACGCGAGCTCGAGGCGATCGGAGAGACGGTACGCAAGCGTGTGCTCAGCACGGGCGAGACGCTGACACCGCGGGAAGCGCAGATCGCACGCCTGGCCGGCGACGGGCTGACGAATCCCGAGATCGGTGCACAGCTCTTCCTCAGCCCGCACACCGTCGAGTGGCATCTGCGGAAAGTGTTCGCGAAGCTCGGCATCGCATCCCGCAAGCAGCTCCGCGCAACACTGCTCGAGGGCACGGCGGCTCCTGCGTAGCCCAGGATGGGCGGGATGTGGGTGTCGGGGCCCGGGAGGAGGTCGCCGTGGCGAAGGCCGCCACCGAAACAAGGGCTGCCGGCGTCGGTGGACACGCGGCGGGCGTCATGGGCTGCGGTCTCAGGGTGGCACGGATGAAGGTGTCGAGTCCGAATTCGTCGGGCCCTGCGATCTCCATGGTGCCGAAAAGGGGGCGGAAAGCAGCGGTGTGGGCCAGGAGCGCGGCGACTTCGCTGGAGAGCACCGGCCTGATCCGGACGGGCGCCACCCAGATGTTCCAGTCGTGTGTCGCGGTGTCCGCGATACCGCCGGCGGACTCGAAGAACTGTGTGGCACGGATGACGGAGTAGGGCACCGAAGACCGTCGGATCAGGTCTTCCCGAGCGAGCAATGCGCGGAAGCAACCGCTGTCCTGCAGACGTTCGACACCGACGACGGACAGAGCGACATGGTCGCACGCCCACTGCGGCCTCTGTCGCGAGAAGGTTCGCCGTGGAGCGGCACAGACCTTCCATGGCGGCTCTGTCATCGATGTGGAACCCGTCGTCCTGAGCGGATATCCCGTCCTCGTACGACGGCGGGCCCGAGAGGTCGATGACGACGGCTGCACCGGTGAGAGCCTCGGAGGGCCCTCACCGATGAGCGTGTCGACTCCGGAGGCGGCGGAGACCAGGACGGGCTCGTGGCCGTGTTCCTCGACCCCGGTGACGATCTCGGGGCCGAGGAACCCGTTGGTGTCGATGACCACGACCTTCATGAGGGGAACCCTTTCGCCGGAGGGCGGATGTTCACCCCGATCGACCGGACAGCCCGGGGAAGGTGTGACACGCCAACGGCGCCTCGTCGCCGTCCGCCCGGGTGTCGCGTCACTTCACTGGGCGCTCCCGGATGCCGAGGCCAGGAACTCGACGACTGCCATGGCGAATTCCTCAGGGTGCTCCAGGTGGCCGAGATGACCCGTCCTGTCGAGGACCACGAGCCGTGAGCCGGGGATCCCTTCGTGGATCATCCGTGCCCAGCGCGGTCCGCAGATGAAGTCGTCCTCTCCGACCAGCACCAGCGTGGGAGCGGTGACGGCGGACAGTTCGTCGCGGACGTCGAAAGGCGGACCTTCGCCCCATGCCGGTGCCGCGTACATGTGCAGGGATTCGCGTCCCGCGACGAAATCGTCCTCGCGACCTCAGTAGTCGTGGAAGTACGCCGGAGCGATCGTGCGCAGCACCGCCGTCTTGCCCTCGTCGTCGTACCGGTCGAGCCGGGTGGTGAGACCGGCGACGTAGGTGGCCACCTCGGGATGATCGGCGACATGGCGCTGCGCGAACCGTTCCAAGTCGGTGACCGCGGCCGACCAGAAGCTCTCGCCGGTCACCGGGGAGGTGTCGTAGAGGATCAGGGAGGCCACGCGCTCGGGGTGATCAAGAGCGTACCGTTGGGCCACGAACCCACCGTGTGAATGGCCGAGCAGCACGATGTCCGGCAGCGCCAGATGCTCGATCACCGCATGCAGAAATTGGGTGTACGTGGCCAGGTTGTAGTCGCGTGGCTCGGCCAGCCGGCCGGACGCACCGGTGCCCACGGGCTCGATGTAGACCATGGTCATGCTCCGCTCGAGCTCGGGCATGCGCAGATATTCCCAGCCGATGCCCGGCCCTCCGGAGTGAGCAAGGCACACAGGCCCGCTGCCGGCGACGTGGTAGCGCTGGTCGATGAGAGCCGTGCCGTGCGGGACGGCGATCGTGTGCGTGCCGGGTGACAGGGGCGACCCGGGGTCTTCGGCAGGGGATGGCAGGGCCATTGGCTCGCTTGTGGCGTTCACAACTCCCAGATGGTGCGCCAGCCGAAGGAGCGACTCAAGACATTGTGTCACGCTTCATACACTGTTTTTCCGTCCATGTCACACTGTCTGGCAGGAACCGAATACCTTTGCGTGCAGCCGGAGTTTACTTCGAGGCAGACGTCGTGTGCCGCCACCGATGCCGCAGCGGTGAACCCGGCCGGCGTGAATGTGTGCGTGGTCGCCCCGAAGGGCCCGGGCCGCCTGGTGCGTCGCCAGTACGAGGAGGGCCGCGGCGTGCCCTGTCCTGTAGCGGTGGAACAGGACGCGACCGGCAACGCGTTCGCGCTGTCGTACGCGAAGAGCATCGGCGGCACCCGCGCCCGTGTCATCAGGACGGCCTGTGTGTGCGCAGGCTTTCCAGCGTTGTGATCGATCGGCCAATGTCGTCGGACTGGTTCTGTCAATTCATGGGTGAGTGCTCGCTTCAAGTTGTTGATCCAGCGCGCTGGAAATGCCACGTATCCGCTCGTTGAGATCGTCGAGTGATTTGCGCAGCTCAACCACACGGGTTTTCAGGTCCGTTGCCTCGGCGGCCAGAGACTTGATGGTAGCCGTGATGTCGAATCGGTCCTCGGTGGCCTGAGTCATCGCATGCCCCCCTTCGGAATCGTGCGCCGACCTGCGTCTGCCGGCCATACGGCTCCCGTGCGTGCCGGCTGAACGGCGGAAATGTCGAGGATCAGCTTCACTTTGTCGCTGATCAGAACGCTCCCTGTTTCCAGCGGTGCGTTCCAGTCGAGCCCCCAGTCGGAACGCCGCAGCGTGGTCGTGCCCTGGAAGCCGACACGGTGCTGCCCGTTGGCGTCCCAGGTCGCCCCACCGAACTCGAGGTCGATGTGAAGGGGCAGTTCGACATCCTTGATCTGTAGATACCCTGACATACGGAACTGGTCCTCACCGCTGTCGACGATGGCTGCGGAACGGAAGGCCATCAGCGGGAACGTCGCCGAGTCGAGGAGATCCGGGCCGGTGAGTTGCGCGTCGCGGTCGCGCATGCCCGTGTCCAGGCTACCGGTCTGGACACTCAGGTAGGCCGCGGATCGAGCGGAGCGGGGCCCGTCGAGCTTGAGGAGTCCTTCGAACGCGGTGAACTTTCCCCGCACATTCGTGATCACGGCGTGTCGGACGGAAAACCCGATGGTGCTGCGTGCCGGGTCGACGGTGTAGACGCCGGTCGGTGGTTTGTAGGGGTCGGCGGTCCGAACAGTGATGTTCTTGCGGTTCCTGAGCATGGCGAGCCGCCTCCTTCGTGCGGTACGGGCGGACCCGGGGCCGGAGTTGGCGGTGGCCCTGCCGGAGAGGGCAAGGGCCACCGCTCGCAGACTTACTGCTGCTGCGCGAGCCAGTCGGCGAACCGGGTCTCGGCGATGTGCGCGCCGGGACCGGGCAGGAGAGTGTTCTCCTCCAACTCGGCACCCCAGTACCGGGCGTGCGGGTCCGTGACGATCTTGCGGGGATCGTTCTTGGCGGCGAGTCCCATGCGGATGAATTCCTCGAGCTGGAACGCCTCGGGGCCGCCGACCTCCAGCACGCCGTTGGTCGGCGCGCCGACCGAGGTGCGGCCGACGGCCGCAGCCACGTCGTCGGAGACTATGGGCTGGATCTTGGCGGCGGGCAGGCGCACGGTGTCGCCCTCGGTGACTCCGTCTGCGAGCCCCTTCGCGAACTCGAAGAACTGGGTCGCGTGGACGATGGTGTACGGGATGCCGGACGCCTTGATCAGCTCCTCCTGGGCCTGCTTGGCGCGGAAGTACCCGCTCTCCTGCAAGCGCTCGGTGCCGACCACGGACAGGGCCACGTGATGCGTGACGCCGGCCTCGGCCTCCGCCTTGAGGAGGTTGGTGGTCGAGGTGCGGAAGAAGCTCATGACGTCGTCGTCCGCGAACGAGGGCGAGTTGGACACGTCGACCACGACCGACGCGCCCTTCAGGACCTCCGGCAGACCCTCGCCGGTCAGGGTGTTGACGCCGGTATTGGGGGCGGCCGGGACCGCCTCGTGTCCGTGCGCGTTGAGCTTCTCGACCACCTTTGAGCCGATGAGCCCGGTTCCGCCGATCACAACAACCTTCATGATGGAGTCCTTTCGAATTTCGACTGCACTGGAAGAGACAGAGCAACGGCTTTTTCTGTGACACGTGCTCGCGGGAAAACTGGGGAATTCCTCGGCGAGGCACGTGCACGCGTCACTCGACGAGTTTCCCTTCCGTCGAGATCTCCGCCATGAGTGAGGAAATCTCGTCCGGGATCGGCGGAATGCTTTCGTGGGTGATGCCTGTGGTGGGGGACCACACGAGATTGACCTGGAGGGCGGGGTCTTGGTGTGGGTGGTCGCTGCGGTTGTGGCAGCCTCGTGTTTCGCGCCGTTCGAGTGCCGCTTCGAGTGTGGCCCGGGCTGCGAGGGCGGCGGACTTGAGGTCGAAGGCGTGGGCGAGGTCCTGGTAGCCGGCGATGTCCGGGTGGACGCCGATGTCCTGCATGCGCTTGTCGATGGCGGCGAGTTCGGCGAGTCCGGTGCGCAGGCCTGCTTCGTCGCGTACGACGCCGGCGTGTTCGGTCATGGTGTTGCGGATGGCGCGTTGCAGGGCGCGGACGTTTTCCGGCCCGTCTGCCGAGAGGAGGTCGTCGATCTCGGCGCGGGCGTGTGTCAGTGCGGCTGCCGATCGTGGTTGCGCGGTGAGGGACTGTGTGTAGGCGGCGGCTGCTTGGGCGGTGATGCGGCCGTAGACCAGCAGCTCGATGAGGCTGTTGCCGCCGAGGCGGTTGGCGCCGTGCAGTCCGCTGGAGGCTTCACCGATGGCGTACAGGCCGTGGACGTCGGTGCTGTGGTCCTCGGGCCTGACCCAGACCCCGCCCATCGAGTAGTGCGCGGTGGGTGCGATCTCGATGGGCTCGCGGCTGATGTCCAGCATCTGTAGGTCGAGGAGGGTCTGGTAGACGCGGGGGAGTCGTGTCGTGATCGTCTGCCGGGGCAGGTGGGAGACGTCGAGCCACACGCCGCCCTTGGGTGTGCCGCGTCCTTCTTTGATCTCGGTGTAGGAGGCGAGGGCGACGCGGTCGCGGGTGGACAGTTCCATGCGTTGGGGGTCGTAGCGTGTCATGAACCGTTCGCCGAGGGCGTTGCGCAGGATGCCGCCTTCGCCGCGTGCGGCTTCGCTGACGAGGGTGCCGGCGGCGTTCTCCGGCTCGATGATTCCGGACGGGTGGAACTGCACGAGTTCGGCGTCGCGCAGCCGGGCTCCGGCTTCCACGGCCAGGCGGAACGAGTCGCCGGTGTTCTCGTCGCGTCGGGAGGATGTGCGCCGCCAGATGCGGGTGTGGCCGCCGGCGGCGAGAATGACGGCGTCGGCGTGGATGATGTGGCGTGTGCCGTTGGTGAGGTCGAAGCCGTAGGCCCCGAACACGGTGCCGTCGTGTACCAGGAGTCGGGTGATGTAGAGGCCGTCGAGTACCGGGATGTCGAGCTGTGTGGCGCGT
>NZ_BMQA01000022.1 GCF_014647875.1 Streptomyces brasiliensis | reverse complement strand
GTGCCCGCCCACAATATCTGATCATTTCGGGGCGTCTCACCCGACGATGTCAGAGAGGGGGACGGCCGAGTTCGAACAACTGGGACAGGCATCGCTTGGACGTTGCGAAGGCTCACGTCCTGCTCGGCTCCCACCAGGACGCGATGGACGAGTTGACCGGCATCAAGGCGTCGTCTCCGGAGTGGTTGAAGCATCAGTCAATGGCTCGGCGGATCATGCGGGAAATCCTTGGCAACCGGAAACGGACGCTTACTCAGGACATGCGTGAGATGGCCTCCCACCTGGGGGTTGCGGGGTAACTACCAAGCAAATTGGTAGTACTTGACGAGGCCTTGGGTAACTACCAGCGTTGCTGTCTGGAGCTGGATGGTTGCAGCTCGTAGTTTAGATGCATGGCCACGACGGAGAGAGACCAGACGGCCGTGGACCCGGAAAACTGCGCGATCGACAGCCTGGTGATGGACATCGAGACCGGCAAGATCGGCGTAGTGATGGGGCATCACGGCCCGGATCGTGTACAGCTTCGCCCTGCCCGAGGGGGGCGGGAATGGGATGCCTTCCGGGTGAGGCGGCTGACCCCACGCGAGGAACTGTCGGTTCGCAACGACATCCGGAATGCCATCTCCAGGGCAGGCCTGTGATGGGCCGTGCGGTGGGTTGGTTAGGTCGCTTCACGGGTCCTCTGCTGATCATCATGATTTCGGGCTCGTGCGGATTCGTGCTGGGCGTAGCAGCCGCATCGGGATCCACGCTCCCCTAGCTCCCGGCCCACGCCGGACATTGCATACCGACGTGTTCCCGCCACTCTCGGATTCGTTCTGATCACCACACACGTGATGGCGAATCCCTAAGACTGGCCTCGTCCGAGTTGTGTTCCCCCGTGCGCTTGGGCGAGGCCGCCCAACCCCCGTCTCGGCCGCTCTTGACGGTCGGTGGTCGAGACGGGTCAGCAAGTGCTGAGCACCATCCCTACGGAATCGAGGAGTGTCACATGCGCGATGAGTGCCCCTGGATCGTGCGCGGCGGCGAGGACGACAGCAACTCGGGCAACAAGCACGGTGGTGGAGGCAGCGAGGGCGACGACTCGGGCCACAGCGACACGAACGGCGGCTCCAGCCGGTGACTGAGCACGAATTGAGGGAGGCCAGCCTTGACGGGCTGGCTTCCCGGCTCCAAGAGACGGGCGCGCTGACCTCGGACTGCTACCGGCCTTCGCCGCCGTGCCTCGTGAACGGTTCGTGCCTGATCTGATGTGGCCGGGCCAGACCAAGGGCACCGGGCAGGGCGATGCGATCGACCGCAACGCGGACCCAGAGGCATGGTTGCGTGCGGCCTACTCGGACGTGTCCCTGACGACTCAGTGGGATGACGGCCAGCACTCGGGCACCGGTAAGGGGAGGACACCGACGTGTTCGAACTCGCAGCCGTCCATGGTCTTCTCGATGCTCTCGGCCCTCGACGTCCAGGTGACAAACCGGGTCCTGGAGATCGGCACAGGTACCGGGTGGAATGCCGCGCTGCTGGCGTCTGGGCGGCCTGGTGGAGCTGGAACGCCTCCGGATGCGTACATGGGCTCACAGTCTCGGCTACCGGGGCCACATCCTCACTAAATCCCGCCGTTACTCCACCACTTACGGCGCACTGCGTGAAGAACGGGCCGAATATCGGCGTGATGATGTAGAACCGACTGACAGTCCCGACGTCATCACAGAGTCGAACTGGCGCTATGTCGGGTCCGGTTACACCCCCGGTGAGTCGGATATCGCTGTCGGAATTGCCGAAGATCACGCTATGAGTAGCCAACTCGCCCGTGAGGCACGGGAAGAGGGGTGGTTGGCGTGACTCGGAAGCGGATCGAGCGCCGTGCGGATGGCTCCACCGTTACTGAGGTCTGGCACCCGGCGGAGTGGGGCCCGTGGAGCGGAGGCGGCTTGCCCGAATACTCTTCGGCCACTTGTCGGTCCACAGGGGCAACGCCCCGCAGAAAAGGCCTACTTGACAAATCATTTCCCCATACGTACGGGCCATTTGGGGGATAGGATGGGCAGCTAAAGAAGGGCCCCGACAGCGCGGGAACGCTGCCGGGGCTCGGCCCATCACGAGGATGGGCCTGCCAGTCACGAAGGGACTGACATGACGCATACTCTCACGACCGCGATCGACGTTGCGGACACGGCTGTGAGCGGCCCTCGGCTCCGAGCCGTTGACTATCTGCGGGTGTCGACTGAGGAGCAGGCCAAGGGCTACGGCATCGCCTACACGGGCAAGAAGACCTCGCGATACATCCAGAGGAAAGGGTGGCGCCACGTCGGAACCTATGCCGACGAAGGCGTGAGCGGGAGTCTTGAAGCGCATGAGCGCGACGACCTCAAGCGCCTAATGGAGAACGTACGTGAAGACCCTCGCCCCTTCGATGTCGTGGTGGTTGCCGAAGGTCGCGCGATCGGACGTACGGGCCGTGCATTCTGGCGCTGGGTCTGGGAGTTGAAAGACCTCGGCGTCTACGTCGCCGTAGTCAAGGGCGACTACGACAACACGACCGCTGATGGCCGCAAGAAGATGCGCAAGGACGCCGATTACGCCGAAGAAGAGCGTGAAGTGATCCGTGACAGGACACAGGGTGGGCTCCAAGAGAAAGCGGAAGAGGGCGGCTACACGGGCGGCAATGTTCCCTATGGATGGCGTATTGAGGACCAAGGGAAGAAGGGTGAGAGTCGCTTGGTCCTTGATATCCACGAGGGGGACGGATTCATCAAGGGCGAGACCATCACGCTTCGTCGAGCTCGTGCCTTGATTGCTGCTGAGGGGATGAACTGGGGTGAGGCAGCTGGACAGCTCAATTTGGAGGGGTTCCTCACTCGGTCCGACGTGCCGTGGTCTCGGGACAACCTAAAAGCTCGGCTGATGTCCCGTGCCGTACTTGAGGGGATCCAGGTCTTTCGGGACCCGCGTTCTGCGGCGTCACCCACCGGGCGGGGAACCAAGCTGGGCAGGGACGGAAAACCTATCTACGGCTCCACGGTCACGATCAAGCTGGATCAGCCCTTTACCGAAGAAGAGACGAAGGAACTCGTAAACGCTGCCAAGAAGCTTTCTAAGAGGCGCTCCCCTAAGTCTAATTCGGAGATCTATCCCCTCTCGGGCGTGATCAAGAGCCTCTGCGGAGGGCGCTACGTGGGGACTATTCAATCGGCTACCGGCGTGCGTACCTATGTCTGTTCAGGAAAGCAGGAGAAGTACGTAGGCGCGGGAACCTGCTCGTGCAGTCAGATCGACGCTGACAGGATTGAGGCCGAGGTTTGGGGGAGAGCGACCAGGATTCTGGGGGACCCTGAAGAGCTCCGGGGTCTGGCCGCTGAATCGGTTGACATGACACTCGGGGCTCAGGGAGGGCACGAGGAGCGGATTGAGGAACTTGATGGGCAGATCGCAGTGCAGCAAAAGGCCATTGCAACTGTCATGCGCTCAACGTCGCTTCAGGCCGCAGCGATGGACATGAGCGACGAGGAGATTCAGGAGCTTCTCGCTCAGGCTGTCGGGCCCCTCAGAGACGAGGTAGGGCGGCTCAAGAAGCTCCGGCAAGAGGCGGTCGACTGGCAGCGGGAAACAGAAGAAGCCGAACAGCTTGCGCGGGACATGCGTGCGCTTGCAGAGATGGCGCATGTAGAGATGCCCAACATGCCGCCGGAAAGCAAAGCGGAATTCGTCGACCTTGCCGATATCAAGGTGACAATCCTGAGCCCGGTTCCGTTGAGGAAAGCCCGCACTGAGTGCTCGGTGGGCGCCTGGTTTAAGGCTGGCGGGCTCGGCATTCCTGTTGAGGTATCCGATGAGCGGTGGGCGCAGATTGAGCCGCTTGTCAAGAAGACCGGAAGGGGCTCCGGAAAGGCTACCGACCTGCCGTTGAGGGAATGCGTTGAAGCTGTCCTGCGTAAAGCGCGTGACGCTGTCTCGTGGAATACGGCGGCGGGGAGTCTGTCCAGGGGCAACGGCCGGTCGCTGATGAAGCGCTGGCTCCGCTGGGAGGAGGACGGCAGCTGGGCGCGCGTAGTTGCTGCCCTCGAAGGGGTCGAGTCGCTACCCGTGCCCGAACCGTCGAACGAGATTCCCTTGCCTGACCTGCTGGTTGAAGGGAGGCTGGATCCGCGTCTTCTTCTGGGGCACTCCGAGGCGGATGATCAGACTCGGGCGTCGACGCCGACCATCAGGTAGGCGGTGACGATGACGAGGAGGACGGTGCCGAGCCGGGCCGGGTGCGATGGTGCGGAGAGCGTGTCATGGGTGGTGGACGGTGCGGACGGGGTGGACATGGAGTTCTCCCGTTGTGGCGTCCCCGGCACGGGCGCGAAAAAGGGCAGGACGGGACTGCCCACGGAGCATGCGACGGTAATCGGGGACTGTCTCCGTTTAGTGCTCGTCAAGATACGGAGAGAGTCCCCGGTTTGCAAGGAGTAACTGGATGACGCAGGTCAGGCCCATGCGTGCGGACGCTCGGCGGAACTATGAGCGGTTGCTCGAGGTGGCGGCGGAGGCCTTTGCCGAGCATGGGGAGAACGCGTCGCTCGACGACATCGCCAAGCGGGCCGGGGTCGGGTCCGGCACGCTGTACCGGCATTTCCCCACGCGTCAGGCGTTGCTCGAGGCCGCGTACGTGGACCGGATCGAGGCGCTGGCGGGCCGTGCCGAGGCGCTGAGCGAGGAACTGCCGCCGGACGAGGCGCTCGCGGCGTGGCTGCGTGAGCTGTGCGTCCGCACCATTCAGGTGCGCGGGATGAAGGCCCTGCTGGGCTCGGCCGTCACGGACGGCAGCACCGCCGCGCTCACGGCCTGCGCGACCTCCATGAAGGGCGCGGCGGCCCGGTTGGTCGAGGCGGCACAGGCCGAGGGGACCCTGCGGGCCGATGTCGAGGCGATCGACGTCCTGCGGCTCGCCCATGGGGTGGCGACGGCGTCGGAACTCGCCAACGGGCGCGGTGAGCAGATCGACCGGTATCTGGCGCTGCTCACGGAGGGGTTGCGGCCACCGGAGGCGAAAGCGGCTCGGGGTGCCGGGCATGGTTCCGGGCCTGCCGAGGGCCGATGAGGGCGCACCTGGCCCGGGCTGAGTGCCGGCAGACGCGGGGCACTGAGTACCGAGTGGGGTGCCGAGTGGTGGCCGACCTGGCGTGAGGGCGCGATGCCGGGCCGTGTCCCGGGCGCACAGGCGCACGGGACCGGGCACCGGTCGGGCCGGGCGCCCCCTCCGCCGAGGGCGCCCCGGTCGTCGTACCGATGGCTACAGGGCCGCCGCGCCCGGCTTCACCATGTTCCGTACCGTGCGTGCCTTGACGAAGGAGCCCAGCGCCGTCATCTCCCACTCGCCGGAGAACTGACGGACCAGCTTGGCCATCATCACGCCCGTCTGCGCCTCGGCGTTGGTGAGGTCGAAGCGGACCAGCTCCTCGCCCGTCGCGGCGTCCAGCAGGCGGCAGTACGCCTTGGGGACCTCCGTGAACTTCTGGCCGGAGAAGGAGTTCACGGTGAAGACCAGGCCCGTGACCTCCTGCGGGATCCGGCCGAGGTCGACCGCGATGACCTCGTCGTCGCCTCCGCCCTCACCCGTGAGGTTGTCGCCGGAGTGCTTGATCGCGCCGTTCAGGATGGTCAGCTTGCCGAAGTAGCAGCTGTCGATGTGGTTGCGCTGCGGGCCGTAGGCGATGACCGAGGCGTCCAGGTCGATGTCCCGGCCCTGGTACGCGGGCTCCCAGCCGAGGCCCATCTGCACCATGGACAGCAGCGGACGGCCGCCCTTGACCAGGGACACCGTCTGGTTCTTCTGGAGGCTGACCCGGCCCTTGTCCAGGTTGATCTTCCCGGTGCCGGGAGCGGGCGGCGCGGGCGGTGCCGGGGGAGCGGCGGGCGTCGGGGCCGTGACCGGGGGCTGTGCCGGTGGCGGCGGGGCGACCGGCTGGGCGGGAGCGGCGGGTGCGGCCGGTTCCTCCACCGTCACGCCGAAGTCGGTCGCGATGCCGGCCAGCCCGTTCGCATACCCCTGGCCGACCGCGCGGGCCTTCCACGCGCCGTTCCTGACGTAGATCTCCACGACCACCAGCGCCGTCTCGGTGCCGAGCTGCGGAGGAGTGAACGTGGCCAGGACGCTGTTGTCGTCCGTGCCACGGATCGTGGCCGTCGGCTCGATGCCCTGGAAGGTCTGGCCCGCCGCATCCGGGCTGGCGGTCACGACGATCTTCTCGATGCCCGGCGGGACGGCGGCGGTGTCCACCGTGATCGCGTCGGGCGCGGCACCGCCGCCGGAGCGGTACGTCACGCCCGGTCCGCTCGGCTGGTTGTAGAAGATGAAGTCGTCGTCGGAGCGCACCTTGCCGTCGGCGGTGAGCAGCAGGCCCGACACGTCGAGCCGCACCGGAGCGGCGACGTCCACCGTCACACGGGCGACCGGCAGAGGGATGTTCGAGCCAGGGGTCATAGCTGTCATGCCGGGTGAACGAACGACATGACTTTGCCGTTCCCTTACCGTCGCCATGACCCCCGATCGGCTCAGGGGACGACCACGATCTTCCGTCCCACCCCCGCCGCGAACTGCTCCAGCGCCGCCGGATAGCGCTCCAGCGGAATCCGGTCGCTGATGAAGACCTCCGGGTCGAGGACGCCGTTCGCGAACAGTTCCGCGGCCCGTTCGAAGCTGTGGAGCACCGCCATGGAACCGGTGATGGTGATCTCCTGGTTGTAGATGCGGTACGGGTCGATCGTGACCCGTGTCGCGTAGTCGGCTACGCCGAACTGCAGGAACGTGCCCGCCTTGGACACGCGGCCGAGCCCGTCCTGGATCGCCGCCGCGTTGCCCGTGGCGTCCACCACCAGGTCCCAGCCCTGCGGGCGGTCCAGCTCGTCCGCGTTCACCGCCGACGCCGTGACGCCCAGCCGGCGGGCGGTCTCCAGCCGGGCCGGGTTCACGTCCACCATGTCCACGCTGGCCGCGCCGGTGCGCTTGGCCAGTTCCAGCATCATCAGGCCCATCGTCCCGGAGCCGTAGATCAGCACATGGGCACCGAGGCGGGACCGGAGGACGTCGTAGCCGCGCACCGCGCAGGACAGGGGCTCCACCAGCGCCGCGTCCTGGGTGCGGACGTGCTCGGGCAGCTTCACGCAGTTCGCGACCGGCGCCACCGCGTACTGCGCGGCCCCGCCCGCCGTCGTCACGCCGATCGCGGCCCACCGCTCGCACAGGTTGTTGTGACCGGTACGGCAGTAACGGCACTCGAAGCAGTACAGCGAGGGGTCGACCGCAACCCGGTCGCCGACCGCGACCTCCGTGACCTGGCCGCCCACGCCGACCACCTGACCCGCGAACTCGTGCCCGGGGACGATCGGCAGCTTGGGCGCGAACTCGCCCTGGAGGATGTGCAGATCGGTGCCGCACAGCCCGCACGCCGCCACCTCGACGACCACCTCGCGAGGTCCTGGCGTCGGGTCCGGGACCTCGGTGACGACGGCGCGGCCCACGGACTCGATGACGGCGGCCTTCATTTCACGGCTCCCAACGACAGGCCCTGGACCAGCTTGTCCTGGGCGGCGAACCCCGCGGCGAGCACCGGCAGGGAGATGACGAGCGACGCGGCGCACACCTTGGCCAGGAACAGACCCTGGCTGGTGATGAAGCCGGTCAGGAAGACGGGGGCGGTCTCGGCGACCACGCCCGTGAGGACCCGGGCGAACAGCAGCTCGTTCCAGCTGAAGATGAAGCAGATCAGTGCCGTCGCGGCGATGCCGGGCAGGGCGATGGGGGCCACGACACGGGCCAGGACGGTCGGCAGCCGGGCGCCGTCCACCCGGGCCGCCTCGATCACGGCGACCGGGACCTCGGCGAGGAAGGACTGCATCATCCACACCGCGATCGGCAGGTTCATGGCGGTGTAGAGGATGACCAGGAGCCAGATGTTGTCCAGCATCCCGGCGTTCTTCGCGAAGAGGTAGATCGGCAGCAGGCCCGCCACCGCCGGCAGCATCTTCGTCGACAGGAAGAAGAACAGGACGTCGGTCCACTTCTTCACCGGGCGGATCGACAGGGCGTACGCCGCCGGGAGAGCGAGGAGCAGCACGAGGAGGGTCGAGGCCACCGACGCCACCACGGAGTTGGTCAGCGCCGGCCACGGGCTGGCCCCGCCGCCGGTGCCGAAGAACTCGCGGTAGCCGTCCAGGGTGAGGGAGGCGGCGAAGGACGGCGGGTTGGTCGCGGCGTCCGCCTCGGAGTGGAAGGACGTCAGCGCCATCCACGCGATCGGCAGGAAGAACAGGATGCCGAGCAGCCAGGCCACCAGGCCGAGGCCGGCGCCTTTGCGGCGGGTCTTCTGGGGGACTCGTTCGGCCACGGCACTCATGCGCGCGACACCTCCTCGCGGAACAGCGACGACACCACGCGCAGGGCGAAGGTCGCGATGATGATCGAGCCGATGACCACCAGGACGCCCGCGGCCGAGGCGAGGCCGTTCTCGTGGGCCTGGTAGAAGCTCTGGTAGACGGTGTAGGGGAGGTTGGCGGTGCCCAGGCCGCCGGACGTGATCGTGAAGACCGCGTCGAAGTTCTGGACGATGTAGATCGAGCCGAGCAGGGCGCCGAGTTCGAGGTAGCGGCGCAGGTGCGGCAGCGTCAGATGGACGAAGATCTGCCAGTCGCTCGCGCCGTCCACCCGGGCGGCCTCGATCTGCTGCTGGTCACGGCTCTGCAGACCGGCGAGCAGGATCAGCATCATGAACGGCGTCCACTGCCACACCAGCGAGGCCTCGACGGCGAGCAGGGGTGTGTTGGAGATCCAGTCCGGCTGTGGGCCGCCCACATAGTGCAACAACCCATTGAACAGGCCGTATTCGGGGTTGTAGAGCACATGCTTCCAGAGCAGGGCGGCGGCCACGGGGACCACCAGGAACGGGGCGATCAGCAGGGTGCGCACCACGCCCCGGCCGCGGAACCTCCGGTCCAGGAGCAGCGCGAGGATCAGGCCGAGGGCCAGGCTGACCAGGACGACGGCCACCGTGAGCAGCACGGTCGTCCACACCGAATGGCGCAGGTCCGTGTCGGTCAGCACCTGCCTGTAGTTGTCGACTCCGGTGAAGTGGCGGGCCTTGGGGTAGAGCGCGTTCCAGTCGAAGAAGGAGATCACCACCGTGGCGACGAACGGCAGCTGGGTCACGGCGATCATGAAGACGAGGGCGGGCAGCAGCGGGGCGCGGGTGGCCCAGGCACGCAGTCGGCCGGAGGGCTGTCGCATGGCGCGTACGGGGCTGGTTGCCATCGGAGCTGTGGTCGTGGCGGTCATCGTCCCTCGTACTCCTCGGAGATCTGCTCGGCGAGCTGCTGGGACTTCTTCAGGGCCGAGTCGACGGACTGACGTCCGGCGATGGCCGCGCTGATCTCCTGGGAGACCTTGGTGCCGAGGTCGGTGAACTCCGGGATGCCGACGAACTGGATGCCGGGCGCGGGGCGCGGCTGCACCCCGGGGTCGTTCGGACGGGCGTTCTCGATGGCTTCCTTGGTCATGTCCTGGAACGCGGCGGCCTCCGCGCGGTAGGCGGGGTTCGTGTACGTCGACGCGCGCTTGCCCGCCGGGACGTTGGACCAGCCGCTCGTGTCGCCGACGAGCTGCTCGTAACCCTTGCTGGACGCCCAGGACACGAACTTCCAGGCCTTGTCGGGATTGCGGGAGGCCTTCTGGATGCCCCAGGCCCAGGTGTAGAGCCAGCCGGAGGAATCGGTCTTCTCGACGGGCGCGGGCGCGTACCCGAGCTTGCCCTTGACCGGTGACTTGTCCGCCTCCAGCAGGCCGGCCGCGCTGGTGGCGTCGTACCACATGGCGACCTTGCCCTGGGTCATGCCGTTGAGGCACTCGGCGAAGCCGGACTGGGCCGCGCCCGACTCTCCGTGCTTGCGCACCAGGTCGACATAGAACTTCGTCGCCTTCTCGAACTCGGGTGAGTCCAGACGCGCCTTCCAGTCCTTGTCGAACCAGGTGCCGCCGAAGGTGTTCACCACCGTGGTGAGGGGGGCCATCGACTCGCCCCAGCCGGGCAGACCGCGCAGACAGATGCCCTTCATGCCCGGCTCGGCGCCGTCCACCTCGGCCGCGATGTCGGCGACCTGCGTCCAGGTGGGGTGCGCGGGCATCGTCAGGCCCTTCTTGGCGAGCACGTCCTTGCGGTACATCAGGAAGGACGATTCGCCGTAGAAGGGCTGGCCGTAGAGCTTGCCGTCGTCGCCGGTCAGCGACTGGCGCATCGGCTTGAGCACGTCCTGTTCGTCGTACGCGGTGTCCTGGGCGACGTAGGTGTCCATGTCGTGCAGCCAGCCGTTGCGGGCGTAGATGGGGATCTCGTAGTTGGAGAGCGTCGCCACGTCGTACTGGCCCGCCTGGTTGGCGAAGTCCTGGCTGATCTTGTCGCGGACGTCGTTCTCGGGCAGGACCGTGAAGTTGACCTTGATGCCGGTTTCCTTGGTGAAGTGGGCGGCGGTCAGCTTCTGCAGCTCGGTCATCTGGGGGTTGTTGACCATCAGCACGTTGATGGAGTCACCGCCGGAACCGGACCCGCCCGCTCCGACCCAGCAGCCGGAGAGCAACGGGGCGAGCAGCGTCCCTGCGGCGGCCATGGCGAGCGTGGCTCGCGGCCTCCGTCGGCTCTGGGTGCGCATGGATCGCTCCTGGATAAATGGGGGGATAAGGGGCGTCGCTGGGCGCGGAAAACCCCTGGTGCGTCATTGAGTTGAGTATTCAGACCCTGATGACCTGCGGCCCGAGCAGCGAGTAGCGATGGGCCTCGGTCGCCGGAAGCAGCGTGCTCGTCACGATCGTCTCCAGCGCGCCGATCTCGGCGAACCGGCAGAAGCTGACCGCTCCGAACTTGGTGTGCACGCCCGCGAACACGGTGCGCCGGGCGGCGCGGACGGCCTGCGTCTTGACCTCGCTGACCGCCGGGTCCGGGGTGGTCAGACCGTGTTCGCGGGAGATCCCGTTGGCGCCGATGTAGGCGAGGTCGACGACGAAGCCGGCGAGCATCTTCGTCGTCCAGTGGTCGACGGTGGCCAGGGTGCCGGGGCGCACCCGGCCGCCCAGGAGCAGCACCGAGACGTTCTCGGCCTCGACGAGGGCGCCCGCGACCGGCAGGGACGCGGTGACCACGGTCAGCGGCCGGTCCGTGGGCAGGGCCTCGGCGATGAGCTGGGGGGTGAAGCCCTCGTCGACGAAGACCGTCTCCGCGTCCCCGAGCAGCTCGGCCGCGGCGGCGGCGATCCGGCGCTTCTCGGGCACGTGGCTGGTGGCCCGGAACTCGAGCGTCGTCTCGAACCCGGCGCTCTCCACGGGATACGCGCCGCCGTGGGTGCGGCGCACCAGGCCGTGGTCCTCCAGGGCGCGCAGATCGCGCCGGATGGTCTCCTTGGCCACGCCCAGCTCGGCGGCGAGCGCACTGACGTCGACCGCGCCGGTGGCGCGCGCGGCCCGCACGATCTCCCGCTGGCGTTCTTCCGCCGTCCTGGTGCTCATCTTCGTCACCCGCCTCCCTGCCGGACTGCCCGTTCGGGCCCGGTGGGGCCCTTGGGGGAAGTTCTACAGCGGGTGTGCGGGGCTGACCAGGTCTGTTGCGGGCCCGATGCTGCCCGTATGTGCCCGTTCACCGAGCGGTGTGCCCGGCTCGGACCTGCGCGGCTGCACCCGGGGAGGTGGGAGCGGGCAGTGTCCGTGCCCGAATACGAGGGCGGGCGGGCCCGTTCGGTGCCCGTCCGCCCTGCTGAACGATCGTTTTCCGCCGACCGGCGGCCTCCCGGTGTGTGCCGTCAGTACGGCCAGATCGGCGGATCGTTCACGAAGTGGCCGCCCAGGTGGCTGTGGGCCGGGTTCTCGGGGTCCGGTTCCCCCTGTTCGGCGATGAGCTTCTCGGCATACGGCTCCGAGTCGTCCCGGGACTCGTAACCGAGCGCTCGCGCGGACGTCAGGTCCCACCACAGTCGCGTGTTCGCGGAGGAGCCGTAGACGACGGTGTGGCCGACGCCCTCGGCGGTCAGGGCCGCGTGGAAGAGGCGGGCGCCGTCGGCCGGGCTCATCCACACCGAGAGCATGCGCACGCTGGTCGGCTCGGGGAAGCAGGAACCGATGCGCACGGAGACGGTCTCCAGGCCGTGCTTGTCCCAGTAGAGCTGGGCGAGGTCCTCGCCGAAGGACTTGGACAGGCCGTAGAAGGTGTCCGGGCGGCGCGGGGTGTCGATCGGGATGAGCGCGCCCGGATCGAGAGGTGTGTCGCCGCGCGGGGCAGGGGTGAAGCCGATCGCGTGGTTGGAGGAGGCGAAGACGATCCGGGGCACGCCCTCCTCGCGGGCCGCCTCGTAGAGGTTGTAGGTGCCCTCGACGTTCGACTTCAGGATCTTCTCGAAGGGTGCTTCCAGGGAGATGCCCGCGAGATGGAGGACCGCGTCGGCACCCCGTACGGCCTCGCGCAGCGCCTTCTTGTCCGAGAGGTCCGCGGTGATCGCGTCCGGCTCGCCCTCGACGGGGCGCACGTCGAACAGGCGCAGGGTGTAGCCGTACTGAGGAAGCAGGGACCGCATCAAGGTGCCTAGCCCGCCGGCGGCGCCGGTGAGCAGAACGGTGCGGGGAGCGGGCATCCTCGGTCTCCTTGAGTCAACAGCCGCGTGTGTGGACAGTATTCACATTCGTGGACACGTTAAGGACTGCCGACGCACCCGGTCAAGTGTCGCGTGGAGTGCGGGAAGGAGGGGGAGAATCCGCTCCTGTGTGGGTGTGATGTCCGCTTGACCCGTCACGAGTGGGCCACGTAGCGTGGGCGTGTTCAGAAATATAGACGCCAATCATGAACGTGCACCGCCAGGGAGCGCCCGTGACGTCAGCCCCTCTCGCCGCTCGACTCCGCGGTCCCCGCGGGCCGCTGTTCTTCCCCGTCACCGCCTACGGTCCCGACGGCTCCGTGGACCTCGACGTCTACCGGGCGCATGTACGCCGCGGGGTGGAGGCGGGCGCCGCCGCCGTGTTCGCCTGCTGCGGCACCGGGGAGTTCCACGCGCTGCTGCCCGAGGAGTTCGAGGCCTGCGTCCGGGCGGCCGTCGAGGCGGCCGGGGGACGGGTGCCGGTCGTCGCGGGCGCCGGGTACGGCACCGCGCTCGCCGTCCGCTACGCACACCTCGCACAGGCCGCCGGGGCCGACGGCCTGCTCGCCATGCCGCCCTACCTCGTGATCGCCGGGCAGGAGGGCCTGCTGCGGCATTACAGGGAGGTGGCCGCGGCCACCGACCTGCCCGTGATCGTCTACCAGCGTGACAACGCGGTGTTCACCCCGCCGACCGTGGCCGAACTCGCCCGCACGGACGGGATCATCGGCTTCAAGGACGGCCTCGGCGACCTCGACCTGATGCAGCGCATCGTCAGCGCCGTACGCACCGAAGTCCCCGGCGACTTCCTCTACTTCAACGGACTGCCGACCGCCGAGCAGACCCAGCTCGCCTACCGGGCCCTCGGCATCACCCTCTACTCCTCCGCCGTGTTCTGCTTCGCGCCCGAGATCGCCCTCGCCTTCCACCGGGCTCTGCGCGAGGGCGACGAGTCCACCGCGCGCCGTCTGCTGGACGGCTTCTACCGCCCGTTCGTCGAACTTCGCGCTCAGGGCCGCGGCTACGCCGTCGCCCTCGTCAAGGCGGGCGTACGGCTGCGCGGTCTGGACGTCGGCGAGGTCCGCCCGCCGCTGCACGAGCCGAGCGAGGACCACGTCAAGCAGCTCGCCCAGATCATCGAGCGTGGATACGCCCTGATCGAGGAGGAGGCGTGAAGGCGTCGGCGTTCGTCTACCCCTGGGACGTCAACGGGGACCCCCGGGCGGCCGGGCGGATCGCCGTGCTCGGTGTCGCCCAGGTGACCCTGGCCGCCGCCTACCACTCCACGCGCGCGCTGACCCCCCGCCATCCCCGCCACCGCATCGTCACCGCCGAGCACGCGGCCGTGCTCTACCCGGCGGGCGACCGCTGGACGGGCCGCGCGATACGCCCGTACCCGGCGGGGGACTGGGCGCCCGGCGACGCGTACGGCGAGGCCGCCGAGGCGCTCGCGGCGGCCGGCCTCGAGGTGCACACCTGGGTCGTCCTCGCCCACAACTCCCGCCTGGGCGCCGAGCATCCGCGCACCTCGGTCGTCAACGCCTACGGCGACCGCTACCCCTGGGCACCCTGCATCGCCCAGCCCGCCACACGCGCGTACCTCGTCGACCTGGCCGCCGAGGCCGCCGTACGCCCCGGCGCGAAGGGCACGGAACTGGAGTCCCTCGGCTGGTACGGACTGGCCCATCTGCATGCCCACGACAAGACCGGCGGGGTCGGTCTCGGGGACGCCGGGCAGTACCTGATGTCCCTGTGCTTCTGCCCGCACTGCCGGGCGGGGTACGCGGAACACGACCTAGACGCCGACGAGTTGGCCGTCGCCGTACGCACCGCCTTGGAGCCGCTGTGGCGGGGCGCCCCCGACGACGGCGGCTGGGCCGGCGTGGAGAAGCTCCTCGGGGAGGAGACGGCCGCCGCCACGCGCGCGTGGCGCGGCACGACCGCCCGTTCACTCCAGGAGGCGGCCGTCGCCGCGGTCCGCGCCGCCGCGCCCGAAGGCTTCCAGGTGCTGCTGCACGCGGACCCGGTGTCGTACCACTGCGGTGCCAACGCGGGCGTGGAGCCCGCGCACATCCTGTCCGTCGCGGACGGTGTGGTCGTGCCCTGTGCGGGCGGTACGGGACTGCTCGCGCCCTTCGCGGAGCAGGCGAGCGTCGACGCGGTCCTGGCCGCCAACTTCACCGTGGTCTCCGGGATGGGCGGCAGCCCGGGCACCCTGGCGGCGGACGCGGACCGGGCCCGGGACCGCGGAGCCACGGAACTACGGCTGTATCACGCGGGGTTGGCGTCGGACGGCGACCTGACGGCCGTACGGGGGGCAATCGCCCGGCTCTGAGCGAGCGCGGTGGCCGTCACCAGCAGCCCCAGGCCGAACAGGACCAACAGCAGCCGGTGGTCGACCAGTTCGACCAGGCCCGCGCCGACGGCCAGACCGATCACGTTCGGCGTGAAGACCAGCGTGCTCGCCGTGGCGGCGGTACGGCCCAGCAGGGCGCTCGGTGTCTCGCGCTGCACGGCGGTGAACGCGGCGATCAGCACGCACGGCAGCCCCAGCCCGATCGCCGCACCGCACACCAGCGCCACCGGCTCGGACGGCACCGCCCGCGCGGCCACCCCGAGCGCCGTGAGCGCGATGCCGCACACCGCGAACCGCCGCTCCCCGAGCCGCCGCAGCGCGGCCCCGGAGACCAGCCCGACCGCCACGGAACCGGCGCCCTGGACTGCGTACAGCACACCGGCGTAGGCGGGGGAGCGGCCGAGGGCGTCCACGACGGCGTAGGTCGTCGTGCCGTTCAGGGCGGCGAAGAACATCGTCGCGCCGCCCGCCCGGACGAGCGCACGCAGCACGGGATGCGCCCACAGGTGGCGCACGCCCTCTCCGGTGCGCTCCTGCCAGCTGTCGGTGGGCCGCTCGGGCCGTTCCTCGTGGACGTGGACGAGGGCGCACAGCCCCGCCGCCAGCACGAAGGTGACGGCGTCCAGGAGGGCGACGGCCGCGCCGCCGTACGCCGCGTACAGGCCCGCGCCCGTCAGCGGGGCGACCAGCTTCATGCCCTCGGTGGCGGTCGTCCGCAGTCCGTTGAAGGCGCCGAGGAGGTCCGTGTCGACGGCGGCGGCGACCAGGGCCGACTCGGCGGCCTCGGCCACGACGCCGGCCGCGCCGTACCCGAGCAGGACGGCGAACAGCAGCCACAGCCCGTCCGGGGAGTCGACGGCGAACAGGCTGGGCAGGAGGGCGGCCAGGCCCAGGTTCACGGTGATCAGGAGGGGCTTGCGGCGGACGCGGTCGGCGAGCGTGCCGAGCGCCGGTCCCGCCAGGGCCGGCGCCCACATCGCGAGCAGGCACAGCGCCGCCAGCCCGTTCGAACCGGTGAGGTCCTTGACCCACACGCCCGACGCCAGCCACAGCGAGGACGTACCGAAGCCGGACACCACCACACCCGAGAGATACAGCGCCGCGTTGCGGTCCCGCAGGACGCGCGTCACCGTCCAGGAAGTCGTCATGCCTGGTCATCGTGCGGCTAAGGCGTACGGCCGCACATCGGGCAGGTGCCTCGGACGCGAGGGTCCGGACACCGCGCGCGGAGGCCGTCGGTGCGGATTCTTCCGTAGCGATGAGTTTCGCCGCCCTCACCGGTCAACCTCCTGAAGGAACCCGAACCCTGGAGGTGGCCGGCATGAGTACCGGCACGATGTTCGACCTCGGTCCGCAGGCCCGCGTCGTGGCGCGGCTCGCCGAGGGCGTGACCGACGAGCAGCTCGCGGCGGCGACGCCGTGTCCGGAATACGCGGTGCGCAACATGCTGGGGCACCTGGCGGGGCTGTCCGTGGCCTTCCGCGACGCCGGCCGCAAGGACCTCGGCGCCACGACCGCCGGTGCTCCCGACGCCACGGCCCCGGACATCGGCCCCGGCTGGCGCGAGGAGCTGCCCAAGGCACTCGACGAGCTGGCCGAGGCCTGGCGTGACCCGGATGCCTGGACCGGCATGACCCGCGCGGGCGGCGTGGACCTGCCCGGCGCGGTCGCGGCCGCGGTCGCCGCCGACGAGCTGGTGATCCACGGCTGGGACCTGGCCCGCGCCACCGGCCAGGCCTACGACCCCGACCCGGTCGTCCTGGAGGCGTCGTTCGCCTTCCTCCGCGCCGCGGCCGACAACGACGACCGGGGCGGTGGCATCTTCGGCCCCGTCGCCCCCGTCCCGGACAGCGCGCCGCTGCTGGACCGGGCGGTCGGCCTGAGCGGTCGCGACCCCGACTGGAGGCCGTGACCTCGCACGGGCCCTCGCGTCCGGTTCACCAACTCCCTTTGCCAGAGGCATTGACGAACCCCATGCACGCTCCTACTTTCATCGCGTCGTACTTCGTACGTCATATATGAGACGCGATATCTGAGAGGCGTGCATGTCCTCCGTGCCCATCCCGATCCCGTCCCGCACGCAGTACGTGTTGGACGCGATCAAACACCGCATCCTCACCGGGCAGTTGACGCCGGGCCAGGCCCTCGTCGAGACCGAGCTCGCCGCGCAGTACGGGGTGTCCAAGACCCCGGTGCGCGAAGCGCTCAAGACCCTGGCCGGGACCGGACTGGTGGTGATGAGCCAGTACAAGGGCGTCACGGTGCGCACGGTGGACGCGGACATGGCGCGCGAGGTCTACGACGTACGGCTGCTCCTCGAGCCCGAGGCGCTGCGGCGGGCGGTGCGCCGCGGCGCCTCCCTCGACGCCGCGCGCGACGCGCTGACCCGCGCCGACCGGGCCGCCGACACCGCCGAACGTTCCCTGGCCAACCGCGAGTTCCACCGCGCCCTCTATCTGCCGTGCGGCAACCCCCTGCTCGGCCGGATGCTCGACGAGGTCCGCGACCAGGCCGCGCTCGTCTCCGCCGTCGCCTGGTCCGCCGAGCCCTCCTGGGAGCGGGAGGCCGGCGAGCACCGCGAGATCCTGCGGCTCGCGCTGGAGGGCGACGCGGACGGCGCCGCGAGCGCGCTCGACGCCCATATCGCGTCCTTCGTGCGGCGTGCTTTCCCCGAGTCCCAGCCAGCGGAAGGTCAGGCATGAGCGGCGTGTCGTTCGAGACCCAAAGGGCAGCCCTGGCCGGTGTGGTGGCGATCCCGGTGACCCCGTTCACCGCCGACGGCAGCGTCGACCAGGACGCCCACCGCGCCCTGCTGCGCCGACTGCTCGACGGCGGCATCACCACCCTCACACCGTGCGGCAACACCGGCGAGTTCTACGCCCTCACCCCCGAAGAGCGGCGCCTGGTCACGGAGTCGACTCTGGACGAGGTCGGCGACCGGGCCGCCGTGCTCGTCGGCGTCGGGCACGACATCCCGACCGCCGTCGCGGCCGCCCGCCACGCCCGCGAACTCGGCGCCGGCATGGTGATGGTCCACCAGCCCGTCCACCCCTACGTCTCGCAGCGGGGCTGGGTCGACTACCACCGCGCCGTCGCCGAGGCCGTCCCCGACCTGGGCGTCGTTCCCTACCTCCGCAACGCCCAGCTGGCCGGCGCCCGGCTCGCCGAACTCGCCGACGCCTGCCCGAACGTCATCGGCGTCAAGTACGCCGTCCCGGACGCCGCCCGCTTCGCCGCCTTCTCCCGGGACGCGGGGCTCGACCGCTTCGTCTGGGTCGCCGGCCTCGCCGAGCCGTACGCCCCCTCGTACTTCTCCGCGGGCGCCACCGGCTTCACCTCGGGACTCGTGAACGTCTCCCCGGCCGTCTCGCTGAACATGCTCGAAGCGCTGCGTTCCGGCGACTACCCGGCCGCCATGAAGGTCTGGGTGCAGATCCGCCGCTTCGAGGAACTGCGCGCCGCGAACGGCTCCGCCGACAACGTCACGGTCGTGAAGGAGGCCCTCGCCTCCCTGGGCCTGTGCCGCCGTGACGTACGCCCGCCGAGCCGGACGCTGCCCGAAGAAGCGCGCGCCGAGGTCGCCGCCATCGCCGCCGGATGGTCCGTATGAGGTCCCCGGAAGAACTGAGAAGCCACCAGTGGTACGGCACCGACGGGCTGCGCTCCTTCAGCCACCGGGCCCGCACCCGCCAGCTCGGCTATCTGCCCGAGGAGCACCTGGGCAAGCCGGTTGTTGCGATCCTCAACACCTGGTCCGACATCAACCCCTGCCATGTCCATCTGCGGGACCGGGCGCAGGCCGTCAAGCGCGGGGTGTGGCAGGCCGGCGGCTTCCCGCTGGAGTTCCCGGTCGCCACCCTCAGCGAGACCTTCCAGAAGCCGACCCCGATGCTCTACCGCAATCTGCTCGCGATGGAGACCGAGGAACTGCTGCGCTCGTACCCCGTCGACGGTGCCGTGCTGCTCGGCGGCTGCGACAAGTCGACGCCCGCCCTGCTCATGGGGGCAGCGAGCGTCGACCTGCCGACGGTCTTCGTACCCGCCGGGCCGATGCTGCCGGGGCACTGGCGGGGCGAGGCGCTCGGTTCCGGCACCGACATGTGGAAGTACTGGGACGACAAGCGCGCCGGCCTCATCGGCGACTGCGAGATGTCCGAGCTGGAGAGCGGCCTGGCCCGCTCGCCCGGCCACTGCATGACCATGGGTACGGCCTCCACGCTCACCGCCGCCGCGGAGGCGCTCGGCGTGACCGTCCCGGGCGCGTCCAGCATTCCGGCCGTGGACTCGGGGCACGACCGGATGGCCGCCGCGTCCGGACTGCGCATCGTCGAACTCGTCCACCGGGACCGGGCGTTGTCCGACATCCTCACCCGTGAGGCCTTCGAGGACGCCGTCACCACGGTCCTGGGTCTGGGCGGTTCGACCAACGCGGTGATCCATCTGATCGCCATGGCGGGCCGGGCCGGCGTACGGCTCACCCTGGACGACTTCGACCGCATCGCCCGCACGGTCCCCGTGCTGGCGAACGTCCGGCCCGGCGGACGGACGTACCTCATGGAGGACTTCCACTTCGCCGGCGGACTGCCCGGGTTCCTCTCCCGCATCACGGACCTGCTGCACCTGGACCGGCCGACGGTCTCGTACGACACCCTGCGCGAGCAGATCACCGGTGCGCAGGTGCACGACGACGACGTCATCCGGCCGCGGGACAACCCGGTTGCGAGCGAGGGCGGGGTCGCCGTGCTGCGCGGCAACCTCTGCCCGGACGGCGCCGTCATCAAGCACATCGCCGCCGAACCGCACCTGCTCAAGCACACCGGTCCGGCAGTCGTCTTCGACGACTACCGGACCATGCAGCGGACCATCGACGACCCGGGCCTCGGCATCACCGCCGACAGCGTGCTCGTGCTGCGGAACGCCGGGCCGAAGGGCGGTCCGGGCATGCCCGAGTACGGCATGCTGCCGCTCCCCGACCACCTGCTGAGGCAGGGCGTGCGGGACATGGTGCGGATCTCCGACGCCCGGATGAGCGGGACGAGTTACGGCGCCTGTGTGCTGCACGTGGCACCCGAGTCGTACGTCGGCGGACCGCTGGCCCTGGTGCGCACCGGGGACACCATCACCCTGGACGTCGGGGCGCGCCTCCTCCAACTCAACGTGGACGACCAGGAGCTGGCGCGGCGCAGGGCGGAGTGGACGCCGCCGCCCGTGCGTTACGAGCGCGGTTACGGCGCGCTCTACACCGACCAGATCACCCAGGCCGACACCGGCTGCGACTTCGAGTTCCTGGCCAGGCCGGGCAAGGTGCCGGACCCGTACGCCGGCTGAACCCGCGCATCTCCTCCGGTGAGGAGCTTCACCCATGTGTATGTAGCAAGCGCTTCCTGTGCCGGCCCGCCGCCCGACCACCGCCCCGCACGGACGCCCTTCGGGTGGCCACTCCCCCTTGCGAACGGAGAACAGTCATGGCCCAAGCCGCAGCCGTGGCGAAACCGCCCGCGTCACCCCCGCGGCGCCGTGCCTCCGCGACGCCGCGCAGCCTGCCGTACCTGCTGATCGCCCCGGCGGCCCTGCTGATGCTGGGCTTCATCGCCTACCCGGTCCTCAGCGTCTTCTCCTACAGCCTGCAGAACTACAACCCGACCAAGCCGTGGCGGAACGGCTACGCGGGCTTCGACAACTTCGTCCACGCCTTCACCGACGACCCCCAGTTCTGGGACACGCTGACCTTCAGCGCCCAGTGGGTCGTCGTCGAGGTCGGACTGCAACTGCTCCTCTGCGCGGGGTGTGGGAGTTCAACAACGTGGACCTGCTCTACACCCTCACCGGCGGCGGCCCGGCGGGCGGGACGACCACGCTCCCGCTGTACGTCGCCAACACCAGCGTCGACGCCCACAACTTCGGCTACGCCTCCGCCCTCACCACGGTGGCGTTCGTGATCCTGCTCTTCTGCTCGATCGCCTATCTGCGGCTGAGCAAGTTCGGAGGCGACCGCACATGATCACCGAGATCGCCCCCGCCCACGAAGAGGCCCTGGCCGCCCGGCCCCGGCAGCGCCGGCCCCACCGTGCCTGGGACGAAATCCCGCGCTGGCAGATCTATGTCCCCTTGTCGATCTATCTCCTGTTCACGCTGATCCCCTTCTACTGGATCCTGCCCTTCGCCCTGCGCCCGGCCGGCTCGACCTCGCTCGTGCCCTGGCCGCTCACCTTCGACCACTTCGAGAAGGTGTGGACCGAGCGCAGTTTCAGCACCCACTTCACCAACAGCGTGTACGTCGGCGTCGCCACGCTGGCGCTCACGACGATCGTCGCGCTGGCCGGCGGCTACGACCGGCATCGGGATGGAGTCCCGACTCGTCGCGGAACACAACGCGTTCACGCTCGCCGACGGGATCGGTGCGGGCTCGATCCTGAAGAAGTGGAAGGAGGCACCGCTGACGGCCGGCGACGACTACGTCAACGGCACACGGACCGACCTGATCGTCGCCCACAACGCCGAAGTGCCCGGGGAGATCCTCCAGCCGGGCGCGGGCTGGACGCCGGTGCTGCGTACGAAGGTGGATCCGGCGAGGGCCGTTCCCGGCATCGTCGACCACCGGGCGGGCGCGGGCCGACTGCGCTGACGCACCGGGTCACGCCTACCGGACGTACAAGCTGCCGAACCCGACGTACTTCGTCAGCCGAGCAGGGAGGCGCCCCGCCGGTCACCACCGGCGGGGCGCTCCGCGATTCCGTAACACCGGGAAAACCTGAAACAGGTGCGACGCGGGAACAATCCAGCCAGCAACCGCGCACCGATCACTCAGGCAACGAGGAGTCGCCCATGTCCGAGACGCAGACCGTGGCGGGCCGGCCAAGTGCCCCGCCACCCGGGGCCAACAGCGTCGACCGGTACTTCAGGATCACCCAACGGGGCTCCACCTTCGGCCGCGAGATACGCGGTGGCTTCGCCACGTTCTTCACGATGGCGTACATCCTTGTCCTGAATCCGATCATCCTGGGCAGCGCCAAGGACAAGTTCGGCCACCAGCTCGACACGGGCCAACTCGTCACCGCCACGGCCTTGGTGGCCTGTGTGATGACGATCATCATGGGTGTCGGCGGCAACCTCCCGCTCGCCATCGCGGCAGGCCTCGGCCTCAACGCCGTCGTCGCCTTCCAGTTGGCGCCGCTGATGAGCTGGGACGACGCCATGGGGCTCGTCGTCATCGAGGGCGTCGTGATCTGTGTGCTCGTTCTCACCGGACTCCGCGAAGCCATCATGAACGCGATCCCGCAGCAGCTGAAGCAGGCGATCGGCGTCGGCATCGGGCTGTTCATCGCATTCATCGGCTTCGTCGACGCGGGGTTCGTCAGCCGTGTCCCGGACGCCGCCGACACCACCGTGCCCGTGCAACTCGGCGCCGCCGGACGGCTCACCGGCTGGCCCGTCCTCGTGTTCTGTCTCGGCGTCCTGCTGACCGTCGCACTGCTCGCGCGCAAGGTGAAGGGCGCGATCCTCATCAGCATCGTCGCGATGACCGTCGTCGCGATCGTCGTCGACGCCGTCGCCGACATCAAGAGCTGGGGCCTGACCACCCCGAAGGTGCCGGACAAGGTCGTGGCCACCCCGGACTTCGGACTCTTCGGCCACTTCAGCCTGTTCGGCGGCTTCGCCGAGGCGGGTGTGCTGACCGCCGTCCTGCTGGTGTTCACCCTGGTCCTGTCGGACTTCTTCGACGCCATGGGCACGATCGTCGGGATCAGCGCGGAGGCGGGGCTGCTCGACGAGAAGGGGCAGGTACCCAACATCGGGCGGGTGCTGTTCATCGACGGGGCGGCAGCCGTCGCCGGCGGTGTGGGTTCCGCCTCCTCCAACACCGCGTACATCGAGTCGGCGGCCGGCGTCGGCGAGGGCGCCCGCACCGGGTTCGCGAACCTGATCACCGGTGGACTGTTCGGGCTGGCGCTGTTCCTCACGCCGCTGCTGACGATCGTGCCGCTCCAGGCGGCGGCGCCCGCGCTGATCGCCGTGGGGTTCCTGATGATGACGCACGTCAAGCACATCGACTGGGACCGGTTCGAGATCGCGATCCCGGCGTTCCTGACCATCGCCGCGATGCCGTTCACCTACTCGATCACTGACGGGATCGGAGCGGGGTTTCTCGCCTACGTCGTGATCAAGGCGGTGCTGGGCAAGGCGAAGGATGTCAGCCGGCTGTTGTGGGTGGTTTCCGCTCTGTTCCTGGTGTACTTCGCCATTGATCCCGTGGAGCAGATTCTCGGGGTGAAGTGAGGGACGCCGCGTGATCAGTGCGGCTTCGTCGTGGCTGGTCGCGCCCACGCGGCGGAGCCGCACATCGATACAGCCCCGCGCCCCCTCGGAGCGCTTCCCTCAAGGGCGTTCAGGAAAGCGCCGCCTTCATCATCGCCCTGGCCACCGGCGCCGCCAGGCCGTTGCCGCTCACTTCAGACCTCGCGGCATTCGACTGTTCCACCATCACCGCCACCGCAACCTCCTTGCCCGTGGTGCCGGACTTGCCGTACGACGTGAACCAGGCGTACGGCGTCTTGCTGTTGTTCTCGCCGTGCTGCGCCGTGCCCGTCTTGCCGCCCACCGTCACGCCGTCGATGCGCGCGTTCGTGCCGGTGCCGTCGTCGACCACCGTCTCCATCGCCGACCGCAACTGCTCGGCGGTGGAGGAGCTGACGATCTCCTTGGTGTCCGTGCTGTCGTCGTAGTTCCTCAGTACGTCGCCGCCGCTGTCGGTGATCTGGGACACCATGTGCGGCGAGACCAGCTTGCCGCCGTTGGCTATGGCGGCCGACACCGTCGCCATCTGGAGCGGGGTCGCGGTGACGTCGAACTGGCCGATGCCGGTCAGGGCGGTCTGCGCCTCGTCCATCCCCCGCGGGTAGACGCTGGCGTAGGCCCGCACCGGCACGTCCAGCTTGTCGTCGTCGAAGCCGAACTTCTCGGCCGTCGCCCGCGCCTTGTCCTGGCCCAGGTCGACGGCCATCTTCGCGAACACGTTGTTGCAGGAGTAGCGCAGGGCGACGCGGATCGAGGCGTTCTCGCAGGGCGCGGCCGTGTTCTCGTTGGCGAGGACCCGGGTCGTGCCCGGGAGCGTGTACGGGTCGGGGCTGTCGGTGTGCTCGTCCACGTTCGCGTACAGCCCGTCCTCCAGGGCGGCCGCGGCCACGACCAGCTTGAACGTCGAACCCGGCGGCAGCGGCTGCCGCAGCGCGCGGTTGGTCAGCGGCTTGTCGGGGTCCGCGGTGAGCTTCTTCCAGGCCGTGCCCGCCGTGTTGGCGTCGGTCAGCGAGGACGGGTCGTACGACGGGGTCGACACGGCTGCCAGGATCCGGCCGGTCTTCGGGTCGATCGCGACGGCGCCGCCCTTCTTGTCGCCCAGTGCGTCGTACGCCGCCTTCTGCACGGCCGGGTCGATCGTGGTGACCACGTCACCGGCGTCGGCGCGCTTGCCGGTGACCGTGTCCACGACCGTCTTCAGCCGGGTGTCCGTGCCGTTGAGCAGGTCCTGGTAGATGCCTTCCAGCTGGGTCGGGGCGTAGCTCTGCGAGGCGTAGCCCGTCACCGCCGCGTACAGCGGGCCGTCGGTGTACGTGCGCTTGTACGCGAGGTCGCCACCCTTCGTCCGCGCCGAGCCGGTGATCGACTCACCGGCCACGACGATGTTCCCGAGCGGAGCCGCGTACGTCTCGATCGCGCCGCGCCGGTTGTCCTTGTCGTCCGCGAGGGCCTTGCCGTCGTAGAACTGCACCCAGGTCGCCCTGACCAGCAGAGCGAGCACGAGGAGCAGCGCGAAGACGGACGCCCGCCTGATCGTCTTGTTCATCCCGCCCGAGAAGACGAGCGGGACGGGGGAAATCGTTCCCGTACGACCCGTTTTCTCATCCGGCGTTCAGGAAACCGGCGCCGTACGCCGCGCTCAGAGCCTGCGCGTGGCCAGAGTGAGACGGTCGCGTGCGTCGAACAGCGCGTCCTTGATCATCTGCTCGTGGGCGGGGGTCAGCCGGGCAACCGGCACCGAGCAGCTGATCGCGTCCCGGGCCGGGGTGCGGTAGGGGATCGCGACGCCGAAGCAGCGCAGCCCCAGCGTGTTCTCCTCGCGGTCGACGGCGAAACCCTGCTCGCGCACCTGGTGCAGCTCCTCGATGAGCTTCTCCCGGTCGGTGATCGTGTGCTCGGTCAGCGCGGGCAGCGTCTCCGGCAGCAGCTTGCGAACCTGCTCGTCAGAGTGAGTGGCCAGCAGCGCCTTGCCGAGGGACGTGGAGTGGGCGGGCAGCCGGCGGCCCACGCGCGTGAAGGGGCGCAGATAGTGCTGGGACTGGCGGGTGGCCAGGTAGACGACGTTCGTGCCGTCCAGACGGGCGAGGTGGATGGTCTCCGTGGTGTCGTCGGAGAGGCGGTCCAGGGTCGGACGGGCCGCCGCCACGACCTCGTCGCCGTCGATGTACGAGGTGCCCACCAGCAGCGCCCGCACCCCGATGCCGTACCGCGTGCCCGTCGCGTCCGTCTCCACCCAGCCCAGCTCCACCAGGGTGCGCAGCAGCATGTAGAGGCTGGACTTGGGGTAGCCGACGGCCTCCTGGACCGCCGCGAGGGAGTGCATGCCGGGCCGGCCCGCGAAGTACTCGAGCAACTCAACGGTCCGCACCGCGGACTTGACCTGCGCGCCGCCGCCTGTCTCGCCTGCCGACATCGCCCTTGACCCCTTCGTTCGACCAGAAACCGAAGATATAGTCTCCGAGAGCGTATTCATCATCAGAGACAGCGTTCAGTATATCGAACGAACCTGGTGAATGCCCCAGATACGGCAACACATGTGGAGGGACCCGCGGTGGCAGCAGCACCAGTCTGGAGTGTCGACCCGCGTACCGGGAAGCAGCGGGAACAGGTTGCGGTGGAGGCCACAGCCCAGGAGGTGGACACCGCCGTCCGCGCGGCCCACGCCGCCCGCGGCGCTCTCGCCGACCGCACGGTCCGCGCGGCCTTCCTGCGCTCCGCCGCGGCCGGCCTGGACGCGGCCCGTGACCAGCTGGTCGAGGCCGCCGACGCCGAGACCGCGCTCGGCCCGGTCCGGCTGACCGGGGAACTCGCCCGTACGACCTATCAGTTGCGGGCCTTCGCGGACATCGTCGACGAGGGCGCCTTCCTCGATGTCATCATCAACCACCCCGACGCCACCGCGGCCCCGCCGATCCCGGACCTGCGCCGGTACAAGGTGCCCCTGGGTGTCGTCGCCGTCTACTCGGCGTCCAACTTCCCCTTCGCCTTCTCGGTGGCCGGCGGCGACACCGCCAGCGCGCTGGCCGCCGGCAACCCGGTCGTCGTCAAGGCCCACCCCGACCACCCGGCTCTGTCCGAGCTGGTCGCGAAGGTGCTGCGCCGGGCCGCCGCCGGGCACCACATCCCCGACGACGCGATCGGCCTGGTCCACGGCTTCGAGGCGGGCATCGAGCTGATCAAGCACCCGCTGATCGCCGCCGCCGGGTTCACCGGTTCCGTACGGGGCGGCCGTGCCCTCTTCGACGCGGCCGCCGCCCGCCCGGTCCCGATCCCCTTCCACGGCGAACTGGGCTCCCTGAACCCGGTCCTCGTCACCGAGGCGGCGGCCGCGGAGCGCGCGGAGGCCATCGGCAGCGGGCTCGCCGGGTCGATGACCCTGGGCGTGGGCCAGTTCTGCGTGAAGCCCGGCCTGGTGCTGGCCCCGGCGAGTGCTGCGGGCGACCGGCTGGTGAAGTCCCTGACCGACGCCGTCAGCGCCACCGAGGCGGGGGTCCTCCTCGACCACCGCATGCGGGACAACTTCGTCGCCGGGATCGCCGAGCGCACCGGCCTCGACGGTGTGGAGTCCCCGGTGACGCCCGGCGCGGGCGGCGAGCACACGGTGAGCCCGGGCTTCCTGACGGTGCCGGCCAGCAGGCTGACGGAGGCGGGGGCGTACGACCTGCTGCTCGAGGAGTGCTTCGGCCCGGTGACGGTGGTCGTGCGCTACGAGGACGAGGCCGAGGCGACGGCCGTGCTGTCGCGGCTGCCGGGGAACCTGACGGCCACCGTGCAGCTCTCCGCCGAGGAGGCGGCGGGGGAGGGGCGTGGCGCGGAGATCCTGGCCGAGCTGACGCCGCTCGCGGGGCGTGTGCTGGTGAACGGGTGGCCGACCGGTGTGGCGGTCGCCCCGGCCCAGCACCACGGCGGCCCCTACCCGGCGACCACGTCGACGTCGACCTCCGTGGGGGGTACGGCGATCGAGCGGTGGTTGCGGCCGGTGACGTACCAGGGGGCGCCCGAGGCGTTGTTGCCGGCGGAGCTGAAGGATGACAATCCCTTGGGTCTGCCGCGTCGGTTCAACGGGGTTCTGGAGCGGTAGCGCCGTTGGGGTGTCGCTGGTTCGGCGGGTGCGGGATCGTCGTGGCTTGTCGCGCCCACGCGGCGGTGCCGCGTATCGATCCAGTCCCGCGCCCCTGGGCCGGCTGCCCCGCGTCGGTTGCACGGTTCGGCTGCGAGAATCCCGCCATGGACCTCGAACTTCCCGAACTTCCCTTCCCTCTGCGTACCTACGGCCCCGACGGCAACTGGTCCTACGAGGACGGTGTGCTCACCGGGTGGGCAGGGCCCCGGACCGATCGGTTCGTGCCGCCCACCGGTGAGGCCCTCGACCCCGCCTCCGACGCGGCCCGGCTGCTCGGGGCGCCCGAGGGCGACTTCCAGTTGATCGCCCGGGTCACCGTCGGGTTCGCCACCGCCTTCGACGCGGGGGTGCTCTACGTCCACGTCGGCGACCGGGCCTGGGCCAAGCTCTGCCTGGAGTACTCCCCGGACGTGCCCACCGTCTGCACGGTGGTCACCCGGGGACACTCCGATGACGCCAACTCCTTCACCGTGGACGGCAGTTCCGTGTGGCTGCGGATCAGTCGCACCGGGCGCGCCTTCGCCTTCCACGCCTCCCGGGACGGCGAGCGCTGGACCTTCGTGCGGCTGTTCACGCTGGGCTCGGAGAAGGAGACGGACGCGGCCCTGGTCGGCTTCCTGGCGCAGTCGCCGATGGGGGAGGGGTGCGTCGTGACGTACGACCACGTCGAGTTCAGGCCCGCCTGGCCGAGCGACCTGAGAGACGGCAGCTGAGGGCGAACGTCACCGCGAGCACGGCCGGGCCGACGACCAGACTCAGCCGCATGGACTCGACGCGGTGGGCGAGGCGGACACGGTGCTCGTCGCGGGCACCGGGGAGCCCTACGAACCCGACCCGAAGATCGTGGCCGCCCTCCGCGAGGCCGCCGCCGACGGCAAGCGCATCGCGTCCCTGTGCACCGGCGCCTTCCAGCTCGCCGAGGCGGCCTGCTCGAGGGCCGCAGGGCCACCACCTACTGGGCACACGCCGAGGAGCTGCGCAAGCGGTATCCGCGGGTCGACCTGTGCGGGGACGTGCTGTACGTCCAGGACGGGCGGTACGTGACCTCCTCCGGTTACGCCGCCGGCATCGACCTGTGCCTGCACGTCGTCCGCACCGACTACGGCGCCGCCGTCGCCAACGAGGTCGCCCGGCAGGCGCTGGTCGCACCCGTACGCCCCGGTGGCCAGACCCAGTTCACCCAGACCCCGCTGCCGCCCGAGCGGGGTGGGGCCTGCGGCGACACCCGCGGCTGGGCCACGCGCAACCTCGACAAGCCGCTCACCCTCACCGGCCTGGCCCGGCACGCGGGCGTCAGCGTCCGCACCCTCACCCGCCGGTTCCACGCCGAGAGCGGGGTCAGCCCCCTGCAGTGGCTCCTCCACCAGCGCGTCGAGCGGGCCAAGGAACTCCTGGAGACCATCACCCTGCCGATGGACCAGGTGGCCCAGGCCTGTGGCCTCGGCACGGCCGACTCGCTGCGCGCCCATCTGGTCCGCCGCACGGGCCTGACTCCCAGCGCCTACCGCACCCAGTTCAACCGGCTCGGAACCGGAACGGCGTCTGTCACGTCCTCGGTTGCATGATCAGTGACCGACTCACCGGACACCGCGTGATCCGCACCGTCCTGCCCGCCGAGGCGGAGACCGTCGCCGCCCTGCACGCCCGGGCCCGGTCGACGTACTACCCGAACGGCCTTCCCGACGACGGCACCGACTGGCTCGCCGCCTGGCGGGGCGCCATCGAACGGCCCGACGGACACGTGCTGTGCGTGGTCGAGCAGGGCCGGATCGTCGCTCTCGCCTCGTTCCGCACGCCGGAGGGCGCGCCCGTGGAAACGGTCAAGCTGTACCAGTTCCACGTCGACCCCGACCACTGGCGCTCCGGCGTCGGCACGGCCCTGCACGCGGCCTGCGTCGAGGAGTGGCGAGCGGACGGCAAGCGGACCGCCGTGCTCGACGTGCATGCCGACAACGCCCGCGCCCAGGCCTTCTACGCCCGGCAGGGCTGGGTACCGGACCCCGGGAGGCCGGCCGCCGAGGGCGACCACCACCGGTGCCTGCGGTACACCGTGACCGGGGAATGAAACGCGTCGCTTGAACGCTCAACAGGTTTGCGGGGAGAGTCTCCGTGCTGACAACCTGGAGAGAGCCGACATCATGCGCGTCGAGATCTGGAGCGACATCGCTTGCCCCTGGTGCTACGTGGGCAAGGCCCGCTTCGAGAGGGCGCTCGCGGCCTTCCCGCACCGTGAGCAGGTCGAGGTGGTCCACCGCTCCTTCGAGCTGGACCCCGGCCGCGCCAAGGGCGACGTCCAGCCGGTGCTGGCGATGCTCAGCAAGAAGTACGGCATGAGCGAGGCGCAGGCGCAGGCCGGCGAGGAGAACCTGGGCAAGCAGGCCGCCGCAGAGGGCCTCGAGTACAGCACGCGCGGGCGCGACACCGGCAACACCTTCGACATGCACCGCATGCTGCACTTCGCCAAGGAGCAGGGCCGGCAGGACGAGCTGATCCAGATCCTCTACCGCGCCAACTTCGCCGAGGAGCGCTCCCTCTTCGGCGAGGGCGACGAGCGGCTTCTGGCGCTCGCCGTCGAGGCCGGCCTGGACGCCGACGCCGCCCGCACGGTCCTCGCCGATCCGGCCGCCTACGCCGACGAGGTCCGCGCCGACGAGCGCGAGGCCGCGCAACTCGGCGCGAACGGCGTGCCGTTCTTCGTCCTCGACCGCAAGTACGGCGTCTCCGGCGCCCAGCCCGCCGAGGTGTTCACCCAGGCGCTCACCCAGGCGTGGGGCGGGCGCTCACCGCTGAAGCTCGTCGACCAGGGTGACGCCGAGGCCTGTGGCCCGGACGGGTGCGCGGTTCCGCAGGCCTGAGAAGCCGTACTGAGAAACGGCAGGTCGGCGCGGACGTATAAGCGGTGCTTAGCGGATCCACGTAAGAATTCGCAATGGACGGGGACCTCCCCGGGCCGCAGAGTGGTCCCATGGAGACCTTCGAGACTCTCGTCCGCGCCGAGTTCGCCCCGAAGAACACCTTCCTCAACACGGCCAGCAGCGGGCTGCTCCCGGCCCGCACCGTCGCCGCGCTGCACGAGGCCGTGGCCGTCCGGGCAGAGGGTAGGCCCCTGGGCCCACTGTGGGAGGACGTCGAGGCCGCCCGCGCGTCCTTCGCCCGGCTCGCCGGGGTCCCGGTCGCCCGGGTGGCGGCCGGACCCTCGGTGGCCGCGCAGACCGGCCTGGTCGCCGCCTCGCTGCCGCCGGGCGCCGAAGTCCTCACCGCCGAGGACGACTTCACCTCCGTCGTCAACCCCTTCCACGTCCGCGGCGACCTCAAGGTGCGCGCCGTACCACTGGAGCGGCTCGCCGAGTCGGTCCGCCCCGGCACCGCGCTCGTCGCCGTGAGCGCCGCCCAGTCCGCCGACGGCCGGATCGCCGACCTGCCCGCGCTGCGCGAGGCGGCCACCGCCCACGGGGCGCGCACCTACGTCGACTTCTCGCAGGCCGCGGGCTGGCTCCCGATGGAGGCCGAGGGGTTCGACTTCACCGTCTGTACCACGTACAAGTGGCTGCTCGGTCCGCACGGGGCCGCCGTGCTCGTCGTACCGGAGGACCACGGCGACCTGACGCCGATCCTGGCGACCTGGGTCTCGGCGGAGAAGCCCTGGGACAGCTGCTACGGCCCCGTCCAGGAACTCGCTCACTCCGCCCGCCGGTTCGACGGACCCCCGGCCCTGTTCAGCTACGCCGGACTGCGCCACTCCCTCGCCCTGATCGAGGAACTCGGCGTGGCCGCCGTACATGCCCACGACCTGGCCCTCGCCGACCGCTTCCGCGCCGGACTCGCCACGCTCGGCCGCGAGGCGCTGCCCGCGCCCGGCTCCGCGATCGTCTCCGTGCCCGGACTCGGCCACCGGCAGCCCGAGTTGGGCCGCGCGGGTATCGAGGTGTCGAACCGCGCGGGCAACCTGCGCGCCTCCTTCCACCTCTACAACACGACCGCCGACGTCGATCGCCTGCTCGACGTGCTTTCCGGCTGAACCCACTGGCGCGGTCCCGCCCGGGACGCTAGGAAGGGCACCGGGGGTGGTGACACCGGTGACGGAACCCGCACACGGCACGGAGAAGTCCTCGTCCGGCGACGCCGGCCTGCACCGGCGGCTGGTGTACGGCGACGAGCGCGCGCTGGCCGAGGTGTACGCGGAGTACGGCGGGCTGGTGCGCCGGGTCGCGCTGCGCGTCACCCGCAGCACGGGCGCCGCCGAGGACGTGGCACAGGAGGTCTTCGCCCACCTGTGGAGCAGGCCGTACGCCTACGACCCGCGCCGCGGCTCGCTGCGCACCTGGCTGTCCATGCTCGCCCACCGGCGGGCCGTGGACTGGGTGCGCGGCGAGGCACGGCACCGCAAGGACATCCGCGCCGACGACGACGCACTGCACGCCATCCCCGAGCCCGGGCCCGGCCCGGACGAGACGGTCGTCGACCGGGAGCGCTCCCTCCTGCTGCACAGTGCTCTCGCCGAACTCCCCGAGTCCCAGCGGGAGGTGGTGCACCTCGCCTACTTCGCGGGCCGCACCTACCGGCAGGCCGCCGTCGAGCTGGGCATACCCGAGGGCACCGCCAAGACCCGGCTGCGCACCGCGCTGCGCTCCTTGGCCGAGACTTTGGCCGACCCGCCGGACCCGGCACTGGAAAGGGGCGCATGATGAATGGGGAAGGAGGCGTCCGGTGACCGCTGAACACGACGACGTACGGGACCTGCTGGCCGCCTGGGCCTTCGGCGCGCTCCCGCCCGACGAACGCAGGCGGATCCCGCCCCATCTGGCTGAGTGCGAGAGCTGCGCGGCGGAGGCGGAGGAACTGCGCGAGACGGTACGACTCCTCGACGGCGCGGCCTCGGACCTGCCGGAGCGGAACGGCGGCGTGACGCACGGTACCGCTTCCGTGCTGTCGGCCGCCCGCTCCGCACGCCGGCCCGCCGCTCCGCACGTCGCCGCGCACGCCGCGCCCTACGCCGCCGCGGTCTCCGGCCTGAGCGCACTGCTCGCCGAGGCCGAGGGTCGCTGGGGCACGCCCGTCGTGCACGACTGGGACGTCCACGCCACCGTCGCCCATCTGCTCGCCGCCGACGAGCATCTGGCCGTGCTGCTCGGCCTGGACAGCCGGGTACCGGCCTCCCGCACGGACGGCGCGGACTGGGAGGCCGCGTGGGATCTGCGGACCGCCGACGTGATCGCCCACGAGTACGGCCGTGGCCCGCAGGAGACCGTCGCGGCCTGGTCCGCGCAGGCCGAGGCGCTGCTCGGGACACCCGAGGCCCGCGATCCCGCCCTAGCGGCCCGCGCCGTGACGCTGATGGGCGCGCGGCTGCCCGTCAGCGACCACTTCGTCGTGCGCGCCTTCGAGACGTGGATCCACACCGACGACATCGGCCGCGCCCTCGGCGTGCCCGTCCCGCCGCCGCCCGAGGAGCACCTGTGGCAGCAGGTCCGCCTCGCCGTCCGCATCCTCGGTGCGGCCCTCGGACCCACGGCGCCGCCGGTCCTCCTCGCGGTGACCGGCGGCGACGAATGGGTGCTTGGCTCCGAGGACGAACCGGTGCGGGCCGAACTCGCCCTGGACCCGGTCGACTTCTGCCTGCTCGTCGGCGGCCGGCACTCGCCCCGCGAGGTGCCGCGGGGCGAGTCGGGTGACACCGACGCTGTACGGAACGTACTGGAGCTTGCGGCCTCCCTGGCGTGGCTGTAGCGGACCTCGGCGCACGGGCGTGAAGTCCTGAGCCCCGGCCGGGCTCGGCTCGGCTCACGGGTGTGAAGTCCCGAGCTCCGATGCCGTGTCTGATTGCCGCTGCGCGGCGGGCCGGTCGCCGGGCTCGGCTCGGCTCACGGGTGTGAAGTCCCGAGCTCCGATGCCGTGTCTGATTGCCGCTGCGCGGCGGGCCGGTCGCCGGGCTCGGCTCAGCTCACGGGCGTGAAATCCCGAGCTCCGATGAACTCCGGTCGGCGCACGGGTGCCGCGAACGGTTCCACCGCCGTGTTCTCCACGCTGTTGAACACGATGAAAACGTTGCTGCGCGGGAACGGTGTGATGTTGTCGCCGGAGCCGTGCATGCAGTTGCAGTCGAACCAGGTCGCCGAGCCGGCCTTCCCGGTGAACAGCTTGATGCCGTACTCGCCCGCCATCGAGGTCAGCGCCTCGTCGGAGGGCGTGCCCGCGTCCTGCATCTGCAGCGACTTCTTGTAGTTGTCCTCGGGCGTGGCTCCCGCGCACCCGAGGAACGTGCGGTGCGAGCCCGGCATGATCATGAGCCCGCCGTTGGTGTCGAAGTTCTCGGTCAGCGCGATCGAGACGGACACGGTCCGCATGTTCGGCAGCCCGTCCTCGGCGTGCCAGGTCTCGAAGTCCGAGTGCCAGTAGAAGCCACTCGCCCCGAAGCCCGGCTTGACGTTGATCCGGGACTGGTGGACGTACACGTCCGAGCCGAGGATCTGCCGGGCCCGCCCGACGACCCGCTCGTCGCGCACCAGGTTCGCGAACACCTCGCTGATCTTGTGCACCTCGAAGACCGAGCGGATCTCCTTCGACTTCGGCTCAACGATCGAGCGCTCATCGGCGTGGATCGCCGGGTCGGCGACGAGCCGCTCCAACTCCCGCCGGTACACGGCGACTTCATCGTCCGCGATCAGCTGGTCGATGGCGAGGAAGCCGTTACGCTCGTACGCCTGGAGATCGGACGTCGGGATCGGGCCCGGGGTGTCCGGGGAGCCCCAGACGACCGGGTCCTTGCGCGGAACGGACACCTCGGCGGGGCCCCGGCTGGGGTAGAGGTCGGTCACGGTCATGGTGGTCACACTCCCTCCGGCTCGGTGAGCAGCGGATAGACGCCGTTCTCGTCGTGGTCCTCCCGTCCGGTCACGGGCGGGTTGAACACGCAGATGCAGCGGAAGTCCTCCTCGACACGCACCGTGTGCCGCTCGTGCCCGTCGAGGAGGTACATGGTTCCGGGAGTGATCGAGTACGTCTTCCCGGTCTCGTGGTCGGTGAGTTCGGCCCTGCCCGCCACGCAGACGACGGCCTCGATGTGGTTGGCGTACCACATCGACGTCTCCGTCCCGGCGTACATGACGGTCTCGTGGAGGGAGAAGCCGACCCGCTCCTTGGCCAGGACGATGCGCTTGCTCTCCCAGGTGCCGGACGCCGACTTGATGTGCCGGTCGGTGCCCTCGAACTCCTTGAACGAACGGACGATCACGGTGGTACAGGCCTCCTTGTGAGACGGTTACAGTCGGATTCGGATGGTTCTCAGGCGGTTTCGCGGACGGCGCGGGCGAGGACGCTCAGCCCCTCGTCCAGCTCGTCCGGGGTGATGGTGAGAGCGGGCAGCAGTTTGACGACCTCGCTCTCGGGGCCGGACGTCTCGATGAGCAGCCCGAGTTCGAACGCGCGCCGTGCCACCCGGCCGGCGCGTGCCTTGTCGTGGAACTCCAGGCCCCACACGAGCCCGCGTCCCCGGTACTCCTTGACGTCGGCCAGGTTCTCCTCGGTCACGGCGATCAGCGCCTGCTCGACCTGCTCGCCGCGCGAGCGGGTCTGCTTCTCCATGGCGGACCCGTCGGCCCAGTAGGTCTCCAGGGTGGCGGTGGCCGTCACGAAGGCGGGGTTGTTGCCGCGGAAGGTCCCGTTGTGCTCGCCCGGCTCCCAGATGTCCAGCTCGGGCTTGAACAGGCACAGCGACATGGGCAGTCCGTAGCCGCTGATGGACTTCGACACCGTGACGATGTCGGGGACGATCCCGGCCTCCTCGAAGGAGAAGAAGGCGCCGGTCCGGCCGCAGCCCATCTGGATGTCGTCGACGATCAGCAGCATGTCCTGCCGTGCGCACAGCTCGGCCAGCGCCCGCAGCCACTCCGGCCGCGCGACGTTGATGCCGCCCTCGCCCTGTACGGTCTCCACGATCACGGCGGCCGGCTTGTTGAGCCCGGACCCCTGGTCCTCGAGCAGCCGCTCGAACCACAGGAAGTCGGGGACCTGGCCGTCGAGATAGTGGTCGAAGGGCATGGGCGTGCCGTGCACGAGCGGGATCCCGGCACCGGCCCGCTTGAACGCGTTGCCGGTCACGGCGAGCGAGCCGAGGGACATCCCGTGGAAGGCGTTGGTGAACGACACGATCGCCTCACGGCCCTTGACCTTCCGCGCCAGCTTCAGCGCGGACTCCACGGCGTTGGTGCCGGTCGGCCCGGGGAACATGACCTTGTACGGCAGATCGCGCGGCCTGAGCACCAGGTCCTGGAAGGTCCGCAGGAAGGACCGCTTGGCCGTGGTCGACATGTCGAGACCGTGGGTGATCCCGTCGCGCAGCAGATAGTCCACCAGCGCCCGTTTGAGCACGGGGTTGTTGTGGCCGTAGTTGAGTGAGCCGGCGCCGGCGAAGAAATCGAGGTACCGGTGGCCGTCCTCGTCGTACATCAGGCTGCCGCGCGCGGTGTCGAAGACGGTGGGCCAGCCGCGGCAGTAGCTGCGCACCTCGGACTCCAGGGTCTCGAAGACGCTGAGGTCGGGCTGGGTGATGGTCACGATGAATCGCTCCTCAGTGGTGCGCCGGGTGGGGGGTCAACGGGCCGATCCGGAACAGGACTTCGGGTTCGTGGGGGCCGTCCGGGAAAAGGTCCGCGTCGAACAGCACCGCACGGCTGACGGAAGCGCCGTGGCGGCTGGCGTACGAGGTGAACAGGCGCTCGGAGGCGGCGTTGTCGGGCGTGATGGTCGTCTCGACGGAGGTGATCCCGCGCTCGGCGCCGATCCGCTCGGTCAGTCCGTCGAGCAGCGCCGCCGCGATCCCGCGGCCGCGGTACGCGGCGTCGACCGCCACCTGCCAGACGAGCAGGGTGTGCGGCCGCTCCGGCCGCACGTACCCGGTCACGAAACCGACGGGCTCCCCGTCCCCGTCGCGCGCCACCGCCGAGGTGCCGGCGAAGTCGCGGCACCACAGGAGATAGCTGTACGAGGAGTTCAGATCGAGGGTCCCGGAGTCCTTGGCGATACGCCAGAGCGCGGCCCCGTCCGTGACCGCTGGGCGGTCGATGAGCAGGTCTGCTTGTGCGGCAGTCATGCGGACCGAACTTAGCGAGAGAAATTCAAAAATGCAGGTCGAGGTGGGCGTGGAGGACGGAACCCCACCTCTCTGCGTGCCGAAATGCGAGGTTTGCCCCTGTTCAAATGCGGACAAATCGGAATGAGTGTGTGTTGCGTCACAGAGGTGTAACCTGCTGGAAATTCCCTGGGTTTAGGTGGGGGGAAACGGGGCAGAAGAACTCGGGAAAGCTACCGTCGAAAAGAATTCCAGAATTTCCTTGAATTCAGGCCCCGGTAACCCCGTCGATACGCTCCCGGAGAATGTCCGCGTGGCCGTTGTGCCGGGCGTACTCCTCGAGCATGTGGAGGAGCACCCAGCGCAGACTGACCTCGATCCCGGCCATGGGCCCGTCGGGGATCACCCCGGTGTCGTCCAGCGCCCGCCCGGCGCACAGCTCCTGCCCGCGCGCGACCTCGCGCCGCCACACGCCCAGTGCCTCGTCCAGCCCGCGCCCGGGGTCCAGGGCGTACCCGGTCTCCTCCTCGTACACCAGCGGTACGTCGAGCCCCGCGAACCCCCGCTGGAACCAGTTCCGTTCGACCTCGGCGAGGTGCTGGACGAGTCCCAGCAGGGTCAGCGCCGACGGCTCGGCCGACACCAGCCGCGCCTGCGCGTCGTCGAGTCCGGCGCACTTCAGCTCCAGCGTGGCGCGGTGAAAGGCGAGCCAGCTCTCCAGCATGGGCCGCTCGTCACCGGTCATGAGCGGTACGAGCCGGCCGTCGGGAAGTGTCTGGGGCGTGTGGGAGGTCATACGGGGAGCTTGGCACGGGGCACTGACATCGCCTCGGACCTCAGACGCCGGTGCTGCTCACGCCCGGGCGCTCTCGATGGCCCGGACCGCCGCGTCCACATCCACGTCCAGCCCCTTCTCCGCCAGCGCGGAGCCGATCGCCGTCACGGAGCGCCGTACCGCCTCCGCCGTCGCGTCCACCCCGTAGTGGTTGACCCGGATCATCTCCTTGGCCAGCGCGCCGCCCCCCGCCGCCAGCGGCAGCGCCCCGTCGTTCCGCAACGCGCGTGCGACGAGTTCCGAGGCCACCACTCCCGCCGGTACCCGGAGCGTCGTGGCGACCGGTGCCGCGTCCGACGTCTCGTACACGTACGGCTCCAGACCCCCGCCCAGCGCCACCGCACCCGCACGCGTGGCGAGCGCCGCCCTCCGGTGGCGGGCCATCACCCCGTCCAGGCCCACCGACTCGATCCGCTCGAGGCACGCCTCGAGGGCCAGCATCTCCAGCTGAGCCGGAGCGTGCAGCAGTGCCTTGCGGCCGGCGTCGGTCCAGCGCTCCTTCCAGTCCAGCAGCGAGAGGTACGAACGGCGCGGCGCCCGGGGGTTGGCCGCCATCCGCGTCCACGCCCGCTCGCTGACCGACACCGCCGACACTCCCGCAGGACCGCCCATCGCCTTCTGCGCTCCGATCACGCACAGGTCCACGCCCCACGCGTCCGGCAGCACCGGCTCCGCGCCGACGGACGCGACCGCGTCCAGATAGAACAGGGCGCCGTGCTCCCGCACCACCTCGCCGATCTCCGCGACCGGGTTGGTGTTGCCGGTCGCCGCCTCCGCGTGCACCAGGGACACGAAGTCGGTCTCCGGATGCTCGGCGAGGGCCTCCCGGACCTGCGCGGCGGTGACCGCCGTGTGGAAGGGCACCGACAGGTCGATCACCGTCGCGCCGCAGTCCCGCAGCCAGTCGCCGAAGGTCTGCCCGTACGGACCGGTGATCACGTTCAGCGCCGTCGTGCCGGGGCCCGCCGCCGATCGGATCGCGCCCTCCAGCGGCAGCAGCGCCTCGCCCTGCATGATCACGACGTCCTGCCGGGTGCCGAGCAGCCGGGCCACCCGGTCCTCGATGGACGCGAAACGCGCGGCGCTCAGCGGGGGCAGGTCGAGGAAGGCGTGGGTCACGGCGGTGCTCTCTTCGCTCACAAGGGGTCGACTCCCTAGATCTTAGGTCGAACGGTTCCGTAACCATCGGTTTGGTTCGGGAGACCCGGTCTCCTCCTTGGAGGAGGGTTGGGAGCTGCTTACGGTTGAGCGAGTTCACGTGAGTGCCGGCGTGCGTGGGTGAGTGCCACGGTTGTGGTCCGCGCGGGGGAGTGGACGTTTTCGCGGGTCGAATCGGGGTTTGAGTGTCGTACGCGTGACCTTGTCGAGTTCGGCTCGTTGAGGACGGTGACAGATCGATCGCGCGGGGGTGGGGGGTGTGGGCGGGTTGCGGGAGGTGGCGGCTTCGTTCGTGGTGCCCGGTCCTGCCGGTGTCGCGGTCCGTGCGCGGCTGCGTCTGTCGGACGCGGATGTGGCGGTGCTGTGCGAGGTCGGGGTGTTCCTGGGTGGACTGGCCACTGGTGATCTTGCGGTGCGTTCCCGGCAGAGGTTGGAGCACGATGGCGGGTCGTGGGCGGTGCGGAAGCGGGAGCTGACCGGGGCGTCGTCGGCGCGGTGGGCGGGCAGTATCACGAAGGCCACGTATGACCAGTGGGCGCTGGCCCGGCGCGGGCAGGCGCGGGAGCTGGTGTGGCTGCGTGGGCAGATCGCCTCGGTCGAGGCCCGGCTGGCCCGCCCGCTGGGCGCCAAGGCCGACAGGAAGGCCGGGCTGGCGCGTGGGTACGGGTCGCGGGCGGAGTGGCACGCCAAGTCCCGCCGCCTGCACCTGTTGCGGGACCGGCTTGCGCGGGTGGAGGCGGACTGGGCGGCGGGCCGGGTGCACGTGGTACGCGATGGGAAGCAGCTCGCCCGCCTGCGCCACCACCTGGACGAGGCGGGACTGGACGCGGTGGCGTGGCGGCAGCGGTGGGAGGCGGCGCGGTTGTTTCTCGCCGCGGACGGGGAGTCCGGCAAACGCTTCGGCAATGAGACCATCCGTGTCACCGGCACCGGGCAGGTCTCCATCCGGCTCCCGGCCGCGCTCACCCATCTGGCCAACGCCCCGCACGGCCGCTACCAGCTGGACGCGATCGCCGAGTTCAGGCACCGCGGCGAGGAATGGGCTGACCGGATCACCGCGAACCGGGCGGTGGCCTACCGCATCCACCCCGATCCGGTGCGCGGCCGCTGGTACGTGACCGCCTCCTGGCAGCGCACCCCAATCCCCGTGCTACCGCTGGAGACAGCCCTGTCCCGGGGTGTGGTCGCGGTCGACATGAACGACGACCACCTCGCCGCCTGGCACCTGGACGTGCACGGCAACCCGGTCGGCGAACCCCGGCGCTTCTTCTACGGCCTGTCCGGCAACGCCGCGCACCGGGACGCGCAGATCCGGCACGCCCTGACCCGGCTGCTCCACCACACCCGCCGCTGCGGCGCCGGGGCGATCGCGATCGAGGACCTCGACTTCAGCGACGGCACATCCAGGGAGAAGCATGGGCGGAACAAGCGCTTCCGGCGGCTGATCTCCCGTTTCCCAACCGCAAAGCTCAAGGCCCGGCTGGTGTCGATGGCCGCCGAGCAGGACATCGCGCTCGTCGCGGTGGACCCGGCCTACACCTCCCGGTGGGGCGCCCAGCACTGGCAACAGCCACTGACTACCGAGACTCGTAGGACCACTCGCCACGACGCCGCCGCCGTGGCGATCGGAAGACGCGCCCTCGGGCACCCGATCCGGCGACGGACGGCACCGCCCCGTACCCGCCAGAGCGATGGGCGCGGGCCTCGGACCGCCCAGGCCGGACCAGGTACCCGACGGCGTGAGGGACCCCGCCCCCGCATTCCCGGACCACGGACACGATCCGCCGGCGCTGGACGCGGAGCGAAAGCGGGCGACCAGCATGCCCGACATCGTTCGGGGCATGCGGCTGAGCATGGGTCCTGGCACCAGGCCAAGGCCCCACTCCCGCTCAGTCCCTAGGAACGGTTGGAAAGGCGACACGTCGCTTCATTAAGGTGCCGATATGAGCGATCACGCGGTGCTGCGGGTGAAGGGGCGGATCCTCGTCGGGCCGGACGAGGTCCGCGACGAGGTGTGGATCGTCGGCGGTCGGGTCTCCTACGACCGCCCGTCCGGTGCCCGTGACGTACGGACCGTGGAGGGTTGGGCGCTGCCCGGCCTCGTGGACGCGCACTGCCACGTCGGCCTCGGCACGCACGGTCCGGTCGAGGCGGACGTCGCCGAGAAGCAGGCGCTGACCGACCGCGAGGCGGGCACGCTGCTGATCCGCGACGCGGGCGCGCCCACCGACACCCGCTGGATCGACGACCGCCAGGACCTCCCGAAGATCATCCGTGCCGGGCGGCACATCGCCCGCACCCGCCGCTACATCCGCGACTTCGCCCACGAGATCGAGCCGGACGAACTCGTCGCGTCCGTCGCCCAGGAGGCCCGGCGCGGCGATGGCTGGGTCAAGCTGGTCGGCGACTGGATCGACCGCGACCTCGGCGACCTCGCCGCCTGCTGGCCGCGCGAGGCGGTCGAGGCGGGCATCGCCGAGGCGCACCGCCTGGGCGCCCGCGTCACCGCGCACTGCTTCGCCGAGAGCTCCCTGCGCGACCTGGTCGAGGCGGGCATCGACTGCATCGAGCACGCCACCGGCCTCACCGACGAGCTGATCCCGCTGTTCGCCGAACGCGGCGTCGCGATCGTCCCCACCCTCGTCAACATCGCGACGTTCCCGCAGCTCGCGGCGGGCGGCGACACCAAGTACCCGCGCTGGTCGGCCCATATGCGACGGCTGTACGAGACGCGTTACGACACCGTGCGCTCCGCCCACGACGCCGGGATCCCGGTGTTCGTCGGCACGGACGCGGGCGGTTCGCTGGCGCACGGACTCGCCGCGGCCGAGGTCGCGGAACTGGTGGCCGCAGGCATCCCGCCGGTCGAGGCGGTGTCGGCGGGCAGCTGGGGAGCGCGGGCGTGGCTCGGCCGCCCCGGCCTCGAGGAGGGCGCGCCGGCGGACCTCGTGGTCTACGAGGAGGACCCGCGGGCGGACGTACGCGTGCTGGCGGCGCCGCGCCGGGTGGTGCTCAACGGGGTTGTCATCGAGTAACGGGAACGCGTGTGCCCCGTGATTCGAAAAGAAACGCGAAACCTCCCCGATGGAGTGAAGTAGCCCAGGATTGCTGACTGTTCACCGTCAGTGCGTAATCCTTCTCGGGTCCCGAGCAAGTTCCGTCTGGGGGGCCCACCATCTTGAACAGCAACGACTTCCGCATGCCCGCACGCCGTCTCGCCACCGTCGCGACGGCCACGGCCCTGGCCGCCGGTCCCGGGGCCCTGGCCGGCGCGCACGCCGCGCACGCGACCGCCGACCACGGTCGCGCGAGCGCCGTAGTCCTGCGTACCGGACTCGACGTGTCGCTCCTCAACAAGACCGTGAACGTCCCGCTCGCGGTCTCCCTGAACGAGGTGCAGGCACCGCAGAGCGCCGAGAAGACCGCGCTGACCGCCCGCCTCGACGGGGTGGACAACGGCAACCCGTTCACCGTCCTCGGCGCGGACGTCGCTTCGGCCAAGGCCACGACGTCCGCCGACCGTGCCGAGGGCTCCGTCCACCTCGCCCACGCCAAGCTCCACGTCCCCGGCCTGCCCCTCCTCCCCCTGGTGGAGCTGGACACGGTCACGTCGAAGGCGACCTGCGAGGTGGGCAAGCAGCCCGCCGCCGACGCTGACGTCCTCGGCGCGGTGACGGCCCTGGGCAAGCGCGTCACCCTGTCCGCCGGCGGCCCGACGATCGTGAAGGTGCCGGGCGTCGGCGAGGTCCGCCTCGACCTGTCGGAACGCGAGACGACGTCCCGCACGGCCGCCGCCACCGCGCTCGAACTCAAGGTCTCCGTCAACCCCTTGAAGCTGAACGTGGCGGAGGTGGAGGGAACGGTGACCCTGGCCAAGGCGACCTGCGAGACCCCGCCGGCCCCGGCCGGCCGGTCGGCCCCGCCCGAGAACGTCAAGCCCCAGGGCGCCCCCGCGAAGGCCGACCTGGCGGAGACGGGCGGCAGCTCGACGACGCCGTACATCGCGGGTGGCGCGCTGGCGCTGGTCGTGGTGGGCGGGGGAGCGCTGGTGCTGGTACGCCGGAAGGGCTGAGGAGACCCGTCAACCGTCCCGGTCCGGACGCAGGGCCCGCTGCAGAGCGCTCAGGAAGCCGTCCGTCGTCTCCCGGTCCCGCACCGCCACCCTGAGCCACTCCTCGTCCAGACCCGGGAAGGTGTCGCCGCGCCGGACGGCGTACCCGAGGTCGCGCAGGCGGCGGCGTACGGTCGTGCCGTCCGGCACCCGGACGAGGACGAACGGGCCCTGCGCCGGACCCGTCACCCGCACGCCCGCCGGGGCCAACTCCTCGAGTCCCGCGACGAGACGGTCCCGGTCCAGCATGATCCGGTGGGCCGCGGACGTCGCCTCCGCGACGGCGTCCCGGCCCATGCAGTCCCGTGCGGCGACCAGCGCGGGAGTCGACACCGGCCACAGCGGCTGCGCCCGCTCCAGCTCCCCGACCGTCTCCGGCGCCGCCAGGACGTACCCGATCCGCAGCCCGGCCAGCCCCCATGTCTTGGTGAGGCTGCGCAGGACGACGAGCCCGGGTACGTCCGTCCGCCCGGCCAGCGCCTCCCGCTCACCCGGCACCGCGTCCATGAACGCCTCGTCGACCACCAACGTCCGCCCCGGCCGGGCGAGGTCGACCACGGCCGACGCCGGATGCAGCACCGACGTGGGGTTCGTCGGGTTCCCGATCACCACCAGGTCGGCTTCCTCGGGCACCGCCGCCGGATCGAGCCGGAACCCGTCCTCCGCTCGCAACAGCACCCGGTCCACCGTGTGCCCCGCGTCCCGCAGCGCCGCCTCCGGCTCCGTGAACTGTGGGTGCACGACGACCGGACGCCGTACCTTCAGTGCGCGCGCCAGCAGCACGAACGCCTCGGCCGCGCCCGCCGTCAACAGCACCCGCTCCACCGGAACCCGGTGCCGGCGCGCCACCGCCAGCCGTGCCTCCCGCCCGTCCGGGTAGGCCGCGAGCCCGGTCAGCGACGCGGCGATGCGTTCCCGCAGCCACTTCGGCGGCGTACCGGCCCGCACATTGACCGCCAGGTCCACCAACTCGGCACCGTCGTCCCGTACTTCGGCGTCTCCGTGGTGCCGCAGATCGTGGCCGTCGTCAGTGCGCATGCGCATGTCCGCCGTGCTGGTGCCCGTGGCCGTGCCCGTGGTGACCGTCGTCGTGCGGGTGGAAGTGCGGCTGCTGCGGCAGGCCCACCTTGTCCTCGAAGCCGGGGAGGGCGATGCGGTAGACGCACGAGTCGCAGTTCATCCGCAGATCGCCCTCGACGGCCTCGGTGTACCGCTCCATCACCAGGTCGAGCAGCTCGGGCTCCGGCCCGATCACATCCGCCGAGCGCACCTCGACCTCGGGATGCGCGGCGGCCCAGCCCTCGGCCTGCTGCCGCACCCGCTCCGGCAGGACCCCGGTGAACAGGAAGTACGGCAGCACGACGATCCGGCGAGCGCCCAGCCGCGCACACCGGTCCAGGCCGCTCGGCACGTCCGGCGCCGCCAGCGACACGAACGCGGTCTCCACGCCCGCGTATCCGCGTCCCTCCCACAGCAGCCGGGCCGCCTTGGACACCTCGGCGTTGGCGTCGGGGTCGGTCGAGCCGCGGCCCACCAGCAGCACGGTCACGTCGGCCCGGTCGTACGGCGTCCGCGCGGTGTCGCCGAGCGCCTCGTCGAGCCGCCGCTCCAGCACGCGCAGCAGCGCCGGATGTGGGCCCAGCGGGCGGCCGTAAGCGTACGAGATCCCGGGGTGGCGCTTCTGCTCACGGGCCAGCGCGGCCGGTATGTCGCCCTTGGCGTGCCCGGCGGACACCAGCATCAGCGGGACGGCGGCGAACCGGCGCACCCCCCGCTCCACCAGTTCGGTGACGGCGTCGCCGAGCGGCGGCGGGGACAGTTCGATGAAGCCGCCCGCGACGGGCAGTTCGGGGTGGCGGCGCCCCAGCTCCCGTACGAAGTCGCGGAATGCCTCGGCTCCGGCCTCGTCCCGGGTGCCATGGCCGGCGATGAGCAGGGCGGGCGGCGGGGTGGTCACTGGTTCTCCTCTGCGGAAACGGGGTGGTACAGCAGGGCGTTGAGCGCGGCGGCGGCGACCGCCGAGCCGCCCTTCTCGGACACGTTGCTCACGGCGGGCAGCCCGCTCTCGCGCAACGCGGCCTTGGACTCGGCCGCGCCGACGAACCCGACGGGCAGCCCGATGACGAGCGCGGGGTCGGCGTCCAGCTTCAGCAGCTCCTCCAGGGCGGTCGGCGCACAGCCGATCACCCACAGAGCGCCGGTGCCGACCTCCTCGTACGCGAGCCGCACCGCGTGTGCCGAACGGGTCATTCCCGGCCCCGACCTGGCGTCCTTGAGCCGGCACACGGTAGCCCGGCGCGTGATCCCGGCGGCGACCATCTCGACATCCACGACGACCGGCGCGCCGGAGTGCAGCGCGGCGTGCGCCCGCACCAGATCGACCTCGTCCAGGACGAGGTCGCTCGCGTACTCCAGGTCGGCGGCGGAGTGGATCACCCGCTCCACCACGGCCCGGGTCAGCGGCGGGAAGCGCGAGGTGTCCAGGCGCGCGCGCAGCCGCCGGAAGGACTCCTGCTCGATGGGGTGCACCACGCGATTCATCGGTCGCCCTCCTGCCAGCGGTATCCACGCGGTGTCACCATGCGTCCCGCGATCTCGCGGGTCGCCGTGTTGCCCACGGTCACGACGGTCATCATGTCGACCGTCTGCGGGTCGAGCGCGGCCAGCGTCGTCAGACGGCTGGACTCGTCGGCCCGCGAGGCGTTGCGTACGACCCCGACGGGTGTCGTCGGCTCCCGGTGGTCCGCGAGGATCGCGAGGGCTTTCGGCAGCTGCCAGTCGCGGCCCCGGGAACGGGGGTTGTAGAAGGTGACCACGAGATCCGCCTCGGCCGCCGCCCGCACCCGCCGCTCGATGACCTCCCACGGCGTGTGCAGGTCGGACAGGCTGATCGACACATGGTCGTGGCCCAGCGGCGCGCCCAGGATCGCCCCGGCCGCGAGCGCCGCCGTCACGCCCGGCACCCCGACCACGTCGATGTCGTCGGACGCCTCGGCCAGCGCGGGCGAGGCCATGGCGTACACGCCCGCGTCCCCGCTGCCGATCAGCGCGACCGCGTGCCCCTTCCGGGCCTCGGCGACCGCCGTCCTGGCCCGCTCCTCCTCGGCGCCAAGGCCCGACTCCAGGATCCGGGTGCCGGGTCGCAGCAGATCGCGGATCTGGTCGACGTACTGGTCCAGCCCGACGAGCACGGAGGCCCGCCGCAGTTCCGCGCGTGCGCGCGGGGTGAGCAGATCGCGGGCGCCGGGTCCGAGCCCGACCACCGCGAGCCGGCCGCGCCCGGGCCGCCGTACGACGGCACAGGTCGCCATGGCCGGACGTGCGCCCGACTTCCGCTTGGGCACGAGGAGTTCACCGCCGCCGAGCAGCGCCGCCGCCTCGGCCACGGACGGCGTGCCGACCGCCGCAAGGGGCGCGGCGGAGGGGTTCGGCACGTCGACGGCCGCCAACCGCTCGGCGGGGTACGTCACCAGCGGCACCCCCAGCCGCTCGGCGGCGCCCACGACGCCGGGCTCCTCCGACTTGGCGTCCACGGTGGCGAGTTCGGCGACGGACCGGACCGAGAGCCCCGCGTCCTGCAGCGTGTCCTCGACGAGCCCGAGAACCTCGTCCACGGGCGCCCCCTTGGAGGCACCCACGCCCACGACGAGGGACGGCGGCCGCAACAGCACCTCGCGCTCGCCCGGTTCGACGTCCCGGTCGGTCAGCCGGATCGTGTACGGCCCCTGCGGCGCCGTCGGCAGTGGAGGCAGCGGCCACGCCGACTCTGCCTCCAGCACCACGGGTTCACCGTCCAGCAGGGCCCGCGAGACGGTCGCGACGGCACCCTCGAAGGGGAACCCGAGCGTGTCCAGGCCGGGCAGCCCGACGGCGTCGGTCGCGGTCGTCACCACGGGCTCGGCACCGATCAACCCGCCCACCTCCCGGGCGAGTTCATTGGCCCCGCCGCCGTGCCCGCCGACCAGCGACACGGCGAACCGCCCGCCCTCGTCGACACACACGACACCCGGGTCGGCCGCCTTGCCGGCAAGGAGCGGGGCGAGCAGCCGTACCACGGCCCCCGTCGCCAGGAAGCACACCAGCTGCTCGCACTCCACGAACGCGGCCCGTACCGCGTCCCCGACGGGACCCTCGTACACCCGCGAGCGGTCCGGCCACGCGGCCGCCAGCCGGTCCCGCGCCGCCGCCCCCGCCACCGTGGCGGAAATGAGGCCGATCAATCGACTACTCCTTCGATACGCGCCTGAGGCCTCACGCCCCACAGCAGAAAGACCGGATTGGCCGCCGCGAGCCGGGTCACGTCCCCCGGCAGCGGAGCGAGCCGCGACGACTGCAGCAGCACCCCGTCGCACGACAATCCGGCACCGGTGAGCGCCGCGCGTGCCGCGGGCACCCGGTCGAGCGCGGCCAGCGCCACTACGACCGTGCGCCGGGCGCGCCGCGCGCACGCCGTGACGACTGCGGGCAGTTCCGCGCCCCCGCCGCCGACGAACACCGCGTCGGGCTCGTCCAGACCGGACAGCACGGTCGGCGCCGCCCCGTGCACCACGTGCACGTCGACGCCGTGCGCGGCGGCGTTGGCACGGATCCGCTCGACGCCGTCGGGCGTCTTCTCGACGGCGACCACGGCCGCGCCCAGCCGTGCGCACTCGACGGCCACCGACCCGGAGCCCGCGCCGACGTCCCACACCAGGTCACCGGGCCGGGGCCCGAGCCGGGCGAGGGCCAGCGCCCGCACCTCGAACTTGGTGATCATCGAGTCCCGGTGCGTGAATGCGGCCTCGTCCAGCGCCCATCCGGCGGGCCGCTCCCGCCCTCCCGCCACGGTCCGTACGGCGCCCGTCGCCCGCGCCTCGTCCAGACACAGCACCACGCTCACCGCCGTACCCCAGTCCCGGGCGGCGGCCTCGGCGGGCGTGATCCGCTCGACGCGCTCGCGCACGGGATCGCCGAGCGCGCTCGCCACGACGAGCACCCGGTCCGCCGGGACCGCGGCAGCCAGCTCGGCCGGACCGGCACCGGGCCCGGTCAGCACGGCGACCTTGGGATGCGCCCGGCACACGTTGACGGCCGTCCGCAGCTCCCGCCCGTGCGCGCTGACCACCACGGCGTCGTCCCAGGGCAGCCCCAGCCGCGCGAACGCCGTGGCCACGGAGGAGACGCCGGGCCGCACGTCCAGCAGCGCCGACCCGAACCGCTCGGCCAGCGCCCGCACAATCCCGAAGAACCCGGGATCCCCGGAGGCCAGCACGACGACCTTCCGCTCCTTGCCGACGTACTCCTCGATCGCGTCCAGGGCGGGTGCCAGCGGCCCGAGGACGATCCGCTCGGCCGGCCGCGGCAGCCGTACGGCGTCCAGATGGCGCCGCCCGCCCACGACCAGCTCAGCCCCGGACAGCACCTCGGGGTCGACCGGCGCACCGGTCCCCGTGCCGACGACCGTGATCACGTGCTCGCCCCGCGCTCACGCAGCGCCTTGCGGGCCTCTGGGTCCGCCTTGCGGAAGCCGTGGAAGTGGCCGGGGTGGTAGAGGTGCGAGCGGGTGCCGTGCGCGGCCAGCGCCGGGCCGACCAGGAAGAGCGTGTGCTTCCAGAGCCGGTGCTCCTTGAGCGTCTCCTCCAGCGTGCCGATCGTGCAGCGCACCACCAGCTCCTCCGGCCAGGTCGCCTGGTACGCCACGACGACCGGCGTGCTCGTCGGATAGCCGCCCTCCAGCAGCTCCCGCACCAGCTGCCCGCTGCGCGCCGCCGACAGGAAGACCGCCATGGTGGTGCCGTGCCGGGCGAACTCGCGCACCTCCTCACCGGGCGGCATGGGTGTCTTGCCGCCGCCGAGCCGGGTGAGCACGACGGACTGTGCGACCTCGGGGATGGTCAGCTCACGTCTGGCGAGCGCCGCGACGGCGGAGAAGGACGAGACCCCGGGCACGACCTCCGTGTCGAGGCCCAGCTCGGCGCACCGGTCGAGTTGCTCCTGCGTCCCGCCCCACAGCGCCGGGTCGCCGGAGTGGACACGGGCCACCTTCAGACCCTCCGCGCCGGCCCGTTCGTACACGGCGACGACGTCCTCGAGCGACATGGCCGCCGAGTCCAGGATCTCGGCGCCCTCGCGCGCGTGGTCGAGAACCTCCGCCTGGACCAGGCTGGCCGCCCAGATCACCACGTCGGCCTCGGCGATGGCGCGCGCGGCACGGAACGTCAGCAGGTCGGCGGCGCCCGGACCGGCACCGACGAAGGTCACCTTGCCGGTGGGGGCATCGGCCATGGGGAGGGGTCCTCTCGTGCGAAATGTCATGGTGTGTACCGGTTGAGGTGCGGCCCGATGTGCGCGAACAGGGCCTGATCGGATAGCAAGGGCCCATGGCGGTGTTCGTCGCGCTCGGCGCGTTCCTGATGACGTTGGCCGGCGGCTGGACGGCGCAGCGCGTGACCGACCGCCGCCACCTGGTCCTGGGCCTGGCCGGCGGCCTGATGCTCGGTGTGGTCGGCCTCGACCTGCTCCCGGAGGCGCTTCGGGCGGCGGCCCGCGAGGTGTTCGGCGTACCTGCGGCCCTGCTGCTGTTCGTGGCCGGCTTCCTGCTGGCGCACCTGGTGGAACGCCTGCTGGCCGCCCGCCGCGCGGCGCACGGCGGCGACGAACACAACCACCGGGCACCCGAGGTCGGGCTCACGGCGGCGGCCGCGATGGTCGGCCACAGCGCCATGGACGGCGTGGCGATCGGCGCGGCCTTCCAGGTGGGCGGCGGCATGGGCGCGGCGGTCGCGCTCGCCGTGATCGCCCACGACTTCGCGGACGGCTTCAACACGTTCACCATCACGAGCCTGTACGGCAACGCCCGCCGCAAGGCCGTCGCGATGCTCGTCGCCGATGCCTGCGCCCCGGTGGCGGGCGCGCTGTCGACGGCGTTCTTCACCATCCCGGAACAGCTGCTCGGCGGCTATCTCGGACTCTTCGGCGGTGTGCTGCTCTACCTCGCCGCCGCCGAGATCCTCCCCGAGGCCCACCATGAACACCCCGCCCGCTCGACCCTGCTGTGCACGGTCGCCGGAGTGTCGTTCATCTGGCTGGTGGTGGGCCTGTCCGGCACAGGCTGACGGACTCACAGCTTGCCGCCCCGGCCACCGTCGCGCCGCGCGGGAGCGATGAGCGTGGAGAGGTACGGCAGGGAAGCGTCGCCGAGTTCGGCGGCCGGCCGGATCGACTCCTCCTCGAGCCCCAGGGCCGACCCCCATACCGCGTCGTCGATCCGCCCGGTCTCCCGGAGCGCCTCGGCGACCTCCCGCGCCTGCCGCCCGAACTTGTACGCCACGACCGTCCCGGGCCCGTTGAGCGCGTCCTTGAGCACGCCGGCCCCGGCGGTCACCGGCACCAGCGTGAGCGGCTCGGTCCCCTCGGTCAGCACGGCACCCGAGCGGGCCGCGAGGTCCTGCATGGCGGTGATACCGGGCACGGTCTCGACCGAGACCCCCGGCACAGACTCCGCGATCGTCTGGGCGAGATAGGTGAAGGTGGAGTAGACGTTCGGGTCGCCGATGGTCGCGAACGCGACGGAGCGGTGCCGTGCGAGCAGCTCGGCGACACGCTCCCCGGCCGCGTCCCAGGCCGCCTCGCGGCGCGCGCGGTCCGTCCGCTCGTTGAGCGCGAACACGACCCGGACGACCTTCTCCCCGGGCACGTAGTGCAGCACGGTCGCCTCGGCCCGCCCGCGCTCGCCGCCGTCCTTTCCATCAGATGCAGCCATCACCGGTACCACGACGACGTCGGCGGAACGCAGCGCGTTGACGCCCTTGACGGTCACCAACTCGGGGTCGCCGGGCCCGACCCCGACCCCGATCAGCCTGCTGTTCATGACGTCCGGCACCTCTCCACGAACCGACGGGCCACACCGGGCTCGGACGCCCAGTGCGTATGCAGATAGCTCGCGTGCACGCCCTGCTGGACAAAACCTTCGACACGCGGTGTGGGGGCCCTCATGCCCCAGGCCGGGGCGGCACCGGCGCCGGGCTCGACGACGGTCCGGTGAAACTCGTGCCCGCGCATCCGCGCTCCGGCGACGGCGAGCGAACTGTCCCCGACGGCCACGGCGTCCCGGTACCCGAGCGTGAGCCGCTCACTCATCCGGCCGCCGGCATCGAGCACCCCGCACATGGGCAGCCCGTCCAACTCCCGGCTGAGGTAGAGCAACCCGGCACACTCGGCGGCGACGGGGGCACCGGACTCGGCGAGAGCGGCGACGGCTTTACGGAGCGGCTCGTTGGCGGACAACTCGGCGGCGTACACCTCCGGGAACCCGCCGCCGATGACCAACCCCACGGTTTCGTCGGGGAGTTGCTCGTCACGCAGGGGGTCGAAGGTGACGACATCGGCACCGGCGGCGGTGAGCAGCTCGGAGTGCTCGGCGTAGGAGAAGGTGAAGGCGGGGCCGCCGGCGACGGCGACGACGGGGGCACGCCTTTCGACCGACGGAGACCGGCGGGTGGCGATGGCCTGCGGGCCCGGTGGGGCCGTGGTGGTCGCGCGCTCGCCGTCGGAACGGGCCGGGCGTGCGGCGGCGGGTTTCGAGTCCGGTCGGGCACCTGGGGCCGCCGACCTCTCAACCCACCGAGACGGGTTGCCGTAGGTGGGCAACTCCACGGCCTCAGCCACATCCCATGCCGCGCCCGACAATGCGCCGGCACCCCGCGCCAGCCTCACCAACGCTTCCAGATCACACCCGTCGGAGACCAACGTCGCCATCGCAGCAACCGCGTCCACAGCTGCGGAGCGCCGTTCGGCGACCGGCACCAACCCCAGATGCCGCGACGGCGACTCCACAGGCGCCGCCCGTCGCAGCGCACCGAGCACCGGCACCCCCACGGCGTCCAACGCCTCCCGCAGCAGCTCCTCATGCCGATCGGACGCGACCTTGTTCAGGATCACGCCCCCGATCCGCACCCTGGTGTCCCAGGAAGCGAACCCGTGCACCAGCGCCGCCACCGACCGCGACTGCGACGACGCGTCCACGACGAGCACCACCGGCGCCCGCAGCAACGTGGCGACCTGGGCCGTGGACGCCAGTTCTCCCTCGCCCGCGGCCCCGTCGTACAGCCCCATCACCCCCTCGACGACCGCGATGTCACACCCTCGTGCCCCGTGCAGGAACAGCGGCCCGATCAACTCCGGCCCGCACAGATACGCGTCGAGATTCCGCCCCACCCGCCCGGTGGCCAGCGCGTGATACCCGGGATCGATATAGTCCGGCCCGACCTTGTGCGGAGACACGGCGAGCCCCCGCGAGGCCAACGCGGCCATCAGCCCCGTGGCGACGGTCGTCTTGCCGCTCCCGGAGGCCGGCGCCGCGACCACCAGCCGTGGCATGGTCGAGGACGTCACCACTCGATGCCCCTCTGCCCCTTCTGGCCCACGTCCATGGGGTGCTTGACCTTGGACATGTCGGTGACGAGATCGGCCGACTCCACCAGCTTCGCGGGTGCGTTCCGCCCGGTGATCACCACATGCTGCGTGCCCGGCCGCCCGCGCAGCACGTCCACGACCTCGTCCGTGTCGACCCAGCCCCAGTGCATCGGGTAGGCGAACTCGTCGAGTACGTACAGCTTGTACGTCTCGGCGGCGAGGTCACGCTTGACCTGCTCCCAGCCCTCCCGGGCCTTCTCCTCGTTGTCCAGCTGCTCGTCCCGCTGGACCCAGCTCCAGCCCTCGCCCATCTTGTGCCAGTCGACGCTCCCGCCCTGCCCGGACGCCCCGAGCACACGCAGCGCGTTCTCCTCGCCGACCTTCCACTTCGCCGACTTGACGAACTGGAACACCCCGATCGGCCACCCCTGGTTCCAGGCACGCAGCGCGAGCCCGAACGCGGCGGTCGACTTGCCCTTCCCGATCCCCGTGTGCACGACGACCAGCGGACGGTTGCGCCGCTGGCGGGTCGTCAGCCCGTCATCGGGTACGACACTCGGCTGTCCCTGAGGCATTACGCGGCCCTCCTGCTGCTGCCCTGCACATCCCGCACCAGACCGGCGATCGAGTCCGCCCGCAACTCGTCGAGCGTCACCGCCGTACCTCCCAGCTCACCCGCGAGCTGCCCGGCCAGCCCCAGCCGTACCGGCCCCGACTCGCAGTCCACGACCACCGAGGCGACACCTTCCGCCGCGAACAGCCGTGCCGCACGCCCGGCCAGTGCGACCGGTTCGGGGCCACCGGTGGCCCGTCCGTCGGTCACCACGACCACCAGCGCGCGCCGCGCCGGGTCCCGCAGCCGCTCGATCCGCAGGACGTCGTGCGCCTTGAGGAGCCCGGCCGCCAGCGGTGTACGCCCGCCCGTCGGCAGCGACTCCAGGCGGGCCGCCGCCGCGTCGACGGACGAGGTCGGCGGCAGCGCGACATCGGCCGAGGCGGCCCGGAACGTCACCAGCCCCACCTTGTCCCGCCGCTGATAGGCATCGAGCAGGAGCGACAGCACAGCCCCCTTCACGGCGCTCATCCGCTGCCGGGCCGCCATCGACCCGGACGCGTCCACCACGAACAGCACGAGGTTGCCCTCACGCCCCTCGCGCGTCGCCTGCCGCAGATCGTCCCGGCGTACGACCAGCCCGGGACCGGACCGCCCACGCCCCCGCTGGTGGGGTGCCGCAGCCCGCACGGTCGCCGCCAAGTGCAGCTTGGTGAGCTGCCCTCGGGGCCTGCGCGCACCCGTGGTCCGCCCGTGCTCGGTCCGCGCCCGCGAACGCCGCCCGGCGGCGCCCTCACCGATCCCGGGCACGCTCAGCACCTTGGTGCGGAAGGGCTCGGAAGCCCGTACGGCGGACTGCTCGCCGGCCCCTGAGACCTGCGGCTCCCCGCCCTCACCGGCCTCGGGCCGCGCACCGGAGTCGCCGCTCACGGGCCCCTCCCCGGGGTCGGGCCGTCCACCGCCACCAGGCCCGCCCGGACCGTCCGGATCCGGATCGTCGTCGCTCTCCTCCTCGCCGAACTGCTCCAGCGTCTCGTCCAGCTTGTCCTCGTCGAGGCCCGGCGCGTCGAACGGGTTGCGCCGGCGGCGGTGCGGCAGCGCGAGCAGCGCGGCCTGCCGTACGTCCTCGGCGAGTACGTCGGTCCGGCCGGCCCAGGCAGCCAGCGCGGTCGCCGTGCGCGCCATCACGATGTCGGCGCGCATCCCGTCCACCTCGAACGCGGCACAGGTCGCCGCGATCTGCCGCAACGCCCCGTCGCCCAGTTGCACCGACGGCAGCAACTCCCGTGCCGCCACGATCCGTTGCCGTACGCCGGCCTCCTCGCCGGCCCACCGTGTGGCGAAACCGTCGGGATCGTCGTCGTACGCGAGCCGTCGCCGTACGACCTCCACCCGCTGGTCCGGCTCCCGCGAGGCCGCGACCTCGACGGTCAGCCCGAACCGGTCGAGCAACTGCGGCCGCAGCTCGCCCTCTTCGGGGTTCATGGTGCCGACGAGCAGGAAGCGGGCGGCGTGCCGCACGGAGACACCCTCGCGCTCGACGTACGAGGCGCCCATCGCGGCGGCGTCAAGGAGCAGGTCGACGAGGTGGTCGTGGAGCAGGTTGACCTCGTCGACGTACAGGATGCCGCGATGCGCGTCGGCGAGCAGGCCCGGCTCGAAGGCCTTCACGCCCTCCGCAAGGGCCCGCTCGATGTCCAGGGCGCCGACCAGCCGGTCCTCGGAGGCACCGACGGGCAGTTCGACCATCCGCGCCGGACGGGACTCGAAGGCCCCCGGCGGGTGCGGACCGTCCGGGCACGCGGGATCGGGCGCCCCGGGGTCGCAGGAGAACCGGCACCCGGAGACGACGTCGACCTCCGGCAACAGGGCCGAAAGGGCCCGCACGGCCGTCGACTTGGCGGTGCCCTTCTCGCCGCGCACCAGCACACCGCCGACCGCCGGTGAGACGGCGTTCAGCAGCAGCGCGAGCCGCAGGTCGTCCTGGCCGACGACGGCCGTGAACGGAAACGGGGTACTCACTTCTCGTCGCCCTCCAAGTCGCCCTCGAGCTCCAGATAGGTGGCTCGCAGCCGCTCCAGCGTGTCCGCGTCCGGCTCGGCCCAGAGGCCACGGTCGGCGGCCTCCAAAAGCCGCTCCGTGATCCCGCGCAGGGCCCACGGGTTGGACTTCTTCATGAAGTCCCGGTTCTCGGCGTCGAAGACGTACTCGGCGCTGAGCTTCTCGTACATCCAGTCGTCGACCACGCCCGCCGTCGCGTCATAGCCGAAGAGGTAGTCCACGGTCGCCGCCATCTCGAAGGCGCCCTTGTAGCCGTGCCGCCGCATGGCCGCCATCCAGCGGGGGTTGACCACACGAGCCCGGAAGACCCGGTGCGTCTCCTCGCCGAGCGTGCGGGTCCTCACCTGGTCCGGTACGGCGGAGTCGCCGACGTACGCCTCGGGGCTCGCACCGGTCAGGTGCCGCACCATGGCCACCATGCCGCCGTGGTACTGGAAGTAGTCGTCGGCGTCGACGAGGTCGTGCTCGCGGGTGTCCACGTTCTTCGCGGCCACGGCGATCCGCCGGAACGCGGTCTCCATGTCCCCGCGCGCCGCGCGTCCGTCGAGCCCACGCCCGTAGGCGTAACCGCCCCACACCGCGTACACCTCGGCGAGGTCCGCGTCGGAACGCCAGTTCCGCGCGTCGATCAGCGGCAGCAGCCCGGCGCCGTACGCCCCCGGCTTGGAGCCGAAGATACGGGCCGTCGCGCGCCGCCGGTCCCCGTGCTCGGCGGTGTCCTGCTCCACGTGCGCCCGCACGTAGTTGGACTCCGCCGGCTCGTCCAGCTCGGCCACCGCCCGCACCGCGTCGTCGATCAACCCGACGACGTGCGGGAAAGCGTCGCGGAAGAAGCCGGAGATGCGGACCGTGACGTCGATGCGCGGCCGGCCCAGCTCCGCAGGCGCGACCACCTCGAAACCGGTCACGCGGCGGGAGGCTTCGTCCCACACCGGACGGCAGCCGAGCAGCGCCAGGATCTCTGCGATGTCGTCGCCCTGGGTGCGCATGGCGGACGTACCCCAGACCGTCAGGCCGACCGACTTCGGGTACTCGCCGGTGTCCTGGAGATAGCGGGCGATCAGCGAGTCGGCGAGCGACTGGCCGACCTCCCAACTCAGCCGAGACGGAATGGCTTTGGGATCGACCGAGTAGAAGTTGCGGCCGGTCGGCAGCACGTTGACCAGGCCGCGCGTCGGTGAGCCCGACGGGCCCGCCGGGACGTAACCGCCGTCCAGTGCCCGCAGGATGTGGCCGATCTCGTCCGTGGTGCGGGCGAGCCTCGGGACGACCTCGGTGCAGGCGAACTCCACCACGTCGACGGCGCCGGGGAGTTCGGTGCCGAGGACGTCACGGACGAGGCCGGCGCTCTCGGACGCCGTCCAGTCGCGGGCTTCCGATCCCTCCGCGATCCGGCGGCACAGCTGCTCCAGCAGGTCGATGGCGTCCGCCGCCGTCCGGGACGGCCCTGCGACCAGGTCCGACAGCTCCACCGGAACCTTCACAGGCGCGCCGGGCTCGGCCAGCAACTCCCTTTCGTCGAGCCCGAAATGAGCAGCCAGGCACGCCCTGAGCCCCGGCAGCGCGTTCGCCCGCCCGCCCCAGACCTGCGCGGCGCGCAGCACGGCGAGCACCAGGTTCACGCGCGGCTCGCCGACCGGCCCGCCGCCGAGAATGTGCAGCCCGTCCCTGATCTGCACGTCCTTGATCTCGCACAGATAGCCGTCGATGTGCATGACGAACTCGTCGAACGCGTCGTCCTCCGGCTGCTCGGCCACATGCAGGTCGTGGTGCAGCTCGGCCGCCTTGACCAGCGTCCAGATCTGCGCTCGCACGGCCGGCGCCTTCGTCGGGTCCAGGTCGGAGACGAGCGCGTACTCGTCGAGCAGCTGCTCCAGCTTGGCCAGGTCGCCGTAGGTGTCGGCGCGGGCCATCGGCGGCACCAGGTGGTCGACGACCGTGGCGTGCCCGCGCCGCTTGGCCTGCGTCCCCTCGCCGGGGTCGTTGACGATGAACGGGTAGACGAGAGGCAGGTCGCCGAGGACGGCATCCGGCGCGCACCCCCGCGACAGTCCCAGCCCCTTGCCCGGCAGCCACTCCATCGTGCCGTGCTTGCCCATGTGCACGATCGCGTCGGCGCCGAAACTGTTCTCCAACCACCGGTAGGCCGCCATGTAGTGGTGCGACGGCGGCATGTCGGGGTCGTGGTAGATCGCGATCGGGTTCTCGCCGAAGCCGCGCGGCGGCTGGATCATCACGACGACGTTCCCGAATCGCAGGGACGCGAGCACGATGTCGTCGCCGTCCACGTAGAGACCGCCCGGCGGTTCGCCCCATGCCGCCACCATCGCGTCCCGCAGCTGCGGGTCGAGCTTGTCGAACCACCTCCGGTAGTCGGCCAGCGGCACCCGCGCGGGCGCGGCGGCCAGCTGCTCCTCCGTGAGCCACTCGACGTCATGGCCGCCGGCCTCGATGAGCCGGTGGATCAACTCGTCGCCGCCGGAGGGGTATTCGGTGAGCGAGTAGCCCGCGTCTCGCAGCGCGTCCAGGATCCGTACGGCGGACGCCGGGGTGTCAAGGCCCACCGCGTTGCCGACCCGCGAGTGCTTGGTCGGGTAGGCGGTGAAGACGAGCGCGATCTTCTTGTCGGCGTTCGCCTTGTGCCTCAACTCCGCGTGGCGCACGGCGATTCCGGCCACACGACCGGCACGCTCGGGGTCGGCGACGTACACCGGTACGTCGTCCGGGCCCTGCTCCTTGAAGGAGAACGGCACGGTGATCAGACGGCCGTCGAACTCCGGGATCGCGACCTGCATCGCCGCGTCCATGGGGGAGAGGGCGGCGTCGGAGGCCTCCCAGGCGGCCCGCGAGGAGGTGAGGCAGAGCCCTTGCAGCACGGGGATGTCCAGCTCGGCGAGCGCACCGATGTCCCAGGCCTCCTCGTCGCCGCCGGCCGAGGCCTGCGAGGCGTGGGTGCCGCCCGCCGCCAGGACCGTCGCCACCAGGGCGTCGGCCCGGCCGAGGATCTCGTACAGACCGGCGTCGGCACCGCGCAGCGAACCGCAGTACACCGGAAGGGCGTTGGCCCCGCGTGCCTCGATCACGTCGCACAGCGTGTCGACGAAGGCGGTGTTGCCGCCGAGTTCATGGGCCCGGTAGAAGAGCACGCCGACCGTCGGGCGGTCCTCGGCGAACGCACGCTCGCCGTGGACGCCGTACCCGGGCATCTTCCGCGGCTCGACGAATCCCTCGCCGGTCAGCAGCACGGTGTCGGAGAGGAACCGGGCGAGTTCCGTGAGGTTGGCGGGCCCGCCCTCGACCAGGTAGCGCAGCGCCTCCGCGACGACACCGGCCGGCACCGACGACTCGGCCATCAACTCGGCGTCGGGTACGGCCTCGCCGCCCAGCAGCACGGTCGGCACGCCCGAGGCCTTCAGCCGGGCGAGCCCGTCCTCCCAGGCACGCCTGCCGCCGAGCAGCCGTACGACGGCGATGTCCGCGCCCTCGATCAGCCCCGGAAGCTCCTCGGCGACGTCCACCCGGCTGGGATTCCCGATCCGGTACGCCGCACCGGAGGCCCGGGCGGCCAGCAGATCGGTGTCGGCGGTCGACAACAACAACACTGTGCTCATGCGGGCGCTCCCGGTGGTATGAAGGGCAGTCCTTGCGGCGCGCCCGACTCGATGAGCCGCCACAGCGCGTCCGTGTCCGCGTGCTGTTCGACCAGATCGCCGAGCCGGTCGAGCTGCTCCTCGCGGAGCGTGGCGAACGAGGTGTCGGGCGCGGGCACGAACCGGCGGCCCGCGGCGGCGGCCACCTCGCGCAGGAAGGCCCGCCGGAAACCGTCCGACTCCAGGGAACCGTGCCAGTGCGTGCCCCAGGTGCGGCCGACCCGACAGCCGTCCAAGAAGGCATACCCGCCGGTCACTTCGGCGACCCCGTGATGGATCTCGTATCCCTCGACACGCTCGCCGAGGGCCTCGCCGGCGGGCCGGGTGAGGGTCTTCTCGCGCGCGAACCGCACCCGCACGGGCAGGATGCCGAGCCCGTCCACCCGCCCCCGGCGGCTCTCGACGTCGTCCTCGATGTATTCGCCGAGGAGCTGGAAGCCACCGCAGATGCCGAGGATCGGCCGGTCGTCGGCGGCCCTGCGGTGCAGCGCCTCCGCCAGGCCCCGCTCGTGCAGCCACTCCAGGGCGCGGACCGTGCCCCGCGTGCCCGGTACGACCACGAGATCGGCGTCGGCCAGTTCCTCCGGCCGGTCCACGAACCGTACGACGACGCCCGGTTCGGCGGCGAGAGCATCCACGTCCGTGAAGTTGGACATCAGGGGGACCGCGCAGACGGCGACACGCAGCACGTCCTCGCCGACCGGCGCGGCGACCGCCGACTCCCGTACGGCGCCCCGCAGAGACACCCGCAGCCCGTCTTCCTCGTCGATGCCGAGGCCGTGCCGGAAGGGCAGCACGCCGTACGTCCGCCGCCCGGTGAGCCCGTGCAGCATGTCGAGGCCGGGCTCCAGCAGCGAGACGTCCCCACGGAACTTGTTGACCAGGAACCCGGCGACCAGTTCCTGGTCCTCGCGCGAGAGCAGCGCGACCGTCCCGAAGAAGGAGGCGAAGACGCCGCCGCGGTCGATGTCACCGACGACGAGCACGGGCAGCCGCGCGTTGCGCGCGATCCCCATGTTCACGATGTCGGTGCGCCGCAGATTGATCTCGGCGGGCGAACCGGCCCCCTCGCAGATCACCGCGTCATACGTGCCCCGCAGCTCCTCGAGACACTCCAGCACGGTCCCCAGGAGCGCCTGCGCGCGCCCGCCGTGATAACCGCGCGCACTCAGCTCACCCACCGGCCTGCCGAGCAGCACCACTTGGCTGCTCTGCTCGCCGCCGGGCTTGAGCAGCACGGGGTTCATCAGCGCGGTCGGCTCGACGCGGCACGCCTGGGCCTGCATGGCCTGCGCCCGCCCGATCTCCGCGCCCTCCCGCGTGACGAACGAGTTGAGGGACATGTTCTGCGCCTTGAACGGCGCGACCTTGACCCCCTGCCGCACCAGCCACCGGCAGATCCCGGCGGTCACGACGCTCTTGCCGGCGTCGGAGGTGGTGCCGGCGACGAGGAGACCACCGTTCATGACGTACGTCCCTTCACGACGAGACCGACGGCGACGGCGGCGCCCAGCGCCAGCAGGCCGACGCGCCGGGAGAGCCGTACGGCCCGCTCGATGTCCCCGGTCGTCACGGCCCGCCCCTCCCGGTTCAGCACGGGCCGGTGCTCGACCCGTCCCCCGTACGACAAGGTCCCCCCGAGCCGCACCCCGAGCGCGCCCGCGAACGAGGCCTCCACGGGACCGGCGTTGGGGCTCGGATGCTTCCCGGCATCGGCCCGCCAGGCCCGTGTCGCGCCACGGGGGTCGTCCCCGGCGAGCGTCGCCAGTACGGCGGTCAGTCGCGCCCCCGGCCAGCCCGCCAGGTCGTCGAGGCGGGCCGAAGCCCAGCCGTAGCGGCGGTACTTGGGCGACCTGTGCCCGACCATGGCGTCCAGGGTGTTGACGGCCCGGAACCCGAGCAGCCCGGGCACCCCGGCCACGGCTCCCCACACCAGGGCGCCCACGACGGCGTCGGAGGTGTTCTCGGCGACGGACTCCACGACGGCGCGCGCGATCCCCTCCCCGTCCAGGGTCTCGGGGTCCCGCCCGCACAGATGCGGCAGCCGCGCCCGCGCCGCCGCCACGTCCCCCGCCTCCAGGGCGGACCCGATGGCCCGGGCCTCCCGGGCGAGCGAAGTCCCGCCCACGACGGCCCAGGTGGCGACGCCGGTCAGTGCGACGGAAGCGGCGGGGGAGGTGCGTACGGTCCGCTCGGCCGCGGCCCCGAGCGCGGCGGCGCCCCCGACGCAGACAGCGGTGTGCAGGGCGCCCCAGCCCCGGTGGTCGCGCCACAGCGCCCGCTCGACGACGCCGGCGGTCCGGCCGAACGCTGCCACGGGATGACCGCGGCGCGGATCGCCCAGGAGCAGATCGCCGAGGAGGCCGAGGGTGGCGCCGTACGCGAAGACGCGATCGGCACGCATCGGCTCAGCCGGCCGTGGGGTCGGGAAGCGACCTGGTGCTGTACCTCAATCCGCAGCCGCGCATGGCGATATGTCCTCACTCAGGGTGTCCACGCCCTGGTTCGACGAGACCGGCGGTGAGAGTTCCTGGCTCCCGGGGGGTTCTTCCCCGGTGACAGTGGCGGGACCGCGCCGGATTCGCACCGGCTTCCTCTCTTGCCGCCGTACATGGCTCAGGAAGTCCACCACGCCCCTGGAAGAGCCGTCAACTCGCTGTTGACCTGCGCGGGGAGAGTGTGCCGAGGTTCATATCGGCGCCGCGCACGCCGGCTGACGGCATGCGAAAGGCTCCTTCCCGAACCGGAACGGAGACGGTCGGGGAGGAGCCTTGCGCGGTTCGCCGAGGTCGGCAGGGCCACGGCCCTGCCCAGGGTCGAACGTTGGCCGTGAGCGGCGTCAGGCCTTGGCCATGATCAAGTAGATGCCGTAGGCCACCGCCGCCGCGCACGCCGCGAAGCAGACGTACGCGCCGGTCACGGCGAGCGCCGCGGAGTTGCCCTGCGCGGCGGCCCGTTCGCGGCGGGAGAGACCGGCCACGCCGAGCGTGAACACGGCGACGAGGGCCACGGTGGCCACGAGGCTGACGCCGAAGACGGATCCGATGGCCGCCCAGTCGATCTTCATGCTGATGCTCCTTCGCTTACCGGGTGGGCGGACTCAGACGGCGGGGGCCGAGTCGGAGGCCGGAGCCGGGGCAGGGGCCGGGATCGTGGCCGTCAGCTCCTCGGTCACCGTGCCGGCCGGGGGCGGCGTCACCGCGGCGATGGCCGCGGTCACCACACCGGTCGGCTGCTCCACGTCGTTGACGTTGCTGTGGTCGACGACCTCGCGGCGGGAGATCCGCCAGATCGCGACACTGGCCGCGACCAGAAGGACGGCGACGACCGCGGTGCCCCAGTCGCCCAGGTCCGTCACGCTCTCGGCGAGCGCGGCGACCAGCGCGGCGGCCGGCAGGGTCAGCGCCCACGCGACGACCATGCGGGTCGCCGTGGACCAGCGGACCGCACCGCCCTTGCGGCCGAGGCCGGCGCCCATCACGGAGCCGGAGACGACGTGCGTGGTGGAGAGGGAGAAGCCCAGGTGGGAGGAGGCCAGGATGGCCGTGGCCGCGCTGGTCTGGGCGGCGAAGCCCTGCTGCGGCTGGAGGTCGGTCAGGCCCTTGCCCATCGTGCGGATGATGCGCCAGCCGCCGATGTAGGTGCCGAGCGCGATCGCGAGACCCGCGGAGAGGATCACCCAGGTGGGAGGGTTCGAGTCGGGGGCGATGACGCCTCCGGCGATCAGGGCGAGGGTGATGATGCCCATCGTCTTCTGGGCGTCGTTCGTGCCGTGCGCGAGGGAGACCAGGCCGGCCGAGGCTATCTGGCCGGCGCGGTAGCCCTTGCGGGTCGCCTCGCCGTCGGCGTTCTTGCTGATGGAGTACGAGAACCGGGTCGCGAACATCGCCGCCAGACCCGCGACGAGCGGGGCAGCGATCGCGGGGAGAAGGACCTTGGTGACGAGCGCGTCGCCGTGGACCGCGCCGGTGCCGGCGGAGGCGATGGTGGCGCCGATCAGACCGCCCATGAGGGCGTGGGAGGAACTGGAGGGCAGGCCCACGAGCCAGGTCAGCAGATTCCAGAGGATCGCGCCGACCAGGGCCGCGAAGATGACCTCGGGACGGATGCCGGTCTCGTCGACGAGACCTTTGGAGATCGTGTTGGCGACCTCCACGGAGAGGAAAGCTCCCACAAGGTTGAGTGTGGCGGACATGGCCACCGCGACCTTGGGCTTGAGCGCGCCGGTCGAGATGGTCGTGGCCATCGCGTTGGCGGTGTCGTGAAAACCGTTCGTGAAATCGAACGCGAGTGCGGTTACCACCACAATCGCGAGGATCAGCGAGAAGTTTTCCATTTACCCAGGCAATCGTTCGAAGTCATTGGCTGGTTGACCGTAGGCAACCTGGATGAACGGAAGGTGAACTGAGGTGGGCGTCACGGTTGCGGCGATCGAAGGTCGCTGGTCCGTTCCGGCATGGCGGCCCAGGCGTCCCTTGACCGTCGGTCCTGCGCGAAGGTCTTGAGGCGGGTCGAGGAACCGCCGAAGAGATTCTGGTCACCCGGCAGGCGGCCGCCGTTGTCGTACTGCCGGAACGTCCGGTACGACCACCCCGCGGGCGGCGATCTCGCGTACAGTGCCCCGCTCCGCCGACCGGTCCGAGCGCCGGCTGGCAGGATCGCGGCATGGCTGAACAGCGGCGGGACCAACAGGACGCGGGGGATGGCCGGGAGGGTGCACGGGGTGTACCGGAGCCGGGGAGGAGGGGTGTGTTCGGCGCGGAGGTCCGGGCGTGGGAGGCGCTCGTCGAGACGGCCCGCCGGACGGTGCGGGACGGGCTGGTCGTCGGCACGTCGGGCAACGTGTCCGCGCGGGTCGGGGACACCGTGCTGGTCACGCCGTCGGGCGTGCCGTACGACCGGCTGACACCGCGGGACGTGACGGGGGTGGACCTCGACGGCCGTCAGGTGCTCGGTTCGCTGGTCCCGACCAGCGAACTGCCCATGCATCTGGCGATCTACCGAACGACGGCCGCCGGTGCGGTGGTCCACACCCACGCGGTCCACGCGACGGCTGTCTCGACGCTCGTCACCGAACTCCCGGCGATCCACTACATGGCCGCCGCGCTCGGCGGCCCGGTCCGGGTTGCCCCGTATGCGACATACGGCACGCCGGAGTTGGCCGAGAACATGCTCCGGGCCCTGGCCGACCGCTCTGCCTGCCTCCTCCAGAACCACGGTGCGATCACCTACGGCGCAACCCTCGACCAGGCCTATGACCATATGTCCCAATTGGAGTGGATGTGCCAGGTATGGCTGAAGGCGTCGTCGACCCCCCACCTGACACCGACGCTCCTGTCGGAAGCCCGGATGAGGGAGGCGGGGGAGCGGTTGAGGGGGTACGGGCAGCGGGGGTAGGAGGCGACCGGGCCCTGCTTTCACCCCACTGCCAGGCCCTGCTCTCACCCCACTTGTGTCATGCCGCCTTCCTGTATGACGCCGCCTTTGTCTCCGCCCGCCGCAACGGTGCCGAGCCACTACGCACGTCTCCGACGGTGCCGAACTCGTCCGGACCACCCGCACACCCGATCCGCACCGCACGCCGAAACGTGCACCCGCCCCCACCTCCCGCTGGCCGACCGCGGGGTCCGCCAGGACACTGGACCCGTGCGCACTGTCACAGCGACGGCCGCCGCCGTCACCGCGGTCCTGGCAGCCGGCGCGGCGAGCGTGGCCGCCGGGCGGATGGCCAGCGACGCCGCGCTGAAGGCGCCCGCCGGACGGCCCCTGCCCACCGAACCCCGGCTCACCGTGCACGGCACGGCCGCCGGCCGGATCACCCTCACCCGCGACCTGGCCTCCCTGCGCCCCGGCACCTACGGCCTCGCCGGCAACGGCTCGCACGCGGTGGTGGGCCCGGTCGTGGAGTCCGCCTCGCATACCGCCGACACCGCCGTACGCCGCCTGGAACGCGTCACGCACGGCACCCTCGAACCCGGCGACAAGGTCTGGCTCACCCCGAACGTGCACGTCGGCAACCCGGGCGCCGCCCTCGGTCTCGAGTACGCCGACATCGACGTGCCGGGCGAACTGGGCCCCCTGCCCGCCTGGTTCGTGCCCGGCCACCGGGACACCTGGGTGATCGCCGTGCACGGCCTGGGCACCACCCGCGAGCAGGCCATGAACGTCATGGGGTTCCTCCACAGCAGGCGCCTGCCCGTGCTCGCCCTCGCCTACCGCGGTGACCTCGGTGCACCCCGCCCGCTCGACGGCCTGAACCACCTCGGCGAGACCGAGTGGCGCGACCTGGACGCGGCGATCCGCTACGCCGTCCGCTACGGCGCCCGCCGCGTCGTCCTGCTCGGCTGGTCCACCGGCGCCACCATGGCCCTGCGCGCCGCCACCCACTCCGCCGTGCGCGACCGGGTCGCCGGTCTCGTCCTTGACTCGCCGGTGCTCAGCTGGGAGACCACGCTGCGCGCCCTCGCCGCGGCCCGCCACACCCCGGAGGCCGTCCTGCCGCTGGCCGTGCGCGCCGCCCAGGGCCGCACCGGACTGCCGGCCGAACGCCTCGCCGAGTCCGCGGACCCCTCGCTGCTCGACGTGCCCACCCTGATCGTCCACGGCCCCGACGACAGGGTCGCCCCCTGGTACCTCTCCCGCCGTCTTGCCGCCCTCCGCCCGGACCGGGTCGCCCTGCACACCGTGCCGGACGCACCGCACGCGGCGATGTGGAACGCCGACCCCGAGGAGTACGAGGAACGGCTGCGCCGCTTCCTGACCCCGCTCATGTGACACCTCCGGCGTGCCTCGGCCCGCCGCGGCGGGCCCCGACAGTAAACGGTTCCATCCATTCCGTTTAAGGCCGTACGGCTGGCCGGATCCGGCCTGTTCGCCCCCCTCAGCACCCCGTGCGTTGGCCAGCCCCGTCGCCCGCCGTGACATTCCGTTTGGGTTTTCGGACCGTCAACCGGAAGACTGCACCCGTGACGTCCCGTATCCCGCGCGACTCCAGGCTCCGACTCGTCCGACCGCGACCCCTGGCCGCCGCCCCCCGAGCGATGAACCAGCGGCGCTCGCGCCGCCCCGCACCCCGGCCGCCGGAGGGCACCCCCGCCCCCGCCGAACTGGCCAGAATGGCGCGCTCCGGCCTCGCGGACGCCGCGCGCGTCGCCCACTGGGCCGACGCCGCCCTAGGCCCCGGCCGTGACGGCGCGACCGACGACGGCAAAGCCACCCTCTCCGACGCGACCGCCGAACGCGCGGCCCTCGATCTCGGCCTGACCGTCGCTCACGTCCGTGCGGACTGGGACATCGCCCGCCTCGCCGGCCTCGTCGAGGTGCACGGCGACATCGCCCGCCCCGGCTGGCGCCTGCGCGCCTGGGACCGCGACGAGAGCGCGGTGCTGCGCGGCTGGGTCGCCCTGTTCGACGCCTGGTCCCTCGCCCATCCGGAACCCGCGGAGCACGAGCCCGCCGCCGTCGCCGAGGTCGTCTCGGCCATGCCCCAGGTGCTCTCCTTCCTGCAGCTCTCCGCCGGTCCCGTCCCGGTCGAGCAGCTTCTCGACCTGCTCCAGCAGCGGGTCACCGAACTGCGCACCGAGCGCTGCGAGATCCCCTACGGCCCCCAGCCCGAGCCTCTGCGGCAGCCGCAGCCCGACGACGACACCCCGCTCGCGCCCCTCCTCGACTGGGCCCTGCACGCCCTCGCCTCTGTCGGCGCCCTCACCTGCGGCGACGGTCAGGCCACGCTCACCCCGCTCGGCAGCTGGGCGGTGTGGGTCAAGCTCGAGCAGATCTGCGTCGCCGCGCAGAGCCCCGCCGGCAACATCGAGCAGTCGGCCGAGGACATGCTCCGCGGTTGCGCACAGCTCCGCCCCAACGCCGCCCGCGCCGAGTACCGCGCCTGGCTCGCCGCCCGCACCGTCGGCAGCGCCGTCACCGAACTCGTCGACGCCGCCCGGGGCGAGGACGCCCTGCTGCGCGGCCTGGCCTTCGAGGCGCTGCGCGTCGTCGGCGCCCCCGCCGAGCCCGACGTACGCGCCGTCCTGGACGAGCCGACCCTGCGGCCGTACGCGCTGTTGTGGCTGGCCGAGCACGACGGTGTCGACCCCGAGGACGCCCACGAGATCCTCACCCGGGAGGAGGCCACCTGGCTGTGGGTGGACACGGCGGCCGCCGTCACCGACCACGGTGAAGGACCCCTGCTCGTCCGGCACCTGGAGTCCGCGGTACAGCCGACCGTGCCGCAGCTGCTCGAGGAGGTGCGCGCGGTCGGTCACCCCCGCACCGTGCAGGTCCTGGTCGCCCTCGCCGCAGCCCACCCGGACCCGGCACTGGCCAAGGCCGTGCGTCGCGCGGCCTTCCAGGTGCACACCGGGGGATAGCCCCCGGGGTCAGGCTCCTATCTCGGGGCCGTACGTGCCGAAGCTCCAGATGTTGCCCTCGGCGTCCCGGGCCATGTAGTCCCGCGAGCCGTAGTCCTGGTCCGTCGGGGGCATCAGGATCTCCACGCCGTGGTCGACGGCCCGCTGGTGGTGTGCGTCCACGTCGTCCACCACCACGTACACCCCCGCCGGGCCCGCGTCCTTCATCGCCGCGTCGAAGACGCCGCCGCGGCCCTTGGAGCCGAGCATCACCGCGCCGTTGCCCTGCACCAGCTCGGCGTGCAGCACCGAGCCGTCCTGGCCCTCGTACACCGACAGTTCAGTGAATCCGAAGGCCTCCGTGAGCTGACTGATCGCCGCCTTCGCGTCGGCGTACAACAGCGTCGGAAAGATGCTCGGCCGCCCGCCGCCCGTACCTGCCATGCCGATCACTCCCTCGTGGACCGCCGGACCCGTCCCCCGGATCCGACCCATCGCTCAGTCTGGCACCCGGCACCGACAACGGGCCGTGACTGTGCTCCGCCGCTCACCGGAACGTGTTGCACTGCGCCATGTCGCCGGTCCGGTAGCCCTGGTAGAACCACTGCTGCCGCTGCTGCGCCGACCCGTGCGTCCAGGTCTCCGGCGTCACCCGCCCCTGGAACCGCTCCTGGATGCGGTCGTCGCCCACGGCCGCCGCCGCGTCCAGACCGTCCTGGATGTCGGCGGCCGTGAGGCTGGTGATCAGCGGCCGTCCGGTCTGCGGGTCCTTCGTCGTCGTGGCGTGGTGCGCCCACACCCCGGCGTAGCAGTCGGCCTGCAGTTCCACCCGCACGGAGTTGCTGTTGGCACCCGCCTGCCCGTCCTGCGAACGACCCAGCGTGCCCATCAGATCCTGCACGTGGTGCCCGTACTCGTGCGCCACCACGTACGCCTGCGCGAAGGGCCCGCCGCTCGCGCCGAACTTCGACCGCAGGTCGTCGAAGAAGCCCAGGTCCAGATAGACCTTGCGGTCGCCTGGGCAGTAGAAGGGCCCCACCGCCGAGGTCGCCGCCCCGCACGCCGTGCCGACCCGCCCGCCGAAGAAGACGGTCGGCGACCGCGTGTACGCCCTGCCGCGCCGCCGGAACTCCTGCGTCCAGAAGTCCTGCACGCTGTTGACCACCGCCACCATGCGGCAGTCGTCCTTGGCGTTCGCGTCCGCCCCGGTGCGGCAGCTCTGCCGGACCTGCGCGAGGGACGAGGGCGCTGGGGACTCGCCGCCCGTGGAGAGCCCGAGCTGGTCCGGACTCACGCCCAAGAACAACCCGAGCAGCAGGGCGATCAGCGCCCCGATGCCGCCGCCGATGGTCGCCTTCCCGCCCGGAATCCGACTTCCGCGCACATCCTGTACCTCGGAGGTGTCCAGGTTCGCGTCGTCGTCGAACTGCATGGGGCCACCGCTCTCTGCCGACTGAGTCCCCCTGGCGTCATCCTCGCCCGGCACCTCCCCGGCGGTCGCCGGGCGAGGAGCCGAACGGGCGGCACCCGCCGCGTACCCGCCGTGTCACCGCACGCCGCCCGGCGCCGGCACACGAGCGTGGCTAGGCTCGGCGCCTGTTCCGTGGGCGACGAACACCGAAGGGGGCGTGGTGGCCGTACTGCCCGAGTACGCGCCACCACTGGCGCGACGCCGCGACACCGCCGCGCGGACCAGGAGCCTCACCCCGGCACTCGTGCTCCTCGTGGCCCTTCTCCTGGCGGCAGCCCACCACATCAGACCGGCGCCCTACGGAGACCGCCTGACCGTCCGCGTCGCCGGCGGATCCGGCACACCAGCCCTCCGCACGCGTGGCGGTGCCGTCGAGGCGTACGACCGGACTGCCGGCGCACCCCGGTGGCGCTACGCGCGCGACGGGCGCAGGCCCCTTTCCTTCCTCCCCGCGCGCGGGAGCGCGATCGCGCTGTGGGACGACGGTCTCGTCACCGGCACCGACGGCCGCACCGTCCGCTGGCACCGTGCCCTGCCCGACGCCACCGACTGGCTGCGCGCCCGGGGTGGGGCCGGTGTCCTGCGGCCCCTCGGCCGGGGCATGCTCGCCGTCGTCACCCCGCGCCGCATCGCCGCCTACCGCGCCGCCGACGGGGACCTGCGCTGGCTGCTGCCCGCGAGCGAAGGCTGCGCGTTCCGCCCCGAACGTGCCGTACGTCACGGCGCGGCCCTGCTCGTCGCCCAGCCCTGCGCCTCCGGATCCTGGACCGCGCAGGTCATCGCCGTGGACGACCTGGGCCGGATTATCCCCGGCCGGGCACCGCTCGGAAACGGCGTCCCGCGCGCGGAGATCGAACACCCGGACCCAGCAAAAGCGCTTGCATCGCCCCGTTAGACTTGGCTCATGGCCATTCTCCTCGCGCAATAGACGGCGGGAACGTCCTTCGCCGCCCACCCGCCACCCAACCCGCTCTGGAGTCTGTCCGTGATCTCCGCCTCCGGCATCGAGCTGCGCGCCGGTGCCCGCATCCTCATCGAGAACGCCTCCTTCCGTGTTGCCAAGGGCGACCGCATCGGCCTGGTGGGCCGCAACGGCGCCGGCAAGACCACCCTCACCAAGGTCCTGGCCGGTGAGGGCATCCCGGCCGCGGGCAGCGTCACCCGCTCCGGCGAGGTGGGCTACCTCCCGCAGGACCCCCGCACCGGCGACCTCGACGTCCTCGCCCGTGACCGCGTCCTCTCCGCGCGCGGCCTCGACGTCCTGATCCGCAAGATGCGCGAGAACGAGCAGCGCATCGCCACCGGCAAGGGCTCCACCCGCGACAAGGCGATGAAGCAGTACGAGCGGCAGGAGACGGAGTTCCTCACCAAGGGCGGGTACGCCGCCGAGGCCGAGGCCGCCACCATCGCCGCCGCGCTCAACCTGCCCGACCGGGTGCTCGGCCAGCCGCTGCACACGCTCTCCGGCGGTCAGCGGCGCCGTATCGAACTGGCCCGGATCCTGTTCTCGGACGCCGACACGCTGCTGCTCGACGAGCCGACCAACCACCTCGACGCCGACTCGATCAGCTGGCTGCGCGACTACCTGAAGACGTACCGAGGCGGCTTCATCGTGATCTCCCACGACGTCGACCTGGTCGACACGGTCGTCAACAAGGTGTTCTACCTGGACGCCAACCGGTCCCAGATCGACATCTACAACATGGGCTGGAAGCTCTACCAGCAGCAGCGCGAGGCCGACGAGAAGCGCCGCAGGCGGGAGCGCGCCAACGCGGAGAAGAAGGCCGCCGCGCTCAACGCCCAGGCCGACAAGATGCGCGCCAAGGCCACCAAGACGGTCGCCGCGCAGAACATGGCCCGCCGCGCCGACAAGCTGCTGGCCGGCCTGGACGCCGTCCGGCAGTCCGACAAGGTCGCCAAGCTCCGCTTCCCCGAGCCCTCGCCCTGCGGCAAGACCCCGCTGATGGCGGAGGGGCTGTCGAAGTCGTACGGCTCGCTGGAGATCTTCACCGACGTCGACCTGGCCATCGACAAGGGTTCGCGGGTCGTCATCCTCGGCCTCAACGGCGCGGGCAAGACCACGCTGCTGCGGCTCCTCGCGGGTGTCGAACAGCCGGACACCGGAATGGTCGTCCCCGGCCACGGCCTCAAGCTCGGCTACTACGCCCAGGAGCACGAGACCCTCGACGCCGACCGCACGGTCCTCGAGAACATGCGCTCGGCCGCGCCCGACATGGACCTCGTCGAGGTCCGCAAGGTGCTCGGCTCGTTCCTGTTCTCCGGTGACGATGTCGACAAACCGGCCGGTGTCCTCTCCGGCGGCGAGAAGACCCGGCTCGCCCTCGCGACGCTCGTCGTCTCCTCGGCCAACGTCCTGCTCCTCGACGAGCCGACCAACAACCTCGACCCCGCCAGCCGCGAGGAGATCCTCGGCGCGCTGCGCACCTACAAGGGTGCGGTCGTCCTCGTCACCCACGACGAGGGTGCCGTGGAGGCCCTGCAGCCGGAGCGGATCATCCTGCTGCCGGACGGCGTCGAGGACCTGTGGGGCGCGGACTACGCGGATCTCGTCGCCCTGGCTTGATCGAATGCGTGATCCAGGGTGATCCACTGCGTATGGATCATTCGGCTTATCCGTGATCCATCATCTGTGTGAGATCTCCTCGTATCGGGGTGTGTCCTACATCGATCCGACGGTCGATCCCTTTGTCGACAAGGGGTCGACCGTCTCGTATGTCTGACCTGGCACTTCGCGGAACAACCCGTTCAGCGGTATGGACATGATCGACCGGAACTATCGATTCCACTTGTGGGGATGTGCTCCTGTCGTCAAAACCGTGTCTCACGGACCTTGCTGAATGGGTGGCCATCCCGCCCCGGAGGGGTGATCATGAGGGGACCAGAGCGCACTTCCCATGAGGAGGCACGGGTGGCCGAGACTCTGAAGAAGGGCAGCCGGGTGACCGGCGCCGCGCGCGACAAGCTCGCGGCAGACCTGAAGAAGAAGTACGACTCCGGTGCGAGTATCCGGGCGCTGGCCGAGGAGACCGGCCGCTCGTATGGCTTCGTACACCGGATGCTCAGCGAGTCGGGCGTCACGCTTCGTGGGCGTGGCGGAGCGACCCGGGGCAAGAAGGCCGCAACGTCCTGACCCCCGGGCGGCCCATCGGCTTCGATGGTGGCCACCCGGTCGGTCGAGTGATCGGCCGGGTGGTTACTGTGCAGTCACTTAGCTGTGCCGTCGTACGGTCCGACGCCGTACGCTCCACAGGATGACCGCACTCATCGGAGGCGCCCCCATGGCTTCGCCCGAGCAGGACCTCGCTCCCCTACTCGACAAGGACGGCGTACGGCTCACCGTCGACGACGCGCTCGCCACGGTGACGCTGACCAACGCGGCCAAGCGCAACGCCCAGAGCCCCGCGATGTGGCGGGCGTTGGCCGAGGCCGGGCGGATGCTGCCCGGTTCCGTCCGCGTCGTCGTGCTGCGCGGCGAGGGCAAGTCCTTCTCCGCCGGTCTCGACCGGCAGATGTTCACCCCGGAGGGGATTCCGGGCGAGCCGACCTTCACCGGTCTCGCGCGCCGCGACGACGCCGAGCTGGACGCGACCATCGCCGGCTACCAGGAGGGCTTCACCTGGTGGCGGCGCAACGACATCGTGTCCATCGCCGCCGTGCAGGGGCACGCCATCGGTGCCGGTTTCCAGCTCGCGCTCGCCTGTGATCTGCGCGTCGTCGCGGACGACGTGCAGTTCGCCATGCGCGAGACCGCGCTCGGTATCGTGCCGGACCTGACGGGGACGCATCCGCTGGTGGGACTGGTCGGGTACGCCCGTGCGCTGGAGATCTGTGTGACGGGTCGCTTCGTCCAGGCCGAGGAGGCGGTGGCCTCCGGCCTGGCCAACCTCGCGGTTCCCACCACCGAACTCGACGGGGCGGTACGGGACTTGGCGTTCGCCCTGGTGGCCGCGCCGCGGGATGCCGTGGTGGAGACCAAGGCGTTGCTGCGCGGAGCGCTGGACCGGGACTACGACGCGCAGCGTGCCGCGGAGCGGGCTGCGCAAAGTCGGCGACTGCGGGACTTGGCCGGCCTGGGCGAGTGAGCCGTTGGCTGGGTGGGCGCCCGGTACTGGCCGCTGTGCCCACCCTCTCCCGCTCTCGGCTTCGTTCGAGCGGGGGGACCCCCCCATCGCCCTGCGGCACGCCTGCCCACAGCGAGGAACGATCAGTTCACCGTTGTCACCAGCACCGTCACCGTCGGGTGGTCCGGGAGTGATTCCCGTACCTCCGTGCGGATTCGGCGGGTCACGTCCAGGGTTCGGTGCGTCGTGCTCACCGCTACCTCCACGCGCACATGGCGGCGTCGCAGCGTTGTGTCGTCCCCGTGTTCCTCGACGTGTACCGCCCTGCCCAGGCCGCCCAGCCCGGCGGTCAGCCGGGTCGTGCCCGGGACGGACAGGGCCGCGGTCGTGACACGGGTCGCGTCCGGGTCGGTGGGCTCGCGTGCCTGTGGGGGCTGTGGGGGCTGGACCGGTTCCCGGTCTGGTACCTCGTCCAGGAGGTCGGTCACCCGCAGGTCCACCTCCGTGACCGTCAGCCCGAGGCGTTCCCTCGCTGTGGTCGACAGCGCCCGACGCAGGCGGGACGCCGTTGTCGGCAGGGGTTCCGTCGCCGACGCGGCGAAGTCGGCCGTCAGGCGCAGCGGGCCCGGGGGCAGGGCACCCGGTGGGGGTGGTACGACGGGGGCGTGTACGTCCTCCGGGTCGGCGAGGCCGATGCGCAGCGGGCCCAGGCGTATGCCCGGCACCTCGGCCGCCGCCTGCCGCAGCACCGCGCCGGCCGCCGCCTCCGTGATCCACGCGCCGTCCCCCGGTCCGCCGAGCGCGATCAGCCTTCCCAGGCCGACTTGCTGCCGCACCGCCTGTGTCCATCTTTCCGCCGTCATTGCTCCAGCCTGCCGCATCACCCGCGCACGACCGGGCAACCGCACATACCGTTGGTGACAGGACGACGACCGAAAGGGACGTACGGCGATGAGTGAGATGACGGAGCGGAAGGGGACAGCGGCGGAGGGCGAGAGCGAGCCGGTGCAGGCCCGCAAGGCCGTCAGACGCGGCGGCGGCGATCCGGCGACCCGGGGGCGGACGACGATCGCCGACGGCGTCGTGGAGAAGATCGCCGGCCTGGCCGCGCGGGACGTGGTCGGCGTGCACGACATGGGCAGCGGACTCTCGCGGACTTTCGGAGCCGTGCGCGACCGGGTGCCGGGCGGTTCGAAGTCGGTCAGCCGGGGTGTCAAGGCCGAGGTCGGCGAGGTGCAGACCGCGCTCGACCTGGAGATCGTCATCGACTACGGCGTGTCGATCTCCGACGTGGCACGGGCCGTGCGGGAGAACGTGGTCGCCGCCGTCGAGCGGATGACCGGACTCGAGGTCGTCGAGGTCAACATCGCGGTGAGTGATGTCAAGCTGCCCGAGGAAGAGGAAGAGGAGCTGGCGCCCCGGATCCAGTGAGGCCCGGCGACCGGACAACGCACGGCTGAGGGGCTGAGGAGGGCGGCATGAGCATGGCCGTGGTCGGCATGATCGCCGGGATGGCGCTGGGCTTCGCCGGGTACTTCGGTGGGTTCGGCGCCTTCCTGCTGGTGGCGGCGCTGGGGGCCGTCGGGTTCGTGGCAGGCCGGTTCCTGGAGGGGGATCTGGAACTCGGTGACTTCTTCCGGACCCGCGACGACAAGCGCGACCGGCGGCGGTGACGCCCGTGAGCGGCGCGGCCGGTGCGGCGCGCAGACCCCTCACCGTCGTCCCGCCGGGCGAGCGCGGCGCCACCAGGATCGCCGACCGGGTCGTGGCCAAGGTCGCCGCGCAGGCGGCACGGGAAGCCCTGGGCCCCCTGCCCGAGGAGGCCGCGCCCCCGCACGCGACCGTGGTCACCCACCATGACGCGGTCCGGATCCGGGTCCATCTCGAACTCGGCTACCCGACCGACATCGGCGCTCGCTGTGCCGCCGTGCGTCGTCATGTCGTCGAGCGGGTAGGCGCGTTGGTGGGCATGGAGGTTCCGGAGGTCGCCGTCGAGGTGGAGCGGCTGCATCCGGCACCCGTGCACGGCGCGGCACACGGGAGGGCGCGATGAGCGAGTCCCAGGGCACCGACACCACCACACCGACGGCGCCGGTCATGGAGAAGACGGCCGGCCCCGACCTCGACCAGTCGGCCTCGGCCGCGGCCTACGACCCGCCGCCCGCCCTGGCGGGCGAGGGCGGCGGCGACGGCCGCTTCTGGTCCGCGCGCCGTGTCCCCGCGGGCATCGTCGCGCTGCTGCTCCTGCTCGGCGCGGGCGTCTTCCTGTACGACGTCACGGCCGTCCGCGCCCACCGCCCCGCCATGCGGTGGCGCCGCGAACTGGCCACGCAACTCGCCCAGCGCCCCCTCGACGACACCTGGGTGCTGGTCGGCGCCGGCGTCGCCGCGGCGCTCGGCCTGTGGCTGATCGTGCTCGCCGTCACGCCGGGTCTGCGGGACCTGCTGCCCATGCGCCGTACCCACGCCGACGTCCGGGCCGGCCTCCAGAACGCCGCGGCCGCCCAGGTACTGCGCGACCGGGCCATGGAGATCTCCGGCGTACGGTCGGTCCGGGTGCGCCTGCGCCGCAGGAAGGCCGACGTCCGCGCGATCTCCCACTTCCGCGACCTGGACGACGTCCGCGCCGACCTCGATGTGACCCTTGCCGACGCGATCCGGGGCCTGGGCCTGTCCCGCTCGCCCGCACTGTCGGTGCACGTGGCCCGACCCGGACGGAGGGGATGAGGACGATGCTCAGGACAGTCAACCGCGTAATGATCGGCCTGGCCGGGCTGCTGCTGGTCGTCCTGGGCGGCTCCGCCCTGACGGTGGGCCTGGGCGTTCGGCCCCCGTCCTGGTGGATCCACGACAACCGGCACGACGTCCTGCTCAGCGAAGCCGAGCGGACGCACTGGCGGGACGCCGGCTGGTGGTGGCCCACGGTCGTCGCGGCACTGGCGATCCTCGTCCTGCTCGCGCTCTGGTGGCTGACCGCACTCCTGCGCCGCCACCGCCTCACCGAGGTCCTGGTGGACACGGGCGACGGCGAGGGCGCGCTCCTGCGGGGTCGCGCCCTGGAGTCCGTCCTGGCGGAGGACGCGGTCAACCAGCCAGGCGTGTCCCATGCCCAGGCAACCCTGACCGGCCGCCGCAACGCCCCGCGGGCCCGGGTCTGGCTCCAACTGGAACCGGACGTGGACCCGGGAGAGGCACTGCAGACCCTGACGGCAGAGTCCCTGACCCACGCCCGAGATTCAGCGGGTCTGGCCGGTCTTCCGGCGGAGGTACGACTCGGGGCGGTCAAACACCATGCCGAGAGGGTGAGTTGAAGCACCCCGAAGGGGCGTGGCGCTGTGTCGATATGCGGCTCCGCCGCGTGGGGCGCGAGCAACCCCCACAACCCGCACCCGTCATCGCCGCATCAGAACCCGTGCCGGACCCCGCCATCCACAGGCACCATGATCCCGGTCAGATAAGAAGCAGCCGGCGAGAGAAGAAACGCAGCAACCCGCCCGAACTCAGAAGGCGTCCCATACCGGCGCAACGGAATCCGCGACTCGTGCGCCGCCCGAGTCGCCTCCGGATCCGCGGACATCGCGTCCAGCTCGCGCACGCGATCCGTGTCGATGCGAGCCGGAAGCAGCCCCACCACCCGGATCCCCCGCGGTCCCAGCTCGTCCGCGAGCGACTTCGCGAACCCGGCCAGCCCGGGCCGCAGCCCGTTGGAGATCGTCAGCCCCGGGATCGGCTCGTGCACCGACCCGGACAGCACGAACCCGATGACGCCGCCCGCATCCAGCTCGGCCGCCGCCGCGCGCGCGACCCGTACCGCACCCAGGAACACCGACTCGAACGCCGCGGTCCACTGCTCGTCCGAGTTGTCGGCGACGAACCCCGGCGGCGGCCCGCCGACGCTCACGAGCACGCCGTCGAAGCCGCCGAAGTTCTCCCGCGCGGCCGCGATCAGCCGCGCCGCGGCCTCGGGGTCGGCGTTGTCGACGGCCACCGCGGCCGCGTTCGGCCCCAGTTCCGCTGCGGCCGCAGCGACGCGCTCGGCGTCCCGCCCCGTGATGACCACCTTCGCCCCGTCGGCGACGAGCTCGCGCGCGGCGGCGTTGCCGAGGCCGCGGGTGGCCCCGGTGACGACGTACACCCGGTCCTTCAGTCCAAGATCCATGGTCCCTATCCTGCACCGTCCGTCCCGAACAGGGTGAGGGCGGTGTTCACCAGGCCGATGTGGCTGAACGCCTGCGGGAAGTTGCCGAGCTGGCGGTCGGACTCCGGGTCGTACTCCTCGGCCAGCAGTCCCACGTCGTTGCTGAGGCCCACCAGCCGGTCGAACAGCTCCCGCGCCTCCTGCGTACGGCCCGTCAGGTGCAGCGCGTCGGCCAGCCAGAACGAGCAGGCCAGGAAGGCGCCCTCGTCGCCCGGCAGCCCGTCGACGGTCGAGTCCGCGCTGCCGTACTCGTACCGCCGGACGAAGCCGCCGTGGCCCAGCTCCGCGCGGACCGCGTCCACCGTGCCGATCATGCGCGGGTCGTCGGGCGGCAGGAAGCCGACGCGGGGGATCAGCAGCAGCGCGGCGTCCAGTTCGCGCGAGCCGTAGTACTGGGTGAAGGTGTTGCGCTCGGGGTCGTAGCCCTTCTCGCACACCTCGCGGTGCACCTCTTCCCGCAGCGCCCGCCAGCCCTCGAGGTCCCCGGGCAGCTCGGGATACTCCTCCAGCGTGCGCACCGCCCGGTCGGCGGCCACCCAGACCATCACCTTCGAGTGCACGAACTGCCGGCGGCCGCCGCGCACCTCCCAGAGGCCCTCGTCCGGCTGCCGCCACTGCGTGCGCAGCCACTCCAGCAGGACGCCCTGCAGCGACCACATGTGCGGCTTGGGTGAGAGCCCCGTGCGCCGGGCCAGCCACAGGGAGTCCATGACCTCGCCGTACACGTCGAGCTGGAGCTGGCTCACGGCGCCGTTGCCGATCCGGACGGGCGCCGACCCGGCGAAGCCGGACAGCCAGGCCAGCTCGAACTCGGGCAGCCGGCGCTCGCCCGCGACGCCGTACATGATCTGCAGGTCGGCCGGGTCGCCCGCGACCGCGCGAAGCAGCCAGTCGCGCCAGGCCTCGGCCTCGTTGTGGTAGCCCGCCTTGACCAGGGCGCTGAGGGTGAGAGTGGCGTCGCGCAGCCAGCAGTACCGGTAGTCCCAGTTGCGCACGCCGCCGAGCTGTTCGGGCAACGAGGTGGTGGCGGCGGCGACGATGCCGCCGGTCGGCCGGTAGGTGAGGGCCTTGAGGGTGATGAGGGAGCGGACGACCACGTCCCGGTACGGCCCCTGGTAGCGGCAGCGGGCCGCCCAGCGCTGCCAGTCCGTGATGCTGGTGCCCAGCGACCGGTACGGGTCGACCAGCGGCGGACGCGGTTCGTGTGAGGGGTGCCAGGTGAGCACGAACGCGACCCGCTCGCCCGCCTCGACGGTGAACTCGGAGTGCGTGCCGAAATCCTGGCCCCAGGTCCGCACGGCGGGCTCGCTGCGCAGCCACACGGAGTCCGGTCCGGCGATCGCGACCCGGTGACCGCCGGACTTGCGCATCCACGGGATGATCAGGCCGTAGTCGAAGCGGAGCTTGAGCGTGCTGTGCACGGTGACCTTGCCGCTGAGGCCCTCCACGATGCGGACGACGTCGGGGGCGCGGTCGCGCTGCGGCATCAGGTCGGTGACCCGGATCGTCCCGTCCGGGGTCTCCCACTCGGTGTCGAGGACGAGGGTGTCGGGACGGTAGGAGCGGCCCGAGCAGGTCTCCGCGCCGACCGGCGCGATCCGCCAGTGCCCGTTGTTCTCGTCGCCCAGGAGCCGGGCGAAGCAGGCGCCGGAGTCGAACCGCGGCAGGCACAGCCAGTCGATGGAGCCGTCCTTGCCGACCAGGGCCGCCGTCTGTTCGTCGCCGATGAGGGCGTAGTCCTCGATGCGGGGGTGCACGGGTTTCCGGTTTCCCGGTGGGCCCTGCGGACAATCAGCACCGCGCCCAGCCGGGTGACGGGGCCGGTCGCACGGTGACAGGTGCGGACCGGTCAGACCACGGCGGGCTCCGTCTCCGCGGTCTTCTCCCCGGCCGCGGCGTTCGCCCGGTCCCGGGTCTCGCGGCGGACCAGGACGACCCAGCCGACCGGTACGGCCGCGGCGAACAGCCACCACTGGATCATGTACGCGTAGTTCAGCGGGGCGTCTTCCTTGCCCGGGTCGGAGATCTGCTGCGGGGTGCCGCCCTTGGACTCGGGCGCCGTCTGCTCGATGTAGCCGCCGAGCACCTGGGCGCCGAGCCGCCGTGTCTCCTGCTCGCTGTTGATCAGCATGACCTGCCGGTCGGGCAGTCCGGCGATGTTCTTGATGCCGCTCGCGGCGGTCGTCTCGTCCGTCATCAGCCGCCCGGTGACCGTGGTGCGGCCGGCGGGCGGCGCGGGGATCTTCGGGAAGGCGGTCTGGACGCCGTTCGCCGGGATCCAGCCGCGGTTGACCAGCAGTACCTTGCCGTCGGAGAGCCGGAAGGGGGTGAGGACGTGGAAGCCGACCTCGTCGTCGGAGTTGACGCGGCGGCGGACCACGACCTCGTGCGAGGTGTCGAAGGTGCCCGTCGCGGTGACGCTGCGGTACCGCTCGGCGCGCGTCACGGCGTGTCCCGGCGAGGTGAGCTGTTCCACGGGTACCGGCTTGGCGGACAGCGCGTCGGTGACGAGCTGGTTGCGGGCGCTGCGCTCCTCGTACCGGTGCTTCTGCCAGAAGCCCAGCTTGATCATCGTGGGGATCAGAAGCAGGGCGATCAGGGTGAGGATCACCCACTGCCGGGTCAACAGGAAGCGGTACACCCCACGACCGTACAACTCGGTCGTGGGGTGCGATCGGGCGGGTACCGGGTCACACGTGGTCGACGATGCCCACCATCCCCTCTTCGCGGGCGCAGTGGGCGCCGCAGTAGAAGTGGCCGCCCGCCTCCACGCCCTGGCCGACGATCGACACCTTGCAGTGCTCGCAGACCGGGGCCATGCGGTGGATGGCACAGGTGAAGCAGTCGAAGACGTGCACCGCGCCCTGCGCGTGCACCTCGAAGGACATTCCGTACTCGTTGCCGCAGACTTCGCATTTCGCCATGCGCCACAGCGTGGGTGGTGCCGGTCGCGGGGGCGAGCGGCCGCAGGGCGAGTCGCGCGGCAATCACCCGTCCGTACGGTCACCCCTCCGACGCGGATTCGACGTCCCTGAGGAGCTGGCCGAAGGCCGCCTCGTCGATCACCGGCGTGCCGTACTGGCGCGCCTTGACCGCCTTCGACGTACCCGAGTCGGGGTCGTTGGTGACGAGCAGGCTGGTCAGCCGGGACAGGCTCGTCGCCACGTGCAGCCCGGCCTCGACCGCACGGTCCTCCAGCAGCTCCCGGTCGACCGACGTGTCCCCGGAGAACGCGACCCGCATGCCCTGCTTGAGAGGTTTGCCCTCTTCGTACCGCCCGGGGTTGGGGTACGGGCACGCCGGCCGTCTGCGGGACGGGCGCCAACTGCCCGGCCGGTAGGCGCCGTAGCCCCCCGGCTGCTGGTGCGGTACGGCCGGCCGGTCCGCCCACTCCGTCAGCGGCCGGCACTCCAGCAGCGGCAGCCTCAGCCCGCCCACCGCCGCGGCCCGCAGGCTGGGCCGGAACGCCTCCGCGAGCACGCGCGCGTCGTCCAGCGCGTGGTGTGCGTTCCGCTGCACGACGCCGAAGTGCGCCGCGAGCGACTCCAGCTTGTGGTTGGGCAGCGGCAGGCCCAGCTCCTTGGAGAGCGCGATGGTGCACAGCCGCTGCCGCACCGGGGCCTCGCGCTTCGCGCGCGCGTACTCACGCGCGATCATCTGCCAGTCGAAGACCGCGTTGTGCGCGACGAGCACCCGGTCCGCCAGCCGCGCCGAGAACTCCTCGGCGACCTCCTCGAAGAGGGGCGCTCCCTCCAGCACCTCGCTCGTCAGACCGTGGATCCACACCGGGCCCGGATCGCGCTCCGGATTGACCAGCGTGTACCAGTGGTCCTCGACCTCGCCGCGTGCGTCCAGCCGGTAGACGGCCGCGGAGATGATGCGGTCGTCGCGGGCCAGTCCGGTGGTCTCCACGTCAACGACCGCGTACCCCTGCGGATACGCGGCCGGCCACTCGGTGGGGGAGGACGCTGCGGTCGTACGGTCTTCGAGCATGGTCATTGAGGATACGGGCCACGACTGACAGCCCCGGCCACGAGGCGGGTGGCGCACCGACTCGCCTTCAAGTTCCTTCCCGCGGTGGAAGGTTCCCGCGCGCGGGCGCATGCGCCGGCGCCGGAGGCCGTCGAGTCGGTGCTGCGGAGGGGCCGCCCGGAGTGCGATCCTCCCTGCTGTGACGGAAGCGAATCACACGGAGCCGCACCGCGGGGGGCTCGGCTCGCGGCTCAACTGGCTGCGTGCCGCCGTGCTCGGCGCCAACGACGGCATCGTGTCCACCGCCGGCATCGTCGTCGGTGTGGCCGGGGCCACCGGCGACCGGGACACGCTGCTCACCGCCGGACTCGCCGGACTGCTCGCCGGGTCGATGTCGATGGCGGCAGGGGAGTACGTGTCGGTGTCCACCCAGCGTGACTCCGAGATGGCCGCCCTGGCCCTGGAGAAGAGGGAGCTGAAGGAACAGCCGGAGGCCGAACTGGAGGAGCTGACCGGGCTGTTGGAGCAGCGTGGGCTGTCGCGCCAGGTGGCGCGGGAGGCGGCCGAGCAGTACACCGCGCGGGACGCGCTCAGGGCCCACGCGCGCGTGGAGCTCGGTATCGACCCGGACCAGCTGACCAACCCGCTGCATGCGGCGTGGGCGAGCTTCCTCGCCTTCACGGTGGGCGCCCTGCTGCCGCTGCTCGCGATCGTGCTGCCGCCCGCGGCCTGGCGGCTCCCGGTCACCGTGGTGTCCGTCCTGGCCGCGCTCGTCCTCACCGGCTGGAGCAGTGCCCGGATGGGCGCGGCGGACCCGTGGCGGGCGGTTCTGCGCAACGTCGTCGGCGGGGCCCTGGCCATGGGGGTCACCTACGCCGCCGGGACACTGCTGGGCGCCGCGGGGGTCTAGTGCTGTGACCGGAAAGGTTCACCGGCTCGCGACGCCCGGCACGGCACCTCGCGGCGTTGTCGCATCACCCGAGTACATCCAGTACGCGGGTGACGCTCCGCCTTGCGATGCACCGCACCGGACGCCGCGAGCTTCCCGGCAAACCTTCCCGGCCACAGCACTAGCCGAATACTTGTGGGTAACAACCTCTAGCCGTGGCGGTCCGGCCGCTCTACGGTGCACGCATGCCGAACCTTCCCGACGTCGTGGTCTGGTCGATCCCGGCCTTCCTGCTGCTCACCGTCATAGAGATGATCAGCGTCCGCCTCCATCCGGACGAGGGCGACGCCGGGTACGAGGCCAAGGACGCCGCGACGAACGTCTCCATGGGGCTCGGCAGTCTGTTCTTCGACGCGCTGTGGAAGATCCCGATCGTCCTGATCTACGACGCGGTCTACGCGCTCACCCCCCTGCGCGTGCCGCTGCTGTGGTGGACGGTCCTGCTGATGCTGCTCGCGCAGGACTTCTTCTACTACTGGTCGCACCGCGGCCATCACGTCATCCGCATCCTGTGGGCCTGCCACGTCGTCCACCACTCGAGCCGGAAGTTCAACCTCACCACCGCGCTGCGCCAGCCGTGGACGTCCCTCACCTCCTGGCCGTTCTACCTCCCGCTGGTCGCCGCCGGCGTGCACCCGGCCGCCCTGGTCTTCTGCTCCTCGGTCAGCCTCGTCTACCAGTTCTGGATCCACACCGAGCGGATCGACAAGATGCCGCGCTGGTTCGAGTCCACCCTCAACACCCCGTCGCACCACCGGGTGCACCATGCCTCTCAGGGCGGCTATCTGGACCGCAATTTCGGCGGGATCCTCATCGTCTGGGACCGTCTCTTCGGTTCCTTCGCGCCCGAGGCCGAGCGGCCCGTGTACGGACTGACGAAGAACATCAGTACGTTCAACCCGATCAAGGTCGCCACGCACGAGTACGTCGCCATCGTCAAGGACGTCAGGACGGCGGGCAGTTGGCGCGAACGCGCGGGCCGGATGTTGCGCGGGCCGGGCTGGCAGCCGGTGCCCGCTCCGGAGCCTGTCGAGGAGACGGTCACCGCGTGAGAGCCTCCCGTGCCCTCCTCACCGCCTTCGTCCTGGCCGCCGCCGTCGACCTCGTCGCCCTGGCGGTCGGGCCGCACGCCGCGCACCTGGCGGCCAAGCCCCTCCTGATGCTCCTGCTGGCCGCGTACGCCGGCGTGAGCGGCGCCCCGCGACTCCTCGTCGCGGCTCTCCTGTGCGGGTGGGGCGGTGACGTGCTGCTCATGTCCGGCGCCGACCTCGCTTTCATGGCCGGCATGGCCTGCTTCGCGGCCGGACACGTCTGCTATCTGCTCCTGTTCCGCGGCTACGGCTCACCACGCGCGCGTACCACCCTGCTCGCCCCGCTCTACGCCCTCACCGCCCTCGTGATCGTCGTTCTCCTGTGGCCGGACCTGCCCGCGGGCCTGCGCGTCCCCGTCGCCTGCTACAGCACCCTGCTCACCGTCATGGCGTACGGCGCGGCCACCCGCCTCGGCCCCGTCGCCGGGCTCGGCGGCACGCTCTTCCTGCTGTCCGACACCCTCCTCGCGACCGGCATCGCCGACTGGCCGCAGCTCCCGCACCCCGGCCTCTGGGTCATGATCACCTATCTCGCAGCACAGTTCCTGCTGGTCCGGGGTGCCCTCGGCGCGCGGCGCGCACCGGTGACGTCGTACCGTGAAGTGCGCTCGACCACCCCGTGAGCGCGTCGCACCGGTACACCGCACGAGAAGGACCCTCGCCATGCGCGCCACCACTATCCACGCTCCGTACGACGTGCGGGTGGAGAACGTGCCCGAGCCGGTGGTGCAGTTGTCCACCGACGCGGTCGTACGCGTGCTGCGCGCCTGTATCTGCGGCAGCGACCTGTGGGCGTACCGCGGCGAGGCGGCCCGCCGGCCGGGGCAGCGGATCGGGCACGAGTTCCTCGGCCTCGTCGAGGACACCGGCTCCGAGGTGGGCACCGTACGCCGCGGCGACCTCGTGGTGGCCCCCTTCATGTGGTCCGACGGCGTCTGCGACTACTGCCGCGAGGGGCTGACCAGCTCCTGCGAGCACGGCGGCTTCTGGGGCTCCGTCGGCTACGACGGCGGCCAGGGCGAGGCAGTGCGCGTGCCGTTCGCCGACGGCACCCTCGTCCGGCTGCCGAAGGAGGCGGCCTCGGACGACCATCTGCTCTCCGCCCTGCTGACCCTCTCCGACGTCCTCGGCACCGGCCACCACGCCGCCCTCGGCGCGGGCGCCCGGCCCGGCGCCACGGTCGCCGTCGTCGGGGACGGCGCCGTCGGCCTGTGCGCCGTGCTCGCCGCCAGGCGGCTGGGCGCCGAGCGGATCATCGCGCTGGGCCGCCACGATGTCCGTACGGACATCGCACGCCGCTTCGGCGCCACCGACGTCGTCGCCGAACGCGGGGACGCGGCGGTAGAGGCCGTCCGCGAACTCACCCGCGGCCAGGGCGCGCACGCCGTCGTCGAGGCCGTCGGCACGGAGCAGTCCATGCGTACGGCCGTCAACATCGCCCGCGACGGCGGCGCCATCGGCTTCGTCGGCGTCCCGCACGGCAGCGGCACCGGAGTCGACCTCCGCGTCATGTTCGACCGGAACATCGCCCTGCGCGGCGGTGTCGCGCCGGTCCGCGCCTACATCCCGGACCTGCTGCCCGACGTCCTCGACGGCAGCGTCGACCCCTCGCCGGTCTTCGACATGACGGTCGGTCTGGAGGGCGTGCCGGAGGGCTACAAGGCGATGGACGAGCGCACCGCGCTCAAGGTGCTGGTGACCGCGTGAGGTTCACCCCGCCAGGCACGGCAAACCGGGGCAAGTGCGGTACGCGAAAAGGGAGGTGAGAACTCAGCTCCCGGTACGCGTGTGCTCACTCCCACTGCGGCGCGTCCGCCCCCCAGGGAGCCGGAGGCCGCGCCCAGTCGACGGGCCCGCCGGCGAAGGAGACCGGTGGCAGCGCGTACCGCAGCCGCCCGATCGGACTGTGCCGCTCGCCGAGCCACGCGTCCGCGCCCTCGTACGGCACCTCGCCCTCCGGGCCGCCCTGGATCCCGTCCGTCAGCCAGGCGGCGGTCCGTGCCAACGCCAGCCGTACGAACCGTCCTTCACCGTCGTACGACCGTTCCGTCAGCGCCCGCAGCACCGCGGCGGCGAGCAGATAGCCGGTGCCGTGGTCGAGGGCCTGCGCGGGCAGCGCGCCGGGTTGCCCGGCCGGGCCCTCGATGGCGGCGATGCCGCTCGCGACCTGCACCAGGCTGTCGAAGCCGCGCCGCCCGGCCCATGGCCCGTACGCGCCCCATGCAGACACCTGCGCCACGACCAGCCCCGGGCGCCGCTCGGCCAGCGCCTCGGGCGAGAGCCCGAACCGGTCCAGGGCACCGGGCCGGTAACCGGTGACGACGACGTCCGCCGAGGACAACAGCTCCTCGAAGGTCTTCGCGTCCGTCGTGAGGTCCAAGGTCGCCGACTTCTTCCCGAAGTCCGTGTCGGCGTGCTGGTCGGGCAGTTCGGGCAGCCACGGCGCGTCGAGACGCAGCACGTCCGCACCGAGCACCGCGAGCGTACGGGTGGCGACGGGACCGGCGAGGACCCGCGTCAGATCGAGGACGCGCACCCCGGAAGCGGGCAGCAGGGGAATGCCCTCGACGCGCTCGACGGGCGCGAGCACACGCGCGTGCCCGGCGTCGAGGCGACCGCGCTCCACCAGGGGCCGCTCGACCAGCGCGGCGTACTGCCCGTGCCCGGCCCACTCCTCGGGCGACCGCAGTGCCACGGCGAGACCGCCGGCGTCGTGGACGGAGTCCTCCACAGCGAGGGCCGACCGCTCGCCGAGCCGCCCGGCGACATGATCCGCGGTCGCGTCCTCGGGAAGCCCCAGTGCGCTCAGCAACCGTGCCCGGTGATGCGGGTAGTTGGCATGCGTACGCACCCATCCGTCCGCCGTACGCCAGAACCGCGACAAGGGCGCGAAGGAGACGGGCGCCCGCTTGTCGACGAGCAACTCCCGCTCACTGCGAAAGGCGGTCGCCACGGCCCCGTCGTCGACCCGCACCTCCGGCACCTCGGCAAGGCCTGCCCGCAGCGCCCCGAGTTCGGCGGCGGCCAGCGCGCAGGCGGCCACACACCCCCGCGCGAGCTCCCGCACGGGAAGCCGCGCCTCGAGCGCTCCACGGCGTACGACGGTTGAGACGCGCGAGACGAGGGCCGGGTCGCCGCCCACCGCCTCCCAAGCGAACTTGATTTCGGTCATGACTGCACTATGCAGTATTGACGCAATCAATCTCGGGCCATGAGTCCTTGCACGACTCGGGCCATGGCTTGAGCGGGCCGGAACCGTGTCCGACCCGCTCAACGCCTTACTCGGTCGACCGACGTCCTACTTGGTCACGGCGTCCAGTGCGTCCGCCGTGCCCCAGCCGTAGAAGCCGTTGTGGTTCTTCGTGCCCTCGCAGACCGCGTCGATCTTGCCGTCGCCGTTGATGTCGTACGGGTCCGTGCACGGCGTGGCGTCGGCCTCGGCGTACAGGAGCGACTTCACCTGGGCGGCGGACGCGTGCGGGTGCGTCGACTTGATCAATGCGGCCACACCCACGACGTGCGGGGTCGCCATCGACGTACCGGCCATGTAGCCCCATGTGCCGCCCGGCAGCGGGCCGAGGATCAGGCCGCTGGTCGCCGGGGGCGCCGGCGTCTGGTAGGCCGTCGAGTCGCCGCCGGGCGCGGCGATGTCGATGACCCCGAGGCCGTAGTTGGAGAAGGACGACTTGAGGCCCTTCGCGCCGGTCGCCGCAACCGTGACGACACCCGGCAACTGGGTCGGTATGTCGTAGCACTTGGACGGGTCGATCACCCGGTCCGACGGGGTGCCGTCGTTCGGCGAGACCGGGTCGGTGATCGAGTCGGACGCGAGGTCGTAGCTCTCGTTGCCCGCCGCCGCGACGTTGACCGTGCCCTTCTTCTCCGCGTACCGCGTGGCCCGGGTGATGGCGTCGACGAGCGCCTTCTGGTCCGGGTCGTTCTTGCAGTTGAAGTACCACGGGTCGGTGTAATAGCTGTTGTTGGTCACGTCGACACCGTGCTCGGCGGCCCATACGAAGCCGCAGACCACGGCCTCGGTGTAGAAGTAGCCGGCGGTGGTGGCCACCTTGATGCCGGCGACCTTCACGCCGGGCGCGACACCGGTGATGCCGACGCCGTTCTTCGCGCCCGCGATCTCACCGGCCACATGCGTGCCGTGCGGGCTCTCGGCCGCGCTGGGGCGCCAGGAGCCGTCGGTGGTGTCCGGCTTGCCCGTGACACAGTTGGCCGAAGCACCGCGGTCGAAGTTGGGCGCGATGTCCGGGTGGGTGTCGTCGACGCCGGTGTCGATGACGGCGACCGTGACCTCCCGGCTGCCGAGCGTCTTCTCGTGCGCCTTGTCCGCCTTGATGGCGGGCAGGTCCCACTGCAGCGGCTCCAGCGGGTCCTGTCCGTCGGCCGCCTGGACGTCCGCGATCTGCTCGGCGCTGAGCGCCTGCGGCGTGCCGACGTCCGTGGTCGACTGGGCGGGCAGCGGCGCGTTGCGAGTGTTGCCCGCCGAGTCGACCCCGGGCACCGTGCGGATGGTCTTCGCGAAGTCCGGGTTGGACGAGTGGACGACGATCACGCCGATCTGGTCGTACGCGATCACGATCGAGCCGCCCGCGGCGGCGATGGCCTTCTTCACGTGCGCGGAAACGCCATGCCCCGGCGGGACGTTGACGACGTAGCTGAGCGCGGTCGCGTCGGCGGTCACCGTGGGCGTGGCGGGCGCGGCCGACGCCGTCACGTTCGGCAGGAAGGCGATTGCCGTCGCCATGGCCATACCGACCGGGATCACCATGGCGCGACGGAAACGCGGCTTGGGCGCTGTCATGTGTCTGTTTCTCCAGTTCGTTCGCGGTACGAGCGGGCCGTGCGGGAAGTCCTGGGAAAGCGGACTCAAGCCCTGGAACGGGGGCTCAGGTCCTGGGAAGCGGTCCTACTCGACCGCGCGCAGAGCGTTGACGATGCCGGCTCCGTAGAAGCCGTTGACGCGCTTGCCGCCGACGCAGGTCGCGTCCACGACGCCGTCGCCGTCCCCGTCGTACGGCTCGGCCGGGCAGCCCGGGTTGTCCGCCTCGGCCTTGAGCAGCGCCTGGAGCTGGGCCGGCGTGGCGTGCGGGTGGGTCGACTTCAGCAGCGCGGCCACCGCGGCCACGTGCGGGGACGCCATCGACGTGCCCTGGAGGAAGCCGTACTGGTTGTTCGGCAGCGTGGACAGGATGCGGCCGTTCTGCGACGGCGTGTCCGGGATCTGGAACTTGTCGCCGCCGGGGGCCGCCACGTCGATGACGCCCTTGCCGTAGCTGGAGTAGTACGACTTGGCGCCCTTGACGCCGGTCGCGCTGACGGTGACCACACCGGGCAGCTGGGTCGGCACGTCGAAGCACTCGTGCGGGTCGACCGTGCGGGTCACCGGCGTCGAGTCGTCGGGGCTGGACCCGTCGACCAGCGCGTGCGAGTCGAGGTCGTCGTTGGAATTGCCCGCCGAGGCGACATTGAGCGTGCCCTTGTGCTGTGCGTACAGCTGGGCCCTGTTGACCGCGTCGACGATGGCACGTTGATCGGGGTCGTCGAGGCAGTTGTACAGCCAGGGATCAACGTAGTAGCTGTTGTTGGTGACCTCGATGCCGTGGTCGGCGGCGAACACGAAGGCGCAGACGACGCTCTCCGGGTAGAACAGCTGGCCGGCGTCCGGCTGGGCGACGGTGATGCTCGCGACCTTCACGCCGGGGGCCACGCCCGCGACGCCGATGCCGTTGCGGGCCGCGGCGATCTCGCCGGCGACGTGCGTGCCGTGGTAGTGGTCGGCGTCCACGGGGCGCCAGGCGCCGTACGTCGTGTCCGCCTTGCCGCTCACGCAGTTGGCGGACTGCGAGGCGGAGAAGTTCGGGGCGATGTCGGGGTGCGTGTCGTCGACGCCGGTGTCGATGATGCCGACGGTCACCTTCTTGCTGCCGGGGTCGATCCGCGCGGCCTTGTCGGCGCCTATCGCCCTGAGGTCCCACTGGTCGGCCTCGAAGGGTTCCTCGCCCGACGCGGAACTCCCCGCGACCTTCGCGGCCTCGGCCTTCGACAGGACCTGTACGGCACCCTCGTCCGTGGTCCCCGCGGCGCTGAGCGGCGCGGTGCGCGTGGCACCCGCCGACTGCACCCCGCGCACGGCGCGTATTCGCTTGCCGAAGTCCGGGTTCGCGGAGTGGACGACGATCACACCGATCCGGTCGTACGTCGCGACGATGCTGCCGCCGTTCGCGGCGATCGCCCTCTGCACCGACGTGATCGTGCCGTGATCCGTGCGGGTGTTGACGACGTAGGCCTGGGTGGCGCCGTCCGCCGCCCGGGAGGCTGGAGCCGTCTGCGGCACCGCCGACGCCACCGCCGGCAGGAAACCGAGCGAGGCGGTCAGCGACAGCACGACGGGTACGGCGAGCGCGAGCCTGCGTCTGGAGCGCAGATGAGGCATGGGATCTCCACATCATCCGAAAAAGAAACCGCCCGAGACACAGGTGGCGCTCGGGCAGGTGCATGACGGGTGGTGCAGGGTGAAGCTATCTCCACATCTCGCTGGCCAGCAATGATTTCGGGAGACGACTTCTGAAAGAACTCATAGGACTTGAACCGGTCCTCGCGTGGCGCCGTGGACCTTCGACAGGGAGCACGAGCACGATCGAGCCCCCCTGTCGCAATCCACCCGCAACACTGAGGAGACTCCGTGGCAACCGAGACACCGCCCCCCTCGAAAGCCGGCCCCCAACTCCCTTCCACCGAGGAGTTCGTCGCGGTGCAGGAGAGCGCGGAGTTCGGTGAACTGCGCCACTCCTACCGTTCGTTCGCCTTCCCGCTGACCGTGGCGTTCATCGCCTGGTACCTGGTGTACGTCCTGCTGTCGAACTACGCGGGCGGCTTCATGGGCACCAAGGTGTTCGGCAACGTCAACGTCGCCCTCGTCCTGGGCCTCGCCCAGTTCCTCACCACCTTCCTCATCGCCTGGTGGTACGCGCGGCACGCCGCCGCCGAGCTCGACCCCAAGGCCGATGTCATCAAGTCCCGGATGGAGGGCGGCGCATGAGCCCCGCGATCACCCTGGCGGCCGGGGAGGCCACCGAGCACCGGACGCTCATCATCACGCTGTTCGCGATCTTCGTCGCGGCCACCCTCGTCATCACGGTCTGGGCGGGCCGCCAGACCAAGGACGCCGCCGACTTCTACGCCGGCGGACGGCAGTTCACCGGTTTCCAGAACGGCCTCGCCGTCTCCGGCGACTACATGTCCGCCGCGTCCTTCCTCGGCATCGCAGGCGCCATCGCCCTCTTCGGCTACGACGGCTTCCTGTACTCGATCGGCTTCCTGGTCGCCTGGCTGGTCGCGCTGCTCCTGGTCGCCGAGCCGCTGCGCAACTCCGGCCGCTACACCATGGGCGACGTGCTCGCGTACCGGATGCGCCAGCGCCCGGTCCGTACGGCCGCCGGCACCTCCACGATCGTCGTGTCGATCTTCTACCTGCTGGCCCAGATGGCCGGCGCGGGCGTCCTGGTCTCCCTGCTGCTCGGCATCACCAGCGACGGCGGGAAGATCGGCATCGTCGCCCTCGTCGGCGTCCTGATGATCGTGTACGTCACCATCGGCGGCATGAAGGGCACCACCTGGGTCCAGATGGTCAAGGCGGTGCTGCTGATGCTCGGCGCCCTGCTGCTGACCTTCCTGGTCCTGCTGAAGTTCAACTTCAACATCTCCGACCTGCTCGGCTCGGCCGCCGACAACAGCGCCAAGGGCTCCGCCTTCCTCGAGCCCGGACTGAAGTACGGCGCGACGGGCACCACCAAGCTGGACTTCATCTCGCTCGGCATCGCCCTGGTCCTGGGCACCGCCGGTCTGCCGCACATCCTGATCCGCTTCTACACGGTGCCCACCGCGAAAGCCGCCCGGAAGTCCGTGATCTGGGCCATCGGTCTGATCGGCGCCTTCTACCTGATGACACTCGCCCTCGGCTTCGGCGCGGCCGCACTGATCAAGCCGGACGAGATCATCGCGTCCAACAAGGCGGGCAACACGGCCGCACCACTCCTCGCGCTGCACCTCGGCGGGGTGGACTCCAACTGGGGCGCGATCCTCCTCGCCACCATCTCGGCCGTCGCCTTCGCCACGATCCTCGCGGTGGTCGCCGGCCTCACCCTGGCCTCGTCCTCCTCGTTCGCCCACGACATCTACGCGAACGTCATCAAGAAGGGACAGGCCACCGAGAAGCAGGAGATCAACGCGGCCCGGTACGCCACGGTCGGCATCGGCGCCGTCTCCATCGTCCTCGGTGCTCTCTCCCGCGACCTGAACGTCGCCGGCCTGGTCGCACTGGCCTTCGCGGTCGCCGCCTCCGCCAACCTGCCGACGATCCTCTACAGCCTGTTCTGGAAGCGGTTCACCACGAGCGGCGCCCTGTGGTCGATCTACGGCGGCCTGGTCAGCGCGGTCGGCCTGGTGCTGTTCTCGCCGGTCGTCTCCGGCAAGGAGACGTCGATGTTCCCGGACGTCGACTTCCACTGGTTCCCGCTGGAGAACCCGGGCATCATCTCGATCCCGGTCGGCTTCGTCCTCGGCATCGTCGGCACCCTGCTGTCGAAGGAGGAACCGGACGCCGACAAGTACGCCGAACTGGAAGTACGGTCGCTGACCGGCACCGGAGCGCACTGACGGTCACCGGAAGACCCGTACGGACGGCCGCGTCGTAGGTCCCTACGACGCGGCCGCGTCCTACCTCGTGGTGATGGGCCCTCGGCCGATGTCGGTGGTGTCACGTAGGCTCGCAAGTGACGGAGAACAAGTGTCAGGACGAGGGAGGGGGCCCACGTGCTCATCGACACTTACGGCCGGGTGGCCACCGATCTGAGAGTCTCGCTGACCGACCGGTGCAACCTGCGCTGCACGTACTGCATGCCCGAGGAGGGCCTGCAGTGGCTGGCCAAGCCGGACCTGCTCACGGACGACGAGATCGTCCGCCTGATCGACATCGCCGTCTCCTCCCTCGGCATCGAGGAGGTCCGCTTCACCGGGGGAGAGCCCTTGCTGCGCCCCGGCCTGGTCGGCATCGTCGAGCGGGTCGCCACCCTCGAGCCGCGCCCCCGGATGTCCCTCACCACCAACGGCATCGGGCTCAAGCGCACGGCGGCCGCGCTGAAGGCGGCCGGTCTGGACCGGGTCAACGTCTCCCTGGACACCCTGCGCCCGGACGTCTTCAAGGCCCTCACCCGCCGGGACCGGCACAAGGACGTCCTGGACGGCCTCGAGGCCGCCCGCGCGGCGGACCTCACCCCGGTCAAGGTCAACACGGTCCTGATGCCGGGCCTGAACGAGGACGAGGCCCCGGACCTGCTGGCCTGGGCGGTGAAGCACGAGTACGAACTGCGCTTCATCGAGCAGATGCCCCTGGACGCCCAGCACGGCTGGAAGCGCGAGGGCATGGTGACGGCCGAGGATATCCTGGCCTCCCTGCGTACCCGCTTCGAGCTCACCCCCGAGGGCGCTGGTGACCGCGGCTCGGCCCCGGCAGAGCGCTGGCTGGTCGACGGCGGTCCGCACCGCGTCGGCGTGATCGCCTCGGTCACCCGCCCGTTCTGCGCGGCCTGCGACCGCACCCGCCTCACCGCCGACGGCCAGATACGCACCTGCCTGTTCGCGCGTGAGGAGACGGACCTGCGCGGTGCGCTGCGCTCCGGCGCCCCGGACGAGGAGATCGCCGAGATCTGGACCAAGGCGATGTGGGGCAAGAAGGCGGGCTCGGGCCTGGACGACCCGACGTTCCTCCAGCCGGACCGCCCGATGTCGGCCATCGGCGGCTGAGCACTCCGCTGGAAGAGCAGCGATATGCCGTCCCCTTCGGGGCGCTGCCGCCTAGGCCCCTTCGGTGGGTTCCCACTCCCTCAGCAGGACCACGTCCTTCAAGAAGCCCCGTACACCCAGGAATTGGGACAGATGCTCGCGGTGTTCCTCGCAGGCGAGCCAGGTCTTGCGGCGGTCCGGGGTGTGGATCTTCGGGTTGTTCCACGCCAGGACCCACACGGCGTCGGCACGGCAGCCCTTGGCTGAACAGATCGCGTCACTCACAGGTTCGTCTCACAGAAAGCCCCGCAAACAAGGCGACGCCGAGCAGCCACGGGGGGAGCTGCCCGGCGTCGGTCCGTCGCTCCGACGGGGGATGCGGAGCGCGTACGCAGTATGTCACGGGTCACCCGTCGGTCGGCACCGGAACTGCATGATTGATCTGAGCATTTCTTGAGCTTGCCGCCGGGCCCGTGCCGCGTCGCTGCGCATCCGCGATGGTCACACCGGGTTGGGACGTTCACCGCTCACTCCGGCCGCCCGCTCGCCCTCCACGTCCTTCGGCACGGATTCCGCCTGCGCGTCCTTCGCCCGCGGAGGCGCGATCATCGTCCGGGTCGGCGCGATGCCGAACGTCGACGGCAGCGAAGGCGGCCGCTCACGCCCCGCGTTGGCGATCACCACGGCGACATAGGGAAGGAGGGCACCGAGCACCAACGCCACGATCGCGACGTGCCGTTCGACGTTCCAGAGCGAGACCGCGAGGATCACCGAGACCGTGCGGATCGTCATCGAGATGACGTACCGGCGCTGCCGCCCGCGCACGTCCTCGGCCAGGCCGGTCCGGGCTCCGGTGATCCGGAACACCTGGACGTTTCCGCCACCGCGCTGTTTCCGCATCACATTCCACCATCCGCCCGCATCGGACTCTCCCCGCCCGTACCCCGTCCGTACCCGCTCGGGGTACCGGGCAGGACACCTCTCACGGTACGCCGCACCTGCGCCGCCTACGAGACCGGGTCACCCGCCGCTCGGGCGAACATGCTGCGCAGGCCCACGTAGCGGGGTCCGTCGTACGGCCGTACCCGACATGCGCCGTACGGCGGACCGGCCGAGACTTTTCGTAATGCTCACGTCGAGCCGGACGAGGAGGCAGCCATGGGCTGGTTGTGGGCGATCATCGTAGGATTCGTGCTGGGGATCATCGCCAAGGCGGTCATCCCGGGCAAGCAGCACAGCCCCCTCTGGCTGACCACCATCTGCGGCATCCTCGGCGCGATCGCGGGCAACGCCATCGCCGCAGCGCTCGGCGTCGCGGAGACCCGCGGCGTCGACTGGAGCCGGCACGCGTTCCAGCTCGTCGCCGCGATCATCATCGTCTTCTTCGTCGACATGGCGTACATGGCGACGCTGGGGAAGAAGAAGCAGCAGCGAACCGTCTGACGGGCGGACACGGCGAAGGGCGACTCCCCACCGGGAGCCGCCCTTCGGTCCGTCTCAGGCGGCCGTGACCTCGATGGCCGCCAGGTTCTTCTTGCCCCGGCGCAGCACCAGCCAGCGGCCGTGCAGCAGGTCCTCCTTGGCGGGGACGGCGTCCTCGCCGGCTACCTTCACGTTGTTCACGTAGGCACCGCCCTCCTTGACGGTGCGCCGCGCGGCCGACTTGCTCGCCACCAGGCCGACCTCGGCGAACAGATCGACGACCGGGCCGAGCTCCGCGACCTGGACGTTCGGTACCTCCGAGAGGGCCGCCGCCAGCGTGCGCTCGTCCAGCTCGGTCAGCTCGCCCTGGCCGAACAGCGCCTTGGAGGCGGCGATCACGGCCGCGGTCTGGTCGGCGCCGTGCACGAGCGTCGTCAGCTCCTCGGCCAGTGCCCGCTGCGCGGCACGGGCCTGGGGGCGCTCCTCCGTCTGCTTCTCCAGCTCCTCGATCTCCTCACGGGAGCGGAAGCTGAAGATGCGCAGGAACTTGGAGATGTCCCGGTCGTCGGCGTTCAGCCAGAACTGGTAGAAGGCGTACGGCGTGGTCAGCTCGGGGTCGAGCCAGACCGTGCCGGACTCCGTCTTGCCGAACTTGGTGCCGTCCGCCTTGGTGATCAGCGGCGTGGCCAGCGCGTGCACCGCGACGTGCGGCTCGACCTTGTGGATCAGGTCGGCGCCCGCCGTGAGGTTGCCCCACTGGTCGCTGCCGCCGGTCTGCAGCGTGCAGCCATACCTCCGGTACAGCTCCAGGAAGTCCATGCCCTGCAGGATCTGGTAGCTGAACTCGGTGTAGCTGATGCCCGCGTCGGAGTGCAGCCGCCGGGCGACCGCCTCCTTCGAGATCATCTTGTTGACCCGGAAGTGCTTGCCGATGTCCCGCAGGAAGTCGATGGCCGACAGGCCCTGGGTCCAGTCCAGGTTGTTGACCATGGTCGCCGCGTGCGGACCCTCGAAGTCGAGGAACTTCTCGATCTGGCCGCGCAGCCGCGCCACCCAGCCGGCCACCACCTCGGGGTCGTTCAGCGTGCGCTCCGCCGTCGGCTTCGGGTCGCCGATCAGGCCCGTGGCACCTCCGACCAGGCCCAGCGGGCGGTTGCCCGCCTGCTGGATCCGGCGCATCGTCAGGATCTGCACGAGGTTGCCCAGGTGCAGGCTGGGCGCGGTCGGGTCGAAGCCGCAATAGAACGTGACGGGACCGTCCGCGAACGCCTTGCGCAATGCGTCCTCGTCGGTGGAGAGGGCGATCAGCCCCCGCCACGTCAGCTCGTCGACGATGTCCGTCACGGTTCTCGTATCTCCTCGGTGATCTTCGGGCGGTCGGGTGACAGCCGACTACGAGGTTATACGCCCTGACTGACAGAGCTCATATTGAAATCCGGGATCCGCAGTGCGGGCATCGCTGCCCTGGTGAACCAGTCGCTCCACTCCCTCGGCAGCGTCCTCTCCGTCCGTCCCGCCTCCGTCGCCCGCCCCAGCAGGTCCACCGGCGACTCGTTGAACCGGAAGTTGTTGACCTGCCCGGTCACCTCGCCGTTCTCCACGAGGTACACGCCGTCCCGGGTCAGGCCGGTCAGCAGCAGCGTCGCCGGGTCGACCTCGCGGATGTACCACAGGCACGTCAGCAACAGCCCGCGCTCGGTGGCGGCCACCATCTCGTCGAGGGAGCGATCCTCGCCGCCGTCCAGGATCAGATTGCCGATCGCCGGGGCGACCGGCAGCCCGGTCAGGCCCGCGCTGTGCCGGGTGGTGGTCAGGTGCTTCAGCTCGCCGCCGCCGATCCAGTCGGTGGCCCCGACGGGCAGCCCGTTGTCGAACACCGACTGGTCGCCGCCGGAGGTGTGCGCGATCACGAAGGGCGCCGACTCCAGGCCCGGCTCGTTCGGGTCGCTGCGCAGCGTCAGCGGCAGGTCGGTGAGCTTCTCGCCGACGCGCGTGCCGCCGCCCGGCTTGGAGAACACCGTCCGGCCCTCGGTCGCGTCCCGGCCCGACGCCGACCACAACTGGTAGATCAGCAGGTCCGCCACCGCGGTCGGCGGCAGCAGCGTCTCGTAGCGGCCCGCCGGCAGCTCCACGCGCCGCTCGGCCCAGCCGAGGCGTACGGCGAGTTCGGCGTCCAGGGCGCCCGGGTCGACGTCCTTGAAGTCCCTCGTGGAACGGCCCGCCCACGCCGAGCGCGTACGGTCCGGGGACTTGGCGTTCAGCTCCAGCGTGCCGGTCGGCTGGTCGTGCCTCAGGCGCAGCCCCGTCGAGGTGCCCACGTACGTGGAGACCAGCTCGTGGTTGGCGAAGCCGTACAGCTCGCGGCCGCCCGCACGCGCGCGTGCGAAGGCCTCGCCGAGCGCCGGCGCGAAGTCCGTGAACACCGCCGACGAGGTCTCCGCCGGCGCGTCCGTGAAGTCCGGCGCCTCCGGTACGCCTGTCACCAGGGGCTGGGCGTCCTCCGCGGGACCTGCGCCGTGCGCGGCCGCCTCGGCGGCCCGTACCAGCGGCTCCAGCTCGTCGGCGGTCACGGCCGACCGGGACACCACACCGGACGCCGTGCCTTCCTTGCCGTCGACGGTCGCGATGACGGTGAGCGTGCGCCCGCGCGTGACGCCGTTGGTGGTCAGGGCGTTGCCCGCCCAGCGGAGATTGGCGGTCGAGTGCTCGTCGGCGATCACGACGCAGCCGTCGGCCCGGGACAGCGCGAGGGCCTGCTCGACGACCTCGTGCGGCTTGTGCGCCTTGTCGGTGCGCGCGCTCATCGGCCGGCCTCCTGCGTGGTGTTGAGGATGTTGACGCCCTTGAAGAGGGCGGAGGGGCACCCGTGCGACACGGCGGCCACCTGTCCGGGCTGGGCCTTGCCGCAGTTGAAGGCGCCGCCGAGGACGTACGTCTGCGGGCCGCCGACGGCCGCCATGGAACCCCAGAAGTCGGTGGTGGTCGCCTGGTAGGCGACGTCCTTGAGCTGACCGGTGATCCGCCCGTTCTCGATCCGGAAGAAGCGCTGCCCGGTGAACTGGAAGTTGTAGCGCTGCATGTCGATGGACCAGGACCGGTCGCCGACGACGTAGATGCCGCGGTCCACGCCCCCGATCAGATCCTCCGTGGACAGGCCCGCCGGATCCGGCCGCAGCGACACGTTGGCCATGCGCTGCACGGGCACGTGCCCGGGGGAGTCGGCGAACGCGCACCCGTTGGACCGCTCGAACCCGGTCAGCTTCGCGATCCTGCGATCCAGCTGGTAGCCGACGAGCGTGCCGTCCTTGACCAGGTCCCAGGACTGGCCCTCGACGCCCTCGTCGTCGTACCCGACGGTCGCGAGGCCGTGCTCGGCCGTACGGTCACCGGTGACGTTCATCAGCTCGGAGCCGTACTTCAGCTTGCCCAGCTGGTCGAAGGTGGCGAAGGAGGTGCCGGCGTAGGCGGCCTCGTAGCCGAGGGCCCGGTCCAGCTCGGTCGCGTGCCCGATGGACTCGTGGATGGTCAGCCACAGGTTGGACGGGTCCACGACCAGGTCGTACAGGCCCGCCTCGACGCTCGGCGCCCGCATCTTCTCCGCGAGCAGCTCCGGGATCCGCTCCAGCTCCGTGTCCCAGTCCCAGCCGGTGCCGGTGAGGTACTCCCAGCCGCGCCCGACCGGCGGCGCGATGGTCCGCATCGAGTCGAACTCGCCGCTGGACTCGTCCACCGACACGGCCGTGAGCTGCGGATGCAGCCGCACCCGCTGCTGCGTGGTCACGGTGCCCGCGGTGTCCGCGTAGAACTTGTTCTCGTGGACGGTGAGCAGCGAGGCGTCGACGTGGTTCACCCCGTCCGCCGCCAGCAGCCGTGCGCTCCAGTCCGCCAGCAGCGCCGCCTTCTCCTGGTCCGGCACGCTGAACGGGTCGATCTCGTACGACGACACCCATGTCTTCTCGGCGTGCACCGGCTCGACCGCCAGCTCCACGCGCTCGTCGGACCCGGCGGCCTTGATGACCTGCGCCGAGAGTTTCGCCATCGCCACGGCCTGTGAGGCGACCTTGGCGGCGGCGTCGAGGGTCAGGTCCACCCCGGACGCGAAGCCCCAGGTGCCGCCGTGCACGACCCGTACCGCGTACCCGAGGTCGGTGGTGTCGGACGATCCGGCGAGCTTGGCGTCCCTGAGCCGCCAGGACGCGTTGCGCACCCGCTCGAACCGGAAGTCCGCGTGCTCGGCCCCCAGCGCACGCGCGCGTGCCAGCGCGGCGTCGGCCAGGGACCGTAGGGGAAGCGCCGTGAAGGCTTCGTCGATGGAATGAGGCACGGAGGTCTCCCTGCTGTCGTGGCCTGTCGGCTCCGATCATGTCGCGCCGCACCGTCCGCGGACCACAGGTTTGGGTCCGGCATCGGCCCTTTTCTGTAGGGACCCGACAGCGACCCGCCCGCGCCACTGTCGGTGCCCGAATGCCCGTCGACGTGCCGCGACCGATAGATTTTCGATGAAGCCGCCTGTCATCCAGGTGTCCGGGATGTCCGGGCGGATGTGCCAGACCGCTATCGAAAGGGTGATCCGTTGAGCCGCTCGGTTCTCGTCACCGGAGGCAACCGGGGCATCGGCCTCGCCATCGCCCGCGCTTTCGCCGACGCCGGCGACAAGGTCGCGATCACATACCGCTCGGGTGAGCCGCCGGCCGCCCTCGAGGAATTGGGCTGCCTCGCCGTCAGGTGCGACATCACCGACACCGAGCAGGTGGAGCAGGCCTACAAGGAGATCGAGGCCGAGCACGGCCCGGTCGAGGTCCTGATCGCCAACGCGGGGATCACCAAGGACCAGCTCCTGATGCGCATGTCCGAGGAGGACTTCACCTCGGTCATCGACACCAACCTCACCGGCACCTTCCGCGTCGTCAAGCGCGCCAACCGCGGCATGCTGCGCGCGAAGAAGGGCCGCGTGGTCCTGATCTCCTCGGTCGTCGGCCTGTACGGCGGTCCCGGGCAGGCGAACTACGCCGCCTCCAAGGCCGCCCTCGTCGGCTTCGCGCGCTCCCTCTCCCGTGAGCTGGGATCGCGCAACATCACCTTCAACGTCGTCGCCCCCGGCTTCGTCGACACCGCCATGACCAGGGCGCTCAGCGAAGAGCAGCGCGCGGCCATCATGGCGCAGGTGCCGCTCGGCCGTTACGCGCAGCCGGAGGAGATCGCCGCGACGGTGCGGTTCCTCGCCTCGGACGACGCCTCGTACATCACTGGAGCCGTCATCCCCGTTGACGGCGGACTGGGAATGGGTCACTGATCACCATGAGCGGAATTCTCGAGGGCAAGCGCGTCCTGATCACCGGTGTGCTGATGGAGTCCTCCATCGCCTTCCACACCGCCAAGCTGGCCCAGGAGCAGGGCGCGGAGATCATCCTGACCGCGTTCCCGCGGCCCACGCTGACCGAGCGCATCGCCAAGAAGCTTCCCAAGCCCACCAAGGTCATCGAGCTCGACGTGACCAACGACGAGCACCTCGGCCGCCTCGCCGACGTCGTCGGTGAGGAGCTGGGCGGGCTCGACGGCGTCGTGCACTCCATCGGCTTCGCGCCGCAGGACGCGCTCGGCGGCAACTTCCTCAACACGCCGTTCGAGTCGGTCTCCACGGCCATGCACGTCTCGGCGTTCTCCCTGAAGTCGCTGACGATGGCCTGTCTGCCCCTGATGCAGAACGGCGGCTCCGTCGTCGGCCTCACCTTCGACGCGCAGTACGCCTGGCCGCAGTACGACTGGATGGGCCCCGCCAAGGCCGCCCTGGAGGCGACCAACCGCTACATGGCGCGCGACCTGGGCAAGCAGAACATCCGCTGCAACCTCATCTCCGCGGGCCCGATCGGCTCCATGGCCGCCAAGTCCATCCCGGGCTTCGCGGAGCTGGCGTCCGTGTGGGACACCCGCGCCCCCCTGGAGTGGGACCTGAAGGACCCGGAGCCGGCCGGCCGCGGTGTGGTCGCCCTGCTGAGCGACTGGTTCCCGAAGACCACCGGCGAGATCGTCCACGTGGACGGCGGCCTGCACGCCATCGGCGCCTGATCGCCGCCCTCAGAGGCAGCACCGGCTCACGAGGCCCGTACCCCTCCCGGGTACGGGCCTCACCCCTGTCCCGGGTCACCCGTTCGGCTCACCAGCCGGGCGCGGACGTGCGACAACAGCGCACTCTTTTGAGTACGAGTCCATCTCGTGAATGCCCTCCCCAGCACGGCCGAGGAGGTCCCCTTGTGCGTCTGTCCCACAGCCTGGCCTCGGCGACCGTGGCCGTCGCCCTCGTGCTGTCCCTGCCGTACGAGGCGATGCCCCACACGCGCGTGAGGAACGAGGGAGCGGCGCCACACCTCTTCGGAGCGGAGTGCCGTACGACCGTCCACGGCTCGCACGTCATGGCCTACTGCCACAACCCGTACGTCGACGTCGACCGCGTGAGCCTGCACATCGAGTGCGACAGCTGGTGGGACCTGGACACCGACACCGACCCCGTCGACGCCGGGCCCGCGATGACCGTACGGCTCACCGGCCGGTGCTGGGAGGACGTCCGCTCTGTGTGGGTCAGCCACCAGAGGGCCGGCTGAACCGGCCGGGACGGCACAGGAACGGGTAGCTCGCGGCCTCCGTCGCGGCCGCCTCCGCGTCGCCCGCGCGGATCGCGTCGACCAGCCGCGCGTGGTCCATGTGCGTCTCGGGCGTCATGACGTCGCCGACGTCCGCGCGCAACCAGTCCCGCAGCACCTCGCCCAGGTCGGCGTGCATCGCGGTCATGACGTCGTTGTGGGATGCGGCCACCACCGCCAGATGGAACGTCGCGTCCGCGGTCACGAAGACCTCCGCGTCCCCCGAGTCCCACGCCTCCTCGCGCCGCAGCAGCAGAGTGTCCAGCTGCTTCAGGTCCTTCTCGGTACGCCGCTCGGCGGCCAGCCTCGCCGCGCCCGCCTCCAGTGTGGAGCGCAGCTCGGCGATGTGCTGAGGGTCCGTCCCGGCGAAGCGGCGGTGCATCACGCCCGCCAGCTCGCTGGTCGCCGCGACGTATGTGCCAGATCCCTGTCGGATGTCGAGCAGACCGTTGTGCGCGAGCGCGCGGACGGCCTCACGGACCGTGTTGCGCGCGACCCCGAGCTGCTCCACCAGCTCGGGCTCGGTAGGGATGCGCGAGCCGACCGGCCACTCGCCCGAGGTGATCTGGTTCCGCAGCTCGGCGATGACCTGCTCGGACAGAGCCGAACGACGAGGGTGGCTCAGGACCATGTCACACCTTCCCACGCGGGGGCCGGAAGTCCGCACCCGGAGGATGGGGGTCAATCATCCCATGATTCTATGATGGTCGGCATGGCGAGCGAGAACACCCGGACGACATCCACGGCCGAAGGCGCTATGGCGCATGCCGACGGCCCCCCGACCCGCGTCGCGTCGCCCACGCGCGAGTGGGCGACGCGACTGGTCGTCGTCGGCATCATGCTCTCCGCGCTGAACCTCCGCCCCGCCATCACCAGCCTCGGCGCGCTGCTCGAAGAGGTCCGTGACGGACTCGGCATGAGCGGCAGCGTGGCCGGGCTCCTCACCTCGGTGCCCCCGCTGTGCTTCGCCGTCTTCGGAGTCATGGCACCCCGTCTCGCCCGCCGCTTCGGACCGGCCGCCGTGGTGGGCGCGGGCATGGTCGCCATCACCGCCGGCCTGCTGATACGGCCGTACACCGGATCCACGGCCGGATTCCTGGCCGCCAGCGCACTCGCCCTCATGGGCATCGCGGTCAGCAACGTCCTGATGCCGGTCATCGTCAAGCGCTGGTTCCCGGACCGGGTCGGCTCCATGACCGGCCTGTACTCGATGGCCCTCGCCCTGGGCACCTCGGCCGCCGCCGCGGTGACCGTGCCCATCACCGAGGCGCTGGGCGGCAGTTGGCGCTCCGGGCTCGCCGTGTGGGCGGCGCTCGCCGCCGCGGCCGTACTGCCGTGGCTGCCGCTCGTACGGGACCGGGGCGACCGGGGTACGGCCCCTGTTCCGAAATCGGCGCGGGAGGCGGAGGAGCGGTCGCAGGCCCCGCTGCGGATCACCCGGAGCCGTACGGCCTGGGCGCTCGCGGTGTTCTTCGGACTCCAGGCCACCGCCGCCTACATCACGATGGGCTGGATGGCGCAGATCTTCCGGGACGCGGGCGTCGCCGCGAGCACGGCAGGGCTGCTCCTCGCCGTCACCATGGTGATGGGCGTACCGCTCGCCTTCGTCATTCCGCGCCTGGCCACCCGGCTGCCGCACCAGGGACCGATCGTGCTGGTCCTGGGCGTCTGCGGCCTGGCCGGCTACGCGGGCCTGTACTTCGCCCCGGCGGGCGGCGCCTGGGCCTGGGCCCTGCTGCTCGGCGTCTCCAACTGTGCCTTCCCGCTGGCCCTCACCATGGTCGGCATGCGGGCCAGGACCGGCGCGGGCGTCGCCCAGCTCTCCGCCTTCGCGCAGAGCACCGGCTATCTGATCTCCATCCCGGGACCGCTGCTGGTCGGCGTGCTCTACCAGCAGAGCGGTGGCTGGGGCCTGCCGATCGCCCTGATGGCCGCGCTGATGATCCCGCAGATGGCGGTGGGCGTGCTGGCGGGCCGCGACCGGACGGTGGAGGAGGAGGCCGGAGGCTGACGGGACGACGGGGTGCGAGTCGCCCGGAGCGACCCGGTGCGGGGCGCCCCGGTCGATACGGTCCGGGCGAAGGGTGCGAGACTGGCCCCATGCCAGTGCTCGATCCGAACCCCCAGCACAGCCAGAAGAAGATGCTGCTCGTCTTCGGCTCGTTCTTCGCCATCTTCGTGGTCATCGCCGTCATCGCGACGATCGTGTCCCCCTGAGCACGGCCCCCGGCGGCCGATGGTGGGGCTAGCCCCCCATCCCCTAGGGGGTGTGTGTCAGGGTCAAGTGGGTGGATCACCGGATGGGTTGACGGCGCCGGATTCCGTAACTTCGAGATGTGGCCGCAAGAGGGGGGTCACGGACCACTCGGAGACCAGCGGAGGCGATCATGTCGGCCCCTACGCACACCCGGACCCACCCGGCAACCCGGGGCGGCGTCGACTTCCGGCTGCCCTGGTGGGCCCTCGCTCTGCCGGCGCTCGCCTTCGTCTCTCTGCTGATGCTGATACTGAACCCGTCCGACGCCCAGGCGGCCACGGGCGATCCGGCCATCAGCCACCTGTTCGAGCGCCTCCAGCAGTGGCTCGCACACTGAGCGCACACCGGTGCACAGCCCTCCGCGAGCGGTAAATCCGCATGTCAACTCCCTGCGCCCCATGGCCTGTTTCATGCGAAGCTGGGACGCATGAGCGTCGCAGAACCCCGCAAGATCATCCTCTTCCGGCATGCGAAAGCCGACTGGCCACAGGTGACCGACCATGAGCGGCCACTCGCTGAGCGGGGCCGCATGGACTCCGCGGTCGCCGGACGCAAGCTGGCCGACAGCGGCATTCCCTTCGATCTGGCCCTGTGCTCCACCGCGATCCGGACCCGCGAGACCTGGAAGCTCGCCGTGCATGAACTCCCGCACAGGCCGAAAACCGTCTACGAGGAGCGGATCTACGAGGCCTCGCCCGGTGAGCTGATCGCCGTGCTCAACGAGGTCCCTGACGACGCACAGAACGTGGTCCTGATCGGCCACAATCCGGGGGTGCACGGCCTGGCCGGCATCCTCGCCGGCACGGACGAGGACGACAGCCGCGACCGGATGAACCTCCGCGGCTTTCCGGCCGCGGCCTTCGCCGTCCTGACCTTCACGGGCTCCTGGAAGGCCGTGGAACCTGGCGTGGGCACCCTGGTGGACTACTGGGAGCCGGAAGACTGACCGGCCCCGATCCCGTACGACTCCAGGCCCCGCCGTCCCGGGACCGTGACGTCACGGGACGGCGGCCGCCCTCTGCCCCCCGAGGGCCCCGAGCGGCTCAGTCCTCGTCGTGCATGTCCGCCGCCTCGACCTCTTCGCGGGTGACGCCCAGCAGATACAGGACGGTGTCCAGGAAGGGGAAGTTCACCGCCGTGTGCGCGGCCTGGCGGACGACCGGCTTGGCGTTGAAGGCGACGCCCAGCCCGGCCGCGTTCAGCATGTCCAGGTCGTTGGCGCCGTCGCCGATCGCCACGGTCTGGGACAGGGGGACGCCCGCCTCGGCGGCGAACCGGCGCAGCAGCCGGGCCTTGCCCGCCCGGTCCACGATCTCGCCTGTGACCCGGCCCGTCAGCTTTCCGTCGACGATCTCGAGGGTGTTGGCCTGGGCGAAGTCCAGTCCGAGGCGCTCCTTCAGATCGTCCGTGACCTGGGTGAACCCGCCCGAGACGACGCCGACTTGATAGCCGAGCCGCTTCAGCGTGCGGATCAGGGTCCGTGCGCCCGGCGTCAGACGCACCTCGCCGCGCACCTTCTGTACGACGGAGGCGTCCAGTCCCTTCAGCAGCGCCACGCGCGCGTGCAGCGACTGCTCGAAGTCGAGCTCGCCGCGCATCGCGGCCGCCGTCACCTCGGCGACCTGGTCCTCGCAGCCCGCGTGCGCCGCGAAGAGTTCGATCACCTCGTCCTGGATCAGGGTGGAGTCCACGTCCATGACCACCAGGCGCTGGGCCCGCCGGTGCAGGCCCGCCGCCACCACCGCGATGTCCACGCCGAGCGCCGAGGCGTCGGACACCAGGGCGGTGCGCAGCGGCTCGGTCTCCACGCCGGACACCGCGAACTCCACTGCCGTCACGGGGTACTTGGCGAGCCGGAAGATACGGTCGATGTTGCCGCCGACCTTGGCGATCCGGGTGGCGACGGCGGCCGTCGACTCTGCGGTGAGGGGGTGGCCGAGGACCGTCACCAGGGAACGTCCCAGACCGCGCGGGCGGTTGTCGCCGCGCCCGGAGATGATCTCCGCCTGCATCTTCACCGACTCGGCCCAGCTGTGCACGGTGGCCCGCAGATCGCCCTCCACTCCGGCGGGCGGCTGGGTCACGAGCGCGCAGAGCACCAGACGGCCGCGTGTGACGACCTGCTCGATGTCGACCACGTCGACGTAGTACGCGGCAAGGGTGTCGAAGAGGCCGGCCGTGATGCCAGGGCGGTCCTTGCCGAAGATCTTGACGAGGAGGGTGGGGACCTCGGAGGTCTGCGAAGCGCTCATGGTGTCTCCACCGTATCCGGCGCCCCCTGCTCTCCGCCCGTGCGGTCCGTCTGGCGGACACGGAACATTGGATGTCGGCCCGGTGTCGACGGCCTTACTTCTGAGCCACACCCCGCCGGACGCCCCGACCGCGCGTCCCCACACCACACTCCTGCCCACGCCCAGTTCACCCGACGGCCCCACCTGCTCCTCCGACCTTCGGCACGGCAGGCCCCCTACGCCGTGCCTGTGACAGGCCGCAACCCCCGCACCGTCGGCTTCCCCGGCTTCTCTGATCTTCCACGCCGCACGGTTCCCCCCGGCGTACGAGTACATGGCTCAGCCCCGCCCCTCCGGCCTCCCCGGCGGAGGCGGTGGCGGCGGGGGAGGGGGTCCGTCGTCGGAGGGGTCGAGCCGGTCGCGTGCTCCCCGTCCGGGAGAGCGGGGCGGCGGGGCGATGGGCCTGGCCACGGTCGGGGCGCCGTGGACATCGGTCGCCGGTGGCGGTTCGCCGGACGGCGATGCCTCCTCCGGGGCCGGGGTGTTGTCGTAGGGCGGGCGGGGTCGAGGGGTTCCGGGGCCGTCGTACGGCCTCTCCGTGCCCCGGCTGCCTCCCCGGATCCGCCCGCCGCCTCCCGTCGCCGGTCCGCTGCCACCTGCCGTCGGCCCTCGGCCACCCGCAACCGGCCGGCCGCCTTCCGCCGTCGGCCCGCCACCACTCGCCTCCGGGCCGCCGCCCGGGGTCCGCAACTCATCCGGCAGTCGCAGATAAGGATTCGTCCCGGGATTCGGCGGCCGGTACGGCGTGCCCGGCGAGTACGGCCCCGGCTGCCTGGTGCTCACTGCGTCGCCGTAACTGCCGTGGTCGCTGTGACCGCCGTAGTCCTTGTCGACGTACCCGCGTGACGCGACCGTCTCACCCACGCCCCGTGCCAGCGGTGCCGCCCGCCATCCCGCGGAGCCGCTGACCCACGCCAGCAACGCCCCGGCGGCCCCCGCGCCCGCACCCCACGCGGCCCCCAGCAGCAGTGCCATACCCAGGTGGCCGTGCAGTTCGATGCCCGCACCGAACGCGTCGAAGCCCAGGACGGACAGCGACGCGTCCACGGAGACGTCCGTCAGCCAGGCGAGCAGGGGCAGCGTCAGGGCGGTCGCGATCCCGAGCCGGAGTGCGCAGCGCGCCGCGAAGCCGAGGGCGCCCATGTCCCCGCCACCCTTCGCGCCCCCGGGTGTACGGCCCACCACATGCCCGCCACCCCCCACCACCGGCGTTCGGACCGCCGTCAGCACCCCCGCCAGCAGCATCGTCACCGCCGCGGCCACCGCCAGCAGCCACACCCGTCCGTCCAGTTCGGCCAGGCGGCTCAGGGTCACCGGTTCGTCGGCCCGTGCGCTCAGCAGCCTGTCCAGGGGATCCGGCAGCAGCGTGGCCAGTGCGCCCGTGGCCTTGCCGTCCCATGGCACGAACAGGCCGATGGGGAGGCCAAGCCATACCCCGTTCGGCGCCCCGAGCAGAGCCGCGCCCGCGATCCGCTTCGGATGGTCGTCGCCGATCGCCGCGTACGCAGCCGCCGCGAGCCCGGCGACCACCGCCACGAGCAGCACTGTGACCAGCGCCGAGACCGCCGGCCGTACGACCCGGTGCACCGCTTCCCAGCCGCGCGGCAGCGGCGTACGGCGGGAGGCGAGCAGGGCGATCAGCAGGATGCCCGTGGACCAGCCGAGGCCGCCGAGGAGGGTGGGCGCGGTGTCCACGGTGAAGCCGACCGCCGCCTTCGCGCCGACGAGGTCGCCGATCCGGTCGGGCAGCAGCCCGCCGACGTTCCCGAGGTCGCCCAGCCCCGGAATACCGGCCCCGCCGCCCGGCAGCTTGTCCTCGAGACCCAGCGAGCCGCCGTCGATCGTGATGACGTCGTGCCCGGCCCAGGCCAGCCCGCCGAGCGTCGCGACGAACAGGACGACCACCGCGCCCGCGCGCGCGAGGAGTTCGGCGGGCGCAATCACAACTCCGGCCGCGCGCAGGGACCGTAGGAAGAACCACGACAGCAGCAGGGCCCCGACCAGACTCACACCCAGTGGCGTGATCTCGATGGCCGTGTGCGCCTCGGCGCCCTTGAGACCGAACGCGGACACATCGCCCGACGGGGAGACCGAACCACCTGCCCCCAGGGCCACAACTGCCGCTGTCATCGGGCCCAGTGAGCCCGCCGAGTCCGCCTGGAGCAGGTGCAGGCCGAGCGCGGCCGTGCCCGCCATCCCGATCAACGCCCAGCTCACCGCCGCGATCGCGGACAACAGCACGTCCGCCCACGGCAGTCGCCCACCCTGCCTCGCGGTCCCGATGTCCGTCGCAGCACTCATGGCAGACCCCCCGATCCACGGCGCGGCCGACGGCCGCGCATGTCCCCCTCGCGAGGGATTACCACTCTCCGGTCAGGTTTCAACCCCGTCAACGGGGCGAGTTGAAGCGCTGGTGCAGGCTCGTGACAAGGTCCGACTTTCGGTCAAGGGGCGGAGCCTGGAATAGTTCCCCACGATGTTCGACATCCCTAGACTCCCTGCGATGGGGGCAACTCGGGGGACAAATCATGGGGCATGGAGTGCCGGAACTCGTACTGGAATCAAACGGACGGACCTGGACGCTCGACCCGTCCAGGCCTTACACCCTGGGACGCGACCCGCAGGGTGACATCGTGTTCGACGACGCCAGGGTGTCCTGGCGTCACGCGACGGTCAGCTTCAACGGCCGCAGTTGGGTCATCGAGGACCACGGCAGCACGAACGGCACGTTCGTACAGGGCCAGCGGATTCACCAGATGGAGATCGGCCCCGGCTCGGACCTGCACCTCGGCAATGCGACCGACGGCCCGCGCCTGAACCTGGCCGGTGCCGCCGTCGTCGCGCAGCCCCAGCAACAGCCGTACGCCGCCCAGGGCGCGGGGGCCGGCTGGGCGCAGCAGGCACCGCAGCAGCAGGCCCCGCAGGCCGGCTGGCAGCAGCCGCAGCAGGGGGCGCCGTCGATCCCGCAGCAGCAGGGACCCGGTGGGGGCGCGGGGGCGCCGCCGGCCTACGGTGACCGCAGCCCGACCACGTTCCACCAGTTCTCGCTGGACCGAGTGATGCGTATCGGCCGTGCGCTGGAGAACGACCTGGTCGTCTCCGACCTCCAGGTCTCCCGCAACCACGCCGAGTTCCACGCGATGCCGGACGGCCGGATGGAGATCCGCGACCTCGGCTCCCACAACGGCACGTACGTCAACGGCCAGCCGATCACCAAGGGCGGCTCCCAGCTGCTGGGCCCGAACGACATCGTCGGTGTCGGCCACTCGACGTTCCGTATCGTCGGCGACCGGCTCGAGGAGTTCGTCGACACCGGTGAGGTCTCCTTCTCCGCGCGCCATCTGACCGTCACGGTCGACGGCGGCAAGCAGATCCTCAAGGACGTCTCCTTCGGCGTCCCGGAGAAGTCGCTGATCGCGGTCATCGGGCCGTCCGGCTCCGGCAAGTCGACCCTGCTGAAGGCGCTCACGGGGTACCGGCCCGCCAACCAGGGCGAGGTCCTCTACGACAACCGGAACCTGTACAAGCAGTTCGCCGAGCTGCGTCAGCGCATCGGGCTGGTCCCGCAGGACGACATCCTGCACAAGGAGCTGACCGTCAAGAAGGCCCTCAAGTACGCGGCCAAGCTGCGCTTCCCCGCCGACACCACGGCCGAGGAGCGCGAGGCCCGCATCGACGAGGTGCTGCGCGAGCTGAAGCTGGACATCCACAAGGAGAAGAAGGTCACCTCCCTCTCCGGCGGCCAGCGCAAGCGTGTCTCGGTGGCCCTGGAGCTGCTCACCAAGCCGTCGCTGATCTTCCTGGACGAGCCGACCTCCGGTCTCGACCCGGGCATGGACCGCGACGTCATGCAGTTGCTGCGGGGCCTCGCCGACGACGGCCGCACGGTCCTCGTCGTCACCCACTCCGTGGCCGAGCTGGCGATCTGCGACAAGCTCCTGGTGATGGCGCCGGGCGGTGCGGTCGCCTACTTCGGCCCGCCGGAGGAGGCGCTGAACTTCTTCGGCTACGACACCTGGGCCGATGTCTTCTCCGCCTTCGAGAACTACCGCGACTACGACTGGGCGGGCCGCTGGAAGGGCTCGCAGCACTACCAGATGTACGCCGCGGACATCGACGCCGTGGCCCCGCAGTCCGTACAGATGCCGCCGCTGCAGGCGATCAGACCGCCGAAGCCGCAGGGCTGGATGTCGCAGTTCGGCACGCTGGTGCGCCGCTATGTCTCGGTCATCGCGTCGGACCGCGGCTTCCTCGCCCTGATGGTGATCCTGCCGGCCGTGCTCGGCGCGGTGAGCCTGCTCATCGATGCCGACAAGGGCCTGCTGCCCAACCCGCCCAGCCCGCAGAGCGGCCGGATCATCCCCAACGGCACGGCCACCACGGTGCTGCTGATCCTCGCGGTCGGGGCGTGTTTCGCCGGTGCCGCGAACTCCGTCCGTGAGCTGATCAAGGAACGGGTCATCTACGAGCGGGAGCGTGCGACCGGCCTGTCCCGTTCGGCGTATCTCATGTCCAAGGTGTTCGTGCTCGGCATGATCACCGTGTTCCAGGGCCTGCTGGTCGGTGTGATCGGCTTCTCCAGCCGGGAGATCCCGGAGAAGGGCCTGGTGTTCGGCAGCGCGACGATGGTCGAGCTGTCGGTGCCGATCATGGCGCTGGGCTTCACCTCGATGATGTTCGGCCTGATCATCTCCTCGCTGGTGAAGACGGCCGAGAAGACCATGCCGCTGCTGGTCATGTTCGCGATCATCCAGGTCGTGTTCACGGGCTGTCTGTTCACCCTGAACGGCGCGGTCGGCGTCAACCAGTTCTCGTATCTGATGCCGTCCCGCTGGGCCGTCGCGGCCGCGGGCGCCACGTTGGACTTCAACAAGATCAGCCCGCCCAGCGACGGCGGCAGCACCGACTCGCTGTGGGAGCACACCGTCGGCGCCTGGAGCATGGACATGGCCGCTCTGATCGCCCTCGGTGTGATCTGCGGCTTCTTCGTGGCGCGCTTCCTGCGCCGGCACGAGCCCGAGGTCATGCGCAAGTAGCGGTTCCCGTACGGCGCGGTTCCCGTACGCAAGTGAAGGGCGGCGCCCCTGACGGGGTGCCGCCCTTCGGCGCTCACGACTGAGGTCCGCGCCTACCTCAGTACGCGCTGTTGACGTTGTCGATCGAGCCGTACCGGTCGGCCGCGTAGTTGGCGGCGGCGGTGATGTTGGCGACCGGGTCGTAGATGTTCCAGGACGTGCCCGCGACGTGGTAGGCCTTGAAGGTCGGCGGGATGACCTGCAGCAGGCCCTTGGACGGGATGCCGTTGATGGCGTTGATGTCCCAGTTGTTGATCGCCATCGGGTTGCCCGAGGACTCACGCATGATGTTCTTGTGCAGCCCGTGGTAGCTGCCCGGGATGCCCTTGCTCTTCATGATGTCCAGGGCCTCGCGGATCCAGCCGTCCAGGTTGTTCGCGTAGGTCTTGGCCGCGACCTGCTGGATCTGGGGGCGCTCGGCGGCACGGCTGGCGGCCAGCTTCACGGCGCGCGCCTGGACGGCCTTCTTGACGGCGGCCTCGGCAACTGCCTTCTGCTTCGCGACGACGGCGGCCTCGGCCTTTGCGGCAGTGGCGGCCTGAGCCTGCTTCTGCGCGGCAATGGCCTCGATCTTCACACTTTCGGTCGCGAGCTGATCGGTGACCGCTGCCTTGACGTTCTTGATCTGCTGCGTGCTGTAGGCCACGTGCGCAGTGGTCGCGGGGGCTGCGGTGGTGACCGTCTCCGCGCTGCTGGGCACTGCGGAGGCGGCGATGGCGGCGGCACCGAGGGTGCAGACGCCGGCGATCCCGATCTTGTGCTGCTTGGTCAGCGTTCGACCGTGACCACGAGTGATGATGTTCTTGGGCATGGCAGATGGACCTCTTCGAATAGCGCGGAGGTCGCTCTTACGTCCGGCGGGCGATTCGGTTCCGGCCCGCACGAACGCCGCGGGACCAAACCCGCGGCGCCGAGCGACGTGAGCCATTCTTAGCGGCCGCAAAATGCCATGGCAAAGATGTGACGTACGAAGCCGGGTAGTGGATCAGGTAGGGGCAAATCCGGACAGACTAGAACGTCTGTCCCGTTCGGGATGCCCCCTCTGTCTCCTATGTCCGTTCGTACGTGATGTGGGCCCTATGTGCGGGCTCACATCGGAGGCGCAGCATTCTCACTTCTAGTTGCTGGCGCAATGCTCTGTGTGAGGGGCTTCCGACGGGAGGAGGAGATGCACGTCCCCGAACTCGTGCCACAGGTAGAGCCCGCGCACCGCCTCGTCGTAACCGCGGTCGACCGTGGCACGCCCCGCGACCGCCTCCAGCATCAGCAGATGCGACGCCTCGGGCTCGTGCAGCCCGGTCAGCAGCCCGTCCACGACCCGCACTCCGCGCTCTGGCGTGACCACCAGATCCGTCCACCCACCCGCCGTGCGCACCACGCCGTCGGGCCCTGCCGCCGACTCGAGGGCCCGTACGGCGGTCGTACCGACGGCGATCACCCGGCCACCCGCCCGTCTCCCACCACGACCCTTCCAAGGAAGCGCTTCGCGCCTTGCTTTTTCGGCCTTCACGGCATTGACGAGCCGAGCCGAAGCCGCAGGCACCACAAATCGCTCCGGATACGGCGGCTCGTGCGCCTCTGCCGAGGCCACCCCCGTGTGCAGCGTGACCGGCGCGAACTGCACACCCCGGCTCACCAGCTCCGCCACCATCCGCGCCGTGAAGGGCCGTGCGGCACTCGGCATCTCGGCACTGCCGGCCCCGTCGGCCGACGGCAGCGCGAACACCGTCTGGTAGGCCGACAGCGGCTGGTCGCGCTCCGTATAGGAGTAACGGATCGGCCGCCCGTACTCCCGCAGCAGCCCGGCCACCCCCGCCCCCGACACCCGCGCCCACCACAGCCGCCAGCCCCGCGGGGTCAGCGGCTCCTCCAGAGCCAGCCGTACGCCGCCGGGCAGGCGCACTTCTGTTCCCGCACGCGCCCCCGCACGCGGGCGCGTGGTTCCACGGCCGTCCGGATCCCGCAGCTCGACCGCCCACCGACCGTCGTCCCCGCGCACGGAGAAGTGCACCACCACGCGCGCGTGCCCGATCAGACCGTCCGCCGCCGCCGCCAGCGTCGGCGACGTGTTCACGACCAGCAGATCACCGGCCTCCAACAGCCGCGGCAGCTGGGCGAACGTGTGGTGCGTCACCTCGGTCCCGCGCGACACCAGCAGCCGTACGGCGTCCCGGCCGAGCCCCGGCCCACGCTGCTCGGCCGGCACCCGCGCCGACAACTCCCCCGGAACCCGCAGAGAGGTCCTCACCTGCCCTCCAGCAGGCACGGCGCCCCGTAGCGACCGCTCGCCGGACGCTCGTCCAGCAGACACAGGAAGGCCGGCACGACAGAGGCGGGTGCGGGCCGTGCACCATCGTCGTCCGGTACGGCCGCCGTATAGAGGTCTGTCGCCATGTCCCCGGGATCCACCGCCCACACCCGCAGACCCGGCTCCTCCTCGCCCAGCACCGCCGCCAGCTGGTCCAGGGCCGCCTTCGACGCCCCGTAGCCGCCCCACGTCTCGTACGGTTCGGCGGCCGCGTCCGAACTGACCGCGATCACGGTGCCCGCCGCCGACTCCCGTAGCAGCGGCAGCGCTTCCTGGACCAGGCCCAGTGCGGCCACCGCGTTCACCTCAAGGGCTCGCCGCAGCCCCTCGAGCGGCAGCTCCTCGAGCCGGACCAGCGGCTCGGCACCCAGCGCGCTCGCATTGCTCACCAGCAGATCGACACCGCCCAGACCGCGCGCGGCGGCCACAAGATCGCGGCGGTGCCCGGCGTCCGTGACGTCCCCGGGCACCGCCTCCACACGCGTGCCGTGCGCCGCTACGGCCGCCGCCGCCTCGCTGAGCGTCCTCGAGCTCCGGGCGTCGAGCGCCAGATCCCAGCCGCGCGCGGCCAGCGCCTCGGCGAGCGCCCGCCCCAGCCCCTTCGAGGCCCCCGTGATGATCGCTACCGGCATGACAACCGTCCCCTCGGTCTCACCCGCCTCCGACCAGCGGTCCCCCCAACCTAGGAAGGGCACCGCCCCGGCCGCCTCGGACGCGGGCCGCAATACGGCGGGGCCCTTCGGCCTACGTCGCCGGTCCGGGCCCCCGGACCTAGGCCACCCGCCCTACGCCCACCGGACCGGACCCGGCCGTCACAGGTCCGATCCGTGCTGTCGGACCCCGCCGGTACCGTGAAGTCATGAGTCAAGGCCCCCGGTCCGGCCTCGCCGCGGTGAGTTCCGCGCTGCTGGCCATGAGCAGACACCTCGAGGTGCGCGACGTCCTCAAGACGATCGTCGCCTCGGCCCGTGAGCTGCTCGACGCGCAGTACGCCGCACTGGGCGTGCCGGACGACCACGGCGGCTTCGCGCAGTTCGTGGTGGACGGCGTCAGCGACGCCCAGTGGAAGGCCATCGGCCCGCTCCCGCGCCAGCACGGCATCCTCGCCGCGATGTTGCACGAGTCCAGGCCGGAGCGTCTCGCCGACGTGCGCAAGGACCCCCGCTTCGAGGGCTGGCCGGCCGCTCACCCCGAGATGTCCGACTTCCTGGGCCTGCCCATCCGCGACGGCGACGAGATCCTCGGCGCACTGTTCCTCGCCAACAAGCTGCGTCCTGTGGTGGGCCGGCCGCCACACCCGCCGAGTCCGGAACCAGAGGGAACGTGCGGCTTCACCGAGGAGGACGAGGAACTCCTCGGAATCCTCGCCCAGCACGCCGCCATCGCCCTCACCAACGCCCGCCTCTACGAGCGCAGCCGTGAGCTGACCATCGCCGAGGAACGCTCCCGGCTGGCCCACGAACTGCACGACGCGGTCAGCCAGAAGCTGTTCTCCCTGCGCCTGACGGCTCAGGCGGCGGCCCGGCTCGTCGACCGTGACCCTTCCCGCGCCAAGGGAGAGCTCCAGCAGGTGGCCGCGCTCGCCGCCGAGGCCGCGGACGAACTGCGCGCCGCCGTCGTCGAGTTGCGCCCCGCCGCCCTCGACGAGGACGGGCTCGTCGCCACCCTGCGCACCCAGATCCAGGTCCTCGACCGTGCCCACAACGCGCGCGTGACCTTCACCTGCAACAGCTTCCGCGCCCTGCCCCCCGCCCAGGAGTCGGCTGTACTGAGGGTCGCCCAGGAGGCCCTGCACAACGCGCTGCGGCACTCGGGGGCGGAGCACGTCGACGTGGCCCTGACCCGCCGCGGCTGCGGAGCCGTCCTGCGGGTGACCGACGACGGCAGCGGCTTCGACCCGCACTCCGTCCGCCGCGCGGGACGTCATCTGGGCCTCGTCTCCATGCGGGATCGGGCGAGCGGCGTCGGCGGCAGGCTGACAGTGGAATCGGAGCCCGGGAAGGGCACGACGATCGAGTTGGAGGTCCCCGGTGGCTGACGCAATCAGGGTGCTGCTCGTCGACGACCACCAGGTCGTCCGCCGGGGCCTGCGCACCTTCCTCGAAGTACAGGACGACATCGAGGTGGTGGGCGAGGCCGCCGACGGTGCCGAGGGCGTCGCCCGCGCCGAGGAACTGCGGCCCGACGTCGTCCTCATGGACGTCAGGATGCCGGTCATGGACGGCGTCGACGCGCTGCGCAGACTCCGCGAACTCGACAACCCCGCGCGCGTACTGATCGTCACCAGCTTCACCGAGCAGCGCACCGTCGTGCCGGCCCTGCGCGCGGGCGCCGCCGGATACGTCTACAAGGACGTGGACCCCGACGCGCTCGCCGGCGCCATCCGCTCCGTGCACGCCGGGCACATCCTGCTCCAGCCGGAGGTGGCCGGCGCCCTGCTCTCCCAGGAGGAGGCCAACGCGGGCCAGGGCAGGGGCGGTTCGCTCACCGAGCGGGAGCGCGAGGTGCTCGGCCTGATCGCGGACGGCCGCTCCAACCGCGAGATCGCCCGCGCCCTGGTCCTGTCGGAGAAGACGGTCAAGACACACGTCTCGAACATCCTCATGAAACTCGACCTCGCCGACCGCACCCAGGCCGCCCTGTGGGCCGTACGCCATGGCGTGACCGGCTGAAACGCCCTCCGCACCGCCTCACGGACGGCAACCCGGAGCGTCGCCCTGCGGGCTGAGATTCATACCGTCGTGGGAATGTCACCCGGATGGCGCATCCTCCGTGGATCTCCACCGTTCTCCAGTGCGTGCTGCGGCGAGTGCCGCGGCGAACGCCAAGGAGGGCTCAGAAGTGAAGAACCTGAAGAAGGCAGCGGCCGTGACGATGGTGGCCGGTGGCCTGCTGGCCGCCGGTGCGGGGATGGCCTCCGCCACGGACGGCGCGCACGCCGCCGGCGCCGCCGAGGGGTCTCCGGGAGTCGTCTCCGGCAACGTCGTCCAGGTCCCGGTGCACGTTCCGGTGAACTCCGTCGGCAACACCGTGAACGTCATCGGTGTCCTCAACCCCGCCTTCGGCAACCTCGGCCTCAACCACTGAGGTTCCGCCGCTCGGCGAACACGACCTCCGGCCTTCCGGGAGCACCCGGGAGGCCGTCGGCATGCCGCCCGAACAACCTGAACCACCCCGCGGGGGCGCCTCCTCGACCGCGGCCGGCATCAATCCGCCCGTCCGGCGTTCGAGGACGAGGCCGTTCAGGCCGAAGCGGGGGTCTGGTAGCGGCAGCCCCCGGGAGCGCCCACACCAACGCCCCCGGCCAGAACGGCACCCCTCACCCCTCACCCCACTCCCCGCTCCCGCTCCTCCACAACGGAGTTGTACGCCGCGACGAGCGCCCGCCGAGCCGTCCGCTCCACCGGCCGCAACGCGGCCCCCCGCGCTGCCATCTCCGACGCGCTCACCGCACCACCGTGCCCGTTCTCCGTCGCCAGCGAGACCAGCAGCCCCACCCGCTGAGCGAGCTCGAGGACGCGCACCGCCCGCGGCGGATACCCCGGCGCCAGTACCTCCCGCCCGCGCTCGGCCCGCGCCCGGTACGCGTCGATCGCCGCCTCCGCCACCGGGCCCGACCCGGCGACGTCCAGCCGCGACAGCACGTCCGTCGCCTCGCGCAACGCCTCCGCCAACTCCCGCTCGGCCTCGCTCAGCGACGGGACATCGGCCGGTGGCGCCTCCCGCACCGGCAGACAGTGCCAGACCACCTCGACATGCACATCACCGTCGGGCCCGGCCTCGTACACCTCCGGCACCAGCCCGAACGCGGCGCCGTAACAGATCACCGCCTCCTCGGCGTCCAGTGCCCGCGCGTTGAACTCCGGCGGTCCGCTCAGCCCCAGCGGATGCCCCGGCGCGGGCAGCGCCACCCGCAGGCCGGTCACCCCCAGCGTGCGCAGCCGCCCGAGCGCCAGTGTGAGCCCGACCGGCGCCGACTCACCCGGCAGCCCCTCCAGCCGGTGCACCGCGTCGTCGCCGACGATGGCGTGCACGGTGTCGTCCGGAGAGGCAAGTCCGGCCAAAAGGGCATTTCCCCAAGCGGCGAGGCGTCCTGAACGTGGTTCCGAGAGCATGCCCCCACCCTAAGGACCAGACCGATGGAATGGACCGCGGTACTGGTGGCGTAGATTTCATCGGGGCTGCGCCCACCGGCGCGGCGCTCCGACCACAGGTGAACGCGACAGCGCCGAGACCGGCCACACTGCAAGGGGAGACAACGCGCTCATGAGCGATGTTCTGGAGCTTCAGGACGTATCCGTGGTCCGCGAGGGCCGGGCTCTGGTGGACCAGGTCTCCTGGTCGGTCAAGGAGGGTGAGCGCTGGGTCATCCTCGGTCCCAACGGCGCCGGCAAGACCACGCTCCTGAACGTGGCCTCCAGCTACCTGTACCCGAGCAAGGGCACCGCCACCATCCTCGGCGAGACCCTGGGCAAGCCCGGCACCGATGTGTTCGAACTGCGCCCGCGCATCGGTGTGGCCGGAATCGCCCTCGCCGAGAAGCTCCCCAAGCGCCAGACCGTCTTCGAGACCGTCCTCACGGCCGCGTACGGCATGACCGCGCACTGGCAGGAGGACTACGAGGCCGTCGACGAGGAGCGCGCCCGCGCCTTCCTCGACCGCCTCGGCATGAGCGACTACCTGGACCGGAAGTTCGGCACCCTCTCCGAGGGCGAGCGCAAGCGCACCCTCATCGCCCGCGCCCTGATGACCGACCCCGAGCTGCTCCTCCTCGACGAGCCCGCCGCCGGCCTCGACCTCGGCGGCCGAGAGGACCTCGTACGCCGCCTCGGCCGGCTCGCCCGCGACCCGATCGCCCCCTCCATGATCATGGTCACCCACCACGTGGAGGAGATCGCCCCCGGCTTCACCCACGTCCTCATGATCCGGCAGGGCAGGGTTCTCGCCGCCGGTCCCCTGGAGCTCGAGCTCACCTCCCGCAACCTCTCCCGCTGCTTCGGCCTCCCGCTCGTCGTCGAGCAGGTCGGCGAACGCTGGACCGCCCAGGGCCTGCCCCTGTCCTGACCCCGTACGCGCCCTGTCCGCGGCACGATCCGCGGCCCTACCATGACCATGTGAACGACATCGACGCATGGGTGTGGTGGCTCGTCGGCGCCGTAGCGCTCGGAATCCCGCTCGTGGTGACCGCGATGCCGGAGTTCGGCATGTTCGCGGTCGGCGCGGTGGCCGCCGCGGGCGTCGCGGGCCTCGGCTTCGACGTCGTGGTCCAGGTACTCACGTTCGTCGTCGTCTCGGTCGCCCTCATCGCCGTCGTACGGCCCATCGCGGCCCGGCACAGCGCACAACGCCCCCAACTCGCCACGGGCGTGGACGCGTTGAAGGGCAGACAGGCCGTCGTCCTGGAGCGCGTCGACGGCAAGGGCGGGCGCATCAAGCTCGCCGGAGAGATCTGGTCCGCGCGCGCACTCGACGCCGGCCGCTCCTACGAAGCGGGTGAGGAAGTCGACGTCGTGGACATCGAGGGGGCCACCGCGATCGTGTTGTGACCTCGCACGACTCAACTGGCCGGAACACCCCACGAGTTGCACGAGCGTCTGTCAGACTCGACCAGCAAGATCTTCAACAGACACAAGTTTCTGCCGAAAGCGCGCGGCGGAGAGGGGTACGGGGAGCGACGATGGAACCGATCATCATCGTCTTGATCATCCTGGTGGTGTTGGTCTTCATCGCCCTGATCAAGACAATCCAGGTCATCCCACAGGCCAGCGCCGCCATCGTGGAGCGCTTCGGCCGCTACACGCGGACGCTCAACGCGGGACTCAACATCGTCGTCCCGTTCATCGACACCATCCGCAACCGCATCGACCTGCGCGAACAGGTCGTCCCGTTCCCGCCCCAGCCGGTGATCACCCAGGACAACCTGGTGGTCAACATCGACACCGTCATCTACTACCAGGTGACGGACGCGCGCGCGGCCACGTACGAGGTCGCCAGCTACATCCAGGCGATCGAGCAGCTGACGGTCACCACGCTCCGCAACATCATCGGCGGCATGGACCTGGAGCGCACGCTCACCTCCCGTGAGGAGATCAACGCGGCCCTGCGCGGTGTCCTCGACGAGGCCACCGGCAAGTGGGGCATCCGCGTCAACCGCGTCGAGCTGAAGGCCATCGAACCGCCCACCTCCATCCAGGACTCGATGGAGAAGCAGATGCGCGCCGACCGTGACAAGCGCGCCGCCATCCTCACCGCGGAAGGTACGCGCCAGGCCGCCATCCTCACCGCCGAAGGTGAGAAGCAGTCCCAGATCCTGCGCGCCGAAGGTGAGGCCAAGGCCGCCGCTCTGCGTGCCGAGGGCGAGGCCCAGGCCGTCCGTACGGTCTTCGAGGCCATCCACGCCGGCGACCCGGACCAGAAGCTCCTCTCCTACCAGTACCTCCAGATGCTCCCGAAGATCGCCGAGGGCGATGCCAACAAACTCTGGATCGTCCCCAGCGAAATCGGCGACGCCCTGAAGGGCCTTTCCGGCGCGATGGGCAACTTCGGCCCCCTCGCAGGAGGTTCGGGCGGCAACGGTTCAACGCCCCCCGCGGGAACGGAACGCAGGGAAAAGCCCCAGATCGACTGAGGGCGCCATGAAAACATGCGGTCACCCGCGCCCCGTCAGGGGCGCGGGGCTGTGTCCATATGCGGCTCCGCCGCGTGGGCGCGACAGACCGACCGGCGGCCGACGAAGAACTCGAGGCCCTACGGCGAACAGTCAGGCAGCTTCCCGAGCCAACCAGTCAGGCAGCGCGGCAAGCTCCTCGGTCCCCAGTGACAGCAACATCGCATCGGCGGGCGAAGGCTCGAACGGCTGCCGAAGCAACGGCATACCCGCCTGCTCAGGCGTCCTGTCGGCCTTCCGGTGATTGTCCTCCGCACACGACGCCACCGTGTTCAGCCACGAGTCCGTACCACCCTGCGCCCGCGGCACCACGTGGTCCACGGTCGTCGCCCGCCTCCCGCAGTACGCGCACCTGTGCCGGTCGCGCACCAGCACACCCCGCCTCGACCACGGCGCTCGTCTTCGGAACGGCACCCGTACGTATCGGCACAGCCTGATCACCCGGGGCGCGGGTATGTCCACATCGGCACCCCGCATACGCAGCTCGGGGTGGGCCTGCTCGACGACGGCCTTGTCCTGGAGGACCAGAACAACGGCTCGGTTCAGCGTCACCGTCGACAGCGGCTCGAAGCTCGCGTTCAGAACCAGCGTGTCACGCATCCAGCCCACCTCCCGTGTGCGGCCGCCCACCCCCCGGCAGGCTGGGATCAACTCTGGACGGGCGCGCCGAGATGGACAACGCAATAAAAAATGCCCGCCTCCGATCACTTCCAAGACCAGAGGCGGGCAAACGTTCAATGAACGCTCGACTGCGCGAATACCGTGTCAGTCCTCGGCGGGATTCTCGTACTCACCGATGAGCTGGGCGCGCGCGATCGCGTGGAACCGCAGATTGAAGCCGACGACGGCGGGAGAGGCGTCGGAATCCGGACCGAGCTTCTCCTGGTCCACCGCGTACACCGTGAACACGTACCGGTGCGGGCCGTCACCGGGCGGCGGGGCGGCACCGCCGAAGTCCTTCGTCCCATAGTCGTTGCGCGCCTGTACGGCACCCTCGGGCAGCCCTTCGAACTTGCCGTTGCCCGCACCCGCCGGCAGCTCGGTCACCGAGGCCGGAATGTCGAACACGACCCAGTGCCAGAACCCACTGCCCGTCGGGGCGTCCGGGTCGTAGCAGGTCACGGCGAAGCTCTTGGTCTCGGGCGGGAAGCCGTCCCACCGCAGCTGCGGCGAGGTGTTGCCGGCCGCGTGGACCTGAGCGTCCTGGAGCGTGGCCCCCTCCTCGATGTCCTCGCTCGTCACCGTGAACGACGGGACGGGCGGGTGGAAGTCATGGGGGAGCGGCCGCCGCTTGAGCTCGGTCACCTCGGTACCTCCTGATCGGATGGTTCGGTAGACCTTGAGCCTAGAACCAGTTGCGCCGGCTGCCGACCTCGGACAGCCACTGGTTGAGGTATGCCGCCCAATCGGTCCCGTGGTAGTCGTGCAGACCCACCTGGAACGACCGGAAGGTGTCGCTGCCCTCGCTGAACAGGCCCGGTTTCTTGTCCATTTCCAGGACGACGTCCATGGCGTGCCCGTCGGCCACGAAGCTCAGCTCGACCTGGTTCAGCCCGCGGTACTGCGACGGCGGGAAGAACTCGATCTCCTGGTAGAACGGCAGTTGCTGCCGGGTGTTGCGGATGTGCCCCCGCTCCATGTCGGCGTTCTTGAAGCGGAAGCCCAGCTGGATGAACGCGTCCAGGATCGCCTTCTGGGCCGGCAGCGGGTGCACGTTGATCGGGTCGAGGTCACCGGAGTCGATGGCGCGGGCGATCTCCAGCTCGGTCGTCACACCGATGTGCATCCCGCGCAGCGCCTGTCCGTCGATCGTCGTGATCGGCGTCTCCCAGGGGATCTCGAGCCCGAACGGCACCGCGTGCACGGCTCCGGCCTGCAGCTGGAAGGCGCCACCGAGCCGCACCTTGGTGAACTCGATGTTCTGCTTGTACTCCTCGTCGCCGCTCTCCACCTCGACCCGCGCCTGCAGGCCCACGGACAGCCCCTCGATGTCCTGGTTCACGGACCCGCCCTGGATCCTCACCTCACCCTGGACGACGCCACCCGGAACGACGTTGACCTCGGTGAGCACCGTCTCCACCGAAGCCCCGCCGGCCCCCAGACTCGCGAGCAGCCTCTTGAACGCCATGACACTCCCTATCTATGGACCTCTGCGTGCGGACCCTTGATCCCTACAAACGCGCTCCGCGCGCGACCGGTTCCGCGCCACACCCTGGCAATGGGGGGAACCCTTGGCCAGCCCTTGGCACACACCCGACTGGACTACGCTCGTACGCCATGATCGCGCCCCCGGACCGTACGCCACTCCCCAGGGAGTTCTTCGACCGCCCCGTCCTGGAGGTGGCCCCCGACCTCCTCGGCCGCATCCTCGTGCGGTCGACCCCGGACGGCCCGATCGCGGTGCGCCTCACGGAGGTGGAGGCGTACGACGGTCCGAACGACCCCGGCTCGCACGCCTATCGCGGTCGCACACCCCGCAACGACGTGATGTTCGGTCCCCCCGGACACGTGTACGTGTACTTCACCTACGGCATGTGGTTCTGCATGAACCTCGTCTGCGGTCCCGACGGCACGGCGAGCGCCGTCCTGCTGCGTGCCGGTGAGGTCGTCGAGGGCGCCGAGCTCGCACGTAAACGTCGACTTTCAGCCCGAAATGACAAGGAACTGGCCAAAGGGCCGGCACGTCTGGCCACGGCGCTGGACGTGGGCCGGGCCCTTGACGGCACGGACGCGTGTGCCGCCGGCGAGACGCCGCTGAAGATGCTGACGGGCACTCCGATCGCCCGCGACCAGGTACGCAACGGTCCACGCACGGGAGTCTCGGGCGACGGAGGCGTCCACCCCTGGCGCTTCTGGATCGCCAACGACCCGACGGTGAGCCCTTACAGGGCCCACGCACCCAGGCGCCGCTCAAGTTGACGCGTCCCCGGAAGGTGCGTAATGTAGCCCAAGCCGCTGAACCGGGTACGGCAATCGCCAGCAGCCGGAGCGGCCACCCACTACCCACGACTTCCCCTTGCTGGGGTCGCATTTTGGTGTGCTCGCATGCCTGAATTCGAACCCGCGGAACTCGATTATGAGAACCCGAGGGAATCGGCTAACGTAGTGAATGTCGAAAGGCCGACGGACGAAAGCCCGCAAAGCCTTGAGGCAAATCCCGCCGACCGGGAATCGGATCCGAAAGGGTCTGATAGAGTCGGAAACACCGAAGGGAAGCGCCCGGAGGAAAGCCCGAGAGGGTGAGTA
>NZ_BMQA01000021.1 GCF_014647875.1 Streptomyces brasiliensis | reverse complement strand
ACCTGGCCCTGGGCCGACGCGTTCACCCTCGCCTGGAGGCGCACCACCGAACTTCCGGCCGGTACCTGACGGCCGGTCACCACCCCGACAGCACCGGAGAGGAGAGGACCGCAGCACCCTCGGGCCCGTGGAACCCGACGCCCCGCGGCGTCACGCGACGACCCGTCCCTACACGGCAAGGGACATAACGGGCAGCCAGCCGCACACGGCGACGCCGTCACACCGCTGAAGAATCGAGGTCAGTACCTCACCTTTCCCGGTTCGCCCGGGGCATCCACATGTGTGTTGCCCGGCGCCTTGAGCGCTTCGGGCGTGTAGTAGAAGTTCTCTCCGAGACGAATCAGCTCCGCACCTCTGCCATCGAGGTCCGGCACGCGGCACTCATCACCCGCGTAGCCCTGGCCGACGTGAACCCCCTCTTCCTATTGAGCAGCGTCAACCGTCATGCCCGTACCAGCTCCCCTAGTCGCGCGCGATCAACCAGCGCACGTCCATGGGTGACCAACCCGACGCGACGCCAGCCACGGCCACGACCGTACCCACTCCATGTCCGCGAAGCGAGAGGGTGTCCGACATGATTGAGAGTCTGAACTTACGATTCACCCAGAACGTTTGCGTGAACCCGAGCTAACGCTTAGAGGAGACATCCTCTAGACCATCTTCCGATAGATGGTCAGCAGTAGCGGAAATAACCTCTGGCGCTACAGAACATATCTGCCATATAAGAGAACTCCAGTGCCCCAAAGACAAGGCCTTGACCAGAAGAAGTCGACCCTGGGGTGTCGGCCCGCACGATGCGGAGATGGCCCCAATTGCTGTGCTCTGATATTGCTCGGATACTATCTCGTCAGTCAACCTCAAAGCGTCCTCTATGTTGCCAGATTTTGCCAGCCCCGCAACAATTTGTGGAATCGCTCTGTCTTTCATGACCTGCTGAGAAATGTCCTCCATCAGGTTTAACGATGCATCCATATCTCCCCTTGCAGCCAAAGCGCCAGCAAGGTAACCGATGGCACGGTCCCGCTCTCTTTGATTTTCGATTTCTTCTGCGGCCTCGAAGGCATGCTCCAATTTACCAGCTGCGATCAAGCTTCCGGTAATCGAGGAAAGAAGCTCTGGGATCATTGATTCGGGTAGCTCGTGAACCACTGCCATAGCTTCCTCGTGTGCCCCTGCCGCGATGAAGGCCCGCGCGGCCGCGTCCTTTCCCCAGTCTTCCCGGTATGGGCTAGATGCGCTGCGTGAATTCTCCAAAATCTCATTAGCGAGATCGCTCGCCTCGCGGTGATTCCCCACGTCGGCCAGGGCGATGGCGATGTTAGACAGGCTCTCAGGTCGCTCAGAGGGATGTATTCTCACGCGTGCAGTATCAATCAGGTGAGAGAAGAGCGCTCTCGCTTCCTCGTCGAGACCCACGCCAGCAAACGCCTTAGCTACCGTTGCAAGGGCGAGTACACGTCCATAAATGCGGGTTTCCGTTTCAGCTACTTCCTTTGCTCGTTGAGCAAGAGCAAGCGATCGGTCACCCAAACCGACTCTGTCGAGAGCCACAACCATCTCAGTCAGCCTTTTTACTCTGTTTCGGGGACTAAGCCGATTTCTCGCTAACTCCGTGGCCTCAGACGCAATAGATGTGGCTTGATCATCATGGCCAGCCATTTTGAGGACCTCCGCCGCGCTTGCCATGATCTCAATTTGCCAGTCGAGTTCAGTCCTGACAGCCACCTTCAAAACCCGATGAGCTACGTGGACAGCCCGTGATTGTTGACCGGCCTTCACGAGCGCCTCGGCAGCAGCGATCAACACTTTGGCTTGTTGGCTTGGGAATTCGATGCTTCGCGCAAGCCCTAGCGCTCTTTCAGGGTTGCCGGCCTGCGCCAAGGCGATGCCGATCTCCGAAAACATCTCGGCGCGATCAAATTCATCGCTCGCCAAGAGGTAGGGAAGTTCGATCGCTTGATCATGTAGGCCTGTCACAGACAGAGCCGGAGCGACTATGCGCGCTGCCCAAAGTTTCTCCTCATCAGCATTGAGAACTAGAAGTAGTTTCGCCGCTTTCCGAGAAATGTCAACAGCTGTATTGAAGTCTGGCGCCGCTACCTTTTGGGCGACTATGCCCAGGGCTTGGGCGCGTCGGTAAACAGGATTGACCGCCTCCGCAATACTTACCGCCGCTTCTGCGACGTCCACGGCGCGGTCCTGATTTCCGATGGAGGAGAAAACTTTGGCAACTGTCGCGAGTAGTCCCGCCCGGCGAAAGAGGTCACCCACTGCGTTGATGACGCCAAGACTTTGGTCAACAGTGTCCTCGGCCTCCGACTGCCTTCCTGCCTGAGCCAGTTCATGCGCGATGGCTGTATAAGCTTTGGCCCGTTTCTCTGCATTCAGAATAGTGCTCGCAATGCTCAGCGCTTCGGAGCTATCTGTTCTGGCAAGAACAACAGCGATCTTCCCCAAGCACGTGTCGTGGTCACCGGAGTCGTTGATACTGTTAGCCAGAGAAAGCGCCTGTTTGACGCCATGTGAAGCAGACAGTGCCTCAGCCACAGCGATCAGGGATCCTATCCCCCTATAAGACTGTTCTTGGGATCGCGCGAGATTTATAGCTCGATCGACGTTCCCAAGCTTGGCCCAAAGCCCCACCAAGTTCGATGGAAGATGCTCCATACGATCCCGCAACTTGTCACGGCTTATAGCGAGAGATACGGCAGTAGCGGTTTCTTGCTCACCAATTTCAGTCCCAGCAGTAAGTATATGATCGAAACACATTGAGATTTCAGTAAGTGCCTCCAGATCTGCGCCTGTAACCTGCCACAACCTTTCATGTCGGGCATTGTCGCAAGCCAATGCGGCCAATCGTGTTGCATCTCCAGCTTCCCGGAGAAGCTGCGTGTAGCCGCGTAGGAGATACTCAGGCGTCGATTCCGGCCAGCCTTTTTGCTGGTAGGCGTCTGCCCATTGATAAAGCTGCGTCCGATAATCCGACAACTCGGTCTCGGTGATCAGTTGTAACGCGCTTTGCTGGATTTCTTCATGTGCCAGCAGGTACAAGCGGGAACCTCGCGGTCCCCAGTGCGCGGATCTCATTTGAAAACTGCGCCCGCTGACAGCGGAAAGCTCGCGTTCAACCAATCTGGCGCGACTCTTAGTCAGCGTCGCAAGATCATTCGCACTCAAGCCTCCCCCTGCGGCTACCAAGAAGGCAACTAGATGACGTCCCAACCCCTCGCTTCCCAAGAGTCTCAACAAATCTCGCTCTGCATCTATTCTCACCGCCTGAGCAAATTGAGATGGCTCAAGCCAGTGATCGATTATGGGATTTCGCAGCGGATGATCCATAGGTACATCATCTGGTATTGGCGGGTGTGGGCGGCCGGCCAAGACTATACGCATTCCATGGGGTGGCACACGGGGCAACAGTGCTGCAATGCTGTGGCTATCTGGACCGGACGTAACTCCCCGGTCCTCATCCACCCCATCCACCACTAGAACAAGCCGCCTTCCCCGAGAAACACAAAAAACTGCAGCCCGCGTCATTGCGAGGCGTAGTTGCTCGTCGCGTGTATGCGGGGTAGTCAGCGGCTCCTCTTCACCGAGTAGCGCATATAGCTGTCGCTGCACAACCTCACAAAAAGCTGAAGCATCGTTTTGTCGAGCCAGTCGAGACGTAATGAAAAACGAAACGATATCCGTGTCCCGGGGCGGGTGAAGAACAAAGCTGGCCATCAGGGCTGATTTGCCTGCCCAAGCCGGCGCTAGCCATCGCCAGTAAACATCCTGTGCACTCGCGGAACCTTGGGCCGTACAAAAGCGAGCCAGTTGTTCCAGCTCGCTATCGCGGCCACGGAAATCCGTCGCAGAGATAGCTTCCACTTGCAACAGGTATCCGGAAACTGGGACAGTCGGCGCAGCTACATTAACTGAGCCATTAATCACTCCCGTATTTGAAAATGCGACGGCGCCTTCTGCTGACGACTGTCCGGTTCCCTTAACGATCATACGTCCGCCATCAGTCATCGATCACTCACCTCCTCTGTCTGTCTTCGGGTAGTGGTCACCAGCGCAAGGGACTTTCAATTTCCTTGAAAGCCGGTGTTGGCGTCTCCACTTTCCGACTCCGCATTACCGGTGTTTCTAACAGTTAGTGAATGAGGTGTTTCAGTGGTTGAAGTGGCAATGAATCCAGTGTTAGCCATTCCGCCTGTCGATGTGGCCGCTCCTGTGTCGCTAATTACGGCAGATTTAGTACCGGAACCCGCCATAGCCGCCCACACGCTCGTTCCCAAACCAGCCACACCCACTAGCGCGGAGATCACGCCAGCCACTTGATTCGCACGATCCCAGCTCAGGAGCGTCAGTGCTCCAGCGAGTACCGCCAGGACGAGACCTGTTGACACCAGTACCCAACGTTGTCTTCCGCTCATCGGCTGTCGATTCCCCTCAGCGTCAGCCCTGCGGACCAGCCCGACTCGTGCTCGTGTGCTGGTCCCCACTCGTGCGGTACAAAGTCAACCACTCCTGTCGCCGCGGTGGGCAGAGTCAGTGCAGCCAGTATCAGCTTGAGAAGGCTGCGCATCGATCACGTACGGCGAGTGGCGCAGGACAAGCTCCCCGGACGTGACGACGTAGAGCAAGTTGCAACTCAGCTACGTTGAGCACTCCGCAGCGCCAACCCGCGAACTCACGGGTCACCGAACGCCAACGAGCCCCCTCCCAATCAGGGAAGGGGCTCACGGGGCCACGTAGTCGCGCACAGGCGTGGAATGAACCTCAGACCCACTCCACCTCGGAGACGATGTGTGGAGCTCGCCTAGGGCTTGGCAGCGGCGTCCGAGAGAGCACAGGGGCCGCGGCCGCCGACGGGCGAGAGCTCGAAGCACCGGCCGCAGCCAACGCAGCGACCACCTCCTCTTTGCTCGCCCCCGCCAGCGCCTCAATCACCCGATCGAGTGCCTCACTCACGTCAGTGCGCGTGGCCACTCGAAGCCGGCGTCGGACCTGCGTTCTTGACCGTCAGCGGCAGCAACTTCTTGCCGGTCGGGCCTACTTGTACCCAAGTATCCATCTGCGGGCACACCCCGCAGTCGAAGCACGGCGTCCAGCGGCAGTCGTCGACCTCTGTTTCGTCGAGGGCGTCCTGCCAGTCCTCCCAGAGCCAGTCCTTGTCCAGGCCCGAGTCGAGGTGGTCCCAGGGGAGGACCTCCTCGTAGGCGCGCTCGCGGGTGGTGTACCAGTCGACGTCCACGCCGAAGGGCTCGAGGGCCTTGTCGGCGCACTGCATCCAGCGGTCGTACGAGAAATGCTCGCGCCAGCCGTCGAAGCGGCCGCCGTCCTCGTAGACCGCGCGGATGACCTCGCCGATGCGGCGGTCGCCGCGGGAGAGCAGGCCCTCCACGATGCCCGGCTTGCCGTCGTGGTAGCGGAAGCCGATCGAGCGGCCGTACTTCTTGTCGCCCCGGATCTTGTCCCTCAGCTTTTCGAGGCGCGCGTCCGTCTCCCCGGCCGAGAGCTGCGGGGCCCACTGGAACGGCGTGTGGGGCTTGGGGACGAAGCCGCCGATCGAGACCGTGCAGCGGATGTCGTTCGAGCCCGAGACCTCGCGGCCCTTCTGGATCACCCGCGTCGCCATGTCGGCGATCTGCAGGACGTCCTCGTCGGTCTCCGTCGGCAGACCGCACATGAAGTACAGCTTCACCTGGCGCCAGCCGTTGCCGTACGCCGTTGCCACCGTACGGATGAGGTCTTCCTCCGAGACCATCTTGTTGATGACCTTGCGGATGCGCTCCGAGCCGCCCTCAGGGGCGAAGGTGAGGCCCGAGCGGCGGCCGTTCCTCGTCAGCTCGTTCGCCAGGTCGATGTTGAACGCGTCCACCCGGGTGGACGGGAGGGAGAGGCCGATCTTGTCGTCCTCGTAGCGGTCCGCCAGGCCCTTTGCGATGTCCCCGATTTCGCTGTGGTCCGCCGAGGACAGGGACAGGAGGCCCACCTCCTCGAAGCCCGTCGCCTTCAGGCCCTTGTCCACCATCTCGCCGATGCCCGTGATCGAGCGCTCACGCACCGGTCGCGTGATCATACCCGCCTGGCAGAAGCGGCAGCCCCGCGTGCAGCCGCGGAAGATCTCCACCGACATGCGCTCGTGGACCGTCTCGGCCAGGGGGACCAGGGGCTGCTTGGGGTACGGCCACTCGTCCAGGTCCATGACCGTGTGCTTCGACACGCGCCACGGGACGCCCGACTTGTTGGGGACCACGCGGGCGATACGGCCGTCCGGGAGGTACTCGACGTCGTAGAACGCCGGGATGTAGACCTCACCGGTGCGGGCCAGGCGGAAGAGGACCTCCTCGCGGCCGCCCGGGCGGCCCTCCGCCTTCCACTCACGGATGATCTTCGTCATGTCCAGCACGGCCTGCTCGCCGTCGCCGATGATCGCCGCGTCGATGAAGTCCGCGATCGGTTCCGGGTTGAAGGCCGCGTGGCCGCCCGCCAGGACGATCGGGTCGTCCAGCCCACGGTTCTTCGACTCCAGGGGGATGCCGGCCAGGTCCAGCGCCGCCAGCATGTTCGTGTAGCCCAGTTCCGTCGAGAAGCTGAGCCCGAACACGTCGAAGGCGCGCACCGGACGGTGGCTGTCCACCGTGAACTGCGGGACGCCGTGCTCGCGCATCAGCGCCTCGAGGTCCGGCCACACGCTGTAGGTGCGCTCGGCGAGGGTGCCCTCCTGTTCGTTCAGTACCTCGTAGAGGATCATGACGCCCTGGTTGGGCAGGCCGACCTCGTACGCGTCCGGGTACATGAGCGCCCAGCGGACGTCGCACGACTCCCAGGGCTTGACCGTGGAGTTGAGCTCTCCGCCGACGTACTGGATGGGCTTCTGCACGTGTGGGAGCAGTGCTTCGAGCTGCGGAAACACAGACTCGGCGGCCTCGGCAGGCATCTCGCGAACCTTCGTGAGCTGACAGGGGACCATCTAGCGTAACCCGCCGGGAGACCGTCCTCGTACGATCGGAGACCTCCCTCGTCCGCTCAGACGGATGCCCCTGCCTCGGTCTCCGCCCAGACACCCGGCAGCTCGGCCTCCACCGCCGCCGCGCGCTGCTCCTCGCGTCCGTACAGCACCCCGTACGTGAACGAGCTCTCCCCTGCCGCGTGTGCCACGGCGGCCAGCTCCCGCAGGGTCAGGCGCACCATGACGCTGTCCTGGTGGTCGCCGAGCAGGGTCTGCAGGGACTTCATGGACTTGGTCAGGTCGGCGGCCGGGTCGCCGAGGGCGGGGGTGGCCGCCTCCGCCGCGTACCGGGCCCGCTTGGCCTTCTTGCGGGCCTCGTGGAGGGCGAGGTCGCGGTCCTGGCCGGGCGTCAGGTCGATGGCCTGCTCCACCAGCGCGGAGAGGCGCGCGAAATCCTTCCGTACGACCTTGGCGATCACCTTTTCCGGCTTGCCGGCGGCCGCCGCGCGCAGGGGCGGGTCCGCGACCAGGGCGTCCAGGGTGTCGAGGAGGGTCAGATAGCGCTTGGAGTCCAGTACGCCGATGAGCCGCCGGCGCGATCCGCCGCGGCGGGCGTTCGCCCAGGTGCGCAGGCGGGTGCGGACCGGGCCGGAGACCAGGGTGCGGGGCAGGTCGCCGAGGGCGCTGGTGATGTGGTCGGTGAGCACCTCGCGGTCGCGGTCGACGCCCAGCTCGGCCGCGAGCCATTTCAGCTCCTCGCCGACGGGGTCGGTGACGGTGCGGTCGAGGATCTTGCCGTACGAGCGGAAAGCGCTGCGCATACGGCGGGTCGCGACGCGCATGCTGTGCACCGAGTCGTACTCGTCGCGGCGTACCGCCGGGTCCAGTCCGACGATCGCGTCGCGCTGGGCGCGGACGTATGCGAGGACGTGGTCGCCGGCGGTCTGCGGTTCGGGCGGCTCTCCGGGCTGCTTGCGCTTGGGCTGCTTCGCCTTCGGAGTGGTTTCGGCCAGGGCCCGGGCCAGCTTCGAGGGGGACGACGACGGTCGTACGCCCGCCTTGCGCAGCCGTTTCTCCACCTTGTCGAGGAGGGCCGGGTCCACGTCGTCGGCGAGTTCCACCTCGATCTCGGTCCACTGGGCCTTGGCGCCCTCGCCGGGGCCGGAGAGCCGGTCGGCCGTCACGTCGTCCACGCTGACCTCGGCGAGCACCCGGCCGTCGGCGTCGACGAGGTGGCGTACGTCGCGGGCGGAGCGGAGGCGGACGACGGGGCGCAGTTCGGTGTCGCGGACGCGGGAGCGCACGAGGGCGGCGAGGCTGTGGGGCAGGGTGTCGGAGAGCGGGGCCCTGATCTCGTCCCGGACGTCGCGGCTCACGGGGAACTTCAGGTGCCAGCCGGCGTCGGAGCCGCCGGTGCGCCGGCGCAGGGTGAGGGCGCTCCTGGCCAGGCGCTCGTCCTCGGTGTCGTAGTAGGTGGCGTCCAGCTCCACGACGCCCTTGTCCAGGACCGTCGTCACCTTGCCGACGCCGGTCAGGTCGGGCAGGCCACTGTCGTCGGATTCGTACTTGCGCTCGATTTCGCGTTTCGCATCCGCCATGAACTGAATCTAGTGGCACACGGGCCCGGACGGCAGGGGAAGACCGAGGTGAATGGCGGGCAAACTGCACGAGAGGGAAAGATGGCTGGTCCGTGTGGGGCCCGGGATGCCGGGCGCCGCTCGTGAGAAGCGCCGCCCGGTCTGCCCGTAGAAGCCCTACGCCGACATCGGCCGCTGCACCCTGATCGACTGCAGCAGTCCCACCGCCACCCAGACCGCGAACATCGACGTACCGCCGTACGACACGAACGGCAGGGGAAGGCCCGTGACCGGCATGATGCCGAGGGTCATGCCGATGTTCTCGAAGGCCTGGAAGACGAACCAGGCGACGATTCCGGCGGCGACGATCGTGCCGTACAGCTCCGTCGTCTCGCGGGCGATGCGGCAGGCGCGCCACAGGACCACGCCGAGCAGGACGATGATCAGGCCCGCGCCCAGGAAGCCGAGTTCCTCGCCCGCGACCGTGAAGACGAAGTCCGTCTGCTGCTCGGGGACGAACTGGCCGGTGGTCTGGGAACCGTGGAACAGGCCCGCGCCCGTCAGACCGCCCGAACCGATCGCGATGCGGGCCTGATTGGTGTTGTAGCCGACGCCCGCGGGGTCGAGCGCCGGGTTGGCGAAGGCCGCGAAGCGGTTGATCTGGTACTCGTCCAGGATGTGCAGCTGCCACACCGCGATCGCGCCGACCGCGCCCGCCGTGATGAGGCCGAAGACCCAGCGGTTGGACGCGCCGGAGGCGAGCAGGACGCCCAGGATGATGACGACCATGACCATGACCGAGCCGAGGTCGGGCATGAGCAGGACGATCAGTATCGGGACGGCGGCCAGGCCGAGGGCCTGCAGGACCGTGCGGTGGTCGGGGTACTTCCTGTCGCCCGCGTCGACCCGGGCCGCGAGCAGCATCGCCATGCCCAGGATGATCGTGATCTTCACGAACTCGGAGGGCTGGAGCGAGAAGCCGCCGCCGAGCACGATCCACGAGTGCGCGCCGTTGACCGTGGAGCCGAGCGGGGTCAGCACCAGCAGGATGCCGAAGACCGAGAGGCCGTAGAGGATCGGTACGGCGTTGCGCAGGCCGCGATGGCCGAGCCAGACCGTGCCGACCATCAGGGCGAGCCCGATACCGGTGTTCATGAGGTGCCGGATCAGGAAGTAGTACGGGTCGCCCTGGTTGATCTCGGTGCGGTTGCGGGTCGCGGAGTAGACCAGCAGCGAGCCGATCATCGACAGGGCGAGGGCCGACAGCAGCATCGGCCAGTCCAGGCGGCGGGCCAGCGAGTCGCGGGCGAAGAGCCGGGTCCAGCCGGCGCGCTGGGGGCCGTACCCGGAGACGGAGAAGCTGTTCGCGCCGGTCATGCCGGCATCACCCTCCTGCGGCGGGGCCTCCTGCGGGCGCGCCTGCGGGTGTCGCGGTTGCCGTTGCCCGGCGAGGAGGTGGTCGTCGCCGGGGGCTGCGAGCCGTCGTCCGGGGACGGTGACCCGGACGGCGTGACCTGGATGTCCTTGGCCGGGTCGTCGGAGACCTTCGGGGATTTGATCGTGCCGTCGGTGCGGACCTTGGGCAGCTTCGTCTCCGGCTCGGGCAGCAGCGCCTTCTTCTTGTCGATCGAGCCGTCCGGCTGGACGCCGTACATCGCGCTGTAGATGTTGCGCACGGCCTCACCGGAGGCGCCGGAACCCGTACCGGCCTGGGCGATGGTCATGATGACCGTGTAGTCCTTGGAGTACGTGGCCAGCCAGGACGTGGTCTGCTTGCCGTAGACCTCCGCCGTACCGGTCTTGGCGTGCAGGGTGATCTTGTCCTGCGGCCAGCCGCTGAACTTCCAGGCGGCGGTACCGCGGGTGATGACGCCCTGGAGCGCCTCGTCCATGCCCTTGATCGTCGCCTGGTTGACGGGCAGCCGGCCCTTCTTCTTCGGCTTGATCTCCTGGACCGACTTGCCGTCGGGGCTGATGACCGCCTTGCCGATGGACGGCGTGTACATCGTGCCGCCGTTGGCGAGCGCCCCGTAGATCACGGCCTCCTGGATGGGGGTGAGCAGGGTGTCACCCTGGCCGATGGAGTAGTTGATCGAGTCGCCCTCGCGCATCCTGTTGCCCTCGAGGCAGTTCTCGTACGCGATCTTCTCGACGTAACTGCCGTCCTTCTTACCGGACTTGCACCAGGAGTCCTTGTTGGCCTTCCAGTAGTCCTGCTTCCACTGGCGGTCGGGGACACGGCCGGTGACCTCGTTGGGCAGGTCGATGCCGGTCTCCTTGCCGAGGCCGAACTGGTGGGCGGCCTTGTAGAAGTAGTCCTTGGGCTGGCCCTTCTTGGGGTTGATGCCGCCGTCCTTCTTCCACTCGCGGTCGGAGAGGCCGTAGAAGACGGTGTCGCAGGAGACCTCCAGCGCCCGGCCGAGCGAGATCGGGCCGAAGCTCTCCCCCTCGAAGTTCTTGAAGACCTGGCTGCCGACCGAGTACGAGCTGGTGCAGGGGTAGCCGCCGTCCCATGCGTACCCGGCCTCGACCGCGGCGGCCGTGGAAACCACCTTGAACGTCGAACCCGGCGCGGACTGGCCCTGGATGGCCCGGTTGAGCAGCGGGTAGTCGGAGTTCTTGTCGGTGAGCTGCTTGTAGTCCTTGGCGGAGATGCCGCCGACCCAGACGTTCGGGTCGTACGTCGGCGCGGACGCCATGGCGACGATCCGGCCGGTCTTGGCCTCCATCACGACGACGGCGCCGGAGTCGGCCTTGTAGTTCTCGTTGGTGACCTTGTCGAACTGCTGGCGGGCGACCTTCATGGCGTGGTCCAGCTCGAACTCGGCGATGCGCTGGACGCGTGAGTCGATGCTGGTGACCAGGTTGGAGCCGGGCTCGGCGGCGTCCGCCTGGGCCGTGCCGATGACGCGGCCGAGGTTGTCGACCTCGTAGCGGGTGACGCCGGCCTTGCCGCGCAGTTCCTTGTCGTACTCGCGCTCCAGCCCGCTGCGGCCGACCTGGTCGGAGCGCAGATACGGCGAGGCGCTGTCCTTGGCCTGCTGGATCTCGTCGTCGGTGACGGGCGAGAGATAGCCGAGCACCTGGGCGGTGTTGGACTTGCCGGGGCCGGGGTAGCGGCGCACGGCCTCCGGCTCGGCGGTGATGCCGGGGAAGTCCTCGGCGCGCTCGCGGATCTGCAGGGCCTGCTTGGCGGTGGCCTCGTCGGTGATCGGGATCGGCTGGTACGGCGAGCCGTTCCAACAGGGCTGCGGCGTCTTGGCGTCGCACAGCCGGACCTTCAGCATGACCTCCTCGGGGCTCATCCCGAGGACTCCGGCCAGCTTGGTCAGGACCGCCTTGCCGTCGTCCGGCTGCTTCAGCAGGTCGGTGCGGGAGGCGGAGACCACCAGGCGGGTCTCGTTGTCGGCCAGCGGCACACCGCGCGCGTCCAGGATGGAGCCGCGCACGGCGGGCGCGACGACCTGCTGGACGTGGTTGCCGGAGGCCTCCTTCTGGTACTCGGCGCCCTCCCGGATCTGCAGGTACCACAGCCGGCCGCCGAGGGTCCCGAGCAGGGAGAGGACGAGGATCTGGATCACGACGAGCCGGATCTGGACCCGTGGGGTCCGTCCGGTCTCGGGAATGTTGGTCACTGCGGCTGCCTCCCCCTCTCAGTGCGTGTACGAGTCATATCGGACGGAGCTGTGAACGCCCGCCCCGAACCGCCTTGTCCTCACAGCCGCTTGACCCCCTTGATGCGGCCGACGCGCGCGGTGCGGGCGCGGGCCTTGCTCTTCAGGCCGCCGAAACCGCGCTGGCCGCCGATGCGCAGACCCGTGCCGGACGTGAGCCAGCCGGCGGAGAGGTCGCTGCCCTTGGCCGAGGAGCCGGCCTCGGCGAGCGGGTCGTTGTCGGCGCGGCGGGCCAGGAACATGATCCCGGGGACCACGAACGGCGCGAGCAGCAGGTCGTACAGGGCGGCCGTGAACAGCAGGCTGCCCAGGCCGACATGGCGGGCGGTGGTGTCGCCGACGAGGGCGCCGACGAGGGCGTACAGCACCGTCGCGCCGATCGCGGCGGCAACCACCACGAGCATGGGTCCGGTGGCCGACTTGATGCGGCCGTTCTCCGGCTTGATGAGCCCGGCGAGATAGCCGATCACGCACAGCACCAGCGCGTAGCGGCCGGCGGCGTGGTCGGCGGGCGGGGCGAGGTCGGCGAGCAGTCCGGCGCCGAAACCGACGAGGGCGCCGCCGACATGGCCATACACCATGGCCAGGCCCAGGACGGTGAGCAGCAGTATGTCGGGGACGGCACCCGGAAGGTGGAGCCGGGCGAGGACGCTCACCTGGATCACCAGGGCGACGACGACCAGGGCGGTGGAGAGCAGGATCCGGTTGACACGCAAGGGGGTTCAGCTCCTACTACTGCGTCTCGTCGGCGGCGGTCTCGTCGGCGGCCGTTCCGCCGGTGGCCGTTCCGTCGGTGGCCGTTCCGTCAGTCGCGTCGGCGGACGGGGTGACCGTGACGGTCACCGTCGGGGTGGGGGTGGGCTTGGGCTTCGCCGGGAGCACCTCGTCGCGCGGGTCCTTCTTCGGGGGCTGGACGACGACGCCGACGATGTCGAGGCGGCTGAAGCCGACGAACGGCGTGACGTAGACGGTGCGGGTCAGGCCGCCGCCGGAGGGGTCGACGCGGGAGACGACGCCGACCGGGACGCCGGGCACGAACGGCCGGTCGGCCTGCGAGCCGAAGGTGACGAGCCGGTCGCCCTTCTTCACCTCCGCCTTGCCGTTGAGGAGTTCGACGCGCAGCGGGCGGTCACCCTGCCCGGAGGCGAAGCCGAGCTCGTCGCTGCCCTCCATGCGCGTACCGACAGTGAAGTCGGGGTCGTTGGCCAGCAGGACCGTGGAGGCGTCCGGGCCGACGGTGGTGACACGACCGACGAGTCCGTCCCCGTTGAGGACGGTCATGTCGCGCTTGATGCCGTCGTTGGCGCCGACGTCGATGGTGATGGTCCAGGAGAAGCCCTGGGCCGCGCCTATGGCGATGACTTCGGCGCCCTTGATGCCGTACTGCCCCTCCGCGGCGACGTTGAGCATCGTGTCGAGCTGCTTGAGGCGGCTGCGGTTGCGGTCGTCGCTGCCCAGCTTCGCCTTGAGGGTCGCGTTCTCCTTCTCCAGCTTGGCCAGCCGGTCGTGCTTGTCGCCGGAGTCGCGGACGGCGGAGACGGCGTTGCCGACGGGATCGACCGCCGACGACACGCCGTTCTCGATCGGGCCGAAGACCGCGGCGGCGGCCTGCCGGGCGCCGTCGACCGGCGAGTTCCGGCCACCGCGAATATCCACCGTGATCAGCGCGAACGCGATGGCGATCAGCAGCACCAGGAGCAGCCGGCTCTCTTTCGTGTCCCTCACGTGCGGCGGCCGTGCCCTTCCTCGTAGGAATTCGGGTGGACCCGGAAAGCGCAGACCCGATGCGCAATCCCAAGGGGCCCATTCGTGGGAGCTTATGTCTCTATATCAACGTTCCGCCGTACGAGAGGAGATCACCTCGTACGGCGGAACGAAGAGTTGCGTCATCTGCGCGGCTGGGCGTCCAGGACCTGCTGGAGCGCCTCGAACTCCTCGACACACTTTCCGGAGCCGAGCGCCACGCTGTCCAGCGGGTCCTCGGCGATGTGGATCGGCATGCCGGTCTCGCGCCGAAGCCTTTCGTCCAGGCCGCGCAGCAGGGCACCGCCGCCGGTCAGCACGATGCCCCGGTCCATGATGTCACCGGACAGCTCCGGCGGGCACTTGTCGAGGGTCGTCTTGACGGCGTCGACGATCGCGTTTACCGGCTCCTCGATCGCCTTGCGCACCTCGGCGGCGGAGATGACCACGGTCTTGGGCAGCCCGGACACGAGGTCCCGGCCGCGGATTTCGGTGTGTTCGTCATCGTCGAGGTCGTACGCCGAACCGATCGTGATCTTGATCTGTTCGGCCGTCCGCTCACCGAGAAGGAGGCTGTACTCCTTCTTGATGTGCTGGATGATCGCGTTGTCCAGCTCGTCGCCCGCGACACGGATGGACTGGGCGGTGACGATGCCGCCGAGCGAGATGACCGCGACCTCCGTCGTGCCGCCACCGATGTCCACCACCATGTTGCCCGTGGCCTCGTGGACCGGCAGGCCGGAGCCGATGGCGGCGGCCATGGGCTCCTCGATGATGTGCACCTGGCGGGCGCCGGCCTGGGACGACGCCTCGATGACGGCGCGGCGCTCGACGCCGGTGATGCCGGAGGGCACGCACACGACGACACGCGGCCGGGCGAGATACCGCCGCTTGTGGATCTTCAGAATGAAGTAGCGGAGCATTCGCTCGGTGATCTCGAAGTCGGCGATCACGCCGTCCTTCAGAGGACGCACGGCGACGATGTTGCCCGGCGTCCGCCCGATCATCTTCTTCGCTTCGGCACCGACCGCGAGGATCCCACCGGTGTTGGTGTTGATCGCGACAACGGACGGCTCGTTGAGTACGATCCCGCGACCCCTGACGTACACCAGCGTGTTGGCGGTCCCGAGGTCGACAGCCATGTCACGGCCGATGAACGACATTGAGTTCCCCATCAGGATTCGTCTGGCCTTCCCGGGAGCTTTTGAGGGCTTTTCAGGTCGGCGAAGTGGGTGCTGTGACGTGAAGGCTTCCATCGTAGACGCGCCTGCACGAACACTGCGCGAGGGTCTTCGCCATTGTCAGCATGTGTGCGACCGCCTCGCTTGTGGAGACGGCCCATCGGGGGCACTCGTTCCCCCGATCGGCACGCATATGCCAAGGGGCGACCGAAAACGAACGGCCGCCCCAGGTCAGGCATCACGTCGAACTGACGGACCTTCAGAAAAAGCTGCGAAAAATTTGCACGCCCGAAGTCCGTGACGGCATCAGCCGCGGTCCGGGAAGAAGATCTTGACCTCGCGCTCCGCGGACTCCTCGGAGTCGGAGGCGTGGATCAGGTTCTCGCGGACGATGACGCCGTAGTCACCGCGGATGGAACCGGGCGCGGCGGCGATCGGGTCCGTCGGACCGGCCAGCGCGCGCAGGCCTTCGATGACGCGCTCGCCCTCGACGATCATGGCGACGACCGGGCCGGACGCCATGAACTCGACCAGCGGCTCGTAGAACGGCTTGCCCTTGTGCTCGCCGTAGTGCTGCTCCAGCGTGTCCTGGTCCAGCGTGCGCAGCTCCAGCGCGGTGATGGTCCAGCCCGCCTTGCGCTCGATGCGGCTGATGATCTCGCCGGTCAGCCCGCGACGTACGGCGTCGGGCTTGAGGAGGACGAGGGTGCGCTGGGTCACGGGAGGGCTCCTTCTTACTGACATATGCGGTGGCACGAGGCTACAGGGCAGGGCGCCGCACTTGTTACGCAGCGTCAGCTCCTTCGGCCCCCGAGGCGCCGGACTGCGCGGCGAAGCGCGCCTTCGCCTCCTCGATCTTCCTGCCGAAGTGCACCGACGCCCACCACAGCGCGGCGAACACCACGCCAAGGAAGAACATCGTCGGGACGACGAAACCGGAGGCGATCAGCGCGATCTGCAACGCCCAGCCCAGCGCGATCCCGCCCGGGCGCGTCACCACACCGCACAGCAGCACGCACAGGAGCATCGCGATCCCGCTGACCGTCCACACCGTCGACGTCGACAGGTCCGGGTCCTTCATGGCGACGAGACCGGCGAACCCGATGACGAAGAACTCGCCGATCAGCGTGGAGGAGCAGAGCGTACGCATCGGGTCCTCAGCCCCTTCCCAGCAGCACGCGGGCCTCGCCCACGGTGATCACCGAGCCCGTGACCAGCACTCCGCCGCCCGTGAACTCGCCCTCCTCCTCGGCCAGCGTGATCGCGGCCTCCAGGGCGTCCGGCAGCCGCGGCTCGACCTGGACCCGGTCCTCGCCGAAGACCTCGACCGCGATCGCGGCCAGCTCGTCCGCGTCCATCGCCCGGTGGCTGGAGTTCTGCGTGACGACGACCTCAGCGAAGATCGGCTCGAAGGCCTCGAGCAGCCCCCGTACGTTCTTGTCGCCGCTCGCGCCCACGACGCCGATGAGCCGGCTGAAGTCGAAGGCCTCGCCGACCGCCTCGGCCGTCGCCCGCGCTCCCGCCGGATTGTGCGCGGCGTCCAGGACGATCGTCGGTGAGCGCCGTACGACCTCGAGACGGCCCGGCGAGGACACGGCCGCGAATGCCTTGCGGACCGTGTCGATGTCCAGCGGCTCCGCGCGCTGTGCGCCGACGCCGAAGAACGCCTCCACCGCGGCGAGCGCGACGGCGGCGTTGTGGGCCTGATGTGCGCCGTGCAGCGGGAGATAGACCTCCGGGTACTCGCCGCCGAGACCGCGCAGGGTGAGGAGCTGCCCGCCGACCGCGACCTGGCGCTCGACCGCGCCGAACTCCAGACCCTCGCGGGCCACGGTCGCGTCGACCTCGACGGCCTTCTTCAGGAGCACCTGCGCCGCGTCCACGGGCTGCTGCGCCATGATGACCGTCGCGTCCTGCTTGATGACGCCGGCCTTCTCCCCGGCGATCTCGGCAGGCGTCTCACCGAGCCGATCGGTGTGGTCGAGGTCGATGGGGGTCACGACCGCGACGTCCCCGTCGATCACGTTCGTCGCGTCCCAGCTGCCGCCCATCCCGACCTCTACGACGGCCACGTCGACGGGCGCGTCCGCGAAGGCGGCGTACGCCATGCCCGTGAGCACTTCGAAGAAGGAGAGCCGGAACTCCTGCTGGGCGTCGACCATCTCGATGTACGGCTTGATGTCGTGGTACGTCTCGACGAACCGCTCGGCGGAGATCGGCGCGCCGTCCAGGCTGATCCGCTCGGTGATCGACTGGACGTGCGGCGAGGTGTAGCGGCCGGTGCGCAGCTCGAAGGCGCCGAGCAGCGCCTCGATCATGCGGGCCGTGGAGGTCTTGCCGTTCGTCCCCGTGATGTGGATCGAGGGGTACGCCCGCTGCGGTTCCCCGAGGACGTCCATGAGCGCGGCGATGCGGGCGACCGACGGCTCCAGCTTGGTCTCGCCCCACCGGGTGGCCAGCTCCGTCTCGACCTCCCGCAGGGCCTTGTCGACCTCGGGGTCCTCGGGACGGGCCGGTACGTCGGCGTGTGGCCGGCCGCCCTGCGTGCGCAGGGTCCGGCTGCCGGCCTCGATGACGGCGAGGTCGGGGTCACGGTCGGTCTCGGCCTCGATGATCTCGTCGAAGGGGTCGCTTTCACTCACGGGGACCAGTCTAAGGCGGTGCGTATGGAGGGGGGTGGCTGGTCTTGTCGAGCGACTGCGGCCGGTTCGTGGCCGGTACGGAAGGGCCCCCGGCACTGGAAAGTACCGGGGGCCCTCGCCGACGTACCTACGCCTGCGGCAAGCGCTCCAGCTGCGCGGCGATCCGCGTGATGTCCTCGTCCGCCTTCGCCAGGCGCGTGCGGATCTTGTCCACCACCTGGTCAGGCGCCTTCGCCAGGAACGCCTCGTTGCCGAGCTTCGCCGTCGCCTGGGCCTTCTCCTTCTCCGCGGCGGCCAGGTCCTTCGCGAGGCGCTTGCGCTCCGCCGCGACGTCGATCGTGCCGGAGAGGTCGAGAGCGACCTCGGCACCGGCGACCGGGAGCGTGGCCGTGGCCGTGAAGGAATCGCCCTCCGGCTGCAGGCGCAGCAGCTGGCGGATGGCCGCCCCGTGCGGGGCCAGCGACGTACCGTCCAGGATCAGACGCGCCGGAACCCGCTGACCGGGCTGGAGGCCCTGGTCGGCGCGGAAGCGGCGGACCTCGGTGATGACCGACTGGAGCGTCTCGATCTCCCGCTCGGCCGCCGCGTCCCGGAAACCGCTGTCCGTCGGCCACTCCGCAATGACGACCGACTCGCCGCCCGTGAGAGTGGTCCAGAGGGTGTCGGTGACGAAGGGGACCACCGGGTGCAGCAGCTTCAGGGTGACGTCCAGGACCTCGCCCAGGACCCGCTTGCTCGCCTCGGCTGCGGCACCGCCCGCCTGGAACGTCGTCTTGGACAGCTCGACGTACCAGTCGAAGACCTCGTCCCACGCGAAGTGGTACAGCGCGTCCGACAGCTTGGCGAACTGGAAGTCGTCGTAGAACGCGTCCACTTCGGCGACGGTCTTGTTCAGCCGGGAGAGGATCCAGCGGTCGGTGGCCGACAGCTCCTCGGGAGCCGGCAGCGGGCCCTCGACCGTGGCGCCGTTCATGAGCGCGAAGCGCGTGGCATTCCAGATCTTGTTGGCGAAGTTCCGGGACGCTTGGACCCAGTCCTCGCCGATCGGAACGTCCGTGCCGGGGTTGGCACCACGGGCCAGGGTGAAGCGGACGGCGTCGGAGCCGTACTTGTCCATCCAGTCGAGCGGGTCGACGACGTTGCCGAAGGACTTCGACATCTTCTTGCCACGCTCGTCGCGGACCAGACCGGTCAAAGCGATGGTCTTGAAGGGGACTTCGCCGTCCATCGCGTACAGACCGAACATCATCATCCGGGCGACCCAGAAGAAGATGATGTCGTGACCGGTGAGGAGGACGTCGGTCGGGTAGAACTTCCGCAGATCCTCGGTCTGTTCGGGCCAGCCGAGCGTGGAGAACGGCCACAGGCCGGACGAGAACCAGGTGTCGAGGACATCGGTGTCCTGGTGCCAGCCCTCGCCCGTGGGGGGCTCCTCGTCAGGTCCGACGCAGACGACCTCGCCGTCCGGGCCGTACCAGACGGGGATGCGGTGACCCCACCACAGCTGGCGCGAGATGCACCAGTCATGCATGTTGTCGACCCAGTCGAAGTACCGCTTCGACATGTCCTCGGGGTGGATCTTCACCCGGCCGTCGCGGACCGCGTCACCGGCGGCCTTGGCGAGCGGGCCGACCTTGACCCACCACTGCATCGACAGCCGCGGCTCGATGGTGGTCTTGCAGCGTGAGCAGTGACCGACCGAGTGGACGTACGGCCGCTTCTCGGCGACGATCCGGCCCTGGGAACGCAGGGCCGCGACGATGGCGGAGCGCGCCTCGAAGCGGTCCAGGCCCTGGAAGGGGCCGTGCGCGGTGATCACCGCGCGCTCGTCCATGACCGTGATGGACTCCAGGCCGTGGCGCTGGCCGATCGCGAAGTCGTTCGGGTCGTGGGCCGGGGTGACCTTGACGGCGCCGGTGCCGAACTCGGGGTCGACATGGGAGTCCGCGACGACAGGGATGGAACGGTCGGTCAGTGGCAGCTTGATCAGCTTGCCGACGAGGTGCTTGTACCGCTCGTCGTCGGGGTGGACGGCGACGGCGGTGTCACCGAGCATCGTCTCGGCGCGGGTGGTGGCAACGACGAGCGTCTCGTCGCCCTCGCCGTACTTGATGGAGACGAGTTCGCCGTCGTCCTCCTGATATTCCACCTCGATGTCCGAGATGGCCGTCAGACAACGCGGACACCAGTTGATGATGCGCTCGGCGCGGTAGATCAGCTCGTCGTCGTAGAGCTTCTTGAAGATGGTGAGGACGGCCTTGGACAGGCCCTCGTCCATGGTGAAGCGCTCACGGGACCAGGCGACGCCGTCACCGAGGCGGCGCATCTGGCCGAGGATCTTGCCGCCGTACTCCTCCTTCCACTGCCAGACGCGCTCGACGAACTCATCGCGGCCCAGGTCCTGGCGGGACTTGCCCTCCTCGGCGAGCTGCTGCTCGACCTTGTTCTGGGTGGCGATACCGGCGTGGTCCATGCCGGGCAGCCAGAGCGCCTCGAAGCCCTTCATCCGCTTGCGGCGGGTGAGGGCGTCCATGAGCGTGTGCTGGAACGCGTGGCCCAGGTGCAGGCTGCCCGTGACGTTCGGCGGCGGGATGACGATCGTGTACGGCGGCTTGTCGCTCTTCGCGTCCGCCTCGAAGTAACCGCGCTCTACCCAGCGCTCGTACAGCGGCCCCTCTACATCGGCCGGCGCGTACTGGGTCGGCAGTTCGGTGTCGGGCGCTGGTGGCTGCTGCTGAGCGTTCTCGGTCACGGGGGTCAGTTTAGAGGTGTCACGACCCAGTCCCGAAACGCCTTTGTTCTGTAACGGTGCGCCTCCCGATGCGGTGGGCCTCCCTTTGCTGCGCCAGGATGTCAGGAACACATAAGCATCTGGAGGGGAACCCAGTAATGAGCTACAACCAGCCGGGCCCGTACGGCGGGCAGCCCCAGCAGCCCGGACCGTACGGCCAGCCGGGTCCCTACGGCCAGCAGCCGCAGGCTCCGCAGCCTGGCTATGGCTACCCCCAGCAGACCCCTCCGCCCCAGCAGCCGGGCTACGGCTACCCGCAGCAGCCCCCGCAAGGCGGCGTCCCGCCGCAGGCCCCGCCCTACGGCCAGGAGCCGTACGGACAGCAGCCGTACGGGCAGCAGCCCTACCCCCCGCAGCCGCCGGCGTCCGGTGGGGGCGGCAAGAAGACGGGCCTGATCATCGGCGCGGTCGCCGTGGTGGCGGCCATTGCGGTGGGCGCGTACTTCGTGCTCGCCGGGGGCGGGAGCGGCTCGGACGTCGCGGACGACGGCCCGCACAAGCTGACGACGCCGGCCACGGTGCTGACGGACTACAAGAAGTCTGACGGCGACAGCGGCACCATGTCGGACGACGATATGAAGGACGCCGAGACGTGGGGCGTGCACGACCCCAAGGACGTCAGCGCGGCGTACCAGGCGGGCGACAAGAACGTCCTGCTGAGCCAGAAGCTCATCCAGTTCGGCGGCGTGTACGGCACGATCGACGACCCGGAGAAGACCGTCGACGCGATGTTCGCGCACATGAAGGACGACACCAAGAAGGGCGGCAGCGACGAGGACGTCACACTCGTCGGTGAGCCGAAGGCCTACAACCCCTCCTCGCTCGACGGTGCCGTCCTCAAGTGCCAGGAGGCGAAGATCGACAACTCCGCGGGCGGCGCCGGGCAGCCCAAGGAGATGAACATGACGGTGTGCATCTGGGGCGACCACAGCACGCTCGGCCTGGTCATGCCGATGGACTACGCCAACCTCGCGTCCGGCAAGTCCACGGACCCGCAGGACGCGGCCGACCTGACCGCCAAGTTCCGCAACGAGGTGCGCGTCAAGGCCTGACGGCCGGTGCAACGCGAGAGGCCCAGGTCGGTGGACCTGGGCCTCTTCGATGTTCGGGGGCGGTTACGCCGACTTCTGCTCGCCCGAGCCGCGGCCGCGGGCGTCGCGGGGGATCAGGGTCGGGTTCACGTTCGAGTGGACGACGTCCGCCGTGATGACCACCCGGGCCACGTCCTTGCGGGAGGGGACCTCGTACATCACCGACATCAGGACCTCCTCCATGATGGCGCGCAGGCCGCGCGCGCCGGTCTGGCGGAGGATGGCCTGGTCGGCGATGGCCTCGAGGGCCTCGCGCTCGAAATCCAGCTCCACGCCGTCGAGTTCGAAGAGGCGCTGGTACTGCTTCACGAGCGCGTTGCGCGGCTCCACCAGGATCTTCAGCAGGGCCTCGCGGTCCAGGTTGTGGACGCTCGTGATCACCGGCAGTCGGCCGATGAACTCGGGGATCATGCCGAACTTGACCAGATCCTCCGGCATGACGTCCTCGAAGACGTCCTTGGACTCCAGCTCGCGCTTGGAGCGGATCGTCGCGCCGAAGCCGATGCCCTTCGCACCCGCCCGCGCCTCGATGATCTTCTCCAGGCCCGCGAAGGCGCCGCCCACGATGAACAGCACGTTCGTCGTGTCGATCTGGATGAACTCCTGGTGGGGGTGCTTGCGGCCGCCCTGTGGAGGCACGGAGGCCGTCGTGCCCTCGAGGATCTTCAGGAGCGCCTGCTGGACGCCCTCGCCCGAGACGTCGCGGGTGATGGAGGGGTTTTCACTCTTCCGCGCGACCTTGTCGATCTCGTCGATGTAGATGATCCCGGTCTCGGCCTTCTTGACGTCGTAGTCGGCCGCCTGGATCAGCTTCAGGAGGATGTTCTCGACGTCCTCGCCGACGTATCCCGCCTCCGTCAGCGCCGTGGCGTCGGCGATGGCGAAGGGGACGTTCAGCATGCGGGCGAGGGTCTGGGCGAGGAGCGTCTTGCCGGAGCCCGTGGGGCCCAGCAGCAGGATGTTGGACTTCGCCAGCTCGATGGCGTCGTCGCGGCCCTGGGCCCCGCCGTTCTCGCCCGCCTGCACGCGCTTGTAGTGGTTGTACACGGCCACGGAGAGGGCCTTCTTGGCGGGCTCCTGGCCGACGACGTAGCCCTCGAGGAACTCGTAGATCTCGCGGGGCTTCGGGAGCTCCTCCCAGCGCACCTCGCTCGTCTCGGCGAGCTCCTCCTCGATGATCTCGTTGCAGAGATCGATGCACTCGTCGCAGATGTACACACCGGGCCCTGCGATGAGCTTCTTGACCTGCTTCTGGCTCTTGCCGCAGAACGAGCACTTGAGCAGATCGCCGCCGTCACCGATGCGTGCCACGGTGTGCTTCCCCTTCGCCTGGGAGACGCCTGGACGTCATGAGTCCAGCGGCTCCTGGTGCTGCCTTATGTCCGACGGTACCTTGCCGGGCCCCCCGTTCGGGCCCCCCTTGGCAGGGTTCACTTTGACGTGCACCGTGCCAAGGGGGGCGAGAACACCCGTTCCGCGTCAGCGGACCGAGGCGTTGTTCATCTTGCGGGTGGAGATGATCTGGTCGACGAGGCCGTACTGCAGCGCCTCCTCGGCCGTGAGGATCTTGTCGCGCTCGATGTCCTCGCGGACCTTCTCGATCGGCTGGTTGGAGTGCTTGGCCAGCATCTCCTCCAGCTGCGTGCGCATCCGCGTGAACTCGTTCGCGATGATCTCCAGGTCGGAGAGCTGACCGCGGCCGGTGGAGCCGGCCGGCTGGTGGATCAGCACGCGGGAGTTCGGCAGCGCCATGCGCTTGCCCGGCGTACCCGCGGCGAGCAGGATCGCCGCCGCGGAGGCCGCCTGGCCCATGCACACGGTCTGGATGTCGGGCTTCACGAACTGCATCGTGTCGTAGATCGCCGTGAGGGCGGTCATGTCGCCACCAGGGCTGTTGATGTAGATCGAGATGTCCCGGTCGGGGTCCATCGACTCCAGGCACAGCAGCTGAGCCATGACGTCGTTGGCGGAGGCGTCGTCGATCTGGACGCCGAGGAAGATCACGCGCTCCTCGAAGAGCTTCGCGTACGGGTCGTACTCGCGGATGCCCTGGGAGGTGCGCTCGACGAAGCGCGGAATGACATAGCGGCTCTCGGGCCGCGGCCCGTCGTACTGGCCGCTGGCGGCGCCGGGGAAGTTGTTCATGGGGTTCACCGTCCTGGTGGCGTTCTGGGAGCTGGAGTCTCGGCGGTGCGTGGCGTGGCCGGGCCGGTCAGGCACCGGTGCCGCCGCCTCCCGGAACACCGGAGGCATGCGTGATGATCTCGTCGATGAGGCCGTACTCCTTGGCCTCCTGCGGGGTGAACCAGCGGTCGCGGTCACCGTCGCGGATGATCGTCTCGACGGTCTGGCCGGAGTGCAGCGCGGTCAGATCGGACATGCGCTTCTTGGTGCGCATCAGGTACTCGGCCTGGATCTTGATGTCCGAGACCGTACCACCGAGGCCCGCGGAGCCCTGGTGCATCATGATGTCGGCGTGCGGCAGCGCGAAGCGCTTGCCCGCGGCACCGCCGGTGAGCAGGAACTGGCCCATCGAGGCCGCCATACCCATGGCGATGGTGACCACGTCGTTCGGGATGTACTGCATGGTGTCGTAGATCGCCATGCCGGCCGTCACCGAGCCACCGGGGCTGTTGATGTAGAGGTAGATGTCCTTCTCGGGGTCCGCGGCGAGGAGCAGCATCTGCGCGGTGATCTTGTTGGCGATGTCGTCGTCAACCTGCTGGCCGAGGAAGATGATCCGCTCGCCGAGCAGCCGGTTGTAGACCTGGTCGCCGAGGCCACCACCGATGGAAGGCTCGCCGGCGGCGGAGGGCATCAGATTCGTCACGTATCCACCTGCTCGTCTTGCGACGGCGCGGAGCCGTCTCACGTATCCCTGCGGGGCTGGAGCCGTTCGGGGACTCCACTGCCCTCGTATTCATGGACCCTAACGCGACGGCCCCTTCGGGGAATCCCGGAGATGGGAGTGTTCGCCGGGGGCGTAGCGTGCGCGGCTCCGTGGAGGGGCGGTACGGGTCGTGGGGGGGTGGCTCGGGGTGCGTTGCGGGCCGCGTACCGGTGGGGGCTTGTCGCGCCCGCGCGGCGGAGCCGCATATCGATACAGCCCCGCGCACCTTCAGGTCGGCAGCGCGCCGACTATGACAGACGGGCCCCCGGGGTTGCAGTCCCAGGGGCCCGTCGTGCGTCCTTCAGAGGCGCCGTGGGCTCAGCCCTCGGTCTTCTCCTCGGCCGGGGTCTCGGCGGCGGCCTCGGCGGCCTCCACCGTCTCCGTGGCCGTCTCCGCCTCGTCCTCGTCGTCCAGGTCGACGATCTCGCCGTTGGTGTCCTTCACCGTGGCGGCCTCGACCACGACGGCCAGGGCCTTGCCGCGGGCGACCTCGCCGACCAGGAGCGGCACCTGGCCGCCCTCGACGACGGCCTGGGCGAACTGGTCGGGGGACATGCCGGAGGACGCCGCACGCCGCATGAGGTGCTCGGTGAGCTCCTCCTGGTTGACGTTGAGCTTCTCCGACTTCACCAGCTCGTCGAGCACGAACTGGGTCTTGATGCCCTTGACCGCCGCCTCACGGGTCTCGGTCTCGAACTCCTCGGCGGTCGTGCCCTGGATCTCCAGGTACTTGTCGAGGGTGAGGCCCATCTGCGCGAGCTGGTGGTGCTCGAGGTTGTGCTTACGGGTGTTGATCTCGTCCTCGAGCAGCTTCTCGGGGACCGGGACCTCGACCAGCTCGAGCAGCTTCTCCAGGACGCGCTCCTGGGCCTGCGTGGCCTGGTCGTACTGCTTCATGTTCTCGAGGCGCTTGCGGCTGTCGGCCTTCAGCTCGTCCAGCGTGTCGAACTCGGAGGCGAGCTGCGCGAATTCGTCGTCCAGCTCGGGCAGTTCGCGCGCGGCGACCTGGGTGACCTTGACGGTGACCTCGGACTCCTTGCCGGCCGCGGAGCCGCCCTTGAGCTCGGAGGTGAAGGTGGCCTCGCCGCCCGCCTCCAGGCCCTTGACGGCGTCGTCGATGCCGTCGAGCAGCTCGCCGGAGCCGATGGTGTAGGAGACGCCGCTCGCGATGCCGTCCTCGAGGACCTCGCCGTCGACCTTGGCCTCCAGGTCGATGGTGACGACGTCGCCGTCCTCGGCGGCGCGCTCGACCGGGGAGGTGGACGCGAAGCGCTCGCGGAGCTGCTCGACCGACTTCTCGATGTCCTCATCGGTGACCTCGACGGCGTCGACCTCGACCTCGATGCCGGAGTAGTCCGGGATCTCGAGGGCCGGGCGGACGTCGACCTCGGCGGTGAAGTTCAGCGTCTCGCCGTCCTTCAGCTCCGTGATGTCGACCTCGGGCTGGCCCAGCACGCTGAGCTCCGCCTCGTTGACGGCGTCCTGGTAGAACTTCGGAAGCGCGTCGTTGACGGCCTCCTCCAGCACGGCGCCACGGCCGAACCGCTGGTCGATGATCCGGGCCGGGATCTTGCCCTTGCGGAAGCCCTTCACCGTGACCTGCTGGTTGATCTTCTTGTACGCCGCGTCGAGGCTGTCCTTGAGCTCCTCGAAGGGCACCTCGACAGTGAGCCGAACCCGGGTCGGGTTCAGGGTCTCCACGGCGCTCTTCACGGTTCGGTCTCCTTGTGGCTGACTTCTTGGGTTCTGCCGAGCCAGACAGGTCCGGCGGATTCGCCGCCCGGAGGAGTTCGTAGGCCGAGTGGGCCGGGACACACGGGCGCGCAGCTTGCATAGTAACCGCAGCGGGTCAGCGCCCCAAAAAGGCGATCACTGGGCGACGACGTGGTGCGACCATCGTCGATGGTCGGGGTGGCGGGATTTGAACCCACGGCCTTCCGCTCCCAAAGCGGACGCGCTACCAAGCTGCGCCACACCCCGTCTGGTGCGACACGTAGGGTACATGCCCGCAGGCAGTGAGGCTGCCGCAATTCCGGAGCGCATGGGTGCGTGGGGGCGCGGGCCGGGTCGGGACACGGAATGGGGTGTGCGGCGACGGCACCCGACCCGCTACGATGCCTCCTGTGCCGCGGTCACCTGACCTGCGGTGCGACACGCGCGGGCGTAGCTCAATGGTAGAGCCCTAGTCTTCCAAACTAGCTACGCGGGTTCGATTCCCGTCGCCCGCTCTGTACGGCGAAGGCCCAGGCGAGAGGCTGTTTTCCTCTCCCTGGGCCTTCGGTCGTTCCGAGCGCCGACAGGTCCCGCATGTCCCCGTCGTGCCCCTTCCGGCGCCGACGCCGCTCCAGAGCGTCGATCACAGGGCGTCCCCCGCGTGCCGAAGACGATGTGCTGGCCCGCCTCGCTCTTGCGCGCCTTGTGGATCCGCTTGCCGCTGTGAACACGTCCCGCACGGACGCAGTGGGCCGCTGGGCCGCTCCGGGGCGTTCACCGTGCCGCCGGCGTCAGGGGCCGTGATCACTCGCCGGGGCAGGTCCAGCCCCGGGTCAGCGAGCCGGGACCCCAGATCGTCCATAGAATGACATCGGAGATAGTCGCGCTCGCGAACCCTGGAGAGCGCGTATGTCACTGGACATCGATTTCGCAGCCTTCTGCGACGCCACACCGAGCCCATATCTGGTAATGGACATGGCTATGGTGATCCGCTACGTCAACCCGGCGTACCTGCAGGTCACCGGACGGAGCAGCGAAGAGCTGATCGGGAAGTACTTCTTCGACGCCTGGCCGGAAAACCCCGGCGCTCCCGAGGGCGGCGCAGAACACCTGAAGGCGTCATTGGTGGAGGCCCTGAACACCGGGAAGCCAGGCACCCTGACGCTGCAGCGCTACGACCTTTCCGCCCCCGAGCGGCCGGGCAGGTTCGAGGAGCGGTGGTGGTCCGAGGTCCACACCCCGGTTCCCGGGCCGGACGGCAGTGTGAAGTGGATCGTCCAGCAGGTCGAAGACGTCACCGCCTTCGTCCGCTCACTCACGGCACCTCAGCTCACGCTCACCGAGCGCGACAGCGGCGTGGCAGCCGAGCTCTACGTCAGGGCGCGCGAGCTGCACCGGCTGAACCAGGAACTGCGCCAGGCCCACGCCCGCGAACGACAGATCGCCGTCACCTTGCAGGAGGCCTTGCTCGACGACCCAGACCTGCTCCGGTACGACAACATCGCCGTGCGGTATCTGCCCGCGACCACGTCACTCAACGTGTGCGGCGACTGGTACGACATCGTCGACCTGCCACCCGACCGCTACTCGGTGGCGGTCGGAGACGTCGTCGGCCATGGCCTGCACGCCGCGGCCGTCATGGGCATGCTCCGCAGCGCCCTGAGTGCAGCAATCCGGGCCCTCCCGAGCCCTGCCCAGGCCCTGGAAATCCTCGGCCTGTACGCGCGCTCCATGGAAGGCGCGACGGCCGCAACCGCGGTGAAGGCACTCATCGATCCCCGCACCAGACTGATCATCTACAGCAGTGCCGGGCACCCGCCGCCCGTCCTGCTGCATCGCGACGGGAGCTGCGAGCTGCTGGACCAAGCCACCGATCCCCCGCTCGGCGCCCGCCTGCATCATGTCCCCCGTCCGCAGGCCAGCGTGCCCTACTCCCGGGGAGACACGCTCGTGCTCTACACCGACGGGCTGATCGAGCGCCGCGACGAGGACATCTACACCGGCCTGGCCCGCCTGACCAGAGTCCTGGCTCAGGCCACCACCCTTGCCGCCGACCGGATGGCAGACACCCTGCTGGCTCGCCTCGGGGTCGCCAACGGCGGCAGCGACGACATAGCGTTGGTCGTCATCCGCCTATGACTTCGAGCGACACAGCGCACGTCACCGGGCCGTGCCCCGTGCGTGCCCGATCGGACGGCGGGTGGCGGGGAGCAAGAGGGAACGTACTCTTCCTGGGCCTTCGGCCGTTCCGGGACACTGGCCCGACCTGACGGGACCCGTGATCGGGGCAAGGCTGCCGGTCGCGGGAATCGAGACCTGTCGCGACGCCCGGCGGCCGTCAGAAGCTGATCGAGTTGATCGTCTCGGCTATCGAGTCGAGGAAGCGGTTGATGGACGGGGCCATGCCCGTCGAGGCGAGGAAGAAGCCGAAGAGCACCGCGACGATCGCCGGGCCGGGCTTGATGCTGCCTCCCCTGATCAGCACCACCAGGATGATCGCCAACAGCAGCACCACGGACAGTGAAATGGCCACAACTGATCACACCCTCGGTCGGTTCGCTCTCCCGGCCTGGGGTACGGCCCCGCACCCCCGCCAGAACCATCGTGCCACCAACCCGGCCCCCGTATGCGGCCCGTGACGCATCGTCGGGTGACCGGTTGTCCCGGGTGACCTTCCGCACGGTAATTCGAGGGAGTCGGCACACCGTCGCCGCACGGAAATTGCCATGCATCGTTGCCGTGTCCACACAACGTGTGCGCGGGTAATTCGAATTGTTGACGCAGAGAGGATCTTATGCACCAATTAGTCAGGACGAATATGGACATTAGGGGCACTCTGGAGAGTCCGGCGTGCCGACCATCACGTGGACATGGGCGTCAACTTCTGTAAATCCGGGGGTAGCTGAAGCACTTAACCAGGAAAGAAGGACGGGGTTTTACGAAATCCCACAGACGACGCTAGGGTGCCTGAGATGTTCGATGCCGCCTCGTCCCCCGGCCAGCCCCGAAGGCCACTCCCCCCGGCGCAGTCGCCGCCGGACGGAGTGCCGAACCCGCGCACCGCGACGAGTTCGCGGTCGCAGCCGGAACAGGCGGCGAGATCCGGCAAATCCGGCAAACAGCGCGACGCGTTCTTCGACAACGCCAAGTACCTGGCGATCGTACTCGTCGCCATGGGACACTCCTGGGAGCCGCTGAAGGATGACAGCCGGATCCTGGAGGGCCTGTACACCGTCGTGTACAGCTTCCACATGCCGGCGTTCATCATCATCTCCGGCTACTTCTCGCGCAGTTTCGACATGCGCCCCGACCGGCTGAAGCGGCTGATCACCGGCGTCGCCGTGCCGTACATCATCTTCGAGACGGCCTATCCGCTCTTCAAGCGGGTCGTCGACCACGACCCCGGCCAGGAGATCAGCCTCCTCGATCCCTGGTATCTCACCTGGTTCCTGGTCGCGTTGTTCGTCTGGCGCCTGACCACCCCGGTGTGGAAACTCGTCCGCTGGCCCCTCCCGCTGGCGATCGGCATCGCGATGCTGGCGTCCGTCAGCCCCAGCATCGGCGACGACCTGGACCTTCAGCGCGTGCTGCAGTTCCTGCCGTACTTCGTGCTCGGCCTGTGCATGAAGCCGGAGCACTTCCGACTCGTGCGCCGCCGCTGGGTGCGTGTCGCCTCCGTGCCGGTGTTCCTGTTCGCGATCGCCTTCGGCTGGTGGGCGGTGCCGCGCATGAACACGGCGTGGTTCTACCACCGCGACTCGGCGCAGGAACTGGGCGCGCCCTGGTGGTGCGGCCCGGTCATGGTGCTCGCGATGTTCGGCTGCTCGCTGCTGCTGACGGCCTGCTTCTTCTCCTGGGTGCCGGGCCGGAAGATGTGGTTCACCACGCTGGGCGCCGGCACGCTGTACGGCTATCTGCTGCACGGTTTCCTGGTCAAACTGGGCGACTACCGGGGCTGGTTCGACCACGCCTTCCTGCACCGCCCGCTCGGCGAGATCCTGGTGACACTCCTCGCGGCGGCCGCCGTCACGCTGCTGTGCACGCGGCCCGTGCAGCGGGTGTTCCGGTTCGCGATGGAGCCGAAGATGGAGTGGGCGTTCAAGCAGGACGCCGCCGAACTGGCCCGCGAGCGGCAGCGCAAGGAACGCGAGCGCGAGAAGGTCAGCGCGTAGCCGAACCGCGCTCGGCCGACCCGTCGAGACCGAGAAGTGCGCGCATGCGGGCATACTTCTCGGTCAGTCGTTTCCGGGTGGGTCCGTCCAGGACCGAGAGGCGGTCCGGGTCCGCGTTGTGCGCCAGGTCCGCCTCCTTCACGAGCAACGCGCCGGGCGTGGCGAGGATGCGCCGCGCGTACGCCTCCGGCTCCTCCCCCGCACGCTTGGTGACCGCGCGCACGACGTCCTTGGTACGAGGGCTCAGCGCGGCCGCCGTCAGCCACTCGTCCGTCAGCTTGTCGTCCTCGACGGAGTCGTGCAGCCAGGCTGCGGCGATCTGCTCCTCGTCGCCGCCGCGGGTGCGTACGCCCTCGGCCACGGCCCGCAGGTGTTCGGCGTAGGGCTGTCCCGCCTTGTCCGTCTGCCCCTCGTGGGCGGCTCGCGCGACGGCCTCGGCCTCGGCCAGGGTGAGCTGGGGACGCTGCGTGTCGGTCACGCCTCAAGTATGTCCGCGGTAGGGGTCTCGGTGCTGCCCCCGTACGACCTGGCGTGGATGACGGGTCAGCGCAGGGCGGGAGCCGTCGCCTCGCGGCAGATCAGCAGCAGCGCGCGGTCGTCGTTGACGTCCTTGGCGACCGCTTCGATGAGATGCCAGGCGGCTCCGTGGAAGCCGCCGGCGACATAGCGGTCGGCCTCGCCGGTCAGCCTGTCCATGCCCTCGACGATGTCCCGGTCGGACGTCTCCACCAGGCCGTCCGTGAACAGCATCAACACGTCACCGGGCCGCAGCGTGCCCTTCACGGGGTCGAACTGCGCCCCGTCGTACACGCCCAGCAGCGGTCCCTCGGCCGCCTTCTCCTCCCAGCGCCCACTGCCCGCGCTGAGCTGCAGCCCCGGCGGATGGCCCGCGGAGTACAGCTCGTAGTCCCCGGAGTCGACGTCCAGGACCAGGTGGATCGAGGTCGCGAAGCCCTCGTCCCAGTCCTGGCGCAGCAGATAGCCGTTGGCGGCCGGGAGGAAGGCGTGCGGGGGCAGCGAGCCGAGCAGGCCGCCGAACGCGCCCGACAGCAGCAGGGCGCGCGACGCCGCGTCCATGCCCTTGCCCGACACGTCCGTGAGCACGGCCTCCAGGGTGCGGCCGTTGTTCGTACGGGCCGCGACAACGAAGTCACCGGAGAACGACTGGCCACCCGCGGGCCGCAGCGCCATCTCCCGGTGCCAGCCGTGCGGCAGCGTGGGCAGCTTGCTCTGCACCCGGATCCGCTCGCGCAGGTCGAACAGCATCGTGCCGCCGCGCCGCCAGGGCACCCCGACCCGGCTGCGGAACTGCGCCGTGAGCAGCCCGAAGAAGCCACAGGCGGCGACCACGAGGACCACGCCCGGGGTGACCCGGGACGGCCCTTCCGTGTACGGGCCGAGCTGCACCGACTCCACGATCAGCGCCGTGGCGGCCGCCGCGTACAGGCCGAGCAGGCTCGCCGGGCGCAGCAGCAGGCCGCCCGCGACGATCGGCAGCACCAGCGTGCCCGGCGAGCACCACACCGAGTTGGCGAGTGTCATGACAGCGAGCACGGGGATGGTCAGCAGCAGTCCGACGAGCGCGATCCAGTCCGAGCCGTCGCCGCGGAAGTAGTCCACGGCGCTTCTGCGCACGCCGACGCGGGCCCGGTGCCACTGCATCCTGCACCGAGCCGTGAACGTCTCGGCCTTCGCGCGCCGTTCTCGTTCTGCTGCCATTAGTTCGGGACCCTATCCATCGGACCTGCTGCTCGGCACGGGAGGTCCCACTTGTCCCCCGTCCGAGGCTGAACTTCACAGTGAACTTCACCGGGCGGTCGCCCGCTGGTCTCCGGGAGAAATTCGCTCGCTCGTCCCGCAATGCCCTGGTACGCATGTTTCATGGGGACAGACCTTGCGCAAGACCGGGCCGTGGAGCTGCGGGAGCCGCGGCGGGACGAACTGGACGAGTGGTACGACAGCCTGCTGCGGGCCTTCGGCGGGATGCCGGAGTCGGCCGAGGAGCGGGACGCATGGCTCGCGGTCCTCGAGACCGAGCGCGCCATCGGCGCGTTCGACGGGGACGCGTGCGTCGGTACGGCCGGGGCGTACAGCTTCCGCCTGACCGTGCCCGGCGGAGGCACGGTGCGGGCGGCGGGCGTGACCATGGTGAGCGTGGCCGCCACACACCGGCGGCGCGGGGTGCTGACGTCCATGATGCGGCGGCAGTTGGACGCCGTACGGTCGTGGGGCTGGCCGCTGGCCGTCCTGACCGCGTCGGAACCGGACATCTACGGGCGGTTCGGGTACGGCGCCGCGACGTTCCACGTCAACACCGAGGTCGACACGGCGCGGGTACGGCTGTCGGTGCCGCCCGGCACGGACGACGTACGGCTGCGGTACGCCGCGCCGGCCGATGTCCTCGACGCCTGCGAGGAGTTGTACACGCGCCGGGTGCCCGAGCGGCCCGGGATGCTCGCGCGGCTGCCCGGCTGGGAGCGACTTCAGCTGCTCGATCCGGAGGCCGGGCGGGACGGGGCGTCACCGCTTCAGTGCGTGGTGGCCGAGCGGGCCGGGGAGTTCGTCGGGTACGCGCGGTTCCGGGTGAAGCCGGAGTGGGAGACGGCCGGACCCAAGGGCACGGTGGTCCTCGAGGACATGGAGGCGGCGGATCCGGCCGCGCACGCGGCGGTGTGGCGCTTCCTGTTCGACATCGACCTGACGTCCACGCTCACCGCACGGGGACGGCCGGTGGACGAGCCGTGGCTGCGGATGGTGTCGGACGTTCGGCGGTGCCGGCTGACGCTGCGGGACTCGCTGTACGTACGGCTGGTGGACGTCGGGGCGGCGCTGGAGACGCGGACCTATCAGGCGCCGGTGGACGTCGTGTTCGAGGTCGAGGACGCCTTCTGCCCCTGGAACGCCGGGCGTTGGCGGCTCACCGGGGACACGAAGGGGGCGGTGTGCTCACGCACCGGGGACGCGGCCGATCTCGCCCTGACCGTACGGGAGTTGGGCGCGGCGTATCTCGGTGGCGTGTCGCTGGCGTCGCTGGCGGGAGCCGGGCGGGTGCGGGAGCTTCGGAGCGGGGCGCTGGCGGAGGCTTCCGTGGGGTTCGGGGCGGCTGTGGCGCCGTGGCTGCCGCACGGGTTCTGACGATCGGACGGTTGCGTCACCCGCGCTGGCAGGTGGGGCACCAGAAGAGGTTGCGGGCCGCCAGGTCCGCGGTGCGGATCTCCGTGCCGCAGATGTGACAGGGCAGGGCGGCCCGGCGGTAGACGTACACCTCGCCGCCGTGGTCGTCGACGCGGGGCGGACGGCCCATCGCCTCGGGGGTGTGCTCGAGGCGGACCGTGTCGATGCGGTTGTTGCGGACGCCCTCGCGCATGAGGTCGACCAGGTCTCCCCAGATCGCGTCCCACTCCGTGGGGGTGATGTCCCGGCCTTGGCGGTACGGGTCGATGTGGTGCCGGAAGAGGACCTCGGCGCGGTAGACGTTGCCGACGCCGGCGATGACCTTCTGGTCCATGAGGAGCGCGGCGATGGTGGTGCGGCTGCGGGAGATTCTTCGGTACGCGGTGTGCGGGTCGGCGTCCGGGCGGAGGGGGTCGGGGCCGAGACGGTCGTGTATCGCGCGTTTCTCGTCGTCCGTGATCAGTTCGCAGGTCGTGGGGCCGCGGAGGTCGACGTAGGCGGTGGTGTTGGCGAGGCGGAGGCGGACCGTGTCGGTGGGCGGGGGTGCGGGGGTGTCACCGAAGGCGACCTTGCCGAAGAGGCCGAGGTGGATGTGGATCCAGTCCGGGGTGTCGGGGGTGCGGAAGCCGAGGAGCAGGTGTTTGCCGTGAGCCTCTGTCCGGGTCAGCTGTGTGTTGTCGAGCAGGGCCGCGGCGTCCGAGAACTTGCCCTGGGGGCTGGTTGCGCGGACGCGCGTGCCTGCGAAACGTTCGGCGTAGTCCTGTGCCAGCCGGTGGATCGTGTGCCCCTCTGGCACGGTGGCCGTGTCCTTCCGTGTTCTTGCCCGCCTACCCGACTCGGTAAATAGAGAGGCCCCCTGACCCGGGGCTCCGCCCCGGTCCCCGGCGGGGACTGTGTCGCCTGCACCTCTCGCGGGGCTCCGCCCCTGCACCCTTCCGAGGTCCCTGGGCGGAGCCTCAGGCGGTGGACTCAGTCCTGCTGCGGGTGGTGCGCGGGGACCGGCGGGAGTTCACCCGTCGTTTCGTACTTCGTCAGCATGTTGATCCGGCGGATGTGGCGCTCGTCACCCGAGAACGGGGTGTTGATGAACGTCTCGACGAACTTCGTCGCCTCCTCCGTGGAGTGCATGCGCGCGCCCACCGCCACGACGTTGGCGTTGTTGTGCTGGCGGCCCAGCGACGCCGTCTCCTCGCTCCAGGCCAGCGCCGCACGCACGCCCTTCACCTTGTTGGCGGCGATCTGCTCACCGTTGCCGGAGCCGCCGATGACGATGCCGAGGGACTCGGGGTCGGCGGCCGCGCGCTCGGCGGCGCGGAGGCAGAAGGGCGGGTAGTCGTCCTGGGCGTCGTAGATCAGGGGGCCGCAGTCGACCGGGTCGTGACCCGCCGCCTTCAGCCATTCGACGAGGTGGTTCTTGAGTTCGAAGCCCGCATGGTCGGAGCCGAGATACACGCGCATGTGATGAGTGTGACACGGCCGAATCGGGGCAGCAGTCTCGGGTTGCCAGAAGCAGAGCCGAAGACAAACTGTGAGTCACGCCATAGAACCTCAAGGGAACCTCAAGTAACGATCCGGAATCAAAGGTTCCAGAATTTGTTCGCCTCGGATTCACTGGACCGGCTCGTACACCGCTCGCACCACCTTCGTACGAGAGCCCGTACCGGCTCGTCACAGTGACGTCCCCCGCCGTACGGGAAACCGCTCCACCGGCGCAAAGGAATTCCGTCCATGACCCCTGGTTCCGGACTTCAGGCAGGCCTCAAGAACCGACATCTGTCGATGATCGCCATCGGTGGCGTCATCGGCGCAGGACTCTTCGTCGGGTCCAGCTCCGCCATCGCGACCGCGGGCCCCGGCATCCTCCTGTCGTACGCCCTCGTCGGCACGCTCGTCGTCCTCGTGATGCGCATGCTCGGTGAGATGTCGGCCGCCAATCCGACCTCCGGCTCGTTCTCCGCGCACGCCGACCGGGCGCTCGGCCGCTGGGCCGGGTTCTCCATCGGCTGGCTGTACTGGTTCTTCTGGGTCGTGGTGCTCGCCGTCGAGGCGACCGCGGGTGCCTCGATCCTCGAGGGATGGGTTCCGGCCGTACCGCAGTGGGCCTGGGCACTCATCGTGATGGTGGTACTCACCGCCACCAACCTCGTCTCCGTCGGCTCCTACGGCGAGTTCGAGTTCTGGTTCGCCGGGATCAAGGTCGTCGCGATCGGCGCGTTCATCGTCATCGGCCTGCTGGCCGTCTTCGGTGTGCTGCCGGGCGTGGACGCGGAGAAGGCGAGCTTCGGCAACCTCACCGACCACGGCGGTTTCCTGCCCAACGGGCCCGGCACCATCCTCACCGGTGTGCTGCTCGTCGTCTTCTCCTTCATGGGCAGCGAGATCGCGACGCTGGCCGCCGGTGAGTCGGAGAACCCGCAGCGGGCCGTCACCAAGTCGACCAACAGCATCATCTGGCGTATCGGTGTCTTCTACCTCGGCTCGATCCTCGTGGTCGTCTCGCTGCTGCCGTGGAACGACCCCTCGATCAAGGAGAAGGGCTCCTACGTCGCCGCCCTCGACTCCCTCGGCATCGCGCACGCCGGCGAGATCATGAACTTCATCGTGCTGACCTCGGTGCTGTCCTGTCTCAACTCCGGCCTCTACACGGCCTCCCGCATGGCCTTCTCGCTCGGCCAGCGCGGTGACGCGCCCAAGGTGTTCGCGAAGACCACCTCCCGTGGTGTGCCGATGGCGGCGATCATCGCCTCCGTGCTCTTCGGCTTCGTCGCCGTCTTCTTCAACTACAAGTTCCCGGACTCTGTCTTCCTCTTCCTGGTCAACTCCAGTGGTGCGGTCGCCCTGTTCGTGTGGCTGGTCATCTGCTTCTCGCAGCTGCGCATGCGGAAGATCATCCAGCGCGAGGCGCCGGAGAAGCTGGTCGTGAAGATGTGGCTGTACCCGTACCTGACCTGGGCCACGGCCGCGGTGATCGTCTTCGTCCTCGGCTACATGCTGACCGACACGGAGGGGGAGAGCAGCGGGCGTACGACCGTGCTGCTGTCGCTGCTCGTCGCCGCCGTGGTGATCGTGATCGCCGTGGTGCGGCAGAAGGTCGGTGGCGGACGAGCCGCCGCTGCCGTCGAGGCCGAGCCGCACGACAAGGTCTCCGTCGGCTGACCCGGTCGGTCCATCGGTCCGCGGTCGGACGACCGGTCGAGAAGAGCTTCACCGTCACAGCACGGTGAAGCTCTTCTCGGCTTTGTCGTACCGGGCGAGCGCTGTTGTCTCGATCTCCGGGCAGTGGTGAGTTCAATCTTCTCGTCGTCGGTTTCGACGGCCTGAAGGTCACTGACGCCAACGGCTGTCCGGCGATCACAGACAAAGATCTGCCGGAGGGATCCAACAGCGGTTTCAGCTGTCCAGTCGGGTCGCTCGCCGCCGGCGCCGCCAAGTCGTACGACGTCGACGCCACGTTCGACCTCGGCAGAACCGGGAAGATCTGTCTGCCCGCCCAGAGCACCGACGGCAAGAAGACCTTCTGACACCGGGGCCCGGTGCCGACGTGCTGCCGCTCGGCGCGACCGGTGCCGCTCTCGTCGTGGCGGGCGCGGCGGGGCTGTGGCGGTCCCGGCAGCGGCCGCAGCAGCAACCGCAGGGGCGTGGACATGGTGACGGCCTGACCTGACGACGGTGTCAGGTCAGGCCGTCACAATCCGGCGCGTGTCAGCGCTTGTTCGCGAACTTCCAGGCCGTCGGCAGCGCGCCCATCGCCAGCGCGGCCTTGAGGGCGTCGCCGATCAGGAACGGGGTCAGGCCGGCCGCGATCGCCGCGGAGGCGGACAGGTCGGCGGCGACGGCGAGGTAGGGGACGCCCACCGCGTAGATGATCGCCTCGCCCAGCACCATCGTGCCCGCCATGCGCAGGGCCGAGCGATCGGCGCCGCGGCGGGCCAGGGCGCCCACGACGGTGGACGCGAGGATCATGCCGAGGATGTAGCCGAAGGAGGGGGCCGCGGAGCCGGAGGTGGCGCCCGCGAACCACGGCACGCCGACGACGCCCGCGAGCGCGTACAGGGCGAGGGAGAGGAAGCCCCGGCGGGCGCCGAGCGTGGTGCCGACCAGCAGCGCGGCGAAGGTCTGGCCGGTCACCGGCACCGGGGAGCCCGGCACGGGGACGGAGAGCTGGGCCGCGAGACCGGTGAGCGCCGCACCGCCGAGCACGAGGGCGACGTCCCGCACGCGAGAGGCGGGCAGGAGGTCGGCGAGGACTTCACCGGGGCGAGCGATGGCGGTGGCGGTGCTCATGAGGACTCCGCTTGAGGTGAGGGCACGGGGGAACACCGCGACGCTACCTCGGCGTCCTCGAGCCGATCACCGTCAGCGCTCGACAAAGGCTGGAACACGGGCTTGGTGGGCTCCGGACAAAGGATGGCGGTTACACGCGGTACGGCGTGACACCGCTCACTGGGGTGGTGTGCGGTCCGGCATACGCAGGGGGTCGGGGCCGCGTCTGTGGAGTTTCACCGAACGGGCGCCGGCAGCTCCCGGCCTGGCCGGTGGCTCTCCGCGTCCCGATCCTCCGGTCGGGCTCGATCGAGGGCGACGCCTCGCCCCGCACCCGCGTCGCCGCGTAGCCGCGACCTCACACACCGTGCGGCGAGTGTCCGGATAGCGGGCGGCCTCCCCTTCCCAGCGGACAGGGCGCTCAGACTGTGGGCGATTTTGCCCACCTGTCGGACGGGACGAGCCGCGTACATGCCCAGCACCACAGTCGAGACACCGCCGCAGCACGACCAGCGGGAAGGCGTCTCCCTCTCCCACGGACTCAAGCAGCGCCATCTGTCGATGATCGCCCTCGGCGGGGTGATCGGCGCGGGTCTGTTCGTCGGTTCCGGCGCGGGCATCGCCGCCGCCGGCCCCTCGATCGTCGTCGCCTACGCGATATCCGGCCTCCTGGTGATGCTGGTGATGCGGATGCTCGGCGAGATGTCGGCCGCGTATCCGTCGTCCGGTTCCTTCTCGGCGCACGCCGAGCGGGCCATCGGACCGTGGGCCGGGTTCACGGCGGGCTGGTCCTTCTGGGTGCTGCTGTCCACGGCCGTCGGCCTGGAGGGCATGGGCGCCGCGCACATCGTCAGTGGCTGGCTGCCCGGCACGCCCGAGTGGGCGTGGGTCGCACTGTTCATGGTGGTGTTCTGCGGCACGAACCTGGCCGCCGTGAAGAACTTCGGCGAGTTCGAGTTCTGGTTCGCCGCGCTGAAGGTCGGCGCGATATCCCTGTTCCTGGTCCTCGGCGTACTGGCCGTGGCCGGTGTGCTGCCGGGCACGGACTCCCCCGGCGCCTCGAACCTGACCGACTTCCTGCCGGGCGGCGGGGAGGGCCTGATCGTCGGCCTGCTCGCCTCGGTCTTCGCGTACGGCGGCATCGAGACCGTCACCATCGCCGCCGCCGAGTCGGAGAACCCGGTGCGGGGCGTGTCGGGCGCCGTCCGCACGGCGATGTGGCGCATCGCGCTGTTCTACGTCGGCTCGATGGCCGTCATCGTCACGCTCGTCCCGTGGGACTCGCCGGAGGTCATCGAGAAGGGCCCGTACGTCGCCGCCCTCGACCACCTCGGCATCCCCGGCGCCGGGCAACTGATGAACGTCGTGGTCCTGGTGGCCCTCCTGTCGGCGATGAACGCCAACGTCTACGGCTCCTCACGCATCGCCTACTCGCTGGTCGGGCGCGGGCAGGGCCCGAAGGCGCTGGGCCGGGTGTCCGGCGGGGTCCCGCGCGTCGCGGTCCTGACGTCCTGCGTCTTCGGCTTCGCGTGCGTGCTGCTCAGCTACTGGCGCCCGGACGACGTCTTCGCCTGGCTGCTGAACATGATCGGCGCGGTCATCCTGGTCGTCTGGATCTTCATCGCGGCCTCCCAGCTGCTGCTGCGCCGCCGTATGGAGCGCGAGTCGCCCGAGAAGCTGGTCGTGCGGATGTGGGCGTTCCCGGTGCTGACCTGGGTGGCGCTGGCCGGGATGGCGGCGATCTTCGTGCTGATGGCCTGGCAGGCGGACACGCGGGTGCAGCTGTATTCGACCGGCGGGATGACGCTGGTGCTGGCAGCGGTCGGCTATGTCCGGCAGCGGATGCGCGCCTGAGCCTCCGCCCGGGCCGGTTGCGCCCCGAAAGGCCCTCGCGGTGCAGCCACGGGGGCCTTTCCGCTGCCGGCTACGCAAGGCCGCGGCCACGACGCAGGGTTCGGGCTGGGGCGTCCTCGCGTACGAGCCGCTGAGCAGACGGATGGTCGTGGAGCAGGTCCACGACCACGACGAAGGGACTGGCCCCGCGAGGGCGTGACTCGCGGGGCCTGTCCTGTTCGCGGGCTGGCGCGGTCGTGGGAGCCGGGCCGACACTGGGGCATCCGTCCGCCGCGGGCGGGGCTTCGTGACAGCCGGGGGGCGCGCATGGAGTTCAAACGGTGCCCGAACTGCGGCGGACCGCTTCAGGCGTTCCGCCCGCTCACCGCCGAGGAGAAGGCGTTCGTCCGGAAGGAGAAGCCGGGCTTCCCGCCCGAGGCGTACGTCCGCTGCACCCGGGAGGGCTGCCGCCGCTACCAGCGCATCCTCAACTGGAAGGACGGCGGAGACTTCCCCCCGCCGGACGACACGTGAGACTCACAGGTTGCTGAAGTCCGGACCCTTGGTGCGCGTGCGCTTGATCTCGTAGAAGCCCGGCACCGAGGCGACCGCGAGGGTGCCGTCCCACAGGCGAGCCGCCTCCTCGCCCTTGGGCGCGGGGGTGACGACCGGGCCGAAGAAGGCGAGCTGCTCGCCGTCGGAGCCCGGGACCGAGATGACCGGGGTGCCGACCTCCTGGCCGACCTTGTCGATGCCCTCCTTGTGGGAGGCGCGCAGCTCGGCGTCGAACTCGAAGTCCTGCTGGTCGGCGTAGTCGAGCAGGTCGGCGGGGAGCCCCACGTCCTCGAGGGCGCCGGCGATGGCCTCGAGGGTCGCGCCCTCGTCGTTGTTGTGAATGCGGGTGCCGAGCGCGGTGTACAGCGGGCCGAGAACGTCCTCCCCGTGCTTCTGCCAGGCGGCGGTCACCACGCGCACCGGCTTCCACGCCTTGGTGGAGAGCATCTCCCGGTACTCGTCGGGCAGCTGGTCCAGCTTGTTCTCGTTCAGCACGGCCAGGCTCATGATGTGCCAGTGGACCTCGATGTCCCGGACCTTCTCCACTTCGAGCACCCAGCGGGAGGTCATCCAGGCCCAGGGGCACAGCGGGTCGAACCAGAAGTCGACGGGGGTCTTGCCGGAACTGGTCGCGGTCGTCTCGGGCATGGCTCTCCTCAGCGAGCGGTAAAGCAATCTTTTCAGCGGGCAACGCCGCGCCCGGGCGTCCCATTCCCGGCTGCCCCCTATCAGGGGCACATGGGAGGATCGGTCCTGATCACCCGTATCGCGACCATGAGGGAGTGCCGCCCGTGCCCGGTGAGAATCTGTCCCGCGACGAGGCCCGGGAGCGGGCCGCCCTGCTGTCGGTCGACGGGTACGACGTGTCCCTGGACCTGCGGTCCGCCGTCGGCGGCGACGGGGAACCGCAGGCCCAGCCAGGCGAGCCGCGCACGTTCCGCTCGGTCACCACGCTGCGGTTCCGGTGCAGCGAGCCTGGTGCGTCGAGCTTCGCCGACCTGATCGCGCCGAGCGTCACCGCCGTCTCGCTCAACGGCCGGGACCTCGACCCCGGCGAGGTCTTCGACGGCTCCCGGATCACGCTGGAGAACCTGGCCGCCGAGAACGAGCTGGTCGTCGACGCCCAGTGCGCCTACTCGCGCACCGGTGAGGGCATGCACCGCTTCGTCGACCCGGAGGACGGCGAAGTATACCTCTACACGCAGTACGAGCCGGCCGACTCCCGCCGGGTCTTCGCGGGCTTCGAGCAGCCCGACCTCAAGGCACCGTTCCGCTTCGAGGTACGGGCGCCGGAGGGCTGGACGGTGTGGAGCAACGGGGAGGGCGAACTCACCGACGGGATCTGGCGGTTCGCGGAGACGAAGCCGATCTCGACGTACATCACCTGCGTGGTGGCGGGCCCGTACCACTACGTGACCGACTCCTACGAGCGCACCTTCGAGGACGGCACGAAGCTGGAGATCCCGCTCGGCGCCCTGTGCCGCAAGGGCCTCGCGCCGTACTTCGACGCCGACGACGTCTTCCTGATCACCAAGCAGGGCCTGGACTTCTTCCACGACCACTTCGACTACCCGTACCCGTTCGGGAAGTACGACCAGGCGTTCGTGCCCGAGTACAACCTGGGCGCGATGGAGAACCCGGGTCTGGTGACCTTCCGGGAGGAGTACATCTTCCGCGGCAAGGTGACGCAGGCGTCGTACGAGAGCCGGGCAAACGTCATCCTGCACGAGATGGCACACATGTGGTTCGGCGACCTGGTCACCATGGTGTGGTGGGACGACCTGTGGCTGAAGGAGTCCTTCGCGGACTTCATGGGGACGTTCGCGAACGTCGGCGCGACCCGCTTCACGAACGCCTGGGTCACCTTCGCCAACCGCCGCAAGGCGTGGGCGTACCGCGCCGACCAGCTGCCGTCCACGCACCCCGTCACGGCGGACATCCATGACCTGCAGGACGCCAAGCTGAACTTCGACGGGATCACGTACGCCAAGGGGGCTTCGGTGCTGAAGCAGCTCGTCGCGTACGTCGGCCAGGACGCGTTCCTGGAGGGCGCCCGGCGCTACTTCAAGCGGAACGCGTACGGCAACACCCGCCTCGGCGATCTGCTGTCGGTGCTGGCGGAGACCAGCGGCCGGGACATGGCGGCCTGGGCGCGGTCCTGGCTGCAGACGGCCGGGGTGAACTCGCTGACCCCGCAGGTGCTGCTCGACGCGGAGGGCCGGGTGACCGAGCTGGCCGTGCTCCAGGAGGCGCCCGAGTCGCACCCCCAGCTGCGCCCGCACCGGGTCGCGGTGGGTCTGTACCGCCGTACTCCGGAGGGGGAACTGGCGCGGTACGCGCGCGCTGAGACCGACGTCGACGGTCCGCGCACGGTCGTACCGGAACTGGCCGGCGCCGAGGCGCCGGAGCTGGTCCTGGTCAACGACGACGACCTCACGTACTGCAAGACCCGCCTCGACGAGACCTCGCTGGCGACCCTGCGCGGCCACCTGGGCGCGCTGACCGATCCGCTCGCCCGTGCCCTGTGCTGGTCGGCGCTGTGGAACCTGACGCGCGACGCGCTGCTGCCGGCACGGGACTTCGTGGATCTGGTGCTGCGGTACTCGGGCCGCGAGTCGGACATCGGCGTGCTGCAGATGCTGCACGCGTGGGCGAACTCGGCGCTGGTGCACTACGCGGCGCCGGAGTGGCGGTCGACCGGTGAGCGGCTGGTCGCCGAGGGCGCGCTGGAGGAGCTGCGGCAGGCCGAGCCGGGCAGCGAGCACCAGCTGGCCTGGGCGCGTTTCTTCGCGGCGGTGGCGTCGGCCGAGTCCGACTTCCAGCTGCTGCAGGGGCTGCTGGAGGGCACGGCGAAGATCGACGGGCTCGAGGTGGACCAGGAGCTGCGCTGGGCGTTCCTGGAGCCGCTGGCCGCGCACGGGTTCGCGGCCGAGCAGGCCCTGGCGGCGGAGCTGGCCCGCGACGACACCGCCTCCGGCAAGCGCCACCACGTCCGCTGTCTGGCCGCGCGGCCCTCGGCGGCGGTGAAGGCGCAGGCCTGGGCGCAGGTCGTGGAGTCGGACGCGCTGTCCAACGCGCTGGTCGAGGCGACGATCGCGGGCTTCGCACAGCCGTCGCAGCGGGAACTGACCGCGCCGTACACGGAGAAGTACTTCGCGGCGATCGAGCGGGTGTGGTCGGAGCGGTCGATCCAGATCGGCATGGACGTGGTCCGGGGCCTGTTCCCGGCCTACCAGGACGACCAGGAGACGCTGGACGCGGCGGACGCGTGGCTCACGTCCCACGAGGGGGCCGCCCCGGCGCTGCGCCGGCTGGTCCTGGAGGCGCATGACGACCTCGCCCGGTCGCTGCGCGGACAGGCCTGTGACGCTGGGGCCACCACCTCTGGCCAAAGCTCGGCCCGTCCGTGACCGTTACGGAATTCAGGCAATAGGAGCCGTAACCCCTGGTCCGCACCCAGACGGACCAGGGGTTTCTCCGCCCTACTCGGCATCCGAACACCCGTCCTTTAGTGCGGCCTTGTCCGTCTTTGTCGACGAGCGTGTAACAGCGGTTAAAGGGCGGATCGGGCGCGGGAATCGGGTGGGCATGACCCACAACACCCCGCTCTCCCCCCGCCCCCTCCGCGAGCTCGACGACAGCCACGGCGGCGTGCTCACGACCGGGCAGCTGCGCTCCCACGGCGTCTCGACGGCCGAGCTGAACGAGCAGTGCCGCCCCGGCGGGCCCTGGCAGCAGATCCTCCCCCACGTGATCCTGCTCCACCCCGGCCCGCCGACCAGCGAGGAGCGTCTGCACGCGGCGCTGCTGTACGCCACGCGCCAGTCGACGGTGGGGGTGCCGGCCCAGACCCGCCCGGAGGGCCGGCACCGCTCGCCGTACCCGGAGGCGATGATCACAGGCCTGGCGGCCCTGGCCCTGTACGGCTTCTCGTCGGCGCCCTCCCTGCCGGCCCTGGCCCGCATCGACGTCCTGGTCCCGCGGCTGCGCCGGCTGCGCTCGACGAACACCGTCCAGATCATCCGCACGCCGGACATGCCCACCCCACGGCAGGTCACGTGCATTCCGGTCGCGCCGGTCCCGCGCGCCCTGGCCGACGCGGTGGCGGAGCTGTCGGACGCGGCCTCGGTCCTGCGTCTGATGACGGAGACGGTCCGTGCTGGCCACTGCGAACCGGCCGCCGTGGTACGGGAGTTGACCCAGGCGAAGCTGCTTTCCCGCCCGCATGTGGTGGGCGCGGTCGACTCCCTGGTGGCGGAGGGCCGGGCACGGGCGGAGGACCACCTCTACCGGATGGTGCGCGAGTACGGCCTCCCGGAACCGATCTGGAACGTCGACCTGCGCCTGCCGGGCGGCCCGCACCTCGGCGGCGTCGACGCGTACTGGCCGGACCAGGCGGTGGCGATGGAACTGGACACGCGGGCCCCGCGCCAGGACGAGGACGCCCTGTGGTCGGAGTACGCCCGCAAGCGCGAGCACCTGGAACGCCTGGGCATCACGGTCGTGTACGTGACCCCGAAGAAGCTGCGGCACGCGATGGAGGAGCAGGCGGCGGTGACCCGCACGGCCCTCATGGCCGCGAACGACCGCGAACCCGCAGCGTACGTGGTGGTCCTGCCCCGGTAGTGACGCGCACCCGGGGACGCAAAGGAGGGGAGAGGAGGGGCCATCGGGACATCGCGTCCCGGTGCCCCCTCTTCATGCGTGCCGCCGTGGGGGAGGCGAGCTTCCCGGCGCGGCCGAGGTGCCGGGTCCGGTGGTCGTCCCTACCGCGGACCCGTTCGACGACGACACCCTGTCCAGCCGTACGGCACACCGGGCGGGCGCGCGTCGTGCGGCTCCAGGGCCGCGGGCACGGATGGATGCCCCAGGACCCCGACGCCTCCGTGCGACTGCTGCAGGAGTTCTTCTCCGAGCTCTCCGCGCGCTGAGCATCCGCCGGGACCGGGACCACGGTCCCGACCGGGTCCCCCTACACCTGCCCGCCGAGGTCCGGACTGAGCTCGTCGCTCGACCGGCCGGTGCTGGAGGCGTGCACCCCGTCGAGCAGCGTGGCGTGCGCCGCGATCATCCTCGTACGGCTGAAGCGCTCGCGGGCGGCGGCCAGGGCAGGGGCGAGTTCCTCGCGGCCGGCGATCGCCGCCGACCACGCGAGCGCGATGGCGCCGGGGTCCGGCGGGGTGACGAAGCCGTGGCCCGTGACGATCGCCGCGCTGTCGCCGACGTCCGTCGTCACCGGGACGGCGCCGCACATCATGCCCTCGATCAGACACAGGGGCGCCGCCTCGCCGGTGGACGAGGTGAGCGCGACGACGTCGGAGCCGGCGTGCACGGCCTCCATGTCGCGCCGTACCCCCAGCAGATGCACCCGCTCGGCCAGGTCCCGGTCCCCGTGGAACGCGATCTCGATGTCGGCCCGCAGGGACGGGTTGGCGTCCGTCATGCCCGCGCCGCACATCAGCACGTGTCCGCCGCCCTCGCGGCCGAGCCAGGCCCGTGCCGCCCGCAGGAAGAGCGGGACGTTCTTCATCGTGGCGTACCGGGCGGCGAAGACGATCACGGGAGCGCCGGCCGTGATGCCGAGGGACGACCGGAACGCGAGCCGCACCGCCGGGTCAGGCCGGAACCGCAGCAGGTCGACGCCGTTCGGTATGACGTGGAGCAGTTCGGCCGGGATCCCCGCGGCCGCGTACGCGTCCCGCGTCGACTCGGCACAGCACACGCATGCCACGACCGTGCCGTCCGCGATCGCCGCCTTCAGCTCGTCCAGTGCCGGGCCCTGGTTCTCGGGGTCGGAGCGGTGGAGGCATACGACCACCGGGCGGCGCGGGAGCCCTGCCTGGTTCAGCAGGGCCAGGGGTTGCTCCTTGAGGGAGAGGAGCACGTCCGCCCCCGCCATGGCACGGGCGGTTTCGGCCAGCTCGGGCCCGCTGAAAACCGACGCCGCGACGGACCCGTCGACCAGCCCTGCGCTGCGGTCCAGGGAGGTGACGCCGACGCCGCCTGCCGTGAGCGCGCGGTAGCAGGCGTCGTCCTCCATCCGCTGCCGGGCGGCCTCGCGGCGCACCTCGCCATGGATGCTGAGCACCTGGTGGGACTGGCCGCCCTCGACCAGTCCCAGGACGACGTCACTGTGGACCATCCGGGCTCCGCCGGAGAAGAATCCCTCGTAGACCGAGAGCACACGCAGTCCGTGCCTCGCGCGCACACGACCACCCGCCTTGCACATGAATCGAGCCATCCCCGTGAACAGCGGGTTAGCCGATATGAGGCGGTACAGACGTTACGGGCCAATGAACTGGATGCTTCCGTTCTGGGTCGGCCGGGACGTTTTTCAGCCCTTCTTCAGCACCAGCTCCGTGTTGCGGTCCGCCGCGTGCCCCGCCAGCTTGTCGCTGGCCCCCGGAGCGTTGAAGGACAGCTCGCGGTACAGGGCCGCGAGGCCCGTCTGGGAGAGGTCCGCGAAGTCCGTGCGGTGCGGGGCGGCCGCCTCGATCAGCGTCGTGAACAGCGAGATCGTGCCGTCCTTGTTGTCCACCACCTCGATCACCCGGGCCAGCTGCGGGTAGTCGACGTGGGAGGCGGTGGAGATCTCCCAGAAGGAGCGGCCGTCGGAGGCGCTGTGCGGGGTGATGTCGTTGCGGTGGATGTGGCCGTTCACCCAGGCCAGCACGTTGGCGTGGGCGCCCAGCACGGACACCACCTCGGAGCCGTTGTGGCGCCGCTCGCCGGGGCGGGCCGGGTCCGGGCGGGTGTTGGTCATCGTCTTGCTGGTGTGGTGGCTGAAGACGATCGCGTACGAGTCCTTGTTGTCCCGCAGCGTCTTCTCGAGCCACTTCAGCTGGGCGGTGCCGATGGAGCCCTCGTAGTGGCCGCCCGCGTCGGTGGTGTCCAGGCTGATGCCGATCACGTCGTCGGAGATGCGGAAGGCGTAGTACTGGGTGCCGGCGTCCAGGTTGGCCGTCGAGTAGCCGTGGCCGGCCGGGCCGACGCCCTGGTAGGCCGGGTCGAGGTGGGCCTTGAGGTAGTCGGCGGCGGTGTAGGGGGCACGCCTCTCGTCGGGCGTGACGGACCGCATGTCGCGGGCGTGCGCCTTGAGCAGGTCCCGGAAGCCCACGCCCTTGGGGTCGGTGGCGTTCTTGATGGCGTCCTGGAGCTTCTTCGCCTCGGACGCGGAGAGGTTCATCAGCTTCTTGCCGCCCATGGCGAACTCGGCGAGCCAGGAGTCGCCGTGGCCGTAGCAGCCGAGCGGCAGGGCGTCGTGGTTGCCGACGGTGGAGTACCAGGGCAGGTTGAGGCCGGGGCTGCGGACCTCGCGGATCGCGGCGGCCAAATAGCCGTTCAGATGCGGGAATCCGAGCGCCTTGTCGCCGTCGCGCGTGGTCGAGTCGGGCTGCCAGAACAGCTTGAGGCCGCTGTTCTGCACGCCCTCGTAGTGCCGCGCGTCACCGGAGTTGGGCGTGATGCGGCCGCCGCTCATGATCTTCATGTACCACTCCAGCTCGGAGTGGGCGTTGTTGTCGGTGTTGTCGCCGGTGGTCATGACGAAGTGCAGCGGGGCGCCGGTGACGGGGGCACCCCGCAGCGCGTTGACCCGCTCGACGAGCGAGACGGCACCGTGCACGGTGAGCGCCTCCTGCGGGCGCCAGGCGTGCGGGTCGGTGGAGCGCAGGAACTCCAGGCGCAGCGGGTGCTGGACGTCCATCAGGTGCAGGTCGGTGAACTGCACGAACGCGGCGATGGGCGAACGGCGGTTCTCCCGGCCGGACTTGGCGGCGGCCAGGTCACCGCGCACGACACGCTTCCAGCCGGGGCCGTCGGCCAGGCGGCGGTAGCCGGAGCTGCCCTGCGGTGCGGAGACGGAGGCGAGCGTCGTGCCCTTGGTGTAGGGGGCGAGCGGAGCGGCCGGAGCCCCGGTCGAGCGAAGCCGGGACTGAGGGGAGGAGTTGGCGGCGGGCGCCTCGGAGGTGGTGGGTGCGGGGGTGGCGGCCTCGCTGTCGGTGGGCCGCAGGGCGTAGCCGACGCCCGCGGAGACCGACACCGCCCCGGCGGCGGCGAGGACGGTACGGCGGTTTACCCCCAGCGCGGAGGTGGCGACAGAGCGTATGCGCGACATGGCGCGGTCTCCCCGAGTGCGATCGCGTCGGCAGTGGTCGCGGGACGATCGCTGTCGCGAACATCCCGCTCACTCTGGATCGTTGGCAGCGGGGGTGACCTGCGCGTGAACGAGGCGGCAACGCACAGCGCCGATCACCGTACGTGGATCACGGTGTACGGGCCGCGGTCATGGACCGGATTTCGGGTGGCCCGGGGGCGGTCACTCCGCGTTCATCTGCGGGGGCAGGGGAGGGGTTCCGGGGTTCGGGAAGCGTCCGGTCACCGGGCGTTCGCGCCACAGCCGCAGGGCCGTGTCGATGAGCGCGACCCGGGTCAGCCCGGGCACGTCGGTCAGGTCCTGCCAGGCGGCCAGGTCCGTGGAGCCGCCGACCTCGTGGCGGAGTTCACCGCCGGTCACACGGGCCTCGTAGACGAGCCGTACGGCGTGATGGTCGACGGTGCGGCCGAAGCGGCGCGGCAGCGTCCGACGCAGGGAGTCCACGCCGAGGAGACCGGTCACCTCGATCCGATAGCCGGTCTCCTCCGCGACTTCACGGCGGACGGTGTCGTACGGGTCCTCGCCGTGCTCCATGCCGCCGCCGGGCAGGACCCACTCGGGGGTGCCGTCGGGGGCGGGGGAACGGGCGAGCAGAAGCTGTCCGTCGCGGACGCACACGGCGTAGGCCGCCACCCTCAAATTGGAGCGCACACAGGGACGTTAACCCGGCGGGACCGGATCGGCAGGCGAGTACTCGGGTGCCGACCAGCGCAGGGGCAGCGCCGGGGGCGTCGCCGTCACCGTCGCCGAGGAACGCGTACCGCCGGTCACAGCACTAGCAGCACGAAGCCCAGGACGTCCTGGTAGAAGGCGAGCGAGCGGGCGAGATCGGTGACGTTCAGGCCGGTGTGGCCGGTGCGCAGGGTCATGACGGTCCCTTCGGAAAACTCATAACCTCTCTCACCCTATTTATAGGTTAGATGTTCGGCATGTCAACCGGTCACGTACCCTTGAGTGGTTAGCTAGCAAGGAGTCCCCATGACCGGCGCCCCCGACCCCCGCCCGCTCACCGGCGAGCCCCTGGCCCTCGACCTGCTCAACACACGCTGGAAGCAGGGCGGGGAACTTCGGGACCTCCTCACCGACACCGACGGGCTCGCGGTGTGGCTCGCGGGCAACCGGCTGGACGGCACGTACGAGGCGGACGAGAAGACACTGCGGCATCTGCGCCAGGCGCGGGACGCGCTGCGGGCCGCGGTGGACGGATCACCCGAGGAGGGTGCCGAGGCCGTCGACGCCGTACTCGCGCGCGGGCGGATCCAGTTGGGACTCACCGCCCAGGGACCGGTCGAGCGGCCCGAGTTCGGCGACCCCTCCTGGGGGCCGGCGTGGCTCGCCACGCGCAACTATCTGGAGTTGCTCACCACCGCCCCGGACCGGATCCGCAGCTGCGCGAGCGACACATGTGTCCTGCACTTCTTCGACACCTCACGCAACGGCACCCGGCGCTGGTGCTCGATGGCGGGCTGCGGCAACCGCGCGAAGGCGTCCCGCCACTATGCGCGTTCACGCGCCTGAAACATCCGCGAATGCGGAGTGAAAGATCACCCTTTGGACGTCTAAGTCCCCCGTGGCGTATGGCGGAAGTACGCCATGGTTCCATCACGCCACGGTCAACTCTCCCCAAACATCTGCCCCTTGGGTAAAGCTGAGCGATCGTCCGGCACCGACATCCGGACTGCCGTGATCAACGTTCCTTTACACCCAAGGGATGCCGATGACCCTCACTTCCAAGAGCGATCCGATACCGAGCGCGAGACGCGTGGCCCGGATCGCTGTGGCCGCCGGCCTGGTGGCCGCCCTGTCCGCGGTCGGGCCGATACCCATGGCCGTCGCCGGGCCCAGCACCCCCGTCGCGGCCGACCCCGGCGTCAAGTCGGCCCACGACAAGCTCGGTTCGGACGACGCCGACCTGCTCGCCGAGGCCAAGAGCGCCGGCGACAAGAACGTCACGATGATGATCGCGACCGCGCCGGGGCAGACCGAGCAGGTCACCGAGGAGCTGGACGGGGTCAAGGGCGGCTCCGTGGGCCGCACGTACGACAAGCTCGGCTATGTCCGTGCCACCGTCCCGACGGGCAAGGCCGACGCGGCCATCGCCGCCGCCGCGAAGCTGTCCTCGGTGCACGCCATCGACCTGCGCCAGGAGATCAAGCTCGACGACCCGACGCCGAGCGCGGACACCGCCAAGGGCGCCAAGTCCGGCGGGACGGCGACCACTTACCCGGCGCCGAACAAGAACACCCCCGCCGAGAACCCGTACAACCCGTCCTTCGAGACGGGCGCCGTCGACTTCGTCAAGCAGCACCCGAAGGCGGACGGCCGCGGCGTCACCATCGGCATCCTCGACGCGGGCGTGGACCTCGGCCACCCGGCGCTGCAGAAGACCACCACCGGCGAGCGGAAGATCGTCGACTGGGTGACGGCGACCGACCCGATCGTGGACGGTGACGCGACCTGGCGTCCCCAGGTGACCCCCGTCTCCGGGCCCAGCTTCGCCTACAGCGGCCGGACGTGGACGGCGCCCGCGGGCTCGTACCAGGTGAGCCTGTTCCGCGAGTCGTACACCGCGGGCGGTGACGCGGCGGGCGACGCGAACCGGGACGGCGACACCACCGACGTGTGGGGACTTCTGTACGACCCGGCGGCCGGCACCGTCCGTGTCGACCTGAACAACAACTTCGACTTCTCCGACGACACGCCGATGAAGCCGTACAAGGACGGTTTCCAGGTCGGCTACTTCGGCACCGACAACCCGGCGACCGAAGTCGTCGAGCGGCAGCCGTTCGTCGTGCAGATCCGCAAGGACGTGCCGATGGACCCGTACGGCGGGACCTGGGTCGGCAAGAAGGCGGACTTCGTCAACATCGGCGTCATCGAGTCCGAGCACGGCACCCACGTCGCCGGCATCACCTCCGCCAACGGCCTGTTCGGCGGGAAGATGAACGGCGCGGCCCCGGGCGCGAAGATCGTCTCCTCGCGTGCCTGCACCTGGACCGGCGGCTGCACCAACGTCGCGCTCACCGAGGGCATGATCGACCTCGTCGCCAACCGCGGCGTGGACATCGTCAACATGTCGATCGGCGGCCTGCCCGCGCTCAACGACGGCAACAACGCGCGTGCCGTGCTGTACACGCGGCTGATCGACACCTACGGCGTCCAGCTGGTGATCTCCGCGGGCAACTCCGGCCCCGGCGCCAACACCATCGGCGACCCCGGTCTGGCAGACAAGGTCATCTCGGTAGGCGCGGGCATCTCCAAGGAGACCTGGGCGGCCAACTACGGCTCGGCGGTGACGACCAAGTACCAGCTGCTGCCCTTCTCCTCGCGCGGTCCGCGTGAGGACGGCGGCTTCACGCCGACGCTCGTCGCGCCCGGCGCCGCGATCAACTCCACGCAGACCTGGCTGCCCGGTGGCCCGGTCGCCGAGGCGGGCTACTCGCTGCCGGCCGGCTACTCGATGCTCCAGGGCACCTCGATGGCCTCACCGCAAGCGGCGGGGGCGAGCGCACTGCTGCTGAGCGCCGCCCAGCAGCAGGGCATCGACCTCACCCCGGCGAAGCTGCGCACGGCCCTCGTCTCGACCGCCGACCACATCAAGGACGTGCAGGCGTACGAGGAGGGTGCGGGCCGCATCAACATCGTCGACGCGTGGAAGGCCGTCAAGGACGACGCGACCGCGCACGACTACACCGTGAAGGCGCCGGTCGACACCGCGATCGACTTCGCGCTGAAGACGCCGGGCTTCGGCACGGGCCTGTACGACCGCGAGGGCGGTCTGAAGGCCGGGCAGAAGAAGACGTACGACGTCACGATCACCCGCACCTCGGGCCCTGACCGTCCGGTCCGGCACGAGCTCTCCCTGGCGAACAACGCCGACGGCACGTTCCGCATCCTCGGCGACGACGTGGTGCGGCTGCCGCTGAACCAGCCGGTGACCGTCGAGGTCCAGGCGGCTCCGCGCTCGGCGGGCATCAAGAGCGCGATCCTCGAGGTCGACGACCCGAGCACGGAGGGCATCGACAAGCAGATCCTCACCACGGTCGTGGTCTCCACGCCGGTGAACTTCACCTACTCGGCGGCGAGTTCGGTGCAGCGCAACAGCTTCAAGTCGTACTTCGTGACCGTCCCCGAGGGCGCCAAGTCTCTCGAGGTCGCGATCGGCGGGCTGAAGGGCGCGAGCCAGACGCGGTTCATCGCCATCCACCCGTACGGCGTTCCGGTCGACAACACCTCCACGCCGTACTGCTACAACAACTACCTCGACGGCAACGGCTGCAGGCCGGACGTGCGCGCGTACGCCGACCCGCAGCCCGGCGTCTGGGAGATCGAGGTCGAGGCGCGCCGTACCTCGCCGCTGCTCGACAACCCGTACAAGCTGGACGTCACCGTCCTCGGCGCGGCCTTCGACCCGGAGACCGCGACCGTGCCCGAGGCCGAGGTCGGCGTGCCGGCCACCGCCTCCTGGAAGGTGACGAACACCTTCGCGGCGATCGACGGCAAGCTGGTCGGCGGCCCGCTCGGCTCCTCCAAGACGGACCGACCGGCCATCAAGGAGGGCGAGTCCCAGGTCACCACGGTCACCGTGCCCGCGGGGGCCACGTCGCTCGACGTCGCCATCGGCAACGTCACCGACACGGCGGCCGACCTCGACCTGACGGTCTACGACGCCGACGGCAACCCGGTCGCGCAGTCCGCGGACGGCGACTCGGAGGAGGCGGTGTCCATCCCGAACCCGGCCGCCGGCACGTACACCATCGAGGTCTACGGCTACTCGGTCCCGGCGGGCTCCACCGACTACGACTACCGGGACGTGTTCTTCTCGTCCGCGCTCGGCACCGTCACGGTCGACGGGGCCACGCCGGTCAAGCTCGCCACCGGCGCCTCCGCCACGGTGACCGGTGAGGTCACGGCGGCCGCGGGGGCTCCCGCAGGGCGGGAGTTCTTCGGTCGGGTCCAGCTGGTCAACGCGCGCGGCACGGTCGCGGGCGTCGGCAACGTGAAGATCGAGAACGTCACGCCGTAGTGGTTCGTACGGCGGTGGGGCGGGCGTCCGTTGCGGGCGCCCGCCCCTTTCGCGTGTCCGTCACGGGCAGGAGGTGGCCGATGGCTCCTGCGCCGCGCGTTCGGCGGCGGCCCGTTGCCCGGCGATGTCCCGCTCTCCCGTGACCCACAGGTCGGGTGTGCTGCCCTGCCGCGGCAGGGCGACCAGCACGTGGTCGCCCTTGCCGGGGCGCGGTGCCACGCTCCTGTCGGTCAGGACGGTGACCTGCGACCTGCCGCTCTCCGGCTTGTAGTAGCGGGTCACGTGCAGGGTGACCCGCTCCCGCCCGGTGCCGGGGACCGGTTCGACGCGGGTCACGTCGCCCTCGAGGACGAGCCGGGAGCAGGCGCCGTACGCCCCTCGGTCCTGCACCTTGGCGGAACCGCTGTCCGCCGACGCCCCCTTGCTGTCGTCCGAGCTCTGCACCACCAGCCAGCCCATCCCGACGAACAGGAACCCGGCGACGGCGACGGCGAGCGCGCCGAAGGCGAAAGGCAGCCAGGTACGACGGGGCCGGGGCGGGGAGGTGCGGGTGGGCGCGGTCTCCGGCTCGACGGCGGGAGCGGCGTCGGGCCGGGCCAGCGCATCCCCGATGATTCCCAACTGCTCGCGCAGCAGCGCCACTTCGGACTCGGCGGCCCGGTAGCGGGCGGCGAACCCGGCGTCCGCGCGCACCTCTTCCGGCACCGGTTCACCGGTGATCGCGGCCATGAGCGCGTCGGAGCCGTCGTACGTCTCGTTCTCGGCGGTCACGTCACACCACCTCGTCCTCGTGCAGGCGGGCGCGCAGGGCCCGTACCGCCGTGTGCAGCCGGCTCTTGACCGTGCCCTCGGGGATGCCCAGCTCCTCGGCTATCCCGCGCACCGGCAGGTCGGCGTAGAAGCGGAGGACGAGCACCTGGCGCTGGGCGTCGGGCAGGTCGTCCAGGCCCCGGGCGACGGCGAGGGAGAGCAGGCTGGTGTCCTCGCCCGAGGCGTGCTCGGTCTGCCGCATCGAGGCCAGCCGCTCGCCGAGCCGTTCCTGGCGGCGCCTGGCCCGGTGCCAGTCCATGGCCAGCCGGGACGCGACGACCGCCGCCCACGCCGACACGTCGCGCGGCGCCTCCTCCCCCTTCGCGGCCCGTTCCAGCAGCCGCAGGCGGACCTGCTGCACCCCGTCCGGCAGGTCCGCCTGCGGCACACCACCGAGCGCGAGCACCGCCCGCACCCGGCGTTCCTGGGCCTCGTCGAGCGGATCGTCGCCGCCGTGGTCCGCCTCTTGGCCACGGCGGGCCTTTCTGCGCAGCACAGACACCTCTCCCCTCGCCGCGTTTCCCCTATGACGCAGGCCCGGGCCGAAACGTTCGGCCCGGGCCCGGGGATTTTCCGGCCGACTCCCGGACCCTGCATCTCCACTTGATCACCCCATCGACTCCACACGGTCTCCACTGTCACCATGTGCGCCATGACGCACATCACCAAAGGAGCCAACACACCTGTCCCCGCAGTGCCGTTGAGGGTCGCGGTCGGCCGGCGGGACATCCCCGGAGCGCCGGTCGTGGACGCCTCGGCCCTGCTGCTCGACGCCGCGGGCAAGGTCCGCGGCGACGCCGACCTCGTGTTCTACAACCAGCCCGCGCACCCCTCCGGAGCCGTACGGCACACGGGTGCGGCCCAGGGCGACGGGCAGCTCGTCGAGTGGCTGGACGTGGATCTGCCGCGCGTCGAACCCGCCGTCCAGCGCGTCCTGGTGGCGGGCTCCTGCGACGGCGGGGTGTTCGGGCAGGTGCCCGGCCTCTATGTGCAGGCGCTGACCGCCGACGGCGCGGTGGTGGCGCACTACGCGGTGACCGACGCGTCGAGCGAGACGGCGTTCGTGCTCGGGGAGTTCTACCGGCGCAACGGGATGTGGAAGTTCCGCGCGGTCGGGCAGGGATACGCGTCCGGACTCGCGGGCCTGGCGACGGACTTCGGGATCGCGGTCGACGAACCGGCACCGGCACCGGCACCGGCCCCCATGGCACCCGCACCCGTCGCGCCCGCCCCCGCGCCGCCCGTCTCCCCGACCGCCGCCCCGCGGGACGCCGTACCCATGCAGGACGCCGTCCCCCATTCCTTCGGACCCGAGTTCCACCCGTCCACCCAGCGCGGCCGGGGCAACGGCATCGTCTCCGTGGACGCTCCCCTGCCGCCCGGGCCGGTGATCGTGGAGGCGTGGCACGAGGGCGACGGGTACTTCGGGATGCACACCCTGACCCGGCGCAACAAGGACGACGACCTCCTCTACAACAGCACGCTGCGCGACTTCCGCGGCCGCGCCCTCGTCCTCCCGCCGGAGGACCGTCCGCTGCGGATGCGCGTCGAGGCCGATCACGACTGGACGGTGATCGTGCAGCCGCTGTCGGTGGCCCGCCGGGTGGGCACGGCCCCGCTCCAGGGGTACGGCCCGGAGGTGCTCGCCTGGCTCGGCACGGCGGCCGACCTCGACGTCGACTTCGCGGGCGACGAGGACGGCGGCGGCTACTTCGGGCTGAAGAGCCTGGAGGCGCGGTATGTGACCAGCCCCGACGAGTACGACCTGCTGATCAACGACACCGACCCGCTGCGCCAGACCGTGCCCCTCACCGACGGCCCCCTCGTGCTCCTTCTGGAGGCCGACGGCCACTGGCAGCTCACCGCCCGTCCCCTGCCCGTGCTCGACGGACCGGCCGCACAGGCCGCCGGTGCCTGGACCGGCCGCGGCGACAAGACCATCACCCTGGCCAATCCGGCCCCCGGACGACCGGCGCTCCTCGAGTACTCCTTCACCGACTCGGATTCCTTCGGCTCCTACCGGGTCCAGGCGCTGGACGAGTACGACGACGAGGAGGAGTTCCTGAACGGCCGCCGGCACGGCAGCCGCGGCCGTACCGTGCTGTTCCGCAAGGGCGAGCCCGAGGTGCGGCTGCGCCTCGAGGACCCGGGCGACTGGAGCCTGCGCCTGCTGCCGATCGAACAGGTCCCACCGCTCACCGGTGCCGCGGAGGGCCGTGGCAGCACGGTGTTCCGGTACGACGGTCCGCCCGCGCTGCTCGGTCTGAGCCGCACCACGTCCGACTCGGAGTCGCTGGAGACCCGCAGCCTCCAGGCGGACGGCGAGATGCGGATCTCGGCCGACAGCGTGGGGCGGCGCCGCCCGACCGTGGGCCCGCTGTGGGTCGCCCGGCCCGGGTACTGCTACGTCCACGTCTTCGCCGCGAGCGAGGAGACCGGCTGGCGGATCGAGACCGCGGACCTGGCCTCCGTACCGGTGCTCGACAGGCGTGTGGAGGGCCAGGGCTACGGAGTCGTACGTCACACCGGGCCCGAGGCCGAGGTGATGATCAAGCACGAACCGCGCGGGATGCTGGACCTCGTGGTGCTCTGGGAACTGGACGAACGGCTGGAACCGGTGCGCCGGATCAGCACGGCTTCCGGTCTGCAGCGCGTTCCGAGCGGATATCTCCAGATCAGGACGTCCGGCAAGTGGAGTATCGCGCTGCACGACCGAGCGTGACGCACGTCCCATCCTGCGGGCAAAGGATTGGACACGACGGCCGGGGTCAGACGCATCATGGAAAGGCCCCGGCCACGCTGGGGGCACCCGCAAGCCATGCAAAGGAGTCGCAGTGAGGGTCGGAATCGTCGGAGCCACCGGTCAGGTCGGCACGGTCATGCGCAAGATCCTCACGGAACGGAACTTTCCGGCCGACGAGCTGCGCCTGTTCGCCTCGGCCCGCTCGGCGGGGACGGTCGTGGACGGCGTGACGGTGGAGGACGCCTCGACGGCCGACTACACCGGCCTCGACATCGTGCTGTTCTCCGCGGGCGGCGCGACCTCGAAGGCGCTGGCCGAGAAGGTGGCCTCGCAGGGCGCCGTCGTGATCGACAACTCTTCGGCGTGGCGCAAGGACCCGGACGTCCCGCTGGTGGTCTCCGAGGTGAACCCGCACGCCATCGCGGACCGCCCCAAGGGCATCATCGCCAACCCGAACTGCACCACGATGGCCGCGATGCCGGTCCTGAAGGTGCTGCACGCGGAGGCCGGTCTGGAGGCGCTGGTCGTCGCCACGTACCAGGCGGTGTCCGGCTCGGGCCTCGCCGGTGTCGCCGAGCTGCACGGCCAGGCGCAGAAGGTCGTGGCCGACGCCGACAAGCTGACCCACGACGGCGAGGCGGTCGACTTCCCTCAGCCGCAGGTCTACAAGCGCCCGATCGCCTTCAACGTGCTGCCCTTCGCCGGCAACCTCGTCGACGACGGCCTGAACGAGACCGACGAGGAGCAGAAGCTCCGCAACGAGTCCCGCAAGATCCTGGAGATCCCCGGGCTGAAGGTCTCCGGCACCTGTGTCCGCGTCCCGGTCTTCTCCGGCCACTCCCTCCAGGTCAACGCCCGCTTCGCGCGCCCGATCTCCCCGGAGCGCGCGACCGAGCTGTTGAAGGACGCCCCGGGCGTCGAGCTGTCCGACATCCCGACCCCCCTCCAGGCGGCCGGCAAGGACCCGTCGTACGTCGGCCGCATCCGCGCGGACGAGACCGTCGACAACGGCCTCTCCCTGTTCATCTCCAACGACAACCTCCGCAAGGGCGCGGCCCTGAACGCGGTGCAGATCGCGGAGCTGGTGGCGGCGGAGCTGCGCGCGTAGCGCTGCGCGAACGTATGCGTGGGGCGCCCACCGGTGACCGGTGGGCGCCCTTTCTCTAGTTCAGAGCGCCAGATGCCTGCGCAGAGCCGTGTCGATCTCTGCCATACGCTGTGCGGGGACCGACCCGATCGGCCTCAGCAACCGCTCCGGGGCAAGCGCACGCACATGTTCGCACTGCACCTTGGAGTCCTTGAGCAGACCGGCTTCCCCTGCGGGAAGCAGCACTTGGAACGGGTAGACCCGTGCCGTGCTGGTCGTCAGGGGAACCAGCGTGACAACGCCTCGCCCCGTCCGCTCCACCGCCGCGTTGGCGCCGTCGTTCGAGACGATCACCGCAGGGCGGGCCTTGTTGGGCTCGCTGCCTCGCGACGGCCCGTAGTCGACGAGATAGATGTCACCGCGCTTCATCGGTCAGCCCGTCCCCGGAGAACTGGTCCCAGAACGCGGCGTCCTCGCTGCCGTCCCACTCGGCGAAGGCCTCCGCGTACTCCTGTTCCAGCTGTGCCTGGCGCAGCAGCTCGATGGCGGCGTGTATCACGGCGGACCGGGACTCGGCATCCGTACGCGCGGCGTACTCGTCGACGAAGGTGACGTCCTCCTGCGGCAGGCTCACACTGATCTTCATACCCTCAAGGTAGTGGGGTATGACTGTCATGGCTACCATTCGTACTACCGAGCGGCAGCTGACCCCTGCGTACCTCGTAGAGGAAGCAGCCGTACTCGACGGCGCGGACGTGGACGAGTGCCACGGACGGGTCGTCGAACGCGTTGCGGAAGGCCTCGTCGTCGAGCGTCCCGACCAGCTGCCCGCCGAGGATGCGGCCCTCGGCCGAATACCGCCGCACCGTCCGGTGGGCGTTGGCGAAGGGGTAGCGGTCGGTGTCGGGGCCCGGGCACTCGGCCGCGTGGATGAAAACCGGGCCCTGTTCGTCGTAGGCACCCGGGTCCGCGCCGGTCTGAGCCGCCCAGCGGCGCAGCGGGGCGTACGAGACGAGCGCGATGCGTTCGCCCGGCTCGCTGCGGCGCAGGCAGCAGCGCAGCGGGGCGCCGCCCTCCTCGTCCGCCAGGGGAACCATCTCGCGGCCCGCGTCGTCAGCAGAGCGCAGCTCCTTGAGGATCTCCGGAGTGATGGGTCGTGCGATGTACGTCGTCATACGGCCAGCGTCGCGTCCCGCACGCCCGCCCACCGGCGGGATCCGGACATCGCGTTCCGCGGAGATCCCATGGAAGGATGGCGCAACCCACACATAACGAGGAGATGACCGCGTGCCTGGCACAAACCTGACTCGCGAAGAGGCGCAGCAGCGCGCGAAGCTGCTGACCGTTGACTCGTACGAGATCGATCTCGACCTCTCCGGCGCGCAGGAGGGCGGAACCTACAGGTCCGTGACCACGGTGCGCTTCGACGTCGCCGAACCCGGCACCGAGTCCTTCATCGACCTGGTGGCCCCGACGGTCCACGAGGTGACCCTGAACGGCGACCCGCTCGACCCGGCCGAGGTCTTCTCGGACTCGCGGATCGCCCTGCCAGGCCTGCTCCAGGGCCCGAACACGCTGCGGGTGGTCGCCGACTGCGCGTACACCAACACCGGGGAGGGTCTGCACCGCTTCGTCGACCCGGTGGACGAGCAGGCCTATCTCTACACCCAGTTCGAGGTGCCGGACGCCCGCCGGGTCTTCGCCTCGTTCGAGCAGCCGGACCTGAAGGCGACCTTCCAGTTCACCGTGAAGGCGCCGACGGGCTGGACCGTCGTGTCCAACTCCCCGACGCCCGAGCCCAAGGACGACGTCTGGGTCTTCGAGCCGACGCCACGGATCTCGTCGTACATCACCGCGCTGATCGTCGGGCCGTACCACAGCGTCCACAGCGTGTACGAGAAGGACGGGCAGAGCGTGCCGCTCGGCATCTACTGCCGGCCCTCGCTCGCCGAGTTCCTCGACTCGGACGCGATCTTCGAGGTGACCCGGCAGGGCTTCGACTGGTTCCAGGAGAAGTTCGACTACAAGTACCCGTTCGGCAAGTACGACCAGCTGTTCGTGCCGGAGTTCAACGCGGGCGCGATGGAGAACGCGGGCGCGGTGACCATCCGCGACCAGTACGTCTTCCGGTCCAAGGTGACCGACGCGTCGTACGAGGTGCGCGCGGAGACGATCCTGCACGAGCTGGCCCACATGTGGTTCGGCGACCTCGTCACCATGGAGTGGTGGAACGACCTGTGGCTGAACGAGTCGTTCGCCACCTACACCTCCATCGCCTGCCAGGCGTACGCGCCCGGCTCGCGCTGGCCGCACTCCTGGACCACGTTCGCCAACTCCATGAAGACGTGGGCGTACCGGCAGGACCAGCTGCCGTCCACGCACCCGATCATGGCCGAGATCAACGACCTCGACGACGTGCTCGTCAACTTCGACGGCATCACGTACGCCAAGGGCGCGAGCGTCCTCAAGCAGCTCGTCGCGTACGTCGGCATGGACGAGTTCTTCAAGGGTGTGCAGGCCTACTTCAAGCGCCACGCGTACGGCAACACGCGCCTGTCCGACCTGCTGGGCGCCCTGGAGGAGACCTCCGGCCGCGACCTGAAGACCTGGTCGAGGAAATGGCTGGAGACCGCGGGCATCAACGTCCTGCGCCCGGAGATCGAGACGGGCGCGAACGGCGTCATCACCTCCTTCGCGGTCCACCAGGAGGCCCCGGCCCTGCCCGCAGGCGCCAAGGGCGAGCCGACTCTGCGTCCGCACCGCATCGCGGTCGGTCTGTACAGCCTGGACACCGAGAGCGGCAAGCTGCTGCGCACCGGCCGGATCGAGCTGGACGTGGACGGCGAGCTGACGGCCGTACCGCAGCTGGCCGGCCAGGCCCGTCCGGACGTGATCCTGCTCAACGACGACGACCTGTCGTACGCCAAGGTCCGCCTGGACGAGCAGTCGCTGGCGTTCGTGACCGAGCACCTGGGCGACTTCGAGTCCTCCCTGCCGCGCGCCCTGTGCTGGGCGTCGGCCTGGGACATGACGCGTGACGCCGAACTCGCCACCCGCGACTATCTGTCCCTGGTGCTGTCCGGCATCGCCAAGGAGACCGACATCGGTGTCGTGCAGTCGCTGCAGCGGCAGGTGAAGCTGGCGATCGATCTGTACGCCGACCCGACCGCCCGCGAGGCCCTGCTGACCCGCTGGACGGACGCCACGCTGGCGCACCTGCGCGCGGCCGAGCCGAGCAGCGACCACCAGCTGGCGTGGGCACGGGCGTTCGCGCAGACGGCTCGTACGCCGGAGCAGCTGGACCTCCTGGAAGGCCTGCTCGACGGCACGCACACGGTCGAGGGCCTGGTCGTCGACACGGAGCTGCGCTGGGCGTTCGTGGAGCGCCTGGCGGCGGTCGGCCGGTTCGACGAGACGGAGATCGCGGGCGAGTACGAGCGGGACAGGACCGCGGCCGGAGAGCGGCACGCGGCCACCGCCCGCGCGGCCCGTCCGACGCCGGAGGCCAAGGCCGAGGCGTGGGCGTCGGTCATCGAGTCCGACAAGCTGCCGAACGCCGTGCAGGAGGCGGTGATCGGCGGCTTCGTCCAGAGGGACCAGCGCGAGCTGCTGGCACCGTACGCGGACACGTACTTCGAGGTCCTCAAGGACATCTGGGACTCCCGCTCCCACGAGATCGCCCAGCAGATCGCGGTCGGCCTCTACCCGACGCTCCAGGTCTCCGAGGAGACCCTGACGAAGACGGACACGTGGCTGTCCGCGGCGGAGCCCGGCGCGGCACTGCGCCGTCTGGTCTCGGAGTCCCGCGCGGGCGTCGAGCGAGCGCTGAAGGCCCAGGCAGCCGACGCGAACGCGGGCACCGCGGCCTGACGGCCACCTCGGAAGGGCGCCCTCCCCCACCCCGGCACAGTCACACCCCGGCACCCCACCAGGTGGGTGGGGTGCCGGGGTGTGGTCACGCTGTGGCGCCCTCGGTGCACTTCGTTGCCCCTCCGCACCGCCGCGACCACGTGCCGGTAAGGCCGGTCGGCTCCCGGCTCCCGCACCCCGTCACGCCGCACCGCGGCCAGGCACGGCACCAGGAACGGCCCGTCCCCGCCTCGACCATCGCGAGGATCGCCGTCCAGCCGGCCGCGCTGTGCGCCTGCAGCGGTACCGGCCCGCCCCTCGCACACCGCCGTGGTGCTCCAGGGCCGGGGGCCGCAACCCCGGGAGATCCACGGCTCCTCGGACAGGTCGGCGGCCGGAGCTCCGCGCCCCGGCGAACGGACGTCCCGCGGGCAGGGCGACGTCCAGCGGGTCGGCCGGCAGCGGCACCCTGATGAACTCGGGTCCCGCGCGGTCGGCGCGTGCGCGGCGAGGGACAGGGCGAGGTCGACGTCTCCGCCGGACACCAGCTCCTGCGCCCGACCGCCTCCGCCTCCCGTACGCGCACGTCGAGCGCCGGACGGGACACCCGCAGCCGCTCCACGCCGCCGTGCACGGCGAGGTCCACGGCCTTCGCGGCGCACCGCGCGCACGGGCGAACGCTCACAGGACTCGCGACAAGTAGAGGTGAGGGCCCCACCGCGGGGCCTGGTCAAGGAGCACAGGTGGAAACCGATGAAGACTTGGCCGACCGCTCTCGGCACGATCCGGCGGCATTCGAACCTCTGGTGGACCGGCACGCGGCCGCCCTGCACGGGTATCTGACGCGGCGCTGCGGGCCCGCGGCCGACGACCTGCTCTCGGAGGTCTGGCTCGCGGCCTACGCGCGGCGCGCCGACTACGACCGAGCCCTCGGCTCGGTACGGAGCTGGCTCTTCGGCATCGCCCGCAACCACGTGCTGGCGCACTGGCGGCGAGCCGCGTCCGCCGCGCGCGCATCCGGGCACGGAAACGGTGCGGACGAGCACGACTGGTCGGCCGTGGACGCGCGGCTGGACGCCGCGTCACTGCTACCGGCCCTGCGCGCGGCCCTGAACGAACTTACCGCGGACGAGCGCGAGTTGCTCCTGCTCATCGCCTGGGAGCAACTCACGCCCAGCGAGGCCGCGCAGGTCACGGGCATCCCGCCCGGCACGGCCCGCTCGCGGCTGCACCGCGCCCGCACCCGGATGCGCGGGCTGCTCGGCGCCCACTCCGGTGCGGCACCCGGCGTCCCGCCCCTCACGAACCCGACCGTCTCTGCGAACGGTGGCTCCGCATGAACGACGCAACCGACTTCCCGTCCCCCCAGCCCCCCGCCCCCTCGGCCTTCCCGGGCTCGCCCCTCGATGCTTCCTCCCTCGGCTTCGCCGACCCGGCCCACGACATCCGGGGCTGGGACGGGCTGGTCGAGGCGGGCCGGGTGCCCGGGCCGCGGCCCGAGGTCCTGGCCGCGGCCCGCGCGACCGTCGCCGAGGCCGTGCGACGCGACATCGCCTCTCAGAGCGGCAGTGACGACGTGGTCGTCCCGATCACCTCAGCCCCCCGCAGGCGCCGCCGGGGCCTGCGCGTCGCCGTCACCGCGGGCGTGGCAGCGGCCGCGGCCGTCGCCGTCGTGCTCGGCACGACGGGTACTCCCGGCCCGCACGGATCCGCCCGGGGGGGATCCGGGACCACGGTCACCAGCGCCTCGGCCTTCCTGCGCGACGTCGCAGACGTCGAATCGGCGCGGCCGGTCTCCTGGGCGAACGCACCGTACTGGGAGGTGCGGTTCACCAGGACCGCCGCCGACGGTTCCCGGACCGAGGCGCAGATCCTGTCGGCGCATCGCGCGGGCCTGACCTCGCACATGCGCGTCCTGTCTCCCAAGGGCGGGGACAAGTCGAGCCCGGGACCCGTCGGCTTCCTCATCGGCGTCCACATGCTGAGCTGGGACGAGATCGACCGGCTGCCCACGGGTACGGCCGAACTGCGACGCCGTCTGGGCTCGTACGCCGATCCCGCACTGGACCCCTCCGAGGGTGTCTTCTCCGCCGTCGGCGACCTGTTGCTCTCCCCCGCGCCACCCAAGCTGCGCGCCGCCCTCTACCGCGTGGCGGCGGATCTGCCCGGTGTGCGCCTGGTGGGCAAGGTCACCGACAGCACCGGCCGGCACGGGACGGCGGTGGAACGCGCCGCCGGCAAGATCGTCGTCCGCTACATCGTCGATCCCGACGACGGAACGCTGCTCGAAACCGTCATCAGGGCCGCCCAGGCGATGCCCGCGGTCCCCGAGGCCAACCGTCCGCAGCCGGAGTCCGCATTCGGAGGCGTCCCCGAGGGGCGCGACCACAGGGGCGGCCGACCCGCCCTGCATCGCGGCCAGTTGGTCGAACGCACGACCTACCACAGGGTCGGACCCACCACCTCCCCCCGCACATGAGCGCGGAACTCACCGACATGGAGCTCGACTTGACGGTGTTCCAGGCAAAGGCCCTGGTCGCCACCGCGACCGTGGCGCTGGTCCTCACAGGAGCCTCGGACCCGGCCTCGGCCGCCGACCCGGCGACGTGGCAGGCGCAGACCCTGCCGGACGCCGGCAACCTCCTGGGCGTGACCCGGCCCGATGCCCGTACGGCCTGGGCCGTCGGCTTCCGTTCGACGCCGGTCGGCAAGGCCCACCAGCTGACACCGATCCTGCTGACCCGTCAGGACGGGGCGGCCCAGGGCTGGACCGCCGCGGGCACCGCACCCCTGCCCGACGGCACCACCACCCGGTTCAACGCGGTCACCGCTCTCTCCGGCCAGGACGGCTGGGTGGTCGGCGACGACAGCGACGCCGTCGGGGGCATCGTCACCGAGCACTGGGACGGCACCGCGTGGCGGCTGGTCCCGGCGCCTGCTCCCACGGGGACCGACGCCTCCAGTGCGGGTCTGCTCGCCGTGTCGGGCACCTCGGCCGACGACGTATGGGCGGTGGGCTGGGCCCAGATCCGGGACGGCTCCGGTGCCCCCGGCCCCACGGGCAAGCCCGCTCCCCCCGAGTCGCACCAGGAGGGCCTCGTAGAGCACTGGGACGGCACCGCGTGGCAGCAGGTGCCCCTGCCGGAACCGTCGGACGCGTGGGGCCTGAACGGCGTCACCGCCATCGCCGAGGACGATGTCTGGGCGGTCGGTTACGGCCCCGACGACCAGCCCGTCCTGCTCCACTTCGACGGCCAGGGCTGGACGCACGTCGCCGATCCGGCCCTGGACGGAAGCAACGGTGAGTTCAACGCTGTCGCCGCCACCGGACCCGGCGACGTCTGGGCGGTCGGCCGGATCGTCCGCGACGACGAGGACCCGGGCCAGGCGCTCGTCGCCCACTGGAACGGCCGCCGCTGGCGCCAGGTGGACGCGCCGCCGCAGGCCGGCCGGCTCAGCGCGGTGACGGCGACCCCGGACGGCGGCGTCACCGCCGTCGGCCGCACCACTCGGGCACCGTTCCCCGGCCCCGGCGCGGACGGATACGCCATGCGACTCGACGACCGGGACTGGCGCTCCCTCGCCCTCCCGTCCGGCACCTTCTTCGACCCGAACGGCGTCGCGGTGTCCGCGGACGGGCGGACCACTCTGGTCGGGGTGAAGGCCGATCCCGACCAGGACCCCGCCCCGCTCATGGCGCTGACGGACGGTCAGTGAGGAACGGCCGGTGAGGGCCACGCTCCGACGGCGGCGTCGAGCGCGGACGCGATGTCCTCCGGGCTCGGCGCCTCGGCACGCTGACGACCCGGGCGGCGGGCGCCCGGTCCGTACGGTGCCGAGGGGCGCCCGGTGATCCACCGGGCGCCCCTCGCTCGTGCTCAGCGCGGCACCATCCCGCCGGTGACGTCGACGAACGTGGCTGACCCCGAACGCCGCCGCGACCCCGGTGAGCACGGTGCGTACGGTGGGCCGCTGCCCGAGCAGCGGCACCGAGAGGCCGACGACGAACAGCGGCCCGACCGAGCCGACGACGGCGGCCATCCCGCCGGGCAGCCGGTACGCGGACAGGAACAGCAGCGGGAAGAAGGCGCCGATGTTGAGCGCGCCGAGGACCGCGGCCCGCCACCACCAGGCGCCACGGGGCAGCACCCGGGCGAGGGCGACCAGGAGGAGACCGGCGGGCAGGGCGCGCATCAGCCCGGTGAACAGCGGGCGGTCGGGCGGGAGGAACTCGGTGGTGACCGCATAGGTGGTGCCCCAGGAGATGGGGGCGAGGGCGGTGACGGCGGAGAGAGCGATGAGCGCCGTGCGGCTGGTGGCCATGGGAGGCACCCTTCGGGACGGGGCCGGATGGTCGGATCCAATAGGTCAACGCTGACTAGCTTAGCGTTAAGCTACTTAGCGTCAAGCCAGATTCTTGCGGCTGACCGGGACCCCGGGGATACTCACCGCGTGAGCGCACAGCACAGCGACCCCGTCGATGCCATCGTCGAACAGTGGGCGCGGGAGCGGCCCGATCTCGACACCTCGGCGATGGAGGTCTTCGGGCGGATCTTCCGGCTCTCGCGCGCGATGGGCGACCGCATGGAGAAGGCGTACGCGCACTTCGGCATCTCGCGCGGCGAGTTCGACGTGCTCGCCACCCTGCGCCGCGCCGGCCGGCCCTACACGCTCTCGCCCCGCAGCCTGTCGGCCACGCTCATGCTCACCACCGGCGGCATGACCGGCCGCCTCGACAAACTCGAGCGGGCCGGACTGCTGCGCCGCTCCCCCGACCCGCACGACCGGCGCGGCCTCCAGGTGACGCTGACGCCGGAGGGGCTGCGGCTGATCGACGACGCGGTCGGCGCCGGCCTCGCGGAGGAGACGGACGCGCTCTCCGCCCTGAACGCCGAACAGGCCGGCCAACTGGCCGACTTGTTGCGGGAGCTGCTGGCGGGCACCGCGCGGAAGCAGCAGCCCTAGGACGCCCTGGGCGTCCCGTGGCAGGGTGAAGCGGGCGGCCACGCCTGCCGTTTCGGGGGCATGAGGGGCGTGCCGGGGCCGCGTCTGCTGCGCGGGTCCAGCCGGGTACGGAAGTCCCGCGGCCGGCCCGGCACCGGTACGGCCATGGCGGCCAGGCCGATCAGCAGCACGAGCCGCGTCGGGGTCAGGACGCCCGCGATCGGGTCGTCGGGGAAGAAGTCGGTGGCCGATTCCAGCAACAGGACCGCGACTGCGCCGAGAGGGACGAACGGGACGACCTTGCCCATCGCCGAGGACAGCCCCGGACCCGCCGGCACCCTCGCGCCGGATATCGATGCCATGGCCCAAGAGCCTGGGCCCCAGGCGCGACGTACGGGCGTCGCCGGGGCGAACGAGGCGAATCGGGTACGCGGCCGGGGCCTGCCGTTCCGCTCACGAAGCGGTGACGGAATCGAGGAACGCCTGCGGCGGCGCCTGCCCTGGCCCGCGTGAACGGCAGGCGCGCTCTCGATCGACGCGGGGTCGGTGGCGTCGGCGCCCCAGGCCACCTGTCCGTTCGGGGCGTACGAGTACGGCCGTACCGCGGTCACTCGCCCGGTGCCCTCCCTTGGGCCCCTGCGAGCCGGACCCGCGGAAACGCACCGAGGGCGCCGGCCTGACCGCCGTACGACTCCTGCTCGTACGATCCCGGGCGGACGGCGCCCTCGGTGGACGCTCGAGTCAGGACGGGCTCAGGCCTTCGCCTTGCCCTTCGTCACGCGGTACTTGGACTTGTCGAAAGCCAGCACCAGACCCGCGATGATCACGAAAAGGGCGATGGGGGCCACGACGTAGAGACCCAGCGTCTCGATGACGCTCAGGCCCGTGCCGGGGTCGTCGCCGTCGTCGCGCGTGAGCGCGAGCGCAGGGGACGACATGAGCAGCATCATCAGCGTCGTACCGGCAGCCAGGGCGCCGGCGCGCAGGGCGTTCTTCTTGTCCACACAGCCAAAGTAGCGAACGCCCGAACGAGCCGCGCGTCCGGGGTGCCGTAGCCAGAGCCGCGGCACCCACCGGGCAGTCCTCGCCGGGACTCTCACCCCTCCTGTCTCAGGACCTCCAGCAGGGCGTGCAGCCGCGGGGACGCGACCAGTTCCTCCAGGGTCACCGGGCGGCCCTCCGCGTCGGCGACGGGCAGGCGCCAGTTCGGGTACTCGTCCCAGGTGCCGGGAAGGTTCTGCGGGCGGCGGTCGCCGATGCCGTCCGGGAGCCAGACGCCGATCATGCGGGCGGGGGTGCGCAGCAGGAAGCGGTGGACGGCCTGGATCTGCGCCTCCTCGGCGGCGGGCGAAGGATCGCCGGCCGTGCCGTCGAGCAGGCCGAGCCGCATGAGCAGGGCGAGCCACTCCCCCGTGTCCGCGGCGGCGGCCGCCCGCTCCTCCTCCAGCGGCCGGGTCGACAGGCCGAGGCTGTCACGGAGTTCGACGTGCTCGCCGGTGAGACGGGCGGCAGTGGGCGGGAGGTCGTGGGTGGTGGCGGTGGCCAGGCAGTCGGCGCGCCAGCGTTCGGGGGGCAGGGGGTGGCCGTCGCCCTCCCAGTCGCGTTCGAACCACAGCACGGACGTGCCGAGCACCCCGCGCCGGTGCAGGGTCTCGCGGACGCCGGGCTCCACGGTGCCCAGGTCCTCGCCGATCACCACGGCCCCGGCACGGGAGGCCTCCAGAGCGAGGAGGGCGAGCATGGCCTCGGCGTCGTAGCGGACGTACGTACCCTCCGTGGGCGGCTGTCCCCGGGGCACCCACCACAGCCGGAACAGGCCCATGACGTGGTCGATGCGCAGGGCGCCGGCGTAGCGGAACAGGGCGCGCAGGAGGTGGCGGTACGGCGCGTGACCGGACGCGGCCAGCCGGTCGGGGCGCCAGGGCGGCAGGCCCCAGTCCTGGCCGCGGGCGTTGAAGGCGTCGGGCGGGGCGCCCACGGACATCCCGGCCGCGAAGTACTCCTGCTGCGCCCAGGCGTCGGCGCCGCCGGGGTGCACGCCGACGGCGAGGTCGTGCACGATCCCGACCGGCATGCCCGCCTCGCGCGCCGCGCGCTGGGCGGCGCTGAGCTGGGTCTCGGTGAGCCAGGCGAGGCGGGCATGGAAGTCGACGCGGTCCATCAGCTCGGCGCGGGCCCGGGCGGTCTCGGCCGAGCGTGGGTCGCGCAGGCCCTCCGGCCAGCGGCTCCAGTCGGGGCCGTACGTCTCGGCGAGCGCGGACCAGGTGGCGTGGTCCTCCAGGGCCTGGCCCTCCTCGGCGAGGAAGTCGGCGTAGGCGGCCTGCCGTCCGGGGCCGGGCGACACGCCCCGCACCACCAGTTCCAGCGCCTCGCGCTTCAGCTCCCACACCGCGTCGCGGTCGATCAGCGCGCCCTTGGCGAGCACGGCCTCACGCAGCCGGTCGGCGCGTTCCAGCAGCGCGCGGACGCGTTCGCGGTCCTCGACGTAGGCGAACTCGGGGATGTTCTCCACCCGCAGATGCACCGGGTCGGGGAACCGGCGGGAGGAGGGGCGGTAGGGAGACGGATCGGTGGGAGTGCCGAGCACGGCCGCGTGCAACGGGTTGACCTGCACGAATCCGGCGCCGGCGGTGCGTCCGGCCCAGACGGCCAGCTCGGTGAGGTCGCCGAGGTCGCCCATGCCCCAGGAGCGTTCGGACAGGAGGGAGTAAAGCTGGACGAGGAGCCCGTACGAGCGGCCGGTGGGCGTCGGCAACCGGGACGGGGCGACGATCAGATACGCCTCGGCGGTCCGCCCGTCGGGGGCGGTGGCCGTGACGCGGTGCACGCCGTGCGGGAGATGCCCGGCGTCGTCACGCACGTCGCCCTGCTCGGTCTCCACGCGCAGGCGGGTGCCGGGCGGCAGTGCGGTGAAGGTGTTTCCGGGGGTGCCGGCCCAGTGGACCACGGTCGGCGGCAGCAGCCGCTCGCGCAGTTCGCGTTCGCTGTCGGCGAGTGCGGTGCGTACGTCGTGCGGGGTGCCGGCGTCGACGCCGAGTGCGGCCAGGGCGGCCACGACGGCGCCGGCGGTGGCGGCGACCGTGCGGTCCGGGGAGGGGCTGTAGGAGGTGGCGACGCCGTGCAGCTCGGCGAGCCGGGACAGTTCCTCGTCGGCGGACTCGGCCGACCCGGGCGCGATCACCTACAGCACCGCGCCGAAGGCGTCCGCACTGGCATCGGACTCACTGGTCAGCGCGGCGGCGTCGGCCAGCGGCGGCTCGCTGGTCAGCGGCGCCTCGGCGTCCGGCAGGGGCGGCTCGCTGGTCAGCGGCGCCTCGGCGCAGGCGCCCTCCGCGCTGAACACGCACACGTGGGCCTCGTCCGGTTCTGCGGCGGGCCCCGGCACGGGTTTGGACTGGGCCGGGATCGTGAGGTGAGCCGGTGCGGCCACGGGGGTCTCCTTGTGGGTACGGCGAGTACTGCTTCTGGCGGCTTGCTGGAGGCCTACCCCGTCCGCGGGACGGCACTCTCGACGGCTGCTGGAGACCTGGTCAGCGCCGTGCCGTGAACCGGCGGCGAGGGGGCGGCCGATAGAGCGGGTGTGAGACTGTTCCGCCCCGTGGGGGGCCACCGGGAGAAGGACGACGCGGAGAGCGACGCGGCATTGCTGCGGGCCGTCGCGGACGGGGACTCGGCAGCGATGGCCGTCCTGTACGACCGGCATGCCGGCTGGCTGCACGCGCGGCTGACCCGGCGGTGCGCGGACCCCGAGGTCGTGCGCGAGGTGCTCCAGGACACGTTCGTGACCGTGTGGCGGTCGGCGGCCGGGCATCGCGGTCAGGAGGCCGGCGGCTGGCTGTGGACGATCGCCGCGCGCCGGCTGGTGGACGCGCGCCGGGCGCAGGAGCGGGCGGCGCGCGGGGAGCGCCCCGACACGTGGCACGAGCCCGCGCCGTCCACCGAGGAGCGGGTGCTGGCCGGCCTGGAGTACGGCGATGTCGGCACCGCTCTCGACCGGATCTCCCCCGAGCTGCGCGACGTCCTGCGGGCCACCGTCGTCGACGGCCTGACCACCCGCGAGACCGCCCGCCTCCTCGGCATACCCGAGGGCACGGTCAAGTCCCGCGCCCTGCGCGCCCGCGCCGAGCTGCGCGCGGCTCTGGCCCGGCTGAACCCGGCTCCGACGGGAGGCCCGGCATGACCGGGAACGCACACGTCTGGCACGCGACCGACGACCTCGTGGCCCACTACACGGACGGCACCCTTCCGGATCCGGACGCGTGGTCCCTGGAGAAGCACCTGGAGCGGTGCGGGGCGTGCGCGGCGCGGGTGTCGGCGTCGGTACGGGGGACCGCGGCCGGGGCGGTGCTCGGGGAAGTACGGGAGGCGGTGTTGCGGGAGGCACCGGCGGCGGCACTCGGGGCGGCCTCGGCGCGGTCCGCGGCGGCGGCTGCCCCGGTGCGGTCGGCGGCGGTGCGCGCCGGGGTCCGCGTGCGGGCGTTCCGGCGCGGGTACACGCTCCTCCGCCCCCCTGCCTCGCGGCGCCCCCGCTCCGTCCCCCGTCTCGTCCGTGCCCTGTGGGCCGCCGGCCCTGCCGTGCGCGGGGCCTGGCTGCCCGCCGTGCTCCTCGTGGCCGTCGGCGCGCTGGTCCTGGCGCACACCGGCGCAGTCGAGGGCGTACGGACGCTGCTGCTGGCCGTCGCGCCGGTCGTGCCCGTCGCCGGGGTCGCCCTGTCCTACGGCCCGCACGCCGACCCGCTGCACGAGATCACCTCGGCCACCCCGTCCGGTGGCCTGAGACTGGCGCTGACCCGGTCGGTCGCCGTCCTCGCGGTGAGCCTGCCGCTGCTGACCCTGACCGGCCTGCTGCTGCCCGCGTCGGGCGCCCCGGGAGCCGCGGCCTGGCTGCTGCCGGGACTGGCGCTGACGCTGGCCTCACTGGCACTCGCCTCGTACATCGGCTGCCGTACCGCGACGGCCGTGACCGGGGGCGGCTGGCTGGCCGCCGTCCTCGCGCCCGCACTCGCCGAACCCGCCGGCGGCCTCACCGCACGACTGGCCGAGCAACTCGCCCGCTGTCTCGACGGGGCGGTGGCGCAGGGCGGCTGGGCGGCGGCGGCCGTGCTGTGCGCCGTCGTGCTGACGCTGCGCCGTCCCACCTACGACCGCATGGAGGAGCCGTGAGCACGATACGAGTGACGGGCCTGCGCGTCCGGCACCGCAGGACCGTCGCGCTGGACGGTGTCGATCTCACGCTCGGCACGGGTGTGCATGGGCTGCTCGGGCCGAACGGGGCGGGCAAGACGTCGCTGATCCGGGTCCTGGCGACGGTCGCGCGGCCGTCCGGTGGCCGGGTGGAGATCCTCGGCGAGGACCTGTCCGACCACCGGCGGCGCGGCGAGGTGCGCCGTAGACTGGGATATCTGCCACAGGAGTTCGGCTACTACCCGGGGTTCACGGTCCGGGAGTTCGTGGCGTACGTCGCCTGGCTCAAGGAGCTGCCCGCCGCCGCCATCCCGGCCGCCGTCGAACGCGCCGTGGCGCGGGTCGGACTCGCCGACCGCATCGACGTGCGGATCCGGACGCTGTCCGGCGGCATGGTCCGCCGCGTCGGCATCGCCCAGGCGATCGTCAACGAGCCGCGCCTGCTGCTGTTCGACGAGCCCACCGCCGGGCTCGACCCCGAGCAGCGCGTCGAGTTCCGTGCGCTGCTGCGCGAACTGGGCACGGCCGCCACGGTGATCGTCTCCACGCACCTGGTCGAGGACGTGGCCGCCGCCTGCACGGAGGTCACCCTCGTCGACGCGGGCCGGATCGCCTACCAGGGCAACCCGGACACACTCATCGCCCTCGGCGAGAGCTCGGAGGGCACTGGCGACCATCCGATGGAGCGCGGCTACACGGCGGCGCTGCGGGCGCATCGGACATCGGCGGCGGGGGCGGCGCGATGACCTCTCTCCCGACCGTCCGGACGATCACCGGGCACCCCCTGCGGGCGGAGACCGTCCGCGGTTTCGCCTCCTGGGCCGGGGCCGCCGTCGTGCTGACGCTCGGCGTGCTGCTGGCCGGTTCCTCGCCGCGCTGGCAGGGCGGCTGGGCGGAGACGGCCACCGAACTGCACAATGCCCAGCTGATCGTCGTACCCCTGGCGGCCGCGGCCGGCTGCCGGCAGGGCGGGCGGGAGCGCCGGCGCCGTACCGGGGAACTGCTGACGACGGCGGTACGTCCGCCGCTCGCCCGGTTCCTGGCCTCGGCCCTGCCCGTCGCCGTATGGGTGGCCGTCGGCCAGCTGCTCGCGGTGGGCCTGGCCCTGCTCGCCACCTGGCCGTACGCGCTCGGCGACCGGCCGCACCTCGCGCTGGTGCCCGGGGACGTGGTGGCGTCGGCGTCGGCCGTGCTCGCCGGGCACGTGGTGGGGCGCGCGGTGCCGTCGCGGCTCGCGGCCCCGCTGCTGGCGATGGCCGGGTACGTGGGACTCGGCATTCTGGCGGTGAGCCGGGAGGGCGCCGGGCGTCATCTCAACCCGGCGTTCCCGGCCGGGGACGACTCGGTCCCGCTGTGGTGGCAGTCCGTGGCGATGGCTGTGTGGACAGCGGGTCTAGCGGCGGCCGCGGTGCTGGCGTACGCGGCCCGGCGCCGGGCCGGCGCCCTGCTTCCGCTGGCCGCCGCGACGACCGCGGGCGCGCTGCTCGTCCTGACCGGCGACGGCCTGTGGCACACCGACCCGCTCGCCCGCCGCCAGGTGTGCGACACGTCCGTCACTCCGGCGGTCTGCGTCAACGCCCGGTACGCGGGCCTGCTGCCCCAGGTGTCCAAGGCGCTGTCGGGGGTCACCGGGAAGCTGGAGGGGGTGCGGAATGTGCCGGTACGGTGGGAGGACCACCTGGGGGCTCCGAGGGGCGGCGAGGCCGAGTTGCCGAACCTCACACCGATCGGCTGGTCCCTCGTACGGGGGCGGCTCACCGATCCCGTGGACTTCGCGTGGCAGTCGGTGGCGGCGCTGAGCGGCCACGACGAGTGCGACGAGGTGCCCCCGCGGGTGTACCGGACCGACGAGGCTGTGGAGCACTACCTGGCCCCCAGTCCCGGGGAGGCGTACTTCGACGAGTTGTCCGCCCGGGGCACCCCTGCCCAGCGCGCGGAGCTCCAGAAGCGGCGCGCGGCCCGCGCCCGTCTCGCCGCGATGGGCGACGAGGAGCGCCGCGACTGGCTCTCGGCGTACTTCGCGGCGGCGGGCACCTGCGCCGGTCTGAACGAGGTGCCGACCCTGTGACCGGCCCCCTCCTCTACGCCCGCTCCCGCGCCCTCCCCGTCACCCTGGCCGCACTCGCCGGGACCGCCGTCTTCGCGCTGTGGGCGGCGCACCGCATGGAGATGTATCTCGATCCCGACCGCCGGGTCCCGATCGTCGCCCTGGCCCCACTGCTGGCGGCCGCCATGATCGGCGCGAGCCTGCGTACGCCGTCGGACGAGCTGGACCGTACCGCCGTACGCCCCTGGTGGCCGCTGCGGCTCGGGCAGCTGGCCGGGCTGACCGCGCTGGCTGCGGCGCTGATGTCGCCGGCCGTGCTCGGGCATCCGGACGTGTTCGGCCCTCCGGCGCTGATCCGCAACACGCTGGGCTGCACGGGAGTGACTGCGGCCGCTGCGGTCCTGCTGGGTGCCCGGCTGAGCTGGCTGCCGGCCTTCGGGTACGTCAGCGCGGTGTATCTGGGGTCCTCGGGTGTGCGGGGGCGCGCGGCGACGGTGTGGGCGTGGCCGATGCAGCCGGGGGCGCAGCCGGGCGCGTGGGCGGCGGCGCTGGGCGCGTTCGTGGTGGGTGGCGCGCTGTACGTGGTCCTCGGCGCGCGCCCCGAAGGGCCCCGCGGCTAGTGCTGTGGCCGGGAAGGTTTGCCGGTGAACCTTTCCGGTCACAGCACCAGGGACGGCCACGGGGTGCCCCGGGTGTGCGAAGGCCCGGGTCGTCAGGCGGATATGCCGTCGATCCGGGCCAAGGCCTCGTCCGCGCCGTACGGCTGCAAGTACGGCAGCCAGCGCGGATCCCTATGGCCGGTGCCGATGATGCGCCAGGCCAGTCCGGTGGGTGGTGCGGGTTTGTGGCGCAGCCGCCAGCCGATCTCGACCAGGTGACGGTCGGCCTTCACGTGGTTGCAGCGGCGACAGGAGGCCACCACGTTGTCCCAGACGTGCTTGCCCCCGCGGCTGCGCGGGATGACGTGGTCGACGCTGGTTGCGACGCCACCGCAGTACATGCACCGGCCCCCGTCGCGGGCGAACAGCGCCCGGCGGGTCAGAGGAACGGGCCCCCGGTAGGGAACCCGTACGAATCGCTTGAGCCGGACCACGCTGGGTGCGGGGACAGTGACAGTTGCGCTGTGCATAAAGGCGCCGGATTCCTCGAGGGAGACTGCCTTGTTCTCCAGGACGAGGACGAGCGCGCGGCGGAGCGGTACGACGCCGAGCGGCTCGTACGACGCGTTGAGGACCAGGACGTGCGGCACGGATGCCTCCTTGTACGCCGGCGGCGCGTGGCTCGCGCCGGGACGATCTGCAGCCAGTCTCCCCTCATGCCTGGTGGAAGCGCCACCATGTCCCGGTAACGGGCTGGGAGTGTTTTCGACCACACCTGAATTCATCCCCCGGATCACGGCCCGTTCAAGCCCAGGTGAGCCGGTCTCTCTCATGCAGGCCGCACGGGTCGCACACAATGCCCCGTTAGTGTGTTGGTTCTGTCCGTCCGGTGACCCTCCCGTGATCCTCACGCCCTTGACCGCACCGCCGGACCGACAGTGCTGCACCTGGAGGTACCTGCCGTGTCCTTGCCCGCCGTCCTACTGGCCGCCGGTCCGTCACCGTCGCCGTCCTCCTCGGGGACGGAGGTGACGGTCCCCACGCTCCAGGACGCCCAGGAGCACGCGACGAACGCCGCCGGCTGGGTCGAGCAGAACTGGTCGACCTGGCTCGCGATCGGCCTGCGGGTCGTGCTGATCCTGGTGATCGCGACCGTGCTCAGAGTGGTCGTGCAGCGGGCGATCACCAAGCTGATCGACCGGATGAGCAGGACGGCCGAGGCGGTCGAGGGCACGGCGCTGCGCGGGCTGCTGGTCAACGCCGAGCGGCGGCGGCAGCGTTCGCAGGCGATCGGTTCGGTGCTGAAGTCGGTGGCGTCGTTCCTGATCATGGGGACGGCGGCGCTGATGGTGCTGGCGTCGTTCCAGATCAACCTGGCCCCGCTGCTCGCGTCCGCGGGTGTCGCCGGTGTCGCGATCGGTTTCGGCGCGCGCAACCTGGTGACGGACTTCCTCTCCGGGGTGTTCATGATCCTCGAGGACCAGTACGGCGTCGGCGACTCGATCGACGCGGGGGTGGCCACCGGCGAGGTGATCGAGGTCGGGCTGCGCGTGACCAAGCTGCGCGGTGCGAACGGTGAGATCTGGTATGTCCGCAACGGCGAGGTCAAACGGATCGGCAACCTCTCGCAGGGCTGGGCGACGGCGGGCGTGGAGGTGACCGTGCGCCCGTCGGAGGACCTGGACCGGGTGAGGGCCACACTCGACGAAGTCGCCGAGACGATGAGCAAGGAGGAGCCCTGGAACGAGCTCCTGTGGGGCCCGATCGAGGTGCTCGGCCTGGACAGCGTGCTGATCGACTCGATGGTGGTGAGCCTCTCGGCGAAGACGATGCCGGGCAAGTCGCTGTCGGTCGAGCGGGAGCTGCGGTGGCGGATCAAGCGGGCCTTCGACGCGGCGTCGATCCGCTTCGTGGGCGGCCTCCCGGTGCCCCCGGAGGACGACATCCCCGACCCCACGGCAACGGTGGCAGCCCCGTCGGCCTTCAACGACGCGACGTCTCCCCAATCCGTCGCGACGACACCGATAGCGCAGCAGAGGCCGCCGACGAAGTAAGGGGCGGTCTGCTCGCAGGGGCGGCGCCCGGAGCATTCCGGGCGCCGCCCTCTGTGCGTGCGGGCAGGCGGAACGGTTCAGCACGCTCGTTCGACCGAATGTCCCGGCGCTGGACCATCTCACCTCGACACCACCTCCTTCCTCCGCGAGGGCAGTGCGCACCCCCCGAGGTAACGACTCCGTTGCCGCGGGGGCGATGTCTATTGACGCCTCCTTCACCCCGGGCTTACGTTCCTCCCAACCCAATAGGAAACTTTCCTAACAGTGATCACCGGGTGGACGAAATGCCCATGTCACTGGAAGGCTGGGCAGCCGGAGAGGCAGGTGGCGACACGCATGGCAGGATCCGCCGGTACGCCGGGTACCCCACGCGTCCTGCGCGCCATGAACGACCGCGCCGCACTGGACCTGCTGCTGGAGCACGGCCCGCTGTCGCGCACCCGGATCGGCAAGCTCACCGGGCTCTCCAAGCCCACCGCCTCGCAGTTGCTCGCCCGTCTGGAGTCGGCGGGGCTGGTGCTGGCCACCGGGACGAGTGAGGGACGGCCCGGGCCCAACGCCCAGCTGTATTCCGTCAATCCGGCCGCCGCCTACGCGGCCGGCCTCGACGTCACCCCCGTCCGCATCCGCGCAGCCGTCGCCGACATCACCGGCCGCACGGTGGGCGAGTTCGAGCTCCCGACGCCGGGGAGGCGGCCCGCCCATCCCGTCGTACGGCAGGTCGGCGACGCCCTCGACGGGGCCGTCAAGGCGGCCGGGCTGGCCAGGGACGACGTCCGCCGGATCGTCATCGGTACCCCCGGCGCCTTCGACCCCAACACCGGGCGGCTGCGGTACGCCTCCCATCTGCCCGGCTGGCACTCCCCCTCGCTGCTCGACGAACTCGCCGCCGCGCTGCCCATGCCCGTCGAGTACGAGAACGACGTCAACCTCGTCGCCCTCGCCGAGCAACGGCTGGGCGCGGCCCGGGGCCACGGCGACTTCGTGCTGCTGTGGAACCAGGAGGGTCTCGGTGCCGCCCTGGTCCTCGGTGGCCGGCTGCACCGGGGGTGGACAGGCGGTGCCGGTGAGGTCGGCTTCCTGCCCGTGCCGGGCGCGCCGCTCGTGCGCCAGGTGACGAAGGCCAACAGCGGCGGTTACCAGGAACTCGCCGGTTCGCAGGCGGTACCCCGGCTGGCCCGCGAGCTCGGCATCGCGGACGTGCCGGCGGGGCCGTACACCGATGTCGCCGCAGAACTCGTGGCGCGCGCCGCCGATCACGTCTCCGGTCCGTACCGGGAGCTGCTGCGGACCTACGCGACGCGGCTCGCCACCGGTCTCGCCTCGCTCGTCGCCGTCCTCGACCCCGAGCTCGTCGTCCTCAGCGGCACCGCCCTCACCTCGGGCGGCGAGGTGCTGCGCGCCCTCGTCCAGGCCGAGTTGGAGGAGCTGGCGGCACCCCGTCCGCGGCTCGTCGTCGGCGACGTGCGCGAACACCCGGTGCTGCGCGGCGCTTTGGAGCGCGCGCTGGCGACCACCCGTGACGAGGTCTTCGACACCTCGCGCTGAGCCCCCACGCCTCCCCGCACGGCCTCATCCCCCTTCCCGAGTCCCTTTCCCTCACCGCCCGTCCCAGGGAGACCCAGCCATGCCCGAAGTCATACCCGCCGTGGCCCGGAAGTCGGCCTTCGCCCTCACCACTCTCACCGCCTCGCTGGCCCTGCTCACCACCGCCTGTACCGGGCAGTCCGGCTCCGGCGCCACCGACGACGCCTCCAAGGAGACGACCATCAACTTCTGGCACGCCTGGAGCGCGCCGAACGAGGTCGCCGCCGTCAAGTCGCTGATCACGGGCTTCGCGAAAACCCACCCCAACATCCACGTCAACGTCGTCGGCAACATGACCGACGACAAGATCAACCAGGCGCTGCGCACGGGCGGCGACAAGGCGCCCGACGTCGTCTCCTCCTTCACCACCAACAACGTGGGCAAGTTCTGCTCGTCCGGCGCACTCGTCGATCTGAACCCCTTCTTCGAGAAGGCGGGCATCGACCCGCAGAAGACGTTCCCGAAGGCGATGAACGAGTACACCCAGTTCGACGGCGACCGCTGCTCGGTACCGCTGCTGGGCGACGCGTACGGCCTCTACTACGACAAGACCGCGTTCGAGAAGGCCGGCATCTCCGCCCCGCCCAAGACCTGGTCCGAGTTCGAGGCCGACGCCAAGAAGCTGACGATCCCGGACGGCGACAGCTACAAGCAGCTCGGCTTCATGCCGAACTACCACGGCTGGGAGTCCACCACCGAGCACTACTTCGCGCAGTTCTCGCCGACGTACTTCGACTCCAGCGGCAAGTCGAGCCTCGCCGAGGATCCCGCTTTCAAGGCCGGTTTCACCCTCCAGAAGAAGCTCGTCGACGAACTCGGCGGCTACCAGGAGCTGGAGAAGTACCGGGCCACGCTCGGCGACGAGTGGGGCGCCAAGCACCCCTTCCACACCGGGCAGGTCGCCATGCAGCTCGACGGCGAGTGGCGGCTCGGCATGGCCGAGGAGGCCAAGCCGAAGTTCGAGATCGGTGTGGCACCGCTGCCCGTGCCGGACGACCAGGCCGCGCAGTACGGCAAGGGCTACATCACCGGCACCATCGCCGGCATCGCCGCCACCAGCAAGAAGCAGAACGCGGCCTGGGAACTGGTGAAGTACATGACCACGGACACCGACGCCGTGGTCGGCTTCTCCAACGCGATCCACAACGTGCCGTCCACGCTCGAAGCGCTCAAGTCGCCCAAGCTGAAGTACGACCCGCGCTTCAAGACGTTCCTGGACATCGCCGCGAACCCGAACTCGACCACGACTCCCGCCTCGATCAACGGCGGCGTGTACCTGGTGACGATCCAGCAGTTCGGCTACGACTACGAGAGCGGCAAGGCCACCGACCTCCCGGCGGGCCTGAAGAAGACGGCCGCGCAGATCGACACGGACATCGCGCAGGCGAAGTAACTCCTGATGAGTACGGTCACTCTCGCGTCGAAGCGCCGCCGGGCGGCGCTTCGTACGGTCGCCTTCATGTCGCCGTGGCTCATCGGCTTCGCGGTCTTCTTCGCGTACCCGCTGATCTCCACGGTCTACTTCTCGTTCATGCACTACGACGGCTTCAAGCCGCCGACGTGGAGCGGCGGGAAGAACTGGACGTACGTCTTCGAGCACTACCCCCTGTTCTGGCCCGCCCTGCGCAACACCCTGTGGCTGGTCCTGATCACGGTGAGCCTGCGGGTCGTGTTCGGGCTCGGCGTCGGGATGCTGATCACGAAGATCAAGACGGGTACGGGTGTCTTCCGCACCCTCTTCTATCTGCCCTATCTCGCCCCGCCGGTCGCCGCGACGATGGCCTTCGCCTTCCTCCTCAACCCCAGTACCGGTCCGGTCAATTCGATCCTGGAGAGGGTCGGCGTGCCGGCGCCGGGCTGGTTCAACGACCCCACCTGGTCCAAGCCGGCCCTGACCCTGCTGGCGTTGTGGGGCGTCGGCGACCTGATGGTCATCTTCATGGCCTCGCTGCTCGACGTGCCGACCGAGCAGTACGAGGCCGCCGAGCTGGACGGCGCCTCGGCCTGGCAGCGCTTCCGGTACGTCACGCTGCCGAACATCTCCCCCATCGTGATGTTCGCCGTCGTCACGGGCGTGATCCAGACCATGCAGTACTACACCCAGCCGCTGATCGCCGGGAAGGTCGCCTCGGGCGTGATCCAGGGCGCGGGCACGCAGTTCGAGCCCGGGTATCCGGACAAGTCCACGCTCACGCTCCCCCAGCTCGTCTACAACCTCGGCTTCCAGCGGTTCGACTACGGCGCCGCGTGTGTCGTCGCCCTCGTACTGTTCGCCCTGTCGATGGTGTTCACCGCGTTCCTGATGCGGCGCCGGGGCGGCCTGATCCAGGCAGGTGACTGACCATGGCCCAAGTGCTGGACAAACCGGTGGAGTTGAGAACTCCTGTGTCGCCCGCCGCGCGCACCGCCCGCCGCAGGGCGCTCCTGGAGTGGATCGCCGTCCACGCCCTCGGCGTCGCCGCCGCGCTGTTCTTCGTCCTGCCGTTCGTGTTCGTGTTCCTGACGTCCCTGATGAGCGACTCCCAGGCGCTGAGCCGGGACCTGGTCCCGGACACCTGGGAGTGGGTCAACTACCGGAAGGTGTTCGACACACCGGGCTTCCTCACCTGGTGGAAGAACACGCTGATCTACGCCGGCCTCGGCACCGTCCTGACCGTCGTGTCGTCGATCCCGGTGGCGTACGCGCTCGCCAAGTTCCGCTTCCGGGGCCGGAATCTGTCACTCATGCTGGTGATCTCGATGATGATGCTGCCGCCGCAGGTCATCATCATTCCGATGTATCTGTTCTGGGCGAAGCAGCTGGACCTGTCGGGCACGCTGTGGCCGCTGATCATCCCGATGGCGTTCGGCGACGCGTTCTCCATCTTCCTGCTGCGCCAGTTCCTGATGACCATTCCCAACGAGTATCTGGACGCGGCGCGGGTGGACGGCTGCGGTGACCTGCGCACCCTGCTCAAGGTCGTGCTGCCGATGGCCCGGCCCGGCATCGCGGCCGTCGCGCTCTTCCAGTTCTTCTACGCCTGGAACGACTACTTCGGCCCGCAGATCTACGCGTCCGAGAACCCCGGTGCCTGGACGCTCAGTTACGGCCTGGAGTCCTTCAAGGGCGCCCACCACACCGACTGGAACCTCACCATGGCCGCGACCGTGCTGGTCATGGCCCCCGTGATCCTCGTGTTCTTCTTCGCCCAGAAGGCGTTCGTCGAGGGCGTCACGCTCACCGGAGTGAAGGGTTAAGCATGAAACTCACCGTGGTCGGCGGAGGCTCGACCTACACCCCCGAACTCGTCGACGGATTCGCCAGGCTGAGGAACACCCTGCCCGTCGAGGAGCTGGTCCTCGTAGACCCGGCCGCCGAACGCCTTGAGCTGGTGGGGGGCCTGGCCCGCCGCATCTTCGCCAAGCAGGGGCATCCCGGCCGGATCGTCACCACCTCCGACCTGGACGCCGGCGTCGAGGGCGCCGACGCGGTGCTGCTCCAGCTGCGCGTCGGCGGCCAGGCGGCCCGGCAGCAGGACGAGACCTGGCCGCTGGAGTGCGGTTGCATCGGCCAGGAGACCACCGGCGCGGGCGGCCTGGCCAAGGCGCTGCGCACGGTGCCGGTGGTCCTCGACATCGCCGAACGGGTCCGCCGTACGAACCCCGGCGCCTGGATCATCGACTTCACCAACCCCGTCGGCATCGTCACCCGCGCCCTGCTGCAGGCCGGGCACAAGGCCGTCGGGCTGTGCAACGTGGCGATCGGCTTCCAGCGGAAGTTCGCGGCCATGCTGGGCACCTCGCCGCACGACGTCCACCTCGACCACGCGGGCCTCAACCACCTCACCTGGGAGACCGGCGTGCGCCTGGGCGGCCCCGAGGGCGAGAACGTCCTGCCCAAGCTGCTCGCGGAGCACGGCGACGCCATCGCCGACGACCTGCATCTGCCCCGCACCCTGCTCGACCGCCTCGGCGTGGTCCCGTCGTACTACCTGCGCTACTACTACGCCCACGACGAGGTCGTACGGGAACTGCGCACGAAGCCGTCGCGCGCCGAGCAGGTCGCCGAGATGGAACGGCAGTTGCTCGAGATGTACGGCGACCCGGCCCTGGACGAGAAGCCCGCGCTGCTCGCCGAGCGGGGCGGCGCCTACTACTCCGAGGCCGCCGTGGACCTGGCGGCGTCCCTGCTGGGCGGCGGTGGCAGCCCCTACCAGGTGGTCAACACGTACAACAAGGGCACGCTCCCCTTCCTGCCGGACGACGCGGTGATCGAGGTGCAGGCCGCGGTCGGCACCAAGGGCGCCGTCCCGCTGCCGGTGCCCGAGCTCGACCCGTTGTTCGCGGGGCTGGTGGCGAACGTGACGGCGTACGAGGACCTCGCCCTGGAGGCGGCACTGCGCGGCGGCCGGAACCGGGTGTTCAAGGCCCTGCTGTCCCACCCCCTGATCGGCCAGTACGAATACGCCGAGACCCTCACCGACCAGCTGATCGCGCACAACCGGGAGCACCTCGCGTGGGCCTGAGAGCAAGTGTCCTCGCCATCGACGCGGGCAACAGCAAGACCGACGTCGCGGTGCTGACGGCCGAGGGGCACGTCCTCGCCACGGCCCGCGGGGGAGGCTTCCGGCCACCCGCCGTGGGCGTGACGGAGGCGGTGGACGAGCTGGCGGCGGCGGTCACGCGCGCGTACGCCGCAGCCGGTGTCACCTCCGTCGCGCACGTCTCGGCGTGTCTGGCCAACGCCGACCTGCCCGTCGAGGAGGAACAACTGGCCGCCGCGCTGCACGCGCGCGCGTGGGGCGACGCGGTGGAGGTGCGCAACGACACCTTCGCGATCCTGCGCGCGGGCGTCGCCGAGCCACTGGGCGTCGCCGTGGTGTGCGGGGCCGGCATCAACTGCGTCGGCATGCGCCCCGACGGCCGCACCGCCCGCTTCCCGGCCATCGGCCGCATCTCCGGGGACTGGGGCGGCGGTTGGGGGCTGGCCGAGGAGGCGCTGTGGTTCGCGGCGCGGGCGGAGGACGGCCGGGGCGAGCCGACGGACCTGGCCCGCACCCTCCCGGCCCACTTCGGCCTGGACTCCATGTACGGGCTCATCGAGGCGCTGCACCTGGAGCGCGTCGAGCACGCCCGCCGTCACGAACTGACGCCGGTGCTGTTCGCGACGGCCGAACGCGGCGACGCGATCGCCCGCTCCCTCGTCGACCGGCTCGCCGAGGAGGTGGTGACCATGGCGGGGGTCGCCCTGTCCCGCCTCGACCTGCTGGACGAGGAGACCCCGGTACTGCTGGGCGGCGGCGTCCTGGCGGCCGGGCAGGCCCAACTCGACGACGGCATAAGGGAGCTGCTGGCGGCACGCGCACCGAAGGCGGTACCTCGGGTGGTGACCGCGAGCCCGGTGCTGGGGGCGGCCCTGCTGGGCCTCGACCGGGTGGGCGCGGGGACGGGGGCGCTGGAGCGGGCACGGGCCTACTGGGAATCCTGAGCAACCCTCGCGGACACGGGGGAACCGAACGGATTCCCGTCGCGTATTCATGGGCAGGGACGTGGGACTAGGCTCAAGATCCAGTTAAGCCCGGTGCGGATGTCGGCCCCGGGGGCGATACTTGGCGGCGAACGTGACCATGGGGGAGGTCGAAGTGACATATCCGCCGAAGAGCAGCTCGGCACCGCCCGGGCCGGGACCGGCCTCCGGTGTGCCCACGATGCCCGCGATCCCGCCGCAGCCCGGGGCCCCCGCACCCGCCGGACCGGCCGCGCCGACACGCCGTACGGCGTTCGCCGAGGGCGCCGACCGGGTGCGCGCTGCCGCGACCACCGAGCCGGGCCGGCTGCGCCTGATCGGTGCCGTCCTCGCCCTGCTGGTCGTCGCGTTCGGCGCGGTCACGGCCTGGCAGATGACCGACCGGGCGGCCGCCGCCGACGACGTGCTGCACAGCAGCCAGCCGCTCAGCTCTGACGCGGCCGACATCTACCGCTCGCTCGCGGACGCCAACACGGCCGCCTCCAGCGGCTTCCTGGCGGGCGGCCAGGAAACGGCCGCCTCGCGCGACCGGTACGAGAAGGACATCCGCACGGCCGCCGCCAAGCTGGTCACGGCCGCCGCCAACTCGGAGCCGAACTCGCCGTCCGCGCAGACGATCTCCCGGCTGAACACGCTGCTGCCGCGGTACAAGGGCCTGGTCGAGCGGGCCCGCACCTACAACCGGCAGGGCTACCCGGTGGGCGGTGCGTATCTGCGGTACGCGAACAACGTGATGCAGAAGCAGATGCTCCCGGCGGCAGAGGACCTCTACAAGAAGGAGAACCAGCACCTGCGGGACGACTACGGCGACGCGACGCCGTATCCGTGGGCCGCGATCGCCCTCGGTGTCGTCGCCCTCGCCGCGCTCGCCTGGGCCCAGCGACGCAACTACCGCCACACCAACCGGGTCCTCAACCACGGCCTCGTCGCCGCCACCGGCACCGCCACGGTGGTCCTGCTGTGGCTGGTCGTCGGCCACACCGTCGCCCGCGCGAGCCTCAACGGCTCGTACGACCACGGCGTCCGCTCGCTGAACGTGCTGCACGACGCCCGCATCGCCTCCCTCAAGGCCCGCGGCAACGAGAACCTGAGCCTGGTGGCGCGCGGCGCCGACACGGTCAAGGTGGGCGACCAGACGTACGACGCCTACTACTACGACTTCGACAAGGACATGGCCGTCCTCGGCAAGGGTCTGGCCCAGGCGGAGAAGCTCGCCGACGACAGCTCGGGCAGCAAGCCGGTGGTGGCGGCCGAGGGCAACATGAAGGTGTGGAAGGAGCGGCACGCCTCCGCCCGCACCGAGGACGAGAACGGCAACTACCAGACGGCGCTCGACAAGGTGATCGGTGCCAAGGGCGCGACCGGCGAGTGCTTCGACAGCGTGGACGGCAACCTGGCACGCGCGCTGATGCACGAACAGAACGAGTTCAAGCAGTCGGCCGGCAACGGCCTGGACGCGATGACCGGGCTGCCCGCCGGCGCCGCCGTCCTCGCCGTCCTCGGCGCGGCGGGCGCGGTGCTCGGCATCGGGCGCCGGCTTTCGGAGTACCGGTGAGAGGGGGCCAGGCGATGGTCGCGCGTGGTGACGAAGGGCGCCCGCACGGCGCCGGGCACCTGTACCGGCGGCTGCGGGCCTCCCTGCGTGGCTGGGGCGGGGTCGGCGCCATGGCCGCCCTGTGCGCGCTGGCGCTGGCGTTCGTCCTGCTGCTCCCGCTGACGCAGACCCACGACGTCGGGGCCGACGAGGGAACCGGCGGCGGACACGTCGCCACGGGCAGCCAGGCGCGGGCCGACAACTGCGAAAACCCGGAGAAGCAGACGCTGTCCCCGTCGGGCGCGGACGGCCCCACCATCGACGCCATCAAGTCCCGTACGGGCGCCAAGCGCAAGCTCGTCGTGGGCGTCGACCAGAACAGCTACCGCTGGGGCTACCGCAACCCGAACAACGAGGACGCGGAGCTGGAGGGCTTCGACATCGACCTGGTCCACAAGATCGCCGAGGACATCCTCGGCGACCCTGACGCGGTCCAGTTCAAGGCCATCCCCACCAGCCAGCGCATCCCGGCGATCCAGGAGGGCCGGGTCGACATGGTGGTGCGCACGATGACCATCACCTGCGACCGCATCGGCCAAGTCGCGTTTTCCGCCCCTTACTTCAAGACGGGTCAGCAGGTCCTGGCGCCCAAGTCGTCGACGATCACGGGCTACGACAAGTCGCTGGGCGAGAAGCGGATCTGCACGGCGACCGGCTCGACGGCGTACACCAAACTCGACGGGGACAAGAAGGCGGGCAAGCTGCCGGCGTCCGCGGACATCTCACTCACGGTGCCCAACCAACTCGACTGTCTGGTACGGCTGCAGCTCGGCGAGGCCGACGCCGTGGTCACCGACGGCGCGCTCGCCGCGAGCCAGGCCGCCCAGGACCCGACGGTCGAACTGAAGGGCGCCGCATTCACCACCGAGTACTACGGCGTGGCGATGAAACAGGACGCCACCGATCTGGTACGCCGGGTCAATCAGATCCTGGTGGACTACCGCGTGAACGGCTGGCAGATGTCGTACGACAACTGGCTGTCGGCGACACTGGGGAAGGACTCGGCACCGTCGAAGCCGCCCGCGCCCCAGTACCTGCGCAAGAGCTGACGGCGTCGAACGAGCGATCTTGGGGCAGAACTTCAACCGACAAGACCCCCACACGGACCACACAGCAGCGAGAGGTGATCGATGGGCGCCACGGACCCCGCCGGGCCGGTGCTGGACCGGGACGAGGTGGACCGTGCGCTGGCGCGGCTCGGCGCGGAGCACGAGGCGATCGAGAGCTCGCTCCTCGCCCTGCAGGACCATGCGGGCCGCCGGCTCCTGGAGGGTGCCGAGCTGACCGGCACGACCAAGGAGCGCTGGACGGCCGCGGAGGCGTCGATCACGCTGCTGTGGGCGTACTTCGACGCGTACACGGACGCGCTGCGCCACGCCCGCGAGATCCGCGCCCGGCGCCGCTGGTCCAGCCGCGAGGACCTGATCGAGCTGACGGAGCTGCTGCGCGGCGAATCGGTCACGGTGGCCGACAGCGCCACGGCGACCGCCAACGCGCCGACCCTGCTGGGCGGTTCGGGCCGGCTCAGCCAGCGGTTCTCGCTGGCAGGCCTCGTGGAGCGGATGAACGAGCTGTACGCGTCCTCGCTGGACATGGTCGTCGCCGCCGACGCGGTGTGGTCCGCGCTGCCCGCCCGGATCGATCTGCTCGCCGCGGAACTGCAGCGCACCCGCAAGCTCGCGCACTCCGTCGGCGTGCGCCCCGGCGAGCACCCGGCCGGCGACGACCTGGAGCACATCACGCGCACGCTGACCAGGCTGCGCGAGGACGTCGTCTCCGACCCGCTGGCCTTCTGGACGGCGGCACCCGGCAGTTCGGCACCGGGCGGCGGCCGCCCCGACACCACGGTGTACGACCGTGAGGCGCGCGCCCTGGAGGACGTGCGCCGGGAGATCGACGCTGTCCTGACGGTCCGTCAGGACGCGGAGACCCGGCTGATCAAGCTGCGGGACGTCCTCTCGCGCGCCGACCGCACCCTCGCCGAGGCCCGCACGGCACGCGGCGAGGTGCTGGCGAAGATCGCCGCGACGGAGGTGCCGGTCGTCAGCGGACCGCCGACGGCGCTCCAGGAGCAGCTGGCGACGGCCGCCGAGTACCGCAGATCGGCCCAGTGGCACCGGCTGTCCCCGCTCCTGGAGTCCCTGGAGCGGAAGGCCGAGGACGAACTGCTGCGCGCCCGCGAGTCGTTGACGGCGGTCACCGCGCCGCTGGCGGTCCGCGCGGAGCTGCGCGGCCGGCTCGACGCGTACAAGGCGAAGGTGGCCCGGCTCGGGCTCGCGGAGGACCCGTTCCTGGTCGAGCGGTACGACGCGGCGCGCCGCATGCTGTGGAGCGCGCCCTGCGACCTGCGCGTCGCCGAACAGGCCGTCCTGCGCTACCAGCAGGCGGCGGCCGAGCAGCTCGCGGCCCCGCGGGTGCCGCAGCAGGGCGGGCCTCAGGACCGGAGGGGGGAGTAGCCAGCCATGAGTCAGGCAGGACAGCCGTGTCAGCGGCCGGGCTGCGACGGGTCGTACGAGGACGTGGGCGGCGGTGAGCTGTACTGCGACACCTGCGGCCTGGCGCCGGTCGTGTCGGCTGGGGGTCCCCCCTCTGGGGGTGGCATGGTGGGCTCACCGCCCACCGGGATCACGGGCGGCGGCAAGGACTCGTCGGGCAGCGGGAGTTCGCGCTCCAGCAGTCGCAGTGCGCGCACGTCGTCACAGTCGTCGAAGTCGCGGCGCTCGGTGTCGGGACGGCTCTCGCGCTCGCTCTCGGGCCGGACGAGCAGCCGCTCGGTGTCGGTGCGCAGCTCCGGCTCCGCCGCCGGGTCGTCCGGGCGCGGCCGGCTCGGCGCCGGGCTCGTCTCGGTCCCCCAGGTGCCGAAGCCCGACCCACGCGCGATGGTCCTCGACAACCCCGAGGTGCCCGAGCGCAAGCGGTTCTGCTCCCGCTCCGACTGCGGGGCGCCGGTGGGGCGTTCGCGCGGGGAGCGCGCGGGGCGCACGGAGGGCTTCTGCACCAAGTGCGGGCACCCGTACTCGTTCGTGCCGAAGCTGAAGGCCGGGGACGTCGTGCACGGCCAGTACGAGGTCGTGGGGTGCCTCGCGCACGGCGGGCTCGGCTGGATCTATCTCGCCGTGGACCGCGCGGTCTCCGACCGGTGGGTGGTCCTCAAGGGCCTGCTCGACACCGGCGACCAGGACGCGATGGCCGCCGCGATCTCGGAGCGGCGCTTCCTCGCGGAGATCGAGCACGCCAACATCGTGCGGATCTACAACTTCGTCGAGCACCTCGACCAGCGCACCGGCTCTCTCGACGGCTACATCGTCATGGAGTTCGTCGGCGGCAAGTCGCTGAAGGAGATCGCCAACGCCCGCCGCGCAGCCGACGGCAAGCGGGACCCGCTGCCGGTGGAGCAGGCGTGCGCGTACGGCATCGAGGCGCTCGAGGCGCTCGGCCATCTGCACAGCCGCAACCTGCTGTACTGCGACTTCAAGGTCGACAACGCGATCCAGACCGAGGACCAGCTCAAGCTGATCGACATGGGCGCCGTGCGCCGCATGGACGACGACGAGTCGGCCATCTACGGCACGGTCGGCTACCAGGCGCCGGAGGTCGCCGAGGTCGGCCCCTCGGTCGCCTCCGACCTCTACACGGTCGGCCGCACCCTCGCGGTGCTGACCTTCGACTTCCAGGGCTACACGAACGTCTTCGTGGACTCCCTGCCCGACCCGGACAACATCGAGGTCTTCCGGCAGTACGAGTCCTTCTACCGGCTCCTGGTCCGCGCCACCGACCCGGACCCGGCACGCCGGTTCGCCTCCGCGCAGGAGATGGCCGAGCAGCTGACGGGTGTCCTGCGCGAGGTCGTGTCCCTGCAGACGGGACGGCCGCGTCCCGCGCTGTCGACCCTGTTCGGTCCCGAACTGAAGGTCACCGACACGGAGTTGTTCCCCAGGCTGGACGGGGACGTGTCACTGCTGGGGGCACGGGAGACACCGGGAGGCCGGACGTCCGTGCCCGCTCCCGCACTTGAGGCCGCGAGCGGCGCCCCGGGCATCGTCAAGCCGGTCGCGGCGCCGCCCGCCGCGCTCGCCCTGCCCGTGCCGCTCGTCGACCCGTCGGACCCCAACGCCGGTTTCCTGGCCGGTCTGATGGCGTCCGCGCCGGGCGAGCTGATCGGTGCGCTCGCCGCCGCGCCGGCGCAGACCGTGGAGACCCGGCTGCGGCAGATCCGCGCTAGGCTGGAGACCGGCGCCTCCGAGTCCGCCCTGATGTCCCTGGCCGAGCTGGAGGCGGAGCGGCCCGACGACTGGCGGGTGGTGTGGTACCGGGGCATGGCCGCCCTGGCCACCGGCGACTTCGAGGGCGCCGCGCTGGCCTTCGACGCGGTCTACGACGCCTTCCCCGGCGAGGCCGCGCCCAAGCTGGCGCTCGGCCTGTGCGCGGAGGTGCTCGGCCAGCTGGACAACGCCGCCGAGTACTACCGCCTGGTGTGGTCGACCGACCCGAGCTTCGTGAGCGCGGCGTTCGGCCTCGCGCGCGTGCAGCTCGCGGCGGGCGACCGGCGAAGCACCGTACGGACGCTGGAGTCCGTGCCGGAGTCGTCCATCCACTACACCGCCGCGCGCGTGGCCGCCGTACGAGCGCGGCTGCGGCAGCGCACGGCGACCTCCGGCGACGCACCGTTCCTGGACGACCTGACGGCCGCGGCCGGGCAGGTCGAGGCCCTGGACGCCTACGGTCTGGACCCGGCGCGGCGCGAGCAGTTGTCGGCGGAGGTCCTCGGCTGCGCGCTCGACTGGATACTCTCCGGGGGACAGGGCGCGCAGCCCGCCGCCGGCGGACGGGTGCTCCTCGGCAGCGGCCTTGACGAGCGGGGCCTCCGCTTCGGCCTGGAACGTTCGTACCGCACGCTGGCCCGGCTCGCGCCCGGCGGCGAGGAGAGGATCGACCTGGTGGAACGGGCCAACCGTTACCGCCCCCGGACGTGGGTGTAGTTGATGTCGCAGATGCCCCAGCAGGCCGCACTGTCGAAGTGCCCGAGCTGCGCGGAGCCGCTCGAATCGGGTGACCGTTTCTGCGGCGCGTGCGGATACGACCTTTCGGTGGTGCCCGCTCCGCCGCAGGATCATCCGACGCTCACCATGGACGGTTCCGGTGCGCCGGGGGAGGGCGTGGACTGGCCCGTGGCCTCCGAGCCGGACAGCTCCGACACACCGTCGGCGGTGCATCTGCCGACCGACCTGCCGGGCACCGACTCGGGCGGCACGCCGCTGCCGCGGCCGGACTCCGCGGTGTCCCCCGCTCCCGGCGTGCGGTTCGACCGGCCGCTGGAGCCCGACGACTACCCGCTGCAGGCACCCGACCCCCGGGTGGCCGCCGCCCCGGCCGAGGAGGCCAAGGTGTGCGTGGCCTGCCGAGCGGGCCGGGTCGACAACGACGGCTACTGCGAGAACTGCGGGCACGCCCAGCCGCGCGAACGCGACCACATGGAGCAGGAGTCGGGTCCGGTCGCCGCGGTCAGCGACCGCGGGCTGCGCCACCACCGCAACGAGGACGCCTTCGCCGTCGGCCACACCGCGCTGCCCGACGGCTCGCCCGTCGCCCTGGCCGTCGTCTGCGACGGCGTGTCCTCGGCGACCCGCCCGGACGTGGCCTCGCTCGCCGCGTCGCAGGCGGCCGGCGCGGCGCTGCGCGCCGCACTGCCACGGGGCACGCATCCTCAGCAGGCCATGCACGAGGCGATCGTCGCCGCCTCGCACGCCGTCGACGCGCTGGCGGAGGAGCCCGCCGAGGCCCGCGAGCACAGCCCGCACCAGAACGCCCCGGCCTGCACGATCGTCGGCGCGATCGTCACCGCCGGACTGCTGGTCGTCGGCTGGGTCGGCGACAGCCGCGCCTACTGGGTGCCCGTCGACCGTGCCTCGCCCGCGGCCCGGCTCACCGAGGACGACTCGTGGGCCGCGCAGATGGTCGCCGCCGGGCTGATGAACGAGGCCGAGGCGTACGCCGACGAGCGCGCCCACGCGATCACCGGCTGGCTCGGCGCCGACGCCTATGAACTCGAGCCGCACACCGCGTCCTTCAAGCCCGACCGGCCCGGTGTGGTCGTGGTGTGCACGGACGGCCTGTGGAACTACGCGGAGTCCGCCGAGGAGATGGCCGAGGTCGTCCCCCTCGACGCCGCCGCGCGTCCCCTGCACAGCGCGCAGGTCCTGGTCGGACACGCGCTCGACGGCGGGGGCCACGACAACGTAACAGTGGCCGTCCTGCCGTTCCCCGCCCCGCCCGTCGGGGCAGGATCGGGCTGAGGCCGAACATAACGGCCGCATACGGCACACAGGACACGCAGGGACACGAGGGACGCACAGGGACGCACGAGCCGCACACAGCCGCACCCGGGCAGGCCCATGCGGACCGGAGGGGACCGGTCCGCACACAGTCGTCACCCACTCGGTCGTGGGTCGGAGGGGGATCAGAGCAGTCATGGCCAATTTCTCGAAGTCGAACGTGCCGCAGTTCTCGATGGACGTGTACCAGAACGAGTACCTGCCGGAGGGCGGCCGCGAGGTCAACGCGATCGTCACGGTGACGGCGACCGGCGGCGGCACCATCGGGAGCGCGGTCGCGGCTCCCCATCTCTACTCGCCCGGCCAGGGCCCGTCCGCCGCCGTGGCGATCATGGTCGACTGTTCGGGCTCGATGGACTACCCGCCGACCAAGATGCGCAACGCCCGTGACGCCACGGCCGCCGCGATCGACACCCTGCGCGACGGCGTGCACTTCGCGGTGATCGGCGGCACACACCTCGCGAAGGAGGTGTATCCGGGCAACGGCGCCCTCGCTGTCGCCGACGCCACCACCCGCGAGCAGGCCAAGCAGGCGCTGCGGAAGCTGAGCGCGGGCGGCGGCACGGCCATCGGCACCTGGCTCAGGCTCGCCGACCGCCTGCTGTCCTCGGCGGACGTCGCGATCCGGCACGGCATCCTGCTCACCGACGGCCGCAACGAGCACGAGGCGCCCGAGGACCTGAAGGCCGCGCTCGACTCCTGCGCCGGACGGTTCACATGTGACGCGCGCGGCGTGGGCACCGACTGGGAAGTGAAAGAAGTCACAGGGATCGCCTCCGCCCTGCTCGGCACCGCCGACATCGTCGCCGATCCGGCGGGCCTGGCCGCCGACTTCACGCAGATGATGGAGACGGCGATGGGCAAGGAGGTCGCGGACGTCGCCCTGCGCGTATGGACCCCGGTGGGCACGACCATCAGGTTCGTCAAGCAAGTGGCGCCCACGGTCGAGGAGTTGACCGCCCGCCGCATCGAGGCGGGACCGCGCTCCGGGGACTACCCCACCGGCTCCTGGGGCGACGAGTCACGCGACTACCACGTCTGCGTCGAGGTCCCCGCGGCCGGTATCGGCCAGGAGATGCTGGCGGCCCGCGTCTCGCTGGTCGTCCCGCAGCCCTCGAGCGCAGCCGAGGGCGGAGGAGGCAGCGTCCAGAACCTGGGCGCGCAGGGCCTGGTGCGGGCCGTGTGGACCGACGACATGGCCGCCTCGACCTCGATCAACCCCCAAGTCGCCCACTACACCGGGCAGGCCGAACTGGCACAGGCCATCCAGCAGGGCCTCGACCTTCGCAAAGCGGGTGATATGGATGGAGCAACGGCCAAACTGGGCCGGGCCGTTCAGCTCGCCAGCGCCTCCGGCAACGCGGATACTGCGAAACTGCTCGCGAAGGTGGTGGACGTGGTCGACGCCGCGACAGGTACTGTGCGACTGAAGGCGAGGGTCGAGGAGGCCGACGAGATGACCCTCGAGACACGGTCCACCAAGACTGTTCGTGTAAAGAAGTGACACCAGAGCAATACCGCGCGACTCAGGAAAGACCCTGACAGAAAGGGGGAAGCGCCGACATGCCGACCTGCCCGAACGGACACCAGTCGGGTTCCGACGACTGGTGCGAGGTCTGCGGTCACCGCATGGCCGGTGCCGTGCCTCCGCCCCCTCCGCCGCCGCCCGCGGGCGGCTACGGCTTCCCGCCGCCCGGCCCCGCCGGCGCGCCCGGACGCCCGCACCTGTCCGCCGTACCGGACCCGGAACCGGAGCTCTGCCCGCAGTGCCGTACGCCCCGTGAGGGCGGCGCGCCGTTCTGCGAGGAGTGCCGGTGGAACTTCCTGACGAACACGGCGACCTCGTACACCCCGGCCGCCCCGCACCCGTCCGCGCCGAACCCGGCGCCACGCTTCACACCGCCCAGCCAGACCTATGGCGGCGACTCGTACCAGGGCTCGCGCCCGTCGCAGATGAACCGTCCCGCCGAGCCGATCCCGCAGTTCGGCAACGAGCCGTCGGGCCCGACGCCGTTCGGCGGCGAGCGCGGTCCGGGTCCCGGCGGTCCTTCGGGCTTCGGCGGCGGTCCGGGGCAGGGTCCCGGCGGACCCTCGGGCTTCAGCAGCGGCCAAGGCCCCGGTCAGGGTGGCTTCGGCGGCGGTCAGGGACAGGGCCCGGGCAGCCCGTCCGCCTTCCCCAGCCCGCCCGCCCCCGGTGGTCCCGGCGTCCCCGGCGCCTTCGGCGGCGACCCCTCGCGGCCGGTTCCGCCGCCGCCCGCGCCGACGCCGCCCGCCGGTCCCGGTGGCACGGCCGGTGCTCCCCCGCAGGGCTTCCAGCAGCCCGCGCCACCCGCCTTCCCGCAGGAGACGGGCCGGCCGCCGGCCGGCGGTCCGTCCTTCGGCGGCGGTGACGACGACTGGGTGATCTCCCCGCCGTCGTCCACGAGCCCGGGCGGCTACGGCTATCCGCAGCCCGGCGCCACCCAGGCCCCGCCCGGCCCCGGCTTCCCGCAGGCGCCGCAGGGACCGATGACGTGGACGGCGACGATCGGCCCGGACCGCGAGTACTTCATGGCGATGATGCAGCGCTCGGGCCCCGAGGCCGCGGGCCTCAACCTGCCCGCCTACTCGCCCGAGCAGCAGCGCACGCTCTCCGGCAACCAGGTCACCATCGGCCGCCGCCGGCACTCCACCGGCGACACCCCCGACATCGACCTGTCGGTGCCGCCGGAAGACCCGGGCGTCTCGCACCAGCATGCGGTCCTGGTCCAGCAGCCGGACGGCAGCTGGGCCGTCGTCGACCAGAACTCGACGAACGGCACGACCGTCAACGGCGGCGAGGACCCCATCCAGCCCTTCGTCCCCGTCCCGCTGCAGGACGGCGACCGGGTCCACGTGGGCGCCTGGACGACGATCACGATCCGCCGCGGCTGAGCGTCCAGGACCGTCATCCCGGCAGGGGCCAGGTGTACGGCCCCTCCGGGTCGTCCAGCCAGGCCCACTCGTGGTCGCCGGTGAGCGTGACGCCGTACCGTTCACGCGTCGGCGCACCCTCGCGCTCCCACATCGCGTACGTCTCCTGCGGATCGCGGCTGCCGCGGGTCAGGGCCAGCAGGAACCGGAACAGCTCGTGGTCGCGGGCGCTGCGTGGCACCCCGCCCAGGGACACCGTCTCCGGCTCGGCGCGGTGTTCGCCGCGCAGCGGGACGAAGTAGGCCGGGGTGTGCAGGAACCGGCCCTCGGCGTGCCCCGCGTCCCGGACGGTGAGCGCCAGCAGACCGGTCGCCATCGGGGTGAGGATGCGGGCGCCGGGGCGGCACTGGGCAAGCCAGGCGCGCGGCACCGAGGGCAGGGTGCAGGTCGCGATGATCCGGTCGAAGGGGGCGCGCTCGGGAACTCCGCGCGCTCCGTCGCCGGTGACCACGACCGGGTGGTAGCCGGCCGCCGCGAGGTGCTGGCGCGCCGACTCGGTGATCTCCGGCTCCAGATCGACGGTGGTCACGAGGTCGTCGTCGCCGAGCCGGTGCGCGAGCAGGGCCGCGTTGTAGCCGCTGCCGGTGCCGATCTCCAGGACCCGGTCGCCGTCCGCCACTCGCAGTTCGACGAGCATCGTCGCCATCAGGGAGGGCTGGCTGCTGGAGGAGACCAGTTCGCCGTCGCGCACCCGGGTGGCCAGCGGGACGTCGGCGTAGGCGCCGTTCAGCCAGCGCTCGCGCGCCTGCGGGTCGGGGCTCTCGCCCCAGCACCGCTCGTAGCCGCCGACGACGCCGATGTAGTAGTACGGCACGAACAGGTGCCGGGGCACCTCGGCGAACGCCTCCCGCCACACCGGGTCGTCCGCGAAGGCCCCGCTCGCCTCGATCTGCCGCACCAGCGCCGCCCGCGCCGTGGCCGCGAGGACGGCGAGAACCGGATCGTCCCTGTCTGGAGCACGCGCACCCATAGGTCCACTGTGCTGCGCGGGGAGCCCGGGGGCGAGTACCCGCCCGGCCGTGATTCGGCGTGGTCCCAAGCCTTGAGTCCTCCGCCACCGCGTCTGAGACCATGGACGGGTGAGAGAGATTCGGCGCGGCACGCTTCAGGAGAAGACCTTCTACGAGCAGGTCGGCGGGGAGGAGACCTTCCGTCGGCTCGTCCACCGTTTCTACGAGGGGGTCGCCGAGGATCCGGCCCTGCGGGCGATGTACCCGGAGGAGGACCTGGGCCCGGCCGAGGAGCGGCTGACCCTGTTCCTGATCCAGTACTGGGGCGGACCGACGACGTACAGCGAGAACCGCGGCCACCCCCGGCTGCGGATGCGGCACGCCCCGTTCACGGTGGACCGGGCCGCGCACGACGCGTGGCTGAGGCACATGCGGGCGGCGGTCGACGAACTCGGCCTGTCCGAGGAGCACGAGCACACGCTGTGGAACTACCTGACGTACGCGGCCGCCTCGATGATCAACACCCCGGACTGACCCGGGAACCGGAGATCACCGGCTGAGCCCCGGATTCCGGTCGTACGGCGCCGGAATCCGATCACGATCCGGTCAAGTCCCGTTCAGGAGCGCTTACCCGGGACCGGCCTCTCTGACAGCATCGCCAAGAGGTCTGGACAACCCGGGGGGACTCCTGGGGTCGACACTGTGGGCAACCGGGGGGCCGGGTGACGGGGTTCGTCGTCTTGCGTGCGCGGGCGCACCGACTGCTGCTCGCCGCCGCGCTGCTGGCCGTCCTGCTCACCACGGCGGTGCTGGCGACGCTCACCGCGTACTCGGGCGCGATCGGCGACGCGGCCCTGCGCCACTCCCTCGACGATCCGCGCAACGCGGCCGACACCGCGCTCATCGTCAGGGCCGACGTGCCCGCGGACGGACGTGCGAAAGCGGACGCCGCCGTGCGCGAGGGCGCGCGCCGGACCTTCGGCGGACTTCCGGTGACGGTACGAACCCTGGTGCGCTCCGGCCCGTACGCGCTGCCCCGCTCGCTGCAACCCCCGGCACAGCGCTCCGGCGACCCCGACCTCACCTATCTCGCGGCGCTGGAACGGGGTGAGATCCGGCTGGTCTCCGGGCGGCTGCCGCGACCGGGCTCCGGCGACATCGAGGTGGCCCTCCCCCAGACCGCCGCCGGGGCGCTCGGCCTCGCGGCGGGCGACCGGCTCACGCTGGCCGACCGGCTGGACGGACCGCCGGTACACGCCCGCGTCACCGGTCTCTACCGGCCCGCCTCGGCCACGTCGGCCTACTGGCGGCTGGACGACCTGCTCGGGCGCGGCATCAAGAAGTCCGGCTTCACGACGTACGGCCCGCTGCTCGCCGCTCCCTCCGTCGTCACCGGCGACAAGGTGAGCGCCGGTCCGTCGGCCTGGCTGGCGTCGGCCGGCTTCGGCACGCTGACGACCGACCGGATCGGCACGCTCCGCGACGCGGCGCGGAAGGGCAGCGCGGCGCTGCGGAAACCGGGTTCGCTGACCGGCGTGACGGCCTCGGCCACCTCGCTCCCCGACGTCCTGGACCGCATCGACCGTTCCTTGCTCGTCTCCCGGTCGACGCTCCTGATCGTCGCGCTCCAATTGGTGCTGCTCGCCGGGTACGCCCTGCTGCTGGTGGCCCGGCTGCTGAGCGCCGAACGCATGGGCGAGACAAGGCTGTTGCGGGCGCGTGGCGGCTCCCGGGCCCGGATCGCGGGCCTGGCCGCCGGGGAGGCCCTGCTGCTGGCGCTGCCCGCGGCCGTCTGCGCCCCGCTGCTCGCCGGGCCGCTCACCGCTCTGCTGGCCGGCCAGGGCGCGCTGGCCCGCATCGGCCTGCACCTGGACACCCCGGCGGGCGGCCGCACCGGGGTGTGGCTGGTGGCGGCGGGCGTGGCGCTGGGGTGCGCGCTGGCGGTGACGGTGCCGGCGCTGGCGTCCGGCGGCGGGAAGGAGGCGGGCGGGAGCGCGGCCGGGTCGGGACGGCGGCGCGGGTCGGCCGGTGCGGGCGCGCGGCGCCGTCTGCGCATCCCCGGTTCCGGTGGCCTCCCCGCTCCCGTGCGCGCCGGTGCCGACGTCGGCCTGCTGGTCGTGGCCGGGGTGGCGTACTGGCAGCTGAACCGGCAGACCACCGGTGCTGTCGGCGCGGACCGGTCGGGTGCCCTCGGCATCGACCCGCTGCTGGTCGCGGCACCCGCGCTGGCCCTGCTCGCCGGGACCGTGCTGACGCTGCGCCTGCTGCCGCCGGTGGCGCGGCTCGCGGAACGCCGGGCGGTGGCCGGGCGCGGGCTGCCGGTGGCGCTGGCGGGCTGGCAGTTCAGCCGCCGTCCGATGCGCGGCGCGGGCCCGGTGCTGCTGCTCGTCCTCGCCGTGGCGCTCGGGATGCTGGCGATCGGGCAGGGCGCGTCCTGGGACCGCTCGCAGGACGACCAGGCCGACTTCCGGGCCGGGGTGCCGGTACGGATCCTGGCCGCCGGGGAGGGCGGGCTCGGCCGCACCGACACCTACGCCGCCCTCCCGCACGTACGCGAGGCCGCCCCCGCGGTCCGCACCACGCAGCCCCTGTCCGGCGACCGGTCGGCGACCGTGCTGGCCCTGGACACGGCGCACGCGTCGGACGCGGTGCTGATGCGCCGGGACCTGGCCGCCGAGCCGGTGCGGCCGCTGCTGGCCGGGCTGACGCCCAAGGGATCCCCGGCCGGTGCCCGGATACCGGCCGGCACCGCCCGGCTCGGGCTGACGATGACCGTCCGCAGCTCCCCGGGGTCGCACACGACGCCCGACGTGGCGGCGACCCTGGAGGACCGTTACGGCGTCCCCTACCCGCTGTCCTTCGGCCGGCTGCCCGCCGACGGCCGCCCGCACACCCTCACCGTCGGCCTGTCCTCCGCCGCCGGCCCGGCCACGCTCACCGGTCTCCGGCTCGACTTCCAGATGCCCGCTCGACGGGCCGAGCAACACCGGCTCTCGGTCTCGGAGTTGACTGCCACCGCCAGCGACGGGACGGTGCGGCGGGTCTCGCTGCCGACCTCCTGGACCGCCGAGACGGAGGCGGGCGACAACGTCGACGCCAGTCCGGCCACCAGTCCGACGCGGCCCCGGGTGACGTCGACCGCGCCGCCGACCGTCGCCTACGGCACGGGCTACGCCCCGGCGGAAGAGTACTGGAACGTCACGATGGTGACCGTCCACCTGCGGGTGACGCAGCCCGCGGCGCCCGAGGTGACGGCCGTGGCCACCGACCGCTTCCTCGCCTCGGCCGGCGCCCGCCCCGGGCAGCGCGTCGAGGTGACGCTGGGCGGCCTGAGCCTGCCGGCCCGGATCGTCCGGTCCGTACGCGCCCTGCCGACCACCACCGACCCGACGGCTGCCGGCGAGCGGGACGGCGGGGCCGTACTGCTCGATCTCCGGTCCGTGAACCGGGCGTTGGAGGCGCGGTACGACGAGGGTGTCACGCCCACCGAGTGGTGGCTGCGGGCCGCGCCGGGCGACGCGGCCGCGGTGGCCGCGGCGGCTCGGGCCCTGCCCGACATCGATCCCGGGCAGGTCGTGGTGCGGGACGAGATCGCCGCCGAGCTGCGCGACGACCCGTTCGGCGCGGGCCCGGAGGCGGCGTTCGCGGCGGCGGCCGTGGTGGCGGCGGCCCTGGCCGCGGTCGGCTTCGCGGTGAGCGCCGCCGGGTCGCTGCGGGAGCGGGGCGCCGAGTTCGCGGTGCTGCGTGCCCTGGGCGCCCCGCGCCGTCAGCTGGCCCGGACGATCGCCGCCGAGCAGGGCGTCCTCGCCGGGCTGGCCCTGGTGGTCGGCGTCGCCCTGGGCACCGTGCTGACCCGTGCCGTGCTTCCGCTGATCGTGCTGACCTCGGACGCCACCAGACCCGTACCCGATCTGCTCGTCGAACTCCCGCCCGGACGCGTGGCGTTGCTGCTGGCGGCCGTGGCGGCGGCGCCGCTGGCCGTCACGGCGGCCCTGGCGCTGCGCCGGGCGGATCCGGCGAGCGCACTGCGCGAGCAGGGAGGCGAGTGAGATGAACCCCGTGGTCGCCCCCTGGGTGCGCACCCGGCTGCGGACCGCGCCGCTGACCGCGGCCGCGCTCGCCCTCCTCGTGGCGCTGACCGCCGCCCTGGCCGCGGCGTTCCCGCGCGCGGTCGACCGGTACGAGGACTCCGGACTGCTGCGCACGCTGCACCAGGCCCGGTACGACCGCGTCACCGTGCAGGTCACCGCTCCGCGGCCCGACGTCACGCTCCCGCCGGCCGAGCGGGCGGCGGCCGTGCGGCCCGATGCCCTGCGGGACCGGTTCGAGAAGGTCCTCACCACACCCCGGGCGCCGCTGGCGATCGACCGTGCCCGGTCGTCGTACGGCCTGGGCACCGGCGACAGCCCGCCGGTGCCCGACCCCTGGATACCGCGCCCGACCGGCCTGCCCGCCCGCATCTCGCTGTTCGCGCACAGTGACCTCGCCGAGCACGCGCGCGTGCGCGAGGGACGGCTGCCGCGCGCCGGCGGCGCGGTCGGCACGACGGCCACCGAGGCCGAGGCCGCCGTCACCGAGGCCACTGCCAAGAGCCTGCACATCAAAGTGGGTTCGGTCATCCACGTCCCCGGCACCGACCGCGCCCCGCTCGCCGTCCGCGTCACCGGCATCCTCACCCCGCGCGACCCCTCCGGCCCTTACTGGTCGACGGTGCCCCTGCTGCGCACGCCCACCCTGGTGAGCGTGCCCTCACCCGGCTCGACCCCCGACCGGTACTGGCTCGGCGCACTGCTGCTGGCCCCCGACGCCGCCCCCGCCATCCTCGGCACCCGCGGCAGCCATCCGCTCTACTGGTTCCTGGCCCCCGACGAGAACGCCCTGCACGCCCGCGATGCCGGACGTCTCAAGTCCGCCGTCGCCGCCCTGGAGTCGGGCCCCGGACTGCAGCGGGCGCGCGCCCTGACCGACCCGTTCGCCGAGGTGAACACCGGCCTCGACGACGTCCTCACCTCCTACACGCAGCTGCGCTCGGGCATCGCCCCGCTGGTCGCGGTGGCCGCCTTCGGCACCGGGACGGTCGCCGCCGTCGTCCTGCTGATGACGGGCGGCCTCGCCGCCGACCGGCGCCGCACCGAACTCGCCCTGCTGCGTGCCCGCGGCGCCTCCCTGCCCGGCCTCACCGCCCGGCTGTGCGCCGAGACCGCCGTGGTCGCCGTGCCCGCGGGCGCGCTGGGCCTGCTCGCCGGGCTCATCGCCGTACCCGAGGGCCGCGCCGGGTACGCCGCCGTCGCCGCCCTCGCGGTCACCGCCGTCGTCTGCGCCGCGCTACCGCTGCGCGCCGCGCTCGCCCACCGGTCCGTACGGGTCGCCGCCGAGCGCGAGGACGTGGCGAGCGTGCGTCCGTCCCGGCGCCGTACGGTCGCGGAGCTGACGCTGCTCGTGCTGGCCGCGGCGGCGGTGGAGGCGCTACGGCGACGCGGCACCTCCGGGGACCAGCTGATCTCCCTCGCCCCGGTGCTGACCGGCATCGTCGCCGCGCTGCTCCTGGTCCGCGGCTATCCGCTGCTGCTGCGCCGGCTGGCCCGCCCCGCCGGCCGGCTGCGCGGCGCCGTGGGCCCGCTGTCCCTGGCCCGCGCGGGCCGTACCCAGGTCTCCGCCGTGCTGCCCCTGCTCGCGCTGCTGACCGCGCTGACCACGGCCGCGTTCGGAGGTTCGGTGCTGGCCGGGGTGGACGAGGCCCGCGACCGCGCGGCCCTGCTGGCCATCGGTGCCGACGCCCGCGTCGAGGCCCAGGCCCCGCTCCCGTCGAGCCTCACCGCCCGGGTCGCAAAGGTGTCCGGGGTGCGCGAGGTCGCCGCCGTGAGCATCGCCTACCAGGCGAAGCCGGACGACGGCCAGGTCTCGGTGCCGCTGGTGGGTGTCCCGCCGGACGCCTACGCGGCGCTGGCGGGACACACGGGGCTCGGCGCCTTCCCGGAGGAGCAGTTGAAGCGCGCCTCGTCCGGCGGCCCGCTGCCCGCCCTGGCCTCGCCGTCCCTCGCCGAGCAGTACGGCACCCGGCGGGCCTTCCCGGTGCGCCTGGAGGACGGCTCGTCGGTCACCGTGCGGATCACGGCCGTACGGTCCCTGACGCCGGCCGTGTCCGGCGGCGACTTCCTCGTCGTGGACCGCGCCGGGCTCGGCGAGACGGCCGCCCGGCCGACGGCGCTGCTCATGACGGGCGACCACGTGGGCGGGCGGGCGCTGCGCCGGGCGGTGGGCGACCTGGGCAGCGTCCATCTGCGGTCGGAGGAACGGGCGCAGTACGCCGACTCACCGCTCCAGACCGGTGCCGAGCGCGTGTATGCGGCGGCGGTGGCGGCGGGCGGCGGCTACGCCGTCGTGGCGCTCCTCCTCGCCCTCCTGCGCGCCGCCCCCGAACGCGCCGCGCTCCTGGCCCGGCTGCGCACCATGGGCCTCACCCGTTCCCAGGGCCGCCGCCTGCTCGTCCTGGAGTCCCTCCCCCAGGCCCTGCTCGCGGCGGTGGGCGGCGCGCTGACCGGCTGGGCCGCCATCCGCCTCCTGTCCCCCGGCGTCGATCTGACGACCATCGCGCTGGCCTCGGCCCAGACCCCGGTCGGCGAGGCCGAGTTGCACACGGACCCGCTGTCCCTGACCGTTCCGGCGATCGCCGTCGTGGTGGTGGCGGTGGGGGTCGCGGGGGTGCAGGCGTGGTGGACGGGGCGTCGCGGCTCGGTCGGCGAACTCAGAGCGGGGGACACCCGATGACCCTTCAGGGCAACCGTCCAGGAGACCCGATGACGACCAACCCCACCCTCGCCGACCTCGCCGACCGGGTCACCGAGGCCCGCAACCGCCCCGCCTACGGACACGACGCCCTGATCACCTGCGACCGGCTGGTGCGGATCTTCTCCACCGACGGCGTGGAGGTGCAGGCGCTCCAGGGGCTCGATCTGCTGGTCCGCGAGGGCGAGTTGATGGCCCTGGTGGGCGCCTCCGGAAGCGGCAAGTCCACGCTCATGAACATCCTTGCCGGTCTGGACACCCCGACCGCGGGAGCGGCCCGGGTCGCCGGGCGTGATCTGCTCACCATGACGGCCAGGGACCGGCTCGCCTACCGTCGCGAGGTCGTCGGCTTCGTCTGGCAGCAGACGTCCCGCAACCTGCTGCCGTATCTGACCGCGGCGCAGAACGTCGCGCTCCCGATGCAGCTGTCCGGCACCCGCGCGCGCCGCCGCGCTCGCGCCGAACGCGCCCTGGAACTCCTGGAGTTGCTGGAGGCGGCCGACTTCCGCGACCGCCGGCCGCACGAGATGTCCGGCGGCCAGCAGCAGCGGGTCGCCGTGGCGGTGGCCCTGGCCAACTCCCCCGCGGTGCTGCTCGCCGACGAACCCACCGGCGAACTCGACTCCCACACCGCCGCGCAGGTCTTCGACGCCTTCCGCACCGCGAACGAGCGGCTGGGCACCACCGTCGTGATCGTCACCCACGACCAGGCGGTGGCCGGCGAGGTCCGCCGCACGGTCGCCATCCGCGACGGCCGCACCTCCACCGAGGTGCTGCGCCGCAGCGAGGTCGACGCCACGACCGGCCATGAGACGGTGGTGGCCCGCGAGTACGCCATGCTCGACCGCGCGGGCCGCCTGCAACTGCCCGCCGAGTACACACAGGCCCTGGGCATGCGCGACCGGGTCGCCCTGGAACTGGAGCAGGACCACATCGGCGTGTGGCCGGACGACAGCGAGGGCTAGTCCCGCCCCGAGGTCAGCGGCGCACGCTGACGCCCAGTGCTCCGAGTCCCGCCTGCCGTACCGCTATCGAGCCGTACGGCGTACGCAGCCGCAGCCAGCTGCCCGACGAGAACAGCCCAAGGCTTTCGGCGCCCCCGGAACTTCCGGATCGCAGGAAGCCGAGCGACTGGGCCGCGTGCACGGCCCGTACCGGCAGCCTGGTGTCGCCGACCGTCCGGGACCAGATGTCCCGCCCGATGCCGTCGAGTTCGGCCCGCGTACGCCGTTCCTGAGGCAACTCCTGCATACGGGACCGGAATTCGGCGACCGCCGCACCGACCAGTGCGCGCAGCGCGTCCGGCGCGGGCAGACCGGGCTCGGGGTGCCAGCCGCCGCGCGGCGGCAGGACGCCTGCCCACGGCGGCCCGGTCACCGGTTCCGGGACGGCGGCCGTGGCCGCCGCCTCGGCCACGGTCTCCAGGAAGTCACCCGCGGACACGGTCACGTCGAGGGCGACGTCGAGACCGTTCTCGTACGGCTTCGCGAGCCGCACCGCACGCACCGCCAGCACCTCGAAGGACGGCGGCCGCCCGAAGACGGCGAGCGCGGTCCCCGAAGCCTGGAGGCGCACCGCGGCCGAACGGTCGTAGTGGAGCAGCCGGGAGAGGAAGGCCGCGAGATCCGCCGCCTCCCCCTCGTCGGCCAGATGGAGCACCGTCATGCGGCGACGGCCTCCTCCTCGTCCCTGAACTCCGCGAGGAACTCCCGTTCCTCCGCGGTGATCCGGCGCGGCCGCTGTGCCTCGAAGTCGAACGGCACGATCACCGTCGAGGCCCGGACGTAGATCTGGTCGCCGTCCTTGACCTCGTAGGCGAGGGTGAAGGACGCCGCCCGGATCTCCGTGACCCACAGCTCGATGTCCACCGGCGCGTGCCGGTGGACCAGCTGCCGCTTGTAGTCGATCTCATGGCGCGCCACCACGGACCCCTGCTGGAAATCCTTGTCCGGGCGGAACAGGAAGTCGATACGGGCTTCCTCCAGGTAGCGCAGGAAGACCACGTTGTTGACGTGGCCGTACGCGTCCATGTCCGCCCAGCGCAGCGGGCAGCGGTAGATGTGCCGCAAGACCGATCAGCCCCGGGTCAGCTTCTTGTAGGTGGCGCGGTGCGGACGCGCGGCGTCCGGTCCGAGCCGCTCGATCTTGTTCTTCTCGTACGACTCGAAGTTGCCCTCGAACCAGAACCACCTGGACTCGCCCTCGTAGGCGAGGATGTGCGTGGCGACGCGGTCGAGGAACCACCGGTCGTGGGAGACGACCACGGCGCAGCCGGGGAAGTCCAGCAGTGCGTTCTCCAGGCTGGAGAGCGTCTCGACGTCGAGGTCGTTGGTGGGCTCGTCGAGGAGCAGCAGGTTGCCGCCCTGCTTCAGGGTGAGCGCGAGGTTGAGGCGGTTGCGCTCACCGCCGGAGAGGATACCGGCGGGCTTCTGCTGGTCGGGCCCCTTGAACCCGAAGGCCGACACATACGCCCGGCTCGGCATCTCGACCTGCCCGACGTTGATGTAGTCGAGCCCGTCGGACACGACCTCCCACAGCGTCTTCTTGGGGTCGATGTTGGCGCGGCCCTGGTCGACGTACGAGATCTTGACGGTCTCGCCGACCTTGATGTCACCGGAGTCCGGCGTCTCCAGCCCCTGGATCATCTTGAACAGGGTGGTCTTGCCGGCGCCGTTGGGCCCGATGACCCCGACGATGCCGTTACGCGGCAGCGTGAAGGAAAGACCGTCGACGAGGATCTTCTCCCCGAATCCCTTTTGCAGGTCGTTGACCTCGACGACGACGTTGCCCAGCCGCGGGCCCGGCGGGATCTGGATCTCCTCGAAGTCCAGCTTCCGCATCTTGTCGGCCTCGGCGGCCATCTCCTCGTACCGCGCGAGACGGGCCTTGGACTTGGCCTGCCGCCCCTTGGCGTTGGAGCGGACCCACTCCAGCTCTTCCTTGAGCCGCTTCTGCCGCTTGGCGTCCTTCTGGCCCTCGACCTTGAGACGGGTCGCCTTGGTCTCCAGGTACGTGGAGTAGTTGCCCTCGTACGGGTAGGCGCGGCCGCGGTCCAGCTCGAGGATCCACTCGGCGACGTTGTCGAGGAAGTACCGGTCGTGGGTGATGGCCACGACGGTGCCGTCGTACTTGGCCAGGTGCTGCTCCAGCCAGTTCACCGACTCGGCGTCGAGGTGGTTGGTGGGCTCGTCGAGGAGCAGCAGGTCGGGCTGCTCGAGGAGGAGCTTGCAGAGGGCGACGCGGCGGCGCTCACCACCGGAGAGGTTGGTGACGGGCCAGTCGCCGGGCGGGCAGCCGAGGGCGTCCATGGCCTGCTCGAGCTGGGCGTCGAGGTCCCACGCGTTGGCGTGGTCGAGCTCCTCCTGCAGCTTGCCCATCTCGTCGAGGAGTGCGTCCGAGTAGTCGGTCGCCATCAGCTCGGCGATCTCGTTGAACCGGTCGAGCTTGCCCTTGATCTCGGCGACACCGTCCTGGACGTTCTCCAGGACCGTCTTCTCCTCGTTCAGCGGGGGCTCCTGGAGCAGGATGCCGACGCTGTACCCGGGAGACAGGAAGGCGTCCCCGTTCGAAGGCTGCTCAAGCCCCGCCATGATCTTCAGAACGGTCGACTTACCGGCACCGTTCGGACCGACGACGCCGATCTTGGCACCCGGCAGGAAGTTCAGGGTGACGTCGTCGAGAATCACCTTGTCGCCGTGCGCCTTGCGCGCCTTGCGCATGGTGTAAATGAACTCAGCCAAGAGAAACCGTCCGGCAGCTTGAAATCAGGCAGTGGGCAGATACACCCCATCTTGCCTGACCGCCAGCCCTGGACGGAAACCCGTCTGGCCGAGGGCCGCTGACCTGCGCTTTCACCGCTGGCGGTTGCAGCTTTCCGGTCACTGTCGGTCGCCGTCGAGTGCCCTCGGGCGCCCTCGCACGGCCCGGAGACGGCCCGGGAGTGATCAACCAGGCAGCCGAACCTTCACCAGATGGTTGCGGTGAGCATGATCAATCACTTCACCCACCACGTGGGCGCCCATGGCGGGCAACTCCGTCCCGCGCGGCATGGCCGTGATCTCAGCCAGCGCCACGGCGTTCGGCACCGCCGAACCGCCTCGGCCGGCGGCGTCCTGGGGCCTGTGGGCCAGGATCATGACTGCTCGGACCCGCGGCATGCGCCGAACGGCCAAGCGCTTGGAAGTCGCTGGTGGCGGGTTGGTACATCCGACGCCGAAGGCAGGCGCGGCACCCGCTTGAGGAGTTCGATCTGTGGGTGGTCTGGCGCACCTCCGTCCAGGACGTTCAGGGCTCGACGGGTTGCCGGCACCGGGGCTGTGCACCGACGTCACAGTCAGTCATGGATGTCAGCAGGCATCGCTGAATCAAGGTCTTCGTCGGCCGGCGGAGCGTCGGGCGAGTGCGGCCGCGCACAGGCGCTCCGGCCCCTGCTCCAAGGCACCGCCCGGTTGCCTTGGAGCAGGGGCCGGGGATGATGGGACTGGAGGATGGGGTTCCGGGGCCGGCAAGTATGCGGCAGGCATACAGGAGGCGCCGTGAGACGGAAGATTTTGAGCATCGCAGCAGCGGGTGTCACCGCAGTTCTCATGACACTCGGCGCGTGTGCCGACAACTCCAACCCCGCGCCGGCAACCCCCACCCCCACCTCACCGCCGGCGACATCGCCCCAGACGCCTTCAGGGTCGATACCCACATACCCGGGCGCCACGGTGACCAGCCGCACCGACGGGACGACGGTGCTGCATTCCGGTGACTCGGTCAGCAAGGTGGGTTCCTTCTACGTGGACACTCTGGCCCGGGAGGGCTGGAAGACGGTTTCCAAGTATCAAGGTCAGTTCAGTGCCAACATTGTCGCCAAACGGGGCAAGGAAGGAGTAACCGTCCAGGCCAGTCCAACCGGATCAGGCACCTCGATATCCATATCGAAGTACCCCCTGGGCTGAGGGCACTGCTCGATCCGTGCGGGGATCAGCGGCGCAGGCCGCAGGGCTCGCTGCTGACCGCATCCAACACGCCGACCCCGCAACCCCGCTCTGGCGAGTACCAGGCTGGTGAGGGGCTGTTTCATGCCCTCTCGCGGCAAGTAACACCCCATCGTGCCCGACCGCCGGCCCTGGACGGAAACCCGTATGGCCGAAGGCCGCTGACCTGATGATTCGCTGGTGACGGCTGCGGCTCGCACACAGCCACGCGGTCGGCGGAGTCTCAATGCCCCGGGACCTGGGCCTGAGCGCGATCGGCGCCGCTGTTCCCCGTGAGTCCCCGCTGCGTCCCGCCGGACCGGGCACGCGACGGGCACGCGGCTGACCGGTCCACGCCCGGGAGGGGCTGGTGGGCCGCGCAGGCGGACCCGGCAGGAGTTGGTCGAACTGCCATGTCCACGTCTCTCTGCAGGTCGCGGACACTGTCGAGGCCTCGTCCCGGTGAGGTTCCGGCCAGACCCGTATCGACTGGCAGCGCCACGTGAGCCCTGCTAGACCGGAGACAGGGAGGTGTGGCATGCCTCGTGATCTGGTTAAGGGGCTGGCCGCGCTCCTTGCGGCAGTGGCAGGCCCGCTCGCGGTCTGCGCGCTCCTGCTGCCCCTCCGGGACGCCCTGTCCCACACCAACGTGGCCCTGATCCTGATGTTGGTCGTCGCGGCGGTGGCCGCTCTCGGATTCCGTTGGGCCGCGGTCCTCACGGCCCTGTCCGCCGCCTTGTGGTTCGTCTTCTTCTTCACCACTCCGTACGAAAGTTTCACCCAGATACGCAACGTGGACGACATTGTCACCGCCGGGCTGCTGCTCGTCCTCGGCCTTGCGGTCTCTCAGCTGTCTCGCCGCTACAACCGCGAGCGCGCCATCGCCACCACACTGCAGCGCAGCCTGCTGCCCCGTGAGCTGCCGGACACCCACGCCGTCCGGGCGGCGTGCCGGTACGTGCCCGCCGAGGCCGAGGTCGGCGGGGACTGGTTCGACGTGATCCCTCTCCCGGGCTTCCGCACCGCTCTGGTGGTCGGGGACGTGGTCGGCCATGGCCTGCGCTCTGCGGTCACCATGGGCCGGCTGCGCACCGCGGTCCGCAATTTCTCCACCCTCGACCTGCCGCCCGACGAGCTGCTGGCCCGCCTTGACGACGTGGTTGTTCAGATGGATGCGGAGGCGGGCGCCAACGAGGACGGGACGATCGCGGCTACGTGCCTGTATGCGATCTACGACCCGGTCTCCTCCAGCTGCGCGATGGCGAGAGCAGGTCACTTTCCGCCCGCCATCGTCCATCCGGACGGCCGCGTGGAGATTCTCGACCTGCCCGAAGGCCCCCCGCTCGGTATAGGCGGGCTGCGCTTTCAGGCCGACGAGCGGCAGCTGCCGGAGGACACGCAGCTCGTGCTCTACACCGACGGGCTCATCGAGGACCGGCACCGCGACATCGGGGCCGGCATGAAGCTGCTGTGCAACGCGCTCTCCGGCGCGGGGACCGACCCGGAGGAGACGTGCGAGACGATCCTGGAGGCGGTGCTACCCGCCCGTCCAGTCGATGACGTCGCTCTCCTTGTCGCCCGCACCCACGCATTTCCGCGTGACCGTATCGCCGAATGGAACATCCCGAGCCTTCCCGCCGCGGTGCCCGCCCTGCGCGCCGAGGTGTCCGCCAGGCTGGTCGGCTGGGGCCTGGAGGAGACGGCCTTCACCACCGAACTGATCCTCAGCGAGCTGGTCACCAACGCCATCCGCTACGGCGCACCCCCTGTCCGCCTCCGCCTTCTGCGCGACACCAACCTGGTGGTGGAGGTCAGCGACGGCAGCAGCACCGCCCCACACCTGCGCTACGCAGCGGATACGGACGAAGGCGGTCGCGGAATCTTCCTCGTCGCCCAGTTCGCCGAGCGGTGGGGAACCCGCTTCACCCCCACCGGGAAGATCGTCTGGGCCGAGCAGCCGGCCCCACCAGTTCCCGTCGCCTCCGTCCTGGCATCGGTTGCGTGACCGGGCTGGACTGCCCGAGGCCCTCGGTGGAGCGCGTCACTGTACGGACGATGGATAGGCTCGCGGCATGGACGTCCGCGTAGAGATCATCCGGGACACGAGTCAAGAACTTCATGACGCCTTCAGTCGGCTGCTGCCGCAACTGTCTTCGAGCGCCAAGCCCCTCGACCACGACGTGGTCGACCGGATCGTGACGTGTGACGCGAACAGGGTTCTTGTCGCCCGGACACCCGACGGGATCGTCGGTACTCTGACGCTGGTGCTGTTTCCGTTGCCGTCCGGCCTGCGGGCCCGCGTCGAAGACGTCGTCGTCGACAGCGCGGCGCGAGGCAAGGGAATCGCCGCCCTGCTCACCCAGGAAGCCCTGCGGATCGCCCGCGAAGAGGGTGCCCGGACGGTTGATCTGACCTCTCGACCTGAGCGCGTGGCGGCGAATCGGCTGTATGAACGTCTCGGCTTTCAGGCCCGGCAGTCGACGGTCTACCGTTTCGCGTTCGACAGCTGAGGCATTTCGGGCTGAGGAGGCCGACGCAGCTCCGGGGTTCCGGGCATCGGCGTGGGGCCCCGGGGCGGGCGCTGATCAGAGCGGCTTCACTTGGTTCCCTCCCCCGGCACACGGCTCACGTTCGGAGTCGGAGCGTGAGATGGCGCGGGCCGCGGAGCATCGCGTTCGTTCGGTACGGCGGTGGGTCCTGGGTCAGGGTTGCAGTGGCGAGGTGGGGGAGCAGGGCGCCGAGGGCTGTCTGGGCCTCGATGCGGGCCAGTGGGGCGCCGTAGCAGAGGTGGACGCCGCTGCCGAAGCCGAGGTGTTCGTTGTCCGGGCGGGCGGGGTCGAAGCGGTCGGGCTCGTGGAAGCGTTTGGGGTCGCGGCTGCCCGATGCCAGCGCGAGGATCACCGACGAGCCCTGCGGGAGGATGGTGCCCGCGAAGTTCACGTCGGCGAGAGGGATGCGTTCCCTCATGTGGACCGGGGGCTCGTAACGGAGGAGTTCCTCCACCGCTCGCGGCATGAGGTCCGGGTCGCGGCGCAAATGGTCCAGCTGGTCGGGTTGGCGCAGCAGGGTGAGGACGCCGTTGGTGATCAGGTTGACCGTGGTCTCGTGTCCGGCGATGAGCAGGAGGATGGCGGTCTCCGCCAGTGCGTCGCCGAGGCGCAGGGCGGGGTCGGGTTCGTTGACGAAGGCGGAGAGCAGGTCGTCGGTCGGGCGGCCACGGCGCTGCTCGGCGAGGTTCACCAGGTACTGGCCCATCTCCTGCCGGGCCTGTCCCATCGCCTCGTCCCGCTGGGCGGTGTCCTGTCCGGGCCCGATGTCGGCGGACGCGACGAGTACGTCGGTCCACTCCCGGAACATCGGCTCGTCCTCGCGCGGTACACCGAGCAGCCGGCAGATGACGGTGACCGGGAGGGGGTAGGCGACGTCGTCGACGATGTCGATCTGGTCGCGGTCCCGGAGCGAGGAGATCAGGTCCTCCGTGATCCGGCTGATCTCGCCGCGCATGGCGTCGATCCTGCCGGGGGTGTGCGGCGGGCCGAACGGTCGCATGGCGAGCGTGCGCAGTCTGTGGTGCTCCGGGTCGTCCTGCCGTAGGAACGGCGGCGTCAGTGCCTCGGCGGACTCGGTGGTCGTACGGCTGCTGCTGCGCGGGTCCGCGCTGATCCTCGGGTTGTGGAGCAGGGCGACGATCTCGTGGTACGTGCCGACCAAGTGGCTGCCGTCCGCCTGCGGCACCACGGGACCCGCCTCCCGCAGCTCCGCGTACAGCGGCCAGGGGTCGGGGCGGCTGGCGTAGTCGGTGATCCGCTCCAGCAGGGTGTCGGCGGTCATGGCGGGACTCCTCGTGGACAGGCGGGGCGGTCGGTCACACGGCGGGCCGCATCATGGCCAGACGGCGGTCCGGCAGATGACCGGTGAGTGCGACGGTGGGGCCGTGGTAGAGCACGCTCGGATCCGGTACGTCGGAGGGGATCGGGACTTCGGCCGCCGGCGGGCGGTCGGAGGCACCGGCCACGGGCGGGAATTGGGCTGCCGTCTCGATCAGGTCCTGGTAGTACTCCAGCGACTTGGCCATGTCGACGGTGACCGCGGCGGTCACCCGGCCCCGGTAGCCGTAGACCACCGCGAGGCGGCGCGCCTCCAGCGAGCCCTGCGCGATGACCACGTGGTCGGAGAAGGTCGGGACGCCCACGGACTTGATGTTGAGCCCGAACTGGCTCGACCAGAACGCCGGGACCGCGAGGTGCGGGCGCCGCAGCGGTTCCGGATGGATCATGTTGTGCGCGGCCACCTCGGCCTGCTCCACCGCGTTGTGCCAGTGCTCGAGCGACAGCAGTTGGTAGTCGAACAGCGGGTGAGGGAAGCGCGAGACGTCACCGGCCACGAAGACGTCGTCGGTGACGATCCCGTACATGTTGAACGCACGGCATCCGGCGTCGCAGGCGATCCCCCGAGGTCCGGCGGCCAGCCCGGACTCGGCCAGCCACTCGACGTTGCGGACCGCCCCCATCGCGACGACGCACACGTCCGCGTCGACCCGGCTGCCGTCGGAGAGCTCCGCGCCGGTGAAGTGGCCGTGGCCGCGCAGCGCGGTGACCGTGACCTCGCAGCGCAGGTCGACGCCATGGTTGCGATGCATGGCGGCGGCGAGCTTCGCCAGCGTCCCGCCGAGCGCGCCCACCAGCGGTGCGGGCCCACGTTCGGCGACCGTGACGTCCAGGCCGCGTTCCCGGCAGGCCGAGGCGATCTCCGAGCCGGTGAAGCCCCCGCCGATCACCAGTACCCGGCGCGGCCCGGCGGCCAGCCGCTCGGCCAGGAGCGCCGCGTCGTCACACGTGCGCAGAGTCAGCACCCCGTCCAGGGCGGCCTCCTGCGCATTCGGCCACGGCCGCGCCCGCGTGCCGGTGGCGATCAGCACCCGGTCGTACGGCACCGGCTCCCCGTCGGCCAGCAGCACCCGCTTCCCGACCGTGTCCAGTCCGGTGGCACGCACCCCCAGCCGCCACTCGGCCTCCGGGTCACGGCGCATCGGCAGCGCGGTGGCGTTCGCCGGCACCTCGCCGAACAGCACCTGCTTGGACAGCGGCGGACGGTCGTACGGCGGATGGGGCTCGTCCCCGACGATGGTCAGGGAGCCGGTGAAGCCCTCCTCGCGCAGCTTCTCGGCGGCTCGCAGCCCGGTCAGTGAGGCGCCTACGACGACGATGCGGCCCTCCTTGAGATCACCGGGCACCGCGGCTCACCGCCTCGCCCAGCAAGATGGCCTGGACCGGACACGCCGCCGCGGCCTGACGCACGCGTTCGCGTTGTTCGTCCGGTACAGCCGGGTGGCACAGCAAGGCCTCCTCGCCGTGCAGTTCGAACGCCTGGGGCGCAAGGAACACGCACTGCGCGTAGCCCTGACAGCGGGCGAGGTCCACCACGATCTGCATCGCAGGTCACTCCCTCCGGCGACCGCCCCCTCCCTCCTTTCTAGACCTCGGAGGCACCACTCGCGCGCTGGGCCGTCAGAGCGACCTTCTTCGGCGAGTCCCTCGTCTCATCGGCAGTCCTGGTCTCATCGGTAGTCCTCCGGATGGCCCTGCATCCAGGCGTTGATCTTGTCGCGCGTACCGGTGAGCCCGGCCTGGTGCTTCTTGAGGTTCTCGAAGGAGGTGTCGTCACCCAGTTCGGCCCGGAGGTCCGTGATCCACTCGAGGGGTTCCTTGAAGTGGCCCGGGCCCTGAGGGTCGGCGCGCATCGCCCGTTCCAGGCGGGTGAGTTCATCGATCAGCCGTCCCAGGAAGTACTCACAGTTCCCCGGGGTCGTGCACCCGTCGTTGTACGTGGCCTGAAGCCCGGCGAACGCGTCCCGGACCTTCTCGGGCGCGGGGCTCGGAACCGATTCCGCCGTACCCGGGGCGGGCGGCTCCTCGGTCGCGGAGGCCGACGTCGTCGCGCGGACGTCGCCGGCCGGCGACTGCCCGTCGCTCGACGTGCTGCCCGGGCTGCCGGAGCAGGAGAGCAGGAATGCCGCCAGGGCCACGACGAGCGTGGGGGCGCCGAGGGCGTGCCGTGCGCGCATGGTGATCATGCCGCGTACGACTCTTGGGAGGGCCCAGTGGTTGTGTTGCCCACCGGAGACACCGCGCCGAAGAGACCACGCCGGAGAAGCTGCGCCGCGGAATCCGGCGACGGTGGTCACGACCGCCGACTCCCCCGGGTCACTCGCCCGCCGGGTTCTCCCGCTTGCGGAGCAGGACCAGCGCCGCGCCGCCGATCACCACCAGGCCGATGGCCACGCCCGCGATCACCGGAGTGGCACTGGTGCCGCCGGTGGCCGCGAGGTTGGTGCCACCCGCGGTGCCGCCCACCGTGGCCGGGCTGGGCTCGCTGAGCGTCTGCGTCGACGGGCCGCCCTCGTCGCTCTGGGTCTTGCAGTCGAGGACGCCGGTGAAGCGCTGCGTGAAGCCGTTCGGCCCGGTGATCGTGAAGTCGTAGGCCTGGTCCTCCTGCAGCGGGATCGTCACCGTTCGCGAGGTGCCCGCCGGGATGGTGTGCTCGGCGCCCATCAGCTCGAAAGTGAACGGCTGGTCGCCCGAGTTGGCGGCGGTGATGTCCAACCCGCCTTCGGCACAGTTCTTGTGGGCCGACAGTGCGGGTATCGCACCCGCCTGAGCCCACATGGCCCGCGCGGCGGCCGAGACCGTGGACTCGCTGGAACCGGCCAGGATCTGGGTCTGGCTGCGGCTCTCGGAGGCGAAGGCCCGGCCGACCGGCACGGTGGTCGACGCCTGCACGGTCAGCTCGGCCGAACCCTGTGTGGCGTCCTCGGGGACCTTGAAGTACAGCCGGCTGCCGTCCCGCGCCGACGTGACCGTCTTTCCGGTCTTGTCGGTGATCCGCACCCCGCTGGTGGCCGCGTCGGCCGGCGGCGTCACCATCACCGCGCCCGCGTTGGTGTGCACGGTCACGGGCCCGATCAGCCCGCCGGGGTGGCCGGAGACCGCGGGCGGGTCGAGGGTCAGTGAGGCCCTGGGCTCGGCCAGGTCACGAGCGCTCTTGTCGAGGTAGTCGGCGAGCTTCTCGGCCTGCGGGTCGATGGCGTCGACGTCGGCGCCGTCCGAGTAGCGCCAGATGGCCACCTGGGTGCCGGCCGCGGCGTCCTGCTCGGTCAGTCCGGCGACGCCCGCCCGCTGTGCGAGGGCCGCGAGGTCGTTCACCTGCGGGTAGGAGTTCTGCAGGATCCAGCGGATCTTGCCGGCGTCCTTGTTGGAGCCCAGCGAGGTGCCGCTCCAGGGCGTCTCCTGGTATCTGGCGTCCTTCTGCGTGGGGTTGTGTATGTCGATGCAGTACGTCTGCAGGGTGCCGCCGCCCTCGACGGACATCTCGAACAGTCCCGCGGCCACCCGCTGGTCACCGGTGTCCCCGTGGATGACGGCCTGGCCGTACGTCTTGAGGCCGCCGATCGTCGCGGTCGCCCCGCCCAGGCTCTGCGGGGTGTCGTCGGCGGCGGCCGAACCGGCCCCGGCCAGCACACCGGCGGCCACGAGTCCGGACACCAGGGTCATGGTGGCGAGGCGGGCCGTACCCCGCCCGCGGGTGGGTCGCCCGGACGACGCCGACAGCCCAGAGAACGCAGCAAGCACAGAATTCCCCTTCGAGCAGGACCCGTTGACGTGGGGGGTGTGAGGTCCCACCAGCAGAATCAGCAGCCCCGAGAGCTACGCTCGGCATCCTAAGGATCAGCCGACCCGCGCTTTCCCGGTCCTGTGGTCGGATGACCGATCCGACTCGGAATCGTTATCGCCGAGACCGGCCGCGAGCAGGGCTTATCGACAAATCCACCGGGTCGTTCGGGGTGCATTCGCCGATAAGCCGCAGTTCGGTCAGGCGCCGCGGCCGGCTCTCCGTGCCGCTTTCCGATATCTGACGTCACGTCACTGCTGCTGTCTCCATGGCCTGTTGGGCGGAAGACTCGCCGGAACCGAGGTCCCCGGCCGGTGTCTCCCAGCTCGGCTCCGGGCGTTGCGGCACAACCGCCGTCTCCGGCCTGGCCGCGCGGCGGAACGCCGACGTGCCCCGGGCCAGGTCGTGCCCGATCGCCACGGCATCGATGTCCGCGGAGGCCCAGTTCTGCTGTCCCTCGCGCACCTCCGAGCGCACCTTCAGCCTGCCCTGCACAATGACCGGATCGCCCACGTTCAGCGAGGCCGCCGTGTTGGTGGCGAGCTGCCGGTTGGCCCACACCGTGAAGAAGTTGGTGTGCCCGTCGGTCCAGGTGTTCTTCTCGCGGTCCCAGTAACGCGAGGTCACCGCCAGCCGGAAGCGGGCCGACGGGCCCGCCGCCGGCTCCCGGTACACCGGCTGCGTCGCCACGTTGCCCACCGCGCAGACCATCGTCTCGTTCATCGCGAATCCCTCCCTCGCCCGGGGCACCGGCCACGGGCGGATACGCGTACGGGCCCGTCCCGTACGGCTGCGTCCGCTGCGGCGACCGCGTTCGTCGCGATCGCCGCAAAGCCAGACTGCCTCCGCCGGGCCGGGCCCGCTGAGCGCTGTGGACCACTGGCCATCTGTGGAAAACTCCGCCACCCGAAAGGGTGATCCCCGTCCCTCCGCGAAGCCGCCCCACCCCGAATGAGATCCAGACGTGACGGCTCGTCACCTCATAGGAGGGCTACCCGAGTTCAGCCCACCCCCACCTTGACCACCTGCCCGTACTGCTCCCGCACCTCCCGGTACCGCAGCAACTCGGCGGCCACCGGATCGAGCACCCTGGCCCGGCCGCAACCCGCCGCCGCCTCCCGCAGCCGCCGTTCCGCCTCCAGGCCGTACCGCCGGGACGGCCCGCGCGCCGTCATCCTGCACCCCCACTCCACGAGCGGCCCGCCGACGATGCCGGCCACCATCAGCAGCACCGGCACGCCCAGGTTCGGCGCCATGACGCCGACGATCTGCCCCACCAGCCACAGCCCTCCCACGACCTGCAGAAGCGTCATGCATGCCTGGACCAGCACGGCCGCCGGCCACCAGCCCGGCCGCGGTGGCCGGCCCGAGGGCAGCGCGGCCTGCGTGGCCAGTTCGTCCAGGGCCTCGGACAGCCCCTGCGATCCGCGTACGGCCGCCTCGCGCACCGCCTGCGCCCAGGGCGCGGGCAGCCCGGCCGACGCCTGGTCGGACACCGTACGGACCGCCTGCTCGACGCGCTGGCGCGCGGTGGCCTCCTCGTCCACCTGGGTGCGCACCGGGAAGCGACCCGACGGGGTGTCGCGGCGGTCCTGGTACCAGCGCCACAGACGCAGCCAGGGCGTGCCGCAGGCCCGGTTGGCGTTGCGCAGCCAGGCGCGTTCCGCGGCTTCGCCCGCGGCGGTGGCGCCCACGGCGTCGGCGAGGCGGGCGGAGAACTCGTCGCGCGCCTCCTCGCTGAGGCCGGTGCGCCGTCCGGTGGCGTAGACGGGCCGCAGCCCGGCCGCGGCGGCGTCCACGTCGGCCGAGACACGGCGGGCTGCCGCCCCGCGCTCCGCCACGAACTGGCCTAGCATCTCCCGTAGTTCGGGGACGCCGTCCCCGGTCAGAGCGGACAGCGGCAGGACGGTCGCGCCTGGTTCGCCGTACTCCCCGAGGGCGATCCCGTCCTCGTCGAGCAGCCGGCGCAGATCGTCGAGGACCTGGTGGGCGGAATCCCCCGGCAGCCGGTCGGTCTGGTTGAGGATGACGAACATGACCTCGGCGTGGCCCGCCAGGGGCCGCAGATAGCGCTCGTGGAGGACGGCGTCGGCGTACTTCTCCGGGTCGACGACCCAGATGACCGCGTCGACGAGCTTCAGGACGCGGTCCACCTGCTCGCGGTGCGCCACGGCCGCCGAGTCGTGGTCGGGCAGGTCGATGAGGACGAGCCCGCTGAGCTGGGCCTCCGCCTCGGGGCTCAGCAGCGGGCGCCGGCGCAGCCGGCCCGGGATGCCGAGCCGGTCGATGAGTGGTGCCGCGCCGTCGCTCCAGCTGCAGGCGATGGGCGAGGAGGTGGTCGGGCGCCGTACCCCGGTCTCCGAAATGGCCACTCCGGCCAGGGTGTTGAAGAGCTGGGACTTGCCGCTGCCGGTGGCGCCCGCAATGGCGACGACGGTGTGCTGTCCGGACAGCTTGCGCCTGGTCGCCGCCTCGTCGAGGACCCGGCCCGCCTCGGCGAGCGTGCGGCTGTCGAGCCGGGTGCGGGAGAGCCCGACGAGTTCGCGCAGGGCGTCGAGGCGGGAGCGCAGGGGGCCGTCGTACGCCAGCGTGGTCGCGCTCCGCGCGGCCGACCTGTGCATCTCGACGGCGGCCAGCTGCGCGGCCTCGTCGCCCTCGTTCACGCGCCGGGCGATGAGCCCGTCGTCCCAGACCTCCGAGGGGTCCCCGGAGTCCGCCGCGGCATCCTCGTCCGCCACGCGCGCGTACGGGTCGTCGGAGGCGGGCGGGCGGGGCGCGTCGTGCTCGGCCGGTGCCTGTACATCCGTCGCGCCCGTCACGTCCGTCCGCTGTTCCCGCCCGGCACGCACACGCACGTGGTCCTCCGTCCGAGCCTGCGGCTCCTGTTCACCCGTCACGCGCGTGTGCCCGCCCTCACGGTCGTCGTCCCCGGCCGGGCCCTTCCCGGGGAGCCCTTTCACGGGCTTGCCCGACGTTCCCTCCTCGGCACCGGTCACCCCGGAACCCCTCTCCGTGACATGCCCGTTCTCCTGCTCATCGGCGCTCGCCCCGCCCTTTCGGGAGGCCACGAACCCGGTGCGATCGACGTGCTCCGTGTGGTCCTGGTCAGCGACGGCGGTCACCCGGTCACCTCTCCTTCTGCAGTACGGACAGCGCGGCGATGAGTTCGGCCTGAGGCTCGGGCTGGACGTCGAGGGCGTCGAGCGGCGCGAGCCGCCGTTCGCGCTCGGTGTGCATCACCTTGTCCAGGTATTCGCCGAGGAGCCGACCGGCGCGGTCGCGCAGCCGCAGCGCGCCGTGCGCTCCGAGCCGCTCGGCGAGCCCCTCACCGGCGGAGCGGGCCCGGCGCCCGCCCAGCAGCACGGTGGCGACCAGGGCGGCGACGATCTCGGGGTCGGGCGCGACATTCCGGTCCAGCTGGCGCACCTCGTCATCGGCGAACTCCTCCAGCTCGCGCCGCCAGCGCCGTACGGCGAGGCCGATCCGGTGCTCGGCGCTCTTCAGGGACGGGTCCCGCTCCGCGAGCTCGGGGGCACCGGCGGCCGGCTCCCGCCGCCAGGCCTGGTCGATGCGCTCGTCGGCCGCGGTGACGGCGCACAGCAGCAGGGCGGCCAGGCTGCCCGCCAGCGCGTCGAGCAGTTCGCCCGCGGTGCAGTCGAGGGGGAAGGCACGCCAACGCTTCAGCGCGTCCCCGGCAAGGACGGCCCCGCCGTTCAGCCGTGCCTTCACGCGCGCGTGCTCGCTGTCGTACGCCCCGTCGACGGCGGAGGTCAGCCGCAGCGCGGCCGCGTACTGGGCGGCGGCGGCGCCGGCCAGCTCGGGCATCCGGGACTTCAGCGAGTCGAGGACGCCGTACGCCGTACGCGCCATGACCTGCTGCCGGGCCCCGGGCTCCTGCACCTGGTGCACGAGCCAGGTCCGCAGGGGCGCCACGGCCGTGGCGGGCAGCAGACCGCCGCCCCAGGCCGACTCGGGCAGTTCGGGCACCGTGAACCGGGGTACGGCGCCGAGTCCGGCCTTGGTGAGCAGGGCGCCGTACTGTCGCGAGACCTCCGAGACGACCTGGTGCGGCACCCGGTCGAGGACGGTCACCAGGGTGGCGTCGTACTCCTTGGCGGTGCGCAGCAGATGCCAGGGCACGGCGTCGGCGTAACGGGCGGCCGTGGTCACCATGATCCAGATGTCGGCCGCGCAGAGCAGTTCGGCGGCGAGGATCCGGTTCTCCGCGACCAGGGAGTCGATGTCGGGCGCGTCGAGCAGGGCGAGGCCGGGCGGAACGCTCTCCGCGGTCTCGATCCTGAGCACGCGCGCGGGGTCGTCGCCCGGGGGCAGGAGGCCGTCCCCGGGCTCCTGCTGGGGCACCCACACGCGCGTGAGGGCGGGCAGTACTCTCATCCCGCTGAACCAGTGATGGTCCTCCGGATGGCACACCAGTACCGGGGTGCGGGTCGTCGGCCGCAGCACGCCCGCCTCGCTCACCCGCCGCCCGACAAGGGAGTTGACGAGCGTCGACTTGCCCGCTCCCGTCGATCCGCCCACGACGGCCAGCAGGGGTGCGTCGGGTTCTCTCAGCCGGGGCACCAGATAGTCGTCGAGCTGTGCGAGCAGTTCGTCGCGGTTGGCACGCGCGCGTGGGGCCCCCGCCAGGGGCAGCGGAAAGCGTGCGGCGGCGACACGGTCGCGCAGGGCGGAGAGTGTGTCGAGCAGCTGAGGCCGTACGTCCAAGGTCACCACATGCGAAGAATGCCCAATTTTAGGGGAATTCTGAAGCATATGGAGTTGTCTGCGTGCCGACGGAACACAACGGACGGAAGGGGCGACCGGGACAAGGGCACAGCGCAGGCATAACGAGTGCACAACACCCGGTGCGGGAGACGCCAAAAGCGATGCACGATTCGTACCTGCCTGCGATTATCAGGACCGCTTCACCGAACCTCCACATCGAGCCACGGAGGCGAAGCAACAGGGTCAAGGAACCGGGAGCCCTATCCTTGTCCCCGGCAACGTCACGGATCGGCCCACACCCGGGCACCACGAACGAGGCCACACACCCGGCCCCCGTAGCTCAGTGGATAGAGCAGGCGCCTTCTAAGCGCTTGGCCGCAGGTTCGAGTCCTGCCGGGGGCACCACTGAGAGCCCTCCCTCCGGGAGGGCCTTTTTGTCGGCCGGAACGGGGCACACCGATATGGCCGCGCCCCGGGCGCTCCCCCGACGATCAAGGAGAGGCTCCAGGCTGTCGAAGGGCAGCGACGATGACGGCCCACGGCCTCGGCCAGCTCGTCAAGGCCGTACGCAGCGGCCACGTCGAGCTGATCCGTGAGTCCGAGCGCGATCTGCTTCGCGGTGGCGATGTCGGATGCCCGCCTCTCGGCGGAGGCCTCGGACCGCCACCCGCCGACGATGTTCTTGCCGCGCAGCGTCAGCGACTTGCTCAGCAGCGTCGACGCATGCACCGGGATCGGCTCCTCGGCGATCAGCCCGTGACCAGCTTCCCGCCCGGCGTCAGCAGATCCAGAAGGCTCTCCGCCGGCTTCCCGCCGATCGGGTCGAAGGCCACACTCACCGTCCGCCCGCCGGCGGCCTGCGGACCTCCTCAGCCCAGCCCGGATGCTCTGTCGACACGACCGGCACGTCCGGGAACGCTTGCGCAGCTCGGCGGCACCGCGCTCACTGCGGACGACGTTGACAAGCGCGAAACTGTGGAACCGGCACACGCCCGTGACCAGCCGTCCGACCGACGAGCCAGCGGCGGTCTGCACCAGACAACCGTCGTATCCGAAGGCCAAGTAATCCTGCGCCTCACAGCGCAGCATCACCGTGGTGAGCGGGTTCGCCAGCAACTGAGCGGCGACCTCGTCCGACAGCTCGTCGGGTACGGCGACGGCCACCTCGGCATCCGCCACGATCCACTGGGACCACGCTCCCGGCTGCGGAAAGACCGTTACGCGGCTGCCGATCTCGACACCCGGCGCCACGTGCGTGTCCGGGCCGATCGCCGCGGCCACGCCGGTGGCCTCCACGCCGACCGGGACCGGCTCTGCTGCCGCACCGGAGTAAGCCCCGACTGCTTGTAGATCACCAGGGTGCACCGGGAAAGCCGTAGTACGGATGAGCGCCTGACCACGCTCGGGCGCTGCCGGCTCCGGCTCCTCGATGACGGTCAGCACGTCAGCGGGGGACCCGCCACGGGTGTGGACGACACGACGGTTCATGATTCTTCTCCCGTCAGTCGCTCGCCCTCACGCAGGGCCCCGGTCACGTTCGCACGGCGGGCAATCGGCAGCGCGACCGAACGGGCCGATCGGGTGGTGAATACGCGGTGGCATTGCAGCCCACCAGAGGCGGAAACGCCTCAGGGTGACGGCCTGACCGTCCACCGGTTCCGTCGGGCCCGCATTGGGCCCCGCCCGCATACATGTCTTCCGGACTGGTGCTCCGGGACCCAGGCCGGCGCTTGCCCGAGTCATTGAAACTCCAGCCCGAAGCCGTTCCGCCGACCTTGTTGGTCATCGGCCGGACATCGCTGCCGTCCGCCGCCGGAACAGGACCGTCGTGACCAGAGGTCCGTTCAGGAGGAAGCGGACGCTGCCCAGACGGACAACATCCGCCCGGCCGGCGTCTGGCGGATGCCGACCCGGGCCTGCCTACCTCGCCAACGCCGTGGAGTGCCTCCACGCCCCGAAGGCTGCTTCCAGCAAAGCGTCCGAGACGACGGCACCCCGCTACGGACCGACCGAATCGCCGCCGACAGCGACGGGTCCCCCGAACAGAGGCCCCCCATCGTTACTGAAGCCATTGGGCCATTCGAAGGAGTCGAGGCGGCTAGACCGCCAAGACCGTCATGGACCGTCAGATGCTCTTCTTACCTGCTCACAGCGTGATTCGGAGCTGAAACAGGGCCGGCGCCCGGGCCTCTCCCGAGCATCGATGCCCCATACAAGCGACTGTTACGGATATATCCGCATTTTGTAACGCGAATCATTTTGTTGATCTGGTGTCGCCGTGAAGGGTCACAGTGTGGGGCCTCGGCACCCAGCCGGGACTTTCGGATTGCACGCCCACCCCGACCAGGGTGGGCGTGCACGAACGTGAGGTGACAGATTCATGTCTGTTTCTCGTACGACGGTCCGCCTGATCGCCACTTTCGTGGCTTCGGGCGCCCTCGTCGGCGTGGCCGCCATGCCGGCCCTGGCCGCCGGAGCCGACCATGACCGCGACAACGGGAGGAGCTACTCGCACAGCGACAACAGAGGCCACGACCACGACGGTCGCTTCGGCGACTGGGACCGGGACCGGGACCGGCAGCGGGGCTGGGATCGGTGGCACCACGGCTGGCACCACGGCTGGTACACCGACCGGCGCTGGGATCACAACCGCTACCACGGGCACCGCTAGCCGGCCCTGGAGGCTGTGCAGCGGCACGGGGGCCGACCACAGCCCCCGCCACCCGCCGTCATAGCCGGCACGGCCGCTACACCCCGCCGGAGGGCCGAAGACCGTTCCTTGCGGTCTTCGGCCCTCCGGCCACGTGTCGCAGCGTGCGGTGTTGCCCGAGCACCGCACCGTCAGTTCGGGGATCCGTGCCACGGATCTCCGGCGTTCCTGAACGGCCTCGCCTTCGAGGCTGCAGGCCATCGGCCGGGGTGCGTGACGTTCGCGCCGTACAGAGCCGCCGGCACCGTCCGGCCTGGGGACACGTCGGACCAGTGCTGTGGCCGGGAAGGTTTGCCGGGAAGCTCGCGGCGTCCGGTGCGGTGCATCGCAA